>NZ_JABEQC010000005.1 GCF_013041605.1 Vibrio plantisponsor | reverse complement strand
TACGACGGGATTCGAACCTGTGACCCCATCATTATGAGTGATGTGCTCTAACCAGCTGAGCTACGTAGCCATTACTATTTCTTGCTCTCAGAACTAAGTTGCCTTATTGCTGAGAACGGTGCGCATTATGCGGATCTGCTTTCGGAGCGTCAACAGTTTTTTTGAATAAATCGCCTGAAACGCATCGTTCGACTTTTTTTTAAACAAAGAGGCGTGTTTGTGATCAAAAAGTGCTAACAAAACAACAGATTTATTACTTTTGCATAGCGGCAAAAATTCATATTTTTTTATTTGAAAATGTCGAAAAAAACAAAAAAGCCAACCGAGTGGTTGGCTTTTATTCGATTCTGTCTGATGCAGATTAAACGTTGAAACGGAAGTGAACAACATCGCCATCTTTAACGATGTAATCTTTGCCTTCTAGTCGCCATTTACCTGCTTCTTTCGCACCGCTTTCACCGTTAAATTGGATAAAATCGTCATAACCGACAACTTCAGCGCGAATGAAACCTTTTTCAAAGTCAGTGTGAATTTTGCCAGCTGCTTTTGGCGCTGTTGCACCAATTGGAATTGTCCAAGCGCGAACTTCTTTAACACCTGCCGTGAAGTAAGTGTGCAGTTCTAGTAGTTCGTAACCCGCACGAATCACGCGGTTTAGACCCGGTTCTTCGATACCCATGTCTGCTAGGAACTCTTCGCGCTCGTCGTCTTCTAATTCAGAAAGCTCAGATTCAATTGCTGCACATACAGGAACAACCACGTTATTCTCTTTTGCGGCAAATTCACGTACGAGATCTAAGTACGGGTTATCTTCAAAACCATCTTCTGCAACGTTAGCAATGTACATGGTTGGCTTTAAGGTTAAGAAGTTTAGGTAGCCAATTGCAGCCAGTTCTTCTTTAGTTAAGTCAACTGTACGAGCTGAGCCACCTTCAGTTAAAACAGGCAGTAATTTTTCAAGTGCTACTAGTTCTAACTTAGCGTCTTTGTCGCCGCCTTTTGCTTTCTTCGCGTTACGTTGAATCGCACGTTCACAAGAATCAAGGTCCGCCATTGCCAACTCTAAGTTGATCACTTCGATGTCTTCGATTGGTGAAACTTTACCTGCAACGTGTACGATGTTTTCGTTCTCGAAACAACGAACAACGTGACCGATCGCGTCAGTTTCACGGATGTTAGCTAGGAACTTGTTACCTAGACCTTCACCACGAGAAGCACCTGCAACCAGACCTGCGATATCCACGAATTCCATTGTTGTTGGAAGAATACGCTCAGGATTTACGATTTTCGCTAGTGCATCTAGACGAAGATCTGGAACCGGTACAACACCAGTGTTTGGTTCGATGGTACAAAACGGGAAGTTAGCCGCTTCGATACCTGCTTTTGTAAGAGCATTGAAAAGTGTTGATTTACCAACGTTTGGTAGACCAACAATGCCACATTTAAAACCCATGTCTGTAACCTTATTCAGCTTTGAACGTGTGTAAGCGATTTTGCGCTTTCGTTAGACCATCTTTTAACAAGATATCGAGGCAACGAACCGATTCATCGACGGTTGCATCTAATTGCTCCTGCTCTTTAGCAGGGGCTTTGCCTAACACATAGCCTGCGACTTTATCTTTATGTCCAGGATGGCCAATGCCAATCCGCAGACGGTAAAATTCTTTGTTGTTGCCCAGTTTGCTGATGGTGTCTTTTAAGCCATTGTGACCACCATGACCACCGCCTTTTTTGAACTTAGCAACACCCGGAGGGAGATCAAGTTCATCATGTGCCACCATGATCTCTTCAGGTTGAATTTGGTAGAACTTTGCAAGAGCTGCAACTGCTTTACCGGATAAATTCATAAAAGTAGTTGGGATCAGCAAACGTAAATCTTCGCCATTGACCACAATCCGGCCAGTCAGACCGAAGTATTTCGGCTCATTTTTCAACGTAATATTGTGAATACGAGCCAGTTCTTCTACGACCCATGCACCGGCATTGTGTCGAGTTCTAGAATATTCCGGGCCAGGATTCGCCAGACCGACAAGTAATTTAATAGGTTGACTCAAAGCTAGGATCCCTTAGGAAACGAAAAAGCGCGGTATGATAGCACAAAAAATCCCTTTGGCGCGAGGCTCAAAGGGATTCGGTTCTTTAAGCGTTTCTGAGAGGATGAGCAAGTTGTATCTTTCGCTCCTTTTGACTATTTAGTTAGCGTATTCTGACAAGGTTAATTTGCCGTTTCTGTTTGAAGTACGGCAAGTGAATAGCTTTTAACTCATAGCTGGTATCGGGGGAGATTGGTTTATCACCGAGAGAAAGGAATAAAAAAAGCGCCTTGTTTAGAAGACGCTTTTTTAACAGTCAATATCAACGCTTAGTTGAACATTGCTGAGATAGATTCTTCGTTGCTAATACGGCGAATCGCTTCTGCTAGCATGGTAGACAGAGTCAACTGAGTCACTTTACCGGTTGCTGCCATTTCTTTAGACAGAGTAATTGAGTCAGTGATGATAACTTGGTCAAGAACAGAGTTCTTAATGTTTTTCGCTGCGTTGCCAGAGAATACTGCGTGAGTAGCGTAAGCGAATACACGCTTCGCACCACGGTTTTTCAGAGCTTCTGCTGCTTTACATAGTGTGCCACCTGTATCGATCATATCGTCTACAATCACACAGTCACGACCTTCTACATCACCAATTAGGTTCATTACTTCAGAAACGTTAGCGCGTGGACGACGTTTGTCGACGATTGCGATATCGATATCACCTAGTGCTTTAGCTGTTGCACGTGCACGTACAACACCTCCTAGGTCAGGAGAAACAACCACTGGATCTTCTAGACCACGAGCTTTCATATCTTCAAGAAGTACTGGAGTACCGAAGATGTTGTCTACTGGTACATCGAAGAAACCTTGAATTTGTTCTGCGTGCAGGTCGATAGTAAGAACGCGGTCAACACCAACGTTAGAAAGGAAGTCTGCAACAACTTTTGCAGTGATTGGCACACGAGCAGAACGCACACGGCGGTCTTGACGAGCGTAACCAAAATAAGGAATAACAGCAGTAATACGGCCTGCTGAAGCACGACGCATAGCATCAATCATTACAACGAGTTCCATTAGGTTGTCGTTGGTTGGTTTACAAGTTGATTGGATGATAAATACGTCGCTACCACGAACATTTTCATTGATTTGTACTGCAACTTCTCCATCAGAGAAACGAGAAACAGTAGCATCTCCTAGAGAAATGTATAGACGTTCAGCAATACGTTGTGCTAGTTCGGGTGTGGCATTACCAGCAAATAGCTTCATATCAGGCACGGTGGAAACCTCGGGGTTGCGTCCAGTTTTTAAATAGATTGGGGTTGGCTGATTTGTATCTAGCCAGTGTCTCTTTAAGCGGAGAAACATTTCGCCCTTGGGCGATAAACGCTGAGACGGTGTCAGGGAGTTCGGACAGAACATTTTTTGCGTCGTTTTCGTTTGAAAATTCAGCAAAAACGCACGATCCTGTACCGGTCAATCTTGACGGCGCGTATTGTAGCAGCCAAGAAAGTTGCTTATCAACCTCTGGATACAGCATTCGGACAATTTTTTCGCAATCGTTTTCGTATTGAGTGTCAAGAAGCGTGAACAGCTCTCGTTTTGGCGTATTTCTGGTCAAGTCAGGATGACAAAAAATATCTTTGGTCGCGATGCTGACATTCGGTCGAACCACTAAATACCATTTTTCTTGTGCTTCAACAGGCGTTAGCTCTTCGCCTACACCTTCTGCAAAAGCGGCAAAACCACGAATAAATACGGGTACATCGGCGCCCAAAGCTAAGCCTATTTCTGCAAGTTCGTCATCGCTGAGGTTGGTTTGCCAAAGAAAATTTAAGGCGACTAACACGGTCGCGGCATTTGAAGAGCCACCACCGATACCTCCACCCATTGGCAGGATCTTGTTTAACTCAATCTCCGCACCCAAGTTACAACTCGTTCTCTGTTGTAATGCAGTTGCCGCTTTCCAAATCAGGTTGTCTTCAGTTTTGACGCTTTCCAGTTCTGGAGTGAGGGTGATCTTACCGCTTTCATTAGCGGTGATACTGAGGTCATCACCATAATTGAGAAATTGAAACAGAGTTTGTAACTCGTGATAGCCGTTATCACGACGGCCTGTGATGTAGAGAAATAGATTTAACTTTGCAGGGGATGGCCAAACCGTTTTGCCAAAAATCATGGGGTCAGTATCCATTTAGAGATAACAAGTTTTATTGACGTTTGTTGCTGAGTTAGCTGCATTCTATCCGGCAAAGGAATGTTGCCGTTTTGCCAACTAAATTCTTTATATCGAGTGTAATCGACATGCCAGTTTTGTCGACCAGAAGTCTTGTCCAGAGAAGCTAATGTGTTGTTTTCATTTAGCTTAAAATAATCGGCTTTTGTTGGTAGCCCCAGCACCCAGTCCTGAAGATCGTCGATTGGGATATCCAGCCCAGTAAGCTGGTAAATTAATATTTGGCCATTGGCTGCGTTGAATTTTTGGTCGTCATAGGTTTCTACGGTGGCACCTTTGGCATCCATAGATAGGCTTAAGACGGTCTGACCGAGAAAATTGGTCAAACGAAGCTGGCTCTTGTTCGGTGACTTTTGCCATTGAAAGTTTAAGGTTTCACGCTGCTCTGGTGAGATATAGCCGATCTTGCCGATAACTTGATATGTTTGAATCTGTTGTAGTTTTTGTTGGTGGGCTTGCCACTCTACATCAACGATAGGTTCTGGTGTTGAACTACAGCCAAACAGAATCAGCAAAAAGCTCAAGGAGAGGAGAATACGCGGCTTAATCATCATAATTGCTCGTTATTTGTCCTGCAAAGTGAGTGAAACTGGCATTACTATATCATTGATATCACGAAGTCGGGAAAACAAATCCTCGTTGCTCTTTCAATCACAAGGGGCATAAAGTAAAATTCTGCCCCTAATTCATTTCTTACCAGAGAATCCTCGATAGATGTCCTTGCTTGCTATTGGTATCAATCACAATACGGCTTCGGTTGAGTTACGAGAAAAAGTGGCTTTCGGCCCAGAGAAATTATCTGAGGCGCTTGGCCAGTTGTCTGCTGACTCACACGTGAACGGAAGTGTCATTCTTTCGACGTGTAACCGTACTGAAATTTATTGTGATGTTAAATCATCAAGTAAGAACAAACTGATCGAATGGTTGACCCAGTTTCACAACGTCAGCCCTGAAGATTTGAAACCTAGCCTCTATGTTCATGAAGACCAAGCAGCGATTCGTCATCTAATGCGAGTCTCTTGTGGTCTGGATTCACTGGTATTGGGTGAACCGCAGATTCTTGGGCAGGTAAAACAAGCGTACGCGGACTCTCGTAAAAACAACGCCGTTGATTCATCGCTCGATAAATGGTTCCAGAAAGCATTCTCTGTCGCTAAACGTGTTCGTACAGAAACTGAAATTGGTGGTAGTGCCGTGTCGGTGGCTTACGCTGCTTGTACTCTGGCAAAACACATTTTCGAATCGCTGTCGGATGCGACTGTGCTGCTTGTCGGTGCGGGTGAAACCATTGAACTGGTGGCAAAACATCTGGCGGGCCACAACTGTAAACGTATTATTGTGGCTAACCGAACCCGTGAGCGAGCAATGAGTTTGGCGGAAGAGTTCAATGCAGAAGTGATTGCATTGAACGAAATACCGGATCACCTGCATTTTGCCGATATCGTTATCAGCTCAACAGCCAGTCCTTTACCTATAATAGGCAAGGGGATGGTAGAAAGCGCTCTGAAAAAACGCCGTCATCAGCCAATGCTGTTTGTGGATATTGCCGTACCACGTGATATCGAATCACAAGTAGGTGATCTTAATGATGCTTATCTGTATTCGGTCGATGATTTGCAATCTATCGTGGATAGCAACATTGAGCAGCGCAAAGTAGAAGCGATTCAGGCTGAAGCGATCGTCAGCGAAGAAAGCGCGGCTTTCATGAGCTGGATGCGCTCACTGCAAGCGGTTGATAGTATTCGTGACTACCGTAAAGCAGCCAACGATATCCGCGAAGAATTGCTATCAAAAAGCTTACAGGCTTTAGCGGCGGGCGGAGACCCAGAAAAACTATTGGTGGAGCTGAGTAACAAGCTCACCAACAAACTTATTCATAACCCAACCCGAGCGATGCAAAGCGCTGCGGAGTTAGGTGAACCGGCAAAACTTGCCATTATCAGACAAAGCTTGGGTCTTGAAGACTCACAGTAATCTGTAACTCTGAATTTAAAGAAGAAATTATGAACTCGTCGATTTTAGTGAAGCTTGAATCTCTTGTTGAACGTTATGAAGAGGTTCAACACCTGCTGGGTGACCCTGCGGTTATTGGTGATCAAGATAAATTCCGTGCTCTGTCAAAAGAGTACTCTCAGCTTGAAGAGATCACTAAGTGTTTCCAAGCTTATCAGCAAGCTCAAGAAGATTTGGCTGCAGCTGAAGAGATGACCAAAGAAGATGACGCTGAAATGCGTGAAATGGCTCAGGAAGAGATGAAAGAAGCAAAAGCGGCAATCGAGCGTCTAACTGACGAGCTGCAAATTCTTCTGCTGCCAAAAGATCCAAACGACGACCGTAACTGCTTCCTGGAAATTCGTGCAGGCGCAGGTGGTGATGAAGCGGGTATCTTCGCAGGCGACCTATTCCGTATGTACAGCCGTTATGCAGAGAAAAGAGGCTGGCGCATTGAAGTGATGTCTTCAAACGAAGCAGAACACGGTGGTTATAAAGAGATGATCGCGAAAGTGAACGGCGATGGCGCATACGGTGTACTGAAGTTTGAATCAGGCGGTCACCGTGTACAACGTGTTCCAGCAACGGAATCACAAGGTCGTGTTCATACTTCTGCCTGTACGGTAGCAGTAATGGCTGAAGTACCAGAAGCAGAAATTCCGGAAATTAAAGCCAGCGATCTGAAAATCGATACATTCCGTTCTTCGGGCGCAGGTGGTCAGCACGTTAACACCACGGATTCAGCAATCCGTATTACTCACTTACCAACAGGTACCGTAGTAGAGTGTCAGGACGAGCGTTCACAGCATAAGAACAAAGCAAAAGCGATGGCGGTACTTGCCGCTCGTATTGCTCAGGCTGAACTCGCTAAGCGTGCGGCAGAAGTGTCAGATACACGTCGCAACCTATTAGGTTCTGGTGATCGCAGTGACCGTATCCGTACTTACAACTATCCACAAGGCCGCGTATCTGATCACCGTATTAACTTAACAGTTTACCGTTTAAGTGAAGTGATGGAAGGCGATCTACAAGCGCTGATCGACCCAGTACTACAAGAGCATCAAGCGGATCAGTTAGCTGCACTTTCAGAGCACAACTAATCAATGTTGCTGACCATTGAGGCCGCATTAAAAGCGGCAGCAGAGCAATTGATCGAGAGCGGCAGTGATTCGCCGTCTCTCGACGCTAACGTGCTACTTTGCCATGTACTAGACAAGCCACGTTCCTACCTTCTCACATGGCCAGATAAATCTCTCGATACCCAGCAGCAGAACCAATTCGACGCACTGATTGAACGCAGAAAAGCGGGTGAGCCAGTTGCCTATATCATTGGTGAACGCGAGTTTTGGTCACTGCCACTTAAAGTGTCGCCTTCGACTTTGATTCCAAGACCCGATACCGAAAGGTTGGTGGAACTGGCGTTAGATAAAGCTCAGCTTATCGATGGTGATATCTTGGATTTGGGAACGGGAACAGGCGCGATAGCGTTGGCTCTGGCTTCTGAACTGCCACAACGTAAAGTGTTTGGCATTGATTTACGAGAAGAAGCTTGGCAGCTCGCAAGCGACAATGCCGCACGATTAGGCATTACCAATGCGTCGTTTTGGAACGGAAGCTGGTTTACCCCTGTACCAGTGGGTACAAAGTTTGCTTTAGTGGTTTCAAACCCGCCATATATTGAAGAAAACGATCCTCATTTAACCCTTGGCGATGTGCGTTTTGAACCGAAAAGTGCATTGGTCGCTCAAGACAACGGGTTAGCGGATATAAAGACCATCAGCGAGAATGCTCGTGATTATCTGTTAAATGAAGGTTGGTTACTGTTTGAACATGGTTACGACCAAGGCGCGGCAGTAAGAGAGATTTTGCAAGCCTTCGGCTATAGCAATGTTGAAACACAAAAGGATTATGCTGGTAATGATCGTGTTACCTTAGGCCAATATCGCATAGAAACTAATATCAAATAAAAACGATATCGAATAAAAAGTCATATCAGGCGTAAAGAGGATAAAGATGTACGAAGGTTTAAAACATTTCCATATGCTGACGATTGCGATCAGTGCTCTGTTGCTGTCAGTTCGCTATGTATTACTGATGATGAACTCAAAGCATCTGCAGAATAAATTTCTGAAAATCACACCACACGTTGTTGATACCTTCTTGTTGTTATCTGGCGTCGGTTTAATTTTTATTACTGGTTTCATCCCATTTACTGCAGCCGCACCTTGGATGACAGAAAAACTGACCTGTGTCCTGGCTTATATCGCTCTGGGTTTCTTCACCCTTAAGTTAGCGCGTAATAACTTACTGCGTACCTTTGCATTTTTCGGTGCATTAGGTTGGTTAGGCATGGCTGGTAAAGTTGCAGTAACAAAAGTACCTGTATTTTTCGGCTAATCACTAACCTAGTCAGAATAATCCCAGTTAGCGAATAAAGAGTAGTTAAATGCTTGACTTATTTGATGAAGATTTTGATGAGATGGAACTGGTTGAGGGTGCATTAATCCTCAATAAATCCATTGATCCAGAAACTCAAGTAGAATGGGCTGAGCAAGAGTTAAGCCGTCTACTAAACGAAGCTGAAGTCAGATTAGCGGATAAAGCAGAACCGAAAGAGCGTTTCGATGCATTCTTACACTTGTTTTATAAAGAGTGGGGATTCATCGGCGATCGTGAAGCGTATTATGACTCCGACAATGCTTTTATCGACAAAGTATTAGAGAGACGCAAAGGCGTTCCTGTGAGCTTAGGCGCGTTGCTTCTCTACTTCGGCCGTAAACTTGGTTTTCCACTGCAAGGCATTACCTTTCCGACGCAATTTTTATTGCAGGTGAACTGGCCAGACGAAACCAATCATTACTTGAACCCATTTACGGGTGAGTATGTCTCAAACCATACGTTACAAGCGTGGTTGATTGGTATGAAAGGCCCTCTGGCTAAATTGAAAGCTGAGGATCTCAAAGTGACCGATCATCCGACGATCATTGGTCGTTGGCTTGCCTTGCTAAAAAGTGCCTTATTGCGTGAAGAGAGATACACTCTTGCACTGAGATGTACCGATTTAGCCCTGACTTTTGTTCCGGATGACCCATACGAAATCCGTGATAGAGGCTATATTTATCAGCAATTAGATTGTCATCAGGTAGCAATGTCTGATTATCAGTTCTTTATTGATAATTGCCCTGATGATCCAGCAGCAGAATTATTAAAAACTCAAATGCATGCACTCAGTCATAGTACTGTGACCTTGCATTAATCAATGAAGAGACAAAACATGGAACAAAAAATCGTTCACGTTGGCGATATCCCTGTCGCAAACGACAAACCGTTCACCTTGTTTGCAGGCATGAATGTGCTGGAATCTCGCGATTTGGCAATGCAAATCTGTGAGCACTACGTAAACGTGACAGACAAGCTGGGTATCCCATATGTGTTCAAGGCTTCGTTTGATAAAGCAAACCGCAGCTCTGTGCATTCTTACCGTGGCCCAGGTCTTGAAGAAGGAATGAAAATTTTCCAAGAACTGAAAGATACGTTTGGTGTGAAAATTATCACTGACGTACACACAGAAGCGCAAGCTCAGCCTGTTGCTGACGTGGTTGACGTGATTCAGCTTCCAGCGTTCCTTGCTCGTCAAACTGACCTTGTTGAAGCAATGGCAAAAACGGGTGCGGTAATCAACGTGAAGAAACCTCAGTTCATGAGCCCAGGCCAAGTAGGCAACATCGTTGAGAAGTTCGCTGAGTGTGGCAACGAGAAAATTATTCTATGTGAGCGTGGCTCTTGCCATGGTTACGATAACTTAGTGGTTGATATGCTTGGCTTCGGCGTGATGAAAAAAGTGTCAAACGGCAGCCCAATCATCTTCGACGTGACTCACTCGCTACAAATGCGTGACCCATCTGGCGCTGCTTCTGGCGGTCGTCGTGAGCAAACGGTTGAACTGGCTAAAGCTGGCTTAGCAACAGGTATTGCAGGTCTGTTTATTGAAGCGCATCCAAACCCAGAAAAAGCACGTTGTGATGGTCCTTCCGCATTACCACTTGATAAGCTTGAGCCATTCTTGGCACAGATGAAAGCTCTGGACGATTTAGTGAAGAGTTTCCAGCATATCGATATTCGCTAATGCAATGAATTTTCGTGTAAAAAAAGCCACCTTCGGGTGGCTTTTTTATGCCTGCCAGACAGTGACTAAATCGTTGAGCAAACGATTTCATTCACAAATTCATCTTACTAAATGAAGAAAAAGTAAAAAAAATGGCTTCAATCAACTAGTTTTACTATTTAGCCAATTAAGTGACTAAATTTTTTGACGTTTCTGTTGTGATCTATTAGACATAAATATGAAATAACTCTGTCACTTGTGCGAGGTTATTTTAAGGTTAGATCTATTTTTAAAGGTCAATCGCAAGTGAACTCAACAGAAAACAGATTGATCTAGGCTTAAAAATTATTAGTAGTGGAATTCATCAGCTCAAAGGTATGACAATGAAACAAGGCTTTATTCTTAAAACGGTTTTAAGTACCGCTATTTTAGCGTCATTGGCAGGCTGTGCGACTCAACCTGCTCACGAGTGGGAAGCAGATAAAACGTACAAACTGACGGTGCTTCACACCAATGACCACCACGGTCGTTTTTGGCAAAACCAATATGGCGAGTACGGCATGGCCGCTCGTAAGACTTTAATCGACGATATTCGTGCTCAAGTTGAAGCAGAAGGCGGCAGCTTGTTGCTACTTTCTGGTGGTGACATCAACACGGGTGTTCCTGAGTCAGACCTGCAAGACGCTGAGCCTGATTTCAAAGGTATGACCAAGATTGGTTACGATGCTATGGCATTAGGTAACCACGAGTTCGATAACCCGTTAGAAGTGCTGTTCAAGCAGCGCGAGTGGGCGGATTTCCCAATGCTTTCTGCAAACATTTACGACAAGGCTACTGGCAAGCGTTTGTTCCAGCCTTACCAAATGTTTGATAAGCAAGGTATCAAGATCGCTGTCATCGGTTTAACAACAGAAGATACAGCGAAAATTGGTAACCCAGAGTACATTGGCGGCATTGATTTCCGTGACCCTAAAGAAGAAGCGAAGAAAGTTATCGCTGAGCTGAAAAAGACTGAGCATCCAGATCTGATCATCGCAGTAACTCATATGGGCCACTACCAAAACGGTGAACACGGTATTAACGCACCGGGTGACGTTGCACTTGCTCGTTACTTGAATGAAGGTGATTTGGATATGATCGTAGGTGGTCACTCTCAAGAGCCTGTGTGTATGGAAGGCCCGAACGTAGTGAATGGTAAATTCGCGCCTGGCGACGAGTGTAAACCAGACATGCAAAACGGCACTTATATCGTTCAAGCGTTTGAATGGGGTAAATATGTTGGTCGCGCTGATTACGAGTTCCGTAACGGTGAACTGAACATGGTTAGCTATGACTTGATTCCAGTAAACCTGAAGAAGAAAGTGAAAGTTAACGGTGAAAGCAAACGTGTCATCGCAACGACTGAAATTCCAGAAAACAAAGAAATGCTGGAGTTCTTACGTCCTTACCAAGAGAAAGGCCAAGCACAGCTAGGTGCAAAAGTTGCTGAGTCTAATGGTAAGTTGGAAGGTGACCGTAACGTGGTTCGTTTCCAACAAACTAACTTAGGTCGCTTGATTGCTACAGCGCATATGCAACGTGCAAAAGCAGACTTCTCTGTTATGAACTCAGGTGGTGTTCGTGACTCTATCGCAGCAGGCGATATCACGTATAAAGATGTGCTAAAAGTACAACCATTTGCAAACATCCTGACTTACATCGATATGAGCGGTCAGGAAGTGCTTGATTACCTAAATGTTGTTGCGACTAAACCTGTCGATTCAGGAGCGTATGCGCAATTTGCTGGTATCTCAATGCACGTGCAAGACGGTCAAGTATCAAACGTGTTTATCGGTGGCAAACAGCTTCGCCTAGACGATACTTATCGCTTCACAGTGCCAAGTTTCAACGCGGCTGGTGGTGACGGCTATCCTAAGATTACAGACCGTAAAGGTTTCGTAAACACTGGTTTCGTGGATGCTGAAGTTCTTAAAGACTACCTAGAAGCGAACAGCCCAATTGACGTAAACGAATACGCGCCTTCTGGTGAAATTGTTTATAAATAATCAATAAGTTGATTCATTTGCTAAGGAATAAGCGGTGTGAAAACACCGCTTATTTTTTTTGTTAATGTAAATTGAAACGAGAAGAGATAAGCTAAGCCACCAGAGGAATAAAGGTTAGATTGTGGTAAGGAAATAGAATGACCCCAGCAATTCAGTTAGCGAAGAAGAAAAAAGTCCCTCACACCATTCACCAATATGAACACGATCCCAACAACGCCAGCTACGGTTTAGAAGCGGCAGAAGCGTTAGGCCAAGACCCGAAAACCGTGTTCAAAACGTTACTTTTTTGCCTCAATGGTGAAGAGAAAAACCTCGCTGTGGCAATTATTCCCGTAGACCAAAAACTGAATCTCAAATTGGCTGCTAAAGCAGCAAAAGCCAAAAAAGCAGATATGGCTAATCCAGACATCGCGCAGAAAACAACCGGATATGTGGTTGGCGGAATCAGTCCTTTAGGACAAAAAAAAGCGCTACCGACTTTCATTCACCACAGTGCCACTGAGCTGGCAAGCATGTGTGTGAGTGCAGGGAAGAGAGGATTGGAGATTGAGCTAGCACCGCAAGATTTAGCGACATTAACGCGGGCGCAGTTTGTCGATTTGTGCCTTGAAGCATAAATAGTCTGTAGAAATAAAAACGGCCTCTATTGAGGCCGTTTTACTAGAGATGATTTGTTCTCTATTAAGAATTTTGTGCTTCTTCTTCCATTTGAGCATTATCCACAACGTGGTTTTCGCCCAAATCTTTTGGTAGAAGAAGGTTTAGTAGGATAGCAACGATACCACACAAGCTTACGCCTTGTAGGCTGAAGTCACCCACGCCGAAAGCCATACCGCCAATACCAAATACCAGTGTTACTGCCACAATCACTAGGTTGCGTGATTTGTGTAGGTCAACGTGGTTTTTGATTAGCGTGTTTAGACCCACTGTTGCAATAGAACCGAACAGAAGAATCATGATGCCGCCCATTACAGGTACAGGGATAGTTTGTAGTAGAGCGCCGAGTTTACCGACAAGAGCAAGTACGATCGCTGTGATGGCAGCCCAAGTCATGATCACTGGGTTGAATGCTTTAGTAAGCATTACTGCGCCAGTCACTTCTGAATAAGTCGTGTTTGGTGGAGCACCTAAGAATGCAGCAAGCATGGTAGCCGCTCCGTCACCCGCGATAGTGCGGTGTAGACCCGGCTTCTTAATATAGTCTTTGCCCGTTACGTTCGAAATTGCCAGCATGTCACCTACGTGCTCTACCGCAGGAGCGATTGCAACAGGGATCATGAATAGAATTGCGTTGATGTTGAACTCTGGGAAAGTGAAATTAGGCATTGCGAACCAAGCCGCTTCACGAACAGGAGTGAAGTCTACAACGCCAAAGAATAGAGACAGAGCGTAACCCGCAATAATGCCGCACACGATTGGGATTAACTTAAAGTAACCTTTAGCAAATACGCTAGCGACGATGGTCACTAATAGAGAGACACAAGAAATCCAAAGAGAAGCATCACCGTCAACCAGTTGGAATGCGCCATCACCACTCTTACCTAACGCCATGTTAACCGCTGCTGGTGCTAGACCAAGACCGATAACCATAATTACTGGACCAACTACCACTGGTGGAAGAATTTTGTGGATGAACTCTACACCGCGAAGTTTAATGAAGCTGCCAAGAACAATGTAAACAGCACCTGCTGCGACTAAGCCACCCATAGTTGCAGGAATACCCCATGTTTGAACACCAAACATGATAGGAGCAATAAAGGCAAAAGAAGAAGCGAGGAAGATAGGAACAGAACGACGGGTAATAATTTGGAAGAGTAATGTGCCGGCACCAGCACCGAATAAAGCAACGTTAGGATCGAGTCCCGTCAGCAGCGGAACTAGCACTAACGCCCCAAATGCAACAAACAGCATCTGAGTGCCCAAAATGGCATTTTTCATGGTATTTTCCCTGTAGCTAAACAAAATTCGCGGGATTCTATCACTTTTGCAAACGTTTGCCATTTAAACTAGATCAATTTTTGTCACTTTTGTCATTTACATTCGGCGAGCCAAAGTAAAAGTTTGGAAACTTTTGTTACCAGTGGTGAGCACTCACCTTGCCCCATAAACGATAGTTGCTTATCATCAACTTTCAGAAACTTAGAACGTAGGAACAATATGCGCTATTTAGCTTTTTTGCTGATGGGATTAACCTCTCTTTCAGCTTCTGCACTTACCACGGTAAATCTGTACGAAACAGAAGTCGTTATTGATCAGACACAAAATGATGCAGATGCCAAAGCTCGATCGCAGGGGATGCAAAACGTTATTGTTCGTGCTACGGGCGATAAAGATGCCGCAAACAATGAAGTGATTCAAAAGGCGCTAAGTAAATATAACCAATATCTAAACCAGTTTAGTTATGGTCAGACAAACGATGTTTCTACGATAACGATGCAGTTCAGCGCACCGCAAATCCGTTCTTTGATCACTCAAGCTCAGTTACCTTTCTGGCCGGAAAACCGCGCTAACCTTCTCGTTTGGCTGGTGGAAGAGACCCCATACGAACGTGTGATCAGTTGGGAACATTCTGACTCTAAGATTCTAAAACAGTTAAAAGAGGAATCCTTGGCGAGAGGGTTGCCTATTACGGTTCCGGTTGGTGATTTTGACGACATTACAGGGTTAGAGATTTCTGATCTTTGGGGTGGTTTCATTAAACCTATCAGCTTGGCAAGCGACCGTTACCCAACAGATGCAGTCTTAGTCGTTAAAGCGCAAGGCAACGATTTGCGTTGGACACTGTATGATCAAAATGCTTACAACATGCTTCAGTCACAGAAAGCGCCAATGACAGGAAGAGCGTCTGGAAGCACAGCAGCGGCAGACATGATCGATCAAATCAGTGACTACTATGCAAAGAAAAACTCCGTACTAATTGGTTCTGAGTCTTCACAAACCGTTCTAGCATCATTTGATTCTATTAAAAATGCCGAAGATTTTTTCTCATTAGAAAAACGCTTAAAAGCGTTAAGCTCAGTGGCTTCACTCGATATTCTTAAAATTCAAGGTCAAGAAGTGGTATTCAATGTTCACTTGCTGGCGACAGAAGAGGATTTCGAACAAGAAGTGCTACGAATTGCTCAAGTTAAGAAGGCTCCAGAGCAAGAAGTTTCGCAACCTTTACCTGTTGAACCGTCAGTTGAAGACGGAAGCCCAGTTCAAGAGCCGCAAGATCCAGCGCTTGGAACCACTGAGCCTGCGGTTGTGAACTCTGTTGATAGTGGTTCATCAACTCAACAAGGTGAAATGTCGGTCGTGACTGAGCCAGTTCCTATGTTGAAAACTCTGCGTTTTACTTGGTTAGATTAAGTTGTCCGACTAAGTATTCGATTAAGTATCGAAAGACAAGATAGACACAAAAATATCAGAAAGCCCCTGTTGCTCATCACACAGGGGCTTTCTTTTTGCTCTTTAAAGTCTTTGTTACTCTTGGTCGAATCGTTGTTTCTCTTGTTTTTCAACGACAGAAAGTTTGGTCAATTTCAGCCCTAACTCTTTTCCACGATGTCTTGCGTACAACACGTTGCCCATAAATGCTGAGAAAGTGAGGAACAGTTCAACTGCTGCCAGCCAGCGTTCGCCATCATCGACATACAAAATGGTGAATGCATGTAAGAAATACAGCATCAGAATAAAGTTGGCCCAAGCGTGGGTATAAGGTTTACCCGCTAAGATACCTGGTAGAGGCAGTAGCAGCGGAATCAGCCACGCTACCGTTAACGCCAATGGATTAAGGTGTGGATGTGGTGATAAATCCAGTTGCCATAAAGCTATCCAAACAATCAAAGCGAGGTTACTCGTCAGTGCTAACCAGCGAAACTGTTTGGTTTTTGAGGTCATTTCAACACTCATGGTCGTTCCTTTAATGAGACTCGTCTTTTTAACAAAGACGGTCCTTAATTCGATGCATCTTTTAGTTGTCGCGCTAACTTAGCAAGACGTTTTCCGAGTTGACGTGCAAGTTCGCTTTCATCTTCAGAGAGTTTGCTGTTCATCTGCGATACGTGGCTAGCACCGTAGGGGGTGCCACCTGACACGGATGTATGCAATTTCGGCTCAGAGTAGGGGATGCCCATAATAACCATGCCGTGATGAAGCAGAGGCAACATCATGGTTTGTTGTGTACTCTCTTGACCGCCATGTAAGGTGGATGATGAGGTAAACACACAAGCGGGTTTATCTATCAAATCGCCGTTTAGCCACAAAGGTGTAGTTTGGTCCCAAAAGTGTTTCAAAGGTGCGGCCATGTTGCCAAACCATGCAGGGCTACCCAAAGCCAAACCGTCGCAGTTTTTCAGCTCATCTAAAGTGATATATGGATCTTCAGCATTGGTTTCATTACTGCTGATCTCCGGAACTGTTCTCAGAATCGCTTCACAATCAGGGATGCTGTTAACACCCCTAGCGATCTGCCTTGCCAATGACTGAGTACTACCGTGCCGGCTGTAATAGAGTACAACCACATTGGTCATCATAAGATTTCTAGAACCTGTTCTGGTGGACGACCTAAGCGAGCCTTACCATTCGCAACGACGATTGGACGTTCAATCAGCTTCGGATTTTCCACCATTGCAGCGAACAGTTGGTCGTCAGAAACGCTGGCATCACCTAGAGAAAGTTCTTTGTAGATGTCTTCTTTGGTACGCATCATGTCACGCACAGATGCTACGCCTAATTGCGCGTAAAGTGATTTTAACAGTTCAACACTGAGTGGCGCTTCAAGATACTTGACGACTTCTGGCTGAACACTGTTTTGTTCCAATAAAGCCAGTGTTTCGCGACTTTTTGAGCATTTCGGATTGTGATAAATCACGACAGACATAGTTTTTCCTTACTTTCTCTTTTTATTATTGAAGCGATAAGAAGCGTTCTCTTTGAATCATTAGTTGATCAATACGAGCGTCGTATCGCGCTTGTTCTAGACTGCCTAGTTTGGCGAGTTGGCTGGCTTGTGTATACAGCTGAATGGCTTTGTTCCAGTTGGCTCGTAATGCTAGGACTTCGGCTTGAGCCGCCAAATCTTCCGCCTGATTGCCATTGCGACTGTTGGCTTCTGATAGCAAATGCCAGCCGTTGGTATCGTTTGGATTATCGTGGGTATAACGCTGCAGCACGCGAATCGATTCGCTAAATTTCTGTTGTTTGAGTAACACGTTAGCGTAGTTCACCATCAATACCGCATTATTCGGTGTTTGTTTTAACGCGGTTTCTAACAAACTCTGTGCGTCATTGAGACGGTCGGTTGCGATGTAAAGGTCTGTCATTGCATCGAGATAGAAACGATTATTGGCATCTGCTTTTAACAGCTTGTTGAGAATCGCTTCGGCTTTGTCGTGCTGTTTTGTATCGAGATACACCAAAGCTTTGCCATATTCAAAAGAAGCATCAAGAGCGGGTACGGTGGTTTTCTTTTGCGTTCTATTAAACCAATCTAAAGCGGCTTCACCATCAATGCCTGCATAGCGGGCCACAATGCGGGCACGGGTCAAATGATAATCGAGGTCAGGCTTTAGATTAACAGTTGGAAAACTTTGAGCGCGCTCTCGGCTGTCTGTAATACGGTCTTCCGGTAACGGGTGAGTTAAGAGCATCGGTGGCGGCGTGCTTGCGTAGCGATACTCATCCGCTAAGCGACCGAAGAATCGTGGCATTGCTCTTACATCAAAGCCGGCTTTCGCTAAGGTAGAGATACCAAAACGGTCCGCTTCTTTTTCGTTACTGCGGGTGTAGTTAATCTGGCTTTGCATGTTACCCGCTGTAGTAGCGGTAATGGCCGCAATACCAGCTTCCGGCGCTGCGATTGCAAGTAGCAATGAACCTGCTAATGCAGCCATTGTTGCAGGAGAACGACGAGCCTGATCTTCCATGCTGCGTGCAAGATGTCGTTGGGTTACGTGGGCAATTTCGTGAGCAATAACGGAAGCTAATTCACTTTCTGACTGAGCGTGAAGAAACAAGCCAGAGTGAAGTGCGACATAACCACCGAAAAAGGCGAATGCGTTGATATTGCGATCTCGGATCATGAAGAAAGTAAACGGTGTTTTTACATCGTCCGCATTCGCAACTAATTTGTGACCAAGTGTGTCAATGTATTCGTTAATCACAGGGTCATTCACAATAGGTTTGCTGCTTCTTAGCATTCGCATATAAGCGTCACCATAGATTAGCTCTTGGTCTATGGTCAGAGTTGAACCCGCAACGGTACCAATGTCAGGAAGCTCTATATTATTCGCGTAAGACAGCGAAGGCGCACATAACGCCGTTGATATACATAGGCAAACGAATGAACGAGTACGTTTTAACTTCATGTTCTTTGTTGATACTCCAATATCATTTTCCATTAGGACATTGTCCGCTTGAAATGGTTTCCATCGTTCAGTCTTAAGTTGCTATGACTGTTCTGTTATCTGCAACGTATTATGCGTTAATCCGAGATATAAATAACGAATACTTAGTGACTCTACAACTTAGGATATTAAGAGTGGCGCATAGTGGAAAAGCCGATACAATGTCTGTCATATATTAAGGATTGAGCCGAAGAATGGAACCGAATATTCTCGATTTACGTCAACAGCGATGTCCAATGGCATTATTACTTGCTAAACGTCACACTGCCCAGCTTGAAGCTGGTGATTCGGTAACCATCCTCATTAGTGATTCGAGCTCATTCAAAGATATAGAAAGCTATCTGCTTAAGCAGGATTATCTTTGCCAAAGCGTTAAATGTGATGGATATAACTCACTCATAGTTGTAAAGGAGACATCGTTACATGTTCGAAATGGTTAGTCGTTGGTATCAACGGCGTTTCTCTGACCCGCACGCCGTAAGTCTGGTTGCGATTCTTTTCTTCGGTTTCATCACCATCTACTTTTTCGGACATCTGATAGCTCCATTGCTTGTTGCTATTGTTTTGGCTTATTTGCTTGAGTGGCCGGTTGCTCAACTTTGCCGCTGGAAAGTGCCACGCACCTTAGCGGTTATTCTCGTTATCTTGCTTTTTGTCGGTGTGATGTTTTTAGCTTTATTTGGCTTGGTTCCTACCATCTGGGATCAGGTTGCTAACTTAGTAGCAGACATACCGAAGATGTATAACGGTCTGCAAAAGCTGATTGCGACACTACCTGAACGTTATCCAGAACTGGCGAATTTACAGATTGTTGAATCAATTATGAATAACGCCAAGGACAAAGCGATTGGTATGGGTGAGTCTTTAGTAAAAGGTTCTCTGGCTTCGTTAGTCAGCCTTGCTACTTTGGGTGTTTACCTGATTCTAGTACCACTGTTGGTGTTCTTTCTGCTCAAAGATAAACGCGAAATGCTCAAAATGGCGAGTGGCATAATGCCGCGTAACCGTAATCTGGCGAATAAAGTATGGGTGGAAATGAACCAACAAATTTCTAACTATATTCGCGGTAAGGTACTGGAGATCATTATCGTAGGTACGGTGAGTTACGTAACCTTCGCTATTTTAGATTTGCGTTACTCTGTGTTGCTTTCTGTGGCTGTTGGTTTCTCTGTATTAATTCCATACATAGGTGCCGCGGCTGTGACGGTGCCAATTGCGATTGTTGGCTTGTTCCAGTGGGAATTGACCTCGCAGTTCTATTATCTGCTGATTGCTTACGCCATCATTCAAGCTTTGGATGGTAACGTGTTAGTGCCGGTTCTGTTTTCTGAAGCGGTAAACTTACACCCTGTCGCCATCATAGTTGCGGTTTTAGTGTTTGGTGGTTTGTGGGGATTCTGGGGAGTATTTTTTGCAATACCACTCGCTACCTTGGTAAAAGCCGTGTGGAATGCGCTTCCTAGCAGCGAAGAACAGCCTCCAGCCAAAACTGAATAACGAATTCGTTACTCTGAGATTTTATTAAGCCCAAAAGTTGAATATTTTTGGGCTTTTTTACTATTTGAGATTAGTATTAAACATGCGTCGGTTGCAATACATATAACTAATAAAGAAATTGCTTAAGTTCTCATTTTTCTTGTCGATAAATTGATGAACATAACATAACCACAAGTGTGCAATGAGGGACGTATGAGATTTAGTCAAAAGATTGTGGCCGCATCATCGATATTGTTGCTGGTAACGGCATCTTTGCTATCTATTCAGCAGGTAAGCACTGTTCGAAAGGAAGTATCGAATTTAATTGGTGGTAGCATCAAAGGAATGGCCGAAGGAGTTGCCGATACAGTAACTTCTGAAATGGAGAGCAAAAAAGCTTTAGCTCAGTCAACCACAGATATTCTTCAGTTAGATCCCGAAAATCGTGATTATGTGAAAGATGTGTTGGAAACCAATAAACTCAAGAGCAGTTTTCTTGCGGTGGGTTTTGGTTACGATGTTGACGGTAAAGTGGTTGAAAACGATGACGGCTGGGAACCTGACAGCAGTTATGACCCGCGTAAACGCCCTTGGTATGTCGATGCCAAACGAGACGGTAAGTTAACCGTTACTGAGCCTTATGTAGACGTCTCTACAAAGCAAATGATCATATCTATTGCAACACCGGTTTACAATCAAGGTAAGTTCACTGGCGCCATGTTCTATGACCTGAAGCTAAACGGGCTCGCTGAAATGGTGAATAAAATTAACCTATTTGACGCAGGTAAGCTGTTCATTATTACCTCCGATGGTATGACTGTCGCTCACCCAAATGTTGAAAATAACGGTCAAAATATTTCCACCTATTTGCCTAAAATTGATATCAAAGAAGGCTCTCAAAATGTCGATATAGAAGGGAAGAGCTTTCTTCTTAGTTTGACCTATTTGCCGAGTCAAAACTGGTTTGTCGGTGCTCTGATTGATAATGAAAAAGCGTTCGCAACGGTTGATAACCTAAGAAATAGCGCGATTATCTACACCATTATCGGTGTGATTCTAAGTATTATCATTTTGACTGTTCTGATTAAATTCTTGATGCG
Organism: Vibrio plantisponsor; assembly: GCF_013041605.1. Lineage (GTDB taxonomy): Bacteria > Pseudomonadota > Gammaproteobacteria > Enterobacterales > Vibrionaceae > Vibrio > Vibrio plantisponsor. The sequence goes on along the minus strand of NZ_JABEQC010000005.1, from coordinate 284,568 downwards.
TCCGCTTAATACGCTTAATCATGCGATTAAAGATGTGGCGTCTGGTCAGGGGGATTTAACTAAGCGTTTAAGCACTGACACGGATAAAGAGTTTGCAGAGTTGGCAGTAGACTTCAATACGTTTACGGAAACACTGCAAAACCAAATCAAGCAATCCAAAGCGATCGGCGAAGAGATCAAACGTGGTGCTGAACAGACCATGGGCAGCGTGCACTCTTCTTCAGAAGCGATGCGCTCTCAGCTCTATGAGCTTGAACAACTTGCTACTGCAATGAATGAAATGGCGGCAACCGCGATGGAAGTGGCCAACAATGCTCAAGGTGCAGCTTCAGCGGCGAAAGATGCAGATGATGCGACTAAAGAAGGTTCGAAAGTGGTGGGGGATACCACGTCTTCCATTGATATGCTTTCTGCCAGAATTGAACAAGCTGTAGAAGAAGTTCAAGGTCTGGAATCTGCAACTGCCAACATTGAAACGATTCTAAAAGTTATCAACGATATTGCAGATCAAACCAACTTACTTGCACTGAACGCTGCCATAGAAGCGGCCCGTGCGGGTGATTCTGGTCGAGGCTTTGCCGTGGTGGCCGATGAGGTTCGAACTCTGGCGCAACGTACACAACAATCGACTACTGAAATTCGCAGTATGATCGAACAGCTTCAATCAGGGGCGAACTCAGTATCTGTCGCTATGCATGAAAGTAAAGCAACGGCTGTGGAAGCGGTGAGCAAAGCTCAGTTAGCGGACGCGGCATTGCAGAAAATTCATGGTGCGATTCAGCATATCAGCGACATGAACATGCAAATCGCTTCAGCCGCAGAAGAGCAGAGCCTTGTTGCTGAGGAAATCAATAACAACACTGTGAAGATTAAAGACTTGTCGACACAGGTTTCAGAGTCGGCTGAAGAAGCCAATATCGCAATGCAAGTTCAGACAGAAAATGTGCGTGAACAAGATGCGATTCTTGGTAAATTCATCGTCTAATCTATCTTGATATATTGAACAAAAAGGCCAGCTTTCGCTGGCCTTTCTTTTATCACAATGTGTTTTCTAAACAGTGCGAGTTAAGCCTGTTTTTCTTTTAGATAGTTCAGAACGACTTCGTGGTGATCTTTGGTTTTGAACTTGTCGAATACGTGTTCAATGATACCGTTTTCGTCAATCAGGAAGCTTATGCGGTGCAAGCCATCATAAACTTTGCCCATAAATTTCTTGGTTCCCCAAACTCCGAACTGTTCAGCAACTTGATGATCTTCATCTGACAATAAGGTGAAGTTAAGGTTGTCGCGGGCGATGAACTTACCAAGGCGAGCAACAGGGTCGATACTCACGCCTAGTACCACTACATTCATGGCTTCAAGCTCAGCATTCACATCACGTAAGCCTTGCGCCTGAACGGTACAACCCGGTGTCATGGCTTTTGGGTAAAAATAAAACAGAATTTTTTTGCCAGCAAAGTCAGATAGGGTAACTTGATTACCATCTTGGTCTAATAGTGAAAACGCCGGAGCTGGCGCGCCTGCTTTTAAAGTGTTCATTGTTCTTCCTTATTGACTGCTTTTTATAAAATTAAGCGAACCTTGTACATCAAGACCGGAGCATAGCGCTTCAAATTCTTCTTGAAGCTGCATCAGGTTATATTCCGAATCTACGTGAGCGGTAATGGCGATATGGAATTGGTCTTTGCTACGCTGAAGCTTATCTTTACTGATGGTTTGTGCACTTAGTGACGCCATACCAATATTACGGTCTGCAAAGAACTGAGTGAACTGTTCCGTTAAACCAAGGCGGTCATCAGATTCCACATAGACTTCAACAATATAATCGTTGGATTGGTGATCATGTGGTGACGTTCGCTTCATGATAGTGATCAAATCTTGTTCTTGCCCGAGCAGTGGCAGCGTTGTCTCTACTCTGGTAATGCTGTTGGCATTGCCGGATAACAGCATGATCAATGTGAATTCCTTTCCAAATAAGGCAATTCGGCTGTCTACGATATTACAGCCTGATTGCGTTACTAATTTCGCAACTTGGTTACAGATACCTGGGCGGTCAGTTCCTACTGCGGTGATCACAAGATGTTGAGTCATATTGATATTTCGCTTTGTTATTTTCTGGCATGTTAGCACAACTTTTCATTAATTAACCCCAATGATGTGGTTACTTTCCTTTGTTAATTAAGGTGACAACTCTGTTATTGCAATTGAGGCGCTTAGGTTACATCGTTATCTATACTTATCAGGCGAAAACACACGCTCTGCCTCTGAGTTGACTGCTCATTTTTGGGATAACCACTCCATAAATTAAGTATAGAGACAAGCACTCGATATAGCGGCTAATTAAATATGACCGACCTCTAACAAGTGGAAGGATTGCTTATATACAATAGCCAATAAGAGATTGAGTGGGGGAAAGCTCCAACATGTGATAAATATTCACTCTTAAGGAGCATTTAGGCATTCTTAGCCTCTTGTGTTTTTCAACTCCCATGCAGTACCATGCAGAAAGCATTTATTTATGGAGATAGACATGTTTTCAGGAAGTATCGTAGCGTTAATTACACCTTTTACCCAAGATGGCGAAGTCGACTTTGTAAGTCTGAAGAAGCTTGTTGACTACCATGTTGACGCTGGTACCGATGCTATCGTTGCCGTAGGCACGACAGGTGAATCATCCACACTGACCATCGAAGAGCATGTCAAAGTTGTAGAGAAGATTGTTGAGTATTCCAATGGCCGTATTCCAGTGATTGCGGGTACTGGAGCAAATGCGACTCACGAATCCATTACCTTCAGTCGACTACTAAACAATACTGGTATCGCTGGCGTTCTAAGTGTGACTCCATACTACAACAAGCCGACACAAGAAGGTTTGTACCAGCATTACAAAGCCATTTCTGAACAGACAGAAGTGCCAATCATTCTGTACAACGTACCTGGTCGTACGGCAGTTGATTTGAAACCTGAGACAGTGGCTCGACTATCAAAGTTAGACAACATTGTTGCGATTAAAGATGCGACAGGTGATTTAAGCCGTGTAGCACTGCATCGTGAGCTTTGTGGGGATGATTTCATTCTGCTTAGCGGTGATGATGCGACAGGTTTAGAGTTTATTAAACTGGGTGGTAAAGGCGTTATTTCAGTAACGAACAACATTGCAGCCGCAGATATGGCGAACATGACGCACCTTGCGCTTGAAGGTAAGTTTGAAGAAGCAGAAGCCATTAACCAACGTTTGATGCCTTTGCATAAAAATTTATTCGTCGAATCAAGCCCGATTCCGGTGAAATGGGCCGCTCACAAACTGGGTTTGATTTCTTTTGGTGATCTACGTCTACCTTTAACACCTCTTTCTGAACAAGCTCAACCAGTTGTTGCCCAAGCAATGACTGAAGCCTGTATTTTTTAAGGCGCTTTCCATACAATGCCGAGGTGTTTTTACACCTCGGTGCATTTTAGGAGTTTCAATGAAGTTTACGCGTCAGCTAGTTATTAGTTCACTAGCTGTTTTGGTTTTAAGTGCTTGTTCAAATTCGACACATCGCCGTCAAGCCAAAGATGATTTTACCTACCTAGAGACGAAAAGCTTCAGCGAGTGGCAGCTACCAGAGGGAGCGACTCCAGAGTTTTACCCGAATTTTGAGATCCCGCAGGGGAACTATCATGGCGGTGTAGGCCAAACCGTTGATATTCGTCCACCGCAACAAGTTCTGGAACTGATCCCCGGTGCTCGAGCAGAACGCCAAAAAGGTGAAGTTTCACTATGGATGGTTCGTAAGGATGAAGTGGATAAAGTTTGGGATACGGTCTTAAAAGTGATCGCTGAGCGCAAAATCAATATCCTCTCTCAAACTCATGACAGAATTGAAACCGATTGGGTTTCTTGGGTCGCAGAAGATGAAGACGTCGAGTTAGGCGCTCGTTACGAAGTGACTCGTGTCGAAGACAATAATCGCTACGGCTTTAAAGTATCACTGATTGATTGGCGTGAAGATGGCAAGCAGATGCCAGTTTCAACCACCAATAAAGAGCGTTACAACGCATTGATGACGAACTTAGTGACGACTCGTTATGATCTTGACGCTCGTGAAGAAGCAGCGAGAAAAGCACAAGAACTGGTCAAACAGATTCCAATTTCAATGGGCGCAGACCGTAGTGGTCTACCTGTGATTATTGCTCGTTCTTCTTACGACGTACTTTGGCCTCGTTTGCCAAACATTCTGCCTCATATGGGCTTTACGATTGAAGAACGTAGTCAGTCTCAAGGTACTGTAAAAGCGAAATATGCGTCACCGGATGATGAGTTCTGGCAAGAGATTGGCGTCAAACCTATTGCGCTAAAATCGGGAACTTACACCTTCCTATTTGGTGATTTGGGTAACCGTACTTCGATCAACGTGACCGATTCATCAGGTAAACCTGTTGAAGAAGCCTTGTTGAAAGATATGGTTCCAGTACTCGCAGCGGTAATTGATAAGAAATAACGCTGAGTACACGCTTGATGAAATAAAGGACGCTTTTGCGTCCTTTATTGTTTGTGCTGGTTGTCGTCTTGGTGTTGTTGCTTATCAAGCTCATTGAGTTTATCTAAATCGCTTTTCTTCTTCTGTTGACCGTATTTCATATTCGCTGTGTATTTCAATGCAGCAATATTACCGATCACCACACTGACGATGACGATTGAGATGACCCACGGGTTAAAAAGAAACTCTATCATGCTGATTGCCGTTAGCGAGTGCTGATGTTAGTGATGTATTGATTGTAGATCTTTGCAAGCCCTTGGCGCACGCACTCTTTACCTAAAATGGGCGCAGAATCCAGTTGTGCAGACAATTGATCTAATGTGAGTTGTTGCAAACACATCTGAGCCGTTTTTTTGTGGCTAATGTGCCATGGCTCAAAAGCGACACCTGAGCTATTTTCCTGATAAGGAAAGAAAAATCCAAACTCAGCTAAATGCGCTTGTAACCAGAGGTAAAAAGGTTGCTGGTGGTCTTGTAAATACTCCCAAGGTTCCAGTTTCAAACCACCTTCACTTGGGATGGTATTCCTGTCAAAGACATCAAAATCGGTTCCCCAGTGATGACGACTTGCACCCGGTAGCGCAGACCAACGTAAAATCGCCGCGATTTTTTGCTCATCACTCAGATTTTGCGACTCAATGATTTGGCTGTTCTCATCAAGGAGCGCAGCTTCGCCTGACATTTTTCGATTCCAGATCGCCAGTTGACGTTCAAAGGAACGAAAACCGCTGGCAATATTGAAGTTAAAACCTTTTTTATCTGCTGCCTCTTTGAGTGACAGCAAATCATCTTTAACATCAGGATGGACGAGAAAATACTTCTGTCCTACCAGCACTTCCGTTAAATGGGATTCAGTTTTACCTGTTAATTGCTCAGCGGTCATTATCACGTGAATCAGTTCTCCATTACGCTAGAAGATTTTCCAGCGTTTTCTGATACATATCGGTCAACAGTTCAAGATCATGGATGCTGACACATTCGTTCACTTTGTGGATGGTGGCATTCACAGGCCCCAACTCCACTACTTGTGCGCCCATTTGAGCAATGAAACGACCATCAGATGTACCACCCGTTGTCAGTAACTGTGGTTCTTGACGATTCACTTCTTTCACCGCTTTAACCACGGCATCAAGCAGTTCACCGGTATCTGTTAAGAATGGCAGACCATTCAGTGTCCAGTGCAGGTCGTAATCCAAACCGTGAGCATCCAAAGTTGAATGAACGCGACGTTTAATCTCGTCAGCGGTTAACTCGGTACTGAAACGCAGGTTGAACTGAACATTAAACTCACCGGGAATAACATTCGATGCACCAGTTCCAGCATGCACGTTTGGAATTTGGAAGCTGGTTGGCGGGAAGTATTCGTTGCCGTCATCCCATTTCATGGTTGCCAGTTCAGCCAGAGCCGGAAGTGACTGATGTACTGGGTTATTTGCTAGGTGTGGGTAAGCCACATGACCTTGTGTGCCTTTGATGGTGATGTCACCAGTAATTGAGCCTCGACGGCCATTTTTTACCACATCGCCCACTTTTAATGTGCTTGAAGGTTCGCCCACAATACACATATCAATCAGTTCGTTACGTTCCATTAAGGTATCAACAACACGGGTTGTGCCATTGATGAACGGGCCTTCTTCGTCAGAGGTAATTAGAAAGCCGATTGAACCTTTGTGGTTCGGGTTTTCAGCAAGAAAGCGTTCAACAGCAACAATCATACAAGCCAGTGAACCTTTCATATCTGCAGCGCCACGCCCATGCAGATGATCGTCGATAATGGTTGGTTCAAATGGTGGAGTATGCCATTGCTCCAGCTTACCGGCTGGAACGACGTCAGTATGCCCTGCGAAGGTAAACAGTGGTGCTTCAGTGCCTTTGCGAGCCCAGAAGTTGGTTGTATCTTCAAACACCATAGATTCGATTTCAAAACCGAGCGCTTTTAAGCGTTGAATCATTAAATCTTGGCAACCTGCGTCAATTGGGGTTACCGATTGGCGGCTGATTAAATCTTTTGCGAGAGCCAAAACAGGGCTATCTGTCATCCTTGAAATCCTTGTTAAAAAAAGAAACGGTTTATTAAGTAAAATTATTGACCAAAAAGAGCCGCGTAGTTCGCAGTGCTGAAGCCGAGTTCTAGTTTGTCATTATGGCGCACAATCGGACGCTTAATCATTGAAGGCTGCTCAACCAACAAAGCGATAGCGTTGGTTTCATTCAACGTGTCTTTCTGCTCTTGGCTAAGTTGACGATAGGTTGTGCCGCGTTTATTTAACACATTTTCCCAACCAAGCGATAGGCAAAACTCTTTCACGAGTTCAGCGTCGATCCCTTGTTTTTTATAATCATGAAACTGGTATTCGACACCTTCTGCTTCAAGCCACTTACGCGCCTTCTTGATTGTGTCGCAGTTAGGGATGCCATACATAATAGTCATTAATACTTTTCCTTTCTCTCCCCACTAGCTGAACCTGCAACCACGAGTGTTACAACGCCAAGCTGGTGGGTATAGGCTGAATTATCGTTGTTTGCCAAATCCTAGCAGGAAGCCAGCCTCGTGACAAAAGGGTTCGTGACGAGAAAATACGCTCTGATTTGCATGGTATTGAAAAGTTATTGATCAAACGCAACACGTTTCGAGGCAAAAAAGAAATAATGAGTCCTGTATTGATTAGGAGGTATCAATGGAATTGAGTCCTGTTTTTGCTAGGCGTCTGTATTTAGCCTTGTTAGTGGAAAGCCTTGAGCGGCCAAATGTGCCTAAACTTATTGAGAAAACGGGATGGCCACGTCGTACTATTCAGGACGTGATTAAAGCGCTTCCGGGAATTGGTATCGAACTCATGTTTGTTCAGGATGGTAGACGTCATAACGATGGTTACTACCAATTATCAGACTGGGGACCATTTGATAGCCAATGGGTTTTTGACCGCAAAAATGACATTGCGGCGAGCTTAGGATTTTAAAGCCAGCTTTGCTGGCTTTTTTCCTTATTGTTGGTTTTGAACAAACCAATACGCAATAAAGCCTGCCCAGCTTAAGCCCAGTAAAATCCAAGGTAAAAAGCTTGATGTGCTTGTTGTTGCGTCGAGTTCATTAAACTCTTCGCTCTCTTGAGTTTCTGCACTGGTTTGCTTTGTCTTTAACGCTTTCTTGCGCGCTCTGTCTGCTTGGCGGCTTTTCTCTTTTTGCTGTTTTTTGTACAGCGCGATGCCTTTCTCTATTCCCTGAGCAATCAACTTGGTCTGTTCTTTTGTTTGTCCCGGTTTTTGAATTGCTCTAGCGACCGCCAATGCGTCTTGTTGAGTTTGTTCCGAAGGAACGATTTTCTTATTCATAAATGCAGAATCTAATCTTGGTAGTGAATAGGGCTAAACCCTATCACGAACTGACATATTTGATGAAGGGCTCTAGATCAACTCTGCCGTTTAATTTCTCTATCTGCCATGGTGTTGTGCTTGATAGTCAACAGGACGTCTTTGATGTTTGGTCAGGAAGGGACTTGAGTCTTTTTCTTACATTCTGTTTATCATATCTACCGCTTCAATCAGAGATTACGTATAGCTATTTGAAACCATTCGGTTAAAGTGGTTGTGTAACAAAAGTAGTAAATTCAGATGGAACACTGTGCGTTATTCAATAGAACAATACGATGCTAACGGCTTTCTTAAGGCTCCTAAATGGTTATGGCTAGGCTGGTTTTTCTTGTCGAAAGCTTGGATTGTATTTGTGATGGCTGGAGCCAGTCGCGACAGTGGGCCGAAAATTCTAGGTTTGATTTATCCTGATCACTCGATGCTGTATTTGGGTTTAGCGATGGGCGTACCGAGTATTGCAATGATGTGGTTGGTCGGGTTAAGGCATCCTGACAGGCGCTGGGCGATATTAAGCGCTAAATGGGGCAGAGAGGTGACGTTGTTAACGACACTTGCACAATTTGTTCAAACCGGATATCACGTTTATCTTCAGAACGGCTCTTTTAACTGGATATCTGCCTTGAGTATGTTGCTTTTATTGTGGTTTGCTCTGTATGTTTATAACAGCCGCAGTGTCAGAGATTGCTTTCAAGTCCCTGTTTTGTATCGCACATGATCGTCGTGAACTCATGATCACGGTCAACATAAAGAAATAGTTTTTAATTACACTCAGTCCATAGCCAATGAGCATAAATGAATAGTGAGGATTTTTTATGTCAATGTCACAGACTGCAATTCTGCCTGAAGCAGGTCCATTTGCACTCTATAGCCTTTTGAAAATTCGTCAAAACCACGCTCATGTTTTACAGCAGCTTCAAGCGTTGCCAGCACATATTGCGGATATTAATGCGAATCAACCGGGGGCAGCTTTAACGGTATCCGTTTCTTTTACTAAAGCTTTTTGGCAAAAGCTTGATGTAGCGATGCCTGAAGAGCTAATCGATTTTCAACCGCTGGGTGAAGGTAAAGTTGTAGCACCTAGTACAGATGTTGATGTACTGATTCACTGCCATTCAACTCGTCACGATTTGCTGTTTTACGTTTTGCGTACATTCTTAGCCGAAACGGCTGAAGATGTGACTGTCGTGGATGAGACTTACGGTTTCCGCTACCTAGATGCTCGTGATATGACAGGATTCATCGATGGAACAGAAAACCCTAAAGATGATAAACGTCAAGAGGTTGCACTGATTCAGAATGGTGAGTTCGCAGGTGGTAGCTATGTATTACTACAACGCTTTGTGCATGATCTTCCTGCTTGGAACCGTTTAAACATCTCTGCTCAAGAAAAAGTAGTTGGCCGTACAAAACCGGATTCAATTGAACTGGATGATGTTCCTGCTGCTTCTCACGTAGGTCGTGTTGATATTAAAGAAGAAGGTAAAGGTTTGAAGATAGTTCGTCACAGCTTACCGTATGGTACCGCTAGTGGTGAACATGGCCTGCTGTTTATCTCTTACTGCCACACTCTGCACAACATGAAAGTGATGTTAGAAAGTATGTATGGTGTAACAGATGGTAAAACAGACCAACTGCTTCGCTTTACTCACGCTGTGACTGGCGCTTACTTCTTTGCGCCTTCTCAAGAGATGCTAGCGAGCCTTACTGTAAAGGCATAGCACGATAAACAGAAAATAATCATATAGATGAAAGCCGGACTGAATGTCCGGCTTTTCGTTTTAAATAAAACTCTTACTAAAGAAAATCTGCACGCCACCGATATAGCTAACAGAATTAACCAGAAGTAGGTGATTGCGTCTGTATGGCGATAACGGTAAACACAAATGTCTCTGCTCTTGTGGCTCAACGCCATTTGAACTCAGCTACAGAAATGCTTAATCAATCTTTAGAACGATTGTCTTCAGGTAAGAAGATTAACAGTGCTAAAGATGATGCGGCAGGTCTGCAAATATCGAATCGCTTAGAAACTCAGATGCGCGGACTAGATGTCGCTGTGCGTAATGCCAATGACGGTGTGTCCATCATGCAAACCGCGGAAGGGGCGATGCAGGAAAGTACCAACTTGCTGCAACGCATGCGAGATTTATCACTTCAGTCAGCTAATGGTTCCAACAGTAAAGCAGAAAGAATTGCTTTGCAGGAAGAAATGGCGGCTTTGAATGATGAATTGAACCGAATTGCTGAAACTACCTCTTTTGGTGGGCGAAAATTGCTCAATGGCACTTTTGGACAATCTTCTTTCCAGATAGGCGCAAGCTCTGGAGAGGCGGTTCAGCTGTCACTGAAGAACATGCGTTCAGACAGTATCGATATGGGCGGATTCAGCTATGTCGGTCGTCGCTCGCTAGATGAACAATGGCAGGTATCAAAAGGCAATAACCAACTGATGATTCAGTATGTGGATGCGAGTGGCAAAGAGTCTTCAATCAATATTCACGCCAAAGAAGGTGATGATGTTGAAGAGCTGGCTACTTACATAAACGGACAAACTGATGAACTATCAGCATCCGTCAATGAAGATGGTCAACTACAGATCTTTATAGCGGGTAAAGAGACTTCCGGAACCTTGTCATTCAGTGGCAGCTTAGCCGAAGAGCTTCAAATGGATCTCAAAGGCTATGAATCTGTGAATGACCTGGATATCCGTTCCGCTGGTGGTGCACAACGTGCTGTGTCGGTGTTAGATACTGCGCTGCAATATGTAGACAGTCACCGTGCTGAGTTGGGCGCATTACAAAACCGTTTTTCGCACGCGATCAACAATCTGGATAACGTGCACGAAAACTTGGCCGCTTCTAATAGTCGTATTAAAGACGCTGACTATGCGAAAGAAACGACGCAAATGATTAAGCAGCAAATTCTTCAACAAGTGAGTACCTCTATTTTGGCTCAAGCTAAGAAACAGCCAAATTTGGCTTTATCTTTACTTGGTTAAAAAAGAAAAACGCGCTTGGTAAAAAGAAAATCAAGGTTTATCGACGCTGAGCTGTAAACCTTTAATAAAAAAATCGACTTTTTAAAACTTTTAATGCTTTCGTCACGTTTAATACACCAAACGAAGTTTTTTTTAAAAAATCGAAAAAATTTTCTAAAGGTTCCTGAATAGGAGCCGTTATAGAAAGTAACTTTGAGAGAACTACTTGGTTTTCCGAGACGTCGGAAACCTGAACTACCGGAAAATCAATTGGAGAAATCACCATGGCAGTGAATGTAAATACAAACGTATCAGCAATGACAGCTCAACGTTACCTAAACGGCGCAACTAGCGCACAACAAACGTCAATGGAGCGTCTATCGTCTGGTTCAAAAATCAACAGCGCAAAAGATGATGCAGCTGGTCTTCAAATCTCTAACCGTTTGAACGTTCAAAGCCGTGGCTTAGACGTAGCAGTGCGCAACGCGAATGATGGTATTTCGATTGCTCAAACTGCTGAAGGTGCGATGAATGAAACGACCAACATTCTGCAACGTATGCGTGACTTGTCACTACAATCAACTAACGGTTCAAACTCTAAGTCTGAGCGCGTAGCGATTCAAGAAGAAGTATCTGCACTTAACGACGAACTAAACCGTATCGCAGAGACAACATCTTTCGGTGGTAACAAGCTACTAAACGGCACATTCGCAACTAAGTCATTCCAAATCGGTGCTGACTCTGGTGAAGCGGTAATGTTAAGCCTAAACAACATGCGCAGCGATAACGCTAAGATGGGTGGTATTAGCTACCAAGCAACTGAAAGTAAAGATAAAAACTGGGGTGTGCAATCAGGTGCAAACGACCTAACCATGTCTTTCACTGACAAAGCTGGTCAAGAGCAAACTATCAGTATCTCAGCAAAAACTGGTGATGATATCGAAGAGCTAGCGACTTACATTAATGGTCAAACTGACCAAGTGAAAGCTTCAGTAAGCGAAGATGGCAAGCTACAAGTATTCGCTGGTACAGATAACGTTCAAGGCCAGGTATCATTTGGTGGCTCACTAGCTGGTGAGTTAGGTATTGGCGGTGAAGGTAAAGCGGTAACAGTTAATGCTATCGACGTAACAACAGTAGGTGGTGCTCAAGAATCTGTTGCTATCATCGACTCAGCGTTGAAATTTGTAGATAGCCACCGTGCAGAACTAGGTGCTTTCCAAAACCGTTTCAACCACGCAATCAGCAACTTAGACAACATTAACGAAAACGTGAATGCTTCTAAGAGCCGTATCAAAGACACTGACTTCGCGAAAGAAACAACTGCACTAACTAAGTCGCAAATTCTTTCTCAAGCATCAAGCACAGTGTTGGCGCAAGCTAAACAAGCTCCAAACGCAGCGCTTAGCCTACTAGGTTAATCCGCTTCCAGATGAAAAAATCCAGCTTCGGCTGGATTTTTTTTTGCGATTAATATATTGATTTGCTTATTAATTCTTCAAATGTTCAATTATTTTGCAAAAAAGTAATATTTTTTCTCTAAAGGTTGTTAATTCTTCGCCGTTACAGAATACGAGAGAAATGAGGTGTGCCGGAGAGAGGTGAGAGACTCGAAGGCACGTCAACAATCTGCCTAAGGAGATCAATATGGCAATAAGTGTGAACACGAATGTCGCGGGGATGACTGCTCAGCGATATTTGAACAATGCAGCGGACGGCACGCAAAAATCTATGGAGCGTTTGTCTTCGGGTTACCGAATTAACAGCGCGAAAGATGATGCAGCAGGTCTACAAATTTCAAACCGTTTAACTTCTCAAAGCCGTGGCTTAGACATGGCGGTGAGAAATGCGAACGATGGTATCTCTATTGCACAAACTGCTGAAGGTGCAATGAATGAAACGACCAACATCCTTCAACGTATGCGTGACCTTTCATTGCAATCTTCTAACGGTTCGAACTCACGTTCTGAGCGTTTAGCGATTCAAGAAGAAGTGTCTGCACTTAATGACGAATTGAACCGTATTGCGGAAACCACATCGTTTGGTGGCAACAAACTACTGAATGGCTCTTTCGGTAATAAATCTTTCCAAATCGGTGCTGACTCAGGTGAAGCTGTTGCTTTATCCATGAGCAACATGCGCTCGGATACCACTGATATGGGTGGTAAAGCTTACCGTGCCCAAGAAGGTAAAGGAGCGGATTGGAAAGTTGGCGAAGCGAAAGATCTAACACTGAACTACACCGACAAACAGGGCGAAGCTCGTGAAGTTACCATTTCTGCAAAAGCAGGTGATGACTTAGAAGAAGTTGCTACTTACATCAACGGCCAAAACGACGACATTAAAGCGTCAGTTGGCGAAGGCGGTAAGCTACAACTTTTCGCAGCAACTCAAAAAGTGCAAGGTGATGTCACAATCGGTGGTGATCTTGGTGCTGAGATTGGCTTTGGTCAAGGCGAAGATCTTACTGTAAAAGATATTGACGTATCAACAGTAGGTGGTTCTCAAGAAGCGATTGCGGTGATCGACGGTGCTCTTAAAGCTGTAGATAGCCAACGTGCTTCACTAGGTGCATTCCAAAACCGTTTTGGTCATGCAATCAGCAACCTAGAGAACATCAATGAGAACGTGAATGCATCTCGTAGCCGTATCAGAGATACGGATTACGCTCGCGAAACCACTGCAATGACGAAGTCGCAAATTCTGCAACAAGCGAGTACGTCTGTGTTGGCTCAAGCGAAGCAGTCACCATCTGCGGCTCTTAGCTTATTGGGTTAACTGATAAAGCTAACTGAGCTTTATAGGTAGCACAGTTGGATAAAGTTACCTCTAAGGTGGAAGGGAGATTGTTATGGAAGTACCATTACACACATCGAACGTCCAGCCTTTCGGCTCACAAAGTGGCATCAAATTTGCTTCAGAAAATGAAAACGTAAGTAACATTTCTACTGCGAAAAGGGAGGAACGACCGGTAGAGCGCTCAGATAAGATTTATGAGCACATCTCACAACGACTGGAGAAGACTAAGCAAGAGTCGGTCGACGCAGCAATTGAACGTTCTCGTGAACGAGAGAAGCTGAATGAAGAACGGCGAGCTAGAATGGTAGAACAAGTTAGCGATTTCGTTAAATCTATCAACAAAGGCTTATCTTTCAGAATTGATGAGGAATCCGGTCGGGACGTAGTAACGGTGTATGAAGCCTCAACGGGTGACATTATCCGCCAAATTCCTGAAGAAGAAATGCTTGAAGTATTACGACGTCTTTCCCGACAACAGGACCATAAATCGGGCTTATTGTCGGCTAAGGTGTAAATATATTTTTGAGGTGGTTGAATGAGTTTAGGCCCAATGGGGATGAACACTGGCTTTGATATAAATTCAATGGTCAGCAAAATTGTTAATTCGGAGCGTGTTCCAAAACAGCAACGAATTGACAACGAGCGCGTTGGTATTGATACCAGTATTAGTGCCTATGGCCGGCTCAGAGAGTCGCTGGATACGATGAAAAATCTGATGGCGAATTTTCGTCAGGAAAAGGCGTTCGCAGTTCGTTCTGTGGACACCTCTGATGAGAGATCCGTCGTCGCGACAGCAACCACTGATGCCATCGCTGGTAAATACTCAGTAGATGTGTTGCAGCTTGCTCAGAGCCATAAAATTGCGTCTGATGTACTTCCTCAAGACGCAAAGTTTGGTCCTGGTAAGCTGCAAATTTCACTTGGCAAGAAAAGCTTCAACATAGAAGTAAAACCCCAATCTAAACTTATCGATATTGTTCGTAGCATCAACGGTGAAAAGAGTAACCCCGGTGTACGAGCTTCGGTAATCAACGACGTTGATGGGCCTCGATTAATCGTTGCGTCGAACCTTTCTGGTGAAGAAAATCGAGTCACCATTGCTGCACAAGCGCAAGCGGGTGATCCTCTCAAGTCTCTTGAATACAAAACGTTAGAAGACCGCGTTAAAGATCTTGAAAAAGCGCGTGCTTCTGCGCAGCAACTGATTGCCCCTTTAACACCAGAGCAGCAAAAGATTGCCGCTAAAGTGGCAGAAAAAATCGGTAATGCCGCCAGAGAAATTGACGAATCGGTTGCCGCTCAAGTTCAGAAAGTAGCAAAAGACAATAATGGCGTTGATGCTGATGGTGCCGAGTTGTCTGATTCGGCCGTTAAAGCGGCAGCCAAAGCAGGAACGGACGTTAATAAGTACTTAAAACCTGAAGAACGTATTCCAGGTTGGACTGAAACAGCTTCGGGTACTTTGCTGGATTCTTATTATGAGCCAGAACCTGAGCTTGATGATAAAGCGATAGATAAATCAAAAGACGTTCCGGGCTGGACAAATACCGCATCAGGAACCTTAGTTGATTCTTACGTGACGCCAAAAGAAGCGCAGGAAAAACTTGAACGTCAATTAGCGCAAGAGAAAGCGGATATCCGAGCTGCCGTACAAAACGGTAATATGACGCCTGAAGAAGCCAAAGCGATTGCGCGTGCAAAACTGACACCAGAAGAACGTGAACTGTTTGAAAAAGTTGAGTCGGTTAATGAGCAACTTAAAGCGGCACAGGCCTCTTTTGATGCTTACACAGGTATGACAGAAGTTCAGGCAGCACAAGACTCTTTAGTTGTGCTAGACGGAGTTGCGAAGTTATCTAGTAAAAACAACGTAATTGAAAACGCGATTGAAGGTGTGGATTTGACCCTAAAAGGTAAAACTGACCGAAATCAGCAGCCTACTGAAATTGATATTGAATACGACCGCAACAGTGTTCGTGAAGACATAGAGCAGTTCGTCAACGCCTATAACCAGTTTTATCAAGTATCTAAAGAGTTATCGGGTGTCGACCCTCGCACGGGGCAAGCAGGACCTTTAGCTGGTGATAGTGTGGTTCGCAGTGCAGACTCCCGACTAAAATCGGTCTTCTCGACTAAAATTGAACAAGCACCAGAAAAGCTTCAAAGCTTGACGGAATTTGGGATCACGACCACTCGTCAAGGGACGATGGAAATCAATTATGATATGCTCGACCGTCAATTAAATAACAATTTCACCAAGCTGGGCGACTTTTTTGGTGGTAATCAGGGCTTTGCGAAAAAAGTCGAAGATGCCATTCAGGGTATGACCGGTGTAACTGGCGTTATTCGCAATCGTGAAAAGACACTCACAGAGCGAAATTACCGTTTAAATGATGACCAAGCAGCACTTGACCGTAGAATGGACAGCTTGGAAAAACGGACTTTTGACAAGTTCTCGGCCATGCAGGATGCCACTGGCAAAATGCAGTCTCAGTTAGCCGGTATGATGAACGCGCTAGGCTAATATGATGGATGAGCAGCTGAAAGAGTTGAGTGATGTCGATAATCAAATTAAAGATTTATTGGCACATGACGATATAAATGTTGAAGAAATTATTCAACTTGTCGATATAAGGGAACAGTTATTGCAGGGATTACTGACTGAAGTGTCAGAAAATCCAGCACTAGGCAAATCCCAATGTTGGCGAGATGCTGTTCGAGATACACAACAACTTGTTGAACTGATGCAGTCAAAAACCCTGTTAATCGGTAAAGATTTACAAAAGTTCCGTCACGGTAATAAATCGGTTCAGCAATACAAAAAGTTTTTATAAAGAGGAAGACTATGCGTGGTTCTTTGCAGGCGTACAAAAAAGTATCAGTGGATAGCCAGCTAAGTGCGGCCTCACCGCATAAGATTGTACAGATGTTAATGGCTGGCGCGATTGAACGTTTGATTCAAGGCAAGGCAGCAATGCTACAAGGCAATATTCCTGTTAAAGGCGAGCGCTTTGGTAAAGCTTTGGACATCATAATCAGCTTACGTAGCTGTTTATCTATGGATGATGGCGGTGAAATCGCACAAAACCTAGATCAGCTATACGAATTTATGATCACGCAAATTGCAGCGGCTAACCATCAGAATGATCCGCAAATAGTGGATGATGTGATCGATATTATTCGTGAAATTAAATCAGCTTGGGATCAAATTCCTGCTGAATACCACAATCTGACATCAAATGAAGTAGGTTTGTAAGTTATCTCTGAAAGTTTTAACAGAGCTCACACCAGCTAATTGCTTGGTTGCCTTATTTTTTTTATCACATAGAATAGAAGCCATTAGATAGCCTAATGGCTTTTTTTGTTGCTGATTTTCACAGATTGACTATCGTATATTTAGCGCTACTTAAAAGACTAATTCAGCCTAATAACGATTCTTATTGTGTAAGTACATCCAACTTTCCAGATTGAAGGCAAATATTCTCACCTATGCAAGGTTTAGCAAAATTGCTTGTGATTGAAGACGATCCGTCTATTCGTCTTAATCTCAGTATCATATTAGAATTTGTAGGAGAGCAGTGTGAGGTAATTGAGTCTTCGCTGGCTGATCAAGTCAATTGGTCGGCAACGTGGACAGGGTGCATTCTTGGATCGTTGAAAGATCATAAACTATCAGAATCATTAGCCTCATCACTTGCAAACGCAAATCACATTCCTCTTTTAATGGCTGATAAGCAGCCGTATTCTTTGGAAGAATTTTCTCAATATGTTGGAGAGTTGGAGTTTCCTCTCAACTACCAGCAACTGAGCGAAGCACTCCGCCACTGCAAAGCATTTTTAGGTCGTCAGGGCATTAATGTTGTCGCGTCTGACCGCAAGAACACTCTATTTCGCAGTTTGGTCGGCCAAAGCAACGGTATCCAAGAAGTTCGCCATCTGATTGAACAAGTTTCTGGAACAGAAGCTAACGTATTGATCTTAGGTGAATCTGGTACAGGTAAAGAGGTTGTCGCAAGAAATATTCACTACCATTCACCACGTCGAAGTGGACCGTTTGTGCCAATTAACTGTGGCGCAATTCCTGCGGATTTATTGGAAAGTGAACTGTTTGGCCATGAAAAAGGCGCTTTTACTGGAGCAATCACTGCTCGTAAAGGTCGTTTTGAACTGGCTGAAGGCGGCACGTTATTCTTAGATGAAATCGGCGATATGCCGATGACCATGCAGGTAAAGTTACTGCGTGTATTGCAGGAGCGTTGCTTTGAAAGGGTTGGTGGCAACACCACAATCAAAGCCAACGTGCGAATTATCGCTGCAACACACCGAAATTTGGAAAGCATGATAGAAGAGCAGCGCTTCCGCGAAGATCTCTACTATCGTCTTAATGTCTTTCCAATTGAAATGCCTTCGCTTAAAGAGCGCAAAGAAGATATACCTCTGCTACTACGCGAGTTAATGACTCGTATGGAAGCTGAAGGTGCTCAGCCTATCTGTTACACACCAAGAGCGATTAACTCTTTGATGGAGCATGATTGGCCGGGTAACGTTCGTGAGCTAGCAAACCTAGTGGAGCGTATGGTTATCCTGTATCCAAACAGTCTGGTGGATGTGAACCATCTCCCTACCAAGTACCGATACAGTGATATTCCTGAGTTTCAGCCTGAACCGAGTCGATTCAGTTCAGTGGAAGAGCAAGAGCGTGACGCTTTAGACAGCATTTTCTCTGAAAACTTCAGTTTGGATTCCTCAGACAGTTTCACTGATGTTGACGTTCCACAGGCATTGCCACCAGAAGGGGTAAACCTCAAGGAACTTCTCGCTGATTTAGAAGTGAGTCTGATCAACCAAGCGTTAGAAGCTCAGGGTGGCGTGGTCGCTCGTGCAGCAGATATGCTGGGTATGCGTAGAACTACCTTGGTTGAGAAGATGCGTAAGTACAATATGCAGCGATAAAAGCCATATTACGAGTGAGTCAATTTATTGTCATTGAATTAACTCATTGAAAAATATATAAAATAGCCTGGCATGCATTTTGCGTGACAGGCTATTGTTGTATTGGAAGGCAGATTCTCGACGATGGTAGACCAAGTGCAAGAGCAGCATTCACATTTAGATTCTTTAGAAGACCAAGTAGAACGTTATAAGCAGGTTCTTGATGTCATGCCAGCAGGCGTAATTTTGTTGGATACTCAAGGGGTTGTGCGAGAGGCTAACCCTGAAGCGCAGCGAATTCTGGACGTTCCTCTTTTGGGCGAGCGCTGGTACGCGATTATTCAGATTGCGTTTGCTCCTCGCGAAGATGACGGTCACGAAATCTCACTGCGCAATGGCCGAAAAGTGCGCTTGGCGATTTCAGCTTCCAATACAGGTCAGCTCATTTTGATCACTGATTTGACAGAAACCCGCTTATTGCAGGCACGGGTAAGTGATTTACAACGATTATCATCTTTAGGGCGAATGGTTGCGTCGTTAGCACATCAGGTGAGAACACCGCTTTCGAGTGCCATGCTCTATGCTTCTAATCTTGGCGCTCCCAATTTACCCACGACAACTCGTGAGCGCTTTCAAAGTAAATTGATGGATCGTTTGTATGATTTGGAAAAGCAAGTCAATGATATGTTGCTGTTTGCTAAAGGCGGCGACAATAAAGTAGTAAAACCATTTTCAATCGCTGATCTGGTTGGGGAGTTTTCTCCAATGGTCGAAACGGCGCTGAAAAACAACCAAATTGATTTTTGTCTCGAAGTGGAAGAGCAAGAGACAATGTTGCTGGGCAATGCCAATGCAATTGCCTCGGCATTAAGTAATTTAGTGATGAATGCGATTCAGATAGCTGGTAAAGAAGCACAAATAGATGTGTTCTTCCGACCAGTGAATGGAGAGCTAAAAATATCCGTTCAAGACAACGGTCCCGGCGTACCACCTGAGTTGCAAAGTAAGATTATGGAACCTTTCTTTACCACTCGCTCGCAGGGAACGGGTTTAGGCCTTGCGGTTGTACAGATGGTTTGTCGAGCACACGATGGACGATTAGAACTGATTTCTGAAGAGGGAGACGGGGCGTGTTTCACCGTTTGTATTCCTTTGCAAAATCACACTGATTCCACTCACACAGAAACTGGAGAATGATGATGGCACAAAGCAAAGTCTTAATCGTTGAAGATGATGAAGGCCTACGCGAAGCCTTGGTAGACACCTTAGCACTGGCTGGTTATGAATGGCTGGAAGCTGACAGTGCTGAAGACGCTTTGGTGAAACTCAAAAATAATTCTGTGGATATTGTGGTTTCGGACGTACAAATGGGCGGTATGGGTGGTCTTGCTCTGCTACGCAACATCAAACAGCACTGGCCTAATTTGCCAGTATTGCTGATGACGGCTTATGCCAACATTGAAGATGCGGTTTCGGCAATGAAAGATGGTGCTATCGACTACATGGCTAAGCCATTTGCGCCAGAAGTATTGTTGAACATGGTAAGCCGATATGCGCCTGTAAAATCAGACGATAATGGTGATGCGGTTGTCGCTGACGAGAAAAGTTTAAAGCTGCTGGTACTGGCTGACAAAGTGGCGAAAACCGACGCTAACGTGATGATTTTAGGTCCTAGCGGTTCTGGTAAAGAAGTGATGTCCCGTTACATTCACAACGCTTCCTTGCGCAAAGATGGTCCTTTTATCGCCATCAACTGTGCAGCGATTCCAGACAATATGTTGGAAGCAACCTTATTCGGTTACGAAAAAGGTGCGTTTACTGGTGCAGTACAAGCGTGTCCGGGTAAATTTGAACAGGCTCAGGGCGGGACTATCTTGCTGGATGAAATCAGTGAGATGGATTTAAACCTTCAGGCCAAGTTATTGCGTGTTCTGCAAGAGCGCGAAGTGGAACGCTTAGGCAGCCGTAAGAGCATCAAACTCGATGTTCGTGTGCTTGCCACAAGTAACCGTGATTTAAAGCAGTACGTGCAAGAAGGTAACTTCCGTGAAGACTTGTATTACCGTTTGAACGTTTTCCCAATCTCTTGGCCAGCTCTGAAAGATCGTAAAGCAGACATCGAACCGCTGGCGAATCACTTAGTGGAACGCAACTGCAAGAAATTGGGTATGCCAGTACCGAGTCTTTCAGCTTCTGCTGTCACTAAGCTCAATGCTTATTCTTGGCCGGGTAACGTGCGCGAGTTAGATAACGTCGTGCAGCGTGCTCTGATCCTGAGTGAAAATGGGCATATCGACCAAGAACATATCTTACTTGAAGGTCTGGATTGGCAGGACGCTTCGAGCCTTCAGAAGTTAGTTGAAGGTGGTGAAGCGGTTGCAACACCAGACATCAAACCTGTTGCTCAGGTCGATGTGGCTAAGATTGCGAACAGCAGTGCCGGCTTAGGCGGTGAGCTACGCGATCAAGAGTTTGCCATTATTATGGAGACCTTGATTGAGTGTAATGGCCGCCGTAAAGAGATGGCGGAAAAGCTGGGTATTAGCC
This sequence comes from Vibrio plantisponsor, assembly GCF_013041605.1. GTDB lineage: Bacteria > Pseudomonadota > Gammaproteobacteria > Enterobacterales > Vibrionaceae > Vibrio > Vibrio plantisponsor. Next base: position 263,422 of record NZ_JABEQC010000005.1, on the reverse strand, counting down.
CTCGCACATTGCGCTACAAGCTAGCAAAAATGCGTGATGCAGGTATGGACATTCCGGGTTAAATTAGCCCTATTTCAGAGTGGCACATAAATTGCTGCATTACTGAACAGAGATGAGGTTTAGTCAAAGTTCTGGCTTTTGAGGTAGTAATGAATATAAACGGTTTACAGAGCGAAATGCAGGCGATGATGGTAGAAGCTACCAACTCACGCCCAGCTCCAACAGGACAAAAAATTGGCGCTGATTTTGGTGATATGCTTTCACACGCTATCAATAACGTAAATGGTTTACAGAAAACCTCAAGCGACCTTCAAATGCGCTTTGATCGTGGCGATGAAGATGTCTCTCTTTCTGATGTCATGATCGCCCGCAACAAATCGAGCGTGGCATTTGAAGCCACTATTCAGGTACGCAACAAGCTTGTTGAAGCGTACAAAGAACTGATGAACATGCCAGTTTAATAAAGGTGTGAATTGTGGCCGAGAATAAGCAAACAACCGATCTTACTTTAAGCAATGGCAGCGGTGACCATGCCTTGATGTCGAGCTCCGACTTAGACATGGGTACGCAAAACGTAGACGCTGAAGAAAAAAGCTCATCAAAAATGGACTTCTCTATCGGGGACTTGGACTTACTACGCCAAGTTGTCCTAGTCCTCTCTATCTCTATCTGTGTGGCCTTGATTGTGATGCTGTTTTTCTGGGTGAAAGAACCAGAGATGCGTCCTCTAGGTGCTTACGACACACAAGAACTGATCCCTGTTCTTGATTACCTCGACCAGCAAAAACAAGACTATAAGTTAGACGGCAACACCATCTTGGTTCCGACTTCTGATTACAACAGTCTTAAGTTGAATATGGTTCGTGCTGGTATGAATCAGGAACGTCACGAAGGTGATGAAATTCTGCTGCAAGACATGGGCTTTGGTGTTTCGCAACGCTTGGAGCAAGAGCGTCTGAAACTTAGCCGTGAGCGCCAGCTTGCAAAAGGCATTGAAGAGATGCGCCAAGTAAACAAAGCGCGCGTGCTTCTTGCCCTGCCAAAACAGAGTGTCTTCGTTCGTCAAAACCAAGAAGCGTCTGCGTCGGTATTTTTGACACTGCGTACGGGCACCAATCTTAAACAAGAAGAAGTTGATTCTATTGTTGATATGGTCGCCAGTGCTGTACCGGGAATGAAACCGACCCGCGTCACTGTGACCGATCAGCATGGTCGTCTGCTTAGCTCTGGTTCACAGGATCCGGTAACAGCTGCTCGTCGTAAAGAGCAGGAAGCAGAGCGTAAGAAAGAACAAGACTTACGTGAAAAAATCGATTCAGTGTTAATTCCGATTTTAGGTTTGGGTAACTATACCGCTCAGGTAGACGTTGAACTGGATTTCAGTGCAGTAGAGCAAACTCGCAAACGTTTTGATCCAAATACTCCAGCAACACGCAGTGAATACACTTTAGAAGATTACAACAACGGTAATGTGATTGCCGGTGTACCTGGCGCATTGAGTAATCAACCTCCTGCTGATGCCTCTATTCCACAAGATGTAGCGCAGATGAAAGATGGTTCGCTTATGGGGCAGGGTTCTGTTCACAAAGAAGCGACTCGCAACTTTGAGCTGGATACAACAATTAGCCACGAACGTCGTCAAACTGGCGTGGTTAACCGCCAAACAGTGGCTGTTGCAGTTAAAAACCGAAGCAGCGTCAATCCTGAAACTGGTGAAATCACCTATACCCCAGTGAGTGATAGTGAGTTACAAGCAATTCGTCAGGTATTGGTTGGTGCGGTTGGTTTCAGTGAAAATCGTGGTGACTTGCTGAACGTATTAAGTATGAACTTCGCAGAACCAGAAGTTGAAACTATTGCTGATGTGCCAATCTGGGAACATCCGAACTTCAACGACTGGATTCGCTGGCTCGCAAGTGCTTTGGTTATCATGGTAATTGTACTAGTACTTGTTCGTCCTGCAATGAAGAAATTGCTCAATCCATCTGCGGATGACGATGACCAACTATACGGACCAGATGGTTTACCGATCGGTATTGATGGTGAAACCAGCTTGATTGGTAGTGATATTGAAGGTGGTGAACTGTTTGAGTTTGGCTCTGGCATAGACTTACCGAATTTACATAAAGATGAGGATGTACTGAAAGCAGTACGTGCTCTGGTCGCCAACGAACCTGAGCTTGCAGCTCAAGTAGTGAAGAACTGGGTGGCTAACGATGCCTAATGAAATAATAAAGCAAGACAACCGAGAGCTGACTGAACTAGAAAAAGAAATTGCTGATATTCCCGGTGAAGAGCGTGCAGCAATTTTGCTACTGAGTCTCAACGAGGCGGATGCAGCGGCAATTATTCGTCACCTTGAACCTAAACAGGTTCAGCGTGTAGGTAGTGCGATGGCGCGAGCAAAAGACTTGAGCCAAGGCAAAGTAACTGCCGTACACCGCGCGTTTTTGGAAGATATCCAGAAATACACCAATATCGGTATGGGCAGTGAAGACTTCATGCGTAAAGCGCTGGTTGCTGCACTGGGTGAAGATAAAGCGAACAACTTGGTTGACCAAATCCTGTTGGGCACTGGCTCGAAAGGTCTGGACTCATTGAAATGGATGGATCCTCGTCAGGTGGCGAGCATTATAGTCAACGAACACCCGCAAATTCAGACCATTGTATTGTCTTACTTGGACCCAGATCAGTCAGCAGAAATTCTGGCCCAGTTTGCTGAACGTGACCGCCTAGACTTGATGATGCGTATTGCTAACCTTGAAGAAGTTCAACCTTCAGCACTGGCTGAGTTGAATGAAATTATGGAGAAACAGTTCGCAGGTCAGGCTGGTGCACAAGCAGCGAAGATTGGTGGCCTGAAAGCTGCGGCAGATATCATGAACTACCTCGACAACAATATCGAGGGAGCGCTTATGGATCAGATGCGCGATCAAGACGAAGATTTGGCTACTCAAATTCAAGACCTTATGTTTGTGTTCGAGAACTTGGTCGAAGTCGACGACCAAGGCATTCAGAAATTGCTGCGTGACGTTCCTCAAGACGTTCTACAGAAAGCACTCAAAGGTGCAGACGACACGTTACGAGATAAGATCTTCAAGAACATGTCTAAACGTGCTGCTGAACTGATGAAAGATGACTTGGAGGCAATGCCACCAATCAAAGTTTCTGATGTGGAAACGGCACAGAAAGAGATTCTTGCTATTGCCCGACGTATGGCTGACAACGGTGAGCTGATACTGGGTGGTGGTGCAGACGAGTTCTTATAACCCCGAGTTCTAATTAAAACAATGGTCGTTGAAATACCATTGATTAAAATATCGGTTTTGTAAAAACAGGTCTTCTTAATTTAGGACTGTTGTTCAGACAAGATAACAGCCCATAAGGCCAGCTTAATCAGCCGGCCTTTTTTATCTTTAGATAGGAAATATGATGTCAGGTGAAAGAAAGCGCGGTTTTATCCGCCTCGATTCTGATGAAACGGTTGAACAGGCGAAAAAGTGGGGTCTGCCAGACTACACGTCTGAGACTCATAAAAGAGCAAAGGAAACGGCGCTTAACTATGACCCGAGCTGGATTCCAAGTTTCGATGAACCTGAAACAGAAGAGCCTGTTGTTCTTACTGAAGAAGAAATTGAATTAATCAAACAAGCTGCCTATCAGGAAGGTATTGAACAAGGTAAAGCGGAAGGTTATCAGGAAGGTTTCCAACTGGGCCAAGAAGCGGGCCATAAAGTCGGGCATGAAGAGGGCTTTCAAGCGGGTAGCACGGAAGGATTGGAAGCGGGGCAACAAACTGTCCAAGAGCATGTTCAAATCTTTATGAGCCTTGCAAACCAGTTTGCCCAACCTCTTGAGCTGATGAATGCGCAGGTTGAAAAACAGCTGGTGGACATGGTGCTGTCACTGGTTAAAGAAGTGGTGCACGTAGAAGTGCAGACCAATTCGCAAGTTATCCTCGATACAGTGAAAGCGTCTGTTGAAGCGCTGCCAATTGCTGGTCATGCCATCACGCTGAAATTGCACCCTGAAGACTGTGAAATCATCAAGCAGGCTTATGGAGAAAATGAATTGGATACCCGTAACTGGACACTCGTCAGCGAACCAGCTTTAAGTCGTGGCGATGTTCAAATTGAAGCGGGCGAATCAAGTGTTAATTACCGAATGGAAGACAGAGTTCGCAGTGTATTGCAGAGCTTCTGTGGCACGAACCGACATCAACAGGGCAACGAATAATGCTTCAACTGGCTGATAGACTCTCACAATACAAAGTCCAAGGACTGACAAGTCGCCCGATTGCCTCTGGTAAGTTGGTGAGAGTGGTTGGTTTAACTCTGGAAGCTACGGGGTGTCGTGCTCCAATTGGTAGTCTGTGCAGCGTTGAAACCATGTCTGGTTCAATGGAAGCAGAGGTGGTGGGTTTCTCCGGCGACCGACTGTTTTTAATGCCTAGCGAACAAATTACCGGTGTCCTGCCGGGGGCGAAAGTTACCCCTCTGACGGTAGAAGCGGGTTTACCCGTTGGAATGGAATTACTTGGTCGCGTTATTGACGGTGTGGGAAATCCTCTTGATGGACTCGGCCCGATCTACACCGATAAAAAAGCCTCATTCAATGCCGACCCAATCAACCCATTAGCACGTAAGCCGATCAGTGAGCCACTGGATGTCGGAATCAAAGCGATTAACGGTCTTTTAACGGTCGGAAAAGGTCAGCGTATCGGCCTATTTGCAGGTTCTGGTGTTGGTAAATCGGTGACCTTGGGCATGATGACCCGAGGAACAACCGCGCAAGTTGTGGTGGTAGGGCTCATCGGTGAACGTGGTCGCGAAGTTAAAGAATTTATCGAAGAAATTTTAGGTGTTGATGGCAGACAACGTTCGGTGGTTGTCGCAGCACCCGCGGACTCATCACCGCTGATGCGCTTAAAAGGGTGTCAAACTGCGCTGACTATCGCGGAATACTTCCGTGACCAAGGTCTGGACGTATTGTTGCTCATGGATTCGTTAACCCGTTTTGCTCAAGCTCAACGTGAAATAGCCTTGTCAGTGGGTGAACCACCGGCAACTAAAGGTTATCCGCCTTCTGTGTTTGCTAAATTGCCAGCACTGGTTGAACGAGCGGGTAACGGTGGTCCTCATCAGGGGTCTATCACTGCATTCTTTACGGTTTTAACCGAAGGGGATGATTTACAAGATCCTATTGCCGATGCGTCTCGCGCTATTCTCGATGGTCATATCGTTCTGTCTCGTGAAATGGCCGATGCCGGTCACTATCCGGCGATTGATGTGGAGAAATCGGTCAGTCGTGTTATGCCGCAAATCACCACCGATGAGCACATATTGATGTCGAAAGCGGTACGTCAGATATTGTCGACCTGTCGTAAAAACCAAGATCTTGTTTCAATCGGTGCCTATAAGCCAGGTACAGACACGGCGATAGATAGTGCCTTCACCATGAAGCCAAAGCTGGACGGTTTCTTGCAGCAGACCATGAAAGAGTCAGTACCTTATGACATGTGTATCAGCATGCTTAAGAACGTACTCAGTATAGGGTAACCGCTGAATGGATAATGCTCTGGAATTCCTGCTTGAACAGGCGAAAAGTAAAGAAGATAAAGCGGTAATGGCGCTGAGTAAAGCGCGTCGCGAACTGGAAGACTATTATCAACAGCTTAAGCAGATTGAGCAGTATCGTCTCGATTACTGCCAGCAGCTTGTTTCTCGCGGTCAGGCAGGATTAACCGCCAGTCAGTATGGACACTTGAATCGTTTCTTAACTCAATTAGATGAAACTTTATCTAAGCAGCGTCAAGCAGAGCAGCACTTCAAAACGCAGGTGCAGAACTGTGAATCCTATTGGTTAGATGTCCGTAAGCAGCGCCGTTCTTACGAGTGGTTGATTGAGAAAAAGCAGACTGAATATCAACGCTTACAAGAGAAACGGGATCAGAAAATGATGGACGAGTTTTCGACTATCAACTTCAATCGTCGTCGTACCAACACTCTGTAGAGCTCATTTTTAATCGTTGAGAATATCTTACGATTGGCTCGTTTTTTGCAGTTATGTATACAATTTTAACGCGAACAGATTAGCACCCCTTTGCTGGCGGGCTATTCCCGTCTAGAGCGGCAAAGGTTTGCAGTGATTAATGCGAGTGAGCTGTGTATGAATGTCAATTTAACTCCTTCAGTAGAGACTTCTAAAGTTACCAATGTGACTAAGTCTGCGCCTGCGCAGGATTTAGTCAGTGGTGACAACGGAGAATCAAAAGGCTTTTTGGAAAGACTGGCTTCACTGCTGCTTGGTAAAAGTGATGCACCCGCTTCCAGTGATAGCGCTTCCGAGGCAAAAGAAGTGAAATCCGTAGAAGGCGCTGAAGTGAAAGCAACCAGCACTGATGAGCTTTTAAGCCAAGGTGATGATGAAGTTGCAGTTAAAGTTGAAAACGGTTCTGAGGTTTCCGCTGAGCCAAAGTTAGTTGCGGATGAAGAGAGTGTTGAGGTTCCTGAAAATCTCAAGCGTTTCATTGCTTCTGAAGAGCCTGAACATGCAGAGTTAAAAGCAAAAACAGCGAAAGCGATGGATGACGGCGATAAAATATTAGGCCGATTACAAGAGGCGAATCAGACGCTGGTTAAAAATGATGGCAAGGCTTTGCCACATGAAAAAGAAGCCGAGCTTTCTGAGAAATTTGTGCCATCGGAAAAAATGCAAAGTGGTGCTGATTCAGAACTCGAACCAGAGCTGGTCGCTCAGTTGAATTCGACTCAACCTCAAGCGAAGCCGTTACAGCAAGATCCATCGCAGAAGCATGCTGACAGTGAAGATGAAGTGCTGATTTCGCCAGAAACAAACGCAAAAGAGCTCAAAGCACTCAGTGACAGTGAACAAGCCGCTATCTTGGCTAAACAATCTAAGCTCACAGGGGCAAATGTTGCAAATCAAGATATTATGGTCGCTCAAGACACTAACGTTTCACAAAATGACAACGTTCCACAAAATGCCAACGTTCTACAAAATGCTAATGTTTCACAACAAGTTGTAGACGCTCAGGATCCTTCAGCGTCGCAAGATACTTTGGTTCCAAAAGAAGCGTTAGCATCGGTCGCACCTGCGGCGATTCCTTGGGGGAACAGTAATACTGAAGCTGCAAGTGTAGCTGCAGAGATAAACCATCTCGCTGAAGGTAAGGTTGCGGCGAAATCTGTAGCACATGCAGCAGTATCACAAGCTTTGTCCCAAGGCGTACAGAATCCGCAGGCTATGTTAAGCCAAGCTGATAAAGCAATGATGGCGCAATCTCAAGTGCCTATCCATGCTGAAGCTCAAGTACAGTTGCCGCAAGCTAACGCACAGGCTAATCCAATGTTGGCTGGCGCGATGGCGAATCAGATTGACCCGACGGTGAATCAAGCTGCCCTTAAAGCTGGCTTAGGTGCTAAGGCGTTAAATGCCTTGATGGAAGGAAATAAACACAGCGACGGTGTTGATTCACATTTGGCACAGCAACTTTCAGCTGCAGCGGGACAGCAAGGATTAAACAGTCCTCAAAGTTTACGCAGTGAGCCTCTGCAAGCCGCCCAACAAAACGTACCTTTGCAGTTATCCAGAGGTGATATGGCAGCAGAGCAGATGGCAGAGCGTGTGCAAGTGATGCTATCTAAAAACCTGAAGAACATTGATATTCGCCTTGATCCGCCAGAGCTGGGACGTATGCATATTCGTATGAACATGAATGGCGATGGCGCCACAGTGCATTTTACCGTGGCTAACCAACAAGCTCGCGATGCTCTTGAGCAATCCATGCCAAGACTGCGTGAAATGTTGAATAACCAAGGTGTTCAGTTGGGTGATACATCCGTTCAGCAACAAAGCTCTGGTCAGCAACAGCGTTATGCGGCAAGTGGTGATGGTTCAGGTGGTCAATCTGCGAGCGGTAATAGCCGACAAAGTGAAGAAAATCTTGATACAAACGTCAATCTTGATTTGAATGTGGCTGCAAAGCGTGATGGAATCAGTTATTACGCTTAAACTAAGTAAATCTTAATTAAAAAATAACAACATAGAGAACGTTATGGCTGTTGAAGAACTCCCAGCAGAAGCTCCGAAAGGTAAAAAGAAACTACTGATCATTATTATTGCTGTCGTTGTGTTGTTAGTCGGCGGTGCCGCAGCCTTCTTTCTCATGGGTTCTGACGATTCAAGTCAAGATAGTGATATGAGTGCTAGCCAAACTTCCGCTCAGGTTGAGCCGGTTTCTTATGTAAACATTGCTCAGCCGTTTGTATTTAACGTAACCAGTGATACCCGCAATCGCGTGGTACAGATTAAAGTACAGCTTATGGTCAGAGGCAGCGAGAATGACAATCTTGCTCGTTATCACTCACCCCTGATTGAAAGTACATTGCTTGCAACGTTTGCTTCTGCAACGGTTGAGCAATTGCGAGAAGCAACAGGCCGTATTGAGTTACGTGATAAAGCGACCGATGACATTAAAGCCGTCATGACGAAAGTGGTTGGAAAACCAGTCATTGAACGTGTGTTGTTTACTGATTTTGTAATGCAGTAGGTGAAGTGTGACCGATCTATTAAGCCAAGACGAAATTGATGCGCTACTCCACGGGGTAGATAGCGTTGACGAAGTAGAAGAAAATCTCGACACTGCGGATGAAAGTGCCATCTCGTTCGACTTCTCGTCACAAGATCGTATTGTTCGTGGTCGAATGCCAACACTCGAACTTATCAACGAGCGTTTTGCCCGTCATATGCGGATCAGTTTGTTCAACATGTTGCGAAAAACCGCCGAAGTTTCGATCAACGGCGTGCAAATGATGAAGTTCGGCGAATATCAAAACACCCTTTATGTTCCTACCAGTTTGAACATGGTTCGCTTCCGTCCGCTCAAAGGTACGGCGTTAGTGACCATGGAAGCTCGTCTTGTTTTCATCCTAGTAGAAAACTTCTTTGGTGGTGATGGACGCTATCATGCGCGTATCGAAGGTCGTGAGTTCACGCCGACTGAGCGTCGCGTTACTCAGCTACTGCTTAAAATCGTGTTTGGCGATTACAAAGAAGCTTGGTCTCCGGTGATGGGGGTTGAATTTGAATACTTGGATTCAGAAGTGAACCCAAGTATGGCGAACATTGTCAGCCCGACAGAAGTGATTGTTGTCAGTTCATTCCATATCGAAGTGGATGGCGGTGGCGGTGATTTCCACGTTGTTATGCCCTATTCGATGGTTGAACCTATCCGAGAACTTCTTGATGCGGGTGTTCAGTCAGACAAGATGGAAACCGACGTTCGTTGGAGCTCGGCGCTTCGCGAAGAGATCATGGATGTGCCGGTTAACTTCCGCGTTAACTTATTAGAACAAGATATCGCGCTGCGCGATCTCATGGAGCTTCAAGCAGGGGACATCATCCCAATTAAAATGCCTGAACACGCCATTATGTTTGTTGAAGAATTGCCAACCTACCGCGTCAAAATGGGACGTTCCGGTGAGAAAATGGCAGTTCAGATTTCAGAGAAAATTAGACGTCCTGATGTGGTCAAAACCGACCTCGCATTCCTTGGCAAAGACATAATTGCTGAGATTGATGATGAGGAAGATGAAGACGACGAAGAGTTGATTGATTAAGGAAATAGGTAGCCTAGATGTCAAAAACAGATGATCAAAAGCTTGCAGATGAGTGGGCAGCAGCCCTTGGCGAAGATCCAAATGCGCCAGATATTGATGTTGATGAAATTTTAGCAGCACCTTTGGATGAGTTAAAAGACACCACATCACCAATCACGGATGATGAGCGTCGTAAGCTTGATACCATCATGGACATTCCTGTGACCATCTCAATGGAAGTAGGCCGCTCTAAAATCAGTATCCGTAATCTACTGCAACTTAACCAAGGTTCTGTTGTAGAGCTTGACCGTATTGCTGGTGAGTCATTAGATGTGATGGTTAACGGCACTTTGATTGCTCACGGAGAAGTGGTTGTGGTCAACGATAAGTTCGGTATTCGTTTAACTGACGTTATTAGTCAAACAGAACGTATTAAGAAATTGAGATAACATTATGCGTTATTTCATAATGTTATCTTTGGTTGCCAGCCCTGCGCTGGCAGCTCAAAGCGACCAATTCGATATAGCGACTACATTAGGGTCGCTATTGTTCGTTATAGCCATCATCATTGGTATGGCTTGGTTACTTAAACGAATGCGAGTTCCTGCATTTGGTCAGCAAAAAGGCTTGAGCGTTGTTCGTCAATTACCGATTGGCACCAAAGAGCGTTTGATGATAGTACAAGCGGGAGAGGAGCAATTTCTGATTGGTGTTACATCTCAGTCAGTTCAATTGATCTCTAAATTGGAAACTCCATTGACTCAGGAGGAGCTAGAGTCGGTACCATTTTCTAACACTTTGACTCAGCTACTAAAAAAGAATGATAAAAACACACCTGTTTGATGTGTTGCGCAATCTATGGGCTCGCTTAGCGCTTATTGTCTGGGTGAGCGCTTTGGTATTTACGCCGCTAGCTTACGCGCAACAAGAGCTGGAAACACCGATCCCTTCAACGGCTGCGGGCGCACAGAATGTTACTGTGACTGCGATGCAAAAAGACCAAGGTGCTTCGCGTACTATCGCTATGGGTAGCAGCAGTGGCGGTGCGGGAATTCCCGCTTTTACCATGACCACTAATCCGGATGGCAGCGAAGATTACTCGATAAACTTACAAATTTTAGCCTTAATGACCATGCTGGGCTTTTTGCCTGCCATGGTCATTTTGATGACGTCGTTTACTCGTATCGTGGTAGTGATGTCGATACTTCGTCAGGCGATGGGTTTGCAGCAAACGCCATCAAACCAGGTCATCATTGGTATCGCGATATTTTTGACCTTCTTCATCATGTCTCCGGTAATTAATAAGATTAACGAAGAGGCAGTACAGCCTTATTTGAACGAACAGATGACGGCGAGACAGGCGTTTGATACCGCCCAAATCCCGATGAAGGATTTCATGCTCAAGCAGACTCGCGTGAAAGATTTGGAAACCTTCGTCAACATATCGGGTTCTGATGCGCAAAACCCAGAAGATGTCTCTATGGCGGTATTGATCCCAGCGTTTATCACCTCTGAGCTGAAAACCGCTTTCCAGATTGGCTTTATGCTGTTTTTGCCATTTCTGATTATCGACCTTGTTGTGGCATCGGTACTGATGGCAATGGGTATGATGATGCTTTCACCGATGATCGTATCGCTGCCATTTAAATTGATGTTGTTTGTGTTGGTTGATGGATGGAACTTGATTCTCTCCACACTCGCCGGCAGTTTTGCGTTGTAGCGGGAGAAAAGCATGACACCTGAAATATTTGTTGAACTCTTTCGTGACGCTTTATGGATGGTACTCATTATGGTGTGTGCCATCATCATTCCGAGTCTGCTGGTGGGTCTGGTTGTCGCAATTTTTCAGGCCGCTACTTCAATCAACGAACAGACGCTGAGCTTTTTGCCGCGTTTGATCGTCACACTGCTGGCTTTGATGGCATTTGCCCATTGGATGGTGCAAATGCAGATGGATTTCTTTTATTCCATGATTGAGCGTTTGCCTCAAGTTCTCTACTAGGAGCATACATGGAGTATCCAGCCACCGTCGTCCTTGATTTTATCGCCAATTATTTTTGGCCATATACGCGCATCTCCGCGATGCTGATGGTAATGACGGTAACGGGTGCTCGATTTGTTTCTGCGCGAATTCGTCTCTATTTCGGCTTAGCCTTAACCTTGGCACTTATGCCGGCTATCCCTGCGGTGCCGGAAAATATTCAACTGCTTTCTCTTCAAGGGTTTATGATCACCTTGGAGCAGTTGGTCATTGGTGTCTCTATGGGGATGGTGACGCAGTTTATTATTCAAACCTTCGTTATGCTCGGCCAGATTCTTGGTATGCAATCGAGCTTAGGTTTCGCATCCATGGTGGATCCTGCCAACGGTCAGAATACGCCGTTGCTTGGTCAGCTATTCATGTTTTTAGCCACGATGTTCTTCCTTGCCAGCGATGGTCATTTGAAGATGATTCAATTGCTGGCGTTTAGTTTTAAAAGCCTACCTATTGGTGGTTCGGGGCTGAACAACTTAGATTTTGAGCAGATGGCGCAATGGTTCGGGACTATATTTAAAGTTGCGTTAAGTATGTCGCTGTCGGGGATCATTGCATTGCTGACGGTGAACTTGTCATTTGGTGTTATGACCCGTGCTGCACCGCAGCTGAACATTTTCTCTTTGGGTTTTGCGTTTGCCTTGATGGTCGGCTTGCTGCTTTGTTGGTTTATCATCAGTGGTCTTTACACTCATTATGAACTCTATTGGCTGCAAGGCGAGCAACAGGTTTGCAGCCTCATCCGATTAAATTGTTAGCTTTAGGAGGCTGAGTTGGCAGAATCAGACGGTCAAGAAAGGACCGAAGACGCCACGCCCAGAAGGCTGCAACAGGCCAAAGAAAAAGGTCAGGTTGCGCGTTCGAAGGAGCTGGCTTCTGTATCGGTATTAGTGGTTGGCGCAGTATCTCTGATGTGGTTCGGAGAAGCGTTAGCTGGCGGACTTTTTGCCTCAATGCGACGTTTGTTCAGTTTGAGCCGAGAGGAAATTTTCGATCTCGGAAAGCTGTTTGATATCGCATCATCAGCTCTTGTTAATCTTCTTCTCCCTCTTTTTCTGGTGCTTATTACACTGTTTATTGCTGCTTTTATCGGCGCTGCTGGCGTAGGTGGTGTGAATTTCTCTATGGAAGCGGCAATGCCAAAATTTTCGAAACTGAATCCACTCAGTGGCTTCAAGCGAATGTTTGGTTTGCAAAGTTGGGTTGAGCTGATCAAGTCGATTTTAAAGGTGTCTTTAGTCGCCGGAGTGGCGTTTACCTTAATTGACCGCTCGAAGCACGATCTGTTTCAGCTGAGCCTGGATGTGTTCCCGCAGAATATCTTTCATGCGTTGGATATCTTACTTAACTTCGTCCTGCTGATTAGCTGCTCATTGCTGGTGGTTGTCGCGATTGATATACCTTTCCAGATTTGGCAACACGCTAACCAGTTGAAAATGACCAAGCAAGAAGTGAAAGATGAGTACAAAGATACGGAAGGTAAACCGGAAGTTAAGGGCCGTATCCGAATGCTGCAACGTGAAGCTGCTCAGCGCCGTATGATGGCAGAAGTTCCTCAAGCCGACGTTATCATTACCAACCCGGATCACTTCTCTGTTGCATTGCGATATAAGCAAAATACCGATAGGGCACCTGTGGTGGTCGCTAAAGGTGTTGATCATATGGCTCTGAAAATTCGTGAAGTGGCGAGAGAGCACAACATCATGATTGTTCCGGCTCCGCCATTGGCGCGTGCCTTATACCATACCACTGAGTTAGAACAGGAAATTCCAGACGGCTTGTTCGTAGCGGTGGCTCAGGTTCTGGCGTACATCTTCCAGCTTAAACAATATCGTCGCAAAGGTGGTCAGCGTCCGATACTGCATGAAGAGAAGATGCCAATCCCGCCGGATATGCGTTATTAGCGGGATAACCTCAAAGGGTAAAGCAACACAAAGCGCTCAACATATCCAATACGCTTAAACTAGGGCATTCTTGCCCTAGTATCCTTCTCGCCATAGTATCTTTGTTGCACTTTATCCATTGAGACTCAATGTGATTACTTTTTTGGGTGATTATTTTTCTGGGATAGAAATCAAAACCAGCAGTGCGCCATCGCCACCAAACTCTAGTGGCGCTTGATGGAATGCCATCACGTCAGGGTGCTGTGCCAACCACAACGGCACTTTTTGCTTCAGGATATGTTTACCGATGCCGTGCTGTACACAAGCAGTGTGCACACTCTCTTTCACGCAGTAAGCGATCATAGCGCCAAGCTCACGTTTGGCTTCCTGTTGAGTCATGCCATGCATATCTAAGAACACGTCTGGGACGTAGACACCACGACGCAGTTTTTTCACTTCATATTTAGAAACGTCATCGCGAGCGTAGCGAGTTGGACCTTCTTCGCTGAGTAGCGGTACAAACTCGTCAGAGAAGTAAAAATTACTGTCGCTTGCTTCACGTGAACCTTTGATGATTTCTTTTTGTTTAGCATTTCTGTTTGGCTGCTGGACTATGGTATCCTGCGTTAACTTTTTTACGCCCTTTACTGCATCGCGAAACATTGCAAAATCATCGTCAGCGTCTAAATAATCATTGTCGTTGTAATCGGTGTCTTTTTTGCTCATTAGAATTGGTTATTCAGTTAATCATCAATATTCGCAGTATTGTAGCGCTTTTCGGAGGCAATTTTGGATAAGATTTTTGTAGAAGAAGCCGTTTCGGAACTTCACACCCTTCAGGATATGATTCGTTGGACGGTTAGCCGTTTTAATGCAGCCAATTTATTTTATGGTCATGGAACGGATAATGCGTGGGATGAAGCGGTGCAACTTGTGCTGCCAACCCTATATCTGCCGATCGACGTGCCTCCTCATGCTTTGAACTCTCGCTTAACATCTAGCGAGCGTTTACGTATTGTTGAACGTGTTATTACACGTATTAAAGACCGCACTCCAACCGCTTATTTAACCAATAAAGCGTGGTTCTGTGGGTTAGAGTTTTTTGTTGATGAACGTGTACTTGTACCTCGCTCACCTATCGGTGAACTGATTCAAGCGCAATTCTCACCTTGGCTGGTTGAAGAACCAACTCGCATTATGGATCTGTGTACTGGCAGTGGTTGCATTGCGATTGCTTGTGCGTATGCATTCCCAGAAGCGGAAGTGGACGCGATTGATATTTCGACAGACGCCTTAGCGGTTGCAGAGCAAAACATTCAAGATCATGGTCTTGAACAGCAAGTGTTCCCGATTCGTTCGGATCTGTTCCGTGATTTACCAGAATCACAATACGATATTATCGTTTCTAACCCACCGTATGTGGATCAGGAAGATATGGATAGCTTACCTGCGGAGTTCAAACATGAACCTGCTCTAGGCCTTGCTGCTGGTAGCGATGGCTTGAAACTGGTTCGTCGTATTCTTGCCAATGCACCACGTTACCTGTCAGAAAACGGTATCTTGATTTGTGAAGTGGGCAACTCGATGATTCATATGATGGATCAGTACCCACACATTCCATTCACTTGGTTAGAGTTTGAGAATGGCGGTCACGGTGTGTTTATGCTCACACGTCAGCAACTGCTCGAATGTGCCTCAGATTTCGCACTTTATATCGATTAATTTCGAACTCTCGCAAAGCGCCGACCTTAGTGTCGGCGTTTTCATTTTTGGGCCAACTATTTTTGTCCAATTTGATGTGGTTAAGGGCTTTACATCAAAACGTAATAAAGCCACTATGAATCCACGAAGAATAGCTATCAGTATGTTGGAAGTGGTTCGTTCCTACTTTCAACGCACTAATTTGAGGAAGTAATGGCAGGAAACAGTATCGGACAACATTTCCGAGTAACCACATTCGGAGAAAGTCACGGTATCGCACTTGGATGTATCGTAGACGGATGCCCTCCGGGACTTGAGATTAGCGAGGCGGATTTACAACTCGACCTAGACCGTCGTCGCCCGGGCACATCTCGTTATACCACTCAGCGCCGTGAACCGGATGAAGTGAAAATTCTTTCTGGGGTTTTTGAAGGAAAAACCACAGGAACGTCGATTGGATTACTGATTGAAAATACCGATCAGCGTTCAAAAGACTATTCAGAAATCAAAGATAAGTTCCGCCCAGGACATGCTGACTACACTTACCATCAGAAATACGGCATTCGTGATTATCGTGGCGGTGGTCGCTCGTCTGCTCGTGAAACGGCAATGCGTGTTGCTGCTGGTGGTATTGCGAAGAAATATCTGAAGCAAGAATTTGGTGTTGAAATCCGTGCTTACTTATCACAAATGGGTGATATCTCGATTGATAAAGTGGATTGGAATGAAATCGAAAACAACGCTTTCTTCTGTCCAGATGTCGATAAAGTGGAAGCCTTCGACCAACTGATCCGTGACCTGAAAAAAGAAGGTGATTCTATCGGTGCCAAAATACAGGTGGTTGCAACCAATCTGCCTGTCGGTTTAGGTGAGCCGGTATTTGATCGCTTAGATGCAGACATCGCACATGCGTTGATGAGCATTAACGCGGTGAAAGGTGTCGAAATCGGTGATGGTTTTGACGTGGTCAATCAACGTGGCAGTGAGCACCGTGACCCACTTTCTCCAGAAGGTTTTAAGAGCAACCACGCTGGCGGTATCTTAGGTGGCATTTCTACGGGGCAGGACATTGTCGCGAACATTGCACTTAAACCAACATCGAGCATTACGGTTCCGGGTGACACAATCACTCGTGCTGGTGAGCCAACACAGCTGATTACGAAAGGTCGTCATGACCCATGTGTTGGTATTCGCGCGGTGCCAATTGCTGAAGCTATGCTGGCGATTGTGTTGATGGATCATCTGTTACGTCATCGTGGTCAGAACCACGGTGTAACAACAGAGACACCACACATCTAATCTCGGATTTATGAATGAAAAACGCCCTCACTTGAGGGCGTTTTCTTTTGCATTACGAGTAAAAGCTAAACTGGTTTGGTTTGCTTATTCCAGTTCAGTGAATCGAGTTTTCAGCTTCAAGGTGAAAAGACGGTAAACGCCATTTAAAACGGACCGCAGCCATGCGTAGCAGGTAACCGACCACTAAAGTAATGATGGTGCTGGTCACATCATTCACCCCAAATTTTAATAATGCTAAATAGAGCACTGAGGCGACAAGTGCCACGGAAGCATACAGTTCGTCATGCAACACTAAAGGTTGTTGGCGACAAATCAGATCACGCAGCAAACCGCCAAATACACCAGTTACTAGCGCAGACACCACACAGATAACTTCATGCAGACCCATACCCATTGCCACTTTGGTGCCGATAATACTGAAAACAATCAAACCCAGAGCATCTAAGCGAATAAACAGACCTTTGAGCTTGATCACCCATTTGTAAATACCGGTTGTCACAACGCCCGCAACGCAAGTAATCACGAGAAATTCTGGGTTTTCTACCCAGCCTAGAGGGTAATGGCCCAGCAAAATATCGCGCACGGTTCCGCCACCAATGGCTGTTGCGCTGGCGACTAACATGACAC
Organism: Vibrio plantisponsor; assembly: GCF_013041605.1. GTDB lineage: Bacteria > Pseudomonadota > Gammaproteobacteria > Enterobacterales > Vibrionaceae > Vibrio > Vibrio plantisponsor. The sequence goes on along the minus strand of NZ_JABEQC010000005.1, from coordinate 246,257 downwards.
CAAACCAATCCATTTTCTTGCGACCTGCGCTGAGTGCACCAGTCATGGCTTCCGCTGTAATCCCGATAATGTACAAAACGCTGAGCAGCATAGTATTACACCTATAAATGATTGTTGGTTGAGAGTCGTGATGAATCAAGGTCTGAGAAAGGTGCGCAGTGTAGTATCAGATGCGACGGAATACGACCGCTTTTTGGCGTTTTGACCGCAGTTTTACAGATGAATAAAACTAATACATGTATTCCTACACTTTACCTCAGAGCAAAAAGCCGCGAAAATGCAGCTCGTTGTTAACTTCATACGTCGCATACCCAAGAACTTGCTGTTATGTCTCACCAATACACTGATTTGATCGACATCTTTAACCAAACCTTCTTCAGTTCGTTTAACACTAAGCTGGAGTTAGGCGGTGATGAGCCTGTCTATTTACCTGCTGATGACAAGGTGAATTATCACCGAATTATCTTTGCTCGCGGCTTCTATGCTTCTGCTTTGCATGAAATTGCGCACTGGTGTGTGGCTGGCCCTGAACGTCGTTTATTGGAAGATTTTGGTTACTGGTATCATCCCGATGGTCGTTCTGAGCAAGTGCAGGCAGAGTTCGAGAAAGTCGAAATTCGTCCCCAAGCTTATGAGTGGATACTGTCGCGCAGTGCAGGGTTTCCTTTTACGGTAAGTTGTGACAACCTTAGCGGCGATTTTGAACCAGACCGTCTGGCATTCATGGCGAAAGTCCATCAAGAAGTCTTGAGTATTTTGCAACATGGATTACCTGAACGAGTGAAAATGCTTTCTCAGGCATTGCAGTCGTTTTATCAGACACCAGAACTAACGGCTGATCAGTTTGTGATTAAGTAATCCATACGCAACTGCACAGTCTTGATAAAACTAGGTATTCATAGAACATGATTATTGAATTTGAAGAAAAACTTTTAGAGCTGATTGATACACGTATTGCTACGGCATCGGATGATGAACTGTTTGCTGGCGGTTACTTACGTGGGCACATCTCACTATCCGCAGCATCGTGTGAAGAAGAAGGCATTGAAGACATCGCTGAGCTAAAAGTACGTATTGAAAAAAGTTTGGAAGAGGCTCGCTCTGAGTTGACACCAGCAGACCGTATCATTGTGTCTGACTTGTGGAACGAGTTATCGAACCAAGCTTAGTGAAAGTACGAAGAACAAAATACAAAAGATGGCAGCAATTACGCTGCTATTTTTTTATGCGTTGAGTGTTCATTGAGAAGCGTCAATAGGTGAGACGCGAGTTGCGCGAATAACGCGTCATTCAAAATTTTTGAATGACCTAATACAATAATTCGGCTTGTTGGTAAGGTGTTCAAAGATTAATCTAGTTACATCGAAACAGCACACAAGGTTATCATCATGAAAGTTATTGCATTCGGTGCAAGCACCAGCTCAACCTCTATTAACAAAGCATTGGCAACTTATACAGCAAATTTGATTGATGGCGCTGAAGTTCAAGTGCTGGACATCAACAACTACAACGTACCTATGTTCAGCGAAGATCTTGAAAAAGAGATTGGTCAAGCTGAAGGCGCGTTAGGTTTCCTACGTGATTTAGCACAGGCAGATGCATTTGTTATCTCTTTTGCTGAGCACAACGGTCACTACCCAGCGGCATACAAAAACTTGTTTGACTGGGCAACCCGTATCGACCGTGAAGTATTTAAAAACAAACCAGCAGTATACCTAGCAACTTCTCCAGGCCCTGGTGGTGCAACATCAGTATTAGCAGCCGCTTCTGGCTCTGCTGGTTACTTTGGCGGTAATGTGAAAGCGACGGTTTCAGTACCAAGCTTCTACGACAACTTCGATTTGGAAAGTGGTGTCGTTACGAATGAAAGCATTGCGACTCAACTTAAAGAAGCGGTAGCAAAACTGGCTGCTTAATCTTTAAATCGCATTGATAAAAAAGCCTCGCTATTGCGAGGCTTTTTCGTGTTTGCAGAACCGATTCACTTCTCAGTCAACGCTTTGCCTTTGCGCAGCTTTCTTACCCACATTCTGCTTGGATGAAGGGTTTCAAGCACATCGTTAGGCAGAGGCAACGGGTCACCACTCATTTGTGAAGCTAGCAGTTCAGCCATGAGTGGCGCGGAGCTTAAACCGCGAGAGCCCAATCCAATCAATGCATACAACTTGGGGTATTGCTCAATGTTAGGAGCGTTGTACTCACTCATATCACTGAGTTCTGAATATTGCTCTGTTATTGCTTCAAAATTCCCTACGTTACCGACAAACGGAAGGTGATCGCGGCTCACGCAGCGAATGCCTTGGCGAGATTGGTTCTCGCTCACATCGACACTGTTTGGCCATGCTTGCTGAGGTAAGCAGTTTTTGAGGCGCTGAGCATTTTCAACTTGAGCATGTGGATCAAACTCTTGATCTAAGTGCGAACGGTCGTAACTGGCCCCGATACAGTGATGTTGATTGTTCGGGTTACAAGGCGTCATATAACCGTCATAGCAGAGCACTGTTTTTAGTTGCTGTAATTCGTTGTTGGTCGGGATATGACTCACTTGGCCTTTTACTTTACCGAGAGGGACAAACTGTGTTTGCGTCAGGCTATCAAACAGATGCCCAGTGGCGATAACAACCGCTTGGTGGCGAAGTTTTTTCTCTCCACAGGTTAGTTGCCACTGTTTGTCTTCTTCTTGCCAGTCGAGTGAATCAACATGGTGCTGGTAGTAAACCTTTAGCTTACCTTGTTGCTCTAGCTCAGCGATTAAGCCTTGAGTGAACTGAGCAGGCGACAGCCAGCCGCCCATAGGGTAGGAGATACTTTCCACATCTACCGGCAATCCCACCATTTGGTTGGTTTGCTCAATATTATGTTTGGATACTAATTCCGGCGAGAAGTCCGCTTTCAACATGGTGTCCAATTTCTTGGTCGATTTGTCATCCCACATTAGCTGAGTCACGCCACACCAGTCATGGTCAAACGAAACGGTCTTTGCCGCTTGGTCGATAAATTGACGAGCAAATAAAAAAGCTGGAGCAAACACACGAGATACACCAGAGTGTTCACCATTCAACAGCGGATACACTGCGCCCTGACGATTGCCAGATGCGCCTTCCGCAGGGGCTTCATCTTTGCAATACATAGAGACCGAGATACCTCTTGCTGTGAGTGTTTTTGCAAGAGCAGCACTGGCAATACCACCACCAATAATCGCAACGTCATGCAGGTTGTCAGTCGCTTCAACATGGAACCAAGGCTTAACGTTGCTGTATGCTACTTTCTCTTTGAGCTTACCGGCGATCATTTCTCGCTTAGTACCGAAGCCTTTGACTTTCTTCATATCAAAGCCAGCTTCGATTAAACCTCTACGCACGAAACCTGCCGCCGTGAACGTTGCGCAGGTACAATCTTGCTTGCCCAGTTTTGCCATACCATCGAACAGTTCTTGGTTCCACATTTCTGGGTTTTTGCTTGGTGCGAAGCCATCTAAAAACCAAGCATCAACAATGCCTTGCTTGAGAGTTGGCACTTTTGGCATACAGTCTTTAATGTCACCAAACCACAAATCGAGCGTAATAGCGCCATCGGCTAAGACGATGCGGTGGCATTCCGGAACGGCAATCGGATAGAATTCATGGAGTTGTTGTGCGTAATCAGCCAGTTCAGGCCAAGATTCATGCGCTTTAATTAAATCCGCCTTACTTAGCGGGAACTTCTCAAAACTGATGAAATGTAACGATTGTAGTATCGCTTCGGGGTTTTGCTGTCTAAACTTCTCAAACCAATGCCAAACTGCGAGGAAGTTTAATCCAGTACCGAATCCTGTTTCGGCAATGACAAAACGCTTTTGGTCATAATCTTGCCATCTTTGAGGAAGATTATTTTGTGTTAGAAACACATAGCGAGTTTCTTCCAGTCCATTGACGTTGGAAAAATAAACATCATCGAACTGGTCTGAAACCGGCGTTCCGGCATCATTCCAGCCAAGCTGTGCGTTAGTAATGGATGTCATAGTAGGAAAATTCTTTCAAATTCGGCGAAATATTGTCGAGATTGTACGGATTAATGGGAAAGCTGACCACTTTTGAAGTCCATCTTCGTTATCATTTAACGAATTATTGAATAATAGGAATGTCACATGAAACGAGTCGTAATCACCGGTATGGGTATTGTTTCAAGTATCGGTAACAACGTCGAAGAAGTTTTATCGTCTCTTAAAGCTGGCAAATCAGGCATCACAGGCTCTGAGCAATTTAAAGAGCAAGGCCTTCGCTCACAAGTTTGGGGTAACTTGAAGATGAACCCTGCTGACCATATTGATCGCAAACAGATGCGCTTTATGGGTGATGCGGCGGCATTTGCTTACCTATCAATGGAACAAGCAATCGCTGATGCTGGTCTGACTGACGAGCAAGTTTCTAATGATCGCACAGGTATCGTTGCAGGTTCTGGTGGTGCATCATCACTGAACCAAGTGATCGCTGTTGATACTCTACGTGAGAAAGGCGTGAAGCGTATTGGTCCATACATGGTACCGCGCACAATGTCTTCAACGGTTTCTGCATGTTTGGCAACGCCATTCAAAATCCGTGGTGTGAACTACTCAATCAGTTCTGCATGTGCAACTTCGGCACACTGTATTGGTCACGCTATGGAGCTTATCCAACTGGGTAAACAAGACATCGTATTTGCAGGTGGTGGTGAAGAGCTAGATTGGTCATTGACTATGATGTTCGATGCAATGGGCGCACTATCTACTAAATACAATGATTCACCAGACAAAGCGTCTCGTACTTATGACGCAGACCGCGACGGTTTCGTTATCTCTGGTGGCGGCGGTATGGTTGTTATCGAAGAACTTGAGCATGCGCTTGCTCGTGGCGCGAAAATCTACGGCGAGATCGTAGGTTACGGTGCGACTTCTGACGGCTATGACATGGTTGCGCCATCAGGCGAAGGTGCTGTGCGTTGTATGAAGATGGCAATGCAAGGTATCGACAAAGTGGATTACGTTAACACTCACGGTACATCAACACCTGTTGGTGACGTGAAAGAACTTGGTGCTATCCAAGAAGTGTTCGGCGGCAACAGCCCAGCAATTTCTGCAACGAAAGCAATGACAGGTCATGCTCTAGGTGCAGCGGGTGTACACGAAGCGATTTACTCAACTCTAATGCTACACCACGGCTTCATCGCGCCAAGCATTAACATCGATAACCTAGACGAAGCAGCAGCTGGTCTGGATATCGTAAGTGAAATGCGTGAGCAAGAGTTGACAACAGTTATGTCAAACAGCTTTGGATTCGGTGGCACTAACGCCACTCTAGTAATCAAGAAGTACGAAGCTTAAGAGACCAAGGATACCGTAAGGTAATACCAATTGGAGTAATGACTTACTTAGATTGGTATTTTGGTTTCCAGAACCGATCAGTTTGACTGATCAAACAGACGCTGACTTTGTCCCATGGAGAGCGGGACAAGATCCTTTTGTTCTGGATATTGCCCAGTGGCTATCATTGCCACTGGGTATTTTTATTTTTGGGGCTTAAGCCTATTATCCTCGACACCTTCCGCTCTTTTTTGCACAATGCCTGCTATAGAAGGGAAACAGGCCCCTATGGTTAAAATCAGGGTTAAATTCTGCAATGAAAATCTTAATCGATGAAAATATGCCTTACGCTGAAGAGCTATTCAGCCAATTGGGCGAAGTGTTCCTTAAACCCGGTCGTACTCTAACTGCCGACGATTTAGTCGATGTAGATGCGCTGATGATTCGCTCAGTAACTAAAGTTGATGAAGCGTTATTGAGTAAAGCTAATAAACTCCGATTTGTCGGTACGGCAACAGCCGGTATGGACCATGTCGATCAAGCATTACTTGAACAGCGTGATATTTTCTTTACCGCTGCGCCGGGCTGTAACAAGGTTGGCGTTGCTGAATACGTTGTTAGCGTGCTGATGGTTTTATCGCAGCAACATGGCTTTTCAATTTTTGAAAAGACAGTTGGTATTATCGGGGCAGGGCAAGTGGGTACTTACCTCTCTGAATGTTTAACTGGTATGGGTATTAACGTTCTGCTGAACGATCCACCGAAACAGGCAGAAGGAGACACTCGCGAGTTTACACCGCTTGAAGAGTTATTAAGTCAAGCAGATGTCATCACGCTGCATACACCAATCACCACTGATGGTGAATGGCCGACCCATCATCTGATTAATGAACAAGTACTTGAGAGCCTGAGAAGCGATCAAATTCTGATTAACGCTGCTCGTGGTCCAATCGTCGATAATGCAGCGCTGAAAGCTCGTTTGCAAAAGAAAGACGGCTTTATTGCAGCTCTAGACGTGTTTGAGTTTGAACCACAAGTGGATATGGAACTGTTACCACTGTTAGCGTTTGCTACGCCACACGTAGCAGGCTATGGCTTAGAAGGTAAAGCGCGCGGAACAACAATGATTTTTAATAGTTATTGTGAGTACATTGAATCAAGCGCTTTTGCTAACCCTTCAACTTTATTGCCAATCGCACCTATTCCTAAAGTCATACTGGAGCGCGCTTGGGATGAAGCAACATTATTTAATTTGATTCAACTCGTCTACGATGTAAGAAAAGACGATGCGCAGTTCCGTCGTGAAATCGGTCAGCCGGGTGCGTTTGACTTAATGCGTAAGAATTACTGGGACAGACGCGAATACAGCGCGATCACGCTTGTTGGTGATGAGCTGTCCAACTTAGCACCGCTTGAAAAATTAGGTTTTAGAATTGAGGTAACCAATGAGCCAGCAATTTAATGTAGCAATCTTCGGCGCAACAGGCGCAGTCGGTGAAACAATGTTAGAAGTTCTCAAGGAGCGTAAGTTTCCAGTTGATGAACTGTTCTTGTTGGCGAGTGAGCGTAGCGAAGGCAAAACTTACCGTTTTAACGGTAAAACGATTGAAGTTCAGAATGTAGAAAACTTCGATTGGTCCCAAGCACATATTGCGCTGTTCTCGGCAGGTGGTGACCTATCTGCAAAATGGGCACCGATTGCTGCGGATGCCGGTGTGGTGGTTATCGATAATACCTCACAATTCCGTTACGACTACGATGTGCCGCTGGTTGTGCCAGAGGTTAACCCTGAAGCGATTGCTGAGTTCCGCAACCGCAACATCATTGCTAACCCGAACTGTTCAACCATCCAGATGCTGGTGGCATTAAAACCGATTTATGATGCTGTAGGTATCGAGCGCATCAACGTTTCTACCTATCAGTCGGTTTCTGGAGCAGGTAAAGCGGGTATTGATGAGCTTGCAGGTCAAACGGCAAAACTTCTTAATGGTGTACCAGCTGATAACAATGCATTCAGCCAACAAATCGCGTTTAACTGTATTCCGCAAATCGATGTGTTTATGGATAACGGTTACACTAAAGAAGAGATGAAGATGGTGTGGGAAACCCAAAAAATCTTCAACGATCCTTCAATCATGGTTAACCCGACTTGTGTTCGTGTGCCTGTGTTTTACGGCCATGCAGAAGCGGTTCATATTGAAACCAGTTCACCGATTGATGCAAGCCAAGTGATTGAGCTTCTGAAACAAACGGAAGGTGTTCGTGTATTTGAAGGGAATGATTTCCCGACTCAAGTACGTGATGCTGGTGGTATTGATGAGGTGCTGGTTGGCCGTATCCGTAACGACATCAGTCACCACAGCGGTATTAACCTATGGGTTGTTGCTGATAACGTACGTAAAGGCGCAGCAACCAACGCGGTGCAAATTGCAGAAGTATTGGTTCGCGATTATTTCTAAGCGTTGTTAGCTCTGAAAATAGTAAAGGGAGTGTTTAAACACTCCCTTTACTATATAAAAAAGCCGAGTGCAATAATCACTCGGCTTCTTAAATTAGAGATGCAGACAAACGTAATTATTTTTTCAGTTTGTGTGCGTCTGGGTTTTCTTTACAAGTACCATCACCACATTTTCCGTACAAGTACAAGCTGTGGTTGGTTAATTGAACATTGTATTGCTGTGCAATCTCTCTTTGACGCTGCTCAATCACTTCATCAGAAAATTCAATTACTTCACCACAATCTAGACATACAAGGTGGTCGTGATGGTGTTGAGTTGATAATTCAAATACTGACTTGCCGCCTTCAAAATGATGGCGAGTAACGATACCTGCATCATCAAATTGGTTTAGAACTCGGTAAACCGTAGCAAGACCGATCTCTTCGCCAAGATCAATTAGCTTTTTGTAGAGCTCTTCAGCACTAATATGTTGGCACTCAGGCTGTTGTAAAACTTCTAAAATCTTTAGCCTTGGTAGGGTTACCTTAAGACCAGCATCTTTTAGCGCTTGGTTATTGTCTGACATATATCTTCCCGTTGATGATCTGCAGTAAATAACAGAATTCAATGTTGCTCAACATTATAGGTTACTCGCACTGAACAATAAACCACGAAGTTCAGAGGGTTACTAGTGTTTTCTCTTAAAGTCGTGCTATGTCACTGATAAAAGTGATTAGACCAGTTACAATTATTTAACATTATTTCTGCTTTTTATTGGCGCCGTATGCGAGTCCTTTGCGGGTGCAGGCGCAAAGCAATCTAGAGTCTAAGGCACGGATAGCATGAATAGAATACTCTCGAAGCTATATAAACCTAATATTGTGAAGTATGCATTGAATAGTTGGCCTCCGTTTTGGGGAGCCGGCATCAAAATAGAATCGATTAGTGCGGATTTTCGCGAAGCCAAAATGCGTTTGAAACTACGCTGGTGGAACAAAAATGCTAATCGAAGCCAATATGGGGGCAGCATTTTTTCGTTAACCGATCCCGTTTATTCTCTGATGTTAATGGGCATTCTAGGAGAGCAGTATTACGTTTGGGATAAAGAGGCGAGTATCAACTTTATAAAGCCCGGACATTCAGATCTGTTTGCGGAATTTAGGATTACTGACGAGCAATTAAATTCGATTTTAAATATGACCGCGACAGGGGATAAGTGTTTTCCTGAATTCATTATTCACGTCAAGAATGCACGTGGTGAAGTCGTCTCTGAAGTGCACCGTAAATTGTACGTACGTAAGAAACCTAAATATCGCGAAGGCGATGATGAAACCTGTACCGAGTCGGTGAATTAACTCTGAGACTATCAACTTGGGACAAGTTGATTTGCGCATGAGTCATTTTTGATGGATAAAAATAAGCCCCTGCAATGCAAGGGCTTATTTTCAATAGAAACAATTAGTCTTCTAGTTCAGCAAGACACATTTCTTCATAAACTTGTTGTACCCACTTAGTAACGCGCTCTTCTGTCAATTCAGGTTGGCGGTCTTCATCGATACATAAACCTACAAAGTGGTTTTCATCAACAAGAGCTTTAGACGCTTCAAACTCGTAGCCTTCTGTTGACCAGTTACCTACGATAGTTGCACCTTTTGCTTCAACGATGTCACGTACTGTACCCATCGCATCACAGAAGTATTCTGCGTAATCTTCTTGGTCACCACAGCCGAAAATTGCAACCAGCTTAGTAGAGAAGTCAATGGCTTCTAGTTCTGGGAAAAAGTCATCCCAGTCACATTGAGCTTCACCGTAATACCAAGTAGGGATACCTAGAAGTAAAAGATCGAAGTTATCGATGTCCTCTTTGCTGCTTTTCGCAATATCTTGAACATGAACCAGATTTTTACCGAGTTGTTTTTGAATCATCTTTGCAATCGCTTCGGTGTTACCTGTATCGCTACCAAAGAAGATACCTACACTTGCCATAGAGCCTTTACCTTTAAATTGTTATGGGTTGCGGGGAAATCGACGTGTTGGGGGAATTAACCCAAACCAGTGCCTTCCCAACTGAGTTGGATAAGACCTTTTGCGATAAAGCCTGCACAACCTAAAAATAGAACTAACCAAACAATACGACGGCCAAAAACTGGCACATTACCTTGTTTCAATACATCTTTAATCGCCATACCGATTAAGAAAAAGATAGATGCAAAAAGCAAGTCTAGCCCTATAGATTCGAGCATATTCATGTAGTCGTACAGCATGGGTATCCTTTATGCCAATTTGCTTGCGCGCACTATACCACTGTTATTAAGCAAAGTTAATGGATGCAACATTACCGAATTCACACTTAGTTGGCTTAATGGTTATAAATTGCTCTTTAGTCAATAAACTTACGAATGGCGCGTAATACTTCTGCTGGCTTTTCTGCATGTAACCAGTGCCCTGTGTTCGCGATGACATGTGCTTTTGCCTGCTTAAACTGCGCTTGTATTTGAGGTTGATGCTCAGCGGTTAGATAGTCTGAGTTACCACCTTTAATAAACAGGGTTGGTACATCACAAGGGGCAATAGGTTCCCAGCCGATGATATTCCAGTAGTTCTGTTTTATGCTTGGCACATTGAAACGCCAAGTCATGTGATCATCTTGCTTGGTAAGCGATTTGCCCAAGAACTGGCGAACTCCGTCTTCTTCAATGTGCTGGGCTAATAGCTCCATGACTTCACCGCGTGAAGTGGGTTTGTTTTCCAGTACGGAATCTAACCCTGCGATGACTGCATCATGTTTACGCTTGGTGTATTTGACCGGAGACATATCAAGCACCACGAGTTTCTCTAGCCTCGAAGCATCAATATCAGCCAGCTTCATCGCAACTTTGCCACCCATCGAGTGACCAATCACAATCGTTTTTTCAATGTTAAGTGACTCAAGAAGCTGCTTTACATCATTAGCCATCACTGCATAGTCATGTTCGTCACTATGAAAGGATTGACCATGGTTGCGCAGGTCAATACTCAGTACTTGGTGATCGGTTTTTAAATCACGTGCGAGTAAACCTAAATTGTCTAAGTTGCCAAATAAGCCGTGGATCAAAACAACGGTGTGACCCTCACCTTCGAGTTTATAATTTAGAAGTGCTGACATTTTATCTTATTAGTGATTGGTTTAACGTAGAGTCTCGGCAAAGATCTCGCTATAATCCCTCAGAGTTTAAACATTGAGATTGTGAAAAGCGAATGAAAACAATAGAGGTTGATGAGGATCTATACCGCTACATCGCGGGTCAAACCCTTCATATCGGTGAGAGCGCGTCTGATATTTTGCGCCGTCTGTTGGATGTAAATAACAAGAGTACATCTTCTGCAAAGCCAGAAGCTCCTGTTATGGCTGCTGAACCGAAAGGTATCCCTGTTCAACAAGGCATCATTGTAAGTAAAGATGCCGTGCAAGAAACCAAAGTGGATAGCGTAAAAGAAATGCGCACTTTACTGATTTCTGATGAGTTTGCGGGATTAAAGAAAGCAGTCGACCGTTTTATGTTGGTGCTGTCGACACTTTACCGTATTGATTCGGCTAGTTTCTCTGACGCTATGTCAGTTAAAGGCCGTAAACGCGTGTATTTTGCCGATAACGAACAGACCTTATTGGCTAATGGTCAAACAACAAAGCCAAAAGCGATTCCTAACACGCCATTTTGGGTTATCACTAACAACAACACCAGCCGTAAACAGCAGATGGTTGAGCAAGTGATGACGCTGATGAATTTCCCAGCGGACATTATCGAGAAAGTAACCAACGCTATCTAGTACGAACGTTAACTAACAAGAGAACGTTCACTAAAGAGAAAGCGCGATCTAAATCTCGAACTGAAAAACAAAAAAGTCTGATTCAAACCTCATAATGCACAATACAAAGTTCGTATTATGAGGTTTTATTTTGTCTAAATTTTAGAAAGGATGTCATTATGGCTATGCACCCGCGTGCTGGGCAGAAAGCGCAACAAGAAGATTTACATAACATTCCTGCGTTAGTCGCAAACTACTTCCTACTCCAACCTGATCCAAGTAACTCTGCACATAAAGTAGAATTCGGTACTTCAGGTCACCGCGGCACAGCGGATAAATCTACCTTCAACGAAAATCATATTTTGGCGATTGCTCAGGCTGTGGTTGAAGTGCGTGCAGCACAAGGTACAAAAGGTCCTCTATTTGTTGGTAAAGATACCCATGCTCTTTCTGAACCTGCATTCAGCTCTGTCGTTGAAGTTTTGATTGCAAATGGTGTCGAAGTGATTGTGCAAGAGAACAACGGCTACACACCAACTCCGGGTATTTCTCATGCGATCCTGACTTACAACTTAAAGCATGACGCGAAAGCAGACGGTATTGTGATCACACCGTCTCACAACCCACCTCAGGATGGTGGTATCAAATATAACCCGACTCACGGTGGTCCTGCGGAAGGTCAGTTAACCAAAGCGATTGAAGATCGTGCTAACGAGATCATTGCTAACAATATGCAAGACGTAAAACGAGTTGCGATTAGCGAGGCAAAACAATCGCCGCTGTTCAAACAAGTGGATTTGGTGAAGCCTTATATTGATGACTTGGTTAACGTTATCGATATGGAAGCGATTCAAAAAGCGAACCTGAAAATTGGTGTTGATCCATTGGGCGGAAGCGGTATTGATTACTGGCGCCAAATTGGTAAAGCATACAACCTAGATTTGACGCTAGTGAGCGAAGCAATTGACCCAACTTTCCAGTTTATGTCCTTAGATAAAGACGGTGTGGTTCGTATGGACTGTTCATCACCTTATGCGATGGCTGGTTTGCTTGCACTTAAAGATGAGTATGATCTGGCATTTGGTAATGACCCAGATTACGACCGTCATGGTATCGTTACTCCAAAAGGTTTAATGAATCCAAACCATTTCTTAGCAGTATGTATCGATTACCTATACCGCCATCGTGACGGTTGGGGCAAAGAAGTTGCTGTAGGTAAAACACTGGTATCCAGCGCGATTATCGATAAGGTTGTTGCGGATCTTGGTCGTGAACTGTGCGAAGTGCCTGTTGGCTTCAAATGGTTTGTTGATGGCTTATACAACGGCAAATTTGGCTTTGGTGGCGAAGAAAGCGCAGGTGCTTCTTTCCTACGTAAAGATGGCACGCCTTGGTCAACAGATAAAGACGGCATCATCTTGTGCTTATTAGCGGCTGAAATTACCGCGGTAACTGGTAAGAATCCTCAGCAGTATTACGATGAGTTGGCAGCTAAACACGGTGAATCTCGCTACAACCGTATTCAAGCGGTTGCTAATGGTCCACAGAAAGACGTGTTAAGTAAGCTCTCTGCTGAAATGGTGGCTGCGCAAACATTGGCTGGTGACCCAATTACGGCTCGCCTTACTCATGCTCCTGGCAATGGCGCAGCAATCGGTGGTTTGAAAGTAACGACTGATTTTGGCTGGTTCGCGGCTCGTCCTTCTGGTACTGAAGATATCTATAAAATTTACTGTGAAAGCTTCAAAGGCGCTGAGCACTTAGCTCAGATCGAGAAAGAAGCTCAAGAAATCGTAAATCAGGTGTTTAAAGCCGCTGGTTTATAGTTTCTGTTGCGTAAATTAAAAATGAAGAGAGGCGACTAGGTCGCCTCTCTTTTTACATTTGAGATAGTAATAATTAGATGGTTTGCTCTTGCGCTGGCCATGTTTCTGGCAATATGAACCAGAATACGCCCGATTCAGATTGGCAGTGCACAAAACCTTCTTGCGGTGCTGAGTAGCGTTGAGAGGCTTCATTTCTTCCTGTTAGCCACTGAGCTTTATCCAACAGATAGAGTGGCTCTTTAATCAAGTGTGCTTGTGATTGATAACACCAACGGCCTTGTACTTGTTCGTCGTTGATAGAGAATCCTAAACACTCATCTGGAACGGGTTCGGGAGTAAATGGGTTGATGTACAACCTGCCTTGCATCAGAAGGTGCTGCGAAGCGTTCGACCATAGAGGATGCTTTAATGAAAACTGTTCGCTGCTGGAAAGGGGTAACTGATGGTTGAGCATATGAGACAGTTTCAGATCGAGTCTGTCTTCGGCATTCGGGCCATACCAAAGACCTTGATGAAGCAAATAGAATTTTACTGCAACTTCCCAGTGCTCAAATTGTTCGGTTTTGCGGTTTTTTAGAATGAAATCAACAGAACCTAATGTTTTACCTTCATGAACAAGCTGAATTTCTTCCGCAATAGCGCTGTAAGTAGGGGTGGATTTGAAAAGCTCAGAGCACAGGTGTTGATATAAAAATCCAAGTCTCTGATTGCCTTGATATGCTGTCCATTTTCGTTGTACAGGCTTGGAAAACGGTGCCTTGCTTGCAATAGGTGGTGAAGCTTTAAATATCGATGGGGTGTTTGTTACCCAATCAATTAACGGTTTTAAGTCCATATAGTTACCCGAGCATATTTCGACAATTTATTCTGAAATTGTTATAACCTCGTCATACCCATTAAGCAATGGAATTTGAGATGAATAATTTACAGTTTGAAGCGTTATTGAACGCGACTCTCTCTCCGCAATTAATTAAAGATTATTGCCCCAATGGTCTTCAAGTTGAAGGCCGAAAAGAAATCAAAAAAATTGTCACAGGTGTGACGGCATCCAAAGCTCTCATTGAAGAGGCAATAAAGATGAATGCGGATGCGATTTTGGTTCACCACGGCTACTTTTGGAAAGGTGAAAACGAGGCGATTCGTGGCATGAAAGGCGAACGCATACGCCAATTGATAAAGAATGACATCAACTTATTCGCTTATCATTTACCTTTAGATATTCACCCTGAACTGGGCAACAACACTCAGCTTGCTCAGCTATTAGATATTGAAGTTGAAGGTGGACTGGAAGGCCATCTACAATCTGTGGCAATGTTTGGTCGGCTTGAGAAAGAAATGACGGGAGCCGAATTAGCGCAACGTATCGCTACTGTGCTAAATCGCGAGCCATTACATATTGAACCGGAACTGGCGGACAAAAAAATTCTGCAGGTAGGGTGGTGTACTGGTGGTGGTCAGGATTTTATTGAGTTAGCGGCTTCGCAGGGGATGGATGCTTTTATTTCTGGTGAGATTTCCGAAAGAACCACTTATTCGGCGAGAGAGCTCAACATTCACTATTTTGCCGCGGGCCATCATGCAACTGAACGTTACGGCATCAAAGCGTTGGGTGAGTGGTTAGCTGAACAACATGGATTTGATGTAACCTTTATCGATATTGATAATCCAGTCTAGTCGGTAAACGAAATAAAAAGAGCGAGATAATATCTCGCTCTTTTTTTAGTACGTATAAATACGGAGTTATTCGCGCTCGTGTAGAGGCTCGAAGTCACGCATTTTAAGACCAGTATAAAGCTGACGTGGGCGACCGATACGGTTTTGAGGATCGCTGTGCATTTCGTTCCAGTGAGCAATCCAACCGATAGTACGAGACATCGCAAAGATTACTGTGAACATCGATACTGGGATACCAATCGCTTTCAGAATGATACCTGAGTAGAAATCTACGTTCGGGTACAGTTTCTTCTCAATGAAGTACTCATCTGACAGGGCAATACGCTCAAGCTCCATCGCCACATCCAGTAGTGGATCTTTGATGTTAAGCTCTTTAAGCACGTCGTGACATGCTTCACGCATAACCGTAGCACGAGGGTCATAGTTTTTGTAAACACGGTGACCGAAGCCCATTAGGCGGAACGGGTCATCTTTATCCTTAGCACGCTCAACGTATTCAGGAATCTTGTCTACAGAACCGATCTCTTCAAGCATACGTAGACATGCTTCGTTAGCACCACCGTGAGCAGGACCCCAAAGAGATGCGATACCTGCTGCAATACATGCGAACGGGTTAGCACCAGAAGAACCAGCTAGACGCACTGTTGAAGTTGATGCGTTTTGCTCATGGTCTGCGTGAAGGGTAAAGATTTTATCCATCGCGCGAGCAACCACAGGGTTTACGTCATACTCTTCACATGGTGTTGCGAACATCATGTGCAGGAAGTTTTCTGCATAGCCAAGATCATTACGTGGGTAAATGAATGGTTGACCTACAGAGTACTTGTAACACATTGCTGCCAATGTTGGCATTTTAGACAGTAGACGGTATGCCGCGATTTCGCGGTGTTGGTCATTATTGATGTCTAAAGAGTCATGGTAGAAGGCTGCCAGTGCACCAACTACACCACACATAACGGCCATTGGGTGAGCATCACGACGGAAGCCGTGGAAGAAGCTTGCGATTTGCTCATGTACCATTGTGTGACGAGTTACAATTTTCTTGAACTCTTCGTATTTTTCACGAGTAGGGGCTTCACCGTAAAGAAGGATGTAACACACTTCTAAATAGTCGGCGTTATTGGCTAATTGATCGATAGGGTAACCGCGGTGTAGAAGAACACCTTTGTCGCCGTCGATGTAAGTGATTTGAGATTCACAGGATGCAGTGGCAAGAAAACCCGGGTCAAATGTAAAGTAGCCATTCGCTCCAAGTTTGCGAACATCGATTACTTGTGGGCCGATACTCCCGTCCATAATCGGCAGTTCAATTGGCGCTTTACCTTCAATATGAAGGGTCGCTTTCTTATCTGCCATAACAATCTCCTTTGTTTATTATTTAATCCGTCCAGGATGTTTTGTGTGCCTTTTTTTACGTCTGATCCACATCAAAGTCAATTTTCTTCATCTGATGTGTGCACTTTCTTTGATTTTTTATACATATAAAGTTAAAAATCTGTTCTATGTAGCAAAAATTGTTACATCAATTGTATTAGAATGTTGCCAGCCGTATATTGGCGCAGTTAATTTTGGTGGAAACCTTATAAATTCAAGGCTAGAAACAATTAGGATGAGAGGTTTTTATTCTGGTTGTTAACAATTTATTTACAATTTAAGTGCTAGATATAGCGGTTATTTGTTAAGTAGATGTTAAGTTTTATGGCTTTGCCACCAAAAAACATTCATAACTATAAATGCTCAATGGAGCTGAGTGAGCAAGCCCGTGAAAGAAAGAAAGTCAAGACCTGTTAATTTAGATTTACAGACCATTAGCTTTCCGATTAGCGCAATCGCATCAATCCTTCACCGTGTGTCTGGGGTTATTACGTTTGTCGCAGTCGGTATACTGCTTTGGTTACTATCCTTATCATTATCTTCGCCACAAGGCTTCATGGATGCGAGTCATCTTGTAGGTGGTTTTTTTGCCAAGTTTATTCTTTGGGGAATTTTAACCGCTTTGGCCTACCACATTGCTGGTGGTATTCGTCATTTACTGATGGATCTTGGTCATTTCGAGGAGCTTGAATCTGGAGCAATGAGTGCGAAAGTTGCTTTCGGTGCAACAGCCGTTCTATCTGTATTGGCGGGGATCTTGGTATGGTAAAAAACGTTTCTTCATTCGGTCGCAATGGAGTTCATGATTTCTTACTAATTCGCTCTACAGCGATCATCATGACTCTTTATACGATCTACCTTGTGAGTTTCTGCGCTTTCACAGATATCTCATATGCCTCATGGACGTCCTTCTTTGGAGGTACGTTTACAAAAGTCTTCACAATGTTGGCGTTAGTTTCAGTACTTATCCACGGCTGGATTGGCTTATGGCAAGTACTAACTGACTACGTAAAGTGTTCTAAACTTCGTGGCGGTCTTCAATTAGTCGTCATTGCAATTCTGTTTGGATACTTCTTCTCTGGCCTGTTTGTTTTGTGGGGTGCGTAAGTGACTATTCCTGTTCGTGAGTTTGATGCCGTAGTAATCGGCGCTGGTGGTGCTGGCATGCGTGCAGCACTGCAAATTTCTGAGCAAGGCCTATCATGTGCTTTGCTATCTAAAGTATTCCCAACTCGTTCACACACAGTATCTGCTCAAGGTGGTATTACCGTTGCTCTTGGTAACTCTCACAAAGATAACTGGCAGTGGCACATGTACGATACGGTAAAAGGTTCTGATTATATCGGTGACCAAAACGCTATCGAATATATGTGTAAGAACGGTCCTGAATCTGTTATCGAACTTGAGCGCATGGGTCTTCCATTCTCTCGTTTTGAAGATGGTTCAATCTATCAACGTCCGTTTGGTGGTCAATCTAAAGAGTTTGGTGGCGAACAGGCTGCTCGTACAGCTGCTGCAGCTGACCGTACTGGTCACGCGCTACTGCACACTCTTTACCAACAAAACATCAAGCATAAGACTACGATTTTCTCTGAGTGGTACGCACTGGATTTAGTGAAGAACCAAGATGGTGCCATCTTAGGTTGTACTGCTCTATGTATGGAAACCGGTGAGATTTGTTACTTCAAATCGAAAGCAACTATCCTTGCGACCGGTGGTGCAGGCCGTATTTATGCTTCTACTACTAACGCTCACATCAACACGGGTGATGGCGTAGGTATGGCACTACGTGCTGGTGTTCCTATGCAAGACATGGAGATGTGGCAGTTCCACCCAACCGGTATTGCAGGTGCGGGTGTATTGGTAACGGAAGGTTGTCGTGGTGAAGGTGGTTACCTTCTAAATAAAGACGGCGAACGTTTCATGGAACGTTATGCACCAAACGCGAAAGACCTTGCTGGTCGTGACGTTGTTGCTCGTTCAATGATGATTGAAATTCGTGAAGGTCGTGGTTGTGATGGTCCTTGGGGTCCACACATCAAGCTGAAACTGGATCACCTCGGTAGAGACGTTCTTGAATCTCGTCTACCGGGTATCTGTGAACTTTCTCGTACCTTTGCGCACGTTGACCCAGTAAAAGAACCAATTCCAGTTATTCCAACCTGTCACTACATGATGGGTGGTGTACCAACTCAGGTTTCTGGTCAGGCAATTAAGCAAGATGCTTCTGGTAAGGATATGGAAGTTCAAGGCTTGTTTGCTTGTGGTGAGATCGCATCTGTATCTGTTCACGGTGCAAACCGTCTAGGTGGTAACTCACTGCTTGACCTCGTGGTATTCGGCCGTGCAACTGGTCTTCACTTAGGTGAAACTCTTGCGGCGCAAGCAGAAGCACGTCCAGCAACTGAATCGGATATCGAAGCCTCTCTAGCGCGTACTATGCGTTGGGAAAACAGCAAAGGCGGCGAAGACCCATTCCAAATCCGTAAAGACCTACAACGTTGTATGCAAAACAGTTTCTCGGTATTCCGTGAAGGTGATGCAATGGCACAAGGTCTAGAAGAGCTGAAAGTGATTCGCGAGCGTCTGAAAAATGCTCATCTTTCAGACAAGTCTTCTGAGTTCAACACTCAACGTATTGAGTGTCTAGAGCTGGATAACCTTATGGAAACAGCATTCTCAACGGCTGTGGCGGCGAACTACCGTACAGAAAGCCGTGGCGCACATGCTCGCTTCGATTTCCCAGACCGTGATGATGCTAACTGGCTATGTCACTCTATCTACAACCCAGAGACGGAACAGATGAGCAAGCGTGATGTAAACATGACGCCTGTACATCGTGAAGCGTTCCCTCCAAAAATCCGTACATACTAAGGGAGGATTAACCAATGAAATTGAACTTCTCTTTGTATCGTTACAATCCGGATGTAGACAACAAGCCGTATATGAAAGACTATGTGCTTGAGGTTGAAGATGGCTCGGATATGATGGTTCTAGATGCACTAATTTTGCTGAAAGAACAAGATCCTACAATCGCTTTCCGTCGTTCATGTCGTGAAGGTGTTTGTGGTTCCGATGGTTTAAACATGAATGGTAAAAACGGTCTGGCCTGTATCACGCCTTTATCCGCTCTGAAAGGCGGTAAGATTGTGATTCGTCCACTACCTGGTTTGCCAGTTGTTCGTGACTTGATCGTTGATATGACCCAGTTCTATGACAACTACGCAAAAGTAAAACCGTTCCTGATCTCTGAAGGTGATTTACCACCTTCACGTGAAAACTTACAGTCTCCTGAAGAGCGCGCGCATTTAGATGGTTTGTACGAATGTATCATGTGTGCATGTTGTACAACTTCATGTCCTTCGTTCTGGTGGAACCCTGATAAGTTTATTGGTCCTGCAGGTCTTTTAGCTGCTTATCGCTGGTTAATTGATAGCCGTGACACAGCGACAGATGAACGCTTATCTAATCTTGATGATGCATTTAGCGTTTTTCGTTGCCATGGCATCATGAATTGTGTAAGTGTCTGTCCTAAAGGGTTAAATCCGACGAAAGCAATCGGCCACATTAAATCGATGCTGATTAATCGTTCTGTTTAAACAGTCACAAGATTGCAGGCCTTAGGGCCTGCCTTTGTAGCTCGGCGTAGACCGAAGCAAACGTGAAACCTACTAGTTAAGGGAAAATAATGCACAACGGCGTGATGAAGGCATGGCTCGAGTCTTCACACTTGGCTGGCGCCAATGCAACTTATGTAGAAGATATCTACGAACTGTATCTAAGTGATCCCGATCTGGTAAGTGAGGAGTGGAAACGTGTTTTTGATGGCCTGCCTGCGCAGCCTGAAAATGTGGTTGAACAACCGCATTCACGTGTCCGTGATTACTTCCGACGACTCGCTCAAGAGACAAAGCATTACAATGTCCAAGTTAGTGACCCCGAAGTCGATGCAAAACAAGTAAAAGTATTACAGCTTATCAATGCTTACCGTTTCCGCGGGCATGAAGCTGCTAAACTTGACCCCCTAAATTTGTGGAAACGCCCACCAGTGGCGGAATTGGATCCTGCATTCCACAATCTTACCGAAGATGATATGGAAGAAACCTTTAACGTTGGTTCTTTTGCCGTTGGCACAGAAACCATGAAGTTAAAGGATATCTACAAATCTCTAGAACAAACTTATTGTGGTTCTATCGGTGCTGAATACATGCACATGACAGATACTGAGCAAAAGCGTTGGATCCAACAACGTCTGGAATCAGTGGTTGGTCAGCCATCTTTCACTCTTGAAGAGAAAAACACTTTCCTTGATGAATTAACCGCAGCGGAAGGCCTTGAGCGCTACTTAGGCGCAAAATTCCCAGGCGCGAAACGATTCTCACTGGAAGGTGGTGATGCATTAATTCCAATGACTAAAGAACTGATCCGTCATGCTGGTAAGAACGGTATGCGTGAAGTGGTTATTGGTATGGCGCACCGTGGTCGCTTGAATATGCTTGTTAACGTTTTGGGTAAAAAACCTCAAGACTTGTTTGATGAGTTTGCTGGCAAGCACGACGAAACATGGGGTACAGGTGACGTTAAATATCACCAAGGTTTCTCAGCGGATTTCGCAACTCCAGGTGGCGATGTTCACTTAGCACTGGCGTTTAACCCTTCTCACCTTGAGATTGTAAACCCAGTAGTTATGGGCTCTGTACGCGCACGTCAAGATCGTCTAGGCGATGAAGATGGCAGCAAAGTACTTCCTATTACTATTCACGGTGACTCTGCGGTTGCAGGTCAGGGTGTTGTTGCTGAAACATTTAACATGTCACAGGCTCGTGGTTACTGTGTTGGTGGTACGGTTCGTATCGTGGTGAACAACCAAGTTGGTTTCACGACTTCAAACCCTCGCGACACGCGTTCAACTATGTACTGTACTGACATCGCGAAAATGGTTCAGGCGCCAATCTTCCACGTTAACTCTGATGATCCAGAAGCGGTTGCGTTCGTAACACGCATTGCTCTTGATTACCGTAATGAGTTCAAACGTGATGTTGTGATTGACCTTGTTTGTTATCGCCGTCACGGGCACAACGAAGCTGATGAGCCAAATGCAACTCAGCCTTTGATGTACCAAAAAATCAAAAAACACCCAACACCACGTAAGCTATACGCTGATGTGCTGATCGATCGTAAAGAATGCGATATTGAGACAGCCACTCAATTAGTGAATGAATATCGTGATGCATTGGATCGTGGTGAAGTCGTCGTTAAAGAATGGCGACCAATGGCAATGCACTCAGTAGACTGGTCTCCGTACTTGGGTCATGACTGGAATATTGATTGGGATAGCCAAATTGATCTTGAGCGCCTAAAAGAACTTGCTTCACGTACTTGCGCACATCCTGAAAGTCATAAACTTCAAAGTCGTGTAGAGAAAATCTACAACGACCGTAAAGCTATGATTACCGGTGAGAAAATGCTTGACTGGGGTATGGCAGAAACATTGGCTTATGCAACTTTGGTTGATAACGGTAAGCGAATTCGTATCTCTGGTCAGGATTCTGGTCGTGGTACTTTCTTCCACCGTCATTCGGTTCTACACAACCAAACTGACGCGAGCACGTATATTCCTCTAGCGAATATTCATGACAACCAAGGTCCATTCGAAGTTTTGGACTCAGTATTGTCTGAAGAAGCGGTATTGGCGTTTGAATATGGTTATGCGACAGCAGAACCGGGCGGTTTAACGATTTGGGAAGCACAGTTTGGCGACTTCGCGAACGGTGCTCAGGTTGTTATCGACCAGTTCATCTCTTCTGGTGAACAGAAGTGGGCTCGTCTATGTGGTTTGACTATGTTGTTGCCTCACGGCTACGAAGGTCAAGGCCCAGAGCACTCGTCTGCACGTCTAGAACGTTACCTGCAGTTGTGTGCAGAGCAAAACATGCAAGTTATCGTACCGTCTACACCAGCACAGGTGTACCACATGCTGCGTCGTCAGGTTATACGTAAGATGCGTCGTCCGCTCATTGTTATGTCACCAAAATCTCTGCTTCGTCATCCTCTATGTGTGTCAAGCATGGAAGAGCTAGCGCAAGGTACATTCTTGCCAGCTATCGGTGAAATTGATGATTTGAACCCTGCTAACGTTAAACGCGTTGTATTCTGTTCAGGTAAAGTTTACTACGACTTGTTAGAGCAACGTCGTAGCAATGAACAAGATGATGTTGCTATCGTTCGTATTGAGCAGCTTTACCCATTCCCTATGGAAGAAGTACAAGCGGCTATCGAACAATACACTAACGCTGTTGATTATGTATGGTGTCAGGAAGAGCCTCAAAACCAAGGCGCTTGGTACTGTAGTCAACACAATTTCCGTGCGGCGATCCCAGCAGGCGCCGATTTGAAATATGCAGGCCGTCCTGCTTCTGCATCACCAGCAGTAGGCTATATGTCGGTACACTTGAAGCAGCAGAAAGCGTTAGTTGATGACGCTCTGAACATAGCTTAAGAACTAGAAGTAAAAGGAAGACACAGATATGACAATTGAAATTCTGGTTCCAGACTTACCTGAATCAGTAGCGGACGCAACTGTCGCGACATGGCACAAGAAACCGGGCGACATGGTTGCTCGTGACGAAGTCATTGTTGAAATCGAAACTGATAAAGTTGTTTTAGAAGTACCAGCTCCGGAAGAAGGTGTACTAGAAGCGATTCTTGAAGAAGAAGGTGCAACCGTTCTTTCTAAACAACTACTTGCACGCCTAACTCCTGGAGTTGTTGCAGGCGAACCAACTAAAGACTCTGCGGATTCAAGCGAAGCTTCTCCAGACAAACGTCACAAAGCGACGTTGACTGAAGAAACGAACGATGCGCTAAGCCCAGCAGTTCGTCGTCTGCTTGCAGAACACAACCTAGAAGCGAGTGACGTGAAAGGTTCTGGTGTAGGCGGTCGTATTACTCGTGAAGATATCGAAGCGCACCTAGCATCGAACAAAGCAGCACCAGCACCAGTTGCTGAAGCAGCAGCGCCAGCAGCTGTTGCAGCTCGTAGCGAAAAACGCGTACCTATGACTCGCCTTCGTAAACGTATTGCAGAGCGTCTGCTTGAAGCGAAGAACAGCACTGCAATGTTGACGACATTCAACGAAGTCAACATGAAGCCTATTATGGATCTTCGTGCGCAGTATCAAGACCAGTTTGAGAAGCGCCACGGCATTCGTCTTGGTTTTATGTCTTTCTATGTGAAAGCCGTAACAGAAGCTCTAAAACGTTACCCAGAAGTGAATGCTTCATTGGATGGCGACGATATCGTTTACCACAACTTCTTTGATATCAGCATCGCGGTATCAACACCTCGCGGCTTGGTGACGCCAGTGCTTAAAGATGCGGATACTCTTGGCTTTGCTCAAGTGGAAAAAGGTATCAAAGAACTTGCACTTAAAGGTCGTGACGGTAAGTTGACGGTAGAAGAACTAGTGGGCGGTAACTTCACTATCACTAACGGTGGTGTATTTGGCTCGCTAATGTCTACGCCAATCATCAACCCACCACAAGCAGCAATCTTGGGTATGCATAAGATTCAAGATCGCGCGATGGTAGTGGACGGTAAGATTGAAATTTTACCTATGATGTACCTAGCACTATCTTACGATCACCGTTTAATCGATGGCCGTGAGTCAGTAGGCTTCCTAGTAACCGTTAAGGAACTACTAGAAGACCCTGCACGTCTGCTATTAGACATTTAATATCGCTAAAACGTCTAGTTACCCTTGGGTAACTAGACGCCCATAGCGCCCAAGGCTAGACTGCCCAACATCTGGCCTTCATATAAGTTTCAACGACTTATTTGTAAAGCCCTACGAACGCAAACGCAGCCAAGACTGTAGCGTTATGGAAATAATAATTCCTTCAAAGGAAGAACAAACGGAATATCAAAATGAATTTGCATGAATACCAAGCAAAACAGCTGTTTGCAGAATTTGGATTGCCTGTACCCGAAGGTTATGCATGTGATACGCCACAAGAAGCTTTCGAAGCTGCTGGCCGTATCAGTACAGCAAAAAAAGTCGTTAAGTGTCAGGTTCACGCAGGCGGCCGCGGTAAAGCGGGCGGTGTAGAACTTCACGACACTAAAGAAGGCGTTAAAGAGTTCGCTCAAAAGTGGCTAGGTAAAAACCTAGTAACTTACCAAACAGACGCAAACGGTCAGCCTGTTGCTAAGATTCTGGTTGAAGAAGCGTCAAACATCGCAAATGAGCTGTACCTAGGTGCAGTGGTTGACCGTGCTACACGTAAAATTGTGTTCATGGCGTCAACGGAAGGTGGTGTAGAAATTGAAAAAGTTGCTGAAGAGACTCCAGAGTTAATTCACAAAGCCGCAATTGATCCACTTGTAGGCCCACAAGCTTACCAAGGTCGCGAACTTGCGTTCAAACTAGGCCTTACTGGTGACCAAATTAAACAATTCGTTAAGATCTTTATGGGTCTTGGCCAAATGTTCTCTCAGTACGACCTAGCTCTACTAGAGATCAACCCGCTTGTGATTACTGGTGAAGGCAACCTATTGTGCCTAGACGGTAAAATCAACATCGACTCAAACGCTATGTACCGTCAGCCTAAACTGCGTGAAATGCACGATCCTTCACAAGAAGACGAGCGTGAAGCACATGCAGCTCAGTGGGAACTGAACTACGTAGCTCTAGACGGTAACGTTGGCTGTATGGTTAACGGCGCTGGTCTGGCAATGGGTACAATGGACATTGTTAACCTACACGGTGGCAAACCTGCAAACTTCCTAGATGTAGGTGGTGGTGCAACGAAAGAGCGTGTAGCTGAAGCATTCAAGATCATCCTATCTGATGACAATGTAAAAGCCGTTCTAGTAAACATCTTTGGTGGTATAGTACGCTGTGACATGATCGCAGAAGGTATTATTGGAGCAGTGAAAGAAGTTGGCGTAAACGTTCCGGTTGTTGTTCGTCTAGAAGGTACGAACGCGGAACTTGGTCGTGAAGTTCTTGCAAGTTCTGGTCTTGATATCATTGCAGCTGAGTCACTAACTGACGCAGCTCAAAAAGTTGTTGCTGCTGCGGAGGGCAAATAATGTCTGTACTTATTAACAAAGATACTAAAGTGATCTGCCAAGGTTTTACTGGCGGTCAAGGTACTTTCCACTCTGAGCAAGCGATCGCTTACGGCACGCAAATGGTTGGTGGTGTTTCTCCAGGTAAAGGTGGTCAAACTCACCTAGGTCTACCTGTGTTCAACACTGTACGTGAAGCAGTAGAAGCAACAGGCGCTACAGCGACGGTTATCTACGTACCAGCAGCATTCTGTAAAGATGCAATTCTAGAAGCTATTGATGCGGGTATTCAGCTAATCGTAACGATCACTGAAGGCATCCCAACCATCGATATGATCGATGTGAAAGTGAAGCTGGAAGAAACTGGCGTACGTATGATTGGTCCTAACTGTCCGGGTGTTATTACGCCAGACGAATGTAAGATCGGTATCATGCCTGGCCATATTCATAAGAAAGGTAAAGTAGGTATTGTATCTCGTTCTGGTACTCTGACTTATGAAGCGGTTAAACAGACTACTGATGAAGGTTTCGGCCAGTCTACGTGTGTTGGTATCGGTGGTGACCCAATTCCGGGTTCAAACTTTATCGATATTCTAAAACTGTTCCAAGAAGACCCAGAGACTGAAGCAATCGTAATGATTGGTGAAATCGGTGGTACAGCGGAAGAAGACGCAGCAGCGTTCATCAAAGAAAACGTGACTAAGCCTGTTGTTTCTTACATCGCGGGTGTTACTGCTCCTCCAGGTAAACGTATGGGCCACGCGGGCGCAATCATCTCTGGTGGTAAAGGTACAGCGGAAGAAAAATTTGCTGCACTTGAATCTGCTGGCGTGAAAACGGTTAAGAGCCTAGCGGACATCGGTAAAGCTCTGCGCGAAGTTACCGGTTGGTAATTTCATCCTAGATATAGAAAACCCAAGCT
Organism: Vibrio plantisponsor; assembly: GCF_013041605.1. Classification (GTDB taxonomy): domain Bacteria; phylum Pseudomonadota; class Gammaproteobacteria; order Enterobacterales; family Vibrionaceae; genus Vibrio; species Vibrio plantisponsor. The sequence continues at coordinate 219,847 of NZ_JABEQC010000005.1, read as the reverse complement.
CAGGCTTGGGTTTTTTATTGGAAGCTATACGGTAAAAGAAAGAATTAACTTCTTTTTACGATATGGCTAAGCATGAACAATGTGCTTGCGCTGATAACGACTGAAGGTCCAGCTGGTGTGTCAAAGTGCCAAGATAAACTCAGTCCGCACAGAACGCTAATGATGCCTATTAGAGCGGCAAACAGTGCCATTTGTTCTGGTGTTTGGGCCAGTCGTCTTGCGGTCGCAGCCGGAATAATAAGCAGTGAAGTCATGATCAGAGCACCCACAAACTTCATCCCCACAGCAATCACCAAACCTACCAATAGCATGAGTACCAAACGCATCAGGTCAATGTTGATGCCTTCAACTGAAGCAAGTTCCTCATTCACACTGCTTGAAAGCAATGGACGCCAAAACAGATAAAGAATCGCGCCTACAATGATCACTCCGCTCCAGATAAAGATTAGGTCAGAAGGGTTTACTGCAAGCAGATCACCAAATAGATAACTCATCAAATCGATACGAACATTGTCCAGAAAACTAACAGCAATCAGACCGAGCGATAGAGAGCTGTGAGCCAGTATGCCAAGTAATGTATCGGTAGCAACCAACTGCTGCTTTTGCAGCGTTACTAAAATGAAGGCCAATCCTAAACAACAAATAAGCAGCGCAAAGTAAAGGTTGATGTCCAAAAGAAAGCCCAGTGCAAGCCCCATAAGAGAGGCGTGAGCTAAGGTATCGCCAAAGTAGGCCATTTTGCGCCAAACGACAAATGAACCTAATGGTCCTGCAATAATCGCAATACCAATACCAGCAAGAATCGATGGAAGTAGAAATTCAATCATGTTGATGATGACCATGGGAGTGGTGAGAACATGTACCAGCATCGCCTTTTACTGGCTGACCAGAAAGATCATGATGATGGTGCTCATGGTTGTGATGATAAAACGCCAATGTTTCTCGGCTACGGTCACCGAATAAAGCAATATAACTTGGGTGTTTGGTGATGTGTTCCGGTGTGCCAGAACAACATATATGATGATGCAAACAAATCACCTCATCGGTTTTTGCCATTACCAGATGAAGATCATGGGAAACCATAAATACACCGCAGCCGAAACGCTGACGAATAGTATTAATTAAATCGTATAAATCAATTTGGCCTTGCACATCCACACCTTGAGCAGGCTCATCCAATACAAGGATGTCAGGTCTTTGTAGCAAAGCACGAGCAAGCAGAACTCGTTGGTTTTCGCCACCCGAGAGTTTGTGCATGTCATTTTTTGCCAAATGTTCAGCACCAACCAATCGCATCGCTTCGGTGAGTTCCTGACGACTATACTTACCTGCGAGTTTAAGAAAACGCTCTACAGTGAGTGGTAACGTGTCGTTAAGTTTAAGTTTTTGTGGGACGTAGCCAATCTTTACGTTTTTAGCTTTGACGACATTACCTGATGTCGGTGTGTGAAGACCGAGCAGTACTCTAACTAAAGTCGATTTTCCTGCTCCATTTGGTCCGATAAGGGTTGTTATCTTCCCTTTTGAAAGAGCAAGGTTGACGCGATCTAATACTCGGAGTTGGTTGAAATCTACGCAGATATCTTGCAACTCAATAAGCGCTGACATTAATGGAACTCATTTGCAATTGACTGATGTTATAATGTAACATTTATCCAATATTAACGCCACAGGATATACGACATCCCATGTTTTCTAGAATCACTCTTTTATTGAGTCTTATTGTCTTACCGTTTTCAAGTGGGGCAAATACCATTCTGACCAGTATTAAACCTATACAGATGATTACACATGAACTGACACTGGGAGTCACTGAGCCAGAAGTCTTGCTCTCAGCCAATGCGTCACCACACGATTACGCACTTCGCCCTTCGGATGTCAAAACCATTCGCAGCAGTTCGCTGGTTATTTGGTTTGGTAAAGATCTTGAACCTTTTCTGGAGAAAGTTCTCAGCCAACAAGACAACGTCTTAACGCTAAGTGAAATACCTAATTTGAAATTACGTTCTTATGGTGAAGAGGGACACGATCATCAACATGATGGTCATAACCATGGAACCCATGACCCGCACTTTTGGTTGGGCGTAGAGCAGGTAGAGCAGGTGGCAAAGGCGATTACACAAGCTCTTGTTGCTTCAGATGTAACGCATAAAGACATATACAACAAAAATTTGAGCGATTTTATAAACTCATTACATCAAACAGATAAAGACATTGCTGCGAAACTAGACCAAGTAAAGCATAAGCCGTATTACGTTTTTCATGATGCTTATGATTACTTTGAGCAGCATTATGGATTGAACAATATTGGCCATTTTACCGTCAGCCCAGACAGAAAGCCGGGAGCTAAGACGTTAATAGCAATACGTAAAGCACTGGCTGCTAAAGAAGCGAAATGTGTATTCTCCGAGCCTCAGTTTCAACCTGCTGTCATTGAAAGTGTGGTAAGAGGCAGCGATGCTCAAACGGGAGTTCTCGATCCTTTAGGCGTCGATATCCCTGTAGCAAAAGGCAGTTATTTTACGTTTCTCCATTCTATGAGTGACAGTTTCTACAGCTGTCTCGCGAAATAACATTCAGCAACTCATTTATTGCTTAGTGATTTTTACAGATATTCACACTATGAAAGGCGATGTTTCATCGTCTTTCATTTGTGATACACGCTGAGGAAGCAAATTTTATTTCACATCCCCCTTCAACTGTCGCTGTTTTTCTATACAATGCGAGTTCTTTTTTGTCGCGAATTAACTCTCGCAAACCTCTTTAGTCGTAGAAAGGGCTTATTTTGTATCGCATCTTGTGTTTTGTCTTTGCTGTATTTTACTTTGGCGTGTTTTCAGCAAACGCCATCGAAAAGTCTCCTTCTGTGTTTTATCCTCTACCAACTCAAACACAGGGCAAAGTCTACGCGGCCAAGAGTTTATTCGTTGGTGATGCGGGGGGGATTTGGCTGCACGATGTCCATGGAAAAATACGCTTTTTTGACGGACAAACCATCTTGCCGAGGCAAGGTTCCATTCTATCCAACGACTACCAACAACTTGTTTACTTGACCAATGCTTTCTGGACTGTGATTGATGGAAGTCTGAACAAAATATCGACCAATGATGTACGAACCCGTGTCGTAGATCTTCCTGTTGGAACTGTCATCGATAAGATAGGCGTCTCCGGAAAGTCGATTTGGATGGTAAGCAAAGACTATTTCTACACTTACAATACGCAATCGCTTTTACTCGAATCTTACACCCTAAAAACGCTGACCCACTTTGATAAATCAAAGAGGGTAGTGGTTAATGACGCGACATTCGGTATTTCAAAGTGGGTGCTAGCAACAAACTCCGGTGTTTTTCTATCAGAAAATCACAGTTTTGTTCACGTGCCTCGTTCGGGTGATGACTACGTTGAAACTTTATTCTTCTCTGAAAAACGCAGAGAGATGCTTGTTGGAACATTGGATGGCGTGCTGCTGGTGGATTTGAAAAACAAATCTAAAGATCCTCAAAAAATCGCCAAATCGCACGTACTCTCTATCGCTGAAACAGAAAATGAGTATTGGATTGGCACTGAGAATGGATTGTTCGTTCATTCATTGTTGAATCAGAGTACGACAAAACTAAAGAGCAACGTACACAGTGGTTACTCGCTTAAAGGGCATAAGATTTTTTCTCTAGTGAACGACGCACAAGGGGGGATATGGATTGCTTCTGAAAAAGGTGTGTTCTACTACTCTATGTTTGGTCAGAAGTTTAATCGTGTTTTGTCTAAGAAACTGACGAAAAGCGGCTTGAACGCTGATATTAAGAACATCGCTTACCTGCAAGGCGACGACGAGTTCTTGCTCTCGACCTCAACGGGTGTCGCTCGCATTAATTTTAACCAAACGCCGCAACGAGAGCTGCTTTATGAAGGGCAAGTCAATGATTCTGTCTTAATGGGTAACGATCTATGGCTAGCCACTGATGATGGTTTAATCAAATTCGATGTCACGCATTCGAAAGTAGTAAAAGCTCCGCTTCCTCTTTTGCTAAATCATTCCAAAGTGGATCGAATTGAAGTAGATCGCCATGAAGAATTATGGGGTGTGTCAGGTAATAAACTGTGGTCTTACAACACAGTCACCAAAGTGTTCGTGGAATATGGCGAAGATTGGTTAGTGGATGCCTACCTTCCTGCCACGATCACTCAGTTAAAAGCGACTCGGCACAATGGCATCCTGATTGGCACTGAGCATGGTACCTATTCAATCAGAGAGCAGAGGATCACATTCAATAGTGCAAGTAGTGAGTATGGGCAAAACCATTCAGTGATTGAAGACCGAGATGGACATGTTTGGTTCGCGAGCGACTATGGTGTTTACAAACAACAAAGCGATAGTGGCGAACTGCTTCCTATTGTATTAGCCGAAGATAGCATTAGTCCTAAGTGCTTAATGGAGACCCCTCAGGGGATCTGGCTATCCTCTTCTAGAGGGCTAACTCTATATAACTATCAAGGAGCGGTAAAAAAGCATTTTGGTGAGCCATACGGGTTAATTAACAATGAGTTTATTCCAAGTGTTTGCGCTTCGAGCCTAAGCTCGGCTTACCCACAGTTAGTGATTGGTTCTGCGCTAGGTTTGGTGAAAGTTTCTGCAGAAGAGCTGTCCGTCTCAAGTCTGCCTCATTCTCCTGTCATTATTAGCCAGATCAAAATTGACGATAAGCTGTTGTCGGTTGGAAGCCCTTCGGAGTTTAGTGTCGATTACGGTCGCTCATTAAGCCTCACTTTTGGCGCTTTACCCCAAACCGTTAACTTGAGTCTTGAATATAAGTTAACGGAAAGCAGCACATGGCTACCTATCGAAGGTTCGCAACTTACGCTTGATCATCTGCGTCCGGGCAATTATCAACTCCATTTACGCAGTTCTAGCGCAGAGCAACGCAACAAATTAGAAAGCTATTTATCGTTTCAAGTTATAGAGCCTTGGTATCTCTCTATGACGGCTTTCATTGTTTATGTACTGAGCCTTATCTCTTTGTTGATACTGGTTGTTTGGTGGCGCTCTCGCATGATGATGAAAGCAAACCGACTGCTCAAAGAGCAAATAGATTTGAAAACTAGCCAGCTTAGGCACCAAAGTAAAATCGTACTCAGCAACAACTTGCAACTTCGAAAGCAGATTCAGGTTCGCCACGCACTGTTGGAAAACATTTTATTGGCTATAGAACCAAGATTAGAAAAACTAAAATTCGGTGCCCGTGAAGCGAATCAAGAAGAGCTGGAAATACTGGTGGAAGAAGCCAGAATCGAGTTGGAACAGGTTAAGAATGTGCGTTCCGATAGTGAATCGACAATATTAACGCATAACCTGTCTCTGGTTCTGGAATCGGTAGTGAGCAGTTGGAGTGACGAGTTTTCTATTGCTGGAATGATTCTCGATGCGGAAATTCAAAGCAGAAGAAGTTACGTAAAATTGCAGCAGTTTAATCTGGATGTGATTTTTAATGCTTTATTTGCAGAGGCAATGAAACGTTTATTCAAGAATCAAGCGCTCGTTGTTCGTTGCTATGAGGTGAATGGCCGTATTTTGGTCACCATGAGTGATCAAGGTGGAAGCGCTAAAAATGTCGAACAGACGATGACAACCACATCCGGGTTTGCTCTCAATCAGCTAAGCGATCTTGTTGAGCAATCAGGCGGTGAAATGAACGTGTATATGTCTAAGGAACAGAACGTTGTACAACTATCTTGGCCTGCCGCGGATATTGAGCAACTGGAAACTGACTTGGACTCTTACTCAAAGTGTTCAGATGACAACATCTTGGATGATACTGAACGCCTATGGCTCAGCAAGGTAGAACAGCTCGTTGTCGATAATTTTTCTGATGCAGAATTTAGCACCGCCAATGTGGTTAAAGTCTTATTTATGTCTGAACGAAGTTTCCAGAGGCGATTTAAGACGGCCACAGGTAAAACGTTTAAAGAGTATCTTAACGAAGTGCGATTGGAGAAAGCTTGTCAACGCTTGTTAAGTGGAGAAAAGGTATCACAAGCTGCGTATGAGTGTGGCTTCAATGATCCTTCTTACTTTAGTCAACGTTTTAGACATCATTTTGGTTTGTCACCAACACAGTTTATCGATGAACACCAAGATTAATGGTGTTCATCTTTCTTCTTTCATCTTTCTTCTTCCTTTGTAATACCTTCATTTCCTGACCTAAGTCTAAAACTTATCTTGGCCGTAACTTTTTGCGTCCATTAAAAGCTTTTCGAAAGAGATCCAACAGAATTGAACCGAACTTGAGGCAATAAAGTTGAGAGCCGTATTTGCAATCAACGCTATTTCCAGTCGAAGTAGATGGGATCAGGGAGGATTTGTTTCTCTTATCCGTGATTTTGGGTAGTAAGACGTGCTGGGACTAGATTGAGGATCTGCAGATAAAAAAAACCGTGGTATAGCCGGGGGACTATACCACGGGTGCCAAAGACACCTTCGCTTGCTGCCGGAGTGACATAGCATCACTTCTGGAATAAATGTCTTCGAGAATGTGTGAAGACGTGGGTGACTATAATCAAACCGTATTTATACCCTTATAAAATTAACGACAATTTTCTATAAGAAAAACGACAACAAAGTGATTATCGTTTAAATTGTTGTTTTTAAATGTTTTATTTTCCTGTTTTACGAAAGGTAAGAAAAGTCAGCGAGTTTTAATACTTAAATCTACGTTTTGAATTTGACGTTTTTGACGAGATGAAGAAGTCATTGAGTAAGAGTTGTCATTTTAGCAATGTTTGATTTCACGCAATATTTGTTGGGTTGATGGGGCGTATGATTCGTATATCAAATAAAAATGTTTCTCATTAACACTACGATTGGCGAAATGCATTATGAAACTATCTGACTTAAATGATGGCGACCGAGGCACTGTTCTAACATTGAACGGGCTGTCTAATGAGGTTAGGAAAAAGCTTATGGTAATGGGGTTATTACCAAATACAGAAGTGACGCTAATTCGTAGAGCTCCTATGGGCGACCCGATACAGGTTGAAGTAAGAGGCATATCGTTGGCAGTGCGAGAGAGCATTGCATCGTCTATTGAAGTGGAGAAAGCATAATGCAATATCAAGTGCTTACGGTCGGTAACCCTAATAGCGGTAAAACAACTCTGTTTAATGGTCTAACCGGTGCAAAACAGCAGGTGGGAAACTGGGCGGGTGTCACCGTTGAGAAGAAGACCGGTCGTTACTCCCACTCAGGTGATGTCTTTAGACTTACGGACTTGCCGGGTATTTACGCTTTAGACAGTGGTAACGATAGCAATAGTATTGATGAGTCGATTGCTTCTAGAGCAGTATTAACTCATCCAGCGGATCTGATTATTAACGTTGTAGATGTAACTAGCTTAGAACGCAGTCTATATATGACATTACAGCTGCGTGAACTTGGCAGACCGATGGTTGTGGTTCTGAATAAGATGGATGCACTCAAACGCGAGCGTCAACGTATTGATACCAAATTGCTCGCCGAAATGTTGGGTTGCCCTGTATTTACCCTTTCTGCCAATAACAGAGAGCAAGTTCGTCGTTTCAAAGAGAAACTGCATAAACAACTTATTCAAGGTATCGCTCTTAAAGATATTGAGCTCAATTATGGCGAAAATTTTGAAGCGTCAATTCAGCAACTTATACCATTGTTTAAAGAACAAGATGTTGCTGCACGTGCTTTAGCTATTCGTGCTCTTGAAAACGATTTAATGGTCATTAACGGCTTGCCTGAAGCTGACCGCGCAGAGGTCTATAAGCAGCAGAAAGAGTGCGGGCTGGACATAGACTTACATGTGGCAGATACCAAGTACACTTATCTCCATGAACAGTGTAAACAAATTCGCTGTAGTGAAGGTAAGTTGAGCCACAGCTTTACCGAGAAAGCCGATAAAATCATTTTAAACAAATGGATAGGCGTTCCATTCTTCTTCGCTGTGATGTATCTGATGTTTATGTTCTCTATCAACATTGGTAGTGCGTTTATCGACTTCTTTGATATTGGTGTTGGAGCACTGCTGGTTGATGGCGGCCATTTTCTGCTTGATGACCATCTGCCAGTTTGGTTGGTGACGGTTCTGGTGGATGGTATTGGTGGCGGTATCCAAACCGTTGCTACCTTTATCCCTGTTATTGCCTGTTTGTATCTGTTCTTAGCTGTATTAGAAAGTTCAGGCTATATGTCACGTGCAGCATTCGTACTTGATAAGGTGATGCAAAAAATCGGTCTGCCGGGCAAAGCGTTTGTACCTTTGGTACTCGGTTTCGGCTGTAACGTGCCTGCTATTATGGCGACTCGTACTTTAGACCAAGAACGTGAACGTAAGTTAGCTGCGTCTATGGCTCCGTTTATGTCGTGTGGCGCGCGCTTACCTGTGTATGCGCTCTTTGCCGCTGCATTCTTCCCACAAAGTGGTCAAAACATTGTATTTGCGCTTTATCTACTCGGTATTGTTGCAGCGGTGTTTACTGGTTGGGTTCTCAAGAAGACGTTGTATCCTGGCTCAAGCGACAGCTTAGTGATGGAAATGCCTGACTATGAGCTTCCAACACTGCAAAACGTACTGATTAAAACGTGGCAAAAGCTTAATCGCTTCGTGCTTGGTGCAGGTAAAACTATTGTTTTGGTGGTGGCGATTTTAAGCTTCTTGAATTCTGTAGGAACCGATGGTTCTTTTGGTAACCAAGACAGTGAAGCCTCAGTGTTATCGAAGGCTGCTCAGGTTGTGACTCCGGTATTTGCACCGATTGGTGTGAACCAAGATAACTGGCCAGCTACTGTCGGTATCATTACGGGGATATTCGCTAAAGAAGCGGTTGTGGGTACGCTGAACAATCTTTACACCACCGCGGGTGATGAAGAAGGTGCCGAGTTCGATTTAATGGCGAGTTTAGAAGAAGCGGTAATGTCAGTGCCTGAAAACCTAATGGGATTGAGTTTCTCTGACCCATTGGGTATTGAGGTGGGTGACCTTTCTGATAACGAAGCCGTTGCACAAGAGCAAGAGGTGGATTCTTCAATCTTCGGTAACTTGAACTCACATTTCGAAAGCGGCAGCGCAGCATTTGCTTACTTGATTATGATTCTTCTCTACACGCCTTGTGTAGCGGCTATGGGTGCATACGTTCGCGAATTTGGTAAAAAGTACTCTTACTTTATTGCCGCATGGACGATGGGTTTAGCGTATGGCTGTGCGGCGATATTCTATCAAGCGGCAAACCTTGCGAGTCATCCTCTATCAAGTATCAGTTGGATAGTGGCTATTGTTGCCGTCTACTACACCGTGTTCCAAATGCTTAAGAGAGCTGGACGCAAACAGCAAGTTCTTGAGGTTCAAGTGGCATGATTTTGACCGAACTGAAACAGGCGATTGAGGAGCAGGGGAGTATTACACGTAAGGAACTGGCGAAACGATTTTCAGTCAGTGAAGATGGTGTTGATGCCATGCTCGCTATTTGGATTAAGAAAGGTGTTATTTCTCGCCTGATTGATACCAATGCTGCTCAGTATGTGACGCGAGTTCGCTATGTCATCAACAAGCAAGATAGCCTGTCAGTCACGGTCACGATGTAGTGAAAATGATGTCATTGAAATAAGATGTCATTGAAATAAAGAAAAAGCCGCATTAAGCGGCTTTCTCTTTTTATGTATCCAGAACCAGTCGGCAAAAACGCTCTTAAGCGGTGACAAAAATTTTGCTCATTGACAGTAAGCTACGTAGTTTCACTAACATCTCTTCTTGCAGTTCTTCATCTCGAAAAATGCCTTTGGTATTTCCCCAGATTGGTCCAGGCCAAGCAACGTCATCTTCAAAACGAGCAATGTGATGGATATGCAGTTGGGGAACCATGTTACCTAATGCGCCGAGATTCAATTTTGTTGGTTGAAACAGTGCTTCTAACGCTTGGTTTACTGCTTGAGATTCAACAAGAAACTGTTGCTGCTCTTTCATTGGTAAGTGGTGCAGTTCTTTTAGATTCGCTTTTTTAGGTACCAAGATAACCCATGGCACAGCGTCGTCTTTATGGAGTAGAGCAACACAGAGCGGGAAATGGCCAATCACATCGGTATCTTTAGCAAGTTGTGGGTGAAGGTGAAAACTCATATTGGACATCCATGATAAAAACTGCCTCGATTATACCAATGCCAGCAATGAGAAGAACAGAAGATTGCGCAGAGAATCAGCAGCAACAAATAGATTTTAACCGTCTTGGTGCGTGAGTCGCTTGCGCACTCAGGGGAGCGTAAACAAAAAAAGGTTGGCATGTCGCCAACCTTTTTCAATTTGCTTGCATTAACTTGCTGTATTACATGCGTTCTAGAGTATTGATACCTAGCAGTGACAAACCTTGTTTAATGGTTTTCGCAGTTAACGCAGCCAGTTTCAAACGGCTTTGTTTTACTTGTTCATCTTCAGCAACTAGGATTGGGCAAGCCTCGTAGAAGCTAGAGAACTGACCAGCAAGCTCGAACAGGTAGCTACACATGATGTGAGGCTGACCTTCACGAGCAACTGCTTGTACTGCTTCTTCAAATTGAAGCAGTTTGGCGATCAATGCTTTTTCTTTCTCTTCTGTAACTTTGATGTCACCGCTCAGTTCATCCATCGACAAACCAGCTTTAGCAAAGATAGAAGCAACGCGAGTGTAAGCGTACTGCATGTACGGTGCAGTATTGCCTTCAAACGCTAGCATGTTGTCCCAGTCAAACACATAGTCAGTTGTACGGTGTTTAGACAGGTCTGCATACTTCACGGCCGCCATTGCTACAGTAGTTGCAATCTCTGCTTTCTCTTCGCTTGATAGCTCAGGGTTTTTAGATTCGATCAACGTTGCTGCACGCTCTTCTGCTTCATCAAGAAGATCAGCAAGACGAACAGTACCGCCTGCGCGAGTTTTGAATGGACGACCATCTTTACCTAGCATCATGCCGAATGCGTGGTGCTCTAAAGACACTTCTTCAGGGATGTAACCTGCTTTGCGAACAATCGTCCAAGCTTGCATCAAGTGTTGATGTTGACGTGAATCGATAAAGTACAACACACGGTCAGCACCTAGCGTTTCATAACGGTACTTAGCACATGCGATATCTGTTGTGGTGTAAAGGAAACCACCGTCGCGCTTTTGGATGATAACGCCCATTGGCTCACCATCTTTGTTTTTGTATTCGTCTAGGAACACAACTTGAGCACCGTCGTCTTCTTGTGCCAAACCTTTTTCTTTCAGGTCAGCAACGATAGTTGGCAGCATGTCGTTGTACATACTTTCGCCCATAACATCGTTACGAGTAAGAGACACGTTTAGACGATCGTAATTACGCTGGTTTTGAACCATAGTTACGTCAACCAGTTTCTTCCACATATCTAGACAGAACTGGTCGCCACCTTGAAGTTTTACAACGTAGCCACGTGCTTTTACTGCAAACTCTTCATCTTCATCGTAAAGCTTTTTCGATTCGCGGTAGAAACCTTCTAGGTCAGAAAGCTCCATTGATACTTCACCCGATTCCTGTTGGATACGCTCAAGGTTTGCGATAAGCATACCGAACTGAGTACCCCAGTCACCGATGTGGTTAGCACGGATAACTTTATGACCTAAGAATTCAAGAGTACGAACGACAGCATCACCAATGATGGTTGAACGTAGGTGACCTACGTGCATTTCTTTTGCAACGTTTGGCGCTGAGTAGTCTGCAACGATAGTTTGTTGTGCTTCAACAGCCACACCTAGACGCTCATCAGCGAGTGCCGCTTCAGCTTGTGCTGCTAGGAACTCTTCGCTTAGGAAAATGTTGATGAAACCAGGGCCAGCAATTTCGGTTTTGCTTGCGATACCGTCGAGATCGAGAACATCCAAGACTTTTTGTGCGAATTCTCGCGGATTTGTACCTAACTGTTTAGCAACGCCCATTACTCCGTTGGCTTGGTAATCGCCAAACTGTGCCTTTGCAGATTGGCGAACGGCAGCAGGGCTTCCTGCTGGTGCGCCAGCGGCTTCAAGAGCCTGAGATACTTTGTCATTAATCAGTGCTTGAATATTCACTCGGGTGTCCTTCAATTCTGGGAATTGGTTGCGTATGCATAAAAATCACTAAAAGGTTAACAAATACCAAACAGTAGTGAATGCATATCTTGATCTAGTTCATAAATTGGCGCACATAATAGCAATTTTATTAGCGCGCTTATAGGGAAGAAATTGGGAAATTTACTACTTTTCCGCGCGCTTTTGATAGTATCGGTGAAAAATCATTATTTTGGACGCGTAAAATGCTTCAGCCATTGCTAGATGCAGGTCTTCATCCTAATCAGATGAAACAAAACTTAGAAAATTTTATCGAAAAAATACAGCAACTAACGGCTGTATTGCAGATAGATTTATCGGTCTATCAACTTGATCATATTGCCATGCGGATTAACGAGTTGGAGTTGGCAAAATTGGCGCATCAAGCTTGGGCTCAAGAAGGTGAAGTGATTTCGCAAACACAGATTAACGGTCGTCCGATTATTGTTATCGCGTTTAACGAGCCTTTGGTCGCGAACGCTTGGAAAATTGAGTGTTTGGAACTGCCTTATCCTGCAGAAGGTAAAATTTATCCTGAGCAAAGTTGGGAACATGTAGAATTTGTAGTGCCATCAGAAGCGCAAACCGCCGATGACTATCTGGCGCATTTGAAACAGGTGTTTCCTGATCTTGCGTTGAACTGGGACAATCTTGCAGACAAAGGTGTCAAAGTGAAGCTATCCAGTCCCAAGGGCGAAGGTGAGCGATTGAATAACCCGACTGTGGCGTTCAAGTGGCAGGGCGTGTGTATTAAGTTGCATCCCCATTCATTAAAAAACATTGTTGAATCAGAACAGTAACTTCGCCTAAATCACATTAAGTCAAAGTAAGGAGTTGTATTTCGCAACTCCTTTTTTCATTGAAATCTAGCCGATATCGTACGCTTTTGGTCTGAGCTGGAACTCTTCCGTTGAACCAATTTCCAGCCCTAAATGGAGCGGTTCGCAGTCCTGATGAGCATTGCCAAGCGTATGCATAATGAGTCGGTTGGCAGTCCTTGGTTTAAGCGTATTAACCACGAAACGGATCATATCGGATTTGCTCAGTTGTTTGAGCTCTTCAAGTACGATGTCCCGTTGATTGAAGTTCCAATCTTTATTACCGATAGCGACCCATAAGCGTTGTGCTCGTGTTCTTAGGGTTGGATCGGGTGTAGCGATTTGATTCCACAAACCACGTTTACTGCTATGCCATTCGTAATCATTCAGTTCAAGCAGAACCAGATAAAAAGCGTTCAGGAACTCATCAATCGAAAAAATAAGATCGCTTGGTGCTGCATTCGGTGACTGAACGTAAAGTACCAGACCCGGATGACGGTTCATTGGCATATTGCCAGTCCCAACCATGTAGCCCAACTGCTGTTTGGTACGAATTTCATGGAAGAAGGTGGCTGACATCAAGTGATTCGCCAGCGAATAGAGCGCGATGTTGCGTGGTTCTGTATCTTCACACTGATAGTAAACCACCACTGCTGAATCATCTTGGTTGCAGTCCAGTTCACGCTGGAAAGTCCCGCTGTTACCCAACATAACAAGAGGGCGTAGAGACTCTTCGTAAGTTTGGTTTTTTACTCTTAATGCATCTTTGAGCACTTCTGCCATATCGTGCGCGTCTTGTGTTTGCCAGTCACCGTAAACAAACATCTCGATATGTAAGTTGGCAAGAATTAAATCTACGAACTCAGCCAAGTCGTCAACTTCTATTGTTTCTAACGCTTCAAGCAAAGCTGGATACGGCGGATTGTTGGGCTGCAATAGCCCCGTCATATTACTAAACAACTGAGAAATGGGTTTGTCGTGTGCCGCATTACGCCAGTTGCGCAGCATTTGTTGTTTAATGGTGTCAAAGCGTTTAGGGCTGAAACTACGCTCGGCGAATTTAGATAGAATCATTTCCATCAACTGAGGTTGCTTCTGACTGAAACCAGAGATGGATAGCGTTACGCCACCTTGATGGGCATACATGTTGTAACCCATACCGGCAATTTCTGCTTGATAGGTTTCTTTCGCCAGCGAATCTAAAAACATCTCAACACAGAGGCGAGTTTTGACAATGTTTTGCACATTCGCGACGGAGTGCGGACTGTCGATGGCGATGTAAATCACGCCTTTTGGTACGCGAAATTCCGCATCTTGCATGTGCCATAAACGGAAGCCAGGTAAGTCTTGCAATATCTGTGGTTGTGGCTGCGCATCGACAACCGGTTTAGGGTCAAGGTCGTAACAGATAAACGGGTTTTGAGGCGGCAAAGTCAACGGCCACGTCTTGTCATTCGTACGGTAGATGTTCTGTTGTTCTTCGCTAAAAGGTTCGACAGAGTAGGGCGTAAAGTACCAGTTGGCTTCTTTATCGTAATGCTGCCCCTGGGCAATGACAGTTACCCGAAGATTTTCTGGCGACAAATAAGGCAGAAAACTTCTTAGCAACGCCTCATCGTAACCTCTCATCAGGTAGTCGCCATAAATGGTATCTTCAGCGGCGTAATGCTGCATATTGACGACTAAATGGCTGACAATATCCATAGGACGATTTGTTTCTTGGAAGCGGAAAGCCGATTCCAATACCGCGCGTTTCTCAAGGTAACGCCACTCTTCCAAGCCTTGTTCTTCAATCATTCGGATATATTGAAACAGTGCCTGAATGATTTCGTCTGTCTTTTTCAAGCCTTTTGATGTCAGCGTGCAACTGATAGAGAATTCACGATAGTTGCTGCCACTGGCACCACCACCCGCTGAAAGTGACGTAATCCAGCCTTTGTCTTTCAATGCTAACAGTAAGCTGCCTTCGCCTTCATAGCCGATTAAGTGTGCAAAGTAGGACAAAGGTTTGTAAGGATAATGAGCATCCACGTTAGGCATGGGGAAGTTCATTACCAACTTACGAATTTCTTTTAACGGTTCAACGCGAATAGTAATGCCCGTTTGTTCAGGTGTGACAAATGGTTCGCTGATTGATTTTCCGCGTCGCTGTTTGTTTTCAATGGTTGAAAATTTCTCTTTGACCCACTGTTCCATCTCATCGAGGCTTTGTGGACCCATAAGCGTCAGCGTCATGATGTCCGACGAATACTGCTCGGCATGAAACGCAATAATTTCTTCGCGGATCGATTTACCTTCTCTGTCACCTAATGTCTCGATATTGCCGACGGAGAATTTTGCAAACGGATGGCGTGGGTTAACCGTCTCTTTTTGTACCTGATATAAGCGGCGAGAGTCGTCATTGAGCTTTAACTTGTACTCTGAATCGACAGCGTGGCGCTCTTTGTCTAACGCTTCTTCATTGAATAAAGGCGCGGCAAAAAATTGACTAAATCGGTCAAGCGCTTTTTCGAAAGCGCTGGTTGTTACGTCGAAGAAATAACAGGTGTGCTCTGTTCCTGTCCAAGCGTTATTACTGCCACCGTGTTGGCTGATAAAACTTTGAAAATCGCCAACTTTCGGGTACGCCTTTGTTCCCAAAAACAACATGTGCTCTAGATAGTGAGCCATACCTTGGCGATCAATAGGGTCATCAAAATGTCCTACGTTGACCGCAAGTGCAGCAGCAGATTTTTGCGCACTTTCATCTTGGATCAACAGCACCCTCAGCGCGTTTGGCAGAGTGAAGTGTCGATAGCGGTTTGAATCATTAGGACTTATGTGCACAGAGAATCTCCGGAGTAGCACGGGATCTTAAGTATGGCGCTGATACTACTTACCGCAAATACGAGATCGGGTTTTTATGAGCTGGATATTTATAAACGAGAGCGCTTATAAACTTGGAACTTTTATTAACACATTGTCATTTTAGTCTTTTCACTGAGTTTTTAACAGACTGATAGTTTTGAAATTAACCTTAATTTGGGTTCATTAAGAGATAAATACGGTGAGTGAGCCTAGACTCAACGGATATAGATGGCATGAGAGTTGCGTAATATAAAGGACTCACAAATTGCGGCAAAAGTGGTCGCGAAATAGGGTGAAAGGCGATTATAATCGCCGCCAAGCAGCAACAGACTGCATTAAACCTAAGGTAAAAAAGATGAAAATTTTTATTATGCGTCACGGAGAAGCCCAGCATTATGCTGCCAGTGATGCAGAGCGAGCCTTGACGGATAGAGGTCGGAATGAGTCTGTCGCTGTAGCCAGAGCCGGCGTGATTCAGAAGAACATTACCCATATAGACAAAGTCTTTGTGAGCCCTTACTTGCGCGCTCAACAAACTTGGCAAGAGATATCTCAACACTTTTCGGCAGATATGGTTGAAGTGTGTGAAGAGATCACGCCATATGGTCAGTCAGAAGATGTATTTGAGTTCGTTGCTGCTTGTATTGAAGCAGAGCATCTGGAATCAGTATTACTGGTGTCACACTTGCCATTAGTGGGGTATCTGGTTTCTGAGTTTGTACCGGGGATGGTTGCACCTATGTTCCCGACGTCTGGACTGGTTTGCATCGAATATGATGTCGCCGCCCGCAAAGGTGAGTTGGTGTGGAATATCCACCCCTAATCGAACAAGTATGAAGAGGCTGCCGTAAGGCGGCCTTTTTTATCTCTAAACGTTTTTGGTCATCTGCAATCGCTCTCTCTTAGTAAACCGCTATGAATAGCAAGCAGCCATTAATTTGGCGCATTAGCATGGACTGAAAATTGCATCCTCCGGCTAAAATGTTGTCATTTAGAGGCTTTTTGCGAGCTTGGCTTTGTGAAATCAGCAAACTAAATACTGCAAACCGAATTCTTCAATTTTAGTATTAACGAATAGTTTATAGGCCTATGAAGTTTACTCTGCCATTTGCGGATAAGTTACCTTCCATTCCACAGCGCAGCATGCCAGCGATTGGCGCGCCTATTATGGTGCTTGCGACTCTTGGCATGGTTGTTTTACCGATCCCAGCCTTTTTGTTGGACTTGTTCTTTACCTTCAATATAGCGCTGGCGATGGTCGTATTATTGGTGACGGTTTATACCCGTAGACCTCTGGATTTCGCTGCATTCCCGACAGTTCTACTTATTGCAACTTTGCTTCGCTTAGCCTTGAACGTTGCTTCAACCCGTGTGGTTTTGCTGAAAGGTCATGAAGGAGGCAACGCCGCAGGTAACGTTATCGAAGCATTTGGTAGCGTGGTTATCGGTGGTAACTACGCTGTCGGCCTAGTGGTGTTCCTTATCCTGATGATCATCAACTTTATGGTTGTCACCAAAGGTGCGGGTCGTATTTCTGAAGTTAGTGCTCGCTTTACCTTGGATGCTTTACCCGGTAAGCAAATGGCGATCGATGCTGACCTCAATGCGGGTCTAATCGACCAAGAACAAGCAAGAACTCGACGTTTTGAAGTGACCAAAGAAGCCGACTTCTATGGTTCGATGGACGGTGCTTCTAAGTTCGTAAAAGGGGATGCCATCGCTGGTATCCTAATCCTGTTTATTAACATCATCGGTGGTCTGTCTATCGGTATGGCTCAATATGGTTTGGGCTTTGGCGAAGCGATTGAGATCTATACCCTGCTAACCATCGGTGATGGCTTGGTGGCTCAGATCCCATCACTATTATTATCGATTGGCGCTGCGATCATGGTAACGCGTCAAAATACCGATGAAGATATGGGTGAACAGGTAATCTTCCAACTGTTTGATAACCCTAAAGCATTGATGATCACCGCGGCGATACTGGGTGTTATGGGTATCGTACCGGGAATGCCGCATTTCGCTTTTCTACTGCTGGCATCGATCGCGGGTGGTTGTGCGTATTGGATTCAACGCAAACAGAAATCGGCAAAAGAAGAAACAACCAAGCTTCCTGCCACATTGGATGGTGATGCGCCGTCACAGAAAGAACTCTCTTGGGACGATGTACAACCCGTGGACATCATTGGTTTAGAAGTGGGTTATCGTTTAATTCCTTTGGTCGACAGAGATCAAGGCGGAGAACTGCTTGAACGTGTGAAAGGGGTACGTAAGAAGCTATCGCAAGACTTTGGTTTCCTTATTCCTGCCGTACATATCCGTGACAACTTAGAGCTCACACCAAACAGCTACCGTATTACTTTGATGGGCGTTGCTGCTGGCGAAGCTGAAATTCGACCTGACCAAGAACTTGCTATCAACCCAGGGCAAGTGTACGGCATGATTGACGGTGAACGCACTTTCGACCCTGCATTTGGCTTAGAAGCGGTTTGGATTCGAGAAGACCAACGTGAACATGCTCAGGCTTTGGGTTACACCGTTGTGGATTCGTCAACAGTACTGGCGACACATTTGAGCCAATTGCTAACCAACAACGCATCCCAGCTACTTGGTCACGAAGAAGTACAGAACTTACTGGAAATGCTTGGACGTTCAACGCCGAAGCTGGTGGAAGGCTTTGTACCTGATCAGCTATCGTTAGGCGTAGTGGTGAAAGTTCTGCAGAACTTATTGAACGAAGCCATACCAATTCGCGATATCCGAACTATCGTCCAAACGCTTTCTGAATATGCCAGTAAGAGTCAAGAACCTGACATCCTCACCGCAGCTGTGCGTATATCATTGAAGCGCCTAATCGTTCAGGAAATCAATGGAATAGAGCCTGAGCTACCAGTGATTACATTGATACCCGAACTGGAACAAATATTGCATCAAACAATGCAAGCTTCAGGTGGTGAGTCCGCAGGCATTGAGCCGGGGCTTGCTGAAAGGTTACAAATGGCATTAAGCCAAGCAACACAAGAACAAGAATTGAAAGGTGAGCCTGCTGTATTGCTCACTTCAGGTGTTCTCCGCTCGACACTGGCTAAGTTTGTGAAAAATACCATTCCTAACTTGCGTGTCCTTTCGTACCAAGAGATACCTGACGAAAAACAAATTCGAATTGTGCAGGCGGTAGGTAATTAACTGTTGTTAGATAATTAGTTCGCCTCACATTAAAGACGGATATCAGCTTTGAAAATAAAACGATTTTTTGCCAAAGATATGAAAACTGCGCTACTCCAAGTCAAAGAAGAGTTGGGCGTGGATGCGGTGATCATGTCGAATAAAAAAGTCGCTGGTGGTGTCGAAATCGTGGCGGCAGTGGATGGTGAGCCGTCTGCGTCTCCAGCTGTATCACAGCCGAGAACTCAACAACCTTACAGCTCCCAACCTAGATTCAGCAACAGTCAGGTTTCTCAGTCTTTGACAAGGCAGCCTGCTCGACGTGAACTGGAAGATGACCGTGTCAGCTTGCAAGCAAGTGCTGCCGAAGGTCGTTCAATGACGCAACGTTTTGCGAATATGCTCAAGCAGTACAGCAATGGCGCGATGCCCGAGCAAGATACTCGTCGTGCGGACAATGAAGATTCTCTATCTGCTTTGCTACAGCGTCAAAGAGAGAACAGCCATTCAACTCAATCAAGCGCGCCACAATCTAAAGTAAGTCGCTGGGCTGAGGAAGAAGAGACGAATCGCGAGCAGCGTAAACTGCGTTTGGATCCGACTCGCTTTGAACGTCATCACCCTGAAGAAGCAAAAGTTTCTGCACAAGATTTAGAAAATATGCGTGAAGAGATGACGTCAATCCGTCGTCTTTTAGAACATCAAGTTTCAGGCCTAATGTGGCAAGAAGTTGAACGTCGTGAACCATTGCGCGCAATGCTGATTAAACGCCTTGAACGCATGGGAGTATCACTCGATTTAGCTGACCAGTTGGCCTGCTATATCCCCGAAGATACGCCTCCGCCAAAAGCGTGGAAAGCCTTGTTGGGCTTAGTATCAGACCAAATACCCGTAGTGAAACAAGACATATTAAAACGCGGCGGTGTTGTCGCGCTTTTAGGTCCGACTGGAGTGGGTAAAACGACTACAGTGGCTAAGCTTGCTGCTCGTGCAGCGATGGAGTTTGGCTCCGACAATGTTGCACTGGTAACGACAGATACTTACCGAATCGGCGCACACGAACAGCTGTCGATTTACGGAAGAATTATGGGTTGTCCTGTAAGAGTCGCTAAAGATTCCAAAGAGTTAGCCGAAGTAATATATCAGTTGAGAAATCGCCGACTCGTTTTGGTCGATACCGCTGGTATGGGACAACGTGATGTTCGCTTATCCGAACAGCTAGATACCTTGATGCAAGAGAGTGGGGAAGTGATTCACAGCTACCTTGTTCTGCCTGCAACAGCTCAGAGAAAGGTACTGCAGGAAACCATCGAACACTTTAGAAGAATTCCTCTTTCAGGATGCATCATGACTAAGCTCGATGAATGTTTGAGCTTAGGTGAGTTTGTCAGTGTGGTAGTTCAAAACTCACTACCTGTTGCTTACATTGCGAATGGACAACGTGTACCTGAAGACATTGTGCTTGCTCAGCCTAAATACATGGTGGCAAAGGCAAACGAATTACTAGAGAAGTCGACAGAAAATGAACCTCACTATTGGAATAGTGATTCAGAGAGATTCTAGGCGGCGTACAGATATGACGAATAAAATGATATATGACCAAGCAAGCGGCTTACGTCGCTTATCTCAGCCATCGTTAACCAAAGTCATTACCGTGACAGGTGGTAAAGGTGGTGTGGGCAAATCAAACGTAACCTTAGGCATGGCTATTTGTATGGCTCGCGAAGGTAAAAAAGTCATGGTTCTGGATGCAGACCTCGGCCTAGCCAATATCGACGTTATGCTCGGTATTCGTCCTAAGCGTAACCTAGGACACGTGCTTGCTGGCGAGTGTGAGCTAAAAGATGCTATAACTGAAGGACCGCACGGAATTCAGATTATTCCTGCGACTTCAGGTACACAGTCCATGACGGAATTGTCACATGCGCAACATGTAGGCTTAATTCGAGCGTTTGGTACGCTGGAAGATGAGATGGACGTGCTTTTAGTCGATACAGCGGCCGGTATTTCTGATATGGTTGTCAGCTTTGCTCGAGCAGCACAAGATGTTGTGGTTGTTGTGTGTGATGAGCCGACTTCAATCACAGATGCATATGCGTTGATCAAACTTTTAAGCAGAGAACACCAAGTTCGACGATTTAAGATTGTTGCAAACATGGTGAGAAGTTATCGTGAAGGTCGGGAATTATTTGCTAAATTGACATTAGTCACAGAACGCTTCTTGAATGTCAGCCTTGAACTCGTAGCATGTATTCCGCTGGACGATAATGTTCGTCAAGCAGTGAAAAGACAACGCAATGTGGTTGATGCATTTCCGCGTTCTCCGGCCTCTTTAGCGATTAGCTCATTGGCGAATAAAGCAACCACGTGGCCAATACCGAAAACACCAAGTGGCCATTTAGAATTTTTTGTTGAGCGGCTACTTAATCGATCAGAAACAGTAGAGGAACCATTTGGTGAATAAAGCGCTTACCTACAATCAATATGGAGCTTTGAACAGCCAGCAGCTGTTTATCGAGCAATATTCTGTATTGGTTAAGCGTATTGCACATCACTTGATTGGACGCCTGCCGCCCAACGTTTTGATTGACGACTTAATCCAAGCCGGGATGATTGGTCTGCTTGAAGCTCAAAAGAATTACGACGGGAGTAAAGGCGCTAGCTTTGAAACCTATGCAGGAATTCGAATTCGTGGAGCTATGCTCGATGATATTCGACGCGGTGACTGGGTTCCGCGCTCGGTTCATAGACATAACCGAGAAATTAGCCAGGCGATCTCTGAATTAGAAGGAATACTAAATCGAGATCCCAGCGATGCCGAAGTCGCAAAGCACTTAAATATGCCGCTTGACCAGTATCATACGGTGTTAAGTGATATTAATTGCTCGCGAATTGTTGGTATCGAAGACTTAGGTGTTTCGGACGATGCTATTTCCCCACTGGACGATGATGAGGACAACTCGCCATTCCAAGGTGTTGCTGATGAATCGTTCCGTAAAGCATTGGTTGAGTCAATAAAATCACTTCCGGAGCGTGAAGCCTTAGTACTTTCGCTCTATTATGATGAAGAGTTAAACTTGAAAGAAATTGGTGAAGTCATTGGTGTGAGTGAGTCCCGAGTAAGCCAAATACTAAGCCAATCTATGCAACGTCTAAGAACAAAGTTAAGTTCTTGGACACAAAATGACTAAATATCACTGATTTCGAACTCAGTGGAGGCAATTTTGAATAAAAACATGAAGATCCTTATTGTTGATGACTTTTCAACAATGCGCCGTATTGTAAAGAATCTACTTCGTGATTTGGGCTTCAATAATACACAAGAAGCAGATGACGGTTTGACGGCATTGCCAATGCTCAAGAAGGGTGAGTTTGACTTTGTAGTAACAGACTGGAACATGCCTGGTATGCAAGGTATCGATCTGTTGAAGCACATTCGTTCAGATGACCAATTGAAGCATCTTCCTGTTTTGATGATTACTGCAGAAGCGAAACGTGAGCAGATCATCGAAGCCGCTCAAGCTGGCGTTAATGGTTATATCGTGAAGCCTTTTACAGCCGCGACTCTTAAAGAAAAATTGGAAAAAATATTCGAACGTCTATAAACACTTTTGCTAGGACGAAGGTGCTCTATTCATTACGCGTGTAAGGCTATATCAGAATGATTTCATTAGAACAAGCCAAAGAACTCGTTGAATTGCTAGAGAATGGATTGCAAGACGAAGCGAATCTATTTCTAAAGCGAGTTTTTGAGTCTGAACGTAACCCGATGTTTAAAGAGATCGGGGAACTGACCCGAGATCTGCATGATTCACTTAAGCAGTTTCAAATTGACGATCGAATCTCAGAAATTGCTAAGGATGAAATTCCTGATGCAAGGACTCGGTTAACTTACGTAATAGAAAAAACGGAAGTCGCGGCAAACAAAACAATGGATGCTGTAGACCGTTGTATGCCTATTGCTGACAGTTTACATGAAACATTACTGCTCGTTCGTCCTCAATGGAACGAACTTATGCGTGGTCAGATAGAACTCAGTGAATTCAAAGCATTATGTCATCGTGTTGATGACCTATTGTCGCAAGTTGAAGGTGATAGCAGTGAGTTGCGTGGCCAGCTTACTGAAATACTGATGGCGCAAGACTTCCAAGATTTGACCGGTCAAATCATTCGCCGTGTGATTACTTTGGTTAACGAAGTAGAACAACGTTTGGTCGATATTTTGACGGCGTTTGGAAAAGAACAATCAGAACAACAGAAACAAATAGTTAGCGAGAAAAAAGCATCAACTCAAGCTGAAGGACCAATATTGAATCCTCATGAGAGAGAAGACGCTGTCGCATCTCAAGACGAAGTAGACGATTTATTGTCGAGTCTTGGTTTTTAGGGGTAACGTATGAGCTACGATTTAGACGAAGACATTCTTCAAGACTTTTTGGTTGAAGCAGGTGAAATCCTCGAATTGCTTTCTGAGCAGTTAGTAGAGTTAGAAAATGACCCTGAAAACAAAGATCTGCTAAACGCAATCTTCCGCGGCTTCCACACAGTAAAAGGTGGCGCAGGCTTCCTGTCTCTGACAGAGCTGGTCGAAACTTGTCACGGTGCGGAAAACGTGTTCGACATTTTGCGTAACGGCCAACGCAGTGTTACTCCAAGCCTGATGGACACGATGCTTCGTTCACTCGATACAGTGAATGAACAGTTCCGTGCAGTTCAAGATGGCGAACCGCTAACGCCTGCTGATCCGGCACTTCTTGATGAGCTACATAATTTATGTAAGCCAGAATCTGAAGACGCTCCTGCTGCATCACAAGAACCTGTTGTTGAAGACGTGGTGATTGAAGAGCCAGTAGTTGAAGCTCCTGTTCAAAGCCAGCCAGAAGAGACTAAATTGTCGGCTGACTCTATTGACGAAATTACTCAAGACGAATTCGAAAAACTGTTGGACGAGTTGCATGGCAAGGGTAAGAGCCCGGGCGTTGCCGCTAAGTCAGAAGCCGCACCTGCGCAACCTAGTGCGCCGACAAACGCGGATTTAAGCGGTGATATCACCGATGATGAATTCGAAAAACTTCTTGATGAACTTCATGGTAAGGGTAAAAGCCCGACCAACAGCAGTGCTCCGCAAGCACCTGCTCAGCCAGCGGCTCCAAGTAAGCCTGCGCAGCCTGCCGCATCAAGTGCAGCAGGGGCTGAAGGCGACTTAATGACTGACGAAGAGTTTGAAAAACTTCTCGATGAGTTACATGGCGCTGGTAAAGGTCCATCAATTGAAGAGTTGGACATGGCAACACGTCCAGCTGCAGCAAATCCTCAACCAGCAGCGCCGGCGGCAGCAGCAAAAGCGTCTGCTCCAAAAGCTGTAGCACCTAAAGTGGCAGCGGCAGAAAAACCAGCCGTACCTGCGGTGAAACAGCCTGAAGAAAAACGTGAAGTTGCCGCAGCTAAGAAACCTCAGAACCAAGCAGAAGCCACGGTTCGTGTAGATACTTCGACTCTCGATGTGATTATGAACATGGTGGGTGAGTTAGTATTGGTACGTAACCGTCTGTTAAGTCTTGGTCTAAATAGTAACGACGAAGAAATGTCGAAAGCGGTTGCAAACCTTGATGTGGTTACCGCAGATCTGCAAGGCGCTGTAATGAAAACGCGCATGCAGCCGATCAAGAAAGTCTTTGGTCGTTTCCCACGCGTGGTTCGTGACCTAGCGCGTAGCCTAGACAAAGATATCGTGCTGGAAATGCGCGGTGAAGAAACCGATCTCGACAAAAACTTGGTTGAAGCACTTGCGGATCCATTGATTCACTTGGTTCGTAACTCGGTTGACCACGGTATTGAAATGCCGGACGAGCGTGCGAAGTCAGGTAAGTCTCGTACGGGTAAAGTGATTCTTTCTGCATCACAAGAAGGCGACCATATTGAACTGGCTATCGTTGATGATGGCGCCGGTATGGACCCTCAAAAACTACGTTCTATCGCGGTTAAGCGTGGAATGATGGACGAAGATGCAGCCTCTCGCCTGACAGATAAAGAGTGTTTTAACCTTATCTTCATGCCGGGTTTCTCAAGTAAAGAAAAGATCTCTGATATTTCAGGCCGTGGTGTAGGGATGGACGTTGTAAAAACGGCTATCAATACCCTAAACGGTTCAATCGATATCGATTCAGAGCTAGGCAAAGGCACTAAGATCACGATTAAAGTACCGCTTACTCTCGCAATTCTACCAACACTAATGGTTGGTGTTGCTGGGCATCCATTTGCGTTGCCACTGGCAAGCGTTAACGAAATCTTCCATTTAGATTTAGGCAGAACTAACGTTGTTGATGGGCAGTTGACCATCATCGTTCGTGATAAGTCGATTCCGCTTTTCTATCTGCAAAACTGGCTCGCTCCTCAAGCAGGTAAAGTGCAAGCGCGTAAAGGTCATGGGCATGTGGTTATTGTTCAGCTAGGCAGTCAGCGTGTAGGTTTCGTTGTTGATACTTTAATTGGTCAAGAAGAAGTGGTTATCAAACCACTAGACAAGCTACTGCAAGGTACTCCGGGTATGGCTGGTGCAACAATTACCAGTGACGGACATATTGCTTTGATTCTTGATGTTCCAGATCTGCTTAAACGCTATGCATCGGCTTCTCGAGTTTAAGTAAGAGTACAAATTTAAGGAAAACTATGGCGATTAAAGTATTAGTTGTAGATGACTCAAGTTTTTTCCGACGCAGAGTCAGCGAAATAATAAACGCTGAATCACGCCTTGAAGTTATCGATGTCGCAACTAACGGTAAAGAAGCGGTTGAAAAAGCCGAACGTCTAAAGCCAGATGTGATTACTATGGATATTGAGATGCCAGTGATGGACGGTATTACAGCCGTCCGTCAAATCATGGCATCGAATCCGACCCCGATTTTGATGTTTTCTTCGTTAACGCAAGAAGGCGCTAAAGCAACGTTAGATGCGCTAGACGCAGGTGCTTTAGACTTTTTACCTAAGAAGTTTGAAGATATTGCACGTAATCGCGATGAAGCGGTGAGCTTGCTACAGCAACGTGTAATTCAAATTGCAGCGAAAAAGAGCTTCATGCGCCGACCTCTTGGCGGTACAACGCGCTCAGCGACGGCATCGACATCAACTACAACAACCAGCCCATTTGGGCGCGCACAAGCGAATACGACAGCGTCGGCTGCACCTGCAGCAAGACCTTCGTCTCCGATGGCTCGCTTCAAAGCTTCTGGTAAAAGCTATCAGTTAACCGCTATTGGTACCTCCACTGGCGGCCCTGTTGCGTTGCAAAAAATTCTGACTAAACTGCCAGCTAATTATCCTCATCCGATTGTTCTCGTTCAGCATATGCCTGCTACGTTTACCGCAGCCTTTGCTAGCCGATTGAATTCACTATGTAAAATTGAAGTGAAGGAAGCGCAAGATGGTGATCCATTGCGTCCGGGTGTTGCGTATCTGGCACCGGGTGGTAAGCAAATGATGCTTGAAGGCCGCCCAGGCGCTGCGAAAATTCGCATTCTGGATGGTGGTGAACGCATGAACTATAAGCCTTGCGTAGATGTGACTTTTGGCTCAGCAGCCAAAGTTTACAACGACAAAGTGTTGTCCATGATTCTGACCGGTATGGGCGCTGACGGGCGCGAAGGTTCTCGAATGCTGAAGTCTGCGGGTTCAACCATCTGGGCACAGGATGAAGCCAGTTGCGTGGTGTATGGTATGCCACAAGCTGTTGCGAAATCAGGTATTTCATCTGAAGATCTACCACTAGACCGTATTGCAGAAAGAATGCTGGTTGAAGTAGGTCTTGCATAAGGATATTTAATGATTGTTTGGAGCGTTGCAAACCAAAAAGGTGGCGTAGGTAAAACCACAACAACGATTACGTTAGCCGGTTTGTTGAGTAAACAAGGAAAACGCGTCTTGCTGGTGGATACCGATCCACACGCATCGTTAACGACGTATCTGGGTTACGACTCGGATAGCGTTCCAACCAGCTTGTTCGATCTATTTCAATTGAAAGAGTACAACGAACAAAACGTTAAACCTCTGATATTGAAAACAGACGTTGAAGGCATTGACCTTATCCCAGCACATATGTCGCTGGCGACTTTAGACCGTGTTATGGGTAACCGTAGCGGCATGGGGTTAATCCTTAAACGTGCATTAATGGCTTTACGCCAGCGTTATGACTATGTACTGATCGACTGCCCACCAATTTTGGGTGTGATGATGGTTAACGCATTAGCAGCAAGCGATCGAATTCTTATCCCAGTACAGACTGAATTTTTGGCGATGAAAGGGCTAGAGCGTATGGTTCGCACTCTGGCAATTATGCAGAAGTCACGTAGCCGTGAGTTCAAAGTGACGATCGTACCAACCATGTACGACAAACGTACTCGTGCTTCTTTGCAAACCTTGACCCAGCTTAAGAAAGACTACCCAGATCAGGTGTGGTCTTCAGCAGTACCGATTGATACAAAATTTAGAGATGCGAGTTTGAAGCGCTTACCTGCATCCCATTTCGCCGACGGCAGTCGCGGTGTATTTGCCTATAAACAGTTGCTATTGTATTTGGAGAGGCTTGCTATTAATGAGCAGTAGCCATTCACTATCAAGTGAACAAGCATTAGATGATTACTTTACGGCTCTTCTAGAAGAAGAGTTGATAGAAGAGCAGCCTGTTGAAAAGGAGCCGGAACTGGCTCCTAGGGTTCAATCTGTTCCAGAAAAAAGTTATTTGGATGATTCTCTGGATGGTTTACAAGAACTAGAGATGCCCAATCTGGAAGATGTTCAACGTCTGTTAAGCCAGATGGAAGCAAGTAATCCAGTGGCGGAACTCGAACTTGAACAGGTAATGGAGCAGAACACGCTCGACATTCAGGTTGCGACACAGCCAGCTGTACAAGAACCGGTCATTCAAGAAACTATTGTTGAAGAGATTCAAGAGTGGGATGTAGCTACAGACATCACAGAAGTTGAACTAGAAGCTAAAGTTGAAACTCCTGAGGTCGAAGTAACAGAAAGCGAAATCGCAGATATTCAACCTGAAATTGAAGTTGAAGAGCAGGTTGCTGTTGAACTACAAACCCAATCAGGTGCTGCGGGTCTAGGCCATTGGGAAACCCCAATCCGAGAGCAGAACTTCCAAGTTCTATACTTTGATGTGAATGGTGTGACATTTGCGGTTCCATTAGATGAACTCGGTGGCATCCATCGCAAGGCTGAACTTAATCATCTGATCGGTCGCCCTGCTTGGTACTTAGGTTTACAGACTAACCGCGATTCTCAGCTTGATGTTGTTGACACAGCAAAGTGGGTCATGGCAGAAAAGCTGCGTGATGACAGCTACAAAGAAGCGTACCAATATATCGTTATGTTGGGTGAGAGCATGTGGGGTCTGGCGTGTTCTCAGCTGTTGGGAACAGAAACGCTAAGCAGTGAAAAAATTCGCTGGCGAGAGCAGGTCGGTAAACGTCCGTGGCTTGCTGGTATGGTTAAAGAAAAAATGTGTGCTTTGATCCATGTTGAAGCATTGATAGCTATGCTTAATGCAGGGCTTGATGTAAAAGCATTAGATAAATAGCTCTGGATAAAATAATATTTTTGTCGGTAACGACTTAGAGAGGAAAAGGTATGTCTCAAGCTAACGAAGTCGAAGTTAGAAAAGAACACTCGAAGGATGAAGTACTTCAGTGGGTGACGTTCCAACTAGAAGAAGAAACCTATGGCATCAACGTAATGCAAGTGCGTGAGGTACTTCGTTACACTGAAATCGCTCCTGTACCAGGTGCGCCAGACTATGTTCTAGGTATTATTAACTTACGTGGTAACGTAGTAACGGTTATCGACACTCGTTCTCGCTTCGGTTTGATGCCGGGTGAAACCAGTGACAACACTCGTATCATAGTGATCGAATCTGAGCGTCAAGTAATTGGTATCCTAGTGGATAGCGTTGCTGAGGTTGTATACCTACGTTCTTCTGAAATTGATACCACTCCAAGTGTTGGTACTGATGAAAGCTCTAAGTTCATCCAAGGCGTAAGCAACCGTGACGGTAAACTTCTGATCTTGGTTGACCTAAATAAACTGCTTTCTGACGAAGAATGGGATGAAATGGCTCATCTATAATGAATGAGTTGATGTCCTATGCATCTCCGTTTTTAGCGGGTGGTGTTGCACTGTTAGTGATGCTGATTGGTTTGGTGTGGGTAAGCCTGCGCCGAGCCTTGATACGTCAGGGTGACTATTTCAGACAGCAACTTCGAAATGCCGATAAAGAGCAGCAGAAAGTAAGCAAACAAATGCTGGAAGTTCGCTCGGTTGTTGTTGGCCTTGGAAAAACAGTGAATGATCAGCAAGACATCATCAAGCACCTAAACGACAGATTGAAAGAGCTTGAAAATGCCGATACCGATGCACGCCTATACAGTCGGGCAAGCAAAATGGTCAAACTCGGCGCAGATCTTGACGAACTGATCGAAGAGTGTGAATTGCCGAAAGCTGAAGCTGAACTGATGATGTCTTTGCAGAAAAAACTGCAAGGTAAAGAGGCGATTCCGCCATTGACGAGTCATCCAGAAGGTAAAGCACGCGCAGTATCCAATCGGCCTCCAGTACGAAAACAATCTCGTTAGAAATATCCATTAAGCCTAAAAGGAAGCCAATCGCTTCCTTTTTTGTTTTTCGAGATCTTCATTTGTAACTATAAAGTGGTAAAAGAAAAAACAAATCGCTAAAAATTAACAGATTCTTACTTAGTTTCGTGATTCGTAATACCCTTCTTCTATTTTGTCTAAACCGTGGTGTGGTAATATAGCAGCCCCTAATTTGTTATATAGAAGCTCATGCTGGACGTTAACAATCTCACTGCAATTCGCGATGAAAAGGTGCTATTCGAGCATTTATCATTCAATATCGACGCGGGCGAACTCGTCCAGATTGAAGGCCGAAATGGCACAGGTAAAACGACTCTGTTGCGTATTATCACTGGCCTTGCAGACCGTGACGAAGGTGAGATCTACTGGAACAAGGTAAATATCGAAGAAGACAGAGACAGCTACCATGCGGATTTGCTGTTTTTGGGACACCAAACCGGTATTAAGCGTGAGTTAACTGCTTTTGAGAATCTGCATTTTTACCAGTCTGTCCACTCAGCAAAAAATAGCAAAGAAGATATCTATCAAGCGTTAGTGCAGGTTGGGCTCGTAGGGCGTGAAGATGTTCCAGTGGCTAAATTGTCCGCAGGACAGCAGCGACGCGTAGCATTAGCAAGATTATGGCTAAGCGAGCAGAAGTTGTGGATTTTGGATGAACCCCTGACCGCGATAGATAAACAAGGTGTGAAAGTATTGGAAGCTCTGTTTTTAAAACATGCGGAAAATGGTGGCATTGTTATTTTAACCACACACCAAGATATGTTCGCCGACCATGACAAGTTACGCAAAATCAAACTAGGAGACGCCTAATGTTTTCAACCATGGCGATGATCATTCAGCGTGAACTCCTAATTGCATTCCGACGCCAGGCCGATATTTTTAACCCGCTGTGGTTTTTTATCATCGTTATTACATTGTTCCCGCTCAGCATTGGTCCAGAGCCAGGGCTGCTTTCTCGTATTGCTCCGGGCATTGTTTGGGTTGCTGCTCTCCTGTCTGCGTTACTCTCTTTAGAACGTCTGTTCCGTGATGATTTTCAAGACGGTGCCCTTGAGCAGATGATGATTATGCCAGTACCGCTTTCTGTGGTTGCTTTGTCAAAAGTGATCGCTCATTGGTTACTTACTGGCGTGCCTCTGATATTAATAAGCCCATTATTAGCTATTCTGTTGTCGCTGAATTTTGACACTTGGCTTGGTGTGGTAGCCACCCTGTTGCTTGGTACACCAACGCTCAGCTTTATTGGTGCCATCGGCGTGGCATTAACGGTTGGTCTGCAAAAAGGCGGCGTGTTGCTTAGCCTAGTGGTCTTGCCTTTGTATATACCCATTTTAATTTTCGCCACATCAGCGATAGATGCTGCTTCTTTGGGAATGGCCTACAACGGTCAGTTGGCCATCTTAGCGGCAATGTTGGTTGGAGCGATGACGTTAACTCCGTTTGCGATCAGTGCGGCGTTACGAGTAAGTGTTAACTAACGTAAGAACGACTTTTTTATTTAGCCCAAATTTACACAAAAAACTTAACACGAATAAGTTAAGTATTAGAAGCAAAGTGAGGACAAACAATGTGGAAATGGCTCCATCCCTACGCTAAGCCAGAATCTGCGTACCAGTTATGTGGGAAGTTTTTCCCGTGGTTCACTGTTTTAGCTTTTGCCTGCTTGACGGTTGGTACAGTTTGGGGGCTTGCATTCGCTCCATCAGACTACCAGCAAGGTGACAGTTTCAGGCTTATCTATATTCATGTGCCTTCAGCCATTTGGTCTATGGGTGCTTACATGTCTATGGCAATTGCTGCGTTTATCGGCATCGTCTGGCAGGTAAGATTATCCAACATGGCAGCACTAGCCATGGCGCCTATCGGTGCGGTTTATACCTTTATTGCACTTATCACTGGCGCTGTTTGGGGTAAACCCATGTGGGGAGCTTGGTGGGTATGGGATGCTCGCTTAACTTCAGAGTTAATTCTGCTTTTCCTTTATCTTGGTGTTATTGCTCTCTACCACGCATTCGATGATCAAAAAACAGCTGCGAAAGCCGCAGGTATTTTGGCAATTGTGGGTGTGATTAACTTACCTATCATTCATTTCTCTGTGGAGTGGTGGAACACGTTACATCAGGGCGCAACGATCACTAAATTTGAGAAGCCTTCTATCTCCGCCAGTATGTTGTGGCCTCTATTGCTGAATATTTTTGGCTTTGCCTTTTTCTTTGCTGCTTTAACGGTTGCACGCTTAAGAAACGAAATTATCAGTAAAGAGAGTCATCGTCCGTGGGTTATCCAATTAGCCCAAGCAGAGAAAGGAGAATAACCATGCATTTTGAAACTTGGTCAGATTTTTTCGCGATGGGCGGTTACGCCAGCTACGTTTGGGGTGGTTTTGGCATTACCTATTTATCGATGGCCGTTTTGTGGCTTTTGAGTATCAATCGTAGTAAGGCGCTGATGCAAGAAGTCAGAAATAAAATTAAGCGTCAAGAGCGTATCGAAGCGGCGAAACATATGGAGAACACACTGTGAACCCAAGACGTAAAAAGAGGCTCGGTATTGTCCTCGCTATTCTCATTGGTTTAGGCACGACAACAGGTTTGATTCTCTATGCATTAAGCCAAAATATGGACCTGTTCTATACGCCGACAGAGTTGGTTAACGGTAAAGATGGCAAAAAGCCAGAAGTTGGTCAGCGCTTACGTATTGGCGGTATGGTCACGGTGGGGTCAGTAAAGCGCGATCCTAACTCTCTCAAAGTCAGCTTTTTATTGCACGACGTTGGCCCATCGGTCACTGTGGTTTACGAAGGTATTCTTCCCGATCTGTTCCGTGAAGGGCAGGGTATTGTAGCTCAAGGTGTATTAGTGGATGCGACCACCGTTGAAGCTTTTGAAGTGCTCGCAAAGCATGATGAAGAATACATGCCACCTGAAATTGCAGAAGCGATGGAAAAGAACCATGCTCCGCTGACTTACACTCCGGAACAAAAA
The DNA here is from genome assembly GCF_013041605.1 of Vibrio plantisponsor. Classification (GTDB taxonomy): domain Bacteria; phylum Pseudomonadota; class Gammaproteobacteria; order Enterobacterales; family Vibrionaceae; genus Vibrio; species Vibrio plantisponsor. The sequence goes on along the minus strand of NZ_JABEQC010000005.1, from coordinate 187,294 downwards.
CAAGGAAGTGATCAATGATTGCAGAAATAGGTCACTTTGCCCTGATTATTTCGTTGGGCTTAGCGGTATTGCTAAGCCTATTGCCTCTGGTTGGTGCTTCAAGAAATAACACCTTATTAATGAACTCTGCCCGTCCGCTGGCGTGGGGGATGTTCTCATTTTTGTTATTGTCATTCGGTATTTTGCTTTGGGCATTTTATACCAATGACTTTACGGTTAAATACGTCGCAAGTAACTCGAATAGCTTGCTTCCATGGTATTACCGTTTAACGGCGGTTTGGGGAGCGCACGAAGGTTCGCTTCTGTTATGGGTGTTAATTCAAGCTGCGTGGACTGTTGCGGTTGCAAGTTTTAGCCGTGGTATGCCACAAGAATCTGTGGCGCGCGTACTTGCTGTTATGGGTATGATCTCGGTAGGTTTCCTACTGTTTATCATTGTTACCTCTAACCCGTTCTTACGTACATTGCCTTATTTCCCTATCGACGGGCGTGATTTGAACCCACTGCTGCAAGACCCGGGCCTAATCATTCACCCACCGATGTTATACATGGGGTATGTGGGCTTTTCGGTTGCCTTCTCTTTTGCAATTGCATCACTGATGACAGGACGTCTTGATACCGCTTGGGCTCGTTGGTCTCGTCCTTGGACAACGGCAGCTTGGTTATTCCTGACAATGGGTATCGTTCTTGGCTCATGGTGGGCATATTACGAACTTGGCTGGGGTGGCTGGTGGTTCTGGGATCCAGTAGAAAACGCTTCATTTATGCCTTGGCTGGCGGGTACCGCGTTAATCCACTCGCTTGCTGTTACGGAAAAACGTGGCACGTTTAAGGCTTGGACGGTTCTGCTGGCGATTTCTGCATTTTCACTAAGCCTACTGGGTACATTCCTAGTACGTTCGGGCATTCTGGTTTCTGTGCATGCTTTCGCTTCCGATCCTGCTCGCGGTATGTTCATTTTGGCGTTCCTAGTATTTGTTATCGGCGGCTCTTTACTATTGTTCGCAGTAAAAGGTGCTTCGGTACGAGCGCGAGGAAATTATGAGCTGGTATCACGTGAAAACGCGCTTTTAGCAAATAACGTATTACTGATTACCGCTTTGGTTGTGGTTTTGATTGGTACGCTGTTACCACTGGTTCATAAGCAGTTAGGTCTTGGTTCTGTTTCGATTGGTGCGCCATTCTTTAACAGTTTGTTTAGCTGGTTGATGGTGCCATTCGCTTTATTACTGGGTATTGGTCCACTGGTTCGCTGGAAGCGAGATAACCTCTCTGTTTTAGCCAAACCTATGGCGATTTCCGCTGTTGGGTCTTTGGCACTGGCGGCCGCTTGTGTATTCGCAACCGCAGAGTCGTTTACAGGTCTGGCTTTCATGGGCTGGGTAATGGCGTGGTGGATTATCTTGTTGCATGGCTATGAGATTCATCAACGTGCCACTCACCGTCATACCTTTATGGTTGGTGTGAAGCAGGTTCATCGTAGCCATTGGTCAATGGTACTTGGTCACATTGGTTTAGCGATTTCGATCATCGGTATTGCTATGGTGCAAAATTACAGCATCGAGCGTGATGTGCGTTTGGCACCGGGTGAGCATTTTCAACTGAATGAATACGATTTTTATTTCAAAGGCTTACTGGATCGTGATGGCCCGAACTATGACGGTTATGTCGCTCAGTTTGAAGTCACAAAGAATGGTCAGTACGTTAATACATTGAATGCTGAAAAACGTTTCTACAATACGGCTAAGTCTATGATGACAGAAGCTGCAATCGACCGTGGAATCACTCGCGATCTTTATATCGCAATGGGTGAGCGTCTTGATAACAGCGATGCATGGGCGGTACGTCTGTATTACAAACCGTTTGTACGTTGGATTTGGGCTGGCGGTCTATTGATGTCTATCGGTGGCATTCTTGCAATCAGTGACAAACGTTACCGCTTTAGAAAAGCAGCAGCTAAGGAGGCTTAAATGAACAAGAAGATATTATTTATCCCTCTGGTTATTTTTCTTGGCTTAGTTGCGGTTTTTACCACACAGCTACTCAGAAATGCAGAGGGTGATGACCCAACCAAGTTGGAATCAGTTCTTGTCGGCAAACAAGTACCTGAGTTTCGCCTAGAAGACCTAGCCGAACCCGGTAAGCTTTACGACCAAGCGATATTTCGTGGTGAGCCGCTGCTGCTTAACGTCTGGGCGACTTGGTGCCCAACTTGCTATGCCGAGCACCAGTACTTAAATGAGCTTTCAAAGCAAGATGTGAAAATCATTGGTTTAAACTACAAAGACCAACGTGATAAAGCCGTTCAATGGCTGAATGAATTAGGCAACCCATACCTTATCAGCCTGTTTGATGGCAACGGTATGTTAGGGTTGGATCTGGGTGTTTACGGTGCGCCAGAGACGTTTCTGATTGATGCCAATGGTGTTATTCGTTATCGCCATGTTGGTGATGTCAACCCGACTAACTGGAAACAAACACTGGCTCCGATTTATGAACAGTTATTGCTGGAGGCGAAGAAATGAGAGCTAAGTTATTCGCTTTAGTAGCCGCCGCTTTGCTGTCTTTTTCGGTCATTGCTGCGATTGATGTTTACGATTTCGATACACCAGAGCAAGAAGCGCAGTTTCATGAGTTGAGTAATACTCTGCGTTGCCCTAAATGTCAGAACAACTCTATTGCAGATTCTAACGCTGCGTTGGCTCAGGACTTACGTCAAAAAGTCTACGAGATGACCAAAGAGGGTAAATCTAAAGGTGAGATCGTCGATTACATGATTGCCCGTTACGGCAACTTCGTTACTTACAACCCACCATTAACTGCATCTACCGCTATTTTATGGGTAGCTCCGCTGTCTGTATTAGTGGTTGGTTTCGTTGTTATCGTTTTGCGAACCAAGCGCCGTAAAGCCAGCGCTGAAGCTGCAGAATGGGATGAAAACAAAGAACAACGTTTAAAAGCCTTATTGGAAGAAGATAAAGACGGAGATAAGCAGTAATGACTTTATTTTGGGTGTTAACGCTAATTCTTGTCGCGATTGCGTGTGTCTTTGTCGCTATTCCAATGCTTAAACCAAAAGCAAATAACGATGCTGCATTGCGTGACGATCTCAACAAAGCTTTCTATAAGGATCGACTTGCTGAATTAGCGGTCGAAACCGATGAAGGCCTAGTTGAAGACCAACAAGAGCTGGTGGCAGATCTTAAACAATCGCTGCTGGATGATATTCCAAATGACCAGAACAAGACCGAAGAACGCACGTTATCAACGTCGATGGTGCTTGTGCCTTCGCTTATTCTTGTGGTGGCATTGAGTTACGGTTTGTACGCCGTTTTTGGTAATTACCAGAAAGTTCAGCACTGGCAAGAGATCAGTCAGAACCTTCCGGAACTATCGAAAAAGCTGATGAACCCACAAGGGGTTGAGCTGACCGATAAAGAGATGGAAGACTTAACCTTAGCTCTAAGAACTCGACTTCATTATGAACCGCAAGATTCGACAGGCTGGTTACTGCTGGGTCGTATCGGATTAGCGAATCGCGATATGGAAACCGCGATTGGTGCTATGAAGAAAGCTTACGCAATCGAACCACAAGATGGTGATATTAAGCTAGGTTATGCGCAAGCGCTGATGCTCTCGAATGATCAGATTGACCAGCAAAGTGCCCGCACACTGCTGAATAAAATGTTGAAAGCGGAGTATGTCGATTTACGCGTCTATTCGTTACTGGCATTTGATGCATTTGAACGTCAGGATTACCCAACGGCGATTGAACACTGGCAGTCTATGCAACAAATGATAGGTCCGAATGACGGTCGCTACGAGATGTTGTCACGTAGCATCGCCAGTGCCAAAGCTAAAATGGAACCTGCGGTGCTGGATGAACATGCGGTGTCAGTTTCCATTTCATTAGGCAGCGAAGTGGTACTTCCGAGTCAAGGTGTTGTGATTGTCTCTGTGCATTCAGCAGATGGTGCGCCAATGCCGATTGCCGCAGCGAGATACCCGCTTCGTAATTTCCCGTTCACGGTTATTATGGATGACTCGAACAGCATGATGCAGGGACGTAAGTTATCTGACTTACCGGAACTCATTGTTCGCGTTCGAATCGATTCTGACGGTAATGTAGCTACGCGAGATGGTGATTGGTTTGGGGAAAGCCAAGTCGTTGAGCTGGGAAGCGAGGTAAAGGTTGAAATCAATAAACAGTTTTAATACTGTACCTTTATAAAAAAGCCAAAGGCCAATGTTTTCATTGGCCTTCTGTCGATTGGTTAAGGAAATAATAATAATGATCAGCCGATTAACAAGGATTGTCTTACTGAGCTTGATGGTTGTCATCACTGGGTGTAGTTCTGTTCCTGATGATCAAAGCACGTCAGACCCGCAGGTTAATGATCCTTTTGAAGGATTTAACCGCACAATGTGGGCATTTAACTATGATTATCTAGACCCTTATTTTGTGCGCCCTGTTTCTCTTGCTTATGTGGAATACACGCCAGACCCTGTTCGTCATGGTATTGCTAACTTTCTTTCCAATCTCGATGAACCTTCGAGCATGATCAATAACTTATTGATGGGAAATGGTAAGAAAGCACTCGATCACTTCAATCGCTTCTGGATTAACTCAACTTTTGGTTTGCTTGGTCTGATCGATATCGCTTCCGAAGCTGGGATTACAAAGCATGGCGAAAAGGCTTTTAGTGATGCGATGGGCCATAACGGTGTAGGTAAAGGTCCTTATGTTATGGTACCGGGCTACGGACCTGTTGTGGTTCGTGAAGCCGGTGATGTGGTTGATGGTCTCTATGCTCCGTTGTCTTACTTAAATATTTGGGCATCGGTAGGTAAATGGGCTCTTGAAGGTATGGAAACCCGTGCCGCCTTGGTCAGCCAAGAAGCGCTATTAGAAAATTCTCCGGATTCTTACTCTTTCACTCGCGCGGCTTATCTGCAACGCAGAGACTTCACAGCTGAGGTAGAAACACCTACGGAAGTCGATAATAGTGAAGAAGATTACTTTGATTCCTATATGGAAGAAGGCTTTTAATCGTCTGCGTATCCCTGTTAGTCAACTGACATTAGAGTTAACTAGGCTGACATGACTCGCCCGCTGAAATACTCATTCGCAACAATATATTCCGTGTTGCGAATGAGCTCATCCTGAACTTCTGCCCAGTGACTTTTGTGTTTACTGGCTGAAGGCATAGGAACAACCCCGCCCACTCGAATGTTGAAAGGAACGAGTTCCTTCGCCCAACTTTGTGTAAATCCCGACACCATACAACTGGCATTTTCTATGCCGGAAAAATCGTGGCTGTCATTCAGTGAAATGACATTCACAATAACGCCTTTGATGTGATGATGGCGCATTCGTTCGGTACAAGCCTGACCAAAAGAAAAAAGTGAGGAAGCCATTAACGCCAGTCTTTGAATAAACAGTTCCGTCGGCTTTTCATCGATGAGAGAAGGCATTGGCGAAGAAGGCCAGTTATTGATCAGAACGTCGGGCACCGAGTGGTAACTCGATTCAATACTGTCGAGCATTCTATTGAGACTCTCTTGCGAATAATCTCTAAGGTGATAGCAATCAACGTGACTTGAGAGTTCTTTACAGCGACCAAAGGTTTCATATAAGCCTTGTTTATCGGTATCACATAAAATCACAGTCGCACCTAAACAAGTAAAATGCGTTGCGAGGGTACTACCTAGCTGTGAGCTTGCTGAAGTTATTAAAACAATGGCGCTTTTAATTTCCATAGTGCGCACCTTCTGTTTGGTTTTTAATTATTTCGATTAACTTTTGAACAGTAAGAATGGGTGAAGGATGTGACACTTTGTGTGAATGAACTCAAAGAAAAGGTTTAGTTTCTATTATCAGTGATCATTTTGAGCAGTGTTTCACACTCTAAAGCAATGAGCTGAGAATGTTCGCACTAAATCAGCGCATACAGCGATCTAGGTCTGTGCTCTCAACTGATCATGGCGATAAGCGGTTGTCAGCTTATTGTACAAATCAAATGGCAATGTCTTTGGCGGTGATTTTACTGCTAGATGACGCCTTTCATGTCCGGAAAGATTGAGATAAACATCTTCCGGCAGATCTTGCGTATCCTCGGGCAGATAAGTCAGTACTTCAGGGGTGAGGTAATGACAGAGTTTGGCGCTCGCGAGCCCCCCATGATGGAAGTGTTCTGCTTGCTTGGCGGAAATTGCATAGGAACTTTGATCGTTCCTTAGCGGTTGTGGGGCGGCCAACTCGAAACGTTCGCGCAAGAGTTCGTCAGTGGTCTGAGGTTGCTCTATATGCTCAACAGGTGTGTTGTCACGAACATCATTGGAAAACAGGGCGACAAGCAAAGAAAAGTCGGCGCGTCGTCCTTGATGGACGGCGTGACAAATCCCTGAACCTATGTTCAGTTCATTGATGATTCCCGCTTTATCTAAAGTATGTACTTGCATTTTGCTCTCCGCTTGATGCACTTATAACGGCAACGGACGCAAAATCTTTAGATATTAACTTCACTAAAAAATAAAAAAAGCCTGCAAATCTGCAGGCTTAGCATCGTTTGTTTTTTAATCGCTTGAGCAGCGACTAGAAATTATTTAGCTAGGTTAGCAGCTACGAATTCCCAGTTAACTAGAGCCCAGAAACCGTTCATGTAGTCTGGACGTAGGTTACGGTAATCGATGTAGTACGCGTGTTCCCATAGGTCAACAGTTAGAAGTGGAGTTACACCTTCTTCTGTGATTGGAGTAGCAGCGTTAGAAGTGTTAACGATAGCTAGAGAACCGTCAGCTTTTTTCACTAACCAAGTCCAAGAAGAACCGAAGTTGTTGATTGCTGAATCAGTGAATTTTGCTTTGAATTCTTCGAAAGAACCGAATGCTGCATTGATTGCTTCAGCTACTGCACCTGTTGGTTCGCCACCTGCGTTTGGCGCTAGACAGTGCCAGTAGAAAGTGTGGTTCCAAACTTGTGCTGCGTTGTTGAAAACACCGCCAGTAGAAGTTTTGATGATCTCTTCTAGAGTTTTGCCTTCGAATTCAGTTCCTGGTACTAGGCCGTTAAGCTTAACAACGTAAGTGTTGTGGTGCTTACCGTAGTGGTACTCAAGAGTTTCTGCAGAGATATGTGGTTCTAGTGCGTCTTTTGCGTAAGGAAGAGCTGGTAGTTCAAATGCCATTGCTCGATTCTCCATATAGGTGAAGAGAGAGAACTCTCTCGATTGCTTCCAATGTCGTTTTTTGTTTTCGTCGGTACGACTGACTGCTAGCTATTTTAGCAACTTTTTACTTTATTAAAACCCCAATTCATAATAAAAGTGTTTTATATCAGAACAACAAGTACTAAGGCGTTTTAAACGCAAATGGGTATCCGTTAGAGTTGGTTAAGCTTAGTCCACCAAAATAGTAGGCTAAGCCTCTAATAATTTCGAATGATCTGGAGAGGATGAAGTTTAAAGTCCATACTGATAATGTGCTTTTTATTCTCATTTAATGATTTAGAATGTGGGACATCAAAGACGACCCCATTAAGAGGAAGCAATGGAAACCATCGACAAGATCAAACAGCAAATTGAAGAAAACGCGATCCTTCTTTACATGAAAGGCTCACCTAAGCTGCCAAGCTGTGGTTTCTCTTCTCAAGCTGCACAAGCGCTAATGGCTTGTGGTGAAAAATTTGCGTATGTAGACATCCTACAAAACCCAGACATTCGTGCTGAACTGCCTGTTTATGCTCAATGGCCAACATTCCCACAATTGTGGGTTGAAGGTGAATTGATCGGCGGTTGTGACATTATTTTGGAAATGTTCCAAAAGGGTGAACTTCAACCTCTAATCAAAGAAGCAGCTGCACGTTCTGCAAGCAACGAAGAGTAATACTGTTTAAATTTACAGTTTTTCTTGATTTATTAAGGCCACATTCGATAATGTGGCCTTAATTTTTTCAGCTACCTATAACGAAACTATGAGCCGATTATTCATCGCAGAGAAACCGAGTCTAGGTCGAGCAATTGCGGATGCATTGCCTAAACCACATAAAAAAGATCAGGGTTTTATTCGATGCGCAAACGGTGATGTGGTGACATGGTGTATCGGACACTTGCTTGAGCAAGTGGAGCCAGATGCTTATGACGAACGTTATAAAAAATGGAACCTAGCTGACCTGCCGATTGTACCTGAGCAGTGGCAATTAAGACCGAGAAAAACCGCTAGCAAGCAACTGACTGTCGTAAAAAAACTAATCAAAGAACACAACGAAATTATTCACGCAGGTGACCCAGATAGAGAAGGTCAGTTGCTGGTGGATGAAGTGATTGATTACTGCAAAGTCGCCAGTAATAAAAAAGCGTCAATTCAGCGCCTTCTAATCAGTGACCTTAACTTGCCAGCGGTAAAGCGTGCCCTTTCTAGTATGCGCAGCAACCGTGAATTCATCCCACTTTCTGTTTCTGCATTAGCTCGTTCACGTGCTGACTGGCTTTATGGCATGAACATGTCTCGCGCCTACACTTTGTTGGGACAAAAAGCTGGTTATCAGGGCGTGTTGTCGGTTGGGAGAGTGCAAACACCGATTTTGGGTCTGGTGGTTCGCCGTGACGAAGAGATTGAGAACTTCATTCCACGGGACTATTTTACCCTACACGCCTTAATTCCCTATCAAGACAGTAACGGATCATTTGATATCCGAGCTCGTTGGAAGCCGAGTGAAGCGTGTAAGCCTTGGCAAGATGAAGAGGGCAGAGTGCTTAATCGTAAGCTGGTGGAAAACGTTGCCCAACGTATTGCCGGTCAGCCTGCCAAAGTGGTGGAGTCTGAGCAAAATCAAACTAAGCAATCTGCGCCATTACCTTACTCGCTTTCTGCTTTACAAATAGATGCAGCCAAACGTTATAACATGAGCGCACAGCAGGTTCTTGATACCTGCCAGAGTTTGTATGAAAAACATAAGCTGATTACTTACCCGCGTTCGGATTGTCGCTATCTTCCAAAAGAGCATTTGCTTCAGGCTTCTTCGGTGGTCGATGCTATCGCCAACAATGCCAAGGATCTGGTTTCGGCGGTATCTGGCGCAAATTTATCTCTAAAATCCAAAGCGTGGAATGACGCCAAGGTGGATGCTCACCACGCAATCATCCCGACACCGAAGCAAGCCTCAGTGAATGCGCTCTCCAGCTATGAAATGAAAGTGTACCAACTGATTGCTCGTCAATATCTGATGCAGTTCTATCCGCATGCGGTCTATGCTGAGGCAAAATTGGTGTTTGATATCGCAGGCGGTACTTTCATTGCGTCTGGTCGTCAGCTGGTGTCTGCAGGTTGGAAAGCACTGACGGGTAAGTCAGATGAACAAGACGATGGCGTTGATACCGTGCCACCGTTAGCCGTTGGTACTGAATTGATTTGTAGAGAAGGTGAAATTAAGGATAGAAAAACAGAGCCACCAAAATACTTTACTGAAGCCACCTTGTTACAAGCAATGACAGGTATTGCCCGCTTTGTTGAAGATAAAGAACTGAAAAAGATACTGCGAGAAACCGATGGTTTAGGGACGGAAGCCACACGGGCTGGGATATTAGATACGCTTTTTAAGCGTCAGTTATTAAAGCGAGATGGCAAAATCATTCGTAGTACACCCGCAGGAAGAGGCTTAATTCATGCATTGCCTAGTGAGTCTACTTATCCTGATATGACAGCTCACTGGGAGCACCAACTACAAGCGATGGCTGAACGAGGACAAGCCTATCAACCGTTTATGCAGGCACTGCAACAACGGATTGATCAGTTGATGGCACAAGTAAAAACTGGATCTGTACCCGAATCCTTAAGGTCTCTGCCGGCAGTAGAACGACCTGCCTTTAAGTGCAAAAAGCGTAGTTATGCGAAAGGCAGAACAAAACCGAATGCTACTTCCTAATGCGTGTCTCATTTCATTCTTAAAACTGGCTTGTTAACATGCGCGTATCTGGAGTAATCAAGTAGCAGACATGATCCCACTGGTTTATCACTCTATTTATTCTCAACTGCCTTTACCTGAAGGGCATCGTTATCCCATCAATAAATACCGCTTGTTATATGAAGCCGTTGTTGAGAAGCAACGTCACAATCTACAATGGCAAACAAAATTTCAGTTCATGGAGCCGAAACCTATTACGTTAAGCGAAGTAAAGCAAATTCATGATGCGCAGTATGTTGACGATCTTTGCTCTGGCTCTCTTCCAGCCGCCAAAATGCGCCGTATTGGATTTCCGTGGAGTGAGGCGCTTATTGAAAGGACACTGACCTCTGCGGGTGGAACCTGTTTGACGGCTGAACTGGCTTTGAAATATGGCCGAGCTTTGCACTTAAGCGGCGGCTATCACCATGCACACAAAGAGTTTGGCAGTGGTTTCTGCCTGTTTAATGATTTGGTGCTTGCTGCTCAACACGCGATTGAGCAATTTGACATTGATAAAGTTCTGATCGTCGATAGCGATGTGCACCATGGTGATGGAACCGCAACACTCTGTGCAGAACGAGATGACATTATTACGCTCTCATTCCATTGCGACAAAAATTTCCCTGCTCGTAAGCCAGAATCGAACTTAGATGTCGCACTTCCCAGAGAAACTGGTGATGAAGAGTTTCTTAGTCATTTTAAGTCGGTGGTCGAAATGGCGGTGAATCTCTATCAGCCAGATCTGATTATCTATGATGCTGGAATTGATATTCATCGTGATGACGAACTGGGCTATTTCAACGTTTCAACAGAAGCTATTTACCATCGAGACTGCTTCATGATGCAGATGACTCAAAACAAACAAATACCAATAGCCTGTGTTGTTGGTGGTGGCTACCGAAATGATCATCAAACCTTAGTGCCGATTCATATGCAGTTGTTTGAGGCTGCATTGACAATCGCTCGATAGCTTCCAGAAAGAAAAAAGCCACCGTATGACAGTGGCTTTCCTAAATCATTAACACTCAGTTTTTATAAAGCAGCAAACGCCTTAGCAACTCGTTCAACGTTATGCTCGTTCAGTCCAGCAAGACACATACGACCGCTGTTGATTAGGTAAATCGCATGCTCGTTGCGTAGGGTTTCTACCTGTTGCTGGCTAAAACCAGTGTAGCTGAACATGCCTTTCTGTTTAATCAGGAAGCTGAAGTCTGATTCTGGACGTAGCACTGCTAGTTGGTCGTGTAGCGTTTTACGCATTGTTTCAATACGAGTGCGCATACCTTCCACTTCGCCAAACCACATGTTTTTAAGTGCTTCGGTATTCAATACATTCGATACCACTACAGCACCATGTTTAGCTGGGCTAGAGTAGTTGCGACGCACTGTTGCTTTAAGCTGACCTAAAACGCGAGAGGCTTCCTCGTCATTGCCACAAACCACTGAAAGGCCGCCTACACGCTCACCGTAGAGTGAGAAGGTTTTAGAGAAGGAGTTACTAACAAAACTGACGACGTCTGTTTCCAATGCAATTTTACGGATAACGTAAGCATCTTCACCGATACCTTCGCCGTAGCCTTGGTAAGCCATATCGAAGAAAGGAATCAGTTTATTTTTCTTAACAACCTCAATCACTTGGTCCCACTGCGCATTCGTTAGATCCACACCAGTTGGGTTATGGCAACAAGGGTGTAGCAGGACAATGCTTTGTTCCGGCAGAGAGTCGATAGTAGAAAGCATGCCATCGAAATCAAGCATTTTGGTCTCAGGGTTGAAGTAAGGGTAAGTATTCACTTCGAAGCCAGCACCGGCAAAAATTGCGTGGTGGTTTTCCCAAGTTGGATTGCTAACCCAAACTTTTGAGTCTGGGAAATAATGATGTAGGAAATCAGCCCCAATCATTAATGCCCCTGAGCCGCCTAAAGATTGAATTGTCGCAACACGATTAGCTTCAAGGGCAGGGTGGTCTTCACCAAACACTAATTGTTGTACCGCTGAACGGTATTGCACTAGGCCATCCATTGGAAGGTAAATACAAGGTTGGCTTTCAGCTTGAGCTAGCTGTGCTTGAGATTGAGCGACAGAATCTAGTGTCGGGATTTTGCCGTTTTCATCATAGTAAAGACCAATACTTAGGTTCACTTTTTCAGATCTGTCATCAGCCATAAACTGTTCCATAAGGGACAGAATAGGATCTCCAGCATAAGCGGTTACATGGTTAAGCACAGAAATTCTCCTTAATATATTTGTTACTTGATAACGATCTGAGCGATGGTTGAAACCAACTTTTCGACTTGAGCACCAATCCATATTCAATGGATAGAGAGGTCTTAAGTGTCGAAATACGGATAGCGACACTAACATAATTGTTACATTGACAGCCAATAAAAACCGACGAGAAACAAGTGAAATATAGGGAAAATATGATTAACGCACGCAGGTAGTTCGGCGCGTTAATTGGAAGTAGTGTTTGTTTCCACCTATCGACCAGAAAATATCTAATTTCTGCACTTTGTGGCGATGAGAGACGCTATAGAAATGGGCTGACTGTTTTTTAGTCAGTCTTTGGGAAGTTATGAAAGAGGAAATAATTCTAAGGTTGTAGGTATTTTCCTGTTTTGCAAGACCTTATCTTACGCACAGACTCTGTCTGATACTATGTAGTGTCGGAGGGGTTCAAATGTCTTTAAGCTTCAAAAATTACACCATATTGGTTGCTGATGATTCAAGGTTGGTGACAAGCACTATTACATCGTTGCTCAAAAAGCTTGGCTGCGAGCAAATTCACTGTGCCTATAAACCATTGGATGTGATCGCGAAGTGCAGGCAGAACCAGTTTGACCTGATTATCTGTGATTACAATTTTCAGAGTTTTATCAATGGTTTTCAGCTGCTAGAAGAGCTTAATCACTTAAAACTACTCCCTTCACATACGGCTTTCATGTTCCTTACCGGGGAAAACGACTTACGCGTTGTGCGCTCGATTATTGATGCTGAGCCGGATGACTATCTATTGAAGCCGTTCAAGAATCAGTTCTTCATTGACCGTTTAACCAATGCAATTAAACGCAAACGGGCATTGCTGCCTATTTATGAGCAGCTTATTAAGCACGATTACTACGCTGTAATAGAAGCTTGTAAAGAGTGCTTGGAAACTCGTCCTGAGTACTCCAAATTAATCCGCAAATTCAAGGCTAATGCTTTGGTTCGTTGTAAGGAGTATCACAGTGCACGAACCGAATATGAACAAATGCTCAATGAAGACAACTTCGACTGGATCAAGACAGCATTAGCCAACACCTTCATTGAAACTGATGATGTAAACCGAGCGAGAGAGATTCTAGAAACAGTAAAAAGCAAGGATGATAATCCTTATTATCACGATGAAATGTCGAGTATTGCTGTACTGAATAGCGATCTTCCGCAAGCCATCATGCATCTTAAGCAATCTGCTATGTTGTTAGATTCCGGTGCTGAGCGTGAGTTAGTGATCGCAAACCTATCATTGGCTAACGAGAACTACGATGATGCGGTCACTTACATGACGCGCTACTACGAGAAGAATAAAAATACCTTCAGAGGTAGCGTTTTTACTCAGCTCAACTTAGTACGTAGCTATTTGTATAAAGCGAAAGGCATAAAGAATCTGAGTCTTTTTGAACGCCAGTTACATTCACTTAATCCACTGATTGATGAAGTGAGAAAACGACCTAGCCTTGAACATGTACATCGTTTGATTATTTCACACATCGCTCTGATTCGAGGGGATCTAAAATTAGCGATCAGTGAACTTAAGCCCGTGATCCAACACATCAAAAGTATGCATTTCTATGACATTTACCATCTTGGGTATTTGCTGGAGCAGTGTTCGTACTTTAATGAAGTTAAGCAGATATTGCCCCAGTGCCGCATTGCCATGGACGAAAACCAGCATCCAAGTATTTTACGAAGCCAAACTCATATGCTGTTGAGCTTTGAATCGAGATTGCAGGATGTGATTGAAGAGATAGAGGCGCTTCGCAAGCAAATTTCTGACGCTGTAATAACGCCAGGGGATTCAGAGGCAATGACGCAGTATATTGACCTTTATTTTCGTTTGCACGAGCTGTCACCTAACTCTAGAAAGCTGTGTATGGCCATTGTTAAGTTCATCGCGCAATGTCCTATCGAATATGACGGCAACTATAAGATTTTTGACAAGATAAAAGAGTGTCATGAAGTTATCGTTAAATTGTCTACCGAAGAAGAGCTAGTTGAAGCGAATTATCTAATTCAATACGAAGCCGCTAAGAAAAACATCTCTTTAGTTCTCGCTAATTAGAGCCACATGTTGGCTCTTCTTTTTTGTGCTAAGAAGCTCTCAATAACAATCAATGGTTTTGGAAGGTTGCGATAGGCATGTTGAGTCGTGAATTTGAGAGACTCAGGCAAAAGAAGAATTTAATTGATTAGAAAATAAAAAAGCCTCTGAAATCAGAGGCTTTTTTCTAGAATGTGGCGGAGAGATAGGGATTTGAAAGCTATCGCCATCACTTTAACTTGTTGATATTTAAACAAGTTTTTCTACGACTCAAAAGTCGGTTGAACGAAGTTGTTACACTAGAAATTAGGGTTTAGTTGGTAAAAAGTCAAGCATATATGTCAAAATTCATACAATTTGAGTTAATCACCAGTTCCATCAATGCACTGAGCGAAACTCATAATTGGACAAAAGCTTCTTAGCTAAAATGACTTAGTGGCATCCGTTCAGATAATAAAAAGTATCTTGAAACCTTAGTCGTTTGTTAGGAATTTGGTTGCCAATACGTAGACCGCAATACTCTACCCATTAATTCACAGGTCTTAGTATAATCATCCGAAGCACTTAAATAATAAGCTGTCGCCTCCAATTCATCTTTTGCCAGTAAGCACTTGGTGCAATTGTCTTTCAGGACTTGTACGCTAGCCCTAAGTTCATCATTGGCGACACGTTGAGTTAGAATGGCTGTTTTGGCGTTTAGATCTCTATTTTGAACGTTTAGTTCTTCTGATATTGGACTACCCCATTGCCCTGTATTTTCAAAGTTTATTTTGTCACTTCTATAAATTTGTCCGCAAGACCGAAAGTACACTAATAGTTCAGCTTGAAGCTCAAGAATTGTTTCTCTTTGAAAGTTATTGGCAAATTCTTGTCTTTCATGTTCTTTAGCTTTGTTGCTTAAAACATGAGAGCTCCAACTAGTTATCGCTGTTGTTGCAATACTTGCTAAAGCACCAATAATAGTTCCAATAAAACCCCAAGTAACGGCTTCCATCATTGTTTCCTCGTATATGCAGTATATGCCTAACGTTACCAAAGCTTCTTAGTTAGAAGTTTATAAGTCGGCATTGGCTCTTCAAATGTCGATGCAACAACAGCATCAAGCCGATTCTGTATTGATTGTAACTGCTTTCTAATTACATCATCGTCTTCCCAAGTGTCCCAGAAGACATCCTCGTGCTTTTGCATGCCTTCTAAATGTTTCTTGAATTCATCATCTGACATTTGAACCCTGCCTTGGCGCTGCCAATACTGAGTGGCTAAAAGGCGAGCCGAACTAAAGATACTGTTTACAGTTTTATTCGTATCTTTAAAAATCGCTTCACTATCTTCACCGTAAGTTGCCATGAACTTATACTTTAGAGTTTCAAATTTAATGAAGACTTCTCGTTTCTTTTCATAGCGCTCAAAAACAATATGCCCTCGATTAAGCAGTTCTGTTTCTTCAGGCTTTTCTCGATCACCGACTACTCGACTTTCACCTTCACCAACAGATGCAAATGGACTACGAATAAACGCAATTGCATCCTTAATTTCAAAAAATGCAGCCAAAGTTTCTTCAGCAAGCTCGATTCTTCGCTTTCCAATAAACTCTCTTTTCCACGCTCCAACTCCTGAGACAATAGCCCAACAAGCTGAAATAACAGCTATCGTTTTACCCAATAGGGTTATTACTTCTAACATTATTCTCTAAACTCCAATAGGTAGACTAACGCCGCATTAAGGTGTGAGCGACGTTTGGCTATACTTGAGAGAAGCGAAACTGCCAAGCGTTGCGAATCACTCTTAAATGCTTGTTTGTTGTACTTATAACACCAATGGTTGGACATTCCACTGTTCATTATGTCCCTCTCGATAACAGTCGTATAAGAACAAGTCATTCCTTGTATTTGCTGGTAGAGATATTTTAGGAACATAATATGTTGAGTGGTCACTATCTTTAAGATTAATGTGAAAATGCTGATTCATAAGAGAAGATAGAGCGTTGTTATCATGTAACAGTGAAAAAGGACCAAACTTCGCACAGAACATAGCTATAACCCCTGAAATTGCATCCATTACATTTTCTAACGTTGCTTCGTTAAATGATGCATTTCGGTCATGTTTAGTTTTATTGTATGCGTGATACCAGCTTAAAGATTGAGTAGGTTGCTGCGCATTCCAGTTTGCATAAGGTTGAAAAGCACGTAGCCCATTGTAGTTCTTAAACGTTATTTCAAATTCGTTCAATCCTGCTTTAGGCAACAGTTTTACATAGTCTTGAGTTGTATACATTCGGTTATTTGAAGGTGGAATTCCTGCTTTTTGGAAAATTGAAGTCCACAAATTTTCAACCTCTGTGCAAGCAAGTATCAGTAACTCTCTACTTTTATGTCCATAGGAAGCCAAACCACTTGGACTCGGTTCTACATAGAGGAGAATATCATCAAGTTTTTCGATAAGGACACGTAGCGCCTGCTCTGCTGAACGCTGCTCATATGGATCAATATTTAAGGCTGCTTCAATGTCGTTAGAGTAATAGAGCGAAGGACGCCAAAGACTTTCAACAGTATCACCAATTGGTAAAGATAAGGGTTGAATATTT
Source organism: Vibrio plantisponsor (assembly GCF_013041605.1). Lineage (GTDB taxonomy): Bacteria > Pseudomonadota > Gammaproteobacteria > Enterobacterales > Vibrionaceae > Vibrio > Vibrio plantisponsor. The sequence goes on along the minus strand of NZ_JABEQC010000005.1, from coordinate 170,467 downwards.
TGAGCACCAAATACTCTTTGTACCCAATCAACTAAGGTACCGTTTTTTTGCTCAATTACTGTTAAGCCAACAGAAATTACGTTCAAGCCATGGTCTTTACCATACAAATGCACAAAGTGGGTCGCAGTTTCATAAGCATACCCAATTGGCTGAGATAAATGTAAAGGTTCGGCCCATCTCGGCAATGTAGTAATTGTGTTGTTATAAAATATACCGTTCATTATTTCTCCAAAGCTAACAGTACAACTAACAGTATCTTTTAACTAGACACCTTCCATATAAGTGTAGAGAAAAATGCCGAATACAATCACTTATCTCATTGTTTTATTAGATTAAAAATAAATACAAAATTCAAAATGAAGACAGTGTCGGTATAATATCCCATACACAACTGACCACATATTCAGTTATTAGAAAAATAGGTCAAATAATGACAAAAGAAGTATGTCCTAAATCTGAGGCTGGCTGACTTTGGGGCAAAGGTTAGTCATAGTTGAGCTGTGTTTCCACTGAACTCCGAGCGTATTTTTCCTTCAATCGCGCAAGTTACCATGTCAAATGCACTGTCTATACTTTCGGTCTGACGCAAATCTAGAAGATGGTATTCAAAAGGTAGTTCTTCAGACATTTTTGATGCATAAAACTTCCCGAGTTCAAGGCGCCAAGGGTATGAGTTGTATTCCGGTGTATAAACATGGAATAGAACCACTTTTTCGTATGACTTGTATTGATTTAGTAGCCAAAACTTACCAACATTCGTATCGGGGTGAGTTTGTTTGACTTCAACTTCTAAAGCCACAACAACTTTACCGTCAGTTAATAAGCCATCAGCTCGGAACCCGTCAGACGGAAAACCAGGAATAGCTTGATAACCATTGGTGAATTGTAAAATCTCGGAGCCAAAACTTTTCATCCAGCCAGCAAGTCGAGACTCAAATTTTAGCCATTCTGATTTCATAGAACACCTTTTGCTCCCAACACTGCATTGTCACCAACTTGATAGACCATGTATTTCATACTAGAAACATTAGGTCAACTTAGTCAAAGAGTGCTTCATCAAAATGTTATGAAGGACTACTCTAACGCGGTTTGGGGCAGAAGTTTGTCGCGGTTAGTGAGAAAACAACTACTAAGAAAAACTTATGAGTTGAAGCAACTGAGAAGGATTTCTTCCTAGTTGCAGCATGGAATGGGGCAAAGGTTTGTTTGTAGTGGCAGTGGAAATAACTAATAAAAAATGCCCATAGAACAGGGCATTGTACGAGAAAGAAGAAGGAGTTATTGAAGTGCTTTAAGCACCGTTACCAACTCAGGTCTTGTATATAGCTTCTGAACTAGATGAACAAGTTCCTGTGGCAGTTCACTATTTGAACCTTCAGACTCAACATACACATCAGGAAATAAATCTGACATGTGTGCATCACTACGACGAGCAAAATCGGGAGTATCTTCTTTGATCCAGCGGGCGTAATGTTTGGTTACCATCTGGGTACTTGTATGCCCCATCTGCTTAGCTATCCATTCTTTGCTTATGCCCGCGCTTAATGCTTGACTCGCGTATGTATGACGCAGTTGACTTGGTCCGCGATGCCTAATACCTAATGTCTTTAATAGATCTGTAAAGAACGATTTTTGGAACTGTTTAATGTCGATAAATCGTTCATTTTTTAATGTATTGATGAATACAAACTGTACCGACATTTTCTTAAATGTTTTCTTGTCAGCTTGTAGGACGTCAATACTCTCCCTATCACGTTTACCAGTTATTTCATATTGTTTCCGCAGTAGTGAAACGGTGATGTCACTGATTTCAATATCTCTCACGGAACCTTTCGTTTTCGGTATTTTGAAAACTGTATCAACATTAGCGATTCTTACGCGAATGATCTTCTTGTCAAAATCAACATTATCCCAAGTTAGAGCTACCAATTCACAACATCTTAAACCCGTTGTGGCATCTACGAGAGTCATTATTTTTTCACTATCGCGCTCTGTCTTATGATTGATGATTTTAGCAAGTTCTTTTTTTGTGAACGGATCAACTTCTGAGTCAGAAACATCTAATGTACTAAAGCTTTCAAATATATTACTTCCAATGGCTTTATTTTTAAGAGCAATATTAAATACCGATTTAATTACAGATAGATATTCATTAATAGTTTTATTTTTATATTTATCATGCATCATATTTATCCAATTCAATGCATCAAGATAAGTTACATTATAAATATCCATATTCCCGAAATGTTCTTTAAGATATTTACATCTTGATTTATTTGATTTGAAAGTAGATGGCATTTGTTTTTTTATTTCAGATGATAAATATGCATCTATGAAGTAGCCGACCTTGTTTTCACTATATTGTTTGTTTTTAAGGATTTTCACGATTTGTACCTTAGAGAATTCTTCGATTCTCTTCTATTTGTACATATGATAACCACTTCAAACTTATGTTGTCAATATTTTATTTAAATACAATAGCTTATGGTTAACTCAAATTAATCGGCATGTATAATTTAACCAAGAAATCGAGAAAATTCGTAACAATGCCCTTCAGAACAGTATCGTATCCAGTTAACTCAAATTTCATAGCATGTATAATTTAAGTCATTGTAACCAATGGACTTTTTATTAAAAATCGGTTGACATAACAAAATAAGGATGAGTAAGATATATACAAATAATAAAAGTCAATGCAACGTTGACTGTATAAATGGTAATACCAAAATGAAAATAACAATTATTGTAGACATCACATTAAAAACAAAAATAAGTACCTTTTCCCTATTTTCAGATATTTATGTTTCTAACTATCTAACTTACTTCCTTTCTAACTCAGAAAGTAAGGACGTAAGTTATGCGTGATTTAAATAACTTAAAAAAGAAATATTTATCGCAATTAGCTTCAGATGGTATTGGTAATTCAAATAAAGCAAAATCATTTGAGGATTATGCGGCTGGTTATGAATCCGATCCTATACCGTCTTGCGCAAAACAATTGCAAAGCAGAGTTGGTGGTGAGTTTGCCCGAGCGCGAACAGCATTTAATGTCCTCTCAGAAGAATCAGCCCCCGTAGTTATTGAACGACCAAAACCCACATGGTTCTCAACCCTTGAGCAGCAATGCTTCGAAAGTACTCAAAAAGCGTTGGATTATCTATGGAAGCAAACTGACGGTGAGATTCAAGCTTTGGCTCAAAGTCGCAGTAAAATTGCTGAAGGAAATGCTGAGAAGGCACTGCAAGAAACGAAACAGTTACTCGAAGTGATTAATGAACTAGAGGCACTATTATCAACAAAGGATACGGAAGTTTCTGAGAAACATGATGAAATTCAACGATTATTCGAGTATGAAAAAGAGGCTATTAAGTTAAGTACAGAAAATAGAATCTTATCAGAACGTATAGAGGAACTAGAAATAAGGTTAGAAAAGTCAGTAACTGATAATCATCGTGTAGATACACTAAAGTTTGAAAAAGAAATGCTCACTAGAAAAGTTTCCGACTTAGAGAAATATGTGGAAGAATTAAAAGTTATCATAAATTCCATAAATCATCTTTACTCATCATTTAATAAACAACCTTGCTCTGATGCAGAAAAATTAGCGAAAGGTATCGTTGAAAAAATCGATGGTACTGATACCAATTAAATAAAATAAGATCTATATAAATAGGCGGTAAACATGAAACTACTAAAACTCTGTAGAGTTAATCAGAGTGCGTTGCACTCTGATTATTCCTTAATTAATTCACTAGTGTATATTGAGCACGGAATAAGTGGTTTGACGAAAGTCGAACACCTTAGTAACCAGCTACGAACCTATCCCACTTTTTGCAAGCAAAAAGATGGGATAGGTTCTGCTGGTGAGAGACGTATCTCTCAACTCTCTAGCAACCACCGTTCTGGAGGTTGCTATGTCTACTGAATTAAAAACTATACGCCAACTTTATCGTCATCTTAACTATATAAGTTCAAGTAACGATCGTGTGAAGTGTCGAAAGTCTGTATTTCATTCACTGAGAATTAATCCTGATTCTATGCGGGACAAAGCAATATTGGAATGGAACCCTCAACTTACAGATAAAAACCTCATTTACCACAATGACCAGATCATTCCCCTTCATGATTTAGATGATGATAGAAAAATGGATCTACTGCTAGATATCATACCAAGCGTACGTATTCACAATGAGCAAAAGTGGAAAAAGAAAATGTACAAAGCTCGGTGTGCGTTGAAAAAATCGACAGCGACATTAACTAATGAAGGTTATGGAGATGCGGCAGCTTTAATTGAAGTGTTACTTACTGATAAACGCAATTACATATCAGACTTTGACCAGGAGTGGATAGTCCGAGAGTTTGAAGAATGTTCGATGCCACGTAAGCAGCAAAGAGTGAAGCAAATAAAGACGTACATTGAAGCGTTAAATCTATTGAATGATGCAGCCCCTAAGACAGCAACATTCGTGCAAGAAGGGATATTTAAGATTCCTCGGCAATGGGAAGTTGGAACAGATGTTATCTCACTTGAATCGTACATCTTATTTATGAAGAAGTTTTTAACTTCCCATTTTCCTGATTATCCGATCAAAGCTATTTGTGGGCATGATGACGAGCGAGCGGTAAATGAAAATGTTGGTGCGCATGTCCACTACTATTTGTCTGGACGAAATGAAAAAACAGGCTGCTACGACTTACGCAAATCTCAGATTAGAGCAATCAATGAATATCTAAGAAACAACCATCCAGAGGTTGAAACTTTATCTGAAGATGGTGACCTTAAGTACAATGAAACTGGTGCAATGGGTAGCTATTTTCAACAAATGTTCCAAGACTATGTTAATGATCACCTGCTCAACCCAAAAGGATTACAGGCTGAGTTCACAGACGATACAGAGAAAGCACAAGAACGCTATCAGCATATGATCAGAGAGTCGAAACTGCCGAAAAACAAGCGTTCATTCAATTTCTATACGAAGCAGCTAGAAGATCTGGTGAGTCAAGTTGAATTGGTTTCAGCGAATCAAAGTAACATTGTTATGGAGCAGGTCTCACTCGATGAACTGGAGCAGGAGAAGCAGAATAAGATTGCGCATATCAATGAACTCAGGGAAGGGATAAACCTCGGTGAGAAAGCTGTTAAATCCGTACTTTTGCAAATAGAAATTGAAGAAGAGAGATTGACATCAATTAAACAAGATGTGCAAAAGACGATTGAAGATGGCGAACAAGAAACGCTCCTTTTAAAAACAGTTCGTAAGCAGCGCCAGGATGAACAAGCGCAACTAGAGCGGACTCGGAGTCTTCAAAATGAAGTTAATCAGAGGGATCGTGATTTAGTACAACAATTGCTGAGAGAAGCTTTTCTCGCTTCTTATGAGAAAACGCAGAATAGCGCAAAAAGAGATAGCTTAAAGTCATTTATAGGGAAAGTGGTTGATAAGCTTAACAAGGCGCTACCAGAGCCATTGCAGCAACTAATTAGCAGTGTTATCTCTGTTCTTGATGACAATAGTATCAAAGTTAAAAAGAACACAACTGCAAACCAAAATGATATGACTCTGTAAGCCACGAACTCATTTACGACAACTTACATTTGCTACTCAACGTATGACTGCTGACGTTAGCCTTCTTAGCTTTTTATAGATTTTATTGTCAGAAGGTGCATATCCTGTCTGCGCATTATCCCTTTGTTAAGTTATCCACAATTAATTCAACAAAATACAATAAAAAGAACATTTTTTACATTTAACTGTGTATAACTAACATGTTATCCAAGGTAAAGCATCAAAATACACACAAGCCTGTTTACGTGAATATAAGCCAGTAGTATCATAAGTAAAGAACTCGTTTAAAGGGACTTATAATGCAAACAACCCAAAAGACTTTTTTCCTATTTGTTGATGATAGTGGTTCCTCATGCCCAGATAAGAGTCAAGTAACAAGAAGAGATGGTTTGGATGCGTTTGCATTAGGCGGTTTTCTCATTGCCGAAGACGATATTGAACATGTGAAGGAACTACACAAGAAATTCATGATTAGTCAGAATTTAGAATGCCCCAATGGTACTTTTAAACACCATTTACACTCTACAAAAATCCGATGTAAAAAAACCACTTCGAATGGTTAAAGTGTGATGAAAAAGCTAAAGAATTTTACAGCGCCTTGGAGAATATGATTACCGGTCTTCCCATTTTTGCACATGCCTGCGTAGTTGACCGACCTGGTTACCATGAGCGTTACTCAGATGTATACGAAGATAAGTGGCAGCTTTGTAGAAGCGCCTATCAAATATTAATAGAGAGAGCAGTGAAATTTGTACGCTCAATAGGAGGAACCAAGTTAATTGTCCATGTTGAAAAAACCGGACGTAAAGAAGACAAGAAGATCCAAGACTATCACGATGTACTACGAACTCAAGGTATGGAGTTTGATGCTTCGAGAAGCGCTATATATTCTCCAGTGGAGGGAGATGAATTAGCTAGCTTCGTAACGAAAAAAGTCATCTTTCAAACAAAAGAGAGTAGGTTGATGCAACTTGCAGATATTGTCTTATACCCTGTAATAAAGGGGGGATATGACTCAGAATATCCACCATATAACCTTCTAATGGACAATAAGCTCATCGTTGATGCTCATGTTGAAAATGTAAGCACGATGGGAGTTAAATACTATTGCTTTCCGAGGCCATAAAAAGACAAAAAGCCACTCTAAGTGGCTTATGTCCCGCCGTACCAGACGACGCGTGACCCTAATTGGTCTGAAGTAACTATAAGTTAACTAACTAAAAATATCAACATCAAATTAACTGTGTTAGGTTTAGAGCCAACGTCCAAAATAATCTGCGCCATTAATACTGGGCACCAAGTCTAGCGGCTCTTCAGGTTTGTAATTATTCAGCTTTTCTTGTAAGTAAAATTAATCACTGATAAATAACCAAATTTCAGTTACAATCTCTGAAATATCACAAAACCTCACTATCAATCAGCCGTCGAATAACGTCTATATCGTGACTAGACAGTCCGTTAGACGCAGAATGAACCTTGTGGCTAACAAATGGTGATGATAGCCCTAACTGACAAGTATCAAGCACAATATTAATCAACGCATCATCACTAACTGAAAAGCTGATATCCAACTCCTTGAATCCGTCACGTCCCTTAAACGGAACAAAAAATTCGGGATGTAGGTGATGTGGCTGAAAGCCGTTATTCAAGAAAAGTTGTCCCATCTGATCCGTTTCACCAAAAAGCCTATATCTCCACATTGAGTGAGTTTTCAAACGTGATTCTGTTGAGTCTAAAAGTTGAACCATCTGACTTACTGCACTTGGTATAAACTGGATATCAGTAAATTTCCCCGCATGGTACGCATCTACAGCCTCTGATTGGGACTTATCATCGTTCGGGTAGAGAATACCGGAAATACTCGTATAGATTATCGGATGTTGTTCGATTGCCATATCCACAAAATATCGTCCGTCATGCTCAGTCACTGGATTTACAATTTTCCAGCCACATTGCTCTCTGTGCGTAACTAAATGGTCAAACTTTGGTTTGTATGCATGACTGACCGTGATCGTCTTTATTTTCCGCATAATGTCATTCCTTTTAGGGAGGGGCGCAATGTTATGCGCCCATGTTGGAGAACATTTAATGATTTAGTAACGGAAGTATCCGTTGCGAAAAAGTGACAAGTTTTCTTCGGTTCCGGACGGTAGAATGCTCTGGCAAATCATCATTGACACACAAAGCCGGATATTGATGATGCATGAGTTGTGATGCGCAGCATCGTACTTCTATATCAACCGTTCGATTTTGGCTTGTGCAAAGCAAAGAGAGCATTGATGCCGATGAATCATAGCTCCGAAATTGATACTTATCGCTATAAAGCATTACTGCAACATGCGCCGCTTCTTGATTAGTAACTGGTATCCGTGTCTGACGATGATTAGGCAATGGGATCGCCTGAACTCGAAGTCCGTCCGAAAATTGCACGCACAACGAAGATGCGAGCATCACATCGTCGGACATATATGAACGACGGATTTCTCTAGCAAACTTTAGATATAACGAGTAAGGCAAGCTCATCCCCGTTTTTTCATCAATAGGGTTATCTTTAAGAAACTGTGAAAACGAGTAATAATCTATCGCTAATGCTTCTTTTAGACGTTGAATCCCACCAATTTTATTGATCACAGCCTTCGCTGGTGTACCTGCAAAATCACTGATATCAAGATAAGGCACTTGACGGAGAGTACTAATGACGTGACGGAGTACGACTATGTCATGTCTATCAATCCCCAAATAGAACAGAGGCGAAAAGTCATACTCAGGATAATCATAGTACTGGTCGATAGTGTAAATAATCCCTTTAAGGTCATTTAGCGTGATATCTAGCATGACAAACCTCCAATTTGAACTTTGGAAACGATTTGAAATTGCTTCTCTAGCTGTGACTTCTTACCGTATCGACCGAAGGTCATATGTGGATTAACATGACCAACAATTTCCGCAACACGGTGTTCTGGTTCATCTAACTGTTTTAACTCATCAATAAACGTGTGACGCAGGCTGTATGCTGTGGGACGTTGCTTAGCTTTCATCCCTAATCGAGTTTGTAGCTTTCCAAATTGTGTTCGGTACAGTTTCGACCAATCGTTATCCGCTCCTTGAGGAGAGTAATGAAACAAAGGTTGGTTAGTAGCTGATGTTCTAGAACGAACAAAATCTAGGAAACCACGTTCGATCAGATACGGATGGATAGGGACATAGCGAACTGCATGCTGATTTTTAAGATGCTGATGTGGATAGTAATCTGCTATAGAAATATGCGGAATAGCTTCATCGCAATGCACATCATTTGTATAGAGTTGACAAGGTTCCTGAGTTCGAAAGCCACAGAATAGCTGCAAGTAAGAGATCCATTGAAAATCTTCTGATTGGCGCTTGAAATCTTCACTAAGGAAAAAATGGTGAAGTTCAGAAATGCTCCAGCGCTCGCGTTGTTCACTAGCGTGCTTCGTATTTTTAAAACTTGGCTTTAGTGATTGAGCTGGGTTTACAAGAATAAATTCTTTAATCGTGCACCATGATAGAAACTGCTTAGTTGAAGCAAAATAGTCTTTATTGGTTTTAGCTGATCGACCTTCGGAACGCAGGTGATCGATATAACTCAGCATATCGCCTGTTGTTGGCTCAGAAAGCTCTTCTCTATCAAGATAATCGAGGAAATGGCTCACTCGCTGCTGAAGTTGATGAGTCGTTAAAGCGACAACACCTTCTGTAGATTTTGATTGAATAAATTGAGCAAGCCAGCGGCGGAAATGATATGACGGAGAGACGGTTTGCAGGTAAGTACGTTCATCTTGCAGATCAATGTGTCTAGGAAGTTGAATGTCATCTTGAACAGCAGGAAGTGAAGCGTAGTAGCGATTTTGATCTTCTTCACGATAATTGCTACGTAGCGTTTCAACAACAGCATCGATAGAAGTTGAGCAAGTGTAGAAATCCATATCTGAATCTTTAAGCAAATCGATGAACAGGCTCTTTAAGTGAGCGCTCATCTCAAGATTTCTGATAATGGCAAGCTTACGCTCTTTTGTTAAAAGAGAGATGCGCTTTTCAGTGGGATAACCCTTTTTCTGGAGTGCCGAAGGGTAGTTTACGCGAGTATAGTAGACGCTAGAAGTATGCTTGAACAGGTACATATGTGTCACCTTTGTGTATCAGGGACTTTTGTACCGTAGAAAAGAAAAAAGCTGTTGAAAAATCAACAGCTTAGTTCATAAAAGTGGCGGAGAGATAGGGATTTGAACCCTAGGTACGCTATTAACGTACGCCGGTTTTCAAGACCGGTGCTTTCAACCACTCAGCCATCTCTCCGTTGTTGAAGCGCATATTAACGACCTCTTGGAATCTTGTAAAGCCCTTAATTAACTGTTTGCTCTAATAATGTACGTTTTAGTGATATTTTTTTATTCTCGGCATTTTTAACAGATTGAATGTTATGAATAAGTTGAACATTTATTGGGAAAATGAGGAAGAAATCATCGAGAGGGAGTTGGCTTTAACTTTTACGCGATAAAGTTTTATTAGCGTCAACGAAAAAGCCCGTAGCTTATTCAGCTACGGGCTCTAGGTGTATGGTCGGACTGAGAGGATTTGAACCTCCGACCCCCGACACCCCATGACGGTTGTTTTTATTGTTAACTGTATGATTTTTATAAAATAAGTATTGTGTTGGCATGTTTTTTTAGTGCATTTTGGTGCAAGTTCATTCTTTTAAATCAATAAGTTATGGATGAGTTTTGGAACTGCCTCTATGTAACAATTGATATATTGGTCATATGCGCACAGGTGTATTTGAGGTATAAATAGTTAATAAGTGATTAATAACAAGTCATTGGAGAGTTGTGTGGGGATTTTTGAACTTTATTCATCTCGAAACAAACCAAAGTACCCTGAGCTTTATCAGTATACTAAAGCAAGTGATAAATTGAGAAAGCAGTTAGTCCATATAGTAGCTGAGGCTATTGGGATGAATACAGGAAGTCAATGGAGTGGTTATACTGAGTCAGAGAAACTTTATTCTCACATGTTTAATATAATGGCGAAAGAGTATGGAGAGTTTACTCTGTACGGCCATAAAACAGGCACTTTTAAATGGCTTGAACGACACATTCAGGACGCCAGAACGCCGGAGCTTTTTCTCGATATCCTTGAGCTCACTTGTAAATGCATCGATACATGGGTAAGGGACGATTGGCATTCATTTCGAAATTCGGATGGCGTAAGCCAAAGTCCAGACGATGCCTTAGAAGAAATCAATGAGAGAATGAAGCGAGATGGGTTTGGTTTCGAGTATACAAACGGCCAATTAATTCGCGTTGATTCTCAATATGTACATTCAGAGGTTGTTAAACCTGCGCTTCTTATACTGGAAAACTACAAAGGAGCAAGAGACGAATTCTTATCTGCTCATGAACACTATCGGCACAATAGATATGAAGAGTGTTTAGTTGATTGTAATAAAGCTTTTGAAAGCGTTATGAAATCGATTTATACCAAGAGAGGCTGGGAGTTTCAGAAAACGGCGACTGCAAAAAATTTGATTAGAATTGGGCTTGACCAGGAACTAATCCCAAGTTATCTACAAGAACAATTTAATAATTTTGCTGGATTATTAGGTAGTGGTATTCCGACCATTAGGAATAAAGAAGCAGGGCATGGGCAGGGAGAACACTTAAGAGATGTTCCTGAGCAGTTAGTCAAGTATACACTGCATTTAACAGCCACTAATATTGTGTTTCTAGGTGATTGTGATAGCGCGCTAAGCTAGAAAAGTTGAGGCCCTTAATGGGCCTCAACTTTCATCTAAGATTAAATACCAACCCGATTTCTCATCCATCCATAAACGAAGCTTTCGTTGTTTTCCCTGGCTTGAGTGATATCCAAATAACGGCCGCCTTGGCTGCAGTTGAGCGATTTCCACAATACCACTTCACCCTCTTGGCCACGTTTGCTTAAGAACGCCTTCAGAGCAGTGATTGTTGCTGGACCAACTTGGCCATCGATGACCAAATCTTTGTAATAAGACTGCTTGTTGTTGAATACATTTAACCAACGCTGCAGGAATACAGCTGCGGTGTTCTGACCCATGTTAATTCCGGTATCAATAACCTCTTCACCAACAATTGCACTAACTGCGTGTATGTCGTCAAAGTTAACCCGTTGCACGTATTCGTTTAGATAGAGTGAATAGGCTATCTCCGGCGTCAAGTTAGCCATTGAGTCTTTGTAGCCTAAGCGACGAGCCGTAGCTTCTGTTATGCCGTAAGTAGTATCTCCGCCCAGGTCATCAACGTGGTTTGATCTGAATCCTTCCTTTTTCATAGCTTCAAGGATGATTTCATTAATAGTTCTTGGTTTAGGTATACACATAGCGTTCTCCTTTGGTTGCCATGTGCATTCTTATCTTGTTGGAAAACCCTTAAGAGGGCGTTCTTTAAGGTGTCGATACACTAACGTACGTTCTCTTACCCCATATAAAGAACGCCCATCATAAAAAGGCGCTTCGACTTCCTAATTGTTCTGTCCCCCGCACCCCCTTAGAGAATATGGGCGCGCAGACAGGGCTCTGGACATGAAAAATAAGATGGCGGCTTGAGTCTGCTCTGTCAATTCCGATGTCACGCATACTTAGTCAAAACCTGTGAATATATGGAGTATCTTTCTCAATGCCACATTTCTACTGGTTTTGTAATAAATTTACGCCCATGCATTAGTCTATTTTTCCCATGCATTCGCTTTGTTTTTCCATGTATTGGCAAATTGATCAATTTTGCGCTGCTCTTCTTTCTTTTCTTTCTTTATTTAATAAAAAGAGAGAGATAGATAACTAGGAAAAGAGAAATGCGCGCAAATAGGTCCCCATAGATAATTTTTATTGTTCATTTTTTATCCCATATGTTTTTTTAAGCTCCATATGTTTTTCCATGGATTATTTAAAGCCCTCCAAATTGCTGAAAGCCTTGTAAATACTAGCTTCAGTTAGTTCTCACTTAGCGAGCCCACAAGTCCATGGATTTTTCTGCCCCTGCCAAAGAAATGAAAGCTTCATCAACCCAATCGGATCTAATTGATCAATTTCTTACCTGGAAGCAGGAGAATGAGAATTGCAGTGCTAGGACAGTGAGGAAATATCGAGGGTTGCTTAACCAACTGGGGAAGTTTCTGGACGGAAACTTTGCTAACGCTGAGCTTAAAATTTTGGAGCAGTTCTCTGGCGGCTGGTTGCATCGAGCTGGTTATTCAGCAGCATCGAGAAAAGTTGCTGTTGCTGCTATTCGAGGGTTTTATTCTTTTCTTGCTAAACGCCGTATGGTTTCTAAAAACCCGGCTCAAGATTTGGTTTACCCCCGAATGGGACGCAGGCTTCCAAGGTTCATGGGGCTTAAAAGTGCCGAGGCATTATTGTTTCAGCCTGACTTATCGTCATTATCTGGTGTTCGAGATAGTGCTATGTTGGCATTACTCATTGGTTGTGGCTTTCGGGTTGCTGGTTTGTGTGGGTTGAATGAATCACAGTTAATCTGGTATCAGTATGGTGAAGTTGAGCGTTTGGCCATAAGAACATTAGAGAAAGGTGAACGTGAGCGTTTAGTGCCGGTACCACTTGAAGCCATGCTTTTAGTCCAAGCATATCTTGGCCACCAAGACTTAAGAAATGTTGACCGCTTACTCGAGAACGGTGATCAAGTATTGTTTGTTAATTTGCGTAATCGCCACGTTCCTGAATGGGAACATCGAGGCGAGTTGCGTCGTTTATCTACTCGAGCAGTCGATAGAATGATAAAACGATACGCTATTGATGCCGGAGTTCCTGAAGACCAGGCACATGCTCATGCTATTCGCCACCTGTTTGGTACCGAGCTGGCCGAGTCCGATTCCTCTACACTGCAAATCCAAGCGCTAATGGGACATGCTGACCCAAAGACCTCAGAAATTTACACTCATATCTCGATGCGTAAGATGACTAATGTTCTCGATAAAGGAAACCCATTAAGTAAGATGGACACTCCAGTTACGGCATTATTGAACGAATTCAAGAAAGGTAAATTGGTATGAAGCTAAGACCATTGCACGATTGGGTAGTCATTGAGCGTGATAAGCCGGTTGAAGGTTTACTTTGGATTCCGGACATCCCTGTGAACAGAGGTACCGTTACAGCTACAGGGCCAAAAGTTAAAGAGGTTAGTGTTGGCCATCAGGTCCAATTCAATCCTTATTCAGGATTAGAAGTAGCATGTAATGGCCAAACCTGGTTGTTTATTAACGAAGCAGAGATATCGTTCATTAATTGTGGGGGAGTTTAATTACTCCCCGTTAGTTATATCAGCTTGGTTCCACTCCTGAACCGTTGCAATGCTGACATTGAATAGGGTCATAAGGACAACCTTCTTCTTCCCACTCTTGTTGTGTACGTCCAGTCGCTTTACCTACTCCAGACCCACCACATACGTGGCAAACTTCATTTTCTTCATCCATCTGTCTTTCCTTGAAATTGTTGATAGCTTTGCTTAGTTAGTACCAATTCAATCTTAGAATATTTGAGAGCTCTACACAGACTTCCTTACTGCACTTTAACGTCTTAGAACTTATATAACCCGTCTTTAACTTATTTTCTAAACTCAGGTATACTGGATGTTGTCGGACGATTGCGGGAGCCTTGAGAACTCACCTTCGAAACGACCAAACTCTGAAACGTGATATGTATCACTAGCTGCACATACTAACAGAATGCGCAGTTCATCAGCTTACTGTGGTGACCGAGCCTTTGTGTTTACTGGATACAGTTTTCATAAAGGACTAGGTAATGTGCAGTTCAATTCAAAAATATCTAGATGTACTTAAGGATCATCAGGTCACTACTCATGGGGTGGGGGCTCGGCATAAAGATTTACCCCTGCCAATAGAGGGGGGTAGGTACCTAGATAACTACACCAAATTAGAACTTTCATTAAGTGACCGTGAATTAGAAAAAGCATTTAGCTGCTTACCTCTTCCAAGCCATTGGGCTGAAATCCAGAACCATATCGGAGCATTAAAGTTTTTAGAGTTGTGGCGAGGTTTAGAAGAACTCCGGACTGGTCATCGGTTACGCATTCAAATTGGTAAGTTGAAGGACAAACACCTGCAGATGACCACTGATGAGTTTGAGCTTTGGCTTGATGCTCAGCGTTTATCTAAGCCTTGGTTTGAAGTCTACTATTCGACATCTCCGGAACAATACCGCTTTATATGGAAAACTCTTTACGACGTTGCTTTCTACCCGGGAAGACGAACGCTGCGAGTTTACGTCCCTCTTTTTAATACCTGGAATACGCATTTAAAACACATCCTAATGTTCAGCCTTCTTAATGCAGGCGTTCCCAAGTACAAAGTTTCACAACACCTTTTATTTTGGACTGGCCAAACCGCGTCGCAATCACGCATCAACTTAGCTTCAAAGATGATTACTGATTTGGATCCCTCCAATCACAATCAAAAATCAGGCGAAATGGTGTGATGAACGAGCATAAACAGCCAAAGTCCATGATTACATTCAAGTGCGCCTCTTGTGATTACACATTTAAGAGCGAAGCATCACGCATTGAAGAAGAACCAAGCCGAGCGCATCCATATCGATATTTCGCTATTTGCGACAGCTGTCAGCGCGAAGTACAGCAAGTTCCTTGGGAGGTCGGCCAGTTCTGTGCAGTACTGGCAGCGACAGGACCAAGAACAACGGAAGGCAAAGCCAAATCATCAGCAAATTTGCAGGAAGTGAGTAACAGGGGAGTCAGTCGATTCAACGCACTTAAGCACGGCGCCAACGCAAAAACAGCCTTGTTTTTCCCTGCTCGACCTGGCAAATACCCGCAGTGTAAAACCTGCGATGTTGACCATGCCTATTGCGCGACTCAGCCTGCTTGTATTAAACGAACTGAACTGATGATGCAGCACCTAATCGCCTTTCAGTCCAATGACCCAACAAAACTCACTGAGCTGCATGCTATCAACCAGGCGAACTTGGCCGCGATATTTCAGGACATGATGCAAACCATCGTGTCTGATGGTGTAGCTTTGCGTAATCCCGTTTATGACTTCGATAAAGAAGGCGGTTTCCATATAGGACAGTACAAAAATGCTCATGGCGTGACGGAAACCATTGAGGAAGTGAAAGCACACCCATTGCTCAAGCCAATGCTTGAGATGTTAAGCAAAAACAACATGTCGATGGCTGACCTCAACATGACTCCTAAAGTCCAAATTGACCACGGTATCGAGATGGGCAAAACGCTAGAACATGAAGATGAACGTGAATCCGCACTTGAGTATCAACGCAAGATGTCAGAACAGATGGACGGATTACGCGACATGATCTCCCGTTCTAAGCAACGAGTGAGAAGTGACGACATTTTGCTGGAACACAATCAGGAATATTCTGCAGAAGACGCTGATGTCATTGATGGCGAGGTAAATAATGGCTGAACGCGTTACAGCGAAAGAGCGGGTTGAAATCCAGAGTAGGGCTGAAACTGAGATTCTGCGATATGCCGGAAACCACGGCATGTGGCACAAACATGTTCATAACGTAGAGCTTGACCCTGTCCAGTTGCTCAAAATGGAAGAAATGGATACGCACCAAAATACGGTTGATTACAGTTGCCGACGTACTGGTAAAACTGCCGTCAAAGAAATGTACTTTTTGGAGTACAACGCTATCAATGGCGATCAGGAGGGCGGTATTGTTGCGCCTCGTGAAGCCCAGTCATTGGTGAATCTTAGTTATCATTTGGATGCAATTCGCCGCTCTGACATTTTAAACGGATACATCGCGTATAAATCGGGGCGTAAGCAGCTGGCAGACACCTACTACGAATTCGCTAACCGTTCAAAAGCGCGAGCTTACGGCATCATGGCCAACGTCGATGGTGGTGACTTAACCTGGGCATCATTAGAAGAAGTTGATGATATGGATTCTGATCGTCTTTACGGTCGATTCCTATTGATGATGGGCTCCAATCGCCGCTTAGGTGCCAGTAAAACAGCCATCAACAAACCACAAATCCGCATCACTGGAGTATTCAAAGGCGCTGATACTCTCAGCGGGTTGATAGATTCTGGCGAATATAGCTGCCTGCCAACGGTTGATTGCTACCTTGGTATTGAGCTCGGGATTCTGAATGAAGAATTCATCATGTCGATGCGTAAGCAGCTGCCGGAAGATGAATACATTCGTCAGCTGCTGTGCATTAACGTTGCCGCTAAAAACCTGATTTGGGAAAAGTACATTCGTTATGCCATTCAGGTTGGCGTTCGCATTGGTTTGGAACCAG
Source organism: Vibrio plantisponsor (assembly GCF_013041605.1). Lineage (GTDB taxonomy): Bacteria > Pseudomonadota > Gammaproteobacteria > Enterobacterales > Vibrionaceae > Vibrio > Vibrio plantisponsor. Next base: position 153,585 of record NZ_JABEQC010000005.1, on the reverse strand, counting down.
TAGAGCCGGAACCTTACACCGTTTACAAAAAACGTGGCGTACTGTCTTTTGGTTATGACCATACAGGCCACGGTGAAAACCTAGCTTCCTCTCGTTCTTCGCTGATTGTCGAAGAACAAATCGGTAATTTTTCGGTCGTTATCTTCGCTAAAACTTGGCACCCGGGAACGGATGAAAGCGTTATTCGTAAAGATTTGGTCGGATTCTGGCGTTACTTTCGCCCTGATTACGCCATCGGTGACGCCTTTGGTATCGGGCTTATCACGCAGGTTAACGATGATCTATTTGCTGAAGGCTTAACGCAAATCGACCGCAAAAGTATTGGTGGCGGTGAGAGCACGGCAACCACATGGCCAGAATGGGCGTTTTCCCCTTTGCGTTTTGAAGGCATGGCTAAACACCAAATGGCTCAGTCATTACGTAGCGCATACCACAACCGTCAAATGGTGCTTCCTTACGTTGATGATCGGGATACTGACCCAGCATTAGAAGATTACGTCAGCCTGCCAAGGCAGCTCAAAAACATCAAACCATCACCTGTGAAAGCGGGCAGTTACAGCAGTTATCAGATGGTGAAGAAAGCTCTAGGTGATGACTTATTTGACGCGCACATGGCTTCACATTGGGCACTCGTTACTCAAGGCGCTGCGCCAGTACCAAGCATCATCACTATTCACCATAAAACACGCGAACAACTTCTAGGCGCCCCAAGCGCATTCGATCAGCTAAGGAATTTACGATGAGCAAGTTCTCCCAAATTTGGGCCATCTTGAGAAATAGACCTCTTCCTTCCGCGCCTAATACATCAGGTAACCATCATGGAGAGGCAACAACAGAGAAAGGTCATATTGCTGATCCGGAACGTTCGGTGCAGTACCTCTATGACCAAATGCAAATTGACCCTCAATTAAGAGCTGCCATCGTAACTATTCGATATATGGATAAGGTTGATCCAAGGGTGAAGAAAATCCACCGTCGTATAGCTCGTGATGCCACTAAAGGCGGTTTGAAATTGCATTGGATTGGTAAAGAAAGCCCACGAATTAACAAACTATGGCAGCAGTTTGTTTTACGTCTGCAGATAAACAACCGCATGAAGCTAATGAGTGATGCCGCTGGTTTGGCCAAAGAGGGCAACCTTCCTCTGCAATGGATCGTCAATGAATTGCGTCAGGTAACAGGCTCACTGCGTATGCCTACAGAGACCATTATTCCTATCGTTGACCAAACAGGGCGTTTTAAAGATACCAAGAAAGCGTTTCGTCAGGTTCACCCAGTGACTATGCAAGAGCTGTGTACCTTTCCATTGTGGCAGTTGACGGTTAGCCGTTTAGACCCTGATAACTTCGATGATATGGGTTGTATGGGGCGCCCATATATGGACGCTTCCCGCGGTATTTGGCAGAAATTGAATATGACGGAAGAAGACCTCGTTATTCGTCGTCGTACTCGAGCACCGCAGAAGCTAGCTCACTCATTAGATGGCGCTGACCAAAAGGCTCTGGATGAATATCGAGAGCGAGTAGAAGGTGAATCTGGTGAAATTGCTACCGACTTTTACGGTAACAAACTCAGTGTTACCGCGGTTGGTGGTGATGCTAACCTGGAACAAATCGCAGATATCACCTTGCTGATTGATGCTTTCTTCTCTGGTGCTCCAGCGCCAAAAGGTTTGTTTGGTTATGTGGATGACTTAGCTCGTGATGTTCTCGAAGACTTGAAGCGTGATTATTACGAAGAAATAGATTCATTGCAGGACGCATTGGCTTATGCCTATGAAGATGGTTTTAAGCTGCAGTTATTGTTAGCTGGCATTAACCCAGATTCTTATCAGTTCCAGATCCAATTCGCTGAACGTATGACTGACAGCAAAAACCAACGTGCAGATTTGGCTCTTAAATATCAGGCTTTGGGTATGCCGCGTAAACTTGCCTGGGAAGCAGCTGGTGTTGATACTCAACGAGCTGAGGCAATGCGAGAAGAAGAGGCAAACAGCAATGACCCTTATCCAGAGCATAACGAACTGGAAGATGAGGAAGACGGAAAACCGAAAGTTAGCATCACGCCAAACAACCAGCCGAAAGGCGAAAGCGCAACTTCAATCAGTAACGGGTGAATGCAATGGCCGAGAATGAACGTACTCAGGTAAAAGCCACCATTCGTAGAGCGATGCAGGCAGCAGAAAGGGCGACCAATGAACTCGATGCGCAGGCGATGATGGAACTGGCAACTCTGTATCAGTCTGCACTAGTCGAAATTCAATATCTCATTACCAATGCTGCAGATGAACTAGGCATGGTTCGACTTTCCCAGTTACAGGCTCTTACCACTCAGATTGAAGGCATCCTTAATCAGATAAATCTCACTCAATCGAACATGGTTGATGGTTATATCGTTGAAGCGGCCAAGAACGGTGGTAATACGTTTTCAACCACTATCCCTGCAGAGCGAGTTTCGCAGTCTATTGATTCAGCGGCTTTAGCTGTGCGAACTATGAAGCAAAAAGATGGTTTGCAGCTTAGCGATCGTCTCTGGCGTGTTCATCGCAACGCAAAAGAACAGTTAATTCAGGCTGTAGAACGTGCGGTTATTTTGGGCAACTCCGCGGCTGATGCTGCTCAGGAATATCAACGAAGAGCTGAGGCGGTACCTTCTGAGATTTCTCAACAGGCAAACATGGCAAGCAACTCAGCACTCAATAAAAAAATGAAAGATGTCTTGATTGATGATCAAGGCGCACCGTATCACCAAATTAAGCGAGTGATGCGAACTGAAATCAACCGAGCTCATGGCATGGCTTTTCAGAATTCAGCTTTTGAGGATGAGTTTGTTGTTGGTACCAAATTTAAACTTAGCCCTAATCACCCAAGGCGGGATATTTGCGATATGCACGCCAGGGTTAATTTGTATGGCTTGGGAAAAGGTGTTTATCCCAAAGGAAAGAGCCCATGGCCGGCGCATCCAAATACATTGAGTTATGAACAAGTGGTGTTCATCGATGAAATAACAGAAGACGATAGAACTAATACATCAAATCGCATTGATTGGTTAAAAGGGCAGAGCAGAGGCACACAAAAAGCGGTGCTTGGCCATGATAAGAAGGTATCCGCATTACATCGGGATATCCTGTCTCAAAATATGATTGCAACGCCTTGGAAGCATGTAGAACCAGCTTTGAAACGTAACGGTATTGATACTGATAGCCTGTGAATAACTTGCCCCCTGTTTTCCACGTAGATTTCCTTATAATGCTTACGTCAGTCAAAAAGTTAGAGACAATCAGTCAGTTGCTAGGGGATTACAATGAGTGTTGCACCAAATCAAAATCATCAGCTAAACCAAACCACTCAGCTAGTCAGTAAGGTCACTTGTATTTGTGGCCACTGCATTTGTGATAGCGAAGGAATCATCCGTTCTCGATGCGTGAAGCTTCATGAAGGTACAGCATTGTGCCGTTGTAAACGTTGGGTAAAAGTGCCAGTTGTAAAAAAAACCTGAGTTATCAGGCTTTTTTCTTGAAGACGGAAATTAAGCGAACTCCATATCTGGGAATTCGTCCATTTTCTTAGAGTGTGTTTCTTTATGCTCCCGCGTTTTACGAATGGCTTGTGACTCTCGATATTCCTGAGCTTCAGCTGTCTCATAAAATTCTGCTTCAGGATCCACCTTAATTACTTCCTCTCTGATGTCATCAAGAGTAACTGCAAAAAACTCTTTTCTGTTGTTAACAAGATTTAGACGTTGGATATCAAATTTACGGTGCAGCTCATTTTCTAATGCAGGTGCGTTTTCAGAGTAGATCATAGCGTGAACATCGAAAGTAAATGGAACGCTTGCATCACCTAACTCTTTCACTCGGTCCAATGGTTCTAGACGACGCGTCATACCAATTTTGTATACGTTCTCTCCAAATGAGCCTATGTTTGAAATGACATACACATGACCAGCTTTGGTTTGTTCAGCCATAGATTTTGCTCGCTCATTTTTAGCGTGGGCTTCTTCAAGCTCAGCAGCTAATTTTGCTATTTGCTCATTCAACTTATCTAGCTTTTCACCGCTAGCTTTTTGAGCATCAGCCTTGGCTTTATCTAGCATTTTTTGGAACTGTTCTTCTTCTTTTTGAGCTTTCAGCATTTCTTGTTCGAGCTTAGCTTCTTCTCTCATTTGTCGTCTTATTTCAGCCTGCTCTTCTTTTTCAGCTTGTTTTTTCAACTGATATTCATGAGTAGCTCTTAGTTCAAACAGCTTGTATTCAAGGTAGGTCGGTGAAATGTGAATATCATTGGTTTCGTTCAACTTATTAATTGCTTCAAAAGCCTTTTCAATTCGAGCAATCATATTATTTACGTTGTTCCATTTGACGTTTGCTATGGCAGCATCACATTCATTGTTGAAAGCCCGAGCTGTTAACCTTATTCCTCGGTTAATCATTTTTTTACCTTCAGACTTACTGTCACCGACAGTCCAATTGGTATTGCAGTAGATCGCCACTTTGTCTTTAATCATCTGCTTTTGGGTGTCTTTTATTTGCTTGATCTCGTCCTTGAATTTTTCGGAAGTATCAAAATCAAACATAGGTCTGTAAAAACCTTGTTCGATCATATCCAGTTCATCTTCGTATATTGCAAGCTCGGCTGTAAGGTGTTCGTAAAGAGTTCTTTTACTTTTGTAAGATTCGACTAATTCTTTGGTTTCAAGCTGAATTTGTTCTTTTTCTAGGAGTACTGCATCTCTTTCTTTATCAGCGTCGATAACATCTTTAAAGCGAGTTTCAAAAGCCTGATTTTGCTCTTGGAGCTGTTTAGCCTTGCGATATAGTAGAAATAAAGCAATGAGTAGAACGCCAATTATTATAGCTAGCTTAGTTGTTTCCATAGTTCATCCAATTCTAATTTAGTGTCAATGCAATAATACACATATGGGTTTAATGGACAAATTTAGCACTTCCAAAAATGCGCTATAAACCGACAACTTTATGTTTGTAACCCCTCCAAACGGTTAGATGCCCATTCCAAACTGTCCATAAATGGCGACCGAGCCCCTGAACTTTCAGGGGCTTTTTTCGTTTATAGGCAAAGGAAATCTCATGATTAAGTCTCACCTCACGGCTAGTGTTGTACTGGCGCTTTCATCCTCAGCACCCCAAGGTGTGATTCATCTACTTTCTGACGCTGTAAAGGTGGATACCTCAAATAAACGCAGTGTCGTCACCATTACCCGAACCGGAAAATTTTGTGACCCACGTTACGGTGAGTTTGAACTGACCCAGCAGATGTTCGATTCCATGATCAAAAACTTCAACGCTGGAGTTTATGGCCAAGAAATCAATATCGATATTGCACACAAGCCAGAAGATGGCGCTGGGGCGGTGGTAAGACGTTTATTTACCGACCGTGGACGTTTACGAGCAGAGGTGGAGTGGTACGAACTCGGCATCAATAAAGTCACCAAAGACGGTTTCAAATACTTGTCTGCCGAAATACATCCTAATTATGTCAGCAACGAAGCCGGAGAGAACGGCCAGTATCCAGAATTTGGTCCAACGCTCTTAGGGGCAGGTTTGGTCACCCGACCATGCATTAAGAACCTGGACAAAATCGAACTTAGTGAAGCCAGCCTTCACGAATGCCCAACCTATCTTTCCGAGTCTCTAGCTAATAAATTTTCTGAGGAACGTAAAACCATGTGGACCCAACTAATTGCGCTGTTTGAAAAGCAGCTTAAAGGTTTCAAACTGTCGGCTGAGCAACACACGGCGATGGTTAAACTACTTACTGATTCACTGACAGGTATTAGTGAAGAAACTCAAGCAAAAGCACTCAGTGAACAAATCGAAGGCATTGCCAAGCAGCTGTCTGAATCGGGCAGTTCATCTGTGCCGGTGATCAAGCTTACTGGCGGTACGTTAAGCGAAGATGATGTCGTGCGTATTCTTGGCGAACAAGCCACTAAAACAGCCCAAGCTCAAGCCGAGAAAAAGCAAAAGCTTGATGCAAAAGTCAAAATCTTCACTGAAGCGATCGATAAAGCCGAAGGCCTGAGCGATGAAGTGAAAAAAGAGCTTAAAGAAGCACAAGATCTGATTACGGTCGAAATGTCTGATGAGCAAGTCACCAAACTGGCTGAAAACCAAATTGCTCATGGCAACCAAAAAATGGTTTCTATTCAGCTAAGCGAAATGGGCTTTATGGGCTCACCAACTGGTTCAGTGGTTCAAACTCCAGACCAACAACGCGAAAGCTTACAGCTACAAGAACAAATTCACGCTAACTTACGCAACACCAATACTTATGCGTTAGGTCAGTTACACCTTACTGAAGAGAAAAACCTGCCTACGTTCTGTCGTCAGGTACTTGCAGAGTTTGACCGCCAAAACCACCGCCGTATTCATGCTGAGCGTCTAGTTCTGGCGGGGCAAGGTGGCGCTAATGTTATGTCTGATTCTGAATTGCCAGTATCAGTTCAACGTGAAGTCATTCGTGAAGCTCTCTCTGATCTCAATGTTCTGCAGCTGGTGCAAACACTGACAGATTTCAGTGCGTCAGCAACCACTCAAATTCCATACGAAAGCCGTGATGTTTCCGCCATTATGGGTGATGGCATTGTGTTTGAGCACGGTACCATTCCAAAAGTGAAAAACTCACAGCGCATGGATTTGGCTTACGTATTACCAATGAAAGTCGCGTTTGAAGTCTCGAACGAGCTCATGCATTTTTCCAAGTCCTCAGCCATTAACTGGGATGCTTGGGGCCGTAACGTAGCAACAGCTAGCCGCATCATCAAAGAGATGGTTGCACGTCGCATCGTCAATGCGATGCAACGCGTCGCTGACTCGTACTTAGCTGCAGAGGTGAACGGTGAAGTAATCACTGCTCAGCTGCAAGATTCGTATGAATTCAAAACAGCACAGTTCCCAGTAGTAGCGCCGCATCAGCAATACGATTTGCAAGGCAACACCGTGGGTACAACAGAAAACCCAATGGTGCTCACCATCGATGCAACGCAAATTAAGCCATTTGATGGAACAGGCTCTCAGGCCGCAGGCACTTACTACATCGTTACCTCATACAACCTAGGCAAGTTCGTGTTGGTTGATGAATCTGGCGCGTTGAAGTCTGTAACCGCTGGCGCTGCGTCTATCAGCTATAGCTACGCAACAAACATCGTCAAAGTGGACAGTGATATTCCAGATGGCGTAACGCCAGAGAAGCACTACAACAAACTATTGCAGGCGATTGGCCGTCGTAAAGCCATCATGAAAGACGATCGCTTTATCACTCCTGACTTCCTATTGATGTCACACACCTTGAACGATACCTGTACCAACGCTGAGCAGTTCGTCGCATCGATGAAACGCAATGGTACCGACACCAATGCACAAGGTGATCTGGAAATGGTGAAAGCGCTGCCTGCGTATTCAACTAACGCTCCAGCTACGCATCTGGGCGATGAACGTATCATCATGGGCCAAAAAGGTGCGATGGCTTACTCAGTGGTGAAACCATTCACTCTGAGCGACATGCAAGAAGCGCGTGATGCCAATGGTCAATTGAAAGGTGGTAAGGAAGCTTACGGTGAAGAGTACAACGCAATTCACTGTCCTAAACCAATTCGTAACCGCTTTACCAGCGTACTGTTCTATTCAGCGACAGGTCGATAGAGCGAGCCATTGCCCCGTTACTGTAAATGCAGTTTCGGGGCCTTTTTGCTAACCAATTTAAGGTAATTAATCATGTCAATCATGACTGCGTTTACAAACACTACCAAGCAAGCCGTCAATATCGGTGGTCGTACTATTCATCCTGGTGAAACTCGTGAAGTGGATGCGCGCTTTGTTCCTGCTGCAGCTCAGGTAAATCGTGCAATCGTTATTCTCTACATCAACTTCAGCATTACGCCTAAGTACTTTGGTCAAACAGTCGTGCAGCCAAACACGGCAGCACGCTTACCAATTATCCATTTTGAAAATCCAAACAAAGCGGATGCCGGTGCATTCCAGGATAAGATTTTCGAAGAACTCCTAACGAAGAAGATCGACGAAATTAAGCCTTTCTTTTCCGAGTTGACGGATGAAGAACTGGCGCGTTTATCAGAGCTTGAAGCGGCTGACCAAAAACGTAAGGGACTACTCAGCGGTATTGATGAAGAGTTGTCCACACGAAAAGCTGAGCGAGACTTAACGCCTGAAGCTTTCGCCAAAACGCTAGAAGGTAAGGACGAAAGCGACCTGCAAGTTGAACTGCTCGCAGCGGGTGACAATGAAATGAAGCTCAAAGTTATCCAGGAAGCTTTGTCCAAACTTAAAGAGCAACAGTAAACCCGCCAATCATAGCCCGGACTAGCTTCGGGCTTTTTTCTTAAGGAGTCTCTATGTGGGATAAAGTTAAATCACTCATCGCAGATGCAGCGCCTTTGGTTGGTAGCTTGATTGGTGGTCCAGTAGGGGGCGGTGTTGGTGCCTTGGTGGCGAATGCTCTAGGGGTGGAACACACACCGGAAGCGATTGAAGCTGAAATCCGCCGCAATCCTGACGCGTTACTCAAGATCACGGAAATGGAAAGTGAAGAGCGTATCCGGTTACGTGAATTAACTTACCAGCAAGCTGAACTCGAAAGTACAGAGCGCAAACTTGCGCTAACCGAGCAGCATAAAACCATGCAAGCCGAATTGGCGAGCGACGACGCTTATGTTCGTCGTTGGCGCCCAACATTTGGCTATGCCGTTTGCTTAGCTTGGTCATCATTGTTCTTTGGTATTTGTCTGCTCATGATCATTCACCCTGAATACACAGAGCAAGCCTTTACCGGAGCTGCAAAACTCACGGGCTTATTCAGTGTGGCGTTAACCGTTCTCGGGCTGAACATTCACAAACGTTCGCAAGATAAACAAGTCTCCGCAGGTGTGGTGCCAGCAGGCGTGTTAGGGAGTATCGCCTCGACCATTCGCGGAGGTAGTAATGTCAAATAGCCCTGTATCACAAGGCGAGTTCCACTCTTTCCGTGTTGAAATGCGTGATTACATGAAGCAGCAAACCAACCTAATGAGCCAGATGGTTGAACTACAAACCAAGCACTCAAATTTGGAAAACCAGTTTGGGCGCTTAGATCGCGATTTCGACAAATTGGAAGAACGAGTAAGACCTTTAGAGCAAGGGCAGAGTGGTACCAATGAAAAGACCAAGTACAACCGTGATCTTATCTGGATACTGCTAGGCATTCTCGCCAGCGTCTGTACTTTTATGTTTAAAAATCAGGTGGGTTAACCATGCAGCTAGCCACATTAATTGATCAGTTAAAAAAATCTTTGAGTGATAGTGCCGAACTTATAGAAGGCTTCGAACAGCAGGTTATTGATGTTGCTTTATCTGATTTCAGCCGCTATCGACCGCATACTAAGGTTGCGACCTTTTCTCTCATGACAAACCAAATGCTCTATTTGGCACCGAGTGACATGATTCGAGTTCGAACTGTGTTATATGGCCAAAGCCAAAGGGCGAAGCAACCTTGGGAACAAGGGTACCCTCGTAACTTACCGCGCTTGTCTGTGATTGAAAGTGATGAAAACCAGAAGTGGGTGCAACTTTCTCATTACCCGTCTGAATCAGTAGTGATGAGCTGTGGTCGCGACTTCTCATACACCTACTACGGTAGCCGTAAAATTGTTAACGATGCCATTTCTGTAGATGTTCAAGATGAATCTCTGCTGCTTCTTCGCTGCATTGCTGAAGCGGTGAAATACATTGCGGTTCATCAATTGAATAAAACTGTCTCGGTGCGTAATAGTGTTGGTGGTGAAGCTAAGAACGGAACGCCAGCAGCTATTCATGAGCAGCTGATGACACAGTTTGAGCGGCAGGTGAAAGATGCGTGAGCTAAGTGTTGATTTACAAACGTCGATGTTGGATGAAGCTTTAAGGACCGCACCAGACATAATTAATAAGCGTCTCAAAGCTGGCATTAGTACTGCTGGCTCTTTAGTTTCCAAAACTGTTCGAGAAGAAGCCCCAAAAGGTGAAACGACGCTAACTCATTCCATCAAAAGCCAAATGAAAGGTGAACTGCAACGCATGATCACCAGCTCACTGCGTTACAACGCTTTTGTTGTACAGGGAACCGATGCCCAAGGAATGCCACCTGTCCAATCAGTTCTGGATTGGGTTCGAGTCAAACGCATTCAACCCAAACACCCAAAAGCCGATCAACGAGATTTAGCTTTTATGATTGCTCGCTCTATTGCTAAGAACGGCATCCAAGGCAATGACTTCTACGATCGTGCTGCAGAACAAACTCAAGACCAAGTTGCCGACATTCTCAAGCGTTCGGTGAATGACGGTTTGCGAGCTGCAGGTTTTCAACTCTAGGAGAGCAACATGCCACAACCTATGCCCAATGAAATACTGGAAGGCATTAAAAGTGCTTTCGAAACTCGTTATCCAGCTCGCACTGTAACTCGCAACTGGCAAGATAGAAGCGCATATAAAAACGAAGAGTTAAAGCCTGGCATATTAACGCTGGTTTATTCCGGTGAAAGCCCACTTGGGGATGTGTACAACACCAGAATGAACTTCATGGTGATTGGCCGTATTTACTGTGGAAAAGATGCTGACGGTATCGATGTTGAAGATGCAGAACTCAATTTCTTAAAAGAGTGGCGATTGTTTTGTTCCTCGTCGGCCGCAGGCAATATTTCTATCCAGAAAGTGATGACATCGCAGCAACAAGAAAAACCAGATGGTTGGTTTATCTGTGAATGCGTGGCTGGCCCGTATGACTTCGGTGGTGAGATTGATTGGTTGCCAGAAGGACCAGAAGAAGTACCGGCTGAAATTCATGTTGGGCTTTCGCCGGACATTGGCAATGAAGAGAACTATTTTACATTGTCAGATTTGGAGCCAGAAGAGAATGCATGAGTTTACTCAGTCTCAATTGGTGCGGCGAATATCTCAGATGATCCAAATCGGTACCATCGTGGAAGTTCAGGCTAAACCTCTCCGCTATAAAGTTCAGTTCACTACTGACTTAACTACCAGTTGGATTCCATCAGATGTTGGTCATGCCGGTGCGGTGAAAGATTTTGCGCCTCATCAAGCGGGGGAGCTCGTTCTGGTTGTGAAGGAGTTCAATACTCAGGGCGGTGTTATCGTTGCCAGCCTGAACCAGAACTCAAAAGACCAACCGAAAGATGATCTCAATCTGTTCTATCGGGAGTTTCCCGACGGTACTTGGTTGCAGTATGACATGGGCAGTAAAGTTCTGTCTGGTTCGGTAGTTGGCAAAGTCAATCTCGATGCAGCAACAGAAATTCGCTTAGCCGCTCCCAAGCTTATCTTTGATGGCGACATCGAGCATGACGGTAAACAAACCTCTACTGGTGATATCTCGTCATCCGCTGGAAGTATTTCTGCAGCTATGAATGTTTCAGCTGGACAAAATATTTCAGACAGTGTCCGTTCAATGGCAGAAGACCGAGATATTTACAACAACCATGATCATCAACACGGTGACCCAGTCACGGGTAAAGCCAACCAAAAGCAGTAGGTGAATGATGGCAACAGGAATTAATGAAAATACCGGCTTACTGATAACCGATGCGGCAGAACGTAAGCAACGTCTGAATCGTTGCTTTAAAACTCGCAGAGGTTCTTTACCGCTTAACCGTGCCTATGGTTCAAACTTGCCGGACAGAGTGGATAGAAATATCACGCCCGATTTAGCTATCGATATTTATGCCGACGTGGCTGACGCTATCGCTCACCCTCCAAACGGATTCACTGACGAGCTAAAACTAGTGAAAACATGGCTAGAGTACGGAGAAAATCAAGTGACGTTATCTGTGGAAGTTGAGCTACTTTTTGACGGCTCCATAGAAGAGATTTCGGGGTTAAGCTTGTGAACCAGATTGAAATATCACAACTACCGCCACCTGAAATTGTACAGCAGTTGGATGCGTCTATTCCTCGTGACCGCATGTTAGCTCGTTTTGCTGAGCTTATGGATACCAATGTACCTAAAGCGGGGGATCCGCTGTACTTCGCTTTTTCGGCAATGGGGGAAGAAGTTACCCGAGCTCGCCAAGAGTTCCAGGATATTTCATTGGAAAACATGGTGGCTTACGCGACAGGCAACAACTTACAACGCTTAGCCGACTGGCGCCCAGTCGAGAAATTCGATACCGAAACGGATGATGAGTTTCGCCGTCGAGTTCAAATGGCTCCAGAAAGCTTCTCAACAGCAGGTCCGGATGGAGCTTATATTTTCCATGCTTTAGCTGCAGATGAAGATGTTCAGGATGCATACCCTGATAGCCCAGACGGTTTCATCGTCGATTTATACATACTTAGCAGAACGGGTGATGGCACTGCACCACAAGCTTTGCTTGATAAGGTAAACGGCTATGTTAGCAAGGACAACCTAAGACCGTTGAACGATAAGTTGACGGTTAAATCCGCAGTCATTAAACCTTATGTGATTGAAGTTGAGCTTACGTTGCCGAATGGACCAGGTGAAAGTGAAACGATCACCCAAGCAACCAAACGACTACAGAGTTTAGTGACTGAGACACACGTTCTTGGTGGGCAAGTCTCTCTGTCTTTGATTAATGCAGCAGCCCACGTTCAAAGTGAAGGCTCAGATTCCAATGTGAGTTTTCAGCCTGTCATCGATGTCAATATTCTTCAACCTGCAGCTTCAGTGTTGTGCGCAATGACAGAGGCGCCTTACTGCACAGACATCATCGTTACTCAGGCAGGTGCTGTGTAATGGCATCGGTATTCGTTAGCAAGCTGCCTCCATCTGCTTCAAAGATGGAACGAGTCATGGAGCAAGTGTTCTGGGAAGAATTGGCTCTTATTGAACGCGACATTCGCAACTTTTACGACCCATATCAGTGCCGAGTCGATTTACTCCCGTATTTAGCCTGGGAAATGAGCGTTGACTATTGGGATGAGAATTGGAGCGAGCAAACCAAGCGCGATGTTATTGCGGCTTCTAACCCTATTCACACCACAAAAGGGACTCGTTACGCTCTGGATAAAAGCATCGAATCTATTCGAGATGATGGTTTGAGCGTCACAGAATGGTTTGATGACGAAGCGAACTTAGCCCCCGGTTTTTTCCGAGTTAACTTGGAGGCTCGCAATTCCGACATCGATGAAAACACGGTACCGCAAATCTATACGGCAGTTAATAACGCCAAAAATACACGCTCTCACTTAGAGAGTATTTCTATTACCAGTCAAATCCAGAATCCTATCAATATTGGTGTATTGAGCCGAATGGGCTTAGCGATTCGCTCTGGCCCATGGCGAACCGAAAACATTGTTAGCTCAGTAAACGTTGAGCATGTCAGTTTTGTTCGCCTTGGTATGATCATTCGATCTGGCGCATTACCCTTGGAGTTAGAATGAGTATTCCAGAATCTGCGCTGAACTATGGTTCAATTCTCACCTTGCTCGGTGAAAATGCAGAAGTTAACGGGAAGCTGAATAATAAGTCGATTACCTTTACTCATATTGCGATTGGTGATGGTAACGACCAGTATGTTCAACCTTCTCGAACTCAAACGACATTGGTCAATGAAATTACTCGCATCCCAGTTACGGGGATGGAGAAAATTGAACCAGCAGAAGAGGGCGGTATCCCTCAGTTAAAAGTTTGGGCAAAAATTCCAGATAATATCGTTGATGTCGCTGTGCGGGAGTTTGCTGCGATTGCGGTTTATGATGGCAATTCTTACCTCCACGCCGTTGGTAACTCGGTTCGTATTCCAATTCTGTCCGGTGTTAACAATGGCGGAGAAGTGAATGATATCTACATCGAGATGACGTTCGCTGTTACATCACTCGATCCTATTATCATGATTGACCCAACGATCGTGACGGCAACACGTAAATATGTGGATGACAAAGACAAAGCGCACGTTGATGCTCCAGACCCCCACACCCAATACCTAACCCGCGCAGACTTCTTAAAACACATGCTCTTCAAAGGCATGCCAATGTCAGCTGTGGGACCAGACCCAGACCCAGATTTCTGGTTACCCGCTGGTCGTGTCGAACTACTGCGAGCAGATTACCAAACCGTATTCGAAATCGTCAGCGCGTCCGATTTCTTTACAGACCAGGCAACCATTGATGCAGACCCACGCGCCTACGCAGGCCACTGGGGAACGGGCGACGGTGCAACCACCTTCACCACCGACGACTGGGCATTGATGATGAACATCAAAGTCGCAGGTGGTTATGGTGCCGCGGGTTCGACGAAAAAAGATCATATTGAGAATATTACCGGTAAGCTTACAAGTACTTCGGGAAATGAAGGAATGGTATTTAACTCTCCTGGTCAAGTAGCTGCTGTTGGTGCGTTAGCACTTGAAGATACAGTAACATCAACGATCGGTGGAAACCTCAACAATACCGCTTCTAACACGCTGTCATTTGATGCTTCAAAATCTGCACGGACAGATACCTTCACAGATACCATGGGCCTCTTCCTAGACCACTACCGTGTAATCCCGAAAGGAGTATTCAGCTATGCTTAGACATCACTTTAGCTCAGTTTCTGGCGAATACATCAAATCACAAAAACTGGCTCAGAAAGTCGGCTTCACCACTTCAAAGCCATTGCCTGAGATTGAACTGGATGAAAATGAATACTTTGCCATGCTCGATGCTGACGGCAAGGTGCAATACTGGCCTGACGATACAGAATGCTACTGGCAGATAAAAACACGCTTTGAGAAAGTTACCGCATACAGCAAAGAAACCAAAGAATCAAAACAGTTCGACGATAAAACACTGGTGACGGATGACTATACACTCAAACAGCCAGCATCCAGTTACCACACATGGAACGCTGAACAAGGCGACTGGGAACTCACCGCCACCGCAGCGGCTGAGCAACTGGCAGACACATTAAAAGCGTCAAAAGCCAGCATCGACAACACATCGTCGACAATCGCCCAGCAGTGGACACGATTCTCAGAAGAGTATCTGGAGCGTGAGGCGCAGGCGATAGCGTTCAAAGAAGCAGGCTACACAGGCGAGTGTGGTAACTACATCACCATGTACTCAACGCGAGCGAACAAAACCGAGCAGGAAGCAACAGACATCATCCTGCAACAGGCCGACGGTTTACGCGCATTGCAAGAGCAGCTTGCCAGTGAACGTATGCGTAAATACGAGTTAGATGCCTGCGAGACAGTGGAAGCCATCACCGCACTCACAACCGAAATCTGCAACAACCTGAAAGCCATTGGTGATAGCTATGAGTAAAGTCTGCTTAGCGTTCTACAAAGGACGCAAAAAAGTCACCAACGTAAAAACCGCGCTGTTTCGATTTACCGACTGGCTGACACGCACCTCCACCAAAGGCGAGTTCTCCCACGTTGAACTCGTCATACACTATGATGACATGGGTTACGACTGTTACTCATCATCCAGCCGTGACGGTGGAGTACGTTGCAAGCGCATCAATGTCGAGACAGATAACTGGGTACTCGTCCCCATTAATGCCGATGTCCTGCAAATCAAACGCTATTACGATGAAACCAAACATCAAAAGTACGACCTGCTAGGCGCAATAGCCTCAACAATCCCATTCATCCAACTCAAGAACCGACAGTTCTGCAGTGAATGGTGCTTCAACGCAATCAAGCAAGGCAGCAAAGCAGGCTGGCGGTTTAGTCCGAATGATTTGTTTGAGATGTTTAAATAACCCCTCCTTTTCACGTCTTTAACCCATAAACTTAAGAAAACAGTGCCGCTGAAGGTGAGTTTCTAACAACAAAGGAACTACACCATGACCTTTAAACATGGCATCTTTGGAGTAACCGACAACAGTGGTGTGCGACCAATGCAAATGGCCGACACGTCTTTTGCTGTTGTTGTGGGGACCGCTCCAGACGCAGATGCAGAAACTTATCCTCTAAACAAACCCGTTCTTGTGGCAGGTAACATTCACAAAATCGCTAAGCTCGATATGGTGGGTAACAACGCTGGCACTCTGCCGGATGCACTCGAAGCAGTCTACGACCAAAAGCGCTGTGCTATTGCGATTATCCGTGTTGAAGAAGGCGTGGATGCCGCAGCTACCATCCTCAATATCATTGGCGGTGTTGACCCAGTAACGGGGGCAAAGTCAGGCATTGAAGCCATTCTTGATGTGCAATCTATTACGGGTAAACGTCCTCGTTTATTGCATGTGCCTGATTTCTTAAAAGAGCAAGCAGTGCTGACCAAGTTACTACCTATCGCCACTCGATTGCGCTGCAAAGTGTTTGGAGAATGTCCGGGAACCACTTACGAAGAAGCGGTGGCTTATCGTCAGTTGTGGGGTGACAAACGTTTAGAGTTATTCTGGCCACGCATGAAAAATGCGGAAGGTCGTTTGGTTCCGATGAGCTCGTACATGCTCGGTTTGGAAATCCAAAAAGACCAGGACCCGAACTACGGCTACAGCGCCTCAATCTCCAACCTAAAAATCAACGGTACCTTGGGTACTGAAATTCCAATTGATTATGCAGATGGTGATACCAACTGCATGGCGCATTTACTGAATGAAAACCAAATCACCACTGTGATTCTCGATGACGGCTACCGTTCTTGGGGCAACTTGAGCTGTAGTGATGATCCTAAATGGCAGTTCAACTCGCATGTGCGTGTCAACGATATGATCCTAGACATGATCACAACCAGCCTGAAATGGGCGCGTGACCGTAAAATCCTGCGCACTTTTGTAGAAGATGTAACGGATTCCGTGCAGCAAGGTTTGGATGGTGAAACCCGAGCAGGGCATCTATACGGTGCAACCGCTTGGGCCGACCCTGATTTAAACCCGCCGGAATCCATCATTGCGGGTAATTTCTATCTGGATTACGACTTCACTCCTCCTGGTATCGCTCAAAACATCACGGTCACCAGCCACTTCATTAACGATTACGCCGACGTAATCTTCGAGTAAGGAATTCCCATGGAACGCAGACCACCAAAAGTGCTCGCCGATTATGCCTGGTATCAGGACGGCGTTGGCCTACTTGGCTTAGTGTCAAAAGTAAAACTGCCAGCGTTAAACCGTGCAGTTGAAGAATACATAGCTGGCGGTATGGCTGGCTCAATCAAAATCGATATGGCAGCTGTTGAACCAGAAGATATCGAAATCACCATTGCAGAACTGAATGCAGAAACCATTGCTATGTATGGTTTAACCAATGGCTTTGAAAAGCCGTTTGTTTTCCGTTCCGCGCTGCAAGGTCAAAATGGTGTTGAAAGCTTTACCGTTAAAGCAACAGGTCGAGTTTACGGCTTGGATATGGGTGAGATTGAACGTAAAAAACTCTCTGAGATGAACTGCAAAATCACCTGGAACACTTATACCATTCTTTCTAACGGCGTTGAGCTAGTACACATCGATATTCTTGGCGGTATCGAGCGCGTAGGTGGCGTAGACCTGCGCGCTGGTATCAACAAAGCATTGGGTATTTAGGAGTAACCATGTATCAACCAATTAAAATCGCCTTGCAGGTACCACAGAAGCTCGATGGTCAGGAACAAACCGTTTTAACCATGCGACCACCGACAACCAACGATGTCATTCTGGCGCAGAAGAACAGCCGCTTGGCTCATAACGGTGAATTTTATGATGATAACGCAGAGCATGAAGCGCACTTGTTTGCCAACCTGACGAACACGACCCGCGAGTTCATTGGTAGCTTAGCGCAATATGATTACCTGCAACTGCAAAAGGCGTATGACTGTTTTTTGCTGCCGATCCAGCAGTATGTCGCCAAGTCTGCATTGCTATTTCCAAGTTCTGCGGTGGAGTCTCCTTCGAAGAGCTCCGACGATTAACCATAGCGGAGTTATACGACTGGCTCACTGATTGTAAAACAGTGAGCCAGCTGCAAGACGAAAAAGAGGACTAACAATGGCAGACAACAAAGCATCTGTCGGGATTGGTGTAGAAGCTCGGGTTGACAGGTCTGTCTCCCGAGCTTTTGACGATCTAGAGCGCCAGAATCAGCGTCTGGGCAAAAGCAATCAACGACTAAAAAACGAGACCACTAAGCTCGGTAGAGAAAATCAACGCACGGGCAGAACCGTTACTCGTACTGGTAATGGCTTCATCAATGCGGGTAAGAAGGTTCGCAAATACACCCAAGACATTGGTTCCGCAATTAAGAAGAGCGATCTCATGCGGCGCAGTGTCGAAAAGATGGATGAAGGCCTTGATAGCATCGGCAACAAGTGGACTGCACTAGCGACGGGCGCTGCAGGGACAGGTTCAGCCGTTGCGGTTATGGGCTTAGAAGAACGCTATGAACGCTTAGGTATTCAGGCGGGCAAAACCAAAGATGAAATGGCGACGCTGCGAGCCGAGATGTTTGCCACTTCTCAGCAAGCAGATGTTCGTGTAGACCAAAGCGAAATGCTTTCTGCTGTCGAAAAGATTGTAGAGAAGACCGGTGATCTCAAGTTCGCTCAGGACAACATGGCCAACATCGGTCGCGTTATGCAAGCCACTGGTGCTACAGGTGTCGATGTCGGTGAAATGTTCGCAGACATGTCGCAGAAGTTCGGGTTGAAGAATAGCGAAGATGTACTGTCCGCTATCGATACTTTAGTCGTCCAAGGTAAAGCCGGTGCATTCACATTGCAGAACTTAGCTGCTGAAGGTGCTTCTGTATCTGCAGCTTATGCTGCCATGGGAAGAACAGGGCCAAAAGCCGTTCAAGAAATGGGTGCCATGCTGCAGATCTCCCGCATGGGTTCTGGCTCTGCAGCTGAAGCGGCCAGTGCGATGGAATCTGTTCTGGCAGACATCACTTCCAACTATGAAGACATCGAGAAGCTTGGCATCGAAGTCTTTGATGAAGAAGCACTAGCGCGAGGAGAAAAGAAATTCCGCGATCTGCCTTCAATCGTCAAAGAGATCATGGAAGCTACAAACTCCGACATTACCGAATACAGCCAACTGTTTGGTGATGAAGCCATGCGCTTTATGAAAGTGCTCTCTAGTGAGGACGGAAAAGCCTCGTTCGATTCTTTCTTGTCTATCAGTGGCGATGGTACCGCGGTTCTGCAGGATTCTGCTCGAGCAGCTCAAACCGCGAACGCAGCCATGATGACATTGAAAACCGCATGGATGAGCTTCGCCGATGAAAAACTGGCAGAGCCGATCGCAGACCTTGCCGATGCAATCAACAGCATCGAACCTGAAAACCTCAATAAGGCATTAACCGGTGCAACAGCATTAGCGGGAACACTTGGCGCTGTATGGGCAGGGCGCAAAGCTTACAAAATGGGCAAAAGCGTAGTTGATTTTGTACGAGGCCCCAAAGGAGGAGGAGCAAATGTACCAGGCTTACCAAGTGGTGAAGTGTCTAATGTTTATGTCACCAACATGCCGGCAGGCGGCTTTGGCGGAGGAATGGAAGGGGGAAGTGCGCGCAAGCGCGGTAAACCACGAACTCGTTCTATGCCTGGCAGAACGCTCGGTAAGCTTGGAGGTTTAACTCGTAAGTTGCCTTATATCGGCGCAGCTCTGGGAGCTCTCGATATTGGCTCAACACTGATGAATGATTCACTCTCAAGCAAAGAGAAATCTCAGCAGGTAGGTGGAACCGTAGGAAGCATGGGTGGCGCTATGGCTGGCGCGTCTCTTGGAGCTGCAATGGGTTCGTTTGTGCCTGTTATTGGTACCGCTATCGGCGGTATAGCAGGTGCATTAATTGGTGGTATGGGTGGCGATTCACTAGGTAGTTGGATTGGTGGTCTGTTCGGTTCAGATAGATCCAAACCCGGTGACGCAGTGAAAAAAGGTAATGCGCAAAGTGCTCTCCAATTAACTCAAACAGCAAATAGCACGGCAAGAACGCTCAACAGTTCGTCCAATAGCAACGCACCGGCACAGATAAACTTCAACCCTGTTTTCCATGTTCAAGGCAACGCCAGCGATGAACAAATCGATAAGCTAGAGAAGATGGTTGTACGAGTGGCCAAGCAGATGGAAAAACTGAATGTGGGCGGTCGCAATGTACGCTTTGCAGATTCATAAGGAGAACCCATGGCAGATGTAATGATGGCACTGGGTGAATATCGCTTCAGTATCGATACCGCCGCTCTGCAAAGCATTAGTGAAACCTACGCTTGGCGCTGGGCTGATAAGAATTTGGCTGGTCGAAAACCCCGCTCACAATTCATCGGTGGTGACTTGGCCACACTGCGTTTTGAAGGAACCATTTATCCGCATTTCAGAGGTGGCTTAGGGCAAACCGATAAGATGAAAGCGGAAGGAGACAAAGGCAAGCCGCTGCGCATGATTGATGGTTTAGGTCGAGACTGGGGCTTATGGACAATGCGAACGCTGGAAGTGAACAAAACCAAACTCTTCACCAAAGGTGTGGCGCGAAAAATCGAATTCACCATCGAGATCAAAGAGTATCCAGATAAGGAATAGCCATGACCAAGTACATCACAAAAGAAGGTGACCAAATCGATGACATCGCATACCGCTATTACGACGGTATGCCAGGAGCATATGAAGCCGTACTAAAAGCCAACCGAGGGCTTTCGGCATTGCCACATCCATTAGCGGCTGGCGTAGAAATAGAACTGCCTGCTCTCGAGCAACCGGCACAAGAAGAAGAGATCAGCTTATGGGATTGAACAACTACAAGATCGTCGCTAACGGCAAAGACATAACCGCAACTATTCGCGATTTCTTTGTTCGTCTGGTCATCAACGATGCCGCGGGTATCGATAGCGATAGCTTTGAACTGGTACTGGCCGACGATGGCAAAATAGCGTTCCCACGCAATGAAGCCACCATGCAAATCTACACAGGGAAAGATGATAAACACTTGGTGTTCAGGGGCAGTTACACCGTTAACTCAGTAAAACTGCGCAGTCCTGAAAAACAAATTGTGCTCTCTGGCGATGCTGCGAACCTAGGCGGCAGTTTTAAAACTCAACGTGATTACACCTGGCAAACCACTACACTGAAAACGCTGGTTGAAACGGTGGCACAACGTAATGGCTTAGCGCCTTCAGTCTCTAATGAATACGCCACTACCACAATTGAACACTACATTCAGGCAGGCCAAAGCGATGCCGATTTAGTGACAGAACTGGCAACCGAGCATGGCGCCACCATGAAAGTGGCCAATAAAAAACTCGTCTTTTTTCCTCGTGGAGATAACCAAAGCGTAAGCGGTAAAACCTTACCTGCGGTAGCAGTGCATTTAACCGATGAGACGGAAGCAGAAATCACTCTGGAAGGAACAGGAAAGTTTCAGGCGGTAGAAGCGTACTGGCAAGCCGTAGCTGAAGGGCAAAAACAAGCGGTGCGGGTTGGGGAAAATACTGGAAAAGTGAAGAAGCTCAGCAAGGTGTACCCAACACAGGCGGCAGCTAAAGCCGCTGCTCAGTCTGCTTTGTATCGAGAGCAGTGTGGTGATTACAAACTCACCTTAGATGAAATGCCGTTTGTCTCTGGCATACAGGCCGAGCGCAACATTCTGCTTTCCGGACACACCAGAAAAGAGTTCAACACCTACTGGATGTGCCAAAGCGTAAGAGAAGTATTGGATGAGAATGGGCATGTGTTGAGTGGTGAGTTTGTTATCCCCAAACAGGATGTTGGGGATATACCGAGGTTAGTTTGATTGCGTTGAATCGAGCGATGAAGATAGCTCGACTAAAGATTGATATAAACTAATGTTTCTAGATAAAGGCTCTCCTTTAAGAACTTTCAATAGACTAATGCTTCCCCAGATTTTCCCATGACTATACCTTGGTGCAGAACTGGTTGACTCTCTTTTCGACTGCTCAAGATAGTTGGTAATAGTATTAGCTATATTAGGAGGGGAAATTCGTAAAGCTTCGGTTGATAAAGTTAAGAAATCGTGGAAAGAGCACTTGTAGAAACCACTCTGGAATCCATGAGATATGTGAGTGAAGTGTTTATCGTTGGCAATTGGTTCTTTAGGGTCAATAAATAAATACAAGTACTCGTTTCTTAGTTTTAACTGTTTAAATAAACTGTCCGCACTCCGCTCTGTTGAACGTTCATGAAATAATTCTTCGTATAGTAACTCGTTATAAAATGTAACGTATTTTTCTTTTAAGCATAATAGGATAACGAGAAACGGGATATTCAACACAATGTCTTCTCTCATTGAGCTAATGATTGCAATTAGTCGGTGAGTTGTTTGTATTGCTTGTCTCGGGCTTAAATCAAAGCATTCGTAAATGGCTATTATTGTCTGAAATTTTGCTATTTCATCGTTACTTTCAAGATTCGTAGGGGTGTCTATGGTTTTTGGCCATATCTTTATATTGTGGCTAACAAAGTATTCATTGGTAAGTTTATGCATATCGCAATGCGTGTTTAAAAAACTATTAAAAGTCGGTTTTTGTAGTGTGTTCCGACTATTAAAGAACCTCCCCAAATACGTTCTGGCATCAAACCCGTCACCATAAATTGCTTTCACGGCATGCTGAAGTTGTTCGGTATCTGTACCAACTACAAACACTACGCCTGGTATATCGAAAATGTGCTTTATGGTTTCTAGCATTTCTACAGCATAACTTGGTCGGCAGCGGTCGAGTTCGTCAATAAAGATAAATGCGGGATAGTTTTTTTCCTTTAATCCCTTAACAGCTTCAATCCACTGTTCTACAGAAGTTTTAAGACTGGAAATAGCTTCACTTTTCGCATCATGCTCATCTAAAAGGTACTGCACCATTTTAGAAGCTGCTGCTCCCATATCGATTTCTTTGCCTTCCTCGTCAGTTATCTTCTCACCTACGTCACCTTCATCAGAAGCTTCCATTATTGCTACTGGGTCTATGCCCAAATAACGTTTTGCCAATGCGCCAGCAGCGCTTGGTAGGGCAGCTTTAAGTAAGCCGATAGCTTTACGTGGTACTTTAAACTTAGGATCGTCTGTACTTTTACCTGCTTGTTCCCTGAGTTGCTTAATCATAGAAGATATAACGGTCATCAATGGGTCATCTGAATAATCCTGTTTCCAGGCATCAACATACACAACAGGGTAGTGTTGTTTTAAATCGTGATACCAACGTTTGAGGAAGTAAGTTTTACCGGAACCCCATTCAGAGTTAAGGTTGAGAACATAGTTCTTCTTTTGCTCACCTTCGGGTTTAGTTTCATCGAAGCCTTGACCAGCAAGGAAACCAGTTAAGAACTGAGCGTATTTAGCTCGGTCGAGCTTATCTGCAGGGCAGTGTTCACCAAGAACTTCAATATCTTCATCCCACTGCAACTCTATTGTTTGTATCATAGCCAACCTCATTTGATTTATGGATTGAGCATGGCGTTTTTATTCAATTCGTTCAATAACATGATACTGCCTTATTACGATAATGTGTTCTGGCTCATTCAGAATGGTTAGTAATACTCGACATTTTACTGATGGTTGTTATTTGTGATGTCGGTTCAATTCGTGACATTGAATCCACAACCGAAATAATGTCTTGATTTCATATTTCCAGTTAAAGATACTGTATGTGTATACAGTAGTTTTCGGAGTGATGATGGAACAGGTTCGAGATACAGAAAAAGAAACGCCAGAGCAGATGGTACTTGCTCTGGCGTTGGAAAAGTTAGCTTGTATTGCTCGTTCTAAAGAGTTTCAGTCCTTGAGTACATCAAAAGAGGTTTCTATGGCTGAAGATATTTCTTCTTCAGATAAACCAAGCTTCTCCGCTTGACGGTAAACAGCAGTAATAACACGAGCCTTTTGGTCACTATCAAGATTTTGTTTCGTTTCTTTTTCACACTGATCAACCAGCTTCACAACCGAGCGCATTAGTGACACTGATATTGGGGTGCTATGACTCGTCTCTGGTTCATACTCTAGTGATTCTTTTGGAGCGGACTGTATCCAGTTTTCCAAACGGTAATCCGGATGATGAAGAAGTGCATATGTTCCAAGCTCGCCCCGAGCTATTTTTTTCAAAATATTACTAGGTAAGTTTGGAGTTGAGTAAGTATCTCTTTCGTTTTGATGATGGTTCAACATCCAAGCAAGCTTTTCACTTCCCTGCCCAACGAGCACTTCACACAAAGTGTAATCAATCCATTTACCTTTAAACTCATACTGAGCTGGTTGAGTTAGCACTAAGACTGTTTGCTCTGATAAAGAACACACACAGACTTGCCAGTTCTCGTCTGTCAGCATGGTATTCACGTAAACAACAAAGTCTTCTGCACTTTGAAGATAAGTTACGTTAAAGGGCTTCCCTTTACCTGATAGCAGCCAGTTTAGGTTTACGTTCTCTGCTCTGCAGATTGCCTGAAGAAACTCCGGACCAGGGATTCGTCCCCCTGAAAAAATGTGTGAAATTGAGGCGCTAGTAAACCCTAGGCTTTTCCCCCACGGCGTTTGTTTACGGTCATCCAACACATTATTGAGACGTTCCTCAAAAGAAAAGTCCATATATTTACCTTCCTCGGCTTGTAATGCTCCAAAAATGGATCTACTATCTGTTTTGAAAGTTATCAAGATAACTATTTGGATTATTTTGTTAGCGTTTGATTCAATTAGTTAGTTTAACACAAGCAGGAGACACTATGGATATCAAATCAAACCCAAGTGCAAGTTTGATTGCTACTCGTGACTTGCATTTAAGAACTCGTATAGAGCGTTTGGCAACGTTAGATTCGCGCAAGTTGGCACAAATGACTCGTATTCTTTTGACTAAAGCCGTGGGAGACAAAGAAAAGGAATTAGGTTTACCACCAATTGAAGAGGAGGCTGCATAACTTAAACAAGTTTGAATCAAGGTAAGTGTAAACAGTTTTATCTCGTCGGCGTATTTGTAGTTATGGACGAATAATCACAGAGAAACTTATTTATGAAATTTCAAATTGATAGCTCTAAAAAAGAAAAACCGCTTACCAACGGCAATCAGTAAGCGGCCAGAGGTCTGTTAAAACAGTCATCTGTAGGGACTCAGAGCGAGGGTGCAACCTCTATGCTCACGGCTCAAACACCATTTCATCCTTACGTAGATTGTAGCGCAGCCTTCTGAAAAACAAAACGTATTCGTTTATCAGGAGATTACGATGACATCAGTTATTGAAGCGGCTCTTACCTGTGAATTCCCTCAGGTAGTGAATGCCAGCTACAGCACGTTAAAACAATTCAACAACACTGCAGAACTTGAACGTCTGTTGGGTAAGCGCCCGGGCGTTCTTCCTAATGAGATCAACCCAAATCAACATGGCCACAAGTTTGGGCTGTTTGATGCTTTACGCCTAATGAAGCTAACGGGAGACATTCAAATCCTCCGTTCCATCGCTTCCGAACTTGGCTACTCGCTTTATTTCCTCGGTGATTATTCCGGCATTTCTGATGTTGAGCTGCTGAACAGTTATAGCCAATGGCATGCCGAAATCGGCGATGTAAACCGCGCTATTGCTGAAGCATTAGAAGATGGTGATATCGAACAACATGAATTCGAAAGAATTGAACGTGAATTACGTGAAACGTTTACGGCTGCTTTGGCGCTGTTAGAACGTCTTCGTGCACTAGTTGTAGTGAATTAAGTAACGGCGAAGCCAACGGAGGTATGCCATGAATACTTTATCAACTCAAAATCTAAGTTCTTCAATCAATCTGTTTCTGCACTACTTCACTGAGCAGGAAGAGAAAAAGCTATTCAAAACGGTTAAGGAAACACAGGGCATTTATGCGAAGAGGGATTACTACTGGATGCTATTGATGCGTGAAACTGCGATTCGTTTAGGGGTGTTAGCTGGCCCAGATGCAGGTAAAGCACAACGTCACGATTTGCCTATGGTAGGGCTAACGGTTGGTGACGCTGAACGTAGTTTGCAAGAAGGCTATTTGGTTTACGACAGCATGAACGCTAAGAACCTTAAAAAACACCCGATCGCTTTAAACAAGTCCGCAACCAGTGCGTTAAGACACTTACTTAAAATTCATAAAGAAATGAGCGAAGGCATCGATTGGGAAACGCCACGACTAGACCGTCCTCTTTTTCTTAGCCGGAACAATCAGGCGATGAGCCGCCGTTCTTTCCAACACCGTTTTACACAATGGTGCCGACTTGCCGAAGTACCTGCAGGTACACCGCACTGGTTACGCCATTCATGGGCAAAACGCTATCTAGAACGCACAACGTCACCAGATGCGTTGCGTAGAGTTCAAGCGGTGCTTGGACACTCGAACCTTTCTACAACCTCGATCTATACGGCACCTGACCGTGAGTCTCTGGATTCAGCTATGAGAGAGGCAAGCACATGTTTTCGATAGAAAGTTCAGTAAAGCAGCAGTGTGCTGAATCGGTTGTTCGTGGGGATGTTATCAATCTTTTAGGGCATGAATTCTGGGTGGTTGAAAAGTGCGAAGCACAAGGGCCAAACATGATTGTTAAGTGTGTTGGTGAAGATCCTTTAAGTATCAGTAAAGACAGAGTCGTTTCAGTTCGCTCGTATCGATAAGGGGATAAGGATGTACAAGGCTATGGCTAGGTTACAAGAAGCAGCAATGGATATGCGTAGAAAGGCGCTTGCCGCGGCACTACGCAATATCAACTTGCATGTATTTGGTGGAAGAGCGAATTCAAAGCGCTTGGAAGAGTACGTGGCAGAACGGATGAAGTTAAGGCCTATCGATATTCGTCTTTGGTGCTCTGGTGATGGAGTCCCTGAAGCTTATGTCGATGAGTTTTTATCGTTGTTGAATGAGAACTCTGTTTGGCGCAAACATCAGATTCGCCCATCACAGAAGCTTGTCGAAGCTTACATGGAGAAGAGTTATGCCTAACCAAGTAGCGGCGACAAAGCTTTCGCCACCGGAACGAGCTTGTTTGTTCAAACTGGAACAACAGATGGTTCGCCAGCAAGGGTTTATTAATCGTCATGTGTTCATTGATGAACAAGATGCAGTTTTCACTCAGTGGGAGCAAGAAGGCCACATCGAATTGGATGAAAGCGAACTCAAACATTTACCTCAGGAGCAAGTGGAGCAACAGCAACTCACACATAGCTGTCATTTAAGTGAACAGCTTTGGATTGCTTCAGCTTGTCTGCGTCGGATTTATGCGTGTGACTTATAGCTACAGGGGGTGTCAATGCCCCCTCTGGTATTCCACGCCTGTTTTAACCCGACTGGCCGCGCCTTCCGTGGTGTTAACCACATTAGAGCCAGATAAAAAGCAGATGGTGTGGGCGCATATTCAGCAAAACCACCAACCCATTGCCAACCTGTTGAAGTCATCGGAATTTAAACAGGTAAAACAGAATTTAGAACAGTACTTTGGCCCAGTTGCGATTGGGGTAGATTTAAAAGATATCGGAGGCACGCTCTATGGCGTCCGCAGAACAACTAAAACAGATCATTGATTTACACGAGTTGGCTGATCGTTTGGGTATGGAACGTCCAGACCCTACTGGAAACTATAAGGCTCCTAATCGCCCAGACAAACACCCAAGTGTCAGCATTTTTGATGCAGCCCAAGCGGGTTACATGATGTGGAAAGACCATACGTCTGGTGAAAAAGGTTCCTGTATTGATTTGGTTATTTATTGTGGCCAAGCGGTAGATTCCAGCGAGGCTATGCAGTGGCTTCATGCTGAATTCAATATTCCTACTGATAATGCTCCTCAGCAAATTAAGCAGCAAAGTCAGCTTTCTTGGGTTGCAGAGAAGCAGCTGGCTGTTGCATCGGATGCAAAGGCGTATTTGGTTGATCAACGTGGCATTCCGGCTCCTGTCGTTGAGATGCTTATCAAACGTGGTGCTATCGGTTTTAGTGACTGGCATAGCCCGAAAAAGAACCCTGGTGAACTTGGTTACGGTGGCCCTGCAGTGACGTTCCCTAGTCGCTGTTTGTTTACTAACGAAGTGATGGGGATTGATTTACGTTTTATTGATCCGGCTTTGAATGGTGACAACAAAACCAAAGCTATGGGTGAGAAACGCGGTTATCCATACATTCCTGACAAGGTTGCATTAAAGCGCGCAAAAACAGTGATTGTGGTTGAGTCTGCTATCAATGCTATTTCTGCGATCGCAGCTTTTGACCCTGAAGGGAAAGGTAAAGGGTTGTTTACTGCTATTGCAACTCGCGGTTTAGCGGTCGAAGAAATTGATTGGCGCTTTTTAACGGGCAAACGTGTGATTTGTTGCTTCGATAATGATGAACCTATCGCGGACGGACCTAGGAAAGGTCACAGACCAGGGCCAGAAGCCGCTTGGATAGTTCATGAGAAATGTACCGCATTAAACATCCCTTGTTTCCTTGTTGATCATAAAAATGGTAAGTGGGAAGGGCTTAATGACCTTAACGACTTTTTGAAACAGCACGGACCAAAACTCACCAAATATAACCTTATCTACAACTTGGATCAGTGGCTCGTTACTGGGCAAGACGGTGAATTTGAACATGCTAATCACAAGCGTTTACCACTCCCCAATCATGACCAACATCTTTATTGGACTTACCGAGTAAAACCGGACTTTACCAGTTACCTGAAAGTGGTTACCGACGGGGAAAGTGAGCAGAAAATTCCGCAGGACGTTTGTTCTTTCCGCATTGCAGGCTTATCGAAAATTACTATTTCTTCAGCCAGCTCTGCGATGACTGGCGAACCGGATTTACAGCCAACGAAAGTTTACTCTGCAACTATCCAAACGCCAGATTCACCTAATGAACTGACTCGTTTTGTACTTAAGCGCGAGCAATTGTACAACATCGACGTTTGGCGTCGTGTTGGCGGTGGTATTTTCAACCCAGGAAAGTTCACCCGTATGATCTCGATTCTAGAGCGTGCTACTCACATCGGTGAACGTAGCGCTGTGAACTTCGTGGGTTTAGCCTGGCATGATGGCAAAGCCATCTTAAATGAAGGACCTGATTCTTTCTTTACTGACCCAACTCAGCAGTGTCCTTATCACAACCTGCAATTCCCTTCAGGAACACCAGAACAAGGCCGTCGAGTCATTGAGGCTTACCACGCAACTTTCAAAAACAATGCCGCTTTGATGTTATTGGTTTGGGGGTTAGGTGCTCATGCCAAAACGTTCTTAGGATTCTGGCCACACTACATGCTTAACGCTGGTAAAGGGGCGGGTAAATCAACTTTGGTTAAATCATTAGAACGCACTTTGGCGTTTACCATGTTCTCTGGCCAGAGTTTGAAAACCGAGTTCCGTTTGCTGACATCGATATCGCACACCTCTCATCCAGTTGGTTGGGAAGAGCTTTCAGCTCAGGGACAGGGTGTAATCGATAAAGCCGTTGCCATGCTTCAAGAAAGTTACCAATACACCATCACTCGCCGTGGTACCGATATGACCGAGTTCTTGAGTATCGCGCCAGTTCTGCTAGCTGGTGAGGATGTGCCGGTGCAATCACTACTGGGTAAATTGGTCCGTTCAGATCTAACAGGCCGTAAGGGAGACATGATTCCCGATGAATTGCCTCGTTTCCCAGTTAAAGACTGGATCAAATATCTGACTTCATACACTCGTCCGCAAATGAAACGTGCCTACCGAGAATGTGTGGATTACCTCTCTAAGCATTGCATGGCAAAACCAGATGACAACGGTGCTAACCGTATGCGTGATAACTATGCATGCCTAATGCTGACTTGGCGCCTTCTATGTGAATTCACAGGTGTAGCGAGTAACTACGGTGATTTTGTAAAAGACATCGTTACGGAGATGAACACCCATATTCGTGAGACAGAAGCCGAGCGTGAGCCATGGGTTTGGATCATGGAGCTGATTCTAGGCGAAATGGATGCTGGCCACTTCCGCCATCCATACGCATTTGACTGGGTGGAAGGTGAGTTGTGTTTGTTAGTTCGTACTAGCCACATCATGCAACACATCAGCCAAAGCCCAGCATTAAAAGCCAAATTCGATAGTTTGCCAGTGAAGAGCGATCGCATTCTCAAGAAACAATTGAAAGAAGCCAAAGTAGTTTTGAAAGATGGCCATGAGAAATCTATTAACGGCAAACGCATCGCCAACTTTGTCGCTCTGGGTGTTGAGGACTTGCGAGCGTTCGGCCTGTTCCCTGCCGTTCCAGACGACGTTCAAGAGAAAGAAACTAACCAGTAAGGAGGAGGGATGAAAAACCATCAACTCAAAATTAAAACAGAGTACTTAAATTCCATCATTTTGGGCGACAAGACCTTTGAAATTCGCAAGAACGACAGGGATTTCAAAGTAGGTGATCGAGTAACGCTAATCGAAGAAGAAGGTAATCGTTATCTGACTATTCGCATCAAGTACATCACTAACTACGCCCAACAAGATGGCTACATTGTTTTTTCCTTCGATTGGATCAGCGGCGGAAAAGTAATAGGAGAAGACAACAGTATGGCTGTTGATTGGGTACCGATGAGCTTCGCTGAACTGAGGGACTTTAATTGAATAACTACATCGCAGCTTTTCTCAATGACAACGGCGCGCTTTCGGTATGCAAGAAATCTGACGAAGTCATCAAGATGGAGCTTGGTTCGTTTTCAAGCTTTGAGAAGGCTGTTGAATCGGCGTGTGATCTATTGGAAAGCCACATTATCGGTAACGGTGTATTACATCGAGACGCAGGTTTTGGAGGCTTTCTTATTTGTAACGAACAAGAGTTCGAAAAACTAAACAAGGAGGCAGTTGAAAATGCCAAAAACAAAACCGCTTAACCATATTGCAAAACTCATTGCTGAAGTCTACGAAGAAGCTGGTATGGACAAGCCATATATCGAAGGCAAAAAGCACGATATGAGCAACCACGAGAACAAGTATGAAACGTTGGCCAGCGCCATTAATCTCGATACAGGCAATCGTAAACGCTTAGCAGCAAAGCTAGGTATAACATCACTGCACTTAGATGTGACCGTGACAGTTCTCAATCATCACTGTTAATACAAATTGTATAAACCGCAGAAGGTAAAGCATATGTACTTATCTAATTTACAACTCGTCATGATGGCTGAAATCAGCCAGGAACCATCAACTGGCTATGATCTATCGAAGTCATTACTTGATAAGGGTTGGAAAGCATCCCACCAACAGATTTATCGTGATTTAGCCAAACTCAATGAGCAGAGTTTAGTCTCTCTAAGCGAAGTCCCTCAATCGGGTAAACCAGATAAAAAGCTGTATCTGCTTAATGATGCTGGCAAAAGTATGTTGGCGAAAGCGTTAGATATTGAACCATCCGTGCCACGTATCCAAGATGAAGCGCTGGTTCATTTGTTCCTAGCTAATGGTTATTACTTTGAACAACTGGAGTTACAACTAAGGAACGCTATCGCATGTGCAGAAGAACAGCAGCACGGGAATGACACATTATTGAAATTAGTTATTACTCGAGAGATAGAGCGTTTAACTGCAGATCACCGCTGGGTTATTCGAGTTCTTGAAGAAATTGCTCCGGGAGTATTCAACACGCAAGCCGCATAGGTACGCAAAACTATGCTCATGGCTCAAACACAATCTATGGGATTCCATGGATCGCCCCATAGGTTTTCAAAGCCCTCTTGCGGCAACTTGAGGGCTAAGAATTAACCAGAAGTCATTTAACTATCTGAATTAATTAAGTCTGTTCATTTCATCCCATAGGTTCACAGGTTTTTTTGTACGTCCCTGTGGGTGGAGATCTTTTATGTTAGTGAAACTCAGCACTTGGCGAAAAATACGATTTCCAGTAGGAGGAGCGCCAGACGTACGCATCTGTCGTAGGGAAATTGATTTAGGCACGTTGCCAGGAAAGAAAATTGGTCGTTCATACTATGTCGATTTAGACAAAGAAAAGAGCTCTAGCGGTGATCCATTTTTGGATGAATTGCTATCTCATTAACAAGTATTGAGGTGACCGTGCCACGTCCAAGAAGTAGCAAGTATAGAGACCTTCCAGAAGGTCTCTATTTCAAAGGTAAAAAGGGTTATGTGTTACGTCGTATTGATGACAGCTGGAAATCCTTGGGTCATGACAAGAGCAGAGCTATAGCCCTAGCCAGAAGATATAACGCGACATATAGAGTTGACCCAGAAATTGCTCATCCTATCAATTTTGATTTAGTTGCCCCGCATAACCGCAGAGCAGTAGAAAAACTTTCATCTTTCTTTGCCCGCGTTTCTGAACGTTATGCTGAAGACGATAAACCGAACAGAGATACGTTGGCTATGTTCAATAGTCGGCTAGAAAAGTTGAATAGTTTGATTGGTGACCGAGTTGGGATGTCTATCTCTTTAGATGATGTGAACCTAGTTCTTGATACCGTCGCCAAGGATAAGTCGAATAATGTTTTCAATCGTTGGCTCTCTTTTATGGTCAAAGTATTTGATTACGCCGTAGATGAGTCGGTTATGAAAGATAATCCCGCCAAACGTAAGAAGCGCAAGCCGAAAGAAGAAAAGCAGCGTCAGCGCCTTAACTTAGACGAATACAAATCTATTTGGATTCACGCTCCTCAATGGATGCGTATTGCCATGGATTTATCATTGGAAACAACACACGCCGTAAATGAAATCTGCGCAATGAAATATGAAGATATAACTATGCTAGATGAGCCCGTTCTTGAAGATGGGATTGAAGTCTTTGGCTATTTGAAAGTACACCGACAAAAAGTAAAGGCAAAAGAAGCCAGCCGCGTAAGTATCCCAGTGACAAGGTCACTGCTGAAAATCGTAGAAGCAAGTAAAGACAATGTTGAATCACCGTACATAGTTCACCGTATGCCTGTAAAGTGCAGTAACCAAATTAGCCAGTATTGTGACCATATAACTCAAGTGAACAGGAAATATTTGAGTCGTGTTTTTTCCGCGCTACGAGACAAAGCAAAAGTGAAGAAGAATGTGTCTGCTGAATGCAAGCCGACGTTTCATGAGATAAGAGGTCTTAGTATTCACCTCTATGATAAGGCTGGACATGACCCTCAAGCTCGAGCTGCCCACTCAGATTCACGTAGTACCAAAATTTATAAAGAAGGTCATGTCAAATGGGTACAGGTACCAGCCGCTGAACTGGACATTTGGCAATAATATTGGAACCAGTTTTGGAACTGTTTTGGAACCGCCTCATTTTAAGGCGGTTTTTTATAGGCGTAAAAAAGCCCGTAACTCTTTGAATTACGGGCTCTAGGTGTATGGTCGGACTGAGAGGATTTGAACCTCCGACCCCCGACACCCCATGACGGTGCGCTACCAAGCTGCGCTACAGTCCGATTCGCGTAATCTAATCAGTTTTTTTCTGGTCGTCAATACGAAAGTATTTTAACCAACTGATTTAATTATCTTTCGCGTAAAAACGTTGCAGTTCGGTGAACCCCTGCATTAACACAGGTAGAGTCGGGTTCTCTTCTTTTAAGCGTTGATAGTTATCATCGTAAAGTTTGAAGTTACCAAACTTATCTATCACCGTTGTTTGTTCATCAGTAATAAGTGCGAGTTCACGTGAATCGCCAGCAAGAATCCACTTTCTCTTCGCTTCGTTAAACATGTTTCGACCACTGCTGAAATCACTTGGGTTTGAAGATACTCCCAATAGATCCTGCATGATTGTGACAGAGAAATCTAAGTGGCTTGAACGGTGGTTATAGACACCAGCAACTCTTCCTGGCCAATGGACAATCATAGGTACTTGCAGTTGGAAACGGCTGTAGTTGCTATTCGAACCCCAGCTGTTTGTTTTCGTTTCATTAAACTCTGTTCCATGGTTAGAGGTAATAACCACAACCGTGCTGTCTAACAGTTTCAGCTCAGTGAGTTTAGTGAACAGTAAATGAAGTTCGTTATCCGCCAAAGTTACGGAATGGTTGTAGCCAGCACGTAATCGGTCACTGGTTGAACCGTTTGATGCTGCGCTATCGTATTGGTCGAAGTTATCAACGGTAGAAAGTTCTAAGTAGCTAAACCAAGGCTGTTTCTTCTGCTCAACCCAAGTAGACCAGCGAGCGATAGTTTGTTCATCGTTGCTTGTTTCTGGATCAAACGGCGCTTTAGACATTGGTAACTTGCGGAAGATGGTTTCCTGATAGAGAGGATCTTCAAAGTTATCGCCGCTAAAGAGGCCAAACTGGTATTTTTGCGATTCAAGAACATCCAGCATAATTGGTGCAGCTCCTTGAGCTTCAATGCTGCTCGCATAGCTGCTAGGCAAACCGTAGAAAAGACCAAATAAACCAAACGTATCGTTACTTGAACTGTAATGATTGGTGAAGTTGAGGTTCTCAGAAGCAAACTGATAGGTATTAGGCATCAGCTCCGGTGTTAATACGTCAGCGCGCAGGTTATTTACGCTGACCAACAGAATATTGAGGTTGTTGGCTCGGCGACCAAATTTGATTTCTTCAATCGGGTAGTTAACCAAATCAACGGTATTTTGAGTTTCTTCCAGTCTCTTGAGATATTCATCTCGGTCCAATAAACCGTGTTTCTCCATAAACGATTTCGCAGTCATAGGGTATGACAGCGGGAAATTCGATTTTTGGCTCGTAACAGGGCTATAGAAATAAGCGTCAGACCACACATAAATCAGATGGCTTGCGATAAAGCTGACGAAGAAGACCGCGGCAAGAGGGCGGCCAACACGTTTGTGGCTGAGTTTACGCTGTTTACGCCATACCCACTCAGATAAACCAAGTTGCAGTAGGAAAACAAGCGGAAGCACAACGAATAAATGCTGAAGGTCTGTTCTTACTGCGCTGCTTTCATCACTGAATAACAACTCCCAAACCACTGGCGTTAAGTGCAAGTTGATGGTTTGGTAAGCCTGAGTATCTATCAGCAGTACAGTGAGTCCGAATGTTGCGAAACAGACGGACAGAAAACGGAACAATGATCTTGAGGGGATCAAAAACGTTAACGGGAAAAGCGTCAAAAGATAGATAGCAAAGACTAAAAAGCCAAAATGCCCCACCCAAGAAAGCGCAAGATAGAGCTGTCCTAAGAAAGTTTCCGGCCACGGCGATTGTGCTATGTATCTGGTACCAATCAGCATTGCTGCAATGATGTTAAAGAAGGCAAACCAATGCCCCCAACCTACTAGACGTGATACGCGTTCGCCGTATGTGTTTCCGCTATCTACCATGTACTTTTCTATTTATCCGTTTTTATATTTAAATTCAGTCTGCTAACGAAGACATCAATGCTTGAGAAAACTTTTCCGCGATAGCTTTACGTTGCGATGCAGCAACATTTTGATTCAAAACGTTGGTCGCGACATTTCCCGCAATCATCAGGGAAAGTTCAGGAGACGCATTATGTTTATCAAGAACGGCAGCGATTTCGGTCAGGATAGTTTCAACTTTTTCGTCGCTGTATTTCGATGTAATAGGCATAAACACTCTAATGATGATAGTAAAAACGGCTTATGATAACCTACTATGCCTTACAACTGAAACCAGAACGATGATTATTTCACTATGAGTCTGCACCTTTCCAATGTCATTTTGCATCAACTAAGCAAAAATAATAACGACGAGCTAACGGTTAACTTCCGTGCTCAATCTCTTGATAATGATACATCAACAGAAAACCTAGTATCCGAGTTGCATCGCGTTTTTAATGCGAAAGCGGGTAAAGGTTTTGGCTCTTTCAAGTCTGACAGTGATTTTCAAAACTGGTTGCAAGAAATGCGTCAAAGTCAGCGTTCGTTTTACGATTTTTCTCAAATCAGTGCGCAACGTCTCAAAGACGAACTGTCGAAATATCCGTTTGCCGATGAAGGTATCTTGGTGATGGCTGAATATCAGTCACTAGCCACCGA
The DNA here is from genome assembly GCF_013041605.1 of Vibrio plantisponsor. GTDB lineage: Bacteria > Pseudomonadota > Gammaproteobacteria > Enterobacterales > Vibrionaceae > Vibrio > Vibrio plantisponsor. The sequence continues at coordinate 117,818 of NZ_JABEQC010000005.1, read as the reverse complement.
ATATCTTTTGATTGGCATTCTTCCTTTGAATCAAAGTTTAAAGGTGACAGAAGGGCTAGACATCAGTGCAACTGATTATCTCGATATCAATAAAATGGATATTGTTGCACGTGTGGATTTATCGAGCTTTGAAACGGATAAGGAGTCGAATCGTTACCTGACGTACATTAAAGGTCGCGTCGGACGTAAAGTTTCAGATTTCTTTTTGGATTTCCTTCAAGCGGAAGTGGGGCTTGATGCGAAAGTGCAAAACAAAGTTCTGATGCAAGCGGTTGAAGATTTTTGTAGTGATTCAAAGCTGGAAAAAAGCGAAGCGATTAACTACAAGAAACAGGTTTACGATTACTGCAATGATCAAATAAAAGCGGGTGAAGAAGTTCAGGTGAAAGAGTTGTCAGGTGAATTACCTCCAGCTCAGGATGGCACCAGCTTTATGGACTATACGCGTGAGCATGGTTACGAACTTGAAGATAGTTTCCCTGGCGATCGTTCAACGATGAGAAAACTGACCAAGTATGTCGGTGCTGGTGGTGGTTTGAACATCAGTTTTGACAGTTTATTAATGGGTGAGCGCGTTTTCTACGATCCGGAAACTGATACGCTGACCATTAAAGGTACTCCACCGAATCTGCGAGATCAGCTAACGCGTAAAAGTTAAGAACTAGTCGTTGTCAGATAGTGTTATCTAGAAAGAGAGCCATATGAGCTCTCTTTTTATTTCGCATTAACGCACCAGTTTTGAGAACCAATCTACGCAAGATGAATGCGGAAGGTATATGATTGTATTTAATCAATATTGAATGCTGGGACAAGGAATGGTTTTAGAGCATCATCAAAGTAAATTTGTCTATAAAGCAATGACCATAATCGGAGTTATTTGGCTGCTTTGCGTGTCGGTTATTTTTGTCCAGTACAGGCAAACGGCCAAGATGAGTGACGATGTTGTCGAATTAGGCAATCACATCATGTCATTTCATAATTCGCTTCATTTTAGATCTCCTTACCGTGTCATTCATACCAATGACATGTCCCTCAATATCCAATTAATTTATTCATTGCGAGTGCAGTTAGAAGCGGATTATGAACACTCCGTATTTCAGCCTGATGTGACTCATCTAATTTATGTTATCGATAAGTTTATCGAAAAAAGCCAACTGTTCTTAAGCTCGGACTTGGATGTGCTCAATATGGCTGAGCAGCTTAAATTGTTTCGCTCGGAATATGAGAATCAACCCGATATCAGGCGTTATTACGTTGACTTAGGTGCTTATCTTTTTGAAGCATTATTTACTGAAGGCGAGCAAAGCCCGGAAATCTATCGCTCTCTAGATAAAATCATGGTCGCCTCACAGTCGATGTCGCCAGATGACAGGCAACATTTACAACTTACTCTGGCAAAGGTTTCCAAACTCTTAAGCGAGTATGCAGAAAGCGGATACCTAGTAAACCGACTGCTACAGCACGAGATTTATCAAGAGTTGCACACCCTTGAAAATGAATATTTTAAGCTATTCGGCTTTATTAATGTTCTGTTGTTGGTTTTAAGTGGTTTACTCATAGCCAGTCTTTTTGTTGTTGTGATGTTTTGCCAAAGGCAATGCAGACGAGTCGTTGAATCGCTCCACAGTGACGAGAATGAGCCCGTTAGTGAGAAAAGTGCCGAAAAAAATAAAGGAAAAAAAGAAGTTTTGACCGATGTTCAGCATTTGCCTGTCGCTGGTACATCTGTTGAGTCCAAGATAGACATACCGCAAATGCTAAGTTCACTTAACGATGATAAGGAATCGGTGAAAATGCTGTTGCGCGTTTTTATTGAAGATCACTATGAAGATGGTGAGAAGCTCCAGAAGCAAATCTCTTCTGATTTAGGTGCTGCAATGAGAACCGCACACAGCTTAAAAGGCGTGGCGGGCACTATTGGTGCGAATGAATTAAGAATCATTGCAATCGATATCGAAGCAAAATTGAAACGCGAAGAAATTCCTACCGATGAAGAAATTCAAGCGTTGACGACATCTTTAGACGAAACGGTTAAAAGTGCTCAGTTTTGGTTGGAGCAAGCCTCTATTTAGCTGTTAATTCTTATTAAATGTTGTTTTTTGTGGGCAACGTTCGAGTTGACTTATTGAGAGTCGATTTTGTGTTGTTTTTGTAGAGTAGTGTTAGATATTTCTGTTTTTAGATGAAATATTTAACTCAACTTTAGTTAAATCCTGATTAATTTGTCGAGTGCTCTACTATTATGAAAGGGTTTTTCGAGGTGATAACATTTTTTGTTTTTAATTCTTTGTTATTTAAGGTTATTTTTCTCTATATCTCTAATTTAAAAGAAAGGTGAGATGGTTTTTTAGTGGTTATTTATCGTTCTTATTCAAAGTTTTATCGTCAATTATCCGGAATATGGGGAACATTTTGTTACTAATATGCCTTTTAAAGCCGCTTAGTTGTGTTAAGTTAGTATACTTATAAGATTTGGTTGTGTAGGGAAGCGAATAGCGTCGTTTCCCTTATCATAAAGCAACAAAATAATCATTTTTATAAGAAACGCTTGAGATTTTTGTCTGAACCACTTATAGATGGTCAATTGTTTTTTCAAGAACACACGGAGAATTAGTGCGATGAGAGTAGGTTTAGTAGGTTGGCGTGGCATGGTTGGTTCGGTACTCATGCAACGTATGGTTGAAGAAGGTGATTTTAATCTAATTGAACCAGTATTCTTCAGTACCTCACAAATTGGTATCCCTGCGCCAAACTTAGGTAAAGACGCTGGCATGCTTCAGGATGCTTTTGATATTGAGAGCCTTAAGCAGCTTGACGCTATCATTACTTGTCAAGGTGGCAGCTACACCGAAAAGGTATATCCAGCATTGCGTCAAGCAGGTTGGAAGGGTTACTGGATCGATGCTGCTTCAACTCTACGTATGGCATCAGACTCTATCATCACGCTAGACCCTGTAAACTTGAAGCAAATTCAACATGGTATCCACGCGGGTACTAACACCTTTGTTGGTGGTAACTGTACTGTTAGTTTGATGCTAATGGGTCTCGGTGGTCTATTTGAAAAAGGTCTGGTTGAATGGACCAGCGCGATGACTTACCAAGCAGCTTCTGGTGCTGGCGCACAGAACATGCGTGAACTTATTTCTCAAATGGGTGTGATTAATGATTCGGTGAGCTCTGAGCTTGCTAACCCATCTAGCTCTATTCTTGATATTGATAAGAAAGTTGCGGAAACCATGCGTTCTTCATCTTTCCCAACCGATCAGTTTGGTGTTCCACTTGCTGGTTCTTTGATCCCTTGGATTGACGTGAAACGCGACAATGGCCAAAGTAAAGAAGAGTGGAAAGCAGGTGTTGAAGCGAACAAGATTCTTGGCACTCAAGACTCTCCAGTTCTGATCGACGGTACTTGTGTTCGAATTGGTGCGATGCGCTGTCACTCTCAGGCACTGACTATCAAATTAAAACAAAGTGTACCTTTAGATGAAATCGAAGAAATCATTGCTTCTCACAACGAGTGGGTAAAAGTGATTCCTAACGAGCGTGACATTACTGCTAAAGAGCTTTCACCAGCGAAAGTAACAGGCACTATGTCTATCCCTGTTGGTCGTCTGCGTAAGATGGCAATGGGTGATGACTTCCTGAATGCGTTCACCGTTGGTGACCAATTGCTTTGGGGTGCTGCTGAGCCTCTACGTCGTACACTGCGTATTATTCTTTCTGAGAAATAATAAAAGTTTCGTATATCTAAAAGCGCCCTAGGGCGCTTTTTTTACATTCTTAGAGGTGAGAAACTTCTACAGTCTAGCTGTCTATTTTTGTAACTGGCACTACTCGCTTATCTGGATCCGCCAGTTCACTTCCACAATGCTTACAAAATAGAGCATCTGATTCATGTCCCGACAGGGAACAATTGGGGCATTTCACTAATGCTCTGTGTGCACTCATCTCTTGATGCAGCTCAGCGGTAATGATGCCGGTTGGTACAGCTAGTATTGAATAACCCAATAACATGGTTAAAGCGGCTAAACCTTTACCTAGCGTTGTCTGTGGCACAACGTCGCCATAGCCGACGGTGGTAATGGTTACTATGGCCCAATAGATACTTTGAGGAATGCTGGTAAAGCCGTTTTCTGGTCCTTCAATGATGTAAATAAAGGAACCCAAGATGGTGACCAGTATTGCTACCGTGCTGAAGAAGATAATAATTTTCCTTCTGGCGCCCAACAACGACCTTAACAACAGATTGGAATCCTGAAGGTATCGAACCAGTTTGAGTATACGAAATATACGCATGACTCTCAGGGCTCGAACGACACCCACTAATGATGCTGAAGGGAACAAGATAACGAGATAGGTAGGCAATATCGCAACAAGGTCGATGATTCCGTAGAAGCTCTTTGCGTATGCGCTGGGTTTAGGTGAACAGTAGAGTCGTGTTAAGTATTCAATGGTGAATAGGGCAGTAAATCCGTATTCAATCAGTTTGAACTCGTCACGCCATTTTGCATCAAAACTTGGGATGGAACTCAGAACCAGTACGATCAAAGAGGTGAAAATTGCGATGATAAGTGCAATGTCGAAAATTTTACCCGCTTTGGTATGAGTACCAAAGATGATGACATAGAGCTGATGTTTTAAATTTTCATTTGAGAAAGACATGATAGAGCGACCTAACGTTTTTATCGCTCTATCATAGCCTTGGGGCAGCGTTTAAGCCAATCCTGGGAACAGGCTACGTAAGCCATTCGTGATAAATTCGATGCCTAACGCACCAAGTATCAAGCCCATGATACGGGTGATCACGTTGATACCTGTCTGGCCTAGCAGTTTCACAATATAAGGTGCTGAACGGAACAGTAACCATGAGCACAATGCGAAGAAAGCGATAGTGACAACAATACCAGTGGTATCCATTAAGCCTGGGTAACGAGAGCCATATACGATGGTCGAACTGATAGCACCAGGGCCTGCCATGAGAGGCATTGCCAGCGGAACCACGCCAATTTGCTCGCGGCTGATGTATTCCGATTTCTCTTGTTTGTTTTGCTTATCTTCACCCAACTTACCACTCATCATCGAAAAGGCGATGCTCATAAGCAGCAAACCACCGGCGACACGGAATGAGTCTAGAGAGATGCTGAACATGTCTAGCAGCATTTGACCGCCCAAAAGTGCAGTGATCAGAATGACAGCTACAGCAATATTCGCAGTGGCAGCGGTCTTGTTTTTCTCTTCTGGTGTCATATGCCCAGTCAGTGAGACAAACACCGGCATGATCCCCACCGGGTTAACTGCGGCAACTAAACCCAGAAAGAACTGGAGAAAAATAGCGATTTCGAACGACATGTCTGGTTCTCTCATTTTTCATAGGATTGAAATTAATTGCGCGTAATCTAAGTCAAACATAGCAAAATCACGAATGAAAAAATTTGCTGATTTTTGCAGCTTACACGTGAGAAAAACTAATTATGGTCGATAATTGAAAATCAGTTGTTTCAAATATGTTTGCATTGTTCGGCGGGTGAGTGGTTTTTTTTAACATATGTCCAGTTTTGATAAAAAAAATCACATCTGCTGGAGAGTCAAAGTGAAATAGATATACTATGAGTAGCACATGAAAACTTGTCTACATGTAGTAATGTTGTACAAAAATGAAACTTTTTTACACGATGTTGTATTTTTTTTAGATTTTTGGTTCGAATGCGGTATTTTTAATCAGTTTATTTTTAGCGATTATTGTCAATAAATACAACTGGTTAGGTGGTTTCTCTGGGGCTTTCTACCCATAAAGGGATAATTAGTTTTTCAGAACTGATCTGAGTCAATTTTTTTCACGTAGTGAAATATTATACTCAGCCATGAAAGCAATTTACTAAGTTCGTTGTTATTAAGTCTCTGAAGTTTTAATAAAAATGCACATACAACATGCTTAATAAAGAGTTTTTAATTTTTAATTTTTTTATTTTAGGAGATCCATTATGCCTGTAACTAATCTGGCTGAACTAGATGCTCTAGTAGCTCGCGTTAAAGCGGCTCAAGCTGAGTTTGCTACTTACTCTCAAGAGCAAGTAGACAAAATCTTCCGTGCAGCATCTCTTGCAGCTAACCAAGCTCGTATCCCTCTAGCGCAACAAGCGGTAGCGGAATCTGGCATGGGTATTGTTGAAGATAAAGTAATCAAAAACCACTTCGCTTCTGAATACATCTACAACAAATACAAAGATGAAAAAACTTGTGGTGTTCTAGAAGAAGACGACAGCATGGGCACAATGACTATCGCAGAGCCTGTGGGCATCATCTGTGGTATCGTCCCAACAACTAACCCAACTTCTACTGCAATCTTCAAATCTTTGATTTCTTTGAAGACTCGTAACGGTATTATTTTCTCACCACACCCACGTGCGAAGAACTCTACAAACGATGCAGCTAAACTGGTTCTAGACGCAGCAGTAGCAGCGGGCGCGCCAAAAGACATCATCGGTTGGATCGATCAACCATCTGTAGAGCTATCTAACGCTCTTATGAAACACGAAGGTATCGCACTTATCCTTGCGACTGGTGGTCCAGGCATGGTTAAAGCGGCTTACTCTTCTGGTAAACCAGCGATCGGTGTAGGTGCAGGTAACGTTCCAGTTGTTATCGATGAAACAGCAGACATCAAACGTGCAGTAGCTTCTGTTCTTATGTCTAAAACTTTCGATAACGGTGTAGTGTGTGCTTCTGAGCAGGCTGTAATCGTTCATAAAGACGTATACGAAGAAGTTAAAGAGCGTTTCGCTTCTCACAAAGCTCACGTACTAAGCAAAGCTGACGCTGACAAAGTACGTAAAACAATCCTAATCGACGGCGCACTAAACGCAAAAATCGTTGGTCAACCTGCTGCAGCTATCGCAGAAATGGCAGGCGTTAAAGTTCCAGCTGACACTAAAGTGCTTATCGGTGAAGGTCTTGGCAAAGTTTCTTACGACGACGAGTTCGCACATGAGAAACTATCTCCATGTCTAGGTATGTTCAAAGCAGACAGCTTCGAAGATGCTGTTGACCAAGCTGTAACAATGGTTGAAATTGGTGGTATCGGTCATACTTCTGGTCTTTACACTAACCAAGACGTAAACGCAGATCGTATTCGTTACTTCGGTGACAAGATGAAGACTGCTCGTATTCTTATCAACATTCCTACTACTCACGGTGGTATCGGTGACCTTTACAACTTCAACGTTGCTCCATCTTTAACGTTAGGTTGTGGTTCATGGGGTGGTAACTCTATCTCTGAGAACGTTGGTCCTAAACACCTAATCAACAAGAAAATTGTTGCTAAGCGAGCTGAAAACATGTTGTGGCACAAACTACCTAAGTCAATCTACTTCCGTCGTGGTAGCCTTCCAATCGCTCTTAGCGACCTAGAAGGTAAAAAACGCGCATTCCTTGTAACTGACCGTTTCCTATTCAACAACGGTTACGCTGATGAAGTAGTTTCACTACTTAAAGCTCAAGGTATGGAAGTTCAAACATTCTTTGATGTAGAAGCAGATCCAACTCTATCTGTAGTAGAGAAAGGTGCAGCTCAAATGGCTAGCTACCAACCAGACGTGATTCTAGCTCTAGGTGGTGGTTCACCGATGGATGCTGCGAAGATCATGTGGGTTATGTACGAGCACCCAGAAACTCACTTCGAAGAACTAGCAATGCGCTTTATGGACATCCGTAAACGTATCTACAAGTTCCCTAAAATGGGTCAAAAAGCTGAGTTGGTATGTATCACTACTACTTCAGGTACTGGTTCAGAAGTTACTCCATTCGCAGTTGTTACTGACGACAAGACTGGTGCTAAATACCCACTAGCTGACTACGAGCTAACTCCTAACATGGCTATCGTTGATGCGAACCTTGTTATGAACATGCCTAAGTCTCTAACAGCGTTTGGTGGTTACGATGCAGTAACTCACGCTCTTGAAGCATACGTATCTGTTCTTGCGAACGAATACTCTGACGGTCAAGCTCTTCAAGCACTTAAGATGCTAAAAGAGTACCTACCATCAAGCTACAAGAATGGTGCAAATGACCCAATCGCACGTGAAAAAGTACACAACGCAGCAACTATCGCTGGTGTAGCATTTGCGAACGCTTTCTTGGGTGTATGTCACTCAATGGCTCACAAGATTGGTGCTGAGTTCCACTTACCACACGGTCTTGCTAACGCACTGCTTATCTCTAACGTTGTACGTTACAACGCGAACGATAACCCAACTAAACAAACTGCATTCTCTCAATACGACCGTCCACAAGCACGTCGTCGTTACGCAGAAGTTGCAGAGCACTTGGGTCTAGTTCAACCAGGCGACCGTACTGCTCAGAAGATTGAACGCCTACTAGCATGGATGGATGAGCTTAAGAAAGATCTTGATATCCCAATGTCTATCCAAGCTGCGGGTGTTAACGAAGCTGACTTCCTAGCGAAAGTTGATGAACTAGCGGTTGACGCGTTTGATGACCAATGTACTGGTGCAAACCCACGTTACCCTCTAATCACTGAGCTTAAAGAAGTACTTATCTCTTCTTACTACGGTAAAGCTTTCGTTGAAGGTGAAACTTTCGAAGGTACTACTGTAATCAAGAAGAAAGCTGACCAAGTAGCTCCAGCTGCTAAAGCAGACAAAAAAGTTAAAGCTTAATTTGAGATAGGTTTTCGCTAGCACGATAACCAAATCAAGAAAACAAAAAGCCCCACTTCGGTGGGGCTTTTTTTGTCTATTCAACAGATATAGGATAATAATCAAATCTGGATCTGACTATATTTGGGTTGTCACATAAGGGCTAATTATCCATTAAAATCCTTATTATCTATAATTTTTATTAATAACGTGAATAATGCATAAAAATCATGTGGATATATATTGTGCATATTATGAATAGTTATTATTCTATGCACGAAAATAATAAAGATAGTAATTATAAATCTAAGGAAAATTGAATGAATAAAAAAGCTGTATTGCAAGTTTTGGGGCTTGCTCTAGTAACTAATTTCATTATTGGCTGCGCTAGTACTTCTGAATCGACATCTACCACTCAAGTTACCAATTCACAGGAAAATATTACGAAAGTAACAGGGAATATACCTGCTGAGAGTAAGTTCGCGAAGGTAAAGGTTGGTATGTCAATGGGGCAGGTCTATGACACCATTGGTCAACCTACGGATACATTGAGTTATATTACAGGTAAATCATTTATCCCATTCTATTTTGGTAGTGATGCAGCGAGAGTTGAAGCTTTATACAAAGGAGAAGGCCGAATAGTCTTTACCGGTGGTACTGGCTTTGGTGCGAGAGTATTTAAAGTTTATAAGGTTACATATAACCCAAGTGAGCCTGGCTACAATATGTAATTTATTAAAAAGAAGGCAATCTGAAGATTGCCTTCTTTTTGGTATTAAGTCCACATGACTAGAATAGCGGCGAGAGCGACAAGAATTAGCCCAAAACCATCTTTGATTCGGACTTTTTGTTTAAGCCAGAGAACAGATATCAACATCGTAAAAAAGATTTCAACCTGCCCTAGAGTTTTCACATAAGGAACCGCTTGCAAAGACATCGCACTGAACCAGCCAATTGAGCCTAGACAACTGGTAAAGCTGGTTAAGAAGACTATTTTAGGTCTGGCGAATAAGGCTTTTAGCGTTTCCACATCTCTGAGGGCTAAATACAAGACTAGAATCAATGTTTGCAGTGAGATGACTAATAACAAAACCCAAGCGGCACCGTAAGGAAAAGGTAATCCTAGAGCGATGCTGGCTTCTCGAACCCATAACGATGTTAACGCGAAAGCACTGCCGCAACTTATCCCCAAAATAACGGTGGAGAAGGATATTTGACGAAAACTGCCTTGAGTACTGAGTAAGAACACACCGATACCGCCTACAAATACCCCGAACCATCCCAATAAAGTCAGGTTAGTGCCGAAGAAAAGCATGCCTAACAATGCGGCAACTAATGCTTCGCTTTTGGCAAGACCAGCTCCTACGGCGTAATTATTAAATTTAAACAGTCTAACCATAAGCGCAGTCGCAACGATTTGCATGGTCGCAGCACCAACAATGTAAGTGATGAAGAGTGAATTAAAGCTGGGTAGAGCAATGGGCTCTATGACATATAAAGCAACTAAGTACAGAGCAGCTATAGGACTTGCCCATAGAAAACGCGCCAAAGTAACACCAGCCGTTTTTACATCACCTGACAAGTGGCTTTGAAAAGCGTTACGCCAAGACTGCATAAAAGCAGCGAATAGAGTGAACAGAATCCATGTCATGATAAGAACATCCAATGGGATAAGAGAAAGTTGTAGAGCCGGTGAGCACCCAAGGCATTCACGGGTATATCACTATGCAATTAATTGGCAGCTATATCAAATGGAGAGATAAGAAAAAGCCTCTCATATGAGAGGCTTAGAAACATTGATTGAAGAAGCTGTCAGTTAGCCTGCAAGCACATCTGTAGCAACTTTATAGCTAGGGTCTTCTTTCACGTTAATTTCGACTAAGCTGCCTGCTTTATGAAGCAAAGCACGACAATCTTGGCTTAAGTGGCGTAAGTGAAGTGTCTTTCCGACAGAAGCGTAGCGCTCCGCCAGAGTTTCAATCGCTTCAATGGCTGAGTGGTCAGCAACACGTGACTGAGCAAAATCGACAATCACATCTTGTGGATCGTTTTGCGCGTCAAATAACTCTAAGAAGTTCGCAGCAGAACCAAAGAAGATAGGGCCATTAACTTTGTAAACTTTAGAACCTTCTTCATTAAGCTGGCTGGTAGCGTAAATATGTTTAGCATGTTCCCAAGCAAACATAAGTGCAGAAGCAATAACACCAACACCGACCGCGATAGCTAAGTCAGTAAACACAGTCACCACCGTTACTAGCACGATGACAAAGAAATCTTGCTTAGGTACACGACGAGCAAGCTTGAATGTTGCCCATTCAAACGTACCGATCACCACCATGAACATCACACCAACCAATGCCGCTAAAGGAATCATTTCAATCAGTGAAGCTGCAAATAGGATAAAGACCAGTAACATCACGGCTGCCACAATGCCTGACAGGCGTCCACGACCACCAGAGTTAATGTTAATCATCGACTGACCGATCATCGCACAACCACCCATAGCGCCAAAGACAGAACAGGTAATGTTTGCAAGACCTTGTCCCATACACTCACGGTTTGACTTACCACGAGTATTGGTCATTTCATCAAGCACTGTCAGTGTTAGTAGTGACTCAATCAAACCTATAGCAGCCAAAATGACAGAATATGGAAGAATGATTTGTAACGTCTCCAGTGTCATAGGGACAACTGGGAAGGCAAACGTTGGCAGTGTACCCGCAAGTGTTGCGCCATCATTACCCGACATCGCGCGCAAGAAGTCGACAACAGTACGCGTTTCTAGTCCAAGCCCTTGAACCAGAAGAGTGACGGTAACAATCGCTGCTAATGAAGATGGAACTGCAGTAGTAATTTTAGGTAGAAAGTGAATGATAGCCATAGTCAAAGCGACTAAACCTAACATCAGGAATAGTTGATCGTTTGGAAGCCATGTGAGCGCACCATTCAAATCGGGTGCTTTGAACTGACCTAACTGTGCTAGGAAGATAACAATAGCTAAGCCATTCACGAAACCGATCATGACAGGGTGAGGAACCATGCGAATGAACTTACCAAGCTTAAATAAACCGGCTGCAATTTGCAGTATTCCCGTAAATAAAATAGCAGCAAACAGATATTGAACGCCGTGGCTTGATACTAAACTGACCATAACAACAGCCATTGCGCCTGTCGCGCCCGAAATCATACCTGGACGACCACCGAAAATAGAAGTCACTAGACCAACTATAAAAGCAGCGTACAAGCCAACCATAGGGTCGACACCGGCTACAAATGCGAATGCAACCGCTTCTGGTACCAGAGCTAAAGCGACAGTAAGACCTGAAAGAACGTCATTTTTTACAGAGTGTTTGGAAAACTGGGGAAATTCAAACATGAGTTGAGTGTTTTTCCTGATAATTAATGGTGAACCGACTTTATCTAAAACGCTCATTGAATCGAAATGGGATGTGCCAAATGAAATGTCATTGGGCAAAAAGGGTATTCAATAGGCTGAACGCGTTAAGCTAAAGATGAAAGGCGGATGCTACAGAATTGTGTGATGAAGTTCAATATTGAACCAATAATCAAGGGCAATGAGTCTGCGGCAGTAATAAAAAAGCCACCCGAAGGTGGCTTTTACGTGGTTTTTAATTAGTAACCTTGAGGTTTCGCCATTGCAGAGCCAGCTTGGTTACGAGCAACTTGGCTACCTGCACCAATAGGTGCGTATCGCTCAGTGCGGAAAGGTGCTGCGTTAACTGCGATTTCTTTCACCTCTTGTGGACCAGAAGCTTTAGTCATTGGTGATGATGCATGACCTTTTGCTGGAGCTGTAACACTCGCTTTCTTCACTGGTTCAACTACTGGTACAGGAATATCAGCCGCTTGCTCTACCACATCTTCCACAACAACTTCAGCTACAGGCGCTTCTGTTGTCGGTTGTTCAATGGTTTCAACTGCTGGGGTTTGTTCCACTTCAGGTTCAGTTACTGGTGCTTGTTCAACAGCAGCTGGTGTAACAACTGTTTCAGCGACAGGTGCTTGTTCAACGACAGGCGTTTGAGCCACTGCTTCTGGAGCTTTCTCAACTGGTGCTTCAGCAACTGCTACTTCACGACGAACAATCACTTTACCCATTGCCATTTCTGGGAATGCGTAGCCACCAAGTACTGGTGTTGATGCAACTGCTTGTTCAATTACCGATTCAACTTGAGGCTGAGCTTTAACTACCGGTTTAGCTAAGTCGTAACGTGGCATTACTTTACCCATAGCCATCTCAGGAGACGCTACACCACCTTTGCGTAGGCGGAATGGGTTAGGGCGACGATCACGACCACGGCGACGACGCTGACCACTTGCTCGCAGGTGGCGAGGTGAACGACGGTTACGACGCTGTTTCTGCTCATCTTGTTGCTCTGCATTGTTATCAGTATCAACATTCGCTTGGGTCAACTCGGCTTTAGGCTCTTGAGTTACAGGTGCTTGAACATCTGCATTCAATGAATTCTCAACGATTTCAGCTTCTTCAGATTGTTGATTGTTCACGCGAACTTGCTTGTTAAGCTTACGGCGTTGACGACGCTCTTTCACTGCAGCCGCTTTGGTTTGTTGAGCTTCGCTCGCTGGCTTCTCAACAACTTCTTGCTGTGCTTCGGCTGCTAGCTGGCGGCCTTCTTGTTGAAGTTTGTTCGACTTCGTTTCATTACGGTCGCGCTTGTTACGGCGCTCTTGCTTAGGCTTACGCTCTTGCTGTTTGCTTTCAGTTGCTGCAAAAGGTTGCTCGCTCTCAACTTTATCGTTCGCCTTATCAGTTGGCTTACGACGATTTCTGTCACGAGAGTTGTTGTTGCGACGTCTATCGTTACGTTCACGACGTTGAGGTTGCTTCTTACGCTCGTTCTCAGCATCGTTCGTTTCTTTAATTTGGCCTTTTTTCTCTTCTTCTGAAGAAGCGAAGATACCAGCTAACGCTTTAAAGAAGCGGCCAATTAGACCTGGTTTTTGTTCTGTAACAACAGCTTCTTTAGGCGCTTCTACTTGTGGTTTTACAACAGGAGCAGGCGCAGATTGAGCTGGTGATGCAAAGCCCTTCAGAGCAGGTTCTTCGATGCGTTTTGGACGGAAATCTTGCTCACCGACTTCTTTGCCTTCTGCTTCTTTTAGCGCTTCAAGCTTTCTTGGGATCAGGTAAGAAAGAATTTCATGCTCTTCACCTTCGCGCACACGAACTACCTCGAAATGAGGTGTTTCCATGTCTGAGTTTGGAACGATAGTAATTCTAACTTCTTGGATACGTTCAATGTGGTTAATTGAACGACGCTTCTCATTCAATAGGTATGAAGCAATCGAAACAGGCACGACAGCCAATACTTGTGCTGTGTTGTCTTTCAATGCTTCTTCTTCGATAAGACGAAGAACCGATAGTGCTAGAGACTCGTTGTCACGCACCACACCCGTGCCCGAACAACGTGGACAAATGTGGTGACTAGCTTCAGCCAGAGAAGGGCTTAGGCGTTGACGAGACATTTCTAGTAGACCAAAGCGAGAAATGCGACCAATTTGTACACGAGCGCGGTCTAGACGAACGGCATCACGTAAGCGGTTTTCTACTTCACGCTGGTGGCGAACTGGAGTCATATCGATAAAGTCGATAACAACTAGACCACCTAAGTCGCGTAGGCGTAATTGACGTGCAATTTCGTCAGCCGCTTCTAGGTTAGTGTTCAGAGCTGTCTCTTCGATATCGCCGCCTTTAGTTGCACGAGCTGAGTTGATATCGATAGAAGTTAGTGCTTCTGTTGGGTCAATAACAATTGAACCACCTGAAGGTAGACGAACTTCGCGTTGGAACGCAGACTCGATTTGGCTCTCGATTTGGAAGTGGCTGAATAGAGGCACTTCGCCTTCGTATTTCTTAACACGGTTTACGAAATCAGGGCGTACCAGACGAATATGGTCAAGAGCACGTTCATAGATAGTGTTGCTATCAATTAAGATTTCACCGATATCACGACGCAAATAGTCACGAATCGCACGTACGATAACGTTACTTTCTTGGTGGATAAGGAATGGTGCAGGGTTCGAATCAGACGCTTGTTTGATTGCAGCCCAGTGGTTCAGTAGAACGTTTAAGTCCCATTCCAACTCTTCACCGTTTTTGCCAACGCCTGCAGTACGGACGATTAGACCCATACCTTGTGGTAATTCTAAAGAGCTCAATGCTGTTTTTAGCTCAGTACGCTCGTCACCTTCGATACGACGGGAGATACCGCCAGCACGAGGGTTGTTAGGCATAAGAACTAAGTAGCTACCAGCTAGAGAGATGAATGTTGTTAGAGCCGCGCCTTTGCTACCACGTTCCTCTTTTTCAACTTGGACGATAACTTCTTGACCTTCTTTAAGCACTTCTTTAATGCTTGGACGGCCTTGATAGGTATAACCTTCTGGGAAGTATTCGCGGGCAATTTCTTTAAGAGGGAGGAAACCGTGTCTTTCAGCGCCGTAATCAACGAAAGCAGCTTCTAGACTTGGTTCAATACGGGTAATACGGCCTTTGTAGATATTCGCTTTTTTAGATTCATGTCCAGGACTTTCGATATCAAGATCGAACAATCGCTGGCCATCAACCAAAGCGACACGCAACTCTTCTTTCTGAGTCGCGTTAATTAGCATTCTTTTCATTTAAAAATCTCGTAATTTTTTCTTTGTTTTGATTATTGTTCTTGTCGCGTTTGGTTCGCTTTCACGGTGCCAGATCCCATGGCTTAATTCATTACAGCCTCCCGGCTGGAGGGATGCTCTGAGGGCACGTCAGTCATCACAAGCATAAGCAGCCTGTGATCCGCATAGAGGCGGATTTACTCATCATGAAAGGCGAAGAGTAGAGCAACAAGAAACCTTAACCTGAAATGTCTTACGCCAATGCAGCACCAAGTTATAGGTTTACTACTCGTTTATTGCTTTAATAAAACGGTAAAAATAGAAACATACCAGTTCAATTATTGCAGGTGTGAACTATAGCAGTGACTGCTAGTCACAGCAATGTGCTTTATTAGAAAGCGCTTAAAAATTTCAAGCCATGTCCAAAAGTGTTTCCTAGTCAGTGTCAAATCTGAACAAAATGGAAGAGAAGTTTGCATTTTATCAATAGCAAACTGTCCAATTTTCGGGCTCAATGAGCAATGTGATGTTTATTTCAACGAGTTATTAAAAAAAAGCATCCGAAAAGCGATTTTTAATCACGAAGAAAATGTGAATTCACGCAGATTCAGTTAGAATAGTTGCCATGAACGAAATCAGAACCCAAGTCCAGTTCATCGACATAGATGAAGATATGGCTGGTCAACGCATCGATAACTTTTTGCGTAACCAATTAAAATCAATTCCTAAAAGCATGGTTTATCGAATCTTGCGAAAGGGTGAAGTGCGCGTAAACAAAAAACGAGTGAAAGCTGAATATAAATTGGAAGCTGGAGACGTAGTTCGTGTGCCACCTGTAACTATCGATGCAAAACCAGAGGAAGCTACGGCCCCAAGTACCAAACTGAACAAAGTTGCGGAACTTGAAGATTGCATTCTCCATGAAGATGACCATGTACTGATCTTGAACAAGCCATCAGGAACTGCTGTGCATGGCGGCAGCGGCCTCAAGTTTGGTGCCATTGAAGCCTTACGTGCGTTGCGTCCGCAAGCTCGTTTTCTGGAGCTGGTACACCGGATTGACCGCGATACATCCGGTATTTTGCTGGTTGCTAAAAAGCGCTCGGCACTTCGTCATCTGCAAGCTCAGTTTCGCGAGAAAACAGTACAGAAATACTATTTTGCTCTGGTGATGGGGGAGTGGGAGAGCAAGTGGAAGGTCGTTAACGCGCCGCTGCTAAAGAACGAAGTGAATAGTATTGTTCGAGTCAATTCAAACGGTAAGCCTTCAGAAACGCGTTTTAAGATCCTTGAAAAGTTTGAACAGGCGACGTTGATTCAAGCGAGCCCAATAACAGGCCGAACTCACCAGATACGCGTTCATACTCAATATATGGGACATCCAATTGCATGGGATGACCGATATGGAGATCGCCGTTTTGATGCATATACTGCCCAATTCGGTATTGACCGTTTGTTCTTACACGCTGCGAACATTCGATTTGTTCATCCAGCGACCGAAGAGCAAATGGAAATTAACGCTCCTCTGGATAGCAAACTTGAGCATGCGCTCACTCAAATGCGCTCAGCCAAATAACAAAAGGCTTGTGATAAACAAGCCTTTTTCAATTTGATAGTTCGATGAAGTTTATAGAACTGTAAAACTTTCGTTTTCGAGCAATTGGATAAGCTTAATAAGTGGAAGACCTACTAATGTATTTGGGTCGTCACCTTCGAGTTTGTCGAATAGGGCAATTCCTAACCCTTCACTTTTAAAACTGCCTGCGCAGTTTAAAGGCATTTCTTTTTCAACATAACGTTCGACCATCTTTTGATTAAGTTGGCGAAAATGCACTGTGAAGGTATCTAGCGTTACCTGACTTTTTTGTGTCTCTGAGTTATATAGCGCTAACCCTGTGTAAAAGGTAATCGCTTTACCACTTTGACTCATCAACTGCTCAATTGCTTTTTGCTTGGTATGCGGTTTACCAACAATTTGTCCGTCAATGACGCAAACTTGATCAGAGCCAACGACTAAACTTGGCGTTTTAACGACACAAGAGCGTGCTTTTTGTTCTGCCAATCTTTGTACTAAAGCTTCAGGCAACTCGTTTGTCTGGGGTGTTTCATCGCAATTGGGCTGTGCGGCAATAAAAGGGATATCGAGCTTTTTCAGCAACTGCTGACGAAAAGGTGAAGTGGAAGCTAAAACTAGTTGGTAATTTTGCATTTTACTTTACAATTATCGTTAAGTTTATGTGCAGCATATAACATTCAATCCTGTTGACCATAATTCTCTCCGTGAAAAGGGAAAAAATTGTATTTTTTACCTTTTTCTTTGACTAAATCTGTTTTGGAAGATAATATTCGCGCCCTATGCAAAAGGTAAAGATACCGCGAACGGTTGATCCGGGCAAAGCGGCTCAAAAACGACTTGATTACGATGGCATCATCCAAATGAGTCTTTTGAAGCGCTTAGAGGAATCAGTCGCTAGCGTAAAACGCGACGCACAAGTCTCATTGTCATTTGGGCTTGATGAACAACAACTCGTAGTTATCTCTGGTAAAGCTAACATCGAAGTTGATTTAGAGTGTCAGCGCTGTAATGAGGTCTTCGCACACGAATGCGAAGTTGAATTCACTTATTCTCCGATTACGGGGAAAAAAAGTGATGAAGAAATTCCCGACGATTACGATTTGGTAGATCTTAATGAGTACGGTGAAGTAGACCTGATTCAGCTAGTTGAAGACGAGTTCATCTTAAGTTTGCCTCAAGTAGCAATGCATGAAGATGCGGATTGCAGCGTTAAATCAGACAATATGGTGTTTGGTGAGATTCCAGAAGAGATTTTGGAAGAAAAACCGAATCCATTCGATGTTTTAAAAAGTTTGAAGAAGTAATTCTTTGAGACCATTAACATAGGAGTAGGGTCAATGGCCGTACAACAAAACCGTAAAACACGTTCACGTCGTGGTATGCGTCGTTCACACGATGCGCTAACTGCAGCTGCACTATCTGTAGACGCGACTTCAGGTGAAACTCACCTACGCCACAACGTAACTGCTGAAGGTTACTACCGTGGTAAAAAGGTTATCAACAAGTAAGGTTGACCTTTGCAAAATTTAACCGTTGCACTTGATGCAATGGGCGGGGATTTCGGTCCTCGCGTAACAGTGCCTGCCGCCGTGCAGGCACTGTCGCATTTCCCAGAGCTAAAAGTGACTCTCATCGGTGATCAAACTGAGATCGCCCAACAACTTTCTTTATTAGGTTACGAACCGAATGCTCGCTTGAGTGTCGTAAATAGTGACCGCGTCATCTCGAATTCAGAAAAACCCTCTTTGGCATTGCGTCACAGTGTTGGCACCTCCATGGGTATGGCTATTGATCTTGTCGCTGACGGTCAAGCTGATGCGTGTGTAAGTGCTGGCAATACCGGTGCATTGATGGCGTTATCCCGTTTTAGGCTTAAACTATTGCCAGGTATTGATCGTCCTGCTTTGGTTTCAGCGTTACCTACCGCATCAGGTGGTAAAACATGGATGCTGGATTTAGGCGCAAATGTTTCTAGTGATGCAGACTCTTTATTTCAATTTGCAGTGATGGGGGCAGCATTAGCTGAGCAACATTTAGGTCGACCTGCTCGTGTAGCGATTTTGAATATCGGTGCGGAAGAGATTAAAGGTAATGATTTAGTTAAACGTTGTGCAGAAATGCTGAGTCAAACACACGCTGTGAATTTTATCGGCTACATTGAAGGGAACCAATTATTAATTGATGCAGCAGATGTTGTCGTATGCGATGGTTTCGTTGGCAATGTTTGTTTGAAAGCCTGTGAAGGAACGGCACAACTTTTTATCGATAGGCTAAAAAATAAGTTTTTAGGCTCATCTATAAAAGGTTGGATTGCGAAAAAGCTGTTTTCTGAACTATTTACTGAGCTAAAAACACTGAACCCCGACCAGTATAACGGTGCAAGTTTGCTAGGATTGCGCGGCATTGTAATAAAAAGTCATGGAAGTGCTGATGTACCCGCTGTCGTTAACGCGATTTCAGAGGCGGTGCATGAAGTTAAACGACAAGTACCCAGCCGTATAAGCGATCGTTTGGAAGCGGTTTTACTCGAGAGGCATTATTAGTCTTCATGTATAGCAAAATTTTAGGTACTGGCAGCTACCTGCCATCTCAGGTGCGTACTAACGCTGATTTAGAGAAAATGGTAGATACTAGTGATGAGTGGATTGTCACTCGTACTGGTATTCGCGAGCGTCGTATTGCAGCTGAAGATGAAACAGTTGCTGATATGGCGTTTTATGCAGCACAAAATGCGATCGAAATGGCGGGCATTGATAAACACGATATCGATCTCATTATCGTCGCGACCACAAGTAGCAGCCATACGTTTCCTTCATCTGCCTGTCAGGTTCAAGGAAAATTGGGTATTAAAGGCTGCCCTGCATTTGACTTAGCAGCAGCGTGTTCTGGCTTTATTTACGCGCTTTCAGTTGCCGATCAGCACATCAAAACTGGCATGTGTAAAAATGCACTGGTTATTGGTGCAGACGCATTGTCAAAAAGCTGTGACCCGACGGATCGCTCAACTATCATTCTATTTGGCGATGCAGCCGGCGCGGTTGTGCTTGGTGCAAGTAAAGAGCCGGGTATTCTTTCAACCCACATCTACTCAGACGGTGAATTCGGTGAATTATTGAGCTTACCTGTGCCTGAGCGTGGCGGTGATGCAGACAAATGGTTGTACATGGCTGGTAATGAAGTCTTTAAAGTGGCGGTGACTCAGTTGTCTAAGCTGGTTAAAGATACGTTAGAAGCAAACAACATGCACAAGTCTGAGTTGGATTGGCTGGTTCCGCATCAAGCGAACTACCGCATTATTTCTGCGACAGCGAAAAAACTCTCTATGTCTCTAGACCAAGTAGTATTAACTTTGGATAAACACGGTAATACTTCGGCGGCAACTGTTCCAACTGCGCTTGATGAAGCGGTTCGTGACGGTCGTATCAAACGTGGTCAAAACTTATTATTAGAAGCTTTTGGTGGCGGTTTCACCTGGGGCTCAGCTTTAGTTAAATTTTAACAACGTTACATTATCACCATTCGGTTTTTGTAATAATTAAACGTTACTATAGTCTTTAAGGCGTTGAAATAACGCCTTAATCATTTTTGAGGAAACAGCAATGAGCAAGTTTGCTATCGTATTTCCAGGTCAAGGTTCTCAAGCTATCGGTATGCTTGCAGAGCTCGCACAGCAGTATGATGTAGTTAACCAAACTTTTGCAGAAGCATCTGATGCATTGGGATATGATCTGTGGGCGTTGGTTCAAAACGGCCCTGTTGAAGATCTAAACCAAACTTTCCGTACACAGCCTGCATTACTTGCAGCGTCTGTTGCAATTTGGCGAGTGTGGCAAGAACTTGGCTTGGAACAGCCATCGGTTCTTGCAGGTCACAGCTTGGGTGAGTATTCAGCATTAGTCTGTGCAGGTGTTATTGACTTCAAACAAGCGATCAGCTTAGTTGAGCTTCGTGGTAAAGCGATGCAAGACGCCGTTCCTGCTGGTACTGGTGCAATGTATGCGATCATCGGTCTTGATGATGAAGCGATTGCTAAAGCTTGTGAAGATGCGGCGCAGGGTGAAGTGGTTTCTCCAGTAAACTTCAACTCGCCAGGCCAAGTTGTGATTGCTGGCCAAAAAGACGCAGTTGAACGCGCTGGTATACTGTGTAAAGAAGCTGGTGCTAAACGTGCGTTGCCTCTACCTGTTTCGGTTCCTTCACATTGCGCATTAATGAAGCCAGCGGCTGAACGTTTAGCTGCAGCATTAGCGGAAATCGAATTCAATGCACCTCAAATCCCAGTAATTAATAATGTGGATGTTGTTGCTGAAACCGATCCTGCGAAAATTAAAGATGCACTTGTTCGTCAGCTATACAGCCCAGTACGCTGGACTGAAGGCGTAGAGAAAATGAGTGAACAGGGCGTTGAGAAATTACTAGAAATGGGTCCAGGTAAAGTTCTGACTGGCCTAACTAAACGTATTGTAAAAACCTTAGACGCAGCAGCAGTGAACGATATTGCTTCACTAGAAGCAGCTAAGTAAATATAGGAACCAAACATGAGTCAATTCATGAGTTTAGAAGGCAAAGTTGCACTAGTTACTGGTGCAAGCCGTGGTATTGGTAAAGCTATCGCTGAACTATTTGTAGAACGTGGTGCCACAGTAATTGGTACTGCAACTAGCGAGAGCGGCGCGCAAGCAATCAGCGCTTATCTTGGCGATAACGGTAAGGGTTTAGCTCTTAACGTTACAGATGCAGAATCTATTGAGACAGTATTGAAAGCAATCAACGATGAGTTTGGTGCAATCGATATTCTAGTGAACAACGCAGGTATCACTCGTGATAACTTGTTGATGCGTATGAAAGACGATGAATGGTCAGATATCTTAGATACTAACCTGACTTCTATCTTCCGTATGTCGAAAGCTGTACTACGTGGCATGATGAAAAAGCGTAATGGCCGCATCATCAACGTAGGTTCTGTAGTCGGTACTATGGGTAACGCTGGACAAGCAAACTATGCAGCAGCAAAAGCAGGCGTGATTGGTTTTACTAAATCAATGGCGCGTGAAGTTGCTTCTCGTGGTGTGACAGTAAACACCGTTGCTCCAGGTTTTATCGAAACAGATATGACAAAAGCACTGAATGATGAGCAACGTGCTGCTACACTTGCACAAGTACCAGCTGGTCGTTTAGGTGATCCACGTGAAATTGCTTCTGCAGTTGCATTTTTGGCTTCACCAGAAGGCGCTTATATTACGGGCGAAACTTTGCACGTAAATGGCGGCATGTATATGGTTTAATGCCATTTTTGTGCTAAGTTGGAAACAGAGTTTTAATTGTGAGCAACTTTGTACATTAATTGATATAAAAATGCGCAACATTTGTGCATGATATATGTCAAAAATGGTGTGAATTTCGGTTAAAATCGCCAATTTTGTGGTTTGACCAGCAAGGACCCCCTTGCAACTTTCCCTAGTTAGAATAAACTACGGAATCATCGCATTAGGCGAAATCTGTAAAGGAAAAGAAAAAATGAGCAACATCGAAGAACGCGTAAAGAAAATCATTGTTGAACAGCTAGGTGTAGACGAAGCAGAAGTTAAAAACGAAGCTTCTTTCGTTGAAGATCTAGGTGCGGATTCTCTAGACACTGTAGAACTAGTTATGGCTCTAGAAGAAGAATTTGACACTGAGATTCCTGATGAAGAAGCAGAGAAAATCACTACTGTTCAAGCTGCGATCGACTACGTAAACAGCGCTCAGTAATGTCTCTTCCCAGGCGGTCATCTGACCGCCTGAGTTTTTCTCAATCATCTTTACCTCTCATAGAATTTTCAATTCCCGGAGAATATGATCGTGTCCAAGCGTCGTGTCGTTGTCACTGGCATGGGTATGTTGTCACCAGTGGGCAACACAGTAGAATCTTCTTGGAAAGCCCTGCTAGCTGGTCAAAGTGGTATTGTTAATATCGAACACTTTGATACAACCAATTTTTCAACTCGTTTCGCAGGTCTAGTTAAAGACTTTAATTGCGAAGATTACATGTCTAAAAAAGAAGCCCGCAAGATGGATTTGTTTATCCAATATGGTATTGCTGCGGGTATTCAAGCATTAGACGATTCTGGTTTATCGATCACTGAAGAAAATGCTCCACGTGTTGGTGTTGCTATTGGTTCAGGTATCGGTGGTCTAGAACTTATTGAAAGTGGCCATTGCTCACTTTTAGAGAAAGGCCCACGTAAAGTTAGCCCATTCTTTGTACCATCAACCATCGTAAACATGATTGCTGGTAACTTATCTATTATGCGTGGTCTACGTGGTCCAAACATCGCTATTTCAACAGCATGTACGACTGGCTTGCACAATATTGGTCATGCAGCTCGTATGATTGCATACGGTGATGCAGAGGCTATGGTTGCTGGTGGTGCAGAAAAAGCATCAACGCCGCTAGGTATGGCTGGTTTCGGTGCCGCAAAAGCGTTGTCGACTCGTAACGATGAACCTCAAAAAGCTTCTCGCCCTTGGGACAAAGACCGTGACGGTTTTGTACTAGGCGATGGTGCAGGCATCATGGTACTTGAAGAGTACGAACATGCTAAAGCTCGTGGCGCTAAAATTTATGCAGAAGTTGTTGGCTTCGGTATGTCTGGTGATGCTTATCACATGACTTCACCAAGCGAAGACGGTTCTGGTGGCGCGCTAGCTATGGAAGCGGCAATGCGTGATGCAGGCCTAACTGGTGTTCAAATCGGTTATGTGAATGCGCACGGTACATCGACTCCTGCTGGTGACGTTGCTGAAGTGAAAGGCATCAAACGTGCTTTAGGCGAAGAAGGTTCGAAACAAGTTCTTATCTCTTCTACTAAGTCAATGACTGGCCACCTATTAGGTGCAGCGGGTTCTGTTGAAGCTATCATCACAGTTATGTCGCTAGTTGATCAAATGGTTCCACCAACAATTAACCTTGAAAACCAAGAAGAAGGTTTAGACGTTGACCTTGTTCCAAACACTGCACGTAAAGTGGAAGGTATGGAATACGCAATGTGTAACTCGTTTGGTTTTGGTGGCACAAACGGATCATTGATCTTTAAACGCGTATAAAGTTCATTGAACTGTACTTGTTTTGAAACGGCTTGATGCTTAGCATTAGGCCGTTTCTTTATTTTCAGGGAGCGGAAATATGTTTTGGATAAATGGTGAGCAGAGTGATCTAGTTTCAGTCAGTGATCGCTCATTTCAATACGGTGATGGATGCTTTACAACTATGTTGGTCAAGCAAGGCAGAATTCAACATTGGCAATATCATCTAGACCGTATGGAAGCGTGCTTGAAAGTCCTAGATATTCCCTTTCCCGATTGGCCGCAAGTTGAACAATGGTTGGAACAAGCTCTTCTTTCCGATGAGAAATCTGGCCTTAAGTTGCATATTACCCGAGGTACAGGTGGGCGAGGTTACAGTCCTGCTCAAACTACGCAACCTAACGTTACGATTAGCAACTTTTCTTTTCCCTCTCACTATGCACAATGGCAAGCCGAAGGTTTACCGCTTGGTATTTGTTCGAAGCGCATGGGCTTAAATCCTATGCTTGCAGGGCACAAACACAACAACCGACTTGAGCAGGTTCTACTCAAAAGTGAAATGGATTTGGCTGGCTATCTCGATGGTTTATGTCTCGATATTCATGGGCATATTGTAGAGACCACCGCCGCCAATGTTTTTTGGGTAAAAGGTGCTACTTTGTATACGCCTTCTCTAAAAAATGCAGGTGTTTCAGGTGTGGCCCGCAGAATTATATTAGAATACGCCCAGCAACTTAATTTGAAAGTGGTGAAAGGTGATTTTGAACTCGATCATCTTGATAATGCCGAAGAAGTATTTATCTCTAACTCACTGTTAGAGATCGCACCTGTGGTCCAAATATCGGAGCGTAAGTACTCTATTGGACAACAGACGCTAAGAATTCAGGAGAAATTTAATTCGTGATTAAAAAGTTATCTTTTCTATTGGTCGTTCTTTTTCTGTGTGTAGCTGGTACCTATTTTTATGTACAAAGTGAAGTAAACAGCTATCTTGCCCAACCGTTAAAAATAGAAGAGCCGCAAATCGTCACTATTCAAAGTGGCACCAGTTTAAATCGTGCGATGTCAATGCTAGTAGAAAAGAACTGGATCGAGACAACGCCTTTTACTTCTCTAATCCACCGCTTGCACCCTGAACTCGCTGGCTTAAAGGCGGGGACTTTCCAGCTCACACCAGATATGACTTTAAACCAAGCGTTGAATCTAGTGATTTCAGGAAAAGAGCATCAGTTTGCTATCACTTTTGTAGAGGGTAGCCGTTTCTCTGAATGGAGAGATATCCTTGCGAACAACCCTTACCTGAAACACACATTAGATGGAGTATCAGAAAAGGAGATTGCTCAAAAGTTAGGGATTGAGCGTGACAAACTGGAAGGCTTGTTTCTTGCGGAAACTTACCATTTTACTCATGGAGCGAGTGACTTAGATATTTTGAAGCGTGCGCATATCAAACTGAATGACATTCTTAATGCTGAGTGGGACAAACGACAAACTGGTTTGCCTCTGAAATCGTCATACGAAGCGCTGATTTTGGCCTCAATCATTGAAAAAGAAACCGCAGTTGAAGATGAGAGAACACAGATCTCATCGGTATTTGTTAATCGACTTAACAAGCGCATGCGGCTCCAAACTGACCCTACTGTGATCTATGGTATGGGTGAAAATTATGACGGGAATATTCGCAAGAAAGATTTGAAAGCGCCTACACCCTATAACACCTATGTGATTTTTGGCCTACCACCAACGCCTATTGCTATGGCTGGCCCTGCTTCAATCAATGCAGCTCTAAACCCAGACCAAAGCAGTTATTTGTACTTTGTTGCCAGTGGTAATGGTGGTCATGTATTTTCTAAGACACTCGCAGAGCATAACCGCGCAGTACGCGCCTATCTAAAACAGATTCGTAACCAATAATGAACTCAAAATTTATCGTAGTAGAAGGCCTAGAAGGGGCTGGTAAAAGTACCGCTATTCAAGCGATTGTAGAAACCTTACATGAATTTGGTGTTGACCAAATTACGCGTACTCGCGAGCCTGGTGGCACTGTACTGGCAGAGAAAATGCGTGAGTTGGTTAAGCAAGAGCACGAAGGTGAAGTTCTGCAAGACATGACTGAACTGCTTTTGATGTATGCCGCTCGCGTTCAGCTAGTTGAGAATGTTATAAAGCCAGCTCTAGAGAAAGGAAGTTGGGTTGTTGGAGATCGCCATGATATGTCTTCTCAGGCGTATCAGGGGGGCGGTCGCCAAATCTCACGTCAAACCATGCAAAGTTTGAAACAAACGACTCTGGGTGACTTCAAGCCTGATTTAACTCTTTATCTTGATATTGATCCTAAAGTCGGTCTTGAGCGCGCTCGCGGACGTGGCGAGCTTGACCGTATTGAGAAAATGGATATCAGTTTTTTTGAGCGCACAAGAGCACGATACCTTGAAATAGCCGGTTCAGACGATTCGGTTATTGTCGTAAACGCAGAGCAAACCATAGACAAAGTGGCACAGGATATTAAGGCTGCGCTACAACAATGGTTGAAGAACGTCTAGGGAGCAATATGCGAGAACTCCATTCTTGGTTACAAAGCAGTTGGGATAACTGGAAGCATCAGCTAGACAATAACAGCTTCGCTTCGGCTACCTTGCTGTCATCTTCTCCCGGTTTAGAAACGTTTCAGTTGGCCGAGCAGTTTGCTCGTTCATTGATGTGTAGCACTTCCAACAGTGAACCTTGTGGTTTTTGTCATGGCTGCGATTTAATGCAATCGGGTACTCACCCAGATTACCATGTCGTAAAGCCGGAGAAGGAAGGGAAGGCGATTACAGTAGAGCAGATACGCCAGTGTAATCGTATTGCTCAGGAGTCCTCCCAGCTCTCAGGTTATCGCCTGTTTGTAATTGAACCTGCCGAGGCAATGAACGAGTCTGCTGCTAACGCTTTATTGAAAACACTCGAAGAGCCGCCAGAGAAGTGCGTGTTTGTTCTCATTGCTTCCAAAGCCAGTGCCTTGTTGCCTACTATTGTGAGTCGATGTCAGCAAGTTACGATTCCCGATCCGCAATCTTCTGTTGTCACTCAGTGGCTACAGAATGAATTGGGTGAGCAGGTTCCGCCTTATGTTGCTCATATTAATGGTGATGCACCAGTACAGACTAAAGCTTTTATTCAGGCCAGTGATTTAGAGGTGTATAAGTCTATTGAAGAGAGCCTGATTGCTGCGGTTCAAGGCAATACGGAAGCTGCGCTCAAATGCGCGAGCAAACTGAATGAGTCACCAGTTGTGCGCTTAACTTGGCTTTGGTACTTACTTACTGATGCTCAAAAAGCTCATTTTGGTGTTGTCCAGCCAAACTTTACTCCCGGTTGTCATACTCTATCGTCAGTATTGAGCTATGTTGTTTTAGAAAAGCAAAGTTCAGAACTTGCCACTTTAATTGAAAAGCTACGCCATTTCACTGGTCTAAACAGCGAGCTTTTAATTATGGATTGGATATTTAAATTTAACGAGGAAACATGTTTGTAGATTCTCACTGCCATCTGGATAAACTGGATTATCAAGATTTACACACGGATATATCGGATGTCGTGAACAAAGCCGCTCAAGCGAATGTAAAACAGCTATTGTCGGTTGGAGTTACGCTTGATTCTTTCCCGGACATGATTGAAATGATCACGCCATTTGAAAATGTCCATGCCTCTTGTGGTGTTCATCCATTAGATGTAGAGAGTGAGTTTGCACTAGATAAGTTCCACGAATATGCGAAACACCCTAAGGTGGTTGCGATAGGTGAAACTGGTTTGGATTATCATTACCAGCCAGAAACAGCAGAGTTGCAGAAATTACGTTTTTCCCAGCAAATCGAAACCGCGGTTGCACTTAATAAGCCGCTGATTATTCATACTCGCAATGCGCGAAAAGACACCTTAGAGATGCTAAAACAAGGTGGAGCAGAGCGTTGTGGTGGCGTGATCCACTGTTTCACTGAAGATCTCGCTTTTGCGGAAGCGGCTATGGATTTGGGTTTTTACATTTCTATCTCAGGGATTGTTACTTTCAGACAAGCAACAGAACTGAAGGAAGTAGTGAAAGCTCTGCCGATAGAACGCTTGCTGATTGAAACGGACTCTCCATATCTTGCTCCCGTTCCACATCGTGGAAAGGAGAATCAACCAGCTTATGTTGTTGAGGTTGCCGCTTACATTGCTCAGTTAAAAGGGTGCTCACTTTCTGAAATCGCTGAAAAAACAACCCAAAACTACCAAGATCTTTTTTTGCGATAGAAATCAACATTTGATTTAAAAAGGAGCGATTGCTCCTTTTTTTATTGAAAAATTTAGATGATCGTAAAAATAATTATGTTGTTTACTAAATCTGTTGATTTTGAGAGGCAAAAACAAACTAATGTAATTTTGTTACATAAAATAACATGGCGACTAATTTTATTTACGCAGTGAAATTATTGGTTTTAACTTTTAAATTCATTAAAAACAAATGGATAGATGTAGTGTAATGCTTTTCAGAGGTCAGATCTGATTGTGATCTGTCTAATACTTTGAAACTTAATTTCGTAACTAAGTAGAAACCATGAGGAGCATCAATATATATTTAGAGGCGGAAAATATAATACATTTTGTGGTTACATTTTCATTGGGTGCTAACATTTAGGCTACGGGGGTGTGCCGTTAGAACCCTAAAATTCTAATAACTTAATCAGGAGCATAAACATGTTTAAAAACGCTTTTGCTAACCTGCAAAAAGTTGGTAAGTCTTTGATGCTACCAGTATCAGTACTACCAGTTGCAGGTATTTTGCTTGGTGTGGGTGCGGCGAACTTTAGCTGGATACCAGAAGTTGTATCACACCTAATGGAACAAGCTGGCGGTTCAGTTTTCGGCCAAATGGCACTTCTTTTCGCAGTTGGTGTATCTCTAGGTTTCACTAACAACGATGGCGTTTCAGGTCTGTCTGCTATCGTTGGTTACGGTATCATGATTGCAACGCTAAACGTAATGGGCGATACAATGGGTGTTGGCCACATCGAAACTGGTGTTTTAGGTGGTATTTTAGCGGGTGGTGTTGCTGCTTGGGCATTCAACCGTTTCTACAAAATTCAACTTCCAGAGTACCTAGGTTTCTTCGCTGGTAAACGCGCAGTGCCAATCATCACAGGTTTCCTATCAATTGGTCTTGGTGTAGTTCTTTCTATCATTTGGCCACCAATTGGTAGCGTGATTGCATCTTTCTCTGATTGGGCAGCAAACCAAAACCCTGTTACTGCATTCGGTATCTACGGTATTGTTGAGCGTTCTCTAATTCCATTCGGTCTACACCACATTTGGAACGTACCATTCTTCTACGAAGCAGGTACTTGTACTAACGCTGCTGGTCAAGTTGCTCACGGTATCATGACTTGTTTCCTTACTGCTGATGACGCTTCTCGCGCAGCGGGTAACGGTTTCGGTCAGCTAGCAGGTGGTTACCTATTCAAGATGTTCGGTCTTCCAGCTGCTGCTATTGCAATTGCACACAGCGCTAAACCTGAAAACCGTGCAAAAGTAATGGGTATCATGGCTTCTGCAGCTCTGACTTCATTCCTAACAGGTATTACTGAACCAATCGAGTTCTCGTTCCTATTCATCGCTCCAGTACTATACGTAATTCACGCAGTACTAGCTGGCGTTGCATACATGCTAACGAACTCTCTAGGTGTTGTTCACGGTCACACATTCTCTAACGGTTTCATCGACTTCGTGGTTCAATCTCCACGTGCTGAAAACATGTTACTGCTTGTTGGCCTAGGTATCGCTTACGCAGTTCTTTACTACGTAGTGTTCACTTTCGTTATTCGCGCTATGGATATTAAAACTCCAGGTCGTGAAGACGAGTCAGAATCTGCATCAGCGACTACTGGTACTGAAATGGCTGGTGAACTTGTTGCTGCATTCGGTGGTAAAGAGAACATCACTAACTTAGACGCATGTATCACTCGTCTACGTGTATCAGTTGCTGATACTGAAATTGTTGACCAAGACAAACTGAAAAAACTTGGTGCAGCAGGCGTAGTTGTAGTATCTGGTGGCGTTCAAGCTATCTTCGGTACTAAGTCTGACAACCTTAAAACAGATATGGATGAGTGGATCCGTAACCACGGTTAATCCTCAGAAATATTTTCCCCTATAGAAAAGGAGACTTCGGTCTCCTTTTTTTGTGCGTGAATTCCTACAAATTCCTGATATTCCCTTACCTGATAATGACACACTCCAATTGCCGCTTGGGTACCGTCTATACTTTTGTATAGCAATGGTATTTGGAATTACATATGAAGAAATTAGGGATTGTCGCCTTACTACTTGGCACTTCATTCGCTGTTCATGCACAACAAAATAAAGGCTTTGAAGTCGGCATGGCAGTTGACCAGCAGCTCAGTGTTGTCTTTGAAATCGACGACCAATATCGCTTCATTCTGGGTAATGATGGCGCAGCGTTTGATTACATTTTTGCGCAGGGGAGTTTTAACAGTCCAGATGTACCTTTTGACTGGTACGTTGGAGGCGGCGCGTGGGCTGAATGGGAAGATGATTTTGGTGCTCGTCTACCGTTAGGTATTAATTGGCAGTTCAACAACCGTTTTAACCTTTATGGTCAGGTACACCCTGAAGTCAATTTTTATGGCGGCCCTGAACTGCAAATCGGAGCGGCATTAGGTCTGACGTACCACTTTTAATCTCAAGACTATTTCGTTCGTTATGTGATTGCCCGCCTTTTCGCTTCTAGGTAGTTAAACGTATCATATAGGCAAACTGTATCAGCCATGCTGGCATGGCTGAATTTAATCCTATTTGAACAAGAGCGTGGATATCTGATGCTGGATGTTAGAAATAAGAACTTTATTGTCACGGGAGCGACATCCGGTATTGGACGTTTGCTGACAAAGCGATTGATTGAGCAGGGCGCCAATGTGGCGTTCTGTGGACGTTCCGAAAGCAAACTCAATGAATTAGTTTCTGAAATTACACCTTGTGATAGCCAAACATTCTCGCAAGCCTTTGACGCGACAAATTTCGAGTTGGTCGATCACTTTGTTGCTAAAGCCAGTGAGAAACTGGGTGGCATTGATGTATTGGTAAATTGCGCTGGTGCGAATACTTCGAGAAGCGCTATCGCAGACTTATCAGTCGATGATCTAATGGGGTTAGTACAACTGAACATGATGTCTCCATTCGTTTTTATGAAGGAAGTTTACAATGTTTCGATGAAGCCTAGAGGGCAGGGCATTGTCATCAACGTTCTGTCAACGGTATGCGGATTTTCCAATGAAGGGATTGGTGCTTATACAGCCTCAAAAGCGGGTATCGATGCCTTAACGAAGGTTTTCCGAAAAGAAGCTAGGGAGCATGGTGTGAAAGTGTGTGCAATTTATCCAGGTGGAGTGGATACTCCTTTCCGAGCAGCAGAACGCCCAGAGTATTTAGACCCTGAGCAGGTGGTGGATGCGATTCTGTTTATGGCGAGTCAAAACGGCATTTCTAGCGTAGATGAATTAGTCATTCGACCTATAGTTGAGAAAAATTATTGCTAGAGGAAGAAGCTCCTCTATCTGTAGCAAATAAAAAACCGGCGCTATGCCGGTTTTTCTTTAGCTGGATGAATTATTTGTTCATCGCTTTCTTGATACAGATAGCTGCGCCACCCCAAGTAATACCAAGACCAATGATCATCATAATAATTGCGCTAGCAGTCATTATTTTGCCTCCTTACGGCTTAATAGGTTAACCAGTACACCAAATACAAGTAGAACGATAATGATTGCCCAACCTAGAGTCAGGTCGTAACCGCCGTAGCCTTCAGTGAACAGTGCAATAAGTTTTGTTGCAATGATGATAGCTAGCATCACTGGAGTGATAAAACGTAAACAGATATCGAACCATACGCCTACGCTGAAATCAGAAATGCTGTTCACGTATTTACGTACGTCAGAGACTTTTAGCAACCATGTCATTAGTGCGATTTCAACGAAACAGCTTGCCATGATACCAACGTTGTTTGCGAAGTGGTCAACTAGGTCAAGTAGCAATAGACCGCCGTTAGTTGCAAACGCCATTGAGATAACTAGACCAGAACCGATAACAACGTTCGCTGCTTTCTTACGGCTCCAGTTTAGCTTGTCGATAACCGCTGATGTTACTGCTTCCATGATTGAAATATGCGAGCTTAAACCTGCTACAACCAATGCTAGGAAGAATATTGGACCTAAGATGTAAGGAATCGGTAGAAGGTTAATAGCCGCTGGAATCGTTACGAATGCTAGACCTACACCTGCAGAAACAACTTCTGTTAGTGGTTTTCCTTGCTCTTGAGCCATATAACCCAACACTGAGAAAATCATGATACCTGCAAGGATTGAGAAACCACAGTTGATCAACACAGTCATAAACGCGTTGTTTGTGATGTCTGATTTTTCTGGCAGGTAGCTTGAATATGCAAGCATGATTGCAAAACCAATACTTAGAGTGAAGAAGATCTGACCATAAGCAGCAGCCCAAACTTTCACGTCCCAAATTTTGCTGAAGTCAGGTTGGAACATGTAGTTCACACCATCAAGCGCACCAGGAAGGAAAATCATACGAGCAATTAGGAACAATACCATGATGAATAGGATCGGCATCATGATCTTAGATGCGCGCTCGATACCCGCTTTTACGCCACCTACGATAGCTGCATAAGTAACTGCCCAAGCAATGAACATAGCGAATGCGATGTTCCATTGGATGTCACCAAGATTGGTTGGTGAGTTGTCGCCTAGCGCCAAGTACTCGCTAAAGAAGAATGCGTTAGTATCTGTGCCCCAGCTTTGAGTAAACGACATACCAAAGTAAGAGATAGCCCAACCAATAACAGCGACATAGTAAACTGCAATAACCGCAGCGATACCGACTTGGAACCAGCCTAACCATTCGAACTTAGAATTGATTTTAGCCAGTGTAGACGGTGCTGAACCACGGTTTTTCTGACCCATACTGAACTCAAGGATCATGAATGGGATACCCGCAGTAAGTAGTGCGAAGATATAAGGAATGAAAAATGCGCCGCCGCCGTTTTCATAAGCCATGTAAGGGAAACGCCAAATGTTTCCAAGACCGATTGCAGAGCCCACTGCAGCTAGGATAAACCCAACTCGGGATCCCCATTGTTCTCGCTTCATGTTTTACTCCTTTACGACACTCTGAGGTCTGAAGCTTCTTTATGGCTATCACTGGCGAACATGGTTACTGTCGATATTTTTTAGCGTTCTATAGAACTGCGCAATATTTTATCTATCGTCCATGAATCGGTGAAAAGTTAGTATTAAATTTTGTTTGCCTTAAGAAAACTCAGAGTTTTGTTCTTTATTATCTGATGTGTGTTTGCGAAATCTGAAATAATCAGCTACGCGTGGTACCGAGACTACAGATTTGTTCTGTTAATAGCAATAGATCATAAATGTTAGTTTTTTGTGTTTCGATAGTTTTATAGGGCGATGAATGTGCCTTATTTTGGTTTAATATATTGCTGTGTTGTTCATGTCTGGCTCAATTGATGCTCATTTTCAGCATTTGCAATTGATATCACTATTAAAAACAGTAGTGTGTATGACTGAAAAATATACAATCACCAGTGAATACCTCCACCTTTCACTCTTTATTTAAAATAAGAAGATAAAGATAGAAACCTTAGCGAATATAGAGCTATTTTGGCTTGTTCTTTGGTTCTCAAGCTTTATCGAACAAGCGATATGGTGATTGAGTTATTGTGAGGGCAATTGCATAATTGTAGCTGAAAAACTGGCAATTCTTGATGGCTTCCTTTACCTATGTTATTAATTTGTTAAGTAAAAGGAGGTCTGTATGGAACATGATCTAAAGTTTGCAGTACTTGCTACTGCCGTTATCTTCGCGGTACTTGTCGGTTTTGGATTGATCGCAATAACACACTAACTGATAAGGGTTCTACTTATGCCTAATGGTGGAACTGTTTCTAATTTAGATAACAAAGTCGATGTGATTC
The DNA here is from genome assembly GCF_013041605.1 of Vibrio plantisponsor. Taxonomy (GTDB): domain Bacteria; phylum Pseudomonadota; class Gammaproteobacteria; order Enterobacterales; family Vibrionaceae; genus Vibrio; species Vibrio plantisponsor. The sequence goes on along the minus strand of NZ_JABEQC010000005.1, from coordinate 83,842 downwards.
GACTATCCAAATTCATCGGCGGTAAAAACGCTCTGGTTGCTCAAGGTGGTGGTCAGAGAGGAATATTTACTGCCGGTGTATTTGATGCCTTTAATCTCGCCAACTTCGATCCATTCGATGAATTTTACGGTACCTCTGCAGGTGCCTTGAATATCAGCGCGTTTCTCTGCCGCCAACATGGCCTAGGCAAAGCTTTCATTACCGAGCTCACCACTACACCTGAGTTTTTCCACCTTTTCAGTTACATCCGTAAAAAGCAATACATGGATCTAGATTGGGCGTTGGAGAAAATTTGCGGTTTCCCGTTTCAAATGGACATCGACATGGGACGTAGGGCACTAGGCTCGAGAAAAGCAATGGCGGCTGTTACATCTTCATTAACGCTCAGTGATGAGTACTATCCCATGCTAGGCAGTAACTGGAAGGATGTAATGAGAGCGACATGCGCGATTCCTCGTTTGTATCCCAAGCAAGTCGAGTTGAACAATAAGCTCTACATTGATGGAGGAGTGTCTGCTTCGATTCCAGTTCAGGAGGCTTGGCGTCGGGAAGCTCGCTTTATAACAGTGATCAGAACAGAAGAAATCGATTCTGAATCAGATCTGTTAATTCAGAATGAGAAAGCACGGCAGGAAGAAATTAAATGGTTCAGAGATTCCTTTAACAGCATTCAAAATCAGTGGCAAAATCGATTAGGCCAATGGAAGCAAGACTGGAATCGCTTTTTCCAACAGCAGATTGAGCGTTCCAAAGAATTAAAAAGCGAACAGAAACACTTACAAACACTGAATGGTGGGCGTTGGTTATTTGGTGCGGATGATATTTACCGATTGAGCCATTTGCTTGGAGATAAGTTTGATTCAGGGCTAGCAGATATGTTGATGGTGCATTATCAGACTTACTCTTTAACCAGAGAATTTCTCAGCTCACCACCGGATGATGTGTTTATTGTGCAGATTGCTCCAAGTAGTCCTCTGAAATCGACCTCTCTGTTAAGTAACAAAGAAGACCTGTTACACGATTATGAGCTAGGTGTCGAAGCCGGAAATCGTTTTATCAATTTGTTCTTGCAGGCTCGTGAGATTAAAGCAGAACGCATTATTCGTGCAGATTTTAATTCTCTGGAAATTGGCGAATAACTCACTCTACATAATCGAGAGTGAGTTATTACTGGGTAACAAGGGGCGTAGTTAGAATACTGGCAAAATACGCATGCAGTTGGTTGAACCTTCAACTTCCATTACATCACCTTGTGTGATGATAACTAAGTCGCCAAACTCTAGCAGTTTTTTCTCTTTGAGAGATTTCAAAGCAGATTGAGCTGCAGTAAACCCTTCTTCTTGCTTACTATCGAAATAGTACGGAGTGACACCTCTGTATAGCGCACAGCGGTTAAGCGCGCGTTCATTACGTGACATTGCAAAGATAGGGAAGACTGAATTCAAACGAGAAGTCATGAGTGCCGTGCGCCCTGATTCCGTCAGTGTAACCATGGCTTGCACACCTTCCAAATGGTTAGCAGCATAAATGGTCGACATTGCTATGGTTTCTTCTGAGGTAGCAAAAGAACGGTCGATACGATAGTTCTGTTGGTTAGACTCAATGGTTTTTTCCGCACCGATACAGACTTCAGCCATCGCTTTTACCGTTTCAACAGGGTATTTCCCTGCAGCCGTTTCTCCTGACAGCATTACGGCATCGGTACCATCAAGTACGGCATTCGCTACGTCCATGACTTCGGCACGGGTTGGCATTGGATTGGTTACCATTGACTCCATCATTTGCGTAGCGGTAATCACTACGCGGTTGAGTGCTTTTGCGCGATGGATCAGCTTTTTCTGTACACCCACGAGTTCTGGGTCGCCAATTTCGACACCAAGATCGCCGCGAGCAACCATGATCACGTCAGATGCCATGATGATATCGTCAATATTTTCATCGCATGAGACGGTTTCTGCACGCTCTACTTTCGCTACTAACCCCGCTTCCAAGCCTGCATCTCGAGCAAGACGGCGAGCAAAATTCATATCTGCTCCGTTGCGAGGGAATGAAACGGCGAGGTAATCCACTTTAATTTCAGCCGCGAGAAGGATATCGAGTTTGTCTTTCTCGGTCAGTGCATCTGCGGAAAGACCACCGCCTTTTTTGTTGATACCTTTGTTATTCGATAAAGGGCCACCAATTAAGACGGAGGTAAAAATCTTATTGTTTTCAACAGACAATACTTGTAGTTGTACTCTACCGTCATCAAGCAGAAGGATGTCGTCTCTTTTGACATCGTTAGGCAGGGCTTTATAGTCAATACCTACTGAATCTTGATCGCCCATTCCGGGAGCTAGTTCAGCATCAAGGATGAACCGATCACCTTCATTGAGTTGAATTGGTCCATCTTTAAATGTGGATACACGGATTTTAGGGCCCTGTAAATCACCTAAAATCGCCACATGTTTTCCAAGTTTTGCTGCGATTTCACGAACTTTCTGTGCTCTCTGTTTATGGTCATCCGCAGAACCGTGTGAGAAATTCATCCGTACTACGTTTGCCCCTGATTTTATGATTTGTTCTAGTACGTTTTCTTTATCTGTGGATGGGCCGAGTGTGGTAACAATTTTGGTACGTCTTTGACCTGAACTCATGGTGATCTCCTACAGTGATCGGGCAGATAAGGTATCGAGGATTTTTTAAGTATAAACAACACCCAATACTACCTGAGATGAAGGTTATAAAATTGTTACATAAGTCTGAGAATTTTGTAGGAATTTAGCTGCAATGCTCAGTGAAAATAAATAATTTTGCTCTGAAAATAAGTTTTTCAAATACAGATATCGAGCCTGTTCAAACCTGACAATTTGACTGAATACACAAAGTTCCGAGTATATACGTGATGCTGGTCACGGGTATTTACCAAAGCCCTTCACAATTAGTTCGCAAAGTAAAAAAATTGGCAGGTTGTTGTTTTTTGGAGCGTACTATGTACATGGCTCAACCAGGCCATATTGACCACATTAAGCAGGTCAATGCTGGTCGTGTGTATAAATTGATTGACCAGAAAGGTCCGATATCTCGTATCGATCTGTCGAAAGAGAGCGAACTCGCGCCTGCAAGTATTACCAAAATTACTCGCGAGCTTATTGATGCGCACCTAATTCATGAAACAACGGTTCAAGAAGCTATCAGTCGTGGTCGTCCTGCCGTAGGTTTACAGACCAATAATGAAGGTTGGCAATTCCTTTCTATGCGTCTTGGACGAGGATATTTAACCATAGCCCTTCATGAGCTTGGTGGCGAAGTTCTGATCGATACTAAAATCGAAATTCATGAAATTGATCAAGACGATGTGCTTCAGCGTCTTTTATTTGAAGTTGAAGAGTTTTTCCAAACTTATGCTGACCAACTAGACCGTGTAACGAGCATTGCCATCACCTTACCGGGTTTAGTTAACTCGGAAAAAGGTATCGTTTTACAGATGCCTCACTACAATGTGAGTAATCTAGCGTTAGGCCCTGAAATCTACAAAGCCACTGGGCTGCCTGTGTTTATTGCTAACGACACTCGTGCTTGGGCGTTGGCGGAAAAGTTATTTGGCCATTCGCAAGATGTAGATAATTCAATTCTGATTTCAATCCACCATGGTTTAGGTGCTGGTATCATTCTTGATGGTCGAGTACTGCAAGGTCGTAACGGCAATATTGGCGAGTTAGGGCATATTCAAATTGATCGCAATGGTAAGCGTTGCCACTGTGGGAATATTGGTTGTCTTGAAACGGTTGCCAGTTCTCAAGCGATTCGAGAACAAGTGGCAGAACGTATTGCCAATGGTGAAGCTTCAAGTTTAAGTGAAATAGCAGAAATCACGATAGAAGATATCTGTTCAGCGGCTGCAGAAGGAGATCCTCTTGCAGTTGAAGTAATTGAGCAGCTTGGTGCTTATTTAGGTGCGGCGATTGCCATCGTTATAAACCTATTTAACCCAGAAAAAATTCTTATTGGCGGCGTTATCAATCAGGCAAAAAGCGTCTTATATCCGGCAATTCAGCATTGTATCGAACAGCAAAGTCTTCCTGTTTACCATCAGGATTTAAAGTTGGTGGAGTCTCGTTTTTATAAGCAGGCAACGATGCCAGGTGCCGCGCTTATCAAGCAAGCCTTGTATGATGGTTTGCTGCTGATGAAGGTGGTTGAAGGATAATTATCACATTACCTTGAGCACTATCATTTACATTTATCCTTTGTAGCTATACTGTTATTGGGTTTTAATAGTTTGCGGAATTTTCTATGTCAGGTGTTTTAAATTCAGTCGATCAACGTACTAACTTGGTTGGCGAAAACCGCCTTGAGTTATTGCTTTTTAGCTTAAACAGCCGTCAACTGTTTGCTATTAACGTATTTAAAGTTAGAGAAGTGATTAAAGTGCCTCATCTAACTAAAATGCCAGGCTCGCATCGCAATATTACAGGTGTTGCAACACTTCGCGGAGTGCCAGTACCGATTATCGACTTGCGCCAAGCGATTGGTTTCCCACCATCTCGATTAGAAAAGCCAGAGCAAAACCTCATTATTACGGAATACAACCGTACTACTCAGGGTTTTCTCGTTGGCCAAGTTCGCAACATTGTTAACACTGCATGGACAGAGATTGAGCCGCCGCCAAAATCAGCGGGGCGTTCAAACTATTTGACTGCCATTACTCAAATTAAAGAGCAAAACCAAACCAATATCGTTGAAATTATTGACGTTGAGAAAGTGCTTGCAGAGATCATCGAGTACGATGTTTCTATTTCTGAAGAGCTGCTTGACCACAATATTTTGGGTGAAATGGTAGGCCGCAATGTTTTAATCGTGGATGATTCTTCAACTGCACGAAACCAGATTAAAGATACCTTGTCACAACTTGGTCTCAACATCATTGAATGCCGAGATGGTTTGGAAGCTTTGAATTTCCTCAAATCTTTGTGTGATGCGGGTAAAAACATCAATGATGAGCTTCTGATGATGATTACAGATGCTGAAATGCCAGAAATGGACGGCTATCGCTTAACTCATGAAGTTCGCAATGACCCTCGTATGAAAGACCTGTTTATTACTTTGAACACCTCTTTGAGTGGCAGCTTTAACGAAGCGATGGTTCAGAAAGTTGGTTGTAACCGATTCATCTCTAAGTTCCAGCCCGACTTGTTGGTGCAGGTGGCTCAAGAACGACTTCGAGAAGTTTTATAAGAGTAAAAAAAGCGCTGAATATTCAGCGCTTTTTTGTATCTTCAAATACTGCCTCTCAGTATTTAATAGTATCTGGCTTAATGAAAATCTCGAGAGCGACTTTGAAGCAACGTTAAATGTTCGGTGATATCAATCAGTTTTCCCGCGATCACATGCACCACATTCTCTTCTTTTTCGACAATCCCTTTAACCATCAATACTTTTGCGCTTATGTAAGCACTTTTTTGTGCTCTGGCTGTGGCTTGCCAAACAACGGTATTAATATTTCCGGTATCGTCTTCTAGTGTGAAAAACGTTACGCCAGCGGCAGTTCCAGGTGCTTGTCGTCCGGTGACAACTCCTGCAACGGTCACAAGTGATTTATGTGGAAGATTTATCAGGTCTTTATGACGAGTGAATTTGCCCAATAGACCAGCTTTGTCTAATAAGGTGATCGGATGCTGGTTGAGGGACAATCCTAACGACGCATAATCTTCTATCAGATCTTCCATCGCTGTAGGTGAGTGTTGAATTAGGCGTTCATCTTCTTGATAGTGCTCAAATAACGGCAGGTCAGAAAGAGAATCCATGATCGCCCAACGGGTGTCGTAACGGTTATTGGTCAAACGATGCAGGGCATTGGCAGAGGCCAGTGATTCCATATCTTTCTGGTTAATTCCTGCATTTTTTAGCTGGTTAACATGCTGAAATCCGCCAGTAGGGCGAGCGCGTAGCAGTTGCTCGCTTCCTGAGTTGCTTAACCCTTTCACCAGACGCAGACCGAGCTGAATAGCAAAGCCTTGCTGGTGGCGTACGACTTGATGCTCAATAGCGGAATGATTAACGCAAACAGGCAGAACCACAATGCCGTGCCTTTGAGCATCCTGAATCAGTTGTGAAGGACTATAAAACCCCATAGGTAAACTATTGAGCAACGAGGCGTAAAACGCTTCCGGATAATAGTATTTGAGCCATGCAGAACAATATGCCAAAACCGCGAATGATGCCGAATGACTCTCTGGGAAACCGTATTCCCCAAAGCCACAAATTTGATCGTAAATCCGTTCAGCAAACTCCTTCTCATAGCCACGTGCCAGCATGCCATTTATCAATTTAGGTCTGAATTTATCCAGTTCGCCACTTTTCTTCCAAGACGCCATAGCACGGCGAAGCTGATCTGCTTCGCCTCCACTGAAACCTGCTGCAACCATAGCAATTTTAATCACTTGCTCCTGAAAAATAGGCACTCCCATGGTACGGTCTAAAACGTCTTTCACTTCTTGAGATGGGAAAGTGGTTTTTTCAATGCCATTACGCCGCTTAAGAAACGGGTGCACCATATCTCCCTGAATTGGACCTGGGCGAACGATGGCGATCTGTATGACCAAATCATAATAAGTGCGGGGCTTTAAGCGTGGCAGCATACTCATTTGTGCACGCGATTCTATTTGAAACACGCCTACGGTATCTGCGCGCTGTATCATGCCATACACGTTTTCGTCATCTTTTAGGCGAGTGATGTCTGCGATGCTGAGCTTTCGTTGATGGTGATGCTCAATTATGGAAAAGCACTTACGAATAGCAGTTAGCATGCCCAAAGCTAATACATCGACTTTCATTAGCCCCAGACTTTCCAAATCGTTTTTATCCCATTGAATAATCGTTCGCTCAGGCATAGCCGCATTTTCCACAGCAATGAGTTCGTATAACGGACCTGCGGAAATGACAAAACCACCTACATGCTGGGATAGATGGCGTGGAAACGACTGGATCTCGTTCACTAGTTCGATAAACAGCTGCCCTTTATGGGATTGCGGCTGAAGCCCAAGCTCAATGATTTGAGCTTGCCAACCAAGATTTCTGTCTCTGCGATTAATATTCTTAATAAAGAAATCGAGCTGAGTTTCGCTAATGCCTAATGCTTTGCCGACGTCCCGAATGGCGCTTTTTAAACGATAAGTAATAACCGTGGCGGCTAATGCTGCGCGCTCTCTACCGTACTTTTGATACAGGTATTGAATGACTTCTTCACGTCTCTCGTGTTCAAAATCCACATCAATATCTGGCGGCTCTTGGCGTTCTTTACTAATAAATCGTTCAAATAACACCGCGACTTGGCGAGGGTCGACAGCGGTTATCTCTAAGCAGTAACAGACAATAGAGTTAGCGGCAGACCCTCGTCCTTGGTATAGAATGCCTCTACTTTTGGCGAACATAACGATGTCGTGAATGGTAAGAAAGTAGAACGGATAGTTGAGTTCCTCAATCAGAGAGAGTTCTTTATCTATGGTTGCCTGAATATCGTCAGGGACGCCTTCGGGAAAGCGAACAAGCTTGCCTTTTTCAACCAGTTGACGCAGATGTTCCATAGGTTTGACATCATCTGGAATTAATTCACTTGGGTACTCGTATTTCAAATCACTCAGTTTGAAGTGACACAGTTCAGCAATGCGTACACTCTCTTCTAACCATTCACTTGGGAATATTTTGGCGAGCTTTGTTTTACTGCGCAGTGCCCGTTCAGTGTTGCCAATTAGATGAGCCTGAATGTGTTCGACACTCTGGTTGTGCTTGATGGCCGTCAGAATATGTTGCAATGGAAGGCGCGTGGCCGTATGCATCAGAACTCCGCCACATGCAGTAATGGGCAAACTCAGTTGTTGAGCCAGTTCCTGACAGTGCGAAATATAGTGATGGTCGTTCGCGCCAAGATGGCGTTGAACGGCAATCCATAAACGACCTTGATGATATTGCTTCAGCCACTTTCCCCAATAGGCATTGTTGTCTTCCTCGGTTGGAAGCCAGAGAATAAGGCAGTGCTTCGCGGACATTAAATCCCATTCAGATAACTGATAGCTGCCTTTTTCACTGCGCCTGCGGGCATTGGTAATGATTCGGCACAGCTCAGCGTATGCCTGGCGATTTGGGCACAAAAGCACAACTTGGCACTCACCATTGAGCCAAAACATACTGCCGACAATTTGTTTGATACCAAGCTTTCGGTCTTTGATGGCGGTATGAGCTCTCACGACGCCAGCGATTGAACACTCGTCGGTAATCGCGAGAGCACGATAGCGTAGAAAATCTGCGTGCTGAATAAGTTCTTCAGCATGAGAAGCACCCGTCAGAAATGAGAAATTGCTTTGGCAAAATAGTTCAGCATAAGCCATGTCACTACTCTTATAAAAATCGTCTGATCAAAGAGGCACGTTTGCTAAACAAGCCTGCGTTTTAGCTAAACTGGCCATGCAGAAACCATTGTTTATCTTGGTTGCGAAATACCCAAAGCCAGCGGCCTTGTTCGCTGTGGGCAATGAAGTAGTCACGAGTGATGGGCTGGTTGTCCCACCACCCAGTGACTAGTCTTTCAGGCCCATGGATGAGCGATACGATTTCACACAGAGGTTCTGGCTCAGGAAGCAGCAGGCTAGGGCGCAACTCTGGCCTGCGTAATGTATGGGATGTGGGTTTTGTTGCGGCTATGTATTGGCTGCGCTTCTCTGGGCGAGGATCATCACTCAGATTCGGCTTATTGACTTGTGCCTGACCAAGCTTGGCTTGTAGCAGAGTGATCAGTTCCAGTGCTGTCGTCTGACCTTTTTCTCCATCAAAAATGTCCGTCACGCTTTGGTTTATTTCCCCAGAACGAATGACTTTTAACGTCATTGCCAGTACGGGCTGGGAAAGTTGTATTGACTCCAGAGTGAGTTGGCAGAGCTTCGCCCATTTTGCACAAGCATATTCTCCCTGTGCTGAAGTAAAATGCAGACTGTTTTTGATGTTATCTCGCTGAGTCAGTATCAGTTCAAGCTCAAAAGCGACCTGATTTCTCAGTGTTAAAAATTGCTCTAAGCGTTTTAGCAAACGAGATAAAGGCTTTTCTAACCATTGAACATTCTCAATTTCATACAGCAATTCTAAGTGGCTACAAAAGGCTTCTGGTGGGTGATAGAAGTTCACAGGGTGTTTAAACTGCCCCAAGAGCTTGCCTACGTAGTTCACTAAATCGATATCAAACCGTCTTGCCAGATCTTGTATTGGTACGGCAAGGAGGGCTTTGATGTCTCGAATTCCTACTCTGGCGAGTTTTTCTACCTGTTTAAAATCCAGTTCTGTGGCACTGAGTGGGTAATCGTTAATGGCGGCAAGAATCTTGTCTTTATCATCAATGATGATATTTGAAGCGCTTTTTCCAAGCAAAATAGCCGAAAGTGGCGAAAAACCGGAACCATAACAGTAACGAGTTTTACGCAAACGAAGGTGAGCACTCAATGTGTGCCAATAGTTATCCAGCCCTGAATACAGAGACAGCATGTTAGTGACTCTTAGCAATATGCCTTTTGGTGGCAGCAACACGATGTCTGAGGTTACCAGATACAACCATTGCGCTATCTCTTCGATGGTTTGATTTTCAACATTCTCATCATAAGGATGCACTTGTAGATCGCTGCACATAGATGCCGCACTGCCTAGCCCCATCCCAATTGTTATGCCTTGCTTTAATGCACAAGTACTGGCTTGAACAACATGGTTATCACGACCTTCGATGATAACCAGAGGGTATTCATGCTCGGCGTATAAGGTATCCAGTTGTAGTGCTGGAAAATGAAGATAGATCCAAAGTGTCATCGTTAGCCCTGCATACGTTGAGGAAAGGCGATAACTTGTGAAGACGGTGTTGAAGAAGTCAGCGGGATCACCAAGTTTGGCCAGCTCTCATACATAGATAGCTTGAATGCGCTTAAAGGCCATCCACCTTTGCGTTTTGGGACACTAATCTGCAGACCTTGTGGATCGGCTTGTAACGACAAACTGAGTGATACGGGTAGCGAAAATACGCTTTCTTGCGGCGAACGGAAAAGAAATTGCAAACAGTTACCCGTTTCACTGGCAACATTTAAACGACGAACCTGATGGACTTCGAGCTTATCTTGCCAAAGCAATACTTGACTGCATGCGCCACTTTTTAGGCATTGTTCAGCAGCCCACAAGGCTTCCTTGTGGTTTTTGGGCGTTAAAACCAATACGTGTTCAAGGTTTATACCTTCACACTTCAGACTTTCAGCCTGCACTATGCCTGGTGGATTAATAAATACCGTTAATCGCTTATCGTGTTGTTTCAGATAAGGATAGATAAGGCGTAATTCACCAATACCCGACAGAGACTGAATTTCAACCACACCATGAGGAGGAAAACCTCCGGCAAGTTTGTCATCCAGTGTATTGAATCCGGTCGAGTGAGAGCTTTGCTCGTACTTTGTTTCAGAGCCTTGCCATAGCCAGTGTTTGTTCTTGAGGTGTTCTATCAGTTCATACATAATAATTTACCTGTATATTTGTACAGTATATTTTGTTGTTTAGAACATTCAAGAAAAAAGTAAGGTTTATAAACAACAAAGCCTCGCTAAGTGAGCAAGGCTTTGAATCGTTTGATGAAACTCAGTAACTATTTTTTCGGCTGAGCATCAATGCACTGACCATTAACAGCTTTGCCTTCTGGCGCCATCAAATACAGGTATAACGGCATAATGTCTTTTGGTGTTTTCAGTAGTCCAGCATCTTCTGCTGGGAAAGCTTTTGCACGCATACCAGTACGAGTACCACCTGGATTAATCGCATTAACGCGAATATTGCTATCGCTAAGCTCATCTGCGAGTACTTGCATCATGCCTTCTGTTGCAAACTTAGACATTGCATAAGTACCCCAAAACGCGCGACCGGAATGACCAACGGTTGAACTGGTAAAGATAATGCGAGCATCGTCAGATTTATGCAGTAGAGGCAGCAGAGCTTGAGTCATCAGGAACTGTGCTTTGACGTTGACTTGCATTACATCGTCATAAGAGTCTTCGCCGATCTGATCAAATGGGCTTAGTACACCCAAAATGCTGGCGTTGTGTAAAACACCATCCAAACGGCCGAACTGCCCTTCAATGGTATCAACCATATCCAGATAGTTCTGTTTTGTTGCTCCTTTCATATCTAAAGGAACAATAGCAGGCTGAGCATAGCCAGCGGCTTCAATTTCATCGTAGGTTTGTTCTAATTTCTTCACAGTGCGCCCAAGCAAAATCACTGTCGCACCATGTGCCGCATAAGTGATGGCTGCTTGTTTACCAATGCCGTCACCAGCACCTGTAACTAAAATTACTTTATCTTTTAGGGCGTTTGCAGACACTGAATAATCCACGTTACGTATCCTTATTGTTATGATTTACTTTAAGTCATGATGACAAGGTGGTTACAATACACCAATTCGCATTGAAGAGGATGAGTACATTGGAATTTTTGTTGGACTATGGCTTATTTTTAGCCAAGATCGCGACAGTTGTGATAGCGATCATTGTGTTGTTAGTCATTGCTAAATCCGTCGGCGGAAAAGGTGCAGCTAAAGGTGAGTTGGAAGTGACCGACTTAACTAAGCAGAACAGAGAAAACGCTGAACATTTAGAAGCGCACCTACACGATGAATCTTTTTTGAAAGCTCGCCATAAAGCAGAAGCGAAAAGCGAGAAAGAAAAACATAAGCAACGCGAAAAAGCCGTTAAGAAAGCCGCAAAAGCGGGCGAGTTAAAAGAAGAACGTGAACCTCACTTATTTGTTTTAGATTTCCACGGTAGTATTGATGCCAAAGAAGTGTCTTCACTGCGCCAAGAAGTTACCGCGATTCTGGCTGTCGCACAGCAAGGTGACGAAGTGTTGCTACGCCTTGAAACAGGTGGGGGTATGGTTCACGGCTATGGCTTGGCATCTTCACAATTGGATCGTATTAAAGCCGCAGGCTTACCACTGACCATCTCGGTAGATAAAGTGGCAGCAAGCGGTGGCTACATGATGGCCTGTATTGCGGACAAAATTGTTTCAGCACCGTTTGCCATTGTTGGATCTATTGGTGTGGTAGCACAGTTGCCTAACTTCAATAAATTGCTGAAAAAACACAATATTGAATTCGAACAACTGACCGCAGGTGAGTACAAACGTACATTGACTATGTTTGGTGAGAATACGGATAAAGCTCGCGAGAAATTCAAGCAAGAGCTGGAAGAAACGCATGTCTTGTTTAAAGACTTCATCCGCGAGCGCCGCCCAGAGTTAGACCTTGAGAAAGTCGCAACTGGCGAGCACTGGTTTGGTACGCAAGCGAAAGAGTTAGGTTTGGTTGATGAAATTAAAACTTCAGATGACTTGATTGTAGAAGCGTGCAAAGAGAAGACAGTGCTAGCTATTCGCTATGTTCAAAAGAAAAAGCTGACGGATAAACTGGCAGGCGTTGCCGGAGAAGCGGCTGACAGTGTTCTACTAAAGCTGATCAACCGAGGTCAACGACCGATAGTGTAGTTGTTTGAATAAGTCTGAAGACCATTCTGAAAATTACCTAGTTGATAAAAAACCTGCTTCGGCAGGTTTTTTATTGTCTGTCGAAAATTAACGTTATGGAAATGGTTGGTGGAATGTATCAGAAGTCAAAGAATCTCTATACGCTCACAGTTATCGGTGGAATGAAAATGTTAGGGTTTACAGTGCAGTAGATGAAATAGAAACAAGCCGAGATAAAAATGGTCAGGTTTGGCAATGTCGTTTCATTAAGAAAGCGTAGTCACCGACTCTCACATTAGGTAGAAATAATGAATAAGATGAAATCATTTCTGAGTATCTTTACTTCGGCTAAACCCAAATCTAGGAAAGCACATGCCGTTAGAACAGACTTTTATCGAGGTCATTTCATAAAACGCAATGCTGATAGTTCAGAACGCTGGTCTGTGGTATTAGGTGAGAAAATTGCGGTAGGTGAAATAAAATACATTAAAATGACCATCGATCATTGGGCTGATACGGGAACATATGTACCCCCAGAATATTTTGAAAGTAATGATGATCCATCGAATAGGCAAACTTTTGATTACAAAAATTTTAAGATAATTAATGACCTTGGTGGGCAGAATGATTGGTATATCATTTACCGTGGAAAATTAATGAAAGGCTCTAAAGATAAAATAATTCAGGTTATTGATCGGATAGAAGAAAGGGTATCTGTCATTAAATAGTTGGTTATCTATGTAATTAAGGTTTAAATATAGGACGTTTTTACTTCTTTAAGTATTGACGTTTTTTCATTTCGGCGATTGATGCCAGCAGTAAACCACCAAGTAAACCAGCCAGATGCGCTTCTGTTGCGACTCGTGCACCAATCATTTCTTCTGTACTAGCAGAAGCTCCAAATAACTGTTCACTGGCGACTTTTAACATCACCCCAATCACTAATAACCAACTGCTTTTTCGTTCGCCTAATGCTTCCTTTAAAGCATAAAAAGCAAATAAACCATGCAGAGTGCCTGATAAACCCACGTAGTTCACCATGTTGGTAAGTAACAGGCTGATTCCTATCCAAGTGCTGATAAGTAAAGTGAGCAGAGCAAAGTATCGAGGTTTGGGTTGGAATAGGTAGCCAATGACCCACAAGCCCAACAAATTCATCGCCAAATGAGCAAAGTTGGTATGAGTGAAGTTTCCTGTTACGATCCGCCACCATTGACCATTTTCTATCGCATCGGCTTGCCAAGCCACTACGTGGCTGAAAGGCTCAAATTGAAGCCCAAAGCAAACGGCGGTGACTATAGATAACAGCAGGTAAAGATTCACAAAATGTCTCGTTATTGTTCTCAGTGTGGAAAGGCACGTAAAGCGTGTATCTGTGACAACATTGTTGCGCTTGATTCACAGGTCGAGCTTATCATCCTTCAACACCCAACAGAAGAACACCGACCTATGGGAACGGCGCGAATCTTAAGTTTGTCACTGGCCAACAGTCGCCTGTTGATCGGAGAAAACTTTCTCGAACATGGCGAACTAAACCAACTATTAGCAGAGCCGGATGTTGAGCATTTTGTTCTATATCCCAGTGATGTTTCTCTATCGGCAGCGGATGTAGCGTTACCGATTGAGAAAAAAATCCGCATCATTTTACTGGATGGAACATGGAAAAAAGCATTCAAGATGTGGCAGCTAAATACTCAGCTCCACCATCTACCTTGTTTGCATTTGCCAGTAGATTTGAAAGGCAATTATCGTATTCGCAAAGCGCCAAACGAAAATGCGCTGTCAACCGTTGAAGCCGGTTTTTATGTTCTCAGCATGATGCAACCAGAGAAAGATTTTTCGCCTCTTTTAGACGCATTTGAAGCCATGATCGATTATCAAATTCAGCAAATGCCTGCTGGCGTATTTGAGCGTAACTATCGTTCCTAAGTGCGTGCTAATAATGAGTGTGAGCAGAGAATAGCTGCTGATGCAGACGCTGTGCATAGGCATCGGTCATTGCAGAAATATAATCGCAAATAACCCGTAACCCATCGCCTGATGTTTGCTCTGCATTAAGCCATTTTTCCTTGGTGGCGGAAGGAAGCAATCTTTCTGGATCAGCGGCTAAAGCTTCAAACATATCCATAATGATTTGTTGCCCTTTGTACTCAAAACGCTGCACTTCAGGTATTTGAATGACATATTGGCTAACAAAGTGCTTAAGTACTTCCAAAGCGGTTGCCATGTGAGGTTCCAAGTAAGCATTTAGAGCGAGCAGTTCACAGTGGAAAGGCGCATTGACGGGCTGGATGCTAATGCTGGTAAGCAGAGCATTGACTATGCCGCCTATAGCATCCTTGCGCACATGGTGTTTGCCAGAAAAAAGCATATCACTGAGCTTGCCTGTATTCTCGCCAAACCAAGGATCGCCACATTTCTCTAACTGGGCAGCCGCTTCACTCCACTGCTGACGAGTGACCATACCAAGTACAATCGCATCTTCTAAATCGTGAACACCGTAAGCAATGTCATCCGCCAGTTCCATAATGGAGCAATCGAGCGACTTGAAGCGAGTTTTCTGATGTTGGTAGGGAGACTGTATTCCGTCACGCATTTGGCTAATCAGTGCTCTGTCATGAGAATCAAGAGGCTCTAATACCCAGTCAAAAACAAAGCTGTCACAGTTATAAACCCCTTTCGCTGGCGACCAGTCTTTCGCTTTTAACTGACGTTGGTGAGGAACGGATTCCGGTATTTTTTCTGCACGAGTTGCACTCAACAGAGCAGGATATTTCAATAGCCCGAGCAGCGTACGTCGCGCAAGGTTCATTCCGTGATGTTCAGTATAGGGTTCTAAGCAGGTGACAATTCTGAACGTCTGAGCGTTGCCTTCAAAACCACCATGTTCACGCATCATATAATTCAAGGCGACTTCACCACCGTGCCCATAAGGTGGGTGCCCAATATCGTGTGCTAAACAAAGTGAATCAATTAATGTGTCGCTGCCCAATAATTCACTGAATTCGGGTTGTTTCAGTTTGAGTTGGGCGACGATGCCTGTGCCAATTTGCGCGGCTTCCAAAGAGTGAGTCAGGCGAGTGCGATGGAAGTCATTAAGACTGGTACCGTGAACCTGAGTTTTTGCTTGCAGGCGTCGAAACGCGGCGGAGTGGAGTATGCGTGCTCTGTCTCGCTGGAAAGCGCTGCGGTGATCATTACGGCGAATTTTATGTTCGTCGTTCTTACGCTCTTGCCATAGAGCGTTGCATTCGTAGTTTTCCGCGAGGTCGAAAGAGGGTTTCATTCATAACTCCTACAAGGTGTTTGTATAACTTATAGTGACTTAGAGGGTTTCGTCCATAGCTAACGCGAAATTACTTTGGTGCCTTAATTTTCATTAGGAAGATTTGAAACGCCAAGCCGTGCCAGTATGGCGTTGTAAGTACCATCTTCTTTCATGGATAAAAGGCCTTGGTTGAAGGCTTGAGTCAGTTCATCACTTCGAGCGAACTTGCGACTATATGCATTATAGACTTCGTAAGTGCGAAATGGAGTATCGAGGATTTCTAAATGTTCGGAGGAATAGCTTGGTTCTAATGCCGAATTTTGCACGAAGCGAAAATATTCACGAGCCATCAAAGCAAGGTCAACTCTTTCCTTAACCAACAAAGTTAGACTGACCAAATTAGAGTTCGCCGGATATAAATTAAGCCCTTCGGCTTGTGCGTCATCGGCTTGCAGAGTGCCTATCTGAACGGCAATAAGGAGATTTTTATTCTCATTGAGTGGGTTAGGTTTATTCAGTGAGTCTCGCTTTTTTATAAATACCTGTTCACTGGAATAAATACTGAAAGAATAAGAAAGTGTTTTCTCTCTTTCTTGTGCGAAGTATAACCCCAAAACGCCATCGACTAGACCATTTTTTGCACTGCTGAGAGCACGTTTCCAAGGCATAAACGTCAGTTCTAGTGTATATCCTGAGCGCTGAAAAGCTTCTCTGGTTATTGCAGCTAAAAAACCATTTTCGGGTAGATTTTTACCATAGAAGGGCGGCCACTCCATCGCGGATAAACTGACCGTGTTGGCGTAACTGGGCGGGATGAAACATGAAAGAATCAGTGAAGTTAAAATCAATAGGCGCTTGAAGTACCCAAACATAAAGCATCTCCGTTATTAACGGTATGATTATAGTCGATATT
Organism: Vibrio plantisponsor; assembly: GCF_013041605.1. GTDB lineage: Bacteria > Pseudomonadota > Gammaproteobacteria > Enterobacterales > Vibrionaceae > Vibrio > Vibrio plantisponsor. Next base: position 67,148 of record NZ_JABEQC010000005.1, on the reverse strand, counting down.
TGATGTTTGGCTTTTTCGAGCAGAGTGCCCTATTGGATAAGCATGTTTAAAGAATTCTTCAAACATGCTTTTTGTATCAACACGGTTTCTAGCTAATTTCGTCCAGTGTTAATTCAAAACTAGGGGCGAAAGTGTTTAGAAAATACTCCATTTCTTGCGAATAACGCTCTTTCAACGTTACGTCTAAGCGTTTTTTCGCTAACGCATATTCATGGTTACCGGCACTCAGCTCTTCTAAGCATTTCAGGTAAGCACAGATACAGTCTGCTTGTTTGACGATAGCGGCATCATCCGGATGTGAAGATTCTGAAACTAAGAAGGGAGCGAAGTCTTCATGGAACTCTTCAGGCAACATAGACAGAAGACGTTTCTCTGCAGATGCTTCTATCTTTTTGTATTCTTTAGCGATGTCTGGATTGTAGTACTTGATTGGGGTTGGCAAATCACCAGTTAATACTTCGCTGCTATCGTGGTACATCGCCAAAATGGCTATGCGCTCAGGATTGAGCTTCCCACCAAATTTTTTGTTTTTGATTACCGCTAAAGCATGAGCAACAAAAGCCACTTGCAGGCTGTGTTCTGAGATATTTTCCTTAGAGATTGAACGCATTAATGGCCAGCGTTGAATCAGCTTCATTCGGGCGAGGTGGGCGAAAAAATGACTCTCTTGCATAACATTCCAACTTGTTCAGCATAAAAAACGGGCTCTCTTGAGTGTACAGAAGAGAGCCCGTTAATTCTAATACTCTTACCGTTTGGCATGTCGCTTAAGGGTTCGAATATGATATTTGTAACATCAATTTATTGGCTGTAAGTGCTTAGGAAGCGTTCAAAGCGTCCGATAGCTGTTTCCAAATCTTCAACGTGTGGCAAGGTTACGATACGGAAGTGGTCTGGTTTTGGCCAGTTAAAGCCAGTACCTTGAACCAACAGTACTTTTTCTTGAACTAAGAAATCCAACACCATTTTTTGGTCATCTTTGATGTTGTACATCTTAGTGTCGATTTTCGGGAACAAGTACATCGCACCTTTCGGTTTCACACAAGAAACACCAGGGATCTGGTTGATCATTTCCCACGCTTTATCACGCTGCTCTAACAGGCGACCACCAGGAAGGATGAGCTCATTGATACTTTGATAACCGCCCAGTGCGGTTTGGATAGCATGCTGCATTGGTACGTTGGCGCACAAACGCATTGATGAGAGCATCTCAAGACCAGCGATATAACCCTTAGCATAATGCTTAGGACCAGTCAGGAACATCCAGCCGCTGCGGAAACCACAAACACGGTAAGCTTTAGACAGACCGTTAAATGTCACAACCAGTACATCTTCCGTCAGACTTGCTACTGGAGTATGCGTTGCACCGTCATAAAGCACTTTGTCGTAGATTTCATCTGCGAAAATGATCAATTTATGCTGACGTGCAATTTCAATCACTTCTAACAGAAAATCGCGACTGTAAACCGCACCAGTAGGGTTGTTCGGGTTAATCAGAACAATACCGCGAGTTTTTGGTGTAATTTTCTTTTTAATGTCATCCAGATCTGGGTACCAGTCTGCTTGTTCATCACAGATGTAATGCACCGCAGTACCACCAGAAAGAGAGACAGCAGCGGTCCATAGCGGATAGTCAGGCGCTGGCACTAACATTTCGTCGCCATTATTCAGTAGGGCTTGCATCGCCATTACGATCAGTTCAGATACACCGTTACCTAAGTAAACGTCTTCGACGTCTAGGCTACGGATACCTTTTTTCTGATAGTGCTGAACAACTGCTTTACGAGCGGAATAAATACCTTTTGAATCACAATAGCCTTGCGAAGTCGGCATATTACGGATCACGTCAACCAGGATTTCGTCTGGGGCGTCAAAGCCAAATGGGGCCGGGTTACCGATATTTAGCTTCAGTATTTTATGCCCCTCTTCCTCCATGCGCTTAGCATGTTTGAGTACAGGACCCCTAATGTCGTAGCAGACATTATCGAGTTTTGACGACATCCCGATATTTTGCATTTTTTTATTCCTGAAAATGGTTTAATTTCTTTATTAAACTAACTCAAATAGAAATTTTTTAGAATAAAAATCTGTAAAAAGTCTGCTTTATGGTGAGAGCGTTGAATGCCATTTTGTTGAAGTGATGTAAAAGATAGAGCATAACCTTGATTTAAATAAGTTCTCTCAATAGAGTAGCCAAAGGTATACCAAATCTCCTTAACTACGAGGTTGTTTTGTCTAAATTTTATCAAGCCGTTGCTCAGTTAATTGAGCAAGTAAGTAACGCGAGAGAAAACGATGTTCGTTTTGTCCAAGAGTTGGCAGACAAGCCACCATTCGCGTTTATAGATTGGCTTGAAGCCCAACCTATTTTCCCTAAATTTTACTGGCAATCACGAGACACTCGTGACGAAGTGGTCGCATTAGGGCAGTTATACACCTTTACAGAGCCAGAGCCTGCTTACGCCATTCTGGGCGAAGGCCAGCGAGTATGGGGCGGACGTTCTTTTGATGGACGTACGGAGAAGAACCGTTACTGCATGGCTTCTTTTTTCTTTCTGCCACAGATTGAGTTGATCCGTTTCGACGATAAATGGTCGTTAGCTGCAAATGTGAGCCACGAAAAACACCGCACATTAGCCACGCTCAACAAACTGCTGGTGGACGTTACGCCAATTCGAACGCTGCAAAGCGAGATTGTGCATGTAACACATACACCGGATGAAAACAGTTGGAATCACCTTGTAGAAAAAGTCTTGCATGGTATTGAGCAGAAAGAGTTCAAAAAAGTGGTTCTGGCACGAAAAACAAGCTTGCAGCTAGACAGCGACTTAAGTGCTGCTCAGCTTTTAAAAGCAAGCTATGCGCAGAATCATCACAGCTTCCACTTCCTGTTATCGATTGATACAAAGCACAGTTTCATGGGTTCTACGCCGGAACGTTTGTATTACCGCCAAGGCAGTGAACTACAGACAGAAGCGTTGGCTGGCACAATTGGACGAGGTCACAATGCCAGCCAGGATTTAGAACTGGCAAATTGGCTAACGCAAGATACAAAAAATCTGAATGAAAACCAGTTGGTTGTGGATGACATTGTTGAGCGTTTAGAACCGCATTCTCATCAAGTGTTTGTTGAAGAGGAAGCTCGATTGGTTCGCTTACGCAAAGTCCAACATTTGAAACGCTCTATTCGCGCAGAGCTGAAACAGGGTATTAACGGCATTCAATTGTTGAGTGCGTTGCAGCCGACAGCCGCTGTGGCTGGTTTGCCTCGTAAAGAAGCGTTGGATTTTATCACCCAAAACGAGCCTTTTGCGCGCGGTTGGTACGCAGGTTCTATGGGTTACTTTAGCCATCAAAAAGCCGAGTTTTGTGTCGCGATTCGCAGCGCATTAGTGCTGGAAAAAGAAGTTCAGCTTTTTGCCGGTGCAGGTATTGTTCCCGGCTCGGTTGCAGAACATGAGTGGCAGGAGCTGGATAAGAAAATGTCGACGCTGCTGAGTTTAATCTCAGACAAGCTGCCTTTAGGAGTGGCTTCATGAGCCAAGATCAAGCGGTACTGAACCGAATTTGGTGCAAGGTTATCTTAGAAGAGTTATCGCGATTTGGTGTGACTGAAGTTTGCGTGGCTCCGGGTTCTCGTTCTACACCTTTGACACTTGAAGCTGACACAAACGCAAAGTTAAACCTTCACACTCACTACGATGAACGCGGACTTGGTTTTCTTGCATTAGGTTTAGCGAAAGCAAGCAACAAGCCTGTTGCAGTTATCGTCACATCCGGCACGGCGGTAGCAAATTTACTTCCTGCTATTGCAGAAGCAAAACTAACCGGTGAAAAACTGATAGTACTTACTGCTGACCGCCCTGTTGAACTGGTAGATTGTGGCGCGAACCAAGCAATTGTGCAGCATGACATTTTTTCTTCGCATGTGACAAAAGCGGTTTATCTGCCTAGCCCTGACGTTGGCGTCTCACTTAACTGGTTGTTGACTACTATTGATGATGCTTGTTACCAGCAGGAGCAGGCAGGCAGTGCCATCCATATTAACTGCCCATTCCCTGAACCCTTGTATTCCAATGGTGACGATTCACAGTATCAGGATTACCTCGCTACGATTGGTGAATGGTCTCAATCTGAACAAATTTATTGCCAACGACACTTTAGCATTTCGCAGGTTTCTCTTATTTCTAACGACATATTGAGTAACAAAGGCGTCGTCATTGTTGGCTCGGTGAGTTTAAAAGAGGCGTTGGCGGCGAAGCAGTTCGCCCAAAAACTGGGTTGGCCTCTGCTGTGTGACCCTCAATCAGGTATCAACAGCCAATGGGCACACTTTGATTTATGGCTGCAAAATGCCACAGCAAAAACTCAGCTCAATCAATGTGAGCAGATTATTCAGTTTGGCTCTCGTATCGTCTCCAAGCGTTTAAATCAATGGCTTTCGGAACAAGTGAGCCAAAGAAGTTGCAGATATGGTTATGTTTCCCCTAGTGCGGACAGAAACAATCCCGCGCATCTTCCTCAGCAACATTGGGTCGCTGATATTTCTGACTGGGTTGCTTCTGCCATAGAACAATGGACAGCGCTGACGCCGCTACAATTTGGCTGGGCGGATTCACTAATAGCGTATTCAACGGCCATTTCACAATTGGCGAACTTGCATTTATCTCAACAGCATTTAACCGAAATCGCAGTCGCACTTGAACTGAGTGATGGGGATACAGACGCAGCGTTGTTCTTGGGCAACAGCTTGATTGTGCGCTTAGCGGATATGTTCAGCGTGATAGATCAACGTGACGTGTACTCAAATCGTGGAGCGTCTGGTATTGATGGACTTGTTGCGACAGCGGCTGGCGTACATCGCGCAATTGATAAACCTATGTTGATGATATTGGGTGATACCTCGCTACTTTACGATCTCAACTCGTTGGCGTTAGTGCGCGCAAGTAAACATCCGCTGGTGATCGTTGTCTGCAATAACGATGGTGGCGCGATATTCGATTTGCTTCCGGTACCTGCTGAAAAGCGTAAAGCGCTTTACCAGATGCCACATGGCATGAACTTTAAAGCCGCAGCAGCACAATTTGGTTTGCACTATGCGCAACCTGAGACGCTTCAAGCTTATCACTCTTTGGTGCAGGAACATTTGCAGTCGGGTGAGGGATGTCTGCTGGTGGAGATCATCACGCCACCTCAACAAGCTTCAGCACAAATCAAGCAACTGACCGCTCAGATTCATGCTTTATAGTCACTCTTGCTTTAAGCAAACCATCAAAGAAGGCGAGCCCGTGCTGGTCTTTTTGCATGGTTTGCTGGGCAGTGGCGAAGACTGGCAATCCTCGATTGAACAACTGCCTAACAGCAATTGGATCACCATAGACCTTCCCGGGCATGGTCAAAGTCAAGAGCATACCTGTGCTGATTTTTTTCAGTGCTGCCAACAAATTTCTCACACAATCCTTTCCCAACTAGAACCTAATACACCCATTATTTTGATTGGATACTCATTGGGTGGTCGCATCGCCATGTTAGGGGCTGCGCTTGAACTGTTTTCGAATCTCAACCTTGTTGGATTGGTTATCGAAGGTGGGAATTTTGGTTTACAGAATGAACAAGAGAAAAAAGCGCGCTGGGAAAATGATAGCTATTGGGCGCAGAGATTTCGCATGGAACCGATTGAGCAAGTATTGAACGATTGGTATCGGCAAGCGGTGTTTAGTTCACTAAATGATGAGCAAAGACAAACTCTGATCACAAAGCGTAGTGCTAATCTTGGGAACGAGATAGCAAATATGCTGTTATCGACATCGTTAGCAAATCAACCATACTTACTACCTGCATTGCAGCAACTTTCGTTGCCAGTGCTTTATGTGTGTGGAGCAAACGATGACAAATTTCGTCAACTCGCCGAACAGAGCGGGCTGACTTACAGTCAGATTGAAAGCGCAGGGCACAATGTTCATCAGGAACAACCAAGTGCTTTTGCGAAGACAATTCAGCGATTTATAGACTCACTCCACAAAGAAGTGAGAAGCAACGATATTGGGAATCACCATGGCTAAAACAGTAGGCATTTCAGAAGAAGAACTTTACGCACCAGTGGCGTGGCATGATTGCAGCGGTAGTTTTGAAGATATTCACTACCACAAATCTGAAGATGGTATCGCGAAAATCACCATCGCTCGTCCTCAAGTCCGTAACGCATTCCGCCCTCAAACCGTAAAAGAGATGATCAATGCGTTAGCAGATGCTCGTTACGACGAAGGCGTGGGTGTCATCATCCTTACCGGTTTAGGTGAAGATGCATTCTGCTCTGGTGGCGACCAGAAGATTCGTGGCGACTACGGCGGTTACAAAGACGACACCGGCACTCACCACCTAAACGTGTTGGACTTCCAACGCCAAATTCGTACCTGTCCAAAACCTGTGATCGCATCTGTTGCGGGCTGGGCGGTAGGCGGTGGTCACGTTCTGCACATGATGTGTGATCTTACTATCGCGGCAGAAAATGCGCAGTTCGGTCAAACAGGACCAAAAGTGGGTTCTTTCGATGGCGGCTGGGGTGCCTCTTACATGGCTCGCATCGTGGGTCAGAAAAAAGCACGAGAAATCTGGTTCCTTTGCCGTTTCTATAACGCTCAGGAAGCGTTGGATATGGGCTTAGTCAACACTGTTGTTCCACTGGCTGATCTTGAAAAAGAAACGGTACGTTGGTGCCGTGAAGTGCTGCAACACAGCCCTATGGCGCTTCGTTGTCTGAAAGCAGCACTGAATGCAGACTGTGATGGTCAAGCTGGTCTTCAAGAGCTGGCGGGTAACGCAACCATGTTGTTCTACATGACTGACGAAGGGCAGGAAGGACGTAATGCGTTTAATGAAAAACGTCGTCCGGACTTCAACAAGTTCCCTCGCAACCCTTAATGTTGCAGACGCTTATGGTTAATGGCTGACAGTTTTTAACTATTAGCCGTACGAAATTAGGGTCAGTAGTCTCGTTACACTGACCCATAGTCAAAAAATTAGGTTTTATATGCGCAGTGCAAAACTGTACCGCTATGCATTACCCATGGATAGCGGAGTGATTCTTCGTGAAGAGAAACTGACTGTACGCGAAGGTTTTGTTGTTGAACTTCGTGAAGATGGAAAAGTAGGGCTCGGGGAAATTGCGCCCTTAAAAGGATTCAGTGTCGAAACGCCAGATGAAGCGGGTGCGTTAGCAAAAGAGCAGCTTGAACTTTGGGTTCAAGGGCAATCGCTGAGCTACGATGAGCTGTTTCCATCAGTTGCCTTCGGGTTATCGATGGCGGAATTAGAGTTAGCTGGTGGTTTACCACAAGAGGGTGAGTATAACGCGGCACCGCTTTGTACTGGAGATCCAGACGACCTCATTCCAACGCTGAACAATATGCCAGGCAGAAAAGTGGCGAAAATCAAAGTGGGTTTGTACGAACCTATTCGTGACGGCATGCTGGTGAATCTATTCTTAGAATCTATGCCAGACCTTTATCTCCGCTTGGATGCCAATCGAGCTTGGACAAAAGAAAAAGCCGCGAAATTTGCCCAATATATCGCGCCTTCAAGACGCAGCAGAATTGCTTACCTTGAAGAGCCGTGTATGTCGCCAAGTGACAGTCTGGCTTTTGCTATTGATACCGGTATCGGCATTGCGTGGGATGAAACCCTGCAACATGCGGTTCGCAGTGATGAGTTCAAACTTGAACAATTGGTAGGGGCGAAAACCATTGTTATCAAGCCAACGCTGATAGGTTCTGTCGAGCGTTGTAAAACGTTGATTGAAAAAGCTAAGGCGTTAAAAATTCAGGCAGTGGTCAGTTCAAGTATTGAATCAAGTTTAGGCCTGACTCAGTTAGCTCGTTTGTCTAAATGGCTGATGCCGGAAGAAATTCCGGGGCTAGATACGATAGGGCTGTTTAAGGCTCAGCTTGTTACCTCATGGCCTGATTGCAACATTCCGGTTGCGAATCTCGAAGACCAAGAGCTTATCTGGTCGTCGGAGACAGCATGACCCCTTGGCAACATTATCAACAGTGTCACCCAGATAAGGTGGCACTTTGCTTTTATGACCCACAGGGTAGAGAGCAGCGGTTGACGTGGCAGCAACTTAGCCATCATGTAGACCAATACCAAGCGTCTCTGCTATCAAAGGGAATCAAAGCGGGTGAAGTACTCACCTTAGTGGGAAAGAATCACATACAGATGCTTATGTGGTTTTTGGCTGCCCAACAATCTGGGATAGTGTGCGCTTTTGCGATGCCTCAAACGATTTCTCAGTTGACTGACAAACTAGATACCCTCTACACACCATCTCAAACGGCGTATGTGTGGTTAGCGGATAGCGCTCAATGCCGAGCGGAAGACTTTCAACATATTGAGAGAAAAATAGCCTTCATCGAGTTTGACGATCATCTTTGCTACACTAATTCTGTTTCCCTTCACTCTCATTACAAGGCTGACAACTTAGCCAGCATCATTTTTACGTCAGGTTCCACAGGCAAACCGAAAGCTGTTGCCCATAATCACAGTCAGCATCTTGCCTCGGCGCAGGGGTTACTCGAAGTATTTCGCTTCCAAGCTGATGATACTTGGTTGCTAAGCCTGCCCATGTACCATGTTTCTGGATTAGCGATAGTTTATCGTTGGCTAAGCTCAGGAGCTTGTTTGAAAATCGGTACGGGAGAACTTGTTCAAGATATCCAAAATGTCACTCACGCTTCTTTAGTCCCCACACAATTAAAGCGCTTGTTGGATAGTAAGCAGGTACTCACTCTTAGCCATGTGCTGCTTGGAGGAAGCCATATTCCACACCAGCTTAGCCAGCAGGCAGCGGCATTGGGAATAGAAACCTGGCTTGGTTATGGGATGACGGAAGCCGCCTCGACAGTGACGGCGAAACGAGTTGATGAAACGGCTACGACTGGAAAGGTACTTTCGCAAAGGAAAGTTAAACTGGAAGGCGAACGTATTTATATAGGAGGAAATACGCTTGCTCAGGGGTATTTCTTTCAAGGCTCAATGACCCCGATAGTGGATGAACAAGGGTGGTTTGACAGTAAAGATTTGGGGCAGTGGGTTGGTGATGAATTAGTGATTATTGGTCGTGCTGATAACTTATTTATCTCTGGTGGAGAAAACATTCACTGTGAAGAGATTGAAAGCGTATTGAACCAACATCCAGATATTCAACTTGCGATGGTTGTTCCGGTAACGGATGCAGAGTATGGCGCTCGTCCGGTAGCGGTGATTCGCAGCCAAAAGCAGTTCGAAAAGCCGGATGGCGATGTGTTATGCAGCGGGAAACTTGAAAAATTTAAATGGCCGGTCGCGTATTTTCAGATGCCGGACGAACTGCTAGAAACAGGAATAAAAGTCTCTCGCAAAGGGGTTAAAGATTGGTTGAAGGAAAATCAGAACCAATACATACCGCTATGAACTGCACTTGTGAACTGAAATCGGGAGTCTGTGAACTCATAACCGAACGTTTGTGAACTTAAAACCGAAAGTTAAAAGCTGCGGTTATGAGTTAGTCCAAAACAGAATTTCTCTTCTTATAACTCATGAGCATAATAGACCCAGATTTTTGAGAATTTAAGACTATAGTGTCTATATTCAAGGGGCTGTTATGTTCAAAGGGCTTTTTATTGTCACCATCGCACTGCAACTATTGATTGCTTTTACACAAAACGGCTGGGTACGCTCGGTGGCGGAGCTGAGTGCGTTCTTATTAGTCGTATTATTCAGCCTTGCGGTTAAACCGTTTACCACCAAGCCTGAGCCATTAAACCGTCAGAAGTAACCAGCCCAAAGACGACACCGATATCGCAATCCAAAGAATCACACCAAACAGCAGCGGCTTAGGCCCAGAAGCTTTCAAACGTGCAGGTGAAATACTGCAACCAATGAGAAACAGACAGATCACCAGAGCCTGTTTAGCAATCGAAAACACACCTTGATAGATTTGTTGCCATTGTGGAAATAAGTCACTGAACCCTATTGCCAGACAGTAGAAAAGAATGAAGTAAGGGATAGCCAGTTTGCGCGAATGGCTCTTGAACAACCAAGCGCTCACTAATGCTACGGGTACAATCCAAAGCGCTCGCGCCAACTTAAGTGTGGTTGCTGTTTTAAGTGCTTCTTCACCATAAGCTGAAGCGGCACCAACAACAGAAGAAGTATCATGAATTGCAATCGCTGCCCAAGTACCAAACGTATGTTGGTCGAGTGATAACGCGTGCCCAATCATCGGAAAGATAAACAGCGCGATAGAATTCAGTACAAAAACAGTACCCAAAGCTAAGCCAGTTTGGTCATCATCGGCATTAATTGCTGGGGCGACGGCAGCAATCGCACTTCCGCCACAAATTGCGGTACCAGAAGCGATTAAATGCCCAGTTTTCTTCTCAAGTCCCATTGCTTTGGCAACAAAAGTACCAATAACGAGTGTGCCGCAGATGGTTGCCAGAATAAGGCCAATACCGTCACTCGTGACTGTTAACGCTTGTTGCAGAGGAATGCCAAAACCTAAGCCAACGATAGAGTAAGCCAACAATTTCTTAGTGAGTTTTGCGATAGGGATGTGCGCGGGAACCCAGCCTAAGGAAGCAATCAAAAAACCCATAACCAAAGCGCTTGGAGATGTAATCCAAGGAGAAAGGCAAAGTGCGCCACCCAGCCAAAATGGAAGGTGAATAGGTTTGATGTTCATAGTGACTACCTTACAACAACATTCACAGACAATGTTTTTAAGTCCCGCTTTTCAGCACGATTTTGCTAAACGGGGAGCTCTGAACCGTTTGGAGGGGCATTGTAACGAGAAGTGGTTGGTCAGGAAATCTTAATGTATTGAACATATGTTTAGATAAACTGAACAACAGGTGTTTTCAGTGTTAGGTGATGCAATGAAGGCTTCTTAAAAGAAGCCTTCCAACAAAATATCTTTTGATACACCCAGAGCTTATTGCCAATCTCCGCGCAATTGAGCGACCTTTTTGAACATTACCTCTGAGGACGCAAGCTCTGAAGATACTGGCGGACCGGCTTCTATTTCTAGGCGTGACCAGAAACGACTCGGCAACCCTTTACAAGCACGACCTTTACATCGGCTAAAGTAACTGCCCCACAGTCCTTTCAACGCTATGGGTATTACTGGAACAGGGCTGCGTTTTAAGATGATGTCTAACCCTCGCATAAACTCATTCATTTCGCCGTCAGCCGTCAAACGGCCTTCAGGGAAAATACACACCAGATGACCTTCATTCAAAGCCTGTTCAACATCATTGAACGCTCGGAGTATGGAACGTCTGTTGCGAGCGCAGATAGGGATCACGCCTGCGCGCTTTAAAAAGCCTCTTAACACAGGCAGGTTTGCATAGTCCTCTTCCATCACAAAACGAATCAGGCGAGGGCTGGCCGCGCTGAGGAGCAAAGCATCCATATAGCTAACGTGATTACAGACGAGCAACGCACCGCCGTGTTCGGGAATGTGATTGAGATTTTTGTGTTTCACTCGATAGAGAGTATGGGTCAGTGCCCAAACCAAAAAACGGACAGCAAATATAGGGACTTGTAAGAACACAAATACCGACGTTAATAGGTTGATCACCGAGATAACGACAAATAGCTGGATTATAGAAAGTTCTAATACAGACAAGCACACAATGCCAAGAATGGCGCTACCAACCATAAATAACGAGTTATAGATGTTGAGCGCTGCGATAACTTGTGCTCGTTGAGTCTCTTGAGCGCGTTGTTGCATTAATGCATAAAGCGGCACAATAAATACACCACCAGAAGCGCCTAATAGCAGTAAATAGCAGAACAAAGGCCAGAGGGGCTGATAGAGAACGAACTCGCTAAACTGATGAAAGATAGGCAGTGATTCTGGAATGCTGGTCGCCATCAAATAACCGAATACGGTAATACCTAAGCTGCCGATAGGCACGATACCAATTTCAATTCGGTGGTTTGACAGTTTGTCACAGCTTAACGATCCGATAGCAATTCCTACGGAGAACAGGGCAAGTAAGAAAGATACCGCACTCTCAGTGCCATTGAGGTGGAGCTTAGTGAAGTTTGGAAACTGAGTTAAATAAGTTGCACCGAGGAACCAAAACCAGCTGATTGCCATAATACACAACAATATGGTGCGATCGCTTTTGGCAATGGCTAGTGTGTGGCGAGTCTGGCGGATAGGGCGCCAAGTAAAATGAATGTGCGGGTTACCCGCAGGTGCTTGTGGTATGAAGCGGCTTGCCAGATAACCACAAAGTGAAAACAGAACCACACAACCTGCAGCAATGTATTTGGCGTGGTCAAGCGAGGCGATAACGCCTGCGCCAATTGTACCGATTAATATGGCAAGGAAAGTTCCTGCCTCTACCAGCGCATTACCAGAGACCAGTTCGTTGGCTTTAAGTTGTTGAGGTAGCAACGCATATTTTACAGGACCAAAGAACGCAGATTGTGTACCCATCAAAAACAGCATCAATAGCAGCACAAGGTAGCTTTCTGTAATAAAGCCGATTGCGCCCAAACACATAATGGCGATTTCAATCAGTTTGACCTTACGGATAAACCAAGATTTTTCATATTTATCCGCCAGCACCCCTGCGGAAGCTGAAAAAAGAAAAAACGGAAGAATAAATAACCCTGCCGCTAGATTAATAAACAGATGACTTGAAATGGGCAGAATGGCACTGCCTGAAAAGGCGACGAAGAGCAGCAGAACATTTTTGAAAATGTTGTCATTGAAAGCGCCAAAAAACTGCGTCACAAAATACGGAAGAAAACGTCGCTGGCTGAGCAACGGTGCGTGATGTTGTGACATCCTATGTCCTTATTAGTGTGACCATTTACTCAAGTAGTTAGAGAGTAGATTCTGAATCAGCTTCTTGCCATCAATCGGTTCGTCTGCAAAAAATTTGTCGTCAACGCTTAGCAAGGTAATACCATGTACACCAGCCCAAAGCACACGGCTTGCTTGTAGTACTTCGCGAGGAGAACGCTGCGGTGCAAATATTGTAAGCAAATCTTCCAGCATACTGGTCATGTTATCAATGCGTTCAGCTTGCCATTCTGGGAGAGCTTCACCGTTCATCTTATGTTCGAAAATTAGTTGCCAACGGTGAGGGTTTCTCTGCGCGAAATCGTGGTAACAATAGGCAAGCTCGTAGAGGGCTTGTTCAGAGTCGTGACACTGGCTGACCACTTCATTAGCTTCCAGAGCCAGTTCATCTAGAGTCTGAGCAACCACATGAAGCAACAATAAGTTATAGCTGCCGAACACATTGACTAATGTGCTTGGTACATAACCAATCATGTTTGCTACTTTACGCAAACTGAGTTCGTGATAGGAATGTTCAGTTAAAAAATCCTTTACGGAACTGAGTGTGAGAGTGATCAATTCCTCTCGTGTGTGATCGTTTCGTCTCGCCATAGCCGGAATAGAATAATGAACAACGTTCGATATTCTAATAAGCATGGTCTGGGGCGTCAAACATTAGGTTTGCAATATTCTGATACAAGTCCTCACTGTAAAAGCGTTTTATTGTCTGAGTGAAGTGGATATGATGTGTTACAAATATAGGTAAACCCGTCTTAATTGAAGCCGCAGAGGTGTTGGCTACACATAGTCGCCTTACTGCACTCCAATGAGTTTGGGTAAAAACACTATTGCACCCTCGTACAAATATAACGTGAAGGATAAGTATGAAACGTCTGTTCTCGCTGATCGCACTGCTGATGGTTTCTGTCGCTGTCTCACCGATAGCTGAAGCCAAAAAGTTTGGTGGCGGTAAGTCATTTGGTAAGAGTTTTAAAACAGCTCCTGCTCCTAAGCAGCAAAGCCAAAACACAAGTACCATCAACAAAGATACTTCTAAAGCTGCGCAAACTTCAGGCAAAAAAGGTCTGATGGGCGGTCTGTTAGGTGGTTTGCTAGCAGGTGGTTTATTAGCTGCGTTCTTCGGCGGAGCGTTTGAGGGTATTCAGTTCCTAGATATTCTTATCATGGGCTTGATTGCTTACTTCGCATTTAAGTTCTTGCGCAGCATGCTGGCCGCAAAACAGGGCAGCATGAACCAGAATCAACAGCAGCCGGCTTTCGGCGGTGTTAACCGCAACATGCATGAGCAACCAAACGTACATAACTTTGAGCAGCCACAAGCAGCGGGCGGTTTCGGTACGACAGCAACAAGTGATGTACCGCACAACTACCCACCGGGTTTTGATCAAGCGGCTTTCATCAGTGGCTCTCGTGAACACTACCGTATTCTTCAAGGCGCTTGGAACTTCAATCAACTTGAAACCATTGAAGAGTATGTATCACCAAGTCTATTCGCTGATCTGAAAGAAGAACGAGCGAAACTGGAAGGTGAGCAACACACAGACGTAATGTATGTAGATGCTGAAATTGTTCGCGCAGACTATGATGCAGACAAAGCTCAACTTAGTCTTCAGTTTAGCGGTCGCTACCGTGACACTGTAGAAGGTATCGAAGAGAATATCGAAGATATCTGGCATCTAGAGCGCGATCTGACAGTGCCAAATGCACCTTGGTTGATTGTTGGTATTCAAGCTTAATCAATCAATTAAGTCACAAAATTGCTTTTATATAACGCCCGAGCTTGTCTTGGGCGTTTTTTTATTGGCATGATAAGCAACAATCTAACCAGACAACGTAATGTTGAGTGGTAAAGTCAAACAAGAAAGGGAAATATCATGGCTGAATTCAAATACAAAAACCTAAGCCAAGAAGAACAAGACAAACTTGATGCGGCAGTGTTTCGTCGTCTATTGGCGCACCTTGATGAAAATAAAGACGTTCAAAACATTGATTTAATGATACTTGCTGGTTTCTGCCGCAACTGCTTCTGTAAGTGGTATCAAGCCGAAGCGGAAAGTGCAGGGAAAGACTTGTCGATTGATGATGCTCGTGAGCGTGTGTACGGTATGACTTATGATGAGTGGAAAGCCAATCACCAACTGCCAGCAACACCAGAGCAACTCGCTGCGTTTGAAGCAAAGCAGAAAAAATAGAAACTTAAGTAAATAAAAAGCCGCCAGTGTTGTCTGTTCTTGAGTAACAGCACAAATACAATGGCGGCTTTATTGTCTCTCAGCTTTGCAGCAATACAGGTTAGGTTACTTTAGTGGTAAGTAAACATCGGTTTGCAAAGCGTTTTTGTCGGTGTCTGGAGCAATATTCAGGTAATGGAAAAAACAAGGTTTACCACTTGGCTGTTCGCCGCTGGTGGGTAACCAGTTTTTATACAGCTTATAGACTGTTTGGCTGATCAGATCCAAACTGCCGTAGTGTCTTAGTACGGCACATTTGCCACCTGTCAGCATGCCGTTAACCACTCCGAAACGATTGTCAGGAATGTCTTCTTCGACACCCCCTGCGATATCAAAACGAAAATTTTTGTTGTTCGTTTCGTTAGGGTCACTGTATGGAATACCGAAGGTGTCACTGGTTGCGATAGGGGACAACCCCGTTTCTTTACGCCATGCTACGAAATTTTCCACACTGTTCATCAACTGCTCTGGGGCTCCTTGATGAGTATAAATGGCTACTTTTCTCGGCGTAAATTCAACAATTCGCACTTGCACTGTGGTTCTCCAGACTTTTCTTTATTCAACAAGACTATAAAAGAAAAGTGACAATAAATCTGTCTCTCGGTTCTTAATTCACGCTATGAGAAAGTTATTACTCCAGTTCACCAGTTCTAGAGAAAACTTCTAGTTTTTCTAAGTATGGAGAAAGATCGCCAATGTTTTTCTCTACCCAATCCGCGTTGTAATAGGTATCAAGATAACGTTCGCCACTGTCACACAGCAAAGTCACAATAGATCCTGTCTCGCCTTTGCGTTTCATTTCACAGGCAAGCTGCAATGCACCGTAGAGGTTGGTACCAGTCGATGCACCAGCTTTTCTGCCAAGAATGCCTTCTAACCAGTGAACGGTTGCGACACTTGCTGCGTCAGGGATTTGTAGCATTTCATCGACGACATTGGGAATAAAACTCGGTTCTACACGTGGGCGACCTATGCCCTCAATTTTGCTGCCGCAATCTAGTTTGATGTCTGGGTTGCGGGTTTTATAAAAATCGAAGAACACCGAGTTCTGTGGATCTACAACGCACAATTTAGTGTCATATTGTTGATAGCGAATAAAGCGCCCGATAGTTGCAGAAGTGCCGCCAGTTCCCGGACTCATCACAATCCATGCTGGTACTGGGTGGTCTTCCATTTTCATCTGGCTATAGATGCTATCTGCGATATTGCTGTTACCACGCCAGTCTGTTGCTCTTTCAGCATAGGTAAACTGATCCATGTAATGACCATTCAGCTCTGCGGCTAAACGGCGTGATTCTGCATAGATCTGATCAGAACGGTCGACTAAATGCGCCTTACCGCCGTAAAACTCAATTTGTTCGATTTTTTTAATTGCTGTGCACTTAGGCATGACGGCAATAAAAGGCAAACCGAGCAAACGAGCAAAGTACGCTTCTGAAACAGCAGTGCTGCCAGAAGAGGATTCAATAATCGGTGTCTCTGGACCAATCCAACCGTTACAAATGGCATAAAGAAACAGCGAGCGGGCAAGGCGGTGCTTTAGGGAGCCAGTTGGGTGGGTACTTTCATCTTTCAGATATATATCAATGCCCTGCAAACACGGTAAATCAAGTTTGATTAAATGAGTGTCGGCGGAACGTTGATAGTCAGCTTCGATTTTTCTAATTGCGCTGTTTATCCATTGATGGTCGGTACACATGTGTTTTCTCCCTAAAGTTTATATTCATAATCTAGCGATTTATCAGGAGAAAAACTTTGCTAATTTTTTTGTGTTTGTTTAATTTTGGAGAAAATAATTCTCTCTAAGTGGGTGTTTGTATGGCTTTGGACAAGGTTGACCGCAAAATATTGGCAATATTGCAGCAGGACAGTACGGTTTCTCTTAATGATTTGGCGGAAGCAGTGAACTTAACGACCACACCATGTTGGAAACGTCTCAAGAAGTTGGAAGAGTCAGGCATCATTGCTAAGCGCGTTGCTTTGCTGAATCCAGAATCATTGGGTCTATGCTTTACCGTATTTGTTTTGGTTCAGACCAGCGATCATTCCCATGAGTGGTATCGGAAGTTTGTCGCAACCGTGGAGGAATTCCCAGAAGTGATGGAGTTCTATCGTATGGCGGGGGAGTACGATTACATGATGAAAGTGTTGGTCAAAGACATGAAAGACTATGACCAGTTCTATAAAAAACTGGTCAACAGTGTCGTAGGTCTTAACAACGTGACTTCAACATTTGCTATGGAATCGTTGAAATACACCACTGAACTACCGTTAGGCCATTAATCTTGGCCAACACAGAGGTTTGTTAACCGAATATCCAAGCAATGAGCAAAATAACGGCCAGCATCACGCCAAACGCTTTGAGTAACGGTTTGATTTCAGTAGAGCCACCTTTCGGTGGTTGGTTACAACAGCCCATCATTTCCTCCGATTAGGTTAAGGATATGCCATTACTGTAATCCTTAACCTAAGGGGAGAGTAAAGAAAAATTAGGGCTTAAAGCGCATTACGCCTTCTTGAACAGCAGTAGCCACTAAGTGGCCTTGTTGATTGTAGATTTCGCCACGCACTAAGCCACGGGTGTTGCTTGCAGTCGGGCTTTCAATGGCAAACAACAGCCATTCATCCATCTTAAATGGGCGGTGATACCAGATAGAGTGGTCGATGGTCGCCACTTGGAACTTGGGTGTAAGCAGTGTGACCTGATGCGGGTGTAACGCAGTGACTAAAAATCCCCAGTCAGAGGCATAACCCAAGATATATTGATGAATAAGCTGGTTGTCTGGCATTTGGCCGTTGGCTTTCATCCACAGATATTGTTTAGGCTCTGCCTTTTGTGGTTTGAGAGGATTGATAACAGTAACAGGACGAATTTCAATCGGCTTTTCACCACACAGCATTTTTTGAACCTTTTCAGGAAGCAGGTGAGCTATCTGAGCGGCTAGTTCGGATTCTGAAGCAAAGTTCTCTGGCCCAGGGATATCCGGCATGGTGTTCTGGTGCTCAAAACCGTCGGCTTCTCCATGATATGAAGCGGTGAGGTAAAAAATTGGGCGTCCGTTCTGGATCGCTTTGACTCTTCGGGTGCTGAAGCTTCTACCATCACGGAGGTTTTCAACATCATAGATAATCGGTTTTTCTGAATCACCCGGATATAGGAAATAGCTATGGAATGAGTGAACCGTACGATCTGGATCGACGGTGTAATGCGCAGCTGAGAGAGCTTGGCCTATTACTTGCCCACCATAGACTTGAGGTAATCCTAAGTTCTCACTTTCTCCACGAAATAAGCCTTCTTCTAATTTTTCTAATTGCAGCAAGTTCAATAACTCTTGCAGAGGTTTACTCATAGCTTGTTACCCTTTCCTTATGAATCTTTATCTGACGCTGTTAGTTTGTTTATTGAGTCAATTGTTTGTCAATAGCTGACCTAGCTCCGTGACTGTCATAGTCCATCTCGGCTAATATTCAGTTAACGTGTTGATTTAAAAACACAGCTATTGAATGAGTACTAAGTATATTAGTGGTAACTGAAGCAATATGACAGCCTAGGACACTGAATCTATACTGATTTGTATGAAATTAGCTTGGTCGAAAGATCTTATAAGAGAGGCAAAATGAAAAAAATAATGCTGTTGGTAGTATCGTTGGTGGTGGGGTCTATATTCATGGTCGGTTGCCAAAGCTCTGAGGCGTCAAAGCCTCAACAAAAAATCCAGTCTATTACTGGCACGGTTGCTTACCGTGAGCGAATTGCATTACCTGATGACGCGCAAGTTACCGTCGTATTGCAAGACGTATCGAAAATGGATACCGCAGCGGTAGTGATTGCAAAACAGCAATTTATTACCAATGGTCATCAAGTCCCTTTGACTTTTGATCTGGCATACGACAGCACTAAGATTCAGGAAAACCACCGTTACAGTGTTTCTGCCCGTATTGAGGTGAACGGTAAACTGCGCTTTATTACTGACACCCAATATGAGGTCATTACCGATAATAACGCGACGACACACGTTGATTTGCGATTAATCGGTGTAGGGGCGAAATAAGCCAACTGCGATTTTAAACGCGTTAATTAAAAAAAATGGCAGCTTTAGGGCTGCCATTTGTATTTCTTAAGAGATATTTTTCCTTTGCTGCTTACGGCAATGCCTTCTGCGACCAAATGCTCTCTTTGTCTCTCCCAATCTGGTCCAGTCAGCGAAATCTCACCTTTACTGTTAATGACTCTAAACCAAGGCAATTTACTTCCTTCAGGGAGGTTACCGAGCGCTTTACCCACATGTCGTGCGTATCCGGGATAACCCGCCATTTTCGCTATCTCACCATAGGTAGAAACTTTCCCTTCGGGGATTCGATAAATCACGGTGAAGATATGTGATAGAAATTGGTCCATACTGAGTCAGCCCTAGTTAGAAATTTTCCAAGGATCGGTTTAAGGAGTAGGAAGGTTATTCTTAACTTTTCTGTTTATTACTGCAATCCAATGTTAGTGAATGCAAACACCGCTGTATCGGACTTTGTATTGATGCCTTAGGAAACTTGTTTGTGATGACTGGGCTAACGGATTCTATTTTGCGCTATTCTCATAAGCAGGTTGAACGAAAAGACAGCGATTAAAATCAAATCCAGTGCAAAAATATACCGTACGGATTGCAAAAAGCTTTGTGCAATCAAAGTCAGTTTCGATACTATTATTTGATACAAAAAATAAGAATTATTAATAACAACGTCTATGTCTAAAGCCATGCAAATTTGCGGTTGGTTGTTGGTGCTTTTGTGTTCTTCGCAAGCACTTGCCGCTAGCACAAATGATTCACAAAAAGTCTATTTCGTCGCAACTGAAGCTGACGATGTAGTGTCGCGCGTGATTTTTGATGACGTCGCATACCGCTTTAATATTGATATTGAATATGTGAATTATTCGAGCTTTGACGCCATTCTCAAATCTGTTGAAGCCGGGATCAGCGACTTCGCAGCGAATGTGACTTATACCCCTGAGCGTGCTGAGCGTTTCGATTTTTCTCGGCCGACCAACATTGAATACACCTATCTATTTAGTAAAACCAACCTGCATCTTGAAGAAATGAGCAAAGTAGGGGTTCCTGCGGGGACTATTTATGGAGAGCTTATTCTTCAAAATTATCCCAAGATTGAGTTGATTGATTATTACGGTTCAGCAGAAGCAAAGTCTCTGTTGGAAAATAACCAAGTTGATGGTGTGGTAGATGCGATAAACCAACTAAAGCCTATGCTATTAGCGGGATTTGATGCTCAGCTTCTTAACGACAGAATATCTATTCAGCCCGTATCTATCGTGACACCAAAAGGTGAAAACGCAGAGTTACTGCTTGAAATCGAACGTTACGTTCATTCCGCACGAGTGCAGAAGTTACTTCGTGAATCTATCCAAAAATATCAGTTTGATATTCGTAAACATGCATTACGCCAAGCTGTGATAGACAGTGGTTTGAATATTCAGCGACCACTAAAAGTAAAATTGGAAAACGTTAGCCCTTTTGCCACTTATCATACTGATGGTGGGGTCAGTGGTATCAGTGCAGATATTGTTTTCCGTGCCTGCGACATTTTGTTGTTGAAGTGTGAGTTAGCCAGTAAAGCGAACGAAACATGGGAGAGCATGTACAACGATATTCGCCAGCAACACATTGACATTATTGCCCCACTGACCATCACAGA
Source organism: Vibrio plantisponsor (assembly GCF_013041605.1). Taxonomy (GTDB): domain Bacteria; phylum Pseudomonadota; class Gammaproteobacteria; order Enterobacterales; family Vibrionaceae; genus Vibrio; species Vibrio plantisponsor. The sequence continues at coordinate 46,352 of NZ_JABEQC010000005.1, read as the reverse complement.
GCAGCGTAAGAGCATCGTCAATTTTAGTGAGAGCTACTATCACCCTGAAGCCGTGATGATCAAGAGAGAAGGTTACAAGGACTTTGTATACAGCAATGTTTCTGAGCTGATCGCAGAACGTATTGGCGTCATCAAAGATGACTTTTTTGCAGATTTGCTGCATCGAATGTTGCCGCGAAAGGAGCTGAATACCTTCCTCACTCAGGAAGAACTAATTGAAGGGCTGATGACTGAAAAGGTCGACTACATTGTGATGAGCCGAGGCAACTTTAATCTCTTTTTACGTGAGTCTGAGCAGTTGTTGCCCTTTGTTGAGGATTCAATGATCGGTGGTTTCTACAATTTTGATGTTGCTATTGGTTTTACCAAAACGCCTTTGGGTGAATCTTTAGCGACACTATTTAGCCGCGCTATCAAAATGATGGATACGCAGAAAATCATAAAAACGTATGATTATCAGCCCGACTGGCGTGCCACGTTAGTGGTTGAAAAGCGCTTTACTCGTCATAGCCAATGGTTATTTGCGACCGCATTTGGTCTGTTAGTTATCGTTGCCTTGTATCTGAATAAGCAATCCAACACCGATAACTTAACCAAACTGGGTAATCGTCGTGCTCTGTATCGCCGATACAGCAGGGGGCTAGCGGGTAAAATATCCGTTGTTTATCTTGACCTAAACCATTTCAAACAAATCAACGATAACTACGGACACGAGATCGGAGATAAGGTACTTAAGCAATTAGCACATAGAATCTTGCAGGTGTGGAAAGGGCACGCTTACCGAATTGGTGGTGACGAGTTCATTTTGGTAGGCAATATAAAACGTGACCAATTGGAAGAAATTCAAGCTTATTTGCAACGATTCGTGTTTGTTGATGTTGAGCGTGATGTGAGTTTTGATGTAACCGTGGCTGTGGGCGTTTCCACAGACAGAGATAGCTACATGTCTTTGCAAGAAGTGTTACACCAAACCGATCAAGCGATGTATGAGACAAAACATCAAAGAAATGTAGTAACACCGATTCGAATGAGGCATCGATAAACGAATCAGATTTATTCGATTTGTTTAATTGGTGTCCAATTGGTTCACAATCAAAGACATTACTAGGATTTAGGCTTGCAATGATGAAGTCGATGCTTGATAATCCTTTCCACTCTTTGGCACGAACCAAAGATGCTCTATGGGGGCCCTGGTCCTCCCGCAACACTAGTTCGTAAACCTGGTCAGGTCCGGAAGGAAGCAGCCACAGCGAATGATGTGTGTGCCGGGATGTGGCTGGGGCTTCCACCCATCTGATACGTGCAAAATAAGTCAGCAAAAATTGCAAAATGACTCAGCAAATTTGCACACTAAGTCAGCATAGACTATTTTTTGTTGTAGGTTTACAACAAAGTTATAACGCTATGTATGACCAAACCAAAAAATCTTCCCATGTACATAACATCAGCAAGTTTATGAGCTTGAAGAATGATGCTGTTGTGCGAACGATGTCTGTACTCGAATTCGACTTTTGCTTTCATCTCGAATATAACCCCGATGTTAAGAGCTTTTCTTCTCAGCCGATCAATTTAGCTTATTGTTTTAATGGTAGAAGTTGCCGCTATACTCCAGATTTTTTGGTTACCAGCACTTCAAAACAGGATTTGTTAGTTGAAGTAAAGCATTCTAGCCAGATCTCAAAGCCAGATTTTAGAGCTAGATTTACGGAAAAGAAAAGAGTTGCTAAGGCTGATTACGGATATGAGTTACGGCTAATTACTGAGAAACAAATCCGGATAAATCCAATACTCAACAATTTAAAGTTGTTACATCGTTACTCAGGTCTACATACAGTGACAGAGGCTGAAAGGTATGTTCTTAAATATATTCAGCGAAAACAAAAAGTACAGCTTTATGATATTTCAAAATCTTTAGGTTTGACTGAACATGAAACCCTGATAAGTGCTCTGTGTTGGTTATCGTCAGGGAAAATAAAAACAGATCTAACCAAAGAAAGCTTTGGGTTAAGTAATTATGTCTGGTGTTGATGAACCTCTGGATAGCGATAGTAGCCTATTCGGTTTTGTTGATGAATTCATTGAAGAAAATGTAGATCCTCCTTCTCAAAACGTTAACCAATTCTTTAATTCTATAGATAATCATTTTAAACCTTCTTTTGATACTTTGCCTTCAGAATTACAGCAACAGGCACTTGCTCGTCTAGACATATTGAACTACGTGGAAAAACGTCTCTCTGGCGGCTGGACGGAGCGTAATTTATCGCCATTATTGAGTTCATATAAAAGTGAAACTGGTAAGTGGGTACCTACTTGGAGAGTATTTGTTGAATGGAAATCTGCATATTTTCAATCAGGTAGAGATATTTTTTCGTTGGCACCAAAGCATAAGCAGAAAGGAAATCGAACTAAAAAGTCAGACTCCCAACTATTAGTACATGAGGCAATAAATAAAAAATATCTAACAAAAGAAAGATTATCAGTTGCAGAAGTTTTTGAGTATTACAAATCTCGTGTAATTGAAGAAAACCGAAATAATCCTGATGGAAAGATAAAACCTATAAGTAAACGTACTTTTTACAATAGAATAAATGAGCTACAGCCTTATGATGTAGCTGCTGCACGATATGGGAAACGCTATGCTGATCGTGAATTTAAGATGGTTGATCATATTAGACCAGCAACATATCCCATGGAGTATGTTGAAATTGATCATACTCCTGCGCCAGTTATTTTGCTTGATGATGAATTAAATTTACCTCTGGGAAGACCTTATCTAACTATATTGTACGATCGATATAGTGATTGCATTGTTGGTTTATACGTTGGCTTCAGAGATCCTAGTTACGAATCGGTTCGTTCGGCATTTTTAAACGCAACACTAAAAAAAGACTGGGTAAAAAGAAAATTTCCGGCAATTGAACATGATTGGCCTTGCCATGGAAAGGTTACTTACTTGGTCGTTGATAATGGTGCTGAATTTTGGAGCCAAAGTCTGGAATCAGCTCTGAAACCATTAGTCTCTGACATTATTTATACTAAAGCCGCAAAACCGTGGGAAAAGCCACATGTCGAAAAGGCTTTTGACTCTTTCTATAAGCTGTTATTCAGCCGCTTGCCTGGCAAAACATTCAATAATATTACTGAATTAAAAGATTATGATCCTAAGAAGGATGCCGTTGTTCGTGTTTCTGTTTTTTTAGAATTGCTCTACAAATGGGTGATTGATTATTTCCACATGAAGCCAGATTCAAAAGAACGAAGAATCCCTTACCACAAATGGCATGATTCTAAATGGCGCCCTAATTTTTATGATGGGATTGAAGCTAAACAGTTAAAAATTGAGTTAGGAATATTAAACACTCGAACTTTAGGAAAAGATGGAATAAGGATTCATAACCTAAGATATGATTCTGAAGAACTGGTTGCCTATAAAAAGCGTTCTGCAAAAGCAAATAAAAAAGGAGCGACTTTAAAAGTAAAAACCGATCCTGATGATATCAGTCATATATATGTGTATTTAGAAGAAGATAAACAGTATCTTAAAGTCCCGGTGATTAAGAACTCAGGTCATATTGAGGGAGTGTCTTTGTATCAACATGAACGAATTTGTGCTGTAAAACGATTGAATACTCGTTTACAAAAAAATGAAGAATCTTTGGCTGATACCTATTTATACATAGATAGGCGAATCGATGGTGAAGTGGAGCGTATCAGCAATAATAAACAGAGCAGATCTACAAAGCCCAAAACAACTAATTTATCCAAAATAGCAAAATATAAAAAAGTAGGCAGTGAAGGCCCTGTATCTATTGCAAACAAGCAAGTTAAAAACAAAATACCACCTACCTTAGATGTTTCTGATACAGATGATTTGGCTGATGATATTGATTTAAGTGATATTGATGGATACTAAAATGTTCAATTTGACTGTTCGACAATTAAACCAGCTAAGTGAATTTCGGGAGTGTTTTGTTGAATATCCGCAGATCACTGAAATTTATACTATTTTTGATCGTCTAATGTTTAATAGTACTGCAGGTGGAGAACAAGAATCTTTGCTACTTACTGGTGATACTGGAGCTGGTAAAAGTGCTCTCATCCATAACTACTGGAAAAAGTTTACTATTAAAAAAGGTCGATGGTCCGAAATGCCCGTATTGAATACCCGGATACCCAGTAAAATTAAGGAGCAGAATACTTTGGAGCGCTTTCTTCTTGATCTTGATGATATTAAGTCAAGTCGGACAAGGCGATCATATAAAGAAGGCTCTTTAACAGCTGGTGTTATAAGAACGCTAACTGACAAGAATGTAAAGCTGATAATAGTAAATGAAATACAAGAACTTATAGAGTTTAAAGATGCAGAAGAAAGGCAAACAATCGCCAATACGTTCAAAATGATAAGTGAGGAAGCTAAGGTCTCATTTGTATTAGTCGGAATGCCATATTCATCTTTGCTCGCTGAAGAGCCCCAATGGAGTTCACGGCTTAGTTGGCGTAGGCATCTTAATTATTTTCACCTATTTAAGAATTCAGAACAGAGTAAGGCATTGATACCTGATCAAAGTGGAAAACTTCATTTTGCCAAGTTTGTCGCTGGACTAGCGGGAAGAATGGGGTTTGATGAAAGACCTAACCTGACTTGCGATGAAATTCTATTACCTTTATTTGCTGTATGTCGCGGTGAGTGTCGGTCACTAAAACACTTCCTATCTGATGCTCTCGTAAATGCACTGTCCGAGTCAAAAGACACCCTCGATAAAGAGATCTTAGAAGCCACATTTAGCTCGAGATATCCTAATGAAGATAATCCATTTACCTGTCCTTTAAATGAACTAAAAGTACGAGAATTGAGTATTGAAACTCGATACGATAAAGATGCAAAGTTTAAAGAAGGTAAGTTGATTGATAGAACGTTTACCGACCTATTACCCGTTCATATGCTGCTTAGTAAAACGCCATTAAAAGGATGATTTTTTATTTTCTAACATAGATAGTAAATTTTCCTTATCTTCATTACTCAACTTATCAATCAAACAAACCAATTCAGCTGTCACTTCATCCTTACAAAAGAAATAATTTAACGGTACACCCAATTCTTCAGCCATACGGGTTAACGTTCCGATATCCGGAACATGGCGACCTTTTTCGTAATGGTTCATTCGACCACTTGCCGAACTTTCTTCCATTCCTATTTTAACCCCAAGATCTTTTTGGGTGATTTTAGCTTTTTTACGCGCTGCTTTGAGCCTCGCTGGGATTGGGTTTTCCACTTAGACATTCTTTCTGTACCTATAGATAACTTAGATTGTCTAAGTTTTACTTATTTTTGTATACTTAGCAATCCTAAGTTTTAAAGGCAAGTGATTGACATTGGTTAAGGTGTAATATGGCTACTGATAATCCTAAAGAAGTCGGGCTCCAAGAGTTGTTATTAGAGAAAGAGCGGTTTGAATTTGAGTTAGATGTTGTTTTGGCTGAAATTGAAGAATATCGTGAGCTTTCCAAAAGGTTACCCGCTCATCAACACAAACTTTTAGAAATGTCGGAAAAATCCCGTATTTATTCGATAACAATTTATGCCAAACTGAATACCTTAAACAATACGATAAACATGCTCCAAGAATCCAAGATATCGTGATGTAATAGTTTGACTTTGTCGAAAGCTATACAATACTAAAACTTAGGTTATCTAAGTTTTAGGTTCGCAATGGATACGGAAATTGAACTCTACCCTGATGAATCACTAGAAAGCTTCTTATTGCGGCTAAGTAAGTATCAAGGCTACGAGCAGTTCGCTCACTTTGCTGAGGACATTTGGCAAACTACGTTATTGCAACATGAGGCTATTCCTGGCGCATTTCCTTTCGAGTTAAGTCGAATCAACATCTATAAAGCTCAAACAACGAGCCAAATGCGAGTTCGAGTACTTATAGATTTGGAAAAGCGGCTGAAATTTAACGACTTTGGTGTTCTACGGCTATCGCTTGCTCATTCGAAGGCAAGTTTCTCTCCAGATTATAAAGCGGTAAATCGCTATGGTGCTGATTATCCTCAAGCCTTTCTTAGAAAAAACTTCACACCTGTTTGCCCTAAATGCTTAGACGAAGCTGCTTATATTCGTCAACTGTGGCATTTCATTCCCTACCAAGTTTGCCATAAACACCACAACCAACTCGCTCAACGATGCCCCGAATGCGGAAAATTATTGAACTACCAATTGTCAGAGCTAATTGAGCATTGTGAATGCGGTTTTTCCTTACTTAATTGCGCATCAGAGAAGGAAAGCGGTTCTACTTTATTTGTTGCACAGTGGCTAGCAGGGGAGAAGCCCGTAGAATCAGGATTAATGAGTCAGGATCTCACTCAATCAAGTCGGTTTGGATTTCTGCTTTGGTATATCAACCGATATGGTGAACTTGATGATATTAGTTTTGATGGCTTTGTTGAGTGTTGTAAATCTTGGCCGAACAAGCTCAATACCGATTTAGATTCAATTGTGCAGAAGGCTCACATAGTGCGAATCCAGCCTTGGAACAAAACCTACTTCAGTGAAGTGTTTGGTGACTTGTTGAAAGAGTGTCGCAGCCTACCAAGCCGTGATCTGAGCAAAAATCCGGTGCTGAAAAATGTATTTCTATATTTCAGGGCTTTAATCACCAATAATCCTAAAGTGAAATCAGCAAACATAGGTGATGTATTATTAAGCCCTTTAGAAGCTTCTACATTGCTTTCATGTACCACAGAAGAAATATATCGCCTGTACCAGTTTGGACAGCTTAAAGCTCAACACACGCCCAAGTTGCAGAGTAAAATAGAAAACCATCACTCTGTTTTTACTCTTCGTAGCATTATCGAGCTCAAGTTATCCAGTATGTGTAGTGAAACTGATGGTTTAAATCATTATTTGCCAGAGTGGTAAGCCATGATGACTTTGCAAGATTTAATTGATATTGAAGACTCTAAGCTCCGATTTACAGAAATCAAAAAAGCGTTCATGCCGTATACGCGACCAGTAGAAGTTGACGGTAGTGAAAAACAGGCGTTAATTGTGTTACTCAATCTTTCATTAAGTAACCCGGAAGCGAAAGACTGGCTCGATTTTCATCGTGCTTTGGGCTATTTTGCCGATTCAGCTAACCTATCGGCGGCTGAACAAGAAATTCAGTGGTTTCATACCCATAACCTAAAATTCCCAGATTGCCGAGTATCAGAGCAGCGAATTATAGCTACGCCTCTGTACACTGAGACTCCGACACTCACGAGTCAGTCATTTAACAGAGCTTATGGCTGGGCGCACAATTCCGCTGTTTATAAACATACAATCTGGTTATTAAATGAATTCCGGTGGCGTGGAAGAGTGGAAAACCTGCTTAATCTTATTTGTGGTGGTGATGATTTTTGGTTGGAACTTTTAGCTGATGTGGGATTAAAACCGAAAGCACAAACGCAGCTTAAAGATCTCATTGAACATCAGTTGCCTTCGATTCATCTTCCCGACGAAGTGAACCGCTACAGCAAGCAGCTCCGTTTCCCTTGGAGGGGGGATTACCTATCAGTAACCCCTGTGGTTAGCCATGCTATACAGCAGCAACTCTCTGTTTTGTCTTGTCAACGTGAATGCTCACTTCACTTTAAGGCTATGAGTTTCCCTCATTCAGCAAGTATCGGGAATTTATGCGGTTCATTGGGTGGCGATATGAACATACTAAATTATCCGATTGAAGTAATTGCGAATAGACATCAAACTCTCGGTGCAAGCCGCAGTAGAACCAAGCGCTACTTTGATGATTTTCAGTTAACGTCAAAAAGTACCTGTGGTGTATTGGCTCATCTGACAGGTTTTGAACAACCTCAAATGCGCAAAGCGCAGAAACATGTTCGCCAGTATCAACTGAAAATTATACGTAAACAAATCGCTTTATGGTTACTCCCGCTTATGGAATTACGGGATAATTCAGTCACTGATCCAATTGGCTTTTATGATGAACCAGATGATGAACTGGCGAAGCGATTCTTGACCATCAATGAGCTTGATTTTATAGAGCTCACAACCAGCTTAAATCAGCGCTTGAATATAGCTTTACAGAACAACCGCTTTGCTTCTCGTTTTGCCTACCATCCCAAACTGATGCGTGTGTTAAAAACAGAGCTTATTTGGGTGCTAACTCAGCTAAGTCAACCAGAACCTCCGACTGTTTCTGATAGTAAAGTGCAGTATCTTTACCTTTCATCTATGAGAGTATTTGATGCTGCTGCAATGAGTTGCCCGTACTTATCTGGTGCGCCTTCATTAACGGCGGTGTGGGGATTTGTTCATCGTTACCAGAGAGAGCTACAAGATTTGCTATCTGATGGAGAAGGGCAATTCGAGTTTAAAGATTTTGCTTTTTTTATTCGTGATGAATCCGTACAAACCAGCGCAAAGCTCACCGAACCCAGTGTAATAGCAAAAGCTCGGAGTATTTCACAAGTTAAGCGAACCACGATCATTCGTGAAGATTGCTCGGATTTAATATTCGATATAGTAATTGCAATAGAAAGTGACCAACGAATTTCAGATTACCAAAGCCAGTTTAAAGCTGCATTACCAACTAATTTCGCTGGAGGGGCTTTGTTTCAACCCGAGATTAACTCAGGGGTTAATTGGTTAAGAACCTTTGTAAGTAAGTCAGAATTGTTCCAAGCGGTGAAAGGTTTACCGGGCTATGGTACTTGGTTGTCACCAGATTCTTTTCAACCTCAAAATCTGGCTGAGTTACAAGAGTGTTTAACGATTGATAGTACGCTAATTCCGGTATCAAATGGCTTTCATTTTCTAGGATCGCCACAGGAACGGAAGGGGGCATTGACGAAACTGCATTGTTATGCGGAAAACAACATTGCTTTAGCTAAACGAACCAATCCAATAGAAGTAAGATTTGCCGGTAGTGATCACTTTTTTGAGCAGGTGTTTTGGTCGCTGGAAGTGACAGAGCAGACTATCCTTATAAAAAACAAAAGGATTTAGCCGTCTATGGAACTCTGCAGTCAGTTAAATTATGTTCGCTCGTTATCACCTGGCAAAGCATATTTTTATTATCTTGATGAAGATAATAAGATGCGCCCACTTCAGATAGACCGGACTCATTTACGAGCACCCAAAAGTGGCTATTCAGAAGCTTTCTCGGGTAATTTCAAATCCAAAAATATAGCTCCTCAAGATCTTTCCTATTCAAATCCACAATTCATTGAAGAGTGTTACGTGCCTCCCGGAGTAGATGCTATCTATTGTGCGTTCTCGTTAAGAGTTCGAGCGAATTCATTATCACCAGAAGTCTGTGTTGATAATGAGGTTCGAGACATACTCTGTAACTTCGCGGCACTGTATAAAGAATTAGGAGGATATCGGGAGTTGGCAATGCGTTATGCCAAAAACATTTTGATGGCTACGTGGGTTTGGCGGAACCGAGAGTGCAGAAATATAAGGGTTGAAGTTAAAACAGAAGATAAAGAGTGGGTAATTACTGACGCAAGGTTTTTAGATTGGTATGGCTCGTGGGATAAGGATTCACAACTAGCCTTAGATGAATTTACCGACTATTTGTCTCAAGCTCTGTCGGATAGAATCAGCTATTTTAATATGGATATTAAAGCGAAGCTCACCGTAGGTTGGGGCGATGAGGTATACCCAAGCCAAGAATTCTTAGATGTGAAGGAAGCAGGTAAACCAACTAAACAGTTGGCCAAGGTAACAGTTAATGGATCAGAATCAGCAGCATTGCATTCTCAGAAAGTTGGAGCGGCGATTCAACGAATCGATGACTGGTGGGATGAAAATGCCGATAAACCGCTTCGCGTCAATGAATATGGTGCAGACAAAGAATATGTAATTGCAAGGCGGCATAGTTCACAACATCGGGACTTCTATTCTTTGATTTCAAAAACAGAAAGCTACATTGAATCGATGCTAGAAACGAATCTGATTCCAGATGATATCCACTTTATCATGGCAGTATTAACTAAAGGTGGAGTGTTCAGCGGTGCAAGCAAGAAAAGCAAGAAGGATGAGTAATGGAATCTCGCTATTATTTTTCTATTCGATATATTCCTGAACGTGCTGACAATGAACTATTAGCAGGTCGGTGTATTTCGAATATGCATGGCTTTCTTTCTCATGAACGCAATAAGCCATTCAAAAACAGTGTCGGTATCTGTTTCCCTTTATGGAATGAACAAACCGTTGGCAGTGTAATCACTTTTGTCTCAACCAATGAAAACATCCTCACAGGCCTATCTTACCAACCTTATTTCTCTACAATGATGAACGAAAATCTATTTGAAATCTCAGATATTAAGGTTGTTCCTGATGAAGCAGAGGAAATTAGATTTGTATTTAACAAAACGATACAAAAGATCTTCAATGGTTCGAAAAAGCGAAGAATTAAACGAGCAATGAAACGTGCTGAACAGTTTGGGCATGCTTTCACCCCTTTATCAGTCGAAGAACGGGAGTTTGAGTTGTTTCACGAAATTCCAATCAGTAGTCAGTCATCAGGACATGACTTCGTTTTACATGTACAACGGCAATATCCTGTAGAAGATGTAGTAGAGATGCATTTTAATGGTTATGGCTTTGCCTCAAACCAACAATGGCAAGGAACTGTCCCTCTTATTACCTTTTAACCTTATATTTAACGGAATAAAGTTAGTCTCTTTAAATCAATGGCTTACAGTAAGGCCGTAAAAGAAGGGGTATTTTGTGTAAAAGTGATAGATAGTTATGTGTTTCAGTAAGTTATCGTCTACTATTGATAGCGTTCCGCCGAGTAGGCGGCTAAGAATTTTCTAAAGTTGTAGGTTTAAGAGTGTTAGAAGCGTTCCGCCGAGTAGGCGGCTAAGAATGAATCCAAAGGCAAGGCTTTCATCTTGTCCAAGCGTTCCGCCGAGTAGGCGGCTAAGAATAGGTCAGGAAGCAAGCAACCTATTTCCGCTGGGCTAGCGGTAAATAAGCCGATTGTGGTAGCACTGGTGAAGGTCTCTGTTTTTTGTATGGGTGGGTGATTACTGAAACTATCACATTCCTTGTTATATATAGCGCAGACCTTCATGATCACTAGCTACTCATTGTGCTATAAATTATCTAATGTAACCTAGGCTTTAGAAACAGGTTATGAGTAAAAGTCCTTATAAAAAGTTAATTGCAGTATGGTTTCTTACTTAAAATAGTTCTATGTAAAGAATTATTGGTATGAGGAGTGATAATGAGTAGTAACGAGGAGCAAGAGAGCCTAAAAGATATTATTAATCAGAGGCTAAGAGAGATTGAAACTAAAAGTAAAGACTTTCCTTTCGTTGATGAGAATACAGCAGTTTTACTTATGGGTAAGTTGAATGCTGCAAACTCAAAATCCATCGTCATTGACGCGAAAAAAAACACACCTTGCTTGTTTTTTCGTTCGGAAAAGCTGATTGCATTTACATTCCGCAGTTTCAATTTAAAAAAATGGAACTGGTGTCATGCCAGTGGTTCCTGAGTTATGTAAGATTTTATCTGGATTGAATGATTGGGGAGTTTTTGACTGGCTTACTTCATACTCAGCAGACCTTGAATGCACACCTGCGGATGCAATTCACAACGAAGAGTTAATAGATGATCTTGTATATCTTGCGGGTCTTTTTTCATCAGAGAGTAGACTTTGCCATCTGAGTTATAAAGCATGAATAACACGCTCTTTTACACCCAGTTTTTCGTTTTAAAATTAAGCATTTTATCTTTCACAGAGTCTGCTACTTCAGTATAAGCTCATGATGATTGTCGGCCACTATTATACAGGTGTCAGATTCATTCTGCATTAGGTACACCAGAAGGAAATGAACTTAAACAGTTAGCTACTTTGTTGAAGCATATGAAGACATTATCCAATAAAAATGGAGTTTTCTACTTCTTAAAGTGCAATTATCTAACTCATTTATTTCTCAGTGGATATTAGATATTGAAGATTCAAATGATAACTTGTAACAAAGGAATTAACATTTTTGCTACAAGTTATCGTTCCTGCCTATTGGCCATTTAGGCCTGTAAAGCTAAGCCTAATTCTTTTGCTTGTAGAAAGGTAATTTTCTTATTGACTAAGTTATGCAAGGTCGTTTCGGTCATTTGTACTACAATAGCTTCATCGGACGGTGGAATAACATGGATATCTATACTGTTGGTAGACTTGTATTGAGACCAAAGTTGACTATCGACAAGATAAATGTAGGTTCCATTAGGGATATCGATTGGCATCTTGGCCATAAGTTGTAACCACCAAGTAACTCTTCTCAATCCTTGTCCACCAGACAAAGAAGGTGGAGAAGTAATTAGATTACTTTTTAATGCTTGCTGTGTTGCAATTGCAACATCTAATGCTCCAGGGTAGCTTTCGGTAAAGGGATTGCTAAACTGTCCATCGTATGAACAAGCCCAACTTAATGGGCTTGTAAATATTAGACTGACAGCTAGCAGAACAGTTGTTTTCTGCTGCATATTGACCTCGAACTAAGGTGTAACGATATTAAACCAGAAGTTGAATGTATCCAGCATACCAACAAATTGTTTAAACACTTCTTTGTCTCCCGATAATTCAATATCACCATCGGCAATAGCCTTTTCCAAAGTCACATTACCCAACTGGACATCGTCCAAGACCGATTTGGTTAGCTTCAAGGACACGTCAGGAGAACCAGATTGCTTACGCGTGTGGTTGAGAACAGAGTGCTCAACATACAATGTGTATTTCTCATCTAAATCAGTGAAATCCAGATTAATTGCGAATTTTTTACCAGCGGCTTTATCCGGCAAAATTCGTACTGCTAAGTAATCGAATAGCATTTCTGGAGGCATATTTCTGATGATATCTGGTGACGCTGTATTTGTACCACCTGCTGATGGTGTGCCATTTCTTAGCTCGTAGGCGCCTTGAAGGTAAACAGAACGCCATGGACCTGATTCAGCTTGATAGCCAAGTTGCTCATAGGCATCCGCTAATAGCTCTTTACCTTTTTTACTTTGAGGATTAGCAAAAACAACATGTTTTAGAACTTCAGCAACCCAGCGATATTTACCCGCATCGAAATCTTTCTGAGCCTTTTCAATGATTGCTTTTTCACCTCCCATGTACTCTACATATTCCACAGCTGCATTGGTTGGAGGAAGGTTATTTAGGTCAGAAGGGTTACCGTTATACCAGCCCATGTAGCGTTGGTAGACGGCTCGGCTGTTATGACGTAAGGTTCCATAGTATCCGCGTGAACTCCATGTGTTTTCTATTTCATCTGGGAATTTGATAATTTCAGAGATTTCTTCGCCAGTGTACCCTTGGTTCATTAAGCGGACTGATTGATCATGCGTATATTTGTACATATCGCGTTGAGTTTTGAAGTAGTCAACAATCTCTTCATTACCCCATTTCGGCCAGTGGTGGCTTTGAAATTTTACTTGAACGTCGCTACCCCACATGTCTATGGTTTCTTGCAAATAGCTTGACCACTTCAATGCATCACGGACTTGAGCTCCACGCAAAGTCAAAATGTTATGCATGGTATTCGTAGAGTTTTCTGCCATCCATAAAGCTTTTTTATCTGGGAACCAAGTATTGATTTCAGTTGGTGCTTCTGTTCCTGGTGTATATTGGAACACCATTCTGATACCGTCTATGGTCAACTCGTCACCAGTTTTCTCAATATAGTCGGTTGGTTTTATCAAGGTCGCTAAACCAGTAGAAGTCGTTTGACCTAAACCGCCATTGACTCCGCCAAACTCGTTTCGGGGTAGCAGAGCGCCATACATATACACAGCACGTCTACCCATAGCATTACCCGCTATTACGTTTTCAGATACAGCATGCTCAGTGAAGCCATGCGATGCAATAATCTTCACTTTGCCCGCTTTAACGTCTTCTTCGTTAACGATTCCTCGTACACCACCGAAATGGTCGATATGACTGTGGCTATACACAACGGCAACCACTGGGCGCTCACCTAACTCGCTATTTATGAATTTGAGAGCTGCGGCTGCGGTTTCTTGAGAGATTAGAGGGTCAAAAACAATCCAGCCAGTATTGCCTTTTATAAAAGTGATGTTACTTAAGTCATAACCACGGATTTGGTAGATACCGTCTGCAACTTCAAACAGTCCGTTTATCATGTTTAATTGAGCATTACGCCATAAGCTTGGGTTTACACTGTCTGGGGCGTCTTTACCCATCGCAATATACTTTTTGTATTGCTCCAGGTCCCAAACAACATCACCGTTATCGTTTTTGATGGTGACCGTATCTTGTTTAGCAATAAGGCCACGTTGAGCCTCATCAAAATCTTTGGTGTCGCTAAAAGGGAGTGATTGTTTAACAGCTTGGTTTGCTTCTATGGTGGCTTGTGTCGCGGGCTTTGAATCCGTTGCATTCACACCGGTAGAAACAAACGTTGCTATCATTAACGCAGTAACTGACTTCATGGATATATCCTTAGTAATTATCTATAGATCAAACGTATAGCTATTTTAGAGTAGGACAATAATTTTAATTTTAAAATATTTAATGAATATTTTTAACTTGATTCCATAAGGGGGTATTTATTATTGTTTTTTAATTATTTATTAGGGATAACTAAACTAAACCATGATTTAATTAAATTAAAAACTAAACAAAGGTTTATATCTATAGAATTGTAGTTAAATTGTTTAAGCTTATGGTAAGTATGATTTTTTGCCTATCCGTATTTTTTCTACTATTGTTTTATAATGGTGTAATCTTCTAAAAATATAGTTGCTTGAAAGCCTTTTCTATCTAATGTCATTATTTTAAATGTGGTTATCTTGGTATTGAAATATTGGTTTAATATTATTCTCATTATTTTTGTGAGTGTTTTGTATTTTAATGTCTTGTTTTTTGGATGATTTAGGAATGTCAGATGGAACCGATATTGTATATCCAAGTAGGAAACGTACTTTGGCAAGTGCTCAGCGATGGTTCTTGGAAGGAAGTCTCGACCACTGAGTTTTTGAATCCTAACATAGAAACAGTGGTCATTACCTCACAAGAAATAGGAGAAGGGAATGTCGCTCAAATTACTAGCGATACTATTGAAGTTGACGTTCAAGAAATTTTGTCTCGAATTTCTAGCTCTTCCCAACTCCCAGTAGCAACTGATTCCACTCAAAACAATAGTGGAGATGATTCATCAGATAGCGCAAGTTTTTCCATATTCCTTGAAGCAATTCTGCCTGAAACATTGGTGTTTTCGGGTTACGAAACACGTCCTTTTGAAAATGACGTGAATGCCTCTTTTACTCAGCGTCCTTCTCCTCCTGAGCGTCTAAACGAATCTGCGACTTTGACGGTCACAATTCTCGATGGTGGAGATGGGTATGAGAATCGGTTCGAAGCCCCCAGCGTCACGATTCGAGGCGACGCCATAGATATCCGAGATAACTGGATTGTTAATATTCAAGTTATTGACCAAAAGGGTAATTTTGTTACAACTACAGCAAAAGTTCAAAATGAACGTTACCAAGTGTCAGGAGTGGATCTTTCTTCACTTGCAGAAGGTCCATTAGAGGTTCGGGCCCGAGTGAGTGATGTGTTCGAAACTAACCTATCTGCAACCGATACCACTGTTAAAGACACTTTGGCTGCGATTAGCGCGGATTTTGATGGTAACGGTGATGAATATCTCAATCAGTTTGAGATTGATGCTACGACTATAAGAGGCTTTATTGTTCAAGTCGAAGATGGGCAGCCGATAGCGATATCCGTTAAGGATGATGACGGTAATATATTGAGGTTTAATTCCATTGTCTCTGGTGGGCGCTGGGAAATTGAGAACATTAACCTTGATGATTTTTCAGAAGGTATTCTTACAGTTACGGCAGAAACTATAGATATAAGTGGTAACCCAGCTGTTGCAACTGGAACAATAGTGAAAGACACCGTTGCGGCTATCAATGCGGATGTTGATGATGGTGGTGACGGGTATCTCAATATAGAAGAAAGAGCGGCCGCTACTGTCTTTGGCTCTGTTGCGAATATTGAGGATGGTCAATCTGTAACCATTACTATCACTGATATCAACGGTGCATTTGTTACTTACTCCGCTGTAGTCACTAGTGGTAATTGGAGAATTGAAAATAAAGACCTCACGTCTTTGGACGACGGACCTATCACAGTCAGTGTTTCTTCAGGTGATATAGCGGGTAACCCTGCGTCAGCATCCGATAGTGCGACAACCATTGATGCTACCTTACCAACGATCGATATAAATACAGACATCTATATAGAAAGTGGTTTGGGTATTGCCAATTTCCGTCAAGGTTTGATTACGGAAATGAGAGGGACGACAAGTGGGGTAGCTGAAGGTCTGTCTGTTACCTTACGGGTTTCTGATGGTACCAATATCTTAACTTTTTCCGGAAATGTTGATGTCTCAGGAAACTGGGTAATAAACGATATCGATATTCAACAACTGAATCAAAACGCGACATGGTTTATTGAAGCGGAAGTTCAGGATGTCGCTGGTAATACGGTTCTTGACACGATGCCTACAATCATTCTGCCTGATGCCGAATCGTTTTCCGAAAATATCATTGGTTTTTACGGCCAACAATCCAGTACTTCAAATATCAATATCGAGAATGGTGAACTTAGCTTTAATGAAGATCAGTCGGTCATTGGATTGATGACGTCGCTCGGGCAGACGATAGATCCTGTGGTATCGCCCGATGGACAAACTCTGGTAGGAACCTCATCAGATGGCCGGACAGTGTTTGATGCGAAAATTAACGGCGACGGCACGGTCACTATTACGTTTTACCAAGCCGTTGATCACGACATAAACGATGATGATTTGGTCACGGCTATCATTATTAAAAGTGTACAAACGGATTTAGATGGTACAGAAGAAACGGTTTTAGCTCGGCTACCAATAACCATTTATGATTCAGACCCCATCATTCATGATGAGACTTATTCGGTAATTGAAGATCAAACATCGTCAGGCAATGTGCTGGTAAATGATATCGATTTTGATGGCGCGTTATATGTTCGAATTGTTGAGGCAGGCGGAGAACAAAAAACGGTGCCTCACGGAGGTTCAGTCACTTTCTCATTAAGTAAAGGTGAACTAACTGTTTACTCAAATGGCGATTGGGTTTTTGAAGCATCTCGAAATTTAGATAACTCTATTGAACAAGTCGTTACTTTTGACTACGTCGCCGCAGATTCCTCTATCGATTATGGTACAGCGACAGCAACAATCACTATTGCTGATGGGCAACCAGGACACGTGGAAAAAGGCACTGTAAGTGCTGTCGAAGTCAACTTATCTGATACCCATTTATCAGCTATAGGAACAACGAATATAGTTGGCGGCTCAGACAATCCAGATCCAGATTCACTGCAGTTTAATCAAGTATCTCTAGTTCGCCTTCAGGCGCTAGGTTTGACGAGTTCTTTATCCAATGAAGCTTTGAGTTACGAACTGAACGAAACGGGCACTGAAATCATTGCTTCAGTTAATGGTATGACAGTTTTCAGTTTGTCATTGAGTGGTGCTGTTTCTGGCAACGATGTTATTGCTTCAGTAGAGCTGAACCTTCTATACCCAATCGATCAATTTCAAAGTGGTGATCTGGTTGAATTACCTTTAACTATTAATGCTCGCGACATCGATAACTCTACTTTAACCAGTAACCAGTTCACTTATGTCATTCAAGATGGTGCCAATCCGACATTAGTTAACGCGATCGTTGTAGAGGCTGATGAATCCGATTTGACGTCTGGGAGCGTTAGTCATGATGGTAGCTTCAGTGTCTCTATTGGAAGTGACTATGTCGATGAACTATATTTTAGTGATGCAAATCAGCCGCAGTTAACAAGTGGTGGTAGTGATATTTTATATTCAGTCTCGTTGGATGGGGCTTCAATCATAGGATATATCCTCGATAGTGATGGCATCACTCACATCAATGTGTTTCAGGTTTCCTTATCATCAAATTTGCCGATTACGAACGATAGTGATGTTTCATACACTTTTGAGCTCTATAAGGCGCTAGATCAAAGTGATAGTGGTGCAGTCTCCATTCCACTTGTGGTCATCGCTGAAGATTCAGACTTGGATAAGACAACAATAGAACTGGATATTACCGTAAACGATAATGACAACGGTGATGCCGCTATTACCAATGGCACGGTGGAATTATCTGAAGCTCCAATTGATACCGCAATTACTCCCGCTGGAGTGAGTTCTACCGCAAATGTCTCCGTGACTGTGACTGCTTCATTTGATCCTATTGTTTACTTAGGTTTGCTTGTCAGTGATGGCGAAACGGTAGTCGACAGCAATGGTAATGATGTTACTCATAATGGTGAAAATCTAATCTGGCGTGATAACGGTGATGGAACCTATGATGCAGTGCTAGATAGTGGTGTTAAAGTCTTTGAGATAACGCTGCCAAGCGACTTTTATCTTGGTTCTGAGCAGTCAGCACAAGTTGCTGTAACGATTGAGTTGTATCAGCCGATTGATCATCTAGATGGCGACGGAAATGAAATTCTAATTCCTGTCCCTGTATTGACGCGTGATTCCGATGGTACTGAAGTTTCATCTGTTTCTTACATTAATGTTTATGATGGAACCAATCCGCAGTTAAGCGTCAATGATGGACTTATCGTTAATGAGAACGGTTTAGTGGATGATGACCTAGATAGAGGAACTGAACAAAGTTCTCCATCTCTAAGCATCGTTAAAGGTTCAGATGATGTTGCGAATATTACTGTTGATGTTTCGCAATTTAACTCCCAGAACTATAGGACCAGCAGCGGTAGTTTAGTAACAATAGGCTCGGCAGATCCACAAGGTTGGTACTACGCTACGGATGACAGCGACCAAAACGTCTTTCGCATTCGCTTCAATTTGGATGGCACGGTAGAGTTTGAACTCTATCAGGCTTTGATGCATCAGGCTCCAAGCGGTGTTTTGTCTGACGAGAATGAGTTACATCTTGATTTTTCTATTACAGCTGTTGACGCAGATGGAGACAGCTCATCCTCCCAAACTTATACGGTTACCGTTATTGATGATGTCCCAGGCTCTGTCGAACAAACCATCGAGTTAACTGAGGGGGATGAATACACAGGGAATTGGTTTAGCGTTCATAAAAATATTGATGGCGCAGACGGCGCTGTGATTACTCAGCTGGAATATCAAGGTACGGTATATGATACTAGCAGCGCTGAATTTTCTGGCGGCACTTGGACTATTACACTGGTTAACACCAGTGATGGAAACGCTCAATATGCAACGTTAGAGATGTCCCAAGACGGCAGTTTCATTCTTAATACCGAATTGATAGTGAACACACCTATTGGAGGGTTACTTGACGAATTAGTCGTCACCATTGTTGATGCTGATGGTGACCAGTCAAACAGTACTGTTGAGCTTACACTTAAGGATTTTGAAGGTTTTATTCGCACGGTCGGCGTAAACACGTTAGAGGATAACGGTGAAAATAATGGAGGCTCATCTAATCCTCTGGAATTGCCGATCCGTGTCTTTGCTGGTGACAGTGATGATAACGAACACGTAGAAGAAATCCGTATTTCTGTTGATTCTTTACAAGGTGGCTCACTGTATCTGGATGGTGTTCTTCTGACCGATGATGATGACGATGGTTATATTAACTTGAGAGATTCAGACGGGCAGTTAAAAGGTGTAAGCAATTTTTCGGTTGCCAACGGCATATTAACTTATCAGCCACCTGTGAATGCTTCTAACAACACAATTTCAGTTTCTCTGGCAATTTCTGCAGTAATTTCGTCAGACACCAATCCTCAAGGTGTCATTTTAGATACTGGCAGCACGCTTGATATAGATATTCTCCCCGTTGCTGATGCGCCTGAATGGAGTGAACAATCTGAGTTTTCGTATGAGACTGTAGAAGATTCGGGAGATGCTACTTTACTTAATATTGTAGCGGATTTGTTTGATATCGATGGTTCGGAAACACTTAACTATGAATTATCCAATGTTCCCGATGGTTTGATCATCACATTGAATGGTAATGCCGTCATTGAAGGAAAAAGTTATACGCAAGCGCAACTTAACCAGATGGCAATAACATCGGAGCAAAATGTTGCGGGTCAATTTACGTTTGATATTAGAGCAGTATCGACGGAATCCGGAACGGTTTTCGCCAGTGACGCAGACCAGTCGGCTGACATCGTTCATCAGGTTGTTGTAAACGTAAGTCCGGATGCTGATACACCGACTCTATCTGTAAGTAATATTAAAGGGTTAGAAGATCAACTAATTGATCTTAATGGCTATATTGTCGGAAATTTAACCGATACAGATGGTTCTGAAACCTTGTCTTTTAGAGTTGAAGTTCAGGATGGATGGACGCTACCCGTTGGAACCGGAATAACACTGGTTGCGACAAATACCTATCTTGTAACCGCGCAGGCGTTAGCAAATTCACAAGCTCTCCTACAACCAAAAGAAGATGTCAGTTCGTATTCAGAATCTTTGTCGATTACTGTAACGGCCATTTCAACGGAATCAACGATAGACGGTTTAGACCCAATTAATGAAACAGCGGAAAGTGCCCCACAAGTTATTGAGATTCATTTAAAAGGTGTTGTGGATGTTCCTGAGGTCGTCGATGGTGGGCAAGGACATTGGCAGTATGATAGCAGCACCCAGATTATCAGTAACGCTTCACCGCTGAATGAAGACAACTTGATACAGCTAGACTTCATTATTAATACCTCTGACGATGACCAATCCGAAGAGATAAACATTCTGCTTTCAGGTATTCCTGAAGGGACTTTACTGGTTGATTCCAAAGGTGATTCTGTCTCGCTGGCTGTGGCGTATATCGACGCAATAAACGGTCCAACCTATCAGATATCAAACTCTCAATTGGCCAATACTTACCTTAAACCTGTAACAGATTTTAGTGGTGAATTGACGCTTAAAGTAACCGTTGTTTCGACTGAGCCCGATGGTGATTCAGGCGAATTCTCACTGACTGTAGAAATGAACGTGTTACCTGTTGTGGATCAGCAAGATGGCTTGGTGATTCGTAGCCAGGGAATCGAAGACAATGAGATTAAATTGAAGCTTGAACCTGTTGTCGATCAGGATAATGACGGTAGTGAATCATTGACAGGGTATACAATAGTCTCACTTCCCGATGAACTAACACTTTATTTTGACGATGTAGAAATTAATGACTCTTCGTTGCCACTTGATCTCTCCACACTTTTAGATGGCACGTCACAGACACTTCACGAGTTATTAAACAGCGGCAGATTAACGGTCATTGCTAATGAAGATTTAAGCGGAGAATTTAACGTTGATGTTAGTTATCAGGTTACGGATACGTCACCGACGGGAGACGTTGATGTTAAAGAATTATTCGCATCTTTAACTGTTACAGTTGAAGGTAAAGTTGATATCGGTAGCGAAGATGTCGACAAAACCCGCCTCGATGGTGCTGAAGATGTGTTTATTAGCAGTGACGGTTCACCCGTAGACATCAGCGGTGGTGTCACCTTTACCGAACAGGATTTGGATGGGTCTGAGTACATCGACTATATCGTTCTCCAATTCTCCGGCGACTACAATTTGGTAGTTTCGCATCCCAATGGCGTATCACAAGATGCCAATGGGAATTGGTTAATTCCAATGGGGGATATTACAAGTGATAGCATTGTGGAAACGGCACAGGACCTGTTGGCGGGTGCCACAATATCGAGCTCTGTTGATACTGAAGTTATAGATGTCACGGTTAAAGCTTATGTTAAAGATGGCAGCGATTCACAATACATTACAGATCAATTTCAGATACAAATAACGGGCAACTCTGGAGATGGAACCGGATGTGCAGACCCCGGTACACCGGGTTCCGTTCAGGGGCAGGATATTCTCGCTCAAGAAGGTGAAGATATTGCTGTCGGTCAGTATCTCAATTCTGATGTCGCGAGTTCACCTGACAATCTGGTTTCTTTCTTTATTCCAAGTGATTCATTACCGGATGGTGTTGAAATAGAGGGTGAGGGAGTAACGCCTGCTTATGATATCTCTGGTAACTTGCTAGGCTATTCAGTGACAGGCACAGGGTTAGATTCTATCCGTATCACGGGCGTAGACGAAGACTTCAGTGGTTGTATCAATTTTACCATTGAAGTAACGGAAACGGCGCCGTGTGATGGTGACACCAAAACAACCGCACAAACAATCACAATACAAATCGCGCCTGTGGTTGATGACATCACGATTTCTCCTACAAACGTAGTGGTTCAGGAAGATACGGTATCAACACTTAATCTCGAGTTGATACTAGGCGATAGCATCGCTGATAGCCAAATTATTCGCGGTGAAGGTGAGTCTTCTACCGGTAAAGAAACGGTGAATTGGGTGACTTTATCGGTATCAAATGGGGCAAGTATTAGCGCAGTAGATAACGCGTTAATCACTGATAATGGTGATGGTACATGGACGATTACGGATGTCAGTCGCTTAAACGAAATACAATTACTCCCCGCTGAAAATTACAGTGGAGAAATTGTGCTAACAGTTGCAGCTAATATCACTGATGAAGTTACAGGCAGCTGTTTAAGTGGTGAGAATGCTGTCGATACTCAGACTAAGGAGACAACGGTAACAATAGTTGTGGAGCCTGTTGTGGATAAAGCCAATCTAGTGTCCGAAGATGTGACGGGGAATGAAGACAACTATATTTATTTAGGAAACTTAAATGCTTCACTCATTGACCAAGATGGCTCCGAATCAATGTCACTCATTATCAAAGGTGTACCACAAGGTGCCGTATTGGTGTGGGATAACAATGGAACCTATGAGTTACTGCCGAATAATGGTTCAAATAGTGCCAATGAGACCGAGTGGCAAATCACCCAAGAACAACTCGACAATATTTACCTGCTACCACCATTAGATTTCAGTGGTGATGTAACCTTAACTTTGGAAGCGATTACTCAAGAGCTTGGGACTGATTTATATAACTACACGACCTCTGAATTTACCGTCGGCGTGTTACCTGTTGGGGATTCAGTAGAGCTAAATCAGGTTTCTGAGTCTATTAGTGGCAGTGAATCTGAAGTTATTCACATTGATTTTGTTGCCTCAAGCTTTGAGACCAACAGCAATGAATATCTGGAAGTGTCGATGATAGTGAACGCGAGCTCCGACCCCTCGGCATTTGATGGGCTTGGTCGCATTAGGATCGGAAATCAGTTTGCACTGTTCAGTCTTGATTCCAACGGAAATGCCGTAGCGACTATTTTGGTCAGAGCAGATGAAGTCAATGGGTTAGATTTCATACCGGGCGACGCATTTGGGCAGATGGATGTCACACTCAGCGTTAGAACCTACGATCAGTCTGTCGTCCAGGGAAATAGTGAGCAAGCGTATGGTGAAGCAGAAATGTCAGACTTGACCATTACTATTACTCCAGAGCCGGATGAACCAATTTTGACTGCTGAATATAATTCTATTGTGGCGGAAGCTTCAGGTGTTATCGGCTTGGGATTAGATATGAATTTGGTACACCCATCTGATCAGGAAACGGGACAAATTACGATTAGTGGGATACCTCAAGGTTTAGAACTGAGTCACGGCAGTTACCAAAATGGCGTTTACACGGTTGAGCTTAGCGATGTCTCCGATTTGTCTATCATCGGTGGTTATACCGGAGCGGACGATTTTTCTTTAACCGTTATACCCACGGCATCTATTGGTGAACAAACTGCCTCAGGACTTGCTCAAACAATTTTTGTTTCGTTAGTAGAAACAGGAGATTCTACAATATCAGCCAGTTCTGCTGATGATTTACTCATAGGAGGCAGCGGTAATGATAAATTCTATTTTGATACCGATGGGGTAGGTACTATCCTCAATCCTTCACTTGATGTGATCAGCGATTTTCAGATTTCACTGTCTGGTGGTGACAACGATACGATCGACCTTTCTGCGATTATTACCGCAACGGACATCAGTCAACTTGATAATAAACTGGATCTCACACAAACCGCAGAAGGGACTATTGTCAATTTGAAACCTGATCAATCGGGCACTCAACAGCAGATCTTATTAGAAAATGTTACTTTTAATGACCTCTATCAAGCAGACGCCAGTGGAGCAAGTGAAGCAGATATATTGCAGAAAATGATAGATGACAATAACTTAATTGTCAGTGGGGTTTCATAATGAAAATGGATTCCACAACTCAACAAGAGAAGCACACTCAGAATGATCCGTGGCTATCCGTGTTACTGTGGTTGGTTCAGCATTTTGAATTGCGTCATCATCCTTTAAAGTTGATATCCGGTATTCCATTAGAAGATGGAAAGCTTAACAGCGATTTGTTTATTCGTATGGCAGAACGTGCTGATTTAGAACTCACGCTTGTTGAACTTCACTCAGTTAGAAATGCCAGTTTTCCTCTAGTGGTTGCAACTAGGTCACAAGTACCTTGCATTGTTACTGGATACGATACGGAAGGGTTTCATGTCCAATCTTTTAATGATGACCAAATTTGTAAGGAACTGCTTAGCGAGCGGGACCTACTTAATCAGTTTAATCAACAGGGATGGCAAGTAAGCGCAAATACGTATACAGATGAACGTGTAGATTCATTGCATCGCAAGAAGACTGAGCACTGGCTATTTTCCGTAGTAAAAGAGATGCGTCCTTGGTATCGGGATTTACTGATTGCTTCATTGATGATCAATGTTCTCGCATTGATCGTTCCTCTCTTTACAATGAATGTTTACGACAGAGTGGTGCCAAATCAGGCCTTTAACACACTATGGGTTCTGGTTGTCGGCATGTCCTTGGTGGTTGTTTTTGATTGGCTGTTACGTAAAGCCCGAGGTATTGTTACTGACAGTGCAGGCAAATACATAGACAACAAACTATCTGCACAACTGTTTTCTAAGGTCATGGGGATGAAACTTGAGCACCGTCCTCAATCAATAGGTGCTTTTGCGAGGCAACTGCAAGATTTTGACAGTGTTCGCGATTTCTTCACCTCCGCATCTCTGGTTGCGGTTGTAGATCTACCATTTACTGCGCTGTTCCTGCTTCTTATTGGCTGGTTAGGTGGACCTATGATGGCTATACCTATCGCTGTCATGTTTTTATTACTGCTATTAAGCAGTGCCATGAAATCCAAAATAGAAAAAACTCATACCGAAACCGCAACGCTATCCACACAAAGGCAGGCACATTTATTTGATTGTTTGTCTTCAATCACTGAACTAAAACAGAATAATGCCACAGGCAACGCACAAAAGCGTTGGGAAAACACTGTCTCAGCTTTGTCTGATTGGCAAAATCTATCGCGTCATTACTCAAATGTTGTGGCCTATTCAATCCAGTCCAGCCAACAGATCATTACAATCGCACTTATTGTTACAGGGGTTTATCGAATCGCTGAAGGCCAGCTTAGCATGGGCGGATTGATTGCAATCGTGATGTTAAGTGGAAGGGCAGCAAGTGCTGTTAATCAGATTGCTATACTGCTACTGCGTTATCAGCAAACGAAAACAGCAGTTGAAGGGCTGAGTTCAATTATTGAACTTCCCCAGGAAACCAATAGAAGTCAGGTGATTACCAATGGTGATTTTCAAGGGGCTTTTCGTCTTGAGGACGTCAGTTTTCAATACCCGAGTAGCCCTGTCGAGTCGGTGAAAAATATTTCCATTAATGTTACGAAAGGGGAAAGAATCGGCATTGTTGGCAATGCAGGTGCGGGTAAATCCACCTTACTTTCATTAATTACTCACCAGCTATCTCCCACACAGGGGACTATCTATTTCGATAATATTGATAGTCACTTGTGGCCTGTTGATCTATTGAGAAGTCATACGGGTTGGGTTGGGCAAAATCCGCAACTTGTTTACGGGTCTATTATTGAAAATATTGTGCTGGGATACAGTGTTGTTGACCAGACAAGATTGCAGAAGGTGATTGAACTTTCTGGATTAAATCATCATATGACTCGTTTGTCTCAGGGTATGGAGACTCAAGTTGGAGAGGGCGGAAGATTCTTGTCCGGTGGACAACGTCAGGCTGTCGCACTAGCTCGGGCATTGTATCGTCAGCCATCCATGTTAGTCATGGATGAACCCACAAATAACTTGGACCGAAATGCAGAAGCTGTACTCTTTAACTCCCTACAAAATATGCCTAAAGATATCACGTTGATCATCAGCTCACATAAGCATTCGTTCTTAGCTCTTTGTCATAGAATTATCGTATTGGATCAGGGGAAAGTGGTTTCAGACGGAACAGCGAAAGACATTTTATCCCAGCAATCAGTTGGCAATTCCTCAAATAGAATCCGAGCGGTATCCATTGTGCGTGAGGGAGGCAAGGGATGAGTAGCGTTCGTTGGAGTAATGCTCATTTAGCTTATCGTTCTAGGAAGTTGATTTGGTTATCAGCCGCATTGATTACAGGGGCTATTTTCTGGGCTGCATGGGCACAATTGGACGAAGTCATTGTCGGTGAAGGTGAAGTGGTTCCTTCTCTTTCCGTTCAAACGATTCAAAGTCTCGAAGGCGGAATATTAAAACAATTACACGTTAACGCTGGTCAGATAGTAAGGAAAGGAGAAGTCATAGCGATACTTGATGATACTCGCTTCAAATCGTCCTTTTTAGAGTCCAACCAGCAGGTTGACTCATTACTGGCTCAGAAACAGCGATTACAAGTGGAATTAAAGACGGTAAAAGTAAACAACGCTAACTTAAATTGGCAAGAACAGGTTGTCATTGAACCTCAACCATTTGAAGTTGCCGAAACAAGTCACCCCGCTTATTGGAATGCCAAAGCAAATTATGTTGAGAGACTTGATCAGCTTAAATCTGAACTGGAAGAAGCGCAGTTAAGAATTGAGCAGCAGGCACAGGCATACAACGATACGCTCAATACTATCGACACATTACAGAGCAGTTTGAAGATTGTTACCAAAGAGCGAGATATGTTGAAAGACGTGGTCGAGAGCGGAGCGGTTGCAGAAGTTGAACTGTTCAAGCTCAATCGAGATGTCATCAAAGTCAGTGGCGATTTATCGAGTTCAAAAGCGGCAGCACAGAAACAGAAAGCGGCTTATTCTGAATCAGTCGCTGACCGAAGAGGGATCGCTCTGACATTTCGCACAGAAGTTCAGGGGCAACTGAATGAGGTTCTAACTAAGCTAGCGCAGCTTAATGAAAGTCAGCAAGCAATAGCCGATCAATTACAGCGCACTCAGATAATTTCTCCAGTAGATGGAACCGTAAAAGATATTTTTGTACGCACCATTGGGGGCGTTGTGAAGCCCGGCGAGCCCATTATGGAACTTGTTCCATTGAATAGTGAACTGATTGTGGAGGCCCGTATTTCGCCACAAAACATCGCTTTTATCCGGCCGGGGTTAGAAGCTACGGTGAAGCTGTCTGCTTACGATTTCGTTATTTACGGAGGACTTAAAGGAACAGTCAGCTATGTGAGTGCTGATGCTTTAAAAAACGACGAAGGTCATGCTTATTACCGAGCAAATATTACGTTAGAAAGTAATGAACAATTCACCATTATTCCTGGAATGCAAGTTGTGGTCGATATTATGACAGGGGAAAAATCGGTTCTCAGTTATTGGTTAAAACCAATATTGAGAGCGAAAGAGAACGCTTTACGAGAAAGATAATACCAATAAGGACATTTAATGCGTTTTAAAACAATAGTTTTGGGATGTTTGCTGGCTAGTCCCATTGTAAATGCAATGACGCTTGAAGAATCTGTAGCACTTGCTCTGGATAGCTCACCGGACTTACTTGCCAAATATTCCCGTTTCCAATCGATGCGTAAAGACAGCGATGCCGTGGGTGGGAGCTATTTACCTCAAGTAAATCTATATGCCGCTGCTGGTTATGAAGGAACTCGTTATAGCAATGGTAACTATATTGATAGCGAAGATCGGATTCTGGATAGAACCGAACTGGGTATAAAAATCTCACAACTGTTGTTTGATGGTTTTGCTACGACATCGGACATTGAAAGACTTGACTTAGAAGCTGAGGCCGCAAGGCTGAGTTTATTATCTTCTGCCGAAAATATCGCCTTGGAAACTGTGAAGGTTTACGTTGATGTTTTGCACGCCGAAGAACTTTTGGAACTGACAAAGAGAAACCTACGAGAGCATCAGGAAATATACCAGTTAATCTTGGACAAAAAAGAGAAAGGGTTAACCAGTAATTCTGATTTAGCACAGATTGCTTCTCGAGTCGCGACAGCTCAATCGTCACTCATCGCTTCTCAAAACAATCTTAATGATGCAAAGACCAAATACTTACGTTTAGTTGGTAAAGCACCAAAAGATATCATTGAGCCCGTATTTGATGCCCGTCTAATCCCTCCAAATGTCGACATAGCGAAACAACAGGCGACAGATGGGCATCCGTCTATTAAGTCAGCTATCAATGATTTGAACGCTGCTCGAAAAGAAATTGACCGAGAAAAAGGTGGTTACTATCCCGAGCTAAAACTCGAACTCTCCGCTAACAAAACGGACAATGTAGATAACATCGAAGGAATTAATGAAGATGCCAAGATAATGCTGACACTTAACTACGATATTTTTAGTGGATTTACGACTAATTCAAGAGTGGAATCTTCCGCTTGGCGTGCTGAAGAAGCTCGAGCTGTGCGTCTTCAGGCTCAGTTGGATGCAGAAGAAGGTACCCAACTGGCGTGGAATGCCTACGAATTGTTAGAACAGCAGAAAAACATCTTAAAAACTAACGTAGATGCAGCAAAAATTGCAGAGCTTGGTTACATCCAGCAATTTAATGTAGGTCGAAGAAGCTTGCTTGATGTATTGGATGCCAAAGTCGAAACATTCGCAGCTCGACGAAATTATGTGCGAACTAAATATGATCGATTAGTGGCGGCATATCGTTTATTTAATGCGATGGGTACATTGACTTACGCTCTAAGAGTTGAATATCCAGAGGAATGGCAGGAGAAAGGCAATGAGTAAGTTCCATTATTTATTTCTGATGGCTCTCTTGCTTCTAGGTTGTGCACAACAACCAGATGTGCGAACCACCCGACATCAGTTGGATGATTTATCCGATCAAGATAAAGATGGCGTGATTAATCAAAGGGATCTGTGCGCGGATACTCCTGAAGGCGTCTTAGTTGATAGTCAGGGATGTGCAGATTGGCATACTATACAAAATTTCAATGTGGTTAGTTTCTTCTTTGATATGGACAAGTCTGATATTAAGTCTGAGCATCAAACACCATTGAAAGAGTTACTGGGACTTTTGGCGTCCAATCCTGAATCTAAAGCTATCCTAATCGGAGATACCAGTCCTGAAGCAACGTTGGATTACAACCGGGAACTTGCAAAGAGACGCACTCACGTAATCAGGACTTTACTTGTTCAAAATGGAGTTGATCCCCAACGAATTGAGGAGCAAGAATTTACTCAAATAACGTCGTTGACCTCACAACTGAAAGAGCGGCATCGCCGAACGATCGCTGTGGTAGAGGAAAGCACTATGAGCGTTAAGCCTTCGTGGACAATTTTTAGCTCTGATTCTGTTCTCAACCCAGGTTCGGCAGTGGAGGTTAAAAATGAAAACTAAACGTATAGTTTTGTTTCTGTTTGCTTTTATATCTTATTTTGCCTTCGCTGAAGAGTCTCCCGCCAACGATAAAGCTATTATCGGTGCTGAAAGTTATATCTCCGATTTAGCTAACCAATTGGTGAGTGAGCAGGGTATTGATGCAGAAATAAATGGCAGCCAAGATATTCCGGGGGACATGCTTTTGGGGCGATACAAAATTGGCATCACCTCAAAAAAATGGACGGATTTAGAAGTCGCAAAGTTTTACAACCTGAAAGGATACCGTCCTACCCAGCTTTATCTAACTGCTGATGTTGTCGCCATCTTGATCAATCAGGATAACCCGAATACTTCAATGACAGTTGGTCAGATTGGTAACGTTTTTGGCTGTAATGAAGATATAACTCCGGCTAAATGGCCTCGAGAAATCAAGAGTGTAAGTGAGCAGTATATCCTTCCATTTGCAGTCTCTGAGGACTTTAACATTCATCAGAGGTTTAGTGATTGGGTGGAATGTTCAAAAGGGACTTACTCTTTAACTCAGTTTGTTGCTGATGAAGATGACTTGCTTGATAAGTTAGACAGTGAAGCTGCATCCATGGTTTATGTGACCTATAACGATAAGTGGGAAGACAGTAAGATACTTTCTATCATCGACAGATATGGTGATTTACAAGAGGTGAACATCGAAACCATTTATTCAGGAAGATATCCTCTATCAAGTGTCTACTACATGTACGTAGACTTACCTCCATACCGAAATGAGTTGAATCAAAGCGAACAACGCGTCTTAGAACTTACGATTACCTCAAGTCATACTGAAACGCTGAATCAGTATGGATTTTTAAGGCTTCCTGAAGAAGCTATTCATCGAAACAAAATAGCATTGAAGTTGGATGAGCCATTAATATCAGGAGGGTACAAATGATAAAGTGCCCATATTTTAATTGAGTGGTCGTTTAAAATGCCTTCGTATGGTTGCGATTTTTGGTACTAGAACGATGTAGACTAAGAGATGTCATACTGTAACCAATGAAATGTTAAGCATCTTTAGTCGATACCTATCACGTACAAGTTATGTGAAATAGCTTTTCATCATGGTATTCAAAACTTCTAGTTGGTTTTTGTGTTTTCTTCGAGTTACATCTCATAAGTGATCAGCATCAGTGAGTGTAAGGTGTAGCGAACTATGTTCAGTTATGTAGCAAGGCAGCCCATTTTTGACAGAAATTTAGACATTTATGGCTATGAATTACTTTATCGTGATGGGCCAAGTAATGCATTTCCGAATGTTGTGGCATAGTGAATTTGGCCATCTGATTAGAGGTGCTAAGACGCACCTCATAACATGACAGGTGAAACTATGACCACGCGAACCAGACGTACTTTCAGTGCGGAATTTAGATTCGATGCAGCAAAAGCCATGGGTGTGGGTAAATCGACAATGGACAAGTGGTTAAGGCAACTTAAGCAAGAAAGAAACGGAGTGACTCCCCAAGCCTCACCGATAACACCAGAGCAAATTGAGATACGTGAGCTGAAGAAGAAACTCGTCCGTCTTGAAGAACACAATGAAATATTAAAAAAGGCGACAACAGCTCTCTTGATGTCGGACTCACTGAACAACTCGCGATAATTGAGAAACTCAGGCAGAGCTTTAATGTAACCACCTTGTGTCATGTGTTCAGTGTCCATCGCAGCAGCTACAAATACTGGCGTTGTCGCTCTAAACGTGTATCCCCTGAGTTGGTGAAACTAAAAAGTCTCATTAAAGAAGTTCATATGGCAAGCAATGGCTCTGCTGGTGCGAGAAGCATTGCCGATCTGGTGACGGCCCAAGGTGTAAAACTAACACGTTATCGAGCTTCTAAGATGATGAAATTACTAGGGTTGGTAAGCTGCCAAACACCGAATCATCGTTATCGAAAGGCATCACAAGAGCACGTAGAGATCACCAACCATCTATCTCGACAATTTGCCGTTACCTCTCCAAACCAAATCTGGGTAGGTGATGTGACGTATGTTTAGACGGGGCAGCGCTGGATGTATCTTGCTGTTGTCATCGATCTGTTCGCGAGAAAGCCAATTGGTTGGGCGATGTCAGTCTCGCCTGATAGCAAGTTGACAGGAAAGGCACTCTCTATGGCGTTTGAATCACGAGGTAAGCCCAAAGGCGTGATGTTCCACAGCGACCAAGGAAGTCATTACACAAGTCGTTCTTATCGGCAACTGCTGTGGCGTTATCAAATCAAGCAAAGCTTATCGAGGCGAGGTAATTGCTGGGACGATTCCGTTCGTAGCACGAAATATTTACGGTAGTTTCAGCAATCAGTTGGTGGTGATTCAGACTTTATGTTGACCAATATCATCTGAAAGGAGGTCTGCTTTCATCATGTCGCCTTAGTAAATGGAAGATAACGTCATTATAACCGTAAAACTAAGTGCATATAGTTCCACATTCCTTATTTTTTGTCAGTATTAATAATGACAAAATGAAAAGGAGCACAGATAAGTGCTCCTTTGTCTACGTTCGGGAGTGAGGGTTAACCGATTTTAAACTGACCTACATCTTTAGACAGTTTATTAACTGAACTACCTACCCGTTTCGCTACTTCGTTAATATCATTCGACAAACCTTGGCTCACTCGGTTTTGTTCGTTTAAGTGTTCAAGGTTGGTGCTCAACTCTTCTGACACACTGCTTTGTTGCTCTGTCGCAGTAGCGATCTGAGTTGCCATGTCACTAACGATTGTTGCGGAAGACTGAATGGATTCAAACATTTGCTGAATGTTTAGCGACAACTCAACATTCTTCTCAACACGGTTTGAACCATCTAAGATTGAACTCACGGCGTCTTTCACACCCCTTTGTAACTTGTCGATCATGTTCTGAATTTCTTCAGTGGATTTTTGTGTTTTGCTTGCCAGAGAGCGAACTTCGTCGGCAACGACCGCGAACCCTCTACCTTGTTCACCAGCTCGTGCAGCTTCAATAGCGGCATTAAGAGCGAGTAGGTTGGTTTGTTCTGCGATGTTACGAATCACTTCGAGCACGGTAACGATATTGTTTGATTCACTCGCCAGTTGCTCAATCACTTGATTAGCTTTTTTGATGGAGTTCGCGAGTTGGTTAATCTCATCCACCGAGTTATCTATAATCTTCATACCCTGAGTGGTAAGCTCTGCGGTGTGATCAGTTTCGTTCGCCGATCTTAGAGTCCGTTCTGCCACTTCGCGAATGGATACACTGAATTCATTCACTGCCGCAGCAATATGCTCAATGCTCCTCGTTTGTTCATTACTTACACGTTGAGCATTCTCGTGAGTATTTGTAAGTTGAACCACATTGCTTTCTAGCGACGTGCTGCTTGATGATATTTCAGAAATGAGGGTTTGCAGTTTAGCCACAAAATCATCGAATGCCGAAGCCAGCTTACCCAGTTCGTCGGTGCGTTTGGAGTTGATGCGTTGTGTTAAGTCACCGTCTCCTTCGCTGATTTCTTTGATACGTCGAGTGAGATCATTGACACTGCTGACCAGCACTTTAGGAACGACATAACTTAACGTTCCAGTAAGGATGATGATGAAGGCAACGAATATCAACATGTAGAGCTGCGTCTTTGAAGTCTCTTCTGAGAATTCATTTACTTCGACTTTGGCCTGTGAATCTAGCTCTTGACTGGCGATATCATAGAGCTTTCGTAAGCTCTGGAAATCATCAGAAACTGTTGAACCAAGTAACGCTTCTGCTTCTTTGGTAGTTCCGCTATCTACCAGCTTGAAAAACTCATTCGACGATTGCTCCCATTTTCTAAAACGGTTTTCAAAGTCATTCACTTTGCTCGTGATTGCAGGGTGGTCATCCATCAGATTCTTAAACTTCATCATGCCGTCATAAGCTTGCTTAGCATTGTCTTTGAAGTCTTTTATATCGTCTTGCCCCGGACTAAGCAAATAATGGAGTTGAGCCACATAAGCTTGATATAAATCTCGGTCTGCATTCAAAACGAAAGAAACAGAAGGAAGGAACTGATGACCAAAATCATCTACGCCTTTGTTTAGTTTTTTGGTTAGCGTGCCGTACGTTAGAAATAAGATAATTAGCGATAAAACTGCAACCCCCATAGAAATAGAAAGTTTGAATCTAATGCTCTTTGTTACTATCCCGAACATAAAACACCTCATGTGACAAAAAATGCAAGTACAACACTGACGATTTATTTTTTATTATCTGTTTTATTTTAGTGATAAATAAAATATCTGCAACGCTTTGTAAACCGCCCCTAATTAGTTACACCAGTAATTAGAGGTTTCGGCTTGTTCATGCTTCATCAAGTATTCCCATGGTGTCAGATCGTTCAGTGCGTCACGAGGGCGTTCTTCGTTATATTCTTTCATCCAGTTTTCAGTCAGCTCACGGACCTCGTTCAATGTTTTGAAGAGGTGTTGTTTGAATCGCCACTACTTCAGTAGACGACTTTAAGCCTCATTAAAATACTGACGTTCATACTCTAACGGTGATAGCCCATCATTGGAACTATGCTGTCGTTTCGGGTTGTAAAACATCTCAATATAATTAAACACATCCATCTTTGCGTCGTCCCTGGTCGCATAGATATTTCGCTTAATTCGTTCACGTTTCAGCAGTTGAAAGAAAAGCCTCCATGCGTTTTGATGTACGTAATATCTGTTACCCAAGCCGTGTTGGGCGCTAATGGATCGAATTGCCGTTCTAAACGATTTGGCGTAACAACGTGTTGCTCACAACTAGGCGCTCTCGGTTTGCGATAGCTAACTTGCGCTCGCAGTCCTGCTCGCTGCATCAGGCGATGCACACGATTAATATCGCATTGCTCGCCAAGATCACGCAGATCTCGATGGAGTTTGCGGTATCCATAGATACCACCAGACTCAAGCCAACATTGTTTGAGTTGGCCTGTAAGTCGTTCATTGTCACGTTGTCGCTTCGACTTTGCGCAGCTCCTCCACGCGTACTCATCAAACAACTGGCACAGTAGTCGCACGGAGTGTCTGGTGGTGCCGCTGTCTGACAAGTTTTCCGCTGCGCTCCAAATTTTCCGTAGAGCGCGGCTTTGAACCTCCGCCGCAGGCACATGGCTGACCTTTTATAAATTCCTTCCCTATTCCCACCCCATCAGAACAGTAACTTATATTTGAAGTTCAGAATAGACGATCTATTCCAACCAGTAATAAGTCGTATGCGGTTTACCTCCCTTATTAAGTGAAAATAAGTCCATAGAATTGCCCTATTGAAATCAGATTACCCCCTAAGGGTTAGGGCAATTTATGACCATATTAGCAGCCATTGGGGCGAGGTTTTCTGCGTTCTACACGGATCAGCTAAAAGGGATTATTTGGGGTATTAGTGCCGCTTCAATTGGGGCGCTTTACACGGTTGCTGGAAGACTGGCATTTGATTCAGGTATGAATGTTACTGACTTGATGATGCTTCGTTACCTCGGCGCGATGTTTATTCTGTTACCATTGCATGGCCGACGGTTTTGGCAAACTAAACACTTGATTACCAGCAATCTTCGTTCTTGGCTGCTGGCATCAATTCTTGCTGGACCGTTATTCGCTATTACCTTGTTTTTGGGTTTGCAAAGCTCTTCTCCAGCGAATTCCGCAATGTTGCCATTTATCGCTATGAGTACGATGGGCATTGTGTGGAGTGCATTACTGCTCAAATTCAAAATTCGTCTTTTGCAATGGTCAGGTTTGATGATCATCATTGCTGGTCTTGTTTTATCTAATGTTACTTCTTTGGTTACCGGAGCCGATTTTTCATGGCAAGGCCTAGGTTTGTTTTGGTTGGCTGGAAGTCTTTGGGCCGGGTTCGGGGTCTTTCTCAAAGTCTTCAAGTTGCCAGCACTGACAGTTACGACGTTTGTATCTGTCATTTCTTCTTTAGTTGTTTTACCGATATTTCTGCTCAATACCAATATATCGTATCTTGTTGAACTGCCCTTAGGGCTATGGCTTAGTCAACTAATCATCCAAGGTGTGCTTGCAGGTTGCGGCACGACTCACCTTAAAAAAATACAACGCGAGTAATGCCTATGTCATTCACACACAAAAGGCATTACTCATGGCGAATAGAACCTACCTCCCAAGCATTACTCTAGATAGAACTTTTGAAGATTACCCGCTGTATTACAGCGACAAGGGGTTATACGAGTCAGCATTGACCTCGATGGTCGATGTCTTTGAACAGGCACTCAGTCAGTTTGACATCGCTCTCGCCACACGTTTGGACTTGTTTTTGCCAGAAGACCATCAAGATACCGACCTCAGTATCCTCAACGATTACTTTAATCTGTTTAAAGAAAAGCTTGATACGGATTCTCTGTTCTATGTATGGCGTAAGCGGGAAGACAAGGTGCCATCCCACAACTATCGCGTGATGCTGTTTACTGACTATAGCCAGCACTTTGGTCCCGCTATTTGTTGGGACAAGCGCAATGAATTGGTTGAGCATCTTAAAACGGCTTGGCAAGAAGCGATAGAAAAGCACTACAGCGGAGAAGCGCGTTCATTGGTGTTTCTCAATGACCGAGGAAATTATGGGGTGGGGACTCGTTGTCGTAGCAAAGACGTCAACATAAAGAACACTGTCTTCCACCGTATGAGCAGCCTTGCTGAAGCGTGGCAAGAAAAGCGTTACTTCTTTGGCTCTAGCTTGGAGTAGACCGACTGCATTTTTTACAGTGGCGGCTTATCCCATGGGTATATACAAAATACAGGAGACAATTCCCATGAGATTTCTACGACTTAAAGAAGTGATGTCACTAACAGGACTTGGCCGTTCAACTATCTACAAGTTCATGGCTGATGAAACCGATTTTCCGAAGAGTGTCCCACTCGGCGGACGAGCAGTAGCTTGGGTCGAAAGTGAAATCGAGGAATGGATGGAATCGCGTCTGAGTATACGAGACAACCAAGAATCCTATCAGTAACACAAACATCAACGGGGCGCTGGCTAAGCAAAGTCATGCGCCCTTTTTGCAACTAGAGAGATAAAAAAATGAGTTATTCAATTCACGTAGACGGAGCTGCACCAAACAATCAACACGGCTGCAAACGAGGAGGCATTGGGCTGGTGGTCTTCAATGAAGATGACGAAATTGTCCATGAGGAGGCTATCACCATTGACCGAGAGACAGACAATGCAGAGTTGGAGTTACTTGCACTTATCGAAGGGCTGGAATATGCCGAAGATGGTGATGTCATCTACTCAAACAGTGAGTACTGCGTAAAAGGTTTCAACCTTTGGCTTGATGGCTGGAAAAAGAAAGGCTGGCGTAGAGCTGATAAAAAACAGATTAAGAATCGACGCCTGTGGCAGACAGTAGATGAGTTACGCTCTGCCAAGTATGTCGAAGTCGAAAAGGTTAGAGCGCATTCTGGTGTTAGAGGGAATGAGATTGCGGACTCGCTAGCAGTTGATGCTGCTAGAAGTGATATCGATTGATGTAATTATGCGGTTTGTAGGCACAATACAACAAGCCGCTATTGCCTGTTATTTGCGTTTTTCTAGATAACATATATCTGAAGCTTGATGCGATGTGGGAGAGATAACGGGCATTAGACCAACCGCTCTCTTAGCAAGTTTTTGTCGAGTAGACGACACCTGTTACCAAGTGTCGTCCCTCTGAGAACCCAGCGTGCAACTTTCACCGCACTAGGCTCAAGCCTTCACGAAGGCACCGATTGGCACCCAGCAACTTATAAAGCAGTGAGAGCAGGCTCATACCAAGAGTTACGACATTGCTTCTTTGATTTTCTCTTTGCCAAGTATTCTTGGTGTTGAGGATCAAAAAGCGTAGCGGCACTCCTGATTTTTACATGTCTCTCTATTGGCACTTTGGCTATTTGAAACAGATTGAACTGACAATCCATATTCATGATCTTCTGCCAACCGTGAAATTGCCATTGACCTTGACGGTTGATGAAGTATTTAAGGGCGATCCAAGTTCTAGACTTAGTCGGATGACGCCTTTTAGCCCAGTGCCATAACGCATGGAATAGCTCGTGACCTATATATCCGAATATCTGTTTAGCAACGCAGTGTCGATAGTAATTCGACCAGCCCCTGAGTTTCGGATTTATCAACTTGATTAGATCGTTAACGGGGATGGTAGCGTGCTTCTTGATGAGTTCACGTAAGTTACTTAAGAGCATCAAAGTGTTGGACTTACTCGGTTTAATGAGCAGTTTTCCTTTGAACTTCCTATGATTGAAACCTAGGAAGTCAAAACCACGGCTGATGTGGGTAATGTGCGTTTTCTCTTCGGAGAGTGCTAAGCCTCTTTCCGCTAAGAACTCAGCAATCAACGGTTTGATATCGTACTCCAGCACCTCCTTTGAAGCACAGGTGACGACGAAATCATCGGCGTATCCAATAAAGTTGGCTCTCGCCCCCTTTTTGAGGGCGGTAGATTTTATGCGCTGTTCCAGACCGGCAAGTGTCATCAACATCAGAGTTGGAGATATAATTCCGCCCTGCGGTGTGCCCTCGTCGGTATGGTAGAACAATCCTTTATCTATATAGCCTGATTTCAGCCATTGTCCCAGCATCCGTTTGTCTGCTGGTATGTTTTCGATTAGCCATTGATGTCCAATTTTATCGAAACAGGCTTTAATATCTCCCTCGAGTACCCATTGCGCGGATTTCTTTTGACTTAAACAGATGAAACACTGTTGAATCGCATCAGCAGTGCTTCGATTAGGTCGGAAGCCATAGCTATTGGGATCGGCAACAGTCTCCGATATTGGCTCTAGTGCAAGAAGATGAAGCGCTTGCTGTGCTCTGTCGATCATACAGGGGATACCAAGTGGTCTGAGCTTGCCGTTTTTCTTGGGGATGTAGATACGCTTGAGCGGTTTGGCTTGATAAGCTTTTCTGCTCAATTGATTGACTGCTTTCATGCGGCGCGTATCTGTATTCCAGATGACACCGTCAATTCCAGGCGTTTTACTGCCTTTATTTTGTGATACCCGCTAACAGCTAGAAGTTTTGCTGAACGCGAGTGAGTCAGTATCCACTGCAACGCTTTCGCTTTGCCGTGTTTACCTTCTTGTGTTGCCTTTGCAATACGCATCTGAAGCTTTAATACATGGGATTCTACGACTTTCCAATTTATGGATTGCCATTGAGCACTGTCAGGAGAGGTACTAATCTCTTTTGAAATCATCATTTGCTTATCTCCTTGAATAAAGTTCTTCAAATTATCTTGCAACGGAAGACCAGTCGGAAGTCAGCTCACTTTCGTGATCAGATAGGAATCTGTATCTGCATCGTTACAATGCAGCTTTCGCTTTTTCCAACATCCTCTACCTGCATCACTATCGGCCACAGAGGCTTTCCCAGAGGGAGTGATACAGGCTTACCGTGTTCCGTATGTCGCGCAATGTCAGGGTAGATGCCTGCTATGGTGCGGAGAGTTCAATGATCACGAAAGAACATGGGGCAATCTCTTTCCGACTCTCGTGCCTTTTGGCTACAGCGTATTAGCCACTTCCGCTGTTTGCAAGGATAACGCCCCTTACGCAGATTCACATATGTTCATCATACTGACTACCTAGCACTTACCCGATTTGTGGTTATCAGGAGGGGCGTCCTCTTACGATTTCGACCCCGAACGGTATTACCCCCGTTCTTCGTTACATTGTCAGAGCCGCTACTTTATTCAGGCTCCTAGGTTCATCTGGTGATACAGATGGTTCACACATCAAGCGGTGAACAGCGCTTCATACGACTTCACGTCGCACGCCCATTCCTGCTTAGTGCGATTACTCAGCAGCGGATTACTCTTCTGAGTTTGCCATACGTGAGGTTATCGCAGATACCAGAACGGCGCTGAACGGAATCTCCCAATTTCTGTCAAAACGGTGTGTCCAGCCAGAAATCATCACCTGCATTATTATGCACTTAAATTGAAAGGTGTAACTTGGAGGTGGGCATGAAATGAGCTAGGCTCTTCATACTATTTAGACCTTGGGATTACACAAGATATAGGGTCAGCACTCCATGCACGATATAGTTCAGGGCCGAGTTAACAACGTCAGCTAGTTTTGTTAGCTTTCCTAGTCCCCTGTTTATCAATTTAGACAGGTTACCTCGTCAGGCAATGGACCAGGTGCTGAAGACTTGAGCCACTGATAGAGTAAATCGATGTATTGTCTTTTAACTGAACCTTTAGGCCAGACAAGATAATAGCTATCACCAGTCACCACCGCTTGCTTAAATGGCAACGCAAGTAACTCGGTGTCAATCGCTTTCAGACTAAGTAACAAATCTCCAACAGAGATACCATGGCGGCTGATGGCCGCTTGGTTGCCTTGCTCAAGAGTATCGAACACCTTGCCCTTATTAATGTTCAAAGACTTATAATAACCAGTGCGGTCTATCCAACGCCGCCAGTCACGGCGGTCCGAAGTTGGGTGAATTAGCTCACAAGCGCTTAAATCATATTGAGCCTCACTCAGTAACGCTGGTGAACAGACGGGAATCAGCAGCTCTTCAAACAGCGGAAGGCATTCGGTATCTGTACCAAAATTACCCTGTCCCAGCAGGATGGCGCAATCGTAGGGTTCTCGGACAAAATCCACGCTGTCAATATCCATCCATACACTTACAATTTCAATAATTGGTACGGTGTGCTCATCTCGAAAACTCCTCAATGCGTCCAGTAACCAGCTCATGGTCAGTGTGGATGGCGCTTTTAAGCGCAGTTGCCGATTGTTGCGACCAAAGTAGTAACAGGCATTTTCCAGGCTCTGGAAACTTTCCGTCAGTTGACTGGCCAGAGAGTTACCAGCGGGAGTAATTAATACTTTCGGGCCATGTCGTTCAAACAGCTTGCATTCAAACCATTCTTCCAGCGTTCGCACATGGCGACTTACCGCACCAGGTGTAACGTTAAGTATTTCAGCAGCTTTAGAAAAAGATCCTAAGCGGGCAGCAGCTTCAAATGCCCGTAACGCATACAGTGGAGGCAATGTCATGTCTGTATTCCATTGTGAGTATTACTCATAATAATATACAGTTTTTTCCGTTTTTCAGCATTGATTAAGCCTTACATAATAGGATTATTTCGTTAAGTTAAATCGAACTAATGAAATTCGAAAGAATGAGTTTCACTCATCTATAGGCAATCAAGTATCTCCACAGGAAGAAACACACCATGAATCTATCATTACTCGCCACCTACAGCCTCGCTGTTCTACTGCTAATTATCACTCCCGGTCCAGTCGTTGCTCTGCTTATTTCTACAGCAACCCGCGAAGGACAGCGCCAAGCATTTATGACTTTGCTAGGCACCAATGGAGCGTCCCTGCTGTTAATGACGATTGCAGTATTGACTTTAGCTGGTGTAGTACACTTGTCTCCCGTTTATCTATATTTATTGGGCATTGCTGGTTCTTTCTATATTGGCTTCGGC
Organism: Vibrio plantisponsor; assembly: GCF_013041605.1. Lineage (GTDB taxonomy): Bacteria > Pseudomonadota > Gammaproteobacteria > Enterobacterales > Vibrionaceae > Vibrio > Vibrio plantisponsor. The sequence goes on along the minus strand of NZ_JABEQC010000005.1, from coordinate 5,231 downwards.
GCGATATCGGAACTACTCACAATAAGGAAGTTACCAAATGTCAATATAGATAATGAATCAACATCAACTCTCAACGAAACCACCAAAAATAGTGGGTTAGTCAGAGGTTTTATTATTGGGGTAGCCAACCCGAAAGATATCTTATTCTTTGTCGCTTTTTTTCCGCAGTTTATTGCAGTGACACACAATTTTTCTACCAGCGTAATAACATTGTCATCTATCTGGGTGCTATTTGATGTAAGCATTCTCTCTCTTTACATTTTGTGCGCTAAATGGTGGTCAAAAGCATTTAACTCGCGCTGGATTGAAGGATTATGTGAGGGGTTCTTATTGGCTGTAGCTGTGGGTGGAGTGTTTTATAATTCTCAACAATTGCTTCTGTTATCGGTACCTAGCTAGCTCAAGTTTGGAAAAAGTTAGTTGTACATGATCGAGTTAATGCATGTTTTTTTGTGAATTCTGCATTAAATTAACCTAGAACCTCAGTTCGAGGATGCACGATTCTGTCCATTTTCTTCCATCTCAGGCACTGCGTTCAGTGGTGCCTGATTGCGTTTTGGGATATCTAAAGTTATTCGATGATAGCTAAATCAGAAGAACCACTGACACGCCTTTGTCCATCTTCGATTCAGCTTGAACTGAGCTGAATCATTTCTGCCCTTTCCGAGTTAGGAACAATCTCATCTCATTCATATTTTTTCAGCTCGACAAAAATAACGGGCTATTAATTGAGAAGCTATAGTTAGTGGTAAACAGCGTTCTTTTTAAAGACATGGAAATTTTGTATGCCTACGAATGAAAAGCTACTAGAGGTCATAAAAATGCAGACCGAACTGACTAAGTTAGGTTTGGATTTAGGTGCTGTGATGCAGCGAGTAGTTGATAGAGCATTGCCGCTTGTACGATCAGATGGCGCTGTTATCGAACTAGCCGATGATGGTGAGATGGTTTATCGAGCTGCTTCCGGTATTGCCTCTAACTACTTGGGTTTAAGGTTAGAAGCTGCATCAAGTCTATCTGGCCTCTGTATAGATTCTAGTAGGGCTTTAGTGTGTTCCGATTCAGAAGCGGACTCACGTGTAGATATAGAGGCATGCAGGAAAATCGGGTTGCGTTCAATGCTCGTACAGCCATTGAATCATCTTGGCAAAACAGTAGGCGTATTGAAGGTGATGTCGTCTTCCGTTAATAAGTTTGGAGATGAAGAAGTCTTTATACTGGGTCTATTAGCAGAAACTATAGCTTCACTCATGTTTTTGGCAGAACGATATGACCGCAACGCATTGTTCATAAAAGCAACAAGAGATAGTTTAACTGGTTTGGCAAACAAAGCGTTTTTTATGGATAGACTTAGAAGTACTCTACTAACAAAAATGGAATCTAGCCATCCGTATGCAATCGTTATTTGTGACTTGGATGGTCTGAAAGTGATTAACGATAATTTGGGTCACAGAATCGGCGATGTGGCAATAAAAGAGTTTGCTAATTGTCTGCGTAGAGCTACCCGAGAGTTAGATACCGTTGCGAGGATTGGCGGAGATGAGTTTGGAATCATATCTCCCCTCAAGAGTAGCGAAGATGCAAAAGATTTGGTGCAACGATTGGAAGCTGAAGTAACAAAAACAGTCATGTATGAAACTAATACGATTAATCTGAAAGCCAGTATTGGGTTTTCATTAACACCTCAAGATGGGGTGGAAGTAGACCATCTTCTCGACTTAGCTGATCAGAGAATGTACTCGGTCAAGCGCAACCATTACCAAAAGATGAGAATGCAGCCTAGGTAACAATAGAATAAAGATTAATTAATATCATGAGCTTATTAATAACAAAGCTTCCATGCTTGAAGTGGTTCATGGTTTTCTACATTGGATAAAACACTAGCAAACTTTTGCCCCGAAGCTAGCTAGAAGCTATTGCATGTCTTATTAGTTGTAGTATATCTAACTTGAAATATCATAATTACTATTTGAGCCACTTGTAGCACCATCCATCACCCATGAGTAATTTCCTGATTTCTGCTCTGTCATTAGCTTTAGCTCGCATATATATAGAGCGTATTTCTTGCTCATAAGAATCAGATTCAAAGCCACGGCTAATCGCTTTTTGATACCACTCATGACCTTGGGAGATATCGCCACTCAACATTTTGCACGCACCAATCAAAGTGCATGGGCGGTAGTCCTGTAGAGTCAATTCATGAGCCTGTATGCCAAATTCGATAGCTTGTTCTAGCATATTTAAATCACGTTTAACACCGCCAGCCGTAGTAAGCAAAGCAGATTTCAACTTCTTATTTCCATTAGCAAATTTGAATGGAAAGTGCTTATTCACCAAGGTTAGAGCTGATTTTGCCTTATTTGCTTTACGATAATCAGCAAGGGCATTAACCAAGTTCCACGGCTTATTGGTCGTATTCCATATTCGTTTGGAGTTCTCTGCGCGACGAAGGTAATACATGCTAATCACTAGATCATTCTCAAAGCCCTTCTGCTTAAGCCACAAGTAGTCGGCATCAGTGATCATACCTTTGTTGAGAGTTGTGAGAATATAAGCTGCTTTAGAGTGCCTACGAATAGACTTAATATTGAGTGAGGGGAAGTCGATGAATTGCTTATCATACTTAGCTCTAAGATCTGCAAACATCTTTTCAGACGCTATTTGCCGTTGTTTTAGCTTTTGTTCCTGTGCTTTTTGTTGCTCGATTCTTTGCTCTTGAGGAGTTTTTGTCGTGTTATATTTAGCGAGTTTTAACTCGATAAATTCTATGTTCGTTGAAAACTCAGCACCTTCAACTGCCTTACGTTTTTTCACACAAACCTTAAGGCTCAAGAACTCACCAAACACATCAGGGTTATTTTCGAGCAATGAATTCAAAACAGCTACATACTCTGAACCCATTGCACTCGCTATACAGTTGGCTTCATCGAGTAACGGTTTATCGAGCACACTTCCATCTAGAGCTTCAGATAAAAGCTTCAACCAAGCATGGTGAAGTGGGAATTGAACCCGATCAAACAGCCTAATTACTTTAGTAACCAACATAACCATTTAATCTCCATCCTCGTTTAAAGCACTGTTCATGATAAAGGGGCATGCAAAACCGCTCCGCCAATTATAGCGGCTGAGTTTTCGAATTTTCTATACTTGAAGTTATCCATACTCTACTAATTTAGCTAAGTCACTGACACAGAAATGTCCAGAACCTTTACAGTCGGCACTTTCTAACTCAAAAGTGCCCCAAAGTGTGTTATTGACGCTGCTGACAATTAGCTCTACACCCTGTCAGTTGAGCAAATTTTAGTAATGCTAGAGATTGCCAGAATTATTCTTACTTTATAACGTATCTAACGGACTGGTTGTCCCCGCGAAATGTTGGCCAAGTACATGTGTATAGATTTGTGTTGTACTAACGCCATTGTGGCCTAGTAACTCTTGAACACTTCTTATATCACGACCTGCTTGAAGCAAATGGGTTGCGAAGCTGTGCCTAAACGTGTGGCAGGTGACGCGTTTATTTATTTGAATATTACGAACGGCATTCCTGAGCGCTTTACGAATAACACTTTGATGCAAATGGTGCCTGCAAAGTGTTCCCGTATAAGGATTAATGCAGGTTGATGACGAAGGGAAAATAAACATCCATCCGTGCTGCCTAAACGCATTGGGGTACTTACGTTCTAATGCATTTGGCAGAGATGGTCCTATCCCCTTTTGGTTGTCATCCTCTTGAATTTTAATAGCCTTTTCAATATATGTAGTAAGCTTCTCTGCGCATTTATGGCTGAGGATGGTTTGCCTATCTTTATGTCCTTTACCGTCTCTAACGGTAAGCGATGTTCTCACAATATCAATGTCTTGGACGCGTAATCGGAGACATTCTGAAACTCTTAGTCCACTACCATAGAGTAGCTCAATGATTAGCCTGTCTCGGCCATGAAGCTCATTTAATATCGATGAGATCTCCAATTGGGATAAAACCGTCGGTAAATGTCTCTGCTTAGTCGCATAGCAAAATCCTAAATCGCCAAGCTCATGGTGCAAATGCTTTTGATATAAATAGGCTAATGCGTTAAGTGCTATTTTTTGTGTGTTGATAGCCACATTTCGTTGATTGGCAAGGAAGGTTAAAAATTGTGTAACTTCTTCCGTTCCCATTGTTTCAGGATGACGTTTGTGGTGAAAGTTAATGAATGCTTTGATCCAATACAGATAGGTTTTTTCTGTTCTAATGCTGTAACCACGCATACGCATTTCCTCCTGAAGACCTTTCAGAAATGGGCTTTTTAGACTCATGATAACTCCTAACTCTATGGAACTGTATTTATATACAGTGTTATTTGAAATTCTTGGATATCAAGGGAAATAGTGAAAAATTTTTGCGCGTTTATACATAAATAAATTTAGATTATTCATTTTTATCAATAGGTTATGTATTTTTGATTTGAGATAATAGGTTTGGAAAACGCGCATGCGCGTTTTTCCAGATGGTATATTTAATAGAATGCTGATAAGTTCTTTTTATACAGATAGTTAACTGTGCGCGTTTTTACTGGTCCAACAAGATAAATGCGCATGCGCACTAATAAAATGTTAGGCGCATGAGACATCAAATCAACTATCATACTTCGTTAATAAATTGACAAGTAAATCTAATTTTTTGTGAGAAACCAATGAAAAAGAAGCCCGAAATTATTTTGTCTTCACTAGACGCTGATAGATTGTATGCTCTTCTTGAGTCATTACCGAAAAACAGTGTGCCAGGCATTGAAGAGTTAGAGCAGGAGCTAAATCGAGCGGAGATCGTAGAGCCAACGAAAATGCCTCAGGATATCGTTACTATGAACTCAATAGTTCGATTTTTCGTTGAATCAACGAAGCAAGAATTTGAATTGACATTGGTATATCCAAAAGATATGGATTCAAATGGAAAAAATATTTCTATTCTTGCCCCGGTTGGGAGTGCAATGCTCGGCCTTGCTATTGGTGATGAAATCGAGTGGCCCAAGCCTGGCGGGGGTACTCTGAAAGTTAGAATTACAGAAATTCTCTATCAACCAGAGAGATCTGGCGATTATCAACGATAATGTGAAAGCGCCTAACAAGGCGCTGCACTCGGACAAATTTACGCTACGCTTCATTTTTCCGGTGAGCGTGGCATTATATGCTTCCGTCAGTAGAAGGAATAGAGCTTATGTCACTTTATGAGAAACGAAATAGCAATGCGCAGC
>NZ_JABEQC010000041.1 GCF_013041605.1 Vibrio plantisponsor | reverse complement strand
CAGGTATCTACCGTTGATATCCAGATTGAGAACGAAGGCCAAAAGCCAGATGTTCTATATACCACCAATATCCAATCAGAAACTGTCTATTGTTTTGCCGCCTTCAATAAAATGGACATGTTGGATAACTTGAAAACGAGCAGTGGTACCTTCTCATCAGGCTTTAATCCTACTGCCTACTTACAGCCAGGCGATAACGTTCTTAACCTCGATGTGGTACCTATTGGTGTTTATGAACAAGACGATACCTACCGTCCGGATGACCAATGCGAAATGACCTTGTATGGGGCATTTCCCGATGGCAAAAAGGTGGAAATATCCTCACTGCATGTCACGGTCGAAGATGGAAAGCCGACGACCAAAACATCAAAAGATTATCCTTCGAATCATCAAACTCCACTCAATGACGTAGCGGGTCATCTTGATGGACATCTAACAGAGTTCTCTCGCCCCTTTAAGGTTAAGTCTATTCCTCGTTGGCGTTGGGTCGATGCGACACCGATTCGTGAGGACAACCCAGAGCAAATGAAGC
>NZ_JABEQC010000040.1 GCF_013041605.1 Vibrio plantisponsor | reverse complement strand
AGATTCTCTTGATGAGTGTCCACACAGATTGATTAGGTTTAGAAAGATAAGAGTATCTTAGTGTCCCGTTCGTCTAGAGGCCTAGGACACCGCCCTTTCACGGCGGTAACAGGGGTTCGACTCCCCTACGGGATACCATGGGTCGTTAGCTCAGTTGGTAGAGCAGTTGACTTTTAATCAATTGGTCGCAGGTTCGAATCCTGCACGACCCACCATTCTTCTCCACGAAGAATTCAAACTTATGTGGGCGATTAGCTCAGTTGGGAGAGCACCTGCCTTACAAGCAGGGGGTCACTGGTTCGAACCCGGTATCGCCCACCACTCTTTAAGCATTTTTGGATAAAGAATCCAAACCACTTCAATAAAACGTACGTGGTTCGGACTTTTGACGACGAGAATCCTTAAAAAGTGATGAAAATGCACTTTGCTCTTTAACAATTTGGAAAGCTGACAAATAACGATTTGATTCTTTTTATAGAAAGTATCGTTATTTATTAAAAGTTCTCAAATCCTAGATGACTCAGTCATTTAGGTACCAATACACATTCAAGTGTTCTTGGGAATAACGAATGTTATTCATATTTGAGTCCGGCAAAATCGAAATGTCTCTCGCTCATTCAAATAATGAGAGACAACTAAACCTT
>NZ_JABEQC010000004.1 GCF_013041605.1 Vibrio plantisponsor | reverse complement strand
ATCCTCTGGCGCCAGAGCAAGTCTTAAGTCCCGATCAAGGAGCGGGTGAAGGTACTCCATCTGACGGTGTGCCTGAAACAGGAATTACAGGGAATAGCCAGCCAAACGAGACTGCGCCAGCACTAGATGCAGTCACGACGGGAACCGATACTCAAGGCACGGCTCAGGTTCCGGAGAGTAATCCTCAGGCGCCAGAGCAACTTTTAAGTCCCGATCAAGGAGCGGGTGAAGGTACTCCATCTGACGGTGTGCCTGAAACAGAAATTACAGGGAATAGCCAGCCAAACGAGACTGCGCTAGCTTTAGAACCAGAAAAATCGGGAACGGTCATTGAAGCAACGACACAGAATCTTCCTTTCAATAATGCTGAAGCGCAACCAGTTCAAACTCCGATTGTTGCAGATATAGGCACATTGTTGACTATAATCTCGGATGAGCTTGTTACAGCAGAAGAAGATAGTGCCTTCGATCAGTCTAAGAGCTTAGACGTTTTAGCATCAGAGCTGATTTATGGTTTGCAAGCAGATGGTAGATGGTTGGATATAGAATATGATGGGACAACGAGCTATCGATTGTCGGCAGAACATCACTTAGAAAGGTTGCAGACTATTGCTGCTGCATTTCGTAAAACTAACAATCAAGAGTATGAACTACTTGCAAACAAGGCCTTAAACTTCTGGTTAATCACGAAACCGATTATGGCTGGGTGGTGGAGCGAATACGGAGAGTTCCACGCATTGGCGCAAGTTGCCTTCTTATTAGGTGATGGTTTACGTGAAGACTTAAGGTTGGAAGTGATTCAGCTGCTTCCAACTTCAGTTAATACGTCGGAAGTAGGCTTACCAGTTCTCGACCACGCTATGAACATTATCTATCGCGGTCTTTTGCTCAATGATGCTCTTTTAGTTGGGAATGGACTTAAAGCTATTGAACGAGCTATTGAAGCGCTAGTTGTGGAAGGAACGGAAGCGGATTGGTCAACTGTACTTAATAAACAGTTTGATAGTGGAAAGTCCACTATAGAGTATTTCAACGTAGCTTTGAGTTGGGCATACAGCGTAAAAGACTTAACCTGGAAGTTTAGTGATATTGCCATTAATAACTTAACTAGCATGTTACTAAATGGTATCCGCTGGTTCGATCGTGTAAATCAGTTAAACGAGAGCTTTTCATATAATGACGAACCTATTTCTAAATCTACCATTCCGACTTTAGCTACTTTGAATAAAGTCGTTGATCTTAATCCAACACGTTTAAAGGAAGTACAGGACTACCGATCTCATCTTTATTATGATAGGCCATCAGGAGAGAGTCGTTTCCTACATTTCTGGGAAGATGACTATACAGAAACAGCAACGGATGGCTACTTATTTAGAGTGGGAATGAAGTCAGACCGAACGGTTTCAATTCTAAGTCACGAAGAACAATATCAACCAGGGTTTTGGGCTAGATTAGGAAGTGCTTTTCTTACGTTATCTGGAGATGAATACCGAGACATTTTACCGTTGTTCGATTGGACTAAAGTTCCAGGTGTAACTGCTCCTAAATATGTGCCGACAGGTTATTCTTTATCTGATGCCTTACAGAATTCTTCTTTTGTTGGAGGAACAGGTAATGGACGCTTTGGTATAAGTACAATGGTTATGGAGGTAGTAATACCAAGAGAGTTCGTTGCTATGGAAGAATTTTACCAGCCTAATGGTCAGGTGATTGTAGGTGGTAAATATGTTGGAGGGACAACGAAAGCGAAGAAATCGTGGTTTAGTTTTGGTAAACAAGTTGTTGCGCTAGGCGCTGGTATTAGCTCTACTCATGACGATGTACCCGTCACCACAACACTGAACCAAACCTTACTGGATGGTGAAGTTACTTTAGGAAATCAATATGGCTATGCTTACCTCAATCATTCAGGGGAACCATATCATAATATAAATCTATCGAACTGGATTCATCATGACGGCGTAGGATACGTTTTCTTAGACCAGTTGCCTAGAATGGTATTGATGAATCAACAAAGTGGAAGGTGGTCAGACATTCAACCTCTTGCTTCACAAAATATCATAGAGAAAGGGGTGTTTACGTTATTTACGTATCACGGTGTTAAACCAACAAATAGCTATTATCAGTATGTTATTTTACCCAACAGTACCGTACATGAAGTTCACGAATATCGACGAAATTTGCCTGTTCTAATCTTGCAAAACTCAAGCAGTATACAGGCGGTTGCAGACGTTGAAAAAGATATTGTCGGTGCAGTGTTCTTTGAACCTGGAGAGTTAGATGTTGGGTTGTACCACCCAAATTATTCTAACTACAGAGTTAAGGTTGATCGCCCTAGTGTTGTGGTTCTAGACAATAGTAGTGGATTAATGGAAGTAGCTATTTCAACTCCGGGGCAAGCATACAGCGTTGTTGATTTAACGGTAGTACGTGATGGTTATTCTCCTATTACTCAACAAGTTGTGACACCTGGTAAGAAGGAGTTAGTGGGTAGAAGCGTTAACTTTGTATTGAGTGAAGGGCAAGATCATAACTCGATTACAGATTCGTTAGCGATAGAAGCTTTGAATAACAAAAATTATTCCCAATAGATTATCGGCAAGAGATACTTCTTTGGGGTTAGTGTGTTCGTTACTGTTTGGCGCAGGCTTGCACACTGTTAGTGCGTGGATAGCGAACTTCAATTTGTTAACGTTATGATTTATATAGATATTTGTATTGGCATTCGTATTGCTATAACAAGCCTATGCAAATCTGATTAAAGTTAACTTGCCCAAGTTAACCGTTATAGGCAAAGACGCCTTACTTCCCAGAGAAGTAAGGCGTCTTTTTATTTGTCATATTTTTATTTGTTATAAGAGCAGGGAAGTGATGATGGCAGTAAAAAAAATTCAAACGACATGCCCATACTGCGGTGTCGGCTGTGGTGTGGTGGCAAATAAAGAATCAATAGTGGGTGATAAGCAGCATCCTGCCAATCTGGGCGCACTATGTGTCAAAGGCTCAGCATTAAAAGAGAGCTTAGCAATGCCCTCCCGTCTCCTTTATCCCAAGATGCAAGGAAAAGAGATTTCTTGGGATCAGGCGACTGATGAGATAGCGCAAAGAATCCATCAAGCAATACAGATGCACGGTCCAGACTCTGTGGCTATGTATGTTTCAGGGCAAATACTGACTGAAGATTACTACGTGGCGAACAAGCTAATGAAGGGCTATGTCGGTAGCGCAAACATAGATACCAATTCACGTCTTTGCATGTCCTCTGCTGTGGCGGCACATGTGCGTGCTTTTGGAGAAGATGTCGTTCCGGTAAATTACGAAGACATTGCTCATGCTGATTTACTTGTTTTGATTGGTGCCAATACCGCATGGACTCATCCAGTACTGTTTAGGCAAATTCAACAAGCTCGTGAAAACAATCCTGATTTGAAACTGGTGGTCATTGACCCAAGAAATACGGTTACCGCTGAACAGGCAGACTTGCACCTTGCAATCGAAAATGATGGTGACGTCTCGCTGTACAACGGTTTGCTCCGTTTTCTGATAGACCAGAATGCGCTGGATGAAGGTTTCATTGATGCTTCAACAGAAGGCTTTTCTGAGCAGGTAGAAGAAGTGAAGTCGGAGCAATACCGGTTAGAAAATGTGGCTCGAGCTTTAAACTTAACCCTTAATGAAGTGACGACTTTCTATCGCTGGTTTAGCCATAAAGCAAAAGTACTGACTCTGTTTTGTCAGGGTATCAATCAGTCTGAATCTGGTGTCGATAAAGGTAACGCGATTATCAATGCACACCTTGCCAGCGGAAAAATCGGCAAACAAGGATGTGGGCCATTCTCTCTTACCGGACAACCGAATGCGATGGGTGGTAGAGAAGTCGGTGGGCTAGCAAACCAGCTCGCCGTGCATCGTGGTTTTGACACTGAATCGGTACGTTTAGTCAAAGAGTATTGGCAATCACCATCGATTGCCGCGAAACCCGGCCTCAAGGCTGTTGATCTGTTTGAAGCTGTCGAAGCGGGGAAAATCAAGGTGCTGTGGATTATGGCAACCAACCCCGTTGTTTCGTTACCGAATAGCGACCAAGTTCGCCGAGCATTGAAAGGTTGTGATTTTGTGGTGGTGTCTGACATTACCGAACAAAGTGATGTGGCAGAGTACGCTGACCTTGTATTACCAGCCGCAGGTTGGGGCGAAAAACAGGGGATGGTGACGAACTCTGAGCGTCGTATGTCTCGTCAGCGCGCGTTTCTACCCGCACCGGGAGAAGCAAAACCTGATTGGTGGGCGGTGACTCAAGTAGGGAAAAAGCTTTGCTCAAAGTTGAACTGTGAATCTGGATTTGAGTTCGACAGTGAAGCGGCTGTTTTTCGTGAGTTCGCGGGTCTCAGCGCCATCAACACTAATTCAAATCATCTGTTCGATCTCTCTAAATTCGCTTCTATAAGCGATGAAGAGTATGCGAACTGGCAACCGACGCAGTGGCCACTAGATAGCGAAGCGCCTTACCGTGATGGCGTGTTTTCTACCCCTTCGGGTAAAGCTCAATTTGTTGCGGTAACCGCACCTTCGACGGTGATGAATGGCTGGTGGCTCAACACCGGTAGATTGCGTGATCAGTGGCATACCATGACGCGAACAGGTCATATCGCAAAACTCGCTGCAGGAGAAGTTGAGCCAACAATTTACGTCAACAAACTCAGCGCAGAAACCATAGGACTGCAAGAAGGTTATTGCGCTGCGATACGCGGCATCTCAGATGAATCCGATTCGTGTATTTTTGCCAAGGTGAAATTTGATGACGGGCTCAGCGGTAAACAGCTATTTATGTCGATGCATTGGGCGGGGCGTTATGGCGGACAGTCTCAAGTTAACCGAACGGTTTCAAGTGTGGTCGATCCTATTTCAGGTCAGCCTGCATTCAAATCTTCAAACGTGCATATTGCTGCTGTGCAGATGCAAAGCTATGGCATCTATGTTGGGCAGGAGAGAGATTTACCCAGTTGCGATTACAGTAGCTATCAACTGGATGACAATGCTGCTGTCACACGTTTTGCCAACCTTACTAAATTGGATAAATCGATGTTTTCTGTCGGCCAAGGAGAAAAGCTTTTCCGTTGGGATCTGCCACAAGGCTGGATGATGGTGATAGGCCGTCAAACTGGCAATCAACAGCAGATGACGGTTACGGGTGTATTGCTCATTTCTCCACAACCGCTGGAGCAAGATTACACGGCAATCACAGCCTTAATCGGCAAGCCACTAAGCTTGAGCTCTATTATCTCGATTGCGGGAGAAAAGGCGCAAAGTCAGCTGGTATGCAGCTGTTTTAGAGTGACTGATAAGCAGATTCAAACCGCCATAGAAGAGGACGGGTGTGTATCGTTAAATCAACTTCAATCCAAACTGAAATGTGGTTCGAATTGCGGTTCATGCCTGCCGGAAGTCAACAAAATTCTAAAAAGCTATCAGACGATTGCTGTGAGCAAGGCATAAGGAATTTGCTATGAAAATGAGATCAAACACGACTGCTCAAACACGAGAAAGCTTCACGGTTCATGAGCGCTATTACTGTGATACACCTAATTTGTCGCGCCGCAGTCCTTCGAATGGAAAACAAGGTTTTGTCTATCTGGTTGGTGCAGGACCAAACGACCCTGATTTATTGACGGTGAAAGCATTGAAAGTCATTCAAACCGCGGATGTTGTAGTGTATGACCGCTTAGTTGGACGCGAGATACTCGACCTTGTTAATCCCGATGCAGAAATGGTCTACGTAGGTAAACGGTGTGGATTGCCAAGCCTTAAACAGGAGGAAACCAACCGCTTGCTGGTGGAGTTTGCCCAAAAAGGACTGCAAGTTGTACGTTTAAAAGGCGGCGATCCGTTCATTTTCGGCCGAGGGGGGGAAGAAGCACTGGAATTGGTTAAGCACAATATCGCTTATCAAGTGATTCCGGGGATTACTGCGGCTATCGGTTGCTCTTCAAGCGCTCTGATCCCTTTGACGCATAGACAAGTCTCTCGCAGTGTTACACTGATTACAGGCCAAGTGGTCACTGGCGCTCTTCCTGCATGGGCGGGTCTGGTGGCTAGCGGTCAAACTCTGGTTTTTTATATGGGGCTGGAGAATGCGAGTGCGATACAAGAAGGATTAATTCAGCATGGTCTATCGGTGGACACTCCGGTTGCTGTGGTTGGACAAGGCTGCTCCGTTAATCAAACGGTTGTTACCTTTGAGCTTCATCAGCTCACACAAACAGCAAATGATCTAAAAGGACTAAGTCCAGCATTGATTATTATGGGCGATGTGGTCAAGCTTAGAGAACAGTTAATTCAAACCGCACAAGCGACACGTTTTCAAGCGGAGTCTGCGCATCTATAAGCTTTATTTGTAAGCGATGAGGTTGTCATGAGCATAATAAAAGAGTGTATTCGAACAGTAGGACGAGGGGAGCGAGGACGAAAACCGCTCACATTTGATCAAGCATTTCAGGTAATGGATGAGTACCTGAATGGCGAGTGCGATGATGATCAAATGGCGATGCTTTTAATGCTGATTCGAGTTCAAAATGAAACCAATGACGAAATCGCTGGTTTTGTAAAAGCATTCCAATCGCGTGTTCCTAATCTTGGGGCTGATATCGACTGGCCATGCTATGCGGGGAAACGTGCAACCGCTGGTAAACCTTGGCATCTGATGGCGGCAAAAATCCTCGCCGATAACGGTTTTAAAGTGCTGCTTCATGGCTATAACGATAAGCCCGCTTCACGTGAACATGCTGAAGACTATCTGCCTGTACTCGGCATTCCTATGGCGTCAAACACGGAACACGCACAACTGCTATTGCAGACAGGAAGCATTGCTTATTTGCCTCTGAACGCTTTTGCGCCACAAGCAGAGTTAATGATCAGTTGGAAAAATCGCTATGGGTTAAGAACCCCCATTAATACTGTTGTTCGAGCGCTCAATCCCGGTGGAGGCAAAATCGGTATTCGCGGCAGTTTTCATCCCGGTTTCCAACAGCTGCATGCAGAAGTCGAACATGTCATCGGTAAAACGTCACACGCGGTTATCTCATTTAAAGGGGTGTCTGGGGAATCGGAATACAACCCTAAAGTGAGCCAGACAGTTTGGCTGAGCCAGCCTTCAGGCGTAGAGTCTTTTTATTGGCCAGAACAGTACGTTTCAGGAATTGAAACTGTGACGAACTGTCCGATGAATACACCACAAGAAGACCAGCAGATGATGGCAAATACCGTGGTATCGACCATGGCAGCGGTGCTGTTTGCGCAGTGCCATGACAGAGAAAAAGCGTATGAAACTGCGTACAGGTTCTGGAAAGCGCATGTGCTCAATCATTAACCTAAGTTTTGTCTATTTAAATATACCCATAAAGTGGTGGTTAATTTAAATAATGCATTCTAATTATTTGTTTTTATTGAAATAAATTTCAAATAATTAGATTGGTACATTCCTTGCTGTATTGATTACAGGGTTCGATCAAACAGGGAATGGTTATGTCACCTTCAACAGCATCTCAGCCGGTCATTGTATGTAGCGACAGCATTAGTGACCAAGCAGATATCAGCGCCAAGTTGGCGCTGCATTACGACCATATACTCTCTTGTCAGCTTGTACAGTTGGAGAAGATGGTTGGACGTGAAAGCAGCTCAATTGTGGTGGTCTCCTGGCGTCAGCCAACGGCGGAGTTACGCCTGATAGTTGAGTATTGCAAGAGTAAGAAAACCCCGCTTCTTGTCATTCTTAAACAGCTAAATTCTAATGATATCAATAGACTACCTAACTCTAATGATTTCGTTATTCTTCCTTTTGATTCTTCATTTGATCTCAAACCTTGGATTGATTATTCAATTCAGGTTCGTGATCAAAGCGTTGCGGTGCAACAAGAAATACAGCTGTTGACGGCAAAATTGGAAGAGAGAAAGTGGATTGAAAAAGCCAAAGGATTGCTGATGAGAATGCATGCGATCGATGAAGAGAACGCTTATCGCGTATTAAGAAGTTCTGCGATGCAATCCAGTTTATCTATGGTGCAAGTTGCGAAGAACGTGATCCATACCTTAGATAGTATTAGTGCCAATTAATACTTTGGGGGTAGAGGGAAATTGTTGATTTGGTGCAGGTTGCACTTAGAAATGCAGATTAATCCTCATAAAAATAAGAGTTGTACTTTAAGTGATTGAAAAATAGTAACTATAAAAATTGGCATATAAATTGGATTACTATTTTTAGACAAAATTTGGTGTAAGTTGTGAAACTTATGTTCTGACATCATCAACGGCGGTGATGAAAGAAATAGCAAAGGCGCTACTGCTCATTCGGGCAGTAGCGCCTTTTCATTTTTGGGTTCGTTATAAGGAAAGGGAGTATTGCGATGCAATATATCAAGCCATGGATGCGCACTTTAGTGCTCGGCGCTTCACTTGCAACTTCAGCTTCACTGCTCAGTGCTACTGCTTATGCAGAGATTGGTGAGCCGGAAATTGAAGATCTTAAATTTGGATTTATCAAGCTGACAGATATGGCACCTCTCGCGGTTGCCTACGAGCAAGGCTATTTCGAAGACGAAGGCTTATACGTTACGTTAGAAGCGCAAGCGAACTGGAAAGTTCTATTAGACCGAGTAATAGACGGTGAACTGGATGGTGCTCATATGCTGGCTGGTCAGCCTCTCGGTGCAACTATTGGCATTGGCACCAAAGCAGAAGTGGTGACGGCATTTAGCATGGATTTGAACGGTAATGCGATTACTGTCTCCAATAACACTTGGGAGCAAATGAAGCCATTTCTTGCCAAAGAAAGTGACGGGAAAATTGCTCACCCGATTAAAGCGGACGCTTTGAAGCCTGTTATCTCTAGTTATCGTGATGAAGGTAAGTCGTTCAACATGGGGATGGTATTTCCTGTCTCCACTCACAACTACGAATTGCGCTATTGGTTAGCTGCTGGTGGTATTAATCCGGGTTATTACGCCCCAGCGACAGGTGATAACAGTGGCCAGCTAAAAGCCGATGTGTTGTTAAGTGTCACGCCTCCCCCACAAATGCCATCCACCATGGAAGCGGGAACCATTCAGGGCTATTGCGTTGGTGAACCATGGAACCAACAGGCTGTGTTCAAAGGTATCGGAGTTCCTGTAGTAACGGATTATGAGATCTGGAAAAACAATCCAGAGAAAGTTTTCGGTGTGTCTAAAGCATGGGCAGATAAGAACCCGAATACCCATCTGCGAGTGGTGCGTGCTCTGATTCGTGCCGCGTACTGGTTAGATGAGAACAACAATGCTAACCGACAAGAAGCAGTGAAATTGCTGGCGAAAAGTCAGTACGTGGGTGCTGATGCCGAAGTCATTGCCAACTCTATGACAGGTACCTTTGAGTACGAAAAAGGAGACAAGCGCGATGTACCTGATTTCAACGTTTTCTTCCGTCATAACGCCACTTATCCGTACTACAGCGATGCGATTTGGTACCTCACTCAGATGCGTCGTTGGGGACAAATTCCAGAGCAGCAATCCGATGATTGGTACATGAATATCGCCAAAGAAGTGTATCGCCCAGACATCTATCAACAAGCGGCTCAGTCTTTGATTGAAGATGGCACGTTATCGGCGAAGGATTTTCCAGATTTCAAACAGATGGATGGATTCCGCGCCCCGCAGAAACACTTCATTGACGACATCGTATATGACGGCCGTCAGCCGAATGCTTATCTTGAGAAGTTCTCTATTGGTTTAAAAGGCAAAGACAAAGTTTAAGCCTAACGCTTGGAGGCTCCGAGAGTCTCCAAGCAAACAGATTTACACGGAAGTTCTAGGGCGACAGACCCTAAAAGACAAATAGCTAAGGAGTTTGCTATGTCGACCAATGTTATTTCACTGATTCCTAGCCGTACTCAAGTTGTAAGCCAAAGCAAGATGATCTTGTGGCCAATGCTCGGAATCTGCTTTTTTCTTATGTTCTGGCATTTGGCCGCCAAACAGGTAGAGACTTCATTAGGCACATTACCGGGGCCTGTTGAAACCTTTAGCCAGTTTAGCAATCTGGTTGATGAGCATTTTGAGGAACGAAAGAAGGAAGTGGCATTCATTGAGAAGCAAGAACAACGCAATCAAGCCAAACTGGCAAAAAATCCAAATGCAGAAGTGAAGATTCGCCCATATACAGGCAAACCGACCTTTTTTGACCAAATTGGTACCAGTTTAATTACGGTTTCCGCAGGCTTTTTGCTGGCTTCGGTTATCGCCATTCCGCTTGGTATTGTGTTGGGGCTTAATCAAGGGATGTATCAGGCGTTTAACCCGATTATTCAGTTGCTCAAACCCGTATCGCCTCTTGCATGGTTGCCTATTGTCACCATGGTGGTGAGTGCGACTTATGTCAGTGATGACCCAATGTTTGCCAAATCGTTCGTCAACTCACTCTTTACCGTTGCGCTTTGTAGCTTGTGGCCAACGCTCATCAATACTGCGGTGGGTGTAACCAGCGTAGACAAAGACCTGCTCAACGTGAGCAAAGTATTGCGCCTCTCTTGGTGGGCACATATTCGTACCATTGTTCTGCCTTCTGCAATTCCAATGATTTTTACCGGATTACGTTTATCACTGGGTATTGCGTGGATGGTTCTGATAGCGGCTGAAATGCTGGCGCAAAATCCAGGCTTAGGAAAATTTGTTTGGGATGAATTCCAAAACGGTAGCTCAGCTTCTTTGGGCAGAATTATGGTTGCAGTGTTTGCCATCGGCTTTATCGGTCTGCTGCTGGATCGCGGCATGCTCAAGCTGCAAAAACGCTTGTCTTGGAACAAACAACAAGAACTACGCTAAAGGAGAAATTTCATGTCAAAAGCATTTTTAGATCTATCACAACTCGGCATGCGTTTCCCGACGCCACAAGGTGAATTTGTGGCACTGAAAAACGTCGATCTGCAAATTCAAAAAGGCGAGTTCATTTCACTAATCGGTCACTCAGGCTGCGGTAAATCCACCGTATTAAACCTTGTCGCAGGGCTGCATAACCCAACTGATGGCGGTGTAATTCTGGACGGTCGCGAGGTCGATGGACCGGGACCTGAGCGTGCCGTTGTATTCCAGAACCATTCTTTATTGCCTTGGTTGACCGTGTATCAAAACGTTGAACTGGCGGTGAAACAAATCGCCAAAGGTAAATCGAAAAGTTGGATTAAAGAGCAGGTGGAACACTACCTGAATTTGATTCAAATGGATCATGCGGCAGATAAAAAGCCGGATGAAATTTCAGGTGGTATGAAGCAGCGCGTTGGTATTGCGCGTGCACTGGCGTTGCAACCGAAAGTGTTATTGATGGATGAGCCGTTTGGCGCGCTGGATGCTTTGACACGTGCACGTTTGCAAGACGCAACAATGAAGATTCAGGCAGAGCTGAATAACACTGTCATCATGATTACTCACGATGTGGATGAAGCCGTATTGCTGTCAGACAAAATCGTCATGATGACCAATGGCCCTGCCGCCACAGTGGGTGAAGTGCTTGAAATTGATCTACCAAGACCACGTGACCGAGTCGCGTTGGCAGACAACCCGACGTATCAAAAATATCGTCAATCGGTACTGCGCTTTTTGTATGAAAAGCAAACCAAAACTGAAGCAGCTCAGAAAGTCGCTGCTCCTATGGCAAAAACGGCTTAAGGAAGAGTCTCATGATGGAACATATCGTTATTGTCGGCAACGGAATGGTTGGACATCACCTTGTTGCGAAATTGGTTGAGCAGCAAGCTCATTTAGAAAAACGTATTACTGTGATTGGTGAAGAGCGATTTATCGCCTATGACCGTGTACAACTCTCTTCTCTGTTTTCAGGTAAGTCCCATGAAGACTTAATGCTAAGCAGTGAAGAGTGGTATCAAAAACACGGCATCAATCTGATATTAGGCAGTGAAGTGACGGCAATTAACCGCGTTCAAAAGAGCATTATTTTAGACGGTGATGATGTTCTGGGTTACGACACGCTTGTGCTCGCAACGGGTTCGTACCCGTTTGTTCCGCCAGTGCCGGGCCATGAGCGTGACGGTATTTTTGTCTATCGAACTTTGGATGATCTGTCTTCGATTCATAATGCTTGTGATAAAGCAAAAACAGGCGCGGTGATTGGTGGTGGGTTGCTGGGTTTAGAAGCGGCAAACGCGTTGCGCCTTTTGGGTGTGGAAACGCATGTAATTGAATTCGCACCTCGCTTAATGCCAGTGCAGTTGGATGATGGTGCGGGTACGATTCTCAAAGAGAAAATCGAAAAGCTCGGCTTAACCGTTCATACCTCCACTGCGACAGAAAAAATTATTGATGGTGAAACAGCGAAACACCGAATGGTGTTTAAAGATGCCGAACCTTTGGAAGTGGACGTGATTGTCTTTTCAGCAGGTATTCGCCCGCAAGATGCACTGGCTCGCCAATGTGGATTAGAAATGGGTGAACGTGGCGGTATTGTGATTAATGATAGTTGCCAAACCAGCGATGCAAACATCTACGCGATTGGTGAGTGTGCATTATGGCAACAACGCATCTTTGGCTTGGTTGCTCCGGGGTATGCAATGGCTCGTGCGGTTGCTGGTCAAATTATGGGGCAGGGCGGCGATTTCACTGGCGCAGATATGAGTACCAAGCTGAAGCTGTTGGGTGTGGATGTGGCATCTATCGGTGACGCGCAAATGCAAACGGAAGGCGCTCAAGAGCTTGTTTTGCAAGACACCTGCACTGGCAGTTATAAAAAGCTGGTGGTTGACCAAAGTGGCACTCAGCTATTAGGAGCCATTCTTGTCGGTGATAACTCTGATTACGATGCGTTGCTGCAAGCTTATTTAAACAAAACGGTATTGCCGGAACATCCTGCTTATCTGCTGTTTGATACCTCTTCGCTCAGTGGTGAAGTCTCTGATGACACCATGATCTGTTCTTGCCATAACGTGACGAAAGGTGCGCTGGTTAAAGCCATTCATGCAGGTGCGGTAGAGTTGAATGATCTCAAAGCAGTAACTAAAGCGGGTACTGGTTGTGGTGGTTGCTCTAGCATGGTGAAATCGGTTCTCGATGCAGAGCTGGTGGCGATGGGGATGGAAGTGAACAACCACGTTTGTGAACACTTTGAATATTCGCGTCAAGAGCTGTTCCATATCTGTCAGGTTGAAGAGATTAAAGATTTCGATACCTTACTGGAAAAACACGGGCACGGTTTAGGTTGTGATTTATGTAAGCCAACTGCGGCGTCAATTTTCGCTTCGCTATGGAACGAACATATTATGGAGCCGCAACTCAGTCGTTTGCAGGACACCAATGATGCTTTCATGGCAAACATGCAGAAAGATGGTTCTTACTCCATTGTGCCCCGTGTTCCGGGTGGAGAAATTACACCGGACAAACTGATTGTGCTGGGGGAAGTGGCTAAGAAGTATGACCTTTACACCAAGATCACCGGTGGACAGAGGGTCGATCTGTTTGGCGCGCAAATGGAACAGTTACCTGAAATCTGGCGTGAGCTGATCAATGCTGGATTTGAAACAGGGCATGCTTATGGCAAGTCTCTACGTACGGTGAAATCTTGCGTCGGTTCAACATGGTGTCGCTATGGTGTGGATGACTCGGTAGGCTTGGCGATAGAACTGGAAAACCGCTACAAAGGTTTACGTTCACCACACAAACTCAAATTCGCCGTGTCGGGTTGTACTCGTGAGTGTGCTGAAGCACAAAGCAAAGACATTGGTGTGATTGCCACTGAAAACGGCTGGAACCTTTACGTTTGTGGTAATGGTGGTATGCGCCCTCGTCACGCCGATTTACTGGCATCCGACCTTTCAAAAGAGCAGCTGATTGCACTGATTGACCGCGTACTCATGTTCTATGTGCGCACCGCAGATAAACTGCAACGTACGTCAGTATGGCTGGAGAATTTAGAGGGCGGATTAGACTATCTGAAACAAGTCGTGATTGAAGACTCACTAGAGTTGTGTGAACAGTTAGAGCAGCAGATGTCACATGTCATTAATTCTTATCAGTGTGAATGGAAGAGCACGGTTGAATCGGAAGAGAAACTGCGTAAATTCCGCCCGTTTATTAACCACCAAGAAGGAAGCATGGCGCTGCCTTATCAACGTATACGCGAACAGCGTATCCCAGTAGTTCAGGAGCTTTAATTATGATGGAACGTATTTGTAAACTGGATGACTTAATGCCTTTGCAAGGGTGTGGAGCTTTGATTGGTGGTGAACAAGTCGCGCTGTTTTTTGTTCCCCATACGGAGCAGAAAGTCTTTGCGGTACAAAACTGGGACCCAATTGGACAGGCAAACGTAATTAGCCGAGGCATTGTGGGTGATGTAAAAGGAGAGCTTTGTGTGGCTTCTCCTCTTTACAAGCAGCACTTTAAGCTTGAAACCGGTGAGTGCGTCGAAAAACCAGAATTTCAGTTAAAAACGTGGTCCGTGTTTATCAAAGAAGGAGAAGTGTATCTAGCAAGCTCAAATGTTGCTGCTGCTTAACCACACTTTGGTTAAACGCCATGGATTCAAACCCATGGCGTTTTTTATTGATTAAAACATTCTGGTGTATTTAGGGCAGACTTAATTGCTGTGAGTAATTTATTAAGATGCTCAGGCTGGCTAATGTATGGCGGCATAATGTAAATCAGGCGGCCGAATGGACGAATCCATACCCCCATCTCAACAAACAGAGCCTGAATATTCTCCATTTGGACTGGATTATGGGTTTCAATAACTCCAATAGCGCCTAAATAGCGAACCTGTTTTACCTCAGAATAACTCTCAAACTGTACCAGTTCTTCAGCAAAGAAAGTCTCAATCTGTTTAACCTGCGTTTGCCATTGTTCCGTGGCAATGATGTCTAAGCTGGCTGAAGCTACAGAGCAAGCGAGCGGGTTACCCATAAACGTTGGGCCATGCATAAAGCAACCGGCTTCACCACCACAAACCGTATCGGCAACTTTCTGCGTGGTCAGAGTGGCAGAAAGAGTCATATAGCCACCAGTCAACGCTTTGCCAACACAGAGAATGTCTGGCTGTACATCTGCGTGTTCACAGGCAAACAATTTCCCCGTTCTGCCAAATCCGGTCGCGATTTCATCCAATATCAACAGCAGGTTGAATTCATCACAGAGCTGTCGAACTTGGCGCAAAAATTCTGGGTGATAGATACGCATCCCACCGGCACCTTGCACGATTGGTTCAAGTATCACAGCGGCTATCTGCTGATGATGTTGAGTCAGCTTATGACGAAAATCTTCAATATCGGACTCATCCCACTCTTGCCAAAAGTTGCCTTGTGGTGAATCTGCAAAGATGTGCTCAGGAAGAAAGCCTTTATAAAGGCTGTGCATAGAGTTATCAGGGTCGGTCACGGACATCGCCGCAAAAGTGTCACCGTGGTATCCGTGGCGTAGTGTCAGGAATTTTGAGCGGCTTTCGCCCTTGGCGTGCCAATACTGCAACGCCATTTTTAGGCTGACTTCCACAGCAACAGATCCAGAATCTGCCAGAAATACTTGCTGCAAATTACTTGGAGCAAGTGAAAGGAGTTTTTTACACACATCAATAGCGGGCTGGTGGGTTATGCCGCCAAACATCACATGAGACATCTTATCGATCTGCTGATGCGCCGCCTGATTGAGCAGAGGGTGGTTGTAACCGTGTATCGCTGACCACCAGGAAGACATGCCATCAACCAGTTGATCTCCTTGCTCTAAATAGAGATGAACGCCTTCTGCATGTGTCACGGGGTAGCAGGTCAGAGGTGTCAACGTTGAAGTGTAAGGATGCCATATATGCTGGCGATCAAAGGTTAAGTCCATTCTAAACTCGCAATTAATGTGATTAAAAAATAATCTAACGTAAACTTTGTGTGATCTATTGTGTTGACAGTTTATCGCGTGTCGTTAGACTAACCAAGCATAAATGCCTAGAAGTGTTCGGTTTTTGATCGGCGAGTTAAGCGAGATAAGAGCCCTCAGTGAGAAAGGCACAGAACAATAATTATCAATAAGGATTACACGTGGAAATTCGTCACAACTGGACAGTGTCTGAAGTAAAAACACTGCTTGAAAAACCTTTTATGGATCTGCTTTTCGAAGCTCAGTTGGTTCATCGTCAGTACCAGCCTCACAACCATGTTCAAGTGAGCACCTTGTTGTCGATTAAAACCGGTGCTTGTCCTGAAGACTGCAAATATTGTCCTCAAAGCGCGCATTATCGTACCGATGTGGAGAAAGAACGCTTGATGGAAGTTGAGCGAGTGCTTGATGCCGCGCGGAAAGCGAAAAATTCAGGTTCAACACGTTTCTGTATGGGTGCCGCGTGGAAAAACCCGAAAAGCCGAGATATGCCATACCTTAAAGAGATGATTTCAGGTGTGAAAAATATGGGTCTGGAGACCTGTATGACGCTGGGCATGCTGAATGCAGAACAGGCGAGCGAACTGGCTGAAGCTGGTTTGGATTATTACAACCACAACCTTGATACCTCACCTGAATATTACGGAAACATCATCACAACTCGTACCTATCAGGACCGATTAGATACACTCTCTCACGTACGCGAAGCAGGGATGAAAATCTGCTCCGGTGGCATTATTGGAATGGGCGAAAGTACAAACGACCGCGCGGGTTTACTGGTTGAACTGGCTAATTTATCGGTTCACCCTGAAAGTGTGCCAATTAACATGCTGGTGAAAGTAAAAGGTACGCCGCTGGAAGATGTTGAAGATGTTGAACCGTTTGACTTCATTCGTTTGATCGCGGTGGCTCGTATCATGATGCCTAAGTCTGCGGTGCGTTTATCAGCAGGGCGCGAAAAAATGAACGAGCAGATGCAGGCGCTGTGTTTTATGGCAGGTGCAAACTCAATCTTCTACGGTTGCAAGTTATTAACCACACCAAATCCAGCAGAAGACAGCGATATGTTGTTGTTTAAAAAGCTTGGAATTAACAGTCAGCAAGTAGCGCAGAAACCGGATGAAATCGCTGAGAATGAACTGCTTGATCGCGTAGTAGAACGCGTTGCCTCTCGTCCAACTGCCGACGATTTATTCTATGACGCAACAGTTTAGAGCTCGCGTTCAGGGGGCATTACTCGAACGGGAAACTCTCGGTTTAACTCGCTCGCTTCAGGTGTTAGAAGGCGGAAATCAGGTCTCAACTCAGTGTGGTGAGACGGAGTTTATCAACTTTTCCAGCAACGACTATCTGGGGCTTGCCAGTGATAAAGCGCTAACGAGTGCGTGGCAAGCCGGACTGGATGTTTATGGCGCAGGAAGCGGCGCTTCTCCTCTGGTGACTGGGTTCTCAGCGGCGCATGCCAGTTTGGAGAGCTCGCTATGTGAGTGGCTGGGCTTTGATCGAGCAGTATTGTTTGGTTCTGGCTTCAGTGCTAATCAGGCGTTGCTTTTTACTCTGATGCATAAAGATGATCTGCTACTACAAGATAAGCTAAATCATGCTTCATTAATGGAAGCTGGGGTGCTTTGCCAAGCAACAATGAAGCGCTTTAAGCACAACGATGTCCTGCACTTATCTCAACTGCTCTCTGGTGATCAGAATGCGTTGGTGGTGACAGAAGGCGTCTTTAGTATGGATGGCGACATCTCTCCACTGAAGGAAATTCATCAACTAACACGAAACAATGCTTGGTTGATGGTCGATGATGCCCATGGCGTGGGCGTTTTAGGCGAAGATGGCGCCGGCAGTTGTAATGCAGCGGGCATCCAACCCGAGATACTGGTTGTGACGTTCGGCAAAGCATTCGGACTCTCAGGTGCGGCTATTCTGTGCAGTGAAGAAGTAGGGAACTATCTGACTCAGTTCGCACGACATCATGTCTATTCGACGGCTATCCCTCCAGCGCAGGCTTATGCCATTACTCACGCTATTGGCATGATTCAGACTCAGCAATGGCGACGCGAAAAGCTTCATGAGCTGTCTCAGGTTTATGATGAACTATTGCAGTCAGTTGACGGCTATGTCGCGACGTGTACACCAATCAAACCTTTTATTTTGGGTAAATCTCAGCACGCACTTAACGTTGCGCGACAACTGAAAGATAAGGGATTTTGGATGACGGCTATTCGTCCGCCAACGGTTCCTGAAGGCTCAGCTCGATTACGTATCACGCTGACGGCCAATCACAGTATCAAAGATATCTCGGCGTTAGCGAGCGCTTTAGTTCAGTGTATGGAGTCAAATAAATGAGTGAACTTGCCTTACGCTCAGAGATTGAAAGCAAAGATAAATCTGCTATTTCAAGCGCCTTTAGCAAAGCTGCTGCGACCTATGATAAGCACGCGACATTTCAGCGCGATGTTGGTCATCGTCTATTGAATCAACTACCCGCAGATTTATCAGGTCTTCGTGTTCTCGATTTGGGCTGTGGGACTGGCTACTTTTCACAACAACTTAAACAGCTAGGAGCGAATGTGGTGTGCGCTGATCTCTCTCCAGCTATGCTTGAGCAGGCGAGGGTGCGTTGTGGTGAGGATTCGGTCACGTATGTTCATGCCGATGCGGAACAACTGCCTTTTTCTGCTGGCGAGTTTGATATTGTTTTTTCAAGTCTGGCTCTTCAGTGGTGTGACGATTTATCCACGCCTCTGGCGGAAATCCGACGAGTACTCAAACCATTAGGTCGTGGTTACTTTTCTACTTTGCTTGATGGCTCTTTGGCTGAACTTAAGCAGTCATGGAGGAAAATTGATTCTCATCAACATGTTAATGAGTTCATTTCTTTCAATCAGGTAAAAATTGCGTTAGCGCAAGCCGAGCTTCCTAAGCATCACTTAAACTTGGCCGAGATGATTGTTTGGTATGACACCGCTTTTGAACTCATGCGCGATCTAAAGGGCATCGGGGCGAACCATATCCATTCAAGATCTCAGGGGTTGACGGGAAGACGGGCACTGATTCAAGTCGAACAGGCCTACGAGCGATTTCGAAGTCAGCAAGGTTCTTTACCTGCAACATATCAGGTTTGTTTAGGGGTAATTTATCGATGATAAATGCATTATTTATTGCGGGTACGGACACCGATGTTGGTAAAACAGTGGCTTCAAAAGCGATATTGCAAGCGATTGCCAGTAAGGGCTTTACAACAATTGGCTATAAACCAGTAGCCGCGGGTTGTGAGAGAACAGAGCAAGGTTTACGAAACTCTGACGCGCTCCATCTCATGAAAGTAGCGACACAAGAAATGCCGTATGACGACGTCAATCCATACGCGCTAGAATTGCCTGCATCGCCACACATTGCAGCTAAGCACGAGAATCTGACTATCGATTACAAGGTGTTGAGTGACAAGCTCGCTTACCTGAAAACCAAAGCGGACACCGTGTTGGTTGAAGGTGCGGGTGGGTGGCGAGTGCCAGTTTCGGATACAGACTGTCTCTCCTCTTGGGTTAAGCAAGAGAAATTGCCCGTTGTATTAGTGGTGGGTGTGAAACTTGGCTGTTTAAGTCACGCGCTGCTTACAGCAGAAAGTATTGAAGCGGATGGTTTGACGATTGTTGGTTGGGTGGCAAACCGTATTAACCCAGGCACTGAACACTACGCTGAAATTATTGAGGTGTTGGAATCTCGTATTCGAGCACCAAAACTGGGTGAAATCCCGTATGTCCCAAGCGCGAAACGCACGGAACTTGGTAAATACATCAATCTTGAACCTTTGATGGAAAAGGAACTCGCGTAGTCGGGTTCCAAACCAAGTATTCTGAGTTAGCTTGGCTATAAGGCAAAATAAAAGGGCTGCATTAATGCAGCCCTTTTTAAATCTGTTTGATTACACTTCTTTGTTCAAACCCAGCATAGCGAATGCTTGTTGAGTTTCAGCGATATGTTGTTGCACAGATTGTTCCTGACCAATACCCAGTTGCAACTTCGCTTCTTCTTCAGTTAAGCCTAAATGGCAGCGGAGTAGGTCGATTGCCATTTTATAACTTTGAGCTTCAGCCATGATGATATCCTTCGTTATGATGTCTCTCTCACTGCTCGGAATTTAATCTCTTTCGACTTGTGCCTCAATACGACAAAAGTCTAACTCTGCAGAGATCGGATCTGTTTACATTATAGCCACATAATTGACATTAAATGTTTCAATTTATCACTTAACCTTGTTTTTTAAATCGCAGACACTATGTATTAGAAAACTCCTGAAGCCTTTGTGTGGAATACCTTAGTGACTTCAGGCTAATAGTCAGCTTTCCTCAACGGAGATAATTAATGAAGCGAGTATTGTTATTCCTGGCAACCAACCTAGCCGTCGTAATGGTGCTAAGTGTGGTTTTGAATATTGTTTATGCCACTACAGGGATGCAACCGGGTAGTTTGTCTGGCTTGCTCGTAATGGCAGCCGTGTTTGGTTTCGGCGGTTCATTTATTTCACTCTTGATGTCAAAGAGGATGGCTCTGAGCTCGGTGGGCGGTGTTGTAATTGAAAACCCACGTAACGAAATGGAGCACTGGCTGCTGGAAACGGTGAAGCGTCAGTCGCAGCAAGCAGGTATTGGTATGCCTACTGTTGCTATTTACGATTCTCCAGATATGAACGCATTCGCTACTGGTGCAAAACGTGATGATTCGTTAGTGGCGGTTTCTACAGGCTTGCTACATAACATGACGCGTGATGAAGCCGAAGCTGTGCTTGCTCATGAAGTTAGCCACATTGCAAACGGCGATATGGTTACCATGACCTTGATGCAAGGTGTTGTGAACACATTCGTGATCTTCTTGTCGCGCTTCATTGCTAACATTGTTGCTTCTCGTAACAGTGACGAAGAAGGTCAGGGCAGCAACATGATGGTGTACTTCGGTGTCTCTATGGTGCTTGAATTGGTGTTAGGCTTCCTAGCAAGCTTCATTACCATGTGGTACAGCCGTCATCGTGAGTTCCATGCTGATGCGGGCGCTGCTCAATTGGTGGGTAAGCACAAGATGATTGCGGCACTAGAGCGCCTGAAGATGAGCTACGAACCTCAATTGGAAGGTTCTATGATGGCGTTCGGTATCAACGGTAAGCGTACGATGACTGAGCTACTGATGAGTCATCCACCGCTTGATAAACGTATTGCTGCATTGCGCAATTCTTAAAATTTATAAGCCAGCTTCTTAGCTGGCTTTTTTGTGCCTTCAATTTGTCTCCTCTGCATACTGTTAAATTTCTCTGCTAAAGAATTCTTACAAAAAGTTGTACAAATATTTTTTTGTACAACTTTTCTTTGTGCGCTATCCTAACACTTAACTTATACGGAAAATAAATTTGTACAGGTTTAGCGAATATGGATATCCAAGTTATCGCCCAGTTTTATCAGCAGCTCAGTAAAGACAATTTGCATTTGCTGCCAGAGGTTTATCACCAGCAGGTGGTATTTGAAGATGCGGCGCATCGGATAGAAGGGCTGGAAGCACTGCAAAGCTATTTTGCTAACCTTTATCAGAATGTTGAGCGATGTGAGTTTTCAATAGCCGAACAACATCAGTCTGACAATGACGGATTTATAACTTGGACCATGCACTTGCAGCACCCCAAGTTATCTGGCGGCAATCCTATTGATGTTAATGGTATGAGCCATCTTAAATTTGCCGACGGCAAGGTTATATCCCACCGAGACTACTTTGATCTGGGCGAAATGCTTTACGAGCACATCCCTTTACTTGGTGGAGTCATTAAAAGCATTAAGCGGAGGCTGGGCCAATGAGTGCGGTACTGATTACTGGAGCAACATCTGGCATTGGGCAGCAGTTGGCGTTGGATTATGCCAAACGAGGCTGGCGAGTGATCGCTTGTGGGAGAAATAAAGAATCTTTGGCTAAGCTTGATGAAGCGTATCCAAATATTGAAACTTGCGAGTTTGATATTACGGACCGAGTGCAGACATTCAATGCGCTGCGCAGTTTATCTTTGACTCCAGACCTTTGGCTCCTTAACGCGGGCAATTGTGAGTATATCGATAATGGAGAAATGGACTCGAAACTGGTTGAGCGAGTGTTTCAAACCAACGTATTTGGTTTGACTAATATTATTGAAGCGATAGAGCCTCATTTAGTTTCAGGGCACAGAGTAGCGGTGGTGAGTTCAATCGCCAGTGAGCTGGCCTTGCCGAGAGCGGAAGCTTATGGTGCATCCAAAGCAGCCGTCGGATACATCGCTCGTTCATTACGCTTAGACTGGCGCGAGCGAGGCGTTGAGGTGTCTACAATTTTTCCAGGTTTCGTTGATACGCCGCTAACCGCGAAAAATACCTTTCCTATGCCCATGCTCATCAGCGTTGAACAAGCATCAGAAGCGATTCAGAAAGGTTTAGACAAGGGGCAAGCTAACATTTATTTCCCCAAACGATTTACCTGGATTTTAAGAATACTGGGGTTATTACCTTACTCATGGCAGCACGCAGTGACTGGTCTGCTGTTTCGGTCTTAAAAGGAAAACAAGATGAAGATTGCAATTATTGGTACAGGTATTTCTGGTTTGTCTTGCGGTTACTATCTGCATGAACAGCACGACATTACGGTATTTGAAGCCAATGATTATATTGGTGGTCATACAGCCACGGTTGACGTTGAAGTTGGCGGAAAAACTTACGCTGTAGATACAGGTTTTATTGTTTATAACGATCGTACTTATCCTAACTTCATTAGTTTAATGGCCGAGTTAGGTGTGAAAACGACGCCGACCGAAATGAGTTTCAGTGTTCGTAATGATGCGAATGATCTCGAATACAATGGTCATACGATCATGACTCTGTTTGCTCAGAAACGTAATTGGCTGAACCCGCGTTTCTATCAGTTTATTTCCGAAATTCTGCGTTTTAACAAGTTAGCCAAGCAAGAAGCTAAGGAGTCTGAAGTCAATTTGCAAACTCTTGGGCAGTTTCTCAATCATCACGGCTTTTCGCATTATTTCTGTGAAAACTACATTCTTCCGATGGGCGCTGCTATTTGGTCGTCGTCTCTGGCGGATATGCGTGCGTTTCCATTAACGTTTTTCCTGCGCTTTTTCTTAAATCACGGTCTGCTTGATATCAGCAATCGTCCTAAATGGAATGTTATTCAAGGCGGCTCTCGCTCCTATATTGAACCACTAACTCAAGGGTTTAAGCACAACATTCGAACCAGCTCACCTGTCAACAAAGTAAAACGTGTTGCTGGTGGTGTTGAAGTATCAAGTCTTGGCAAAACCGAGTGGTTCGATGAAGTGATATTTGCTTGTCACAGCGATCAGGTACTTTCGATGCTGGAAGATGCGACAGAAAGCGAGCAGCAAATTCTGTCTCAGCTCGGTTATCAGGCAAACGAAGTGATTCTGCATACCGACACCAGTTTGCTGCCTAAGCGTAAAGCGGCTTGGGCGTCATGGAACTACTGGTTGAGAGGAGATAAAGGGCAGGATTCTCGCCTACCTTCACTCACCTATAACATGAATATTTTGCAGCATATTGATGCACCAGAGACTTTCTGTGTGTCGCTAAATAGCAGTGAGCACATTAATCCGAGCAAGATTCTTCGCAGCTTTGTTTATCATCATCCAGTGTTTACCGAACAGTCGATTAAAGCACAGCAACGTAAAGTAGAAATCAGCGGACAAAATCATACTTGGTTCTGTGGAGCGTACTGGCACAACGGTTTCCATGAAGATGGTGTACGAAGCGCGTTGGATGTGGTGACCAATATTGCACGCGCTAATGAAGCCAAGATGAAAGGGGCTGCGTAATGTCAGCCCTTAACAGCCAACTGCTTGTTGGGAGTGTGAGGCACAGACGCTTCACTCCTAAGAATCATGCGCTGACCTACTCCTTGTTTATGCCGTGCATTGACTTGGATGAATGGACTTCCTTGTCGAAAAAAGTCTGGGGACTTGGCGAGAAATGGTGGCACTGGGCAAGGTTACGTCGTGAAGACTACCTTGGAGAGGGTGAACTCAAACAGGCTGTACAAGATAAAGTATTTGAACTTACGGGCAACCGAATAGAAGGCAAGGTGCTTGCAGTGATTCATTTACGCTACTTAGGTATCTACTTCAGTCCTGTAAATTTCTATTACCTTTATGACGAAAATGGTGAGTGGCGTTATTTGCTGGCAGAAGTCAGCAACACACCTTGGAATGAACGCCATTACTACGCGATACCAGCTGACATGGGCGCAGAAGGAGAGAACTGGCAACATGACAAAGCGTTTCATGTTTCTCCGTTTAATCCGATAGATCAGCAGTACCAGTGGAAGTTAAAGCCGTTGACTGAGTCGTTAATGGTGCATTTGGAATGTCATCGCGAAGGTAAAGCATTCGACGCAACTCTGGCTATGAAAGGCCAAGAATTTACCACCAAAGGTTTGCTTGCTTTGTTAGTAAAAACGCCGGTTATGGCGATAAAAGTGACATTAGGGATTTACTGGCATGCGCTGAAACTATGGATGAAAGGTGTGCCGATTCATGATCATCCGAACACACAAAAAAAAGAAAACAATCGTAGTAAGGAGAATACGCAATGATAAATGTGACTTCTATGGATATGCCAACCAGCTTATCTGCGTGGCAGAAAAGCGCTCGCAACGTTGCATTTAAATTTTTGCAGTACTTGGATGTCGGCAGCTTAACGATTGTGGAGTCTTTTTCTGATCAGGCGTCTAATCAGCAGCAGTTTGGTCATAAAAATCAAGATGAACCTCATGCTGTGATCTGGGTTAAGCATCCCGATTTTTATTCGCGGCTATTGAAAGGTGGCAGCATTGCAGCCGCAGAAGCGTATATGGATGACTGGTGGGATAGCCCAAATCTAACGGCTTTGATGGAGCTCATGGCGAAAAACATGAGTGCGTTAGACAGAATTGAGCAACGCAGCAGTTGGTTAACACAATGGGCGTATAAGGTTGGCCATTGGTTTAAACGAAACTCCATTGATCAGGCAAAAGAAAACATCGAAGCGCATTATGATCTGGGTAATGAACTTTACAAGACCTTCCTAGATAAACGAATGCTCTACTCAAGTGCGTTGTACTCGTCGCCAAATGACACGTTAGAGCAAGCGCAGATTAACAAGATGGAACGCCTCTGCCAGCAGTTACAACTGAAACCGAGTGACCACGTGATTGAAATCGGTACCGGTTGGGGCGCTATGGCGATTTACATGGCTCAAACTTACGGATGCCATGTCACCACTACCACCATCTCGGAAGAACAATACAGTTATGCAAAAGAGCAAATTGAGCGAGCTGGTTTGGGTGACCGTGTCACCTTACTCAAGCAAGACTACCGATTGTTGGAAGGTCAGTACGATAAGCTGGTTTCTATCGAAATGATTGAAGCTGTCGGTAAGCAGTATCTTAAGTCTTACATCAAGAAGTGCCAGTCGTTACTTAAGCCGAAAGGTTTAATGGCAATACAAGCGATTACTATCGCTGATCAGCGTTACGACTATTACAGCAATAATGTTGATTTTATTCAGAAATATATTTTCCCGGGCGGATTTTTACCATCGGTTACGGTACTGACTCAAACGGCTACTCAGCACAGTGATTTAATCACCAGAGACATTTTTGATTTAGGACTCGATTATGCGCAGACGCTGAAAGACTGGAGACTACGTTTTGAACAGTCACTAGAGCAAGTTTCACTACTTGGTTATGACGAGCGTTTCATTCGTATGTGGCGTTACTACTTCTGTTATTGCGAAGGCGGCTTTAACGCGCGAACCATAAGTACCATTCATATGACTTTGCAACGAGGCTAACGGTGGGGCGCTTATTCGTCGTATCACTCTGGTTCCAGATAATCTGGTTTCTCGCTGTTCTGGGGCAGGATCGCTTTCAGTGGCTCACACTGGGTTTGGGGCTGGTGACCCTAGGTTATGCAGCATATTCAAGCCGTGATGATATTGGCAGGATATTAGCGCTAGGTGTCGGAGGTATTGCTTTAGATTCCTTTAACAGCGCAATTGGCCTATTGGTATTTAAAAGTGCACACGTACCTGTATGGCTTGCCGCTCTCTGGCTTGTGTTTGTCTGGTACGCAAGGCAATGGGTACCGCATTTAAGCAAATACCCCAAAGGCTTGGTAATGCTGTTTGTCGGCGTCTGTGGTGCTTTGAGTTACTGGGCTGGATATAAGTTTTCAGCGGTTGAATTTTCATTGCCCGTTGTAGGTTCGCTGGTTGTGTTAACAGTGCAATGGGCTGGTGTAGCGTGGTTAATCATGAGGGTGTTTGTAAATGATTACTCAGTTTCGAACAAGAATCCTGACACTGCTAGCTCTCGTCAGCGCTAACGTCAGTGCAACGGGAAATGCAAATGATGTTGTTCGCCAATGGCAACAGTGGCCGATTGTCGGTCAGGCGACC
Organism: Vibrio plantisponsor; assembly: GCF_013041605.1. Classification (GTDB taxonomy): domain Bacteria; phylum Pseudomonadota; class Gammaproteobacteria; order Enterobacterales; family Vibrionaceae; genus Vibrio; species Vibrio plantisponsor. The sequence continues at coordinate 279,644 of NZ_JABEQC010000004.1, read as the reverse complement.
CTTTCTTGGCTGTGGCTGGATATTTACTCCTCCCAGTTACGTTCGCCAGACGGCAAATACAAACTAGAGGGTGATATTTCACCGCATCCTGTAGCGTTGGAAATTCGCTATCTAAGGGATATCAGCAGCACTCAATTGCTCGAAGCTACACAGGAGCAATGGCAAAAACAAGGTTTCAGCGATGAGAAGATCGCCTCTTGGATGCCAACGTTAACCGCTATTTTCCCCAGAGTGAAAACTGGGGAAAAGCTGATTTATGTTACGGATGGCACTTCGGGAGAGTTTGTCTATATCTCCAATTCTGGTGAGCAGAAAGTGGTGGGAGCGATAGACGATGAATCATTGAATGATGCGTTTCTGGCAATTTGGTTATCACCGAAAACGGAATATCAAACCTTGCGCCAACAACTATTAGGGATGAATCGATGATGAGTTGGGTTAGAAAGAGTTTTGTGGCGTCAGTATTGCTGCTATTAACGGCATGCAGCGCCGAGTTGTCGGATTATCAGCAAAGTGAACCGAAGTTCGACCTGTTCGGTTATTTCGAGGGCAAGACGAAAGCTTGGGGAATGGTGCAAGATTATACCGACAAGCAGACTCGACGCTTTGAAGTGGATATTGAAGGTCATATTATCGGTAACACTCTGACACTGACCGAAGATTTTATTTTTGACGATGGCGAGAAGAGCCAACGGGTTTGGGCAATTCAGCGTTCGTCGAATGGTTTTTATCTTGGGCGAGCTGACGATGTTATTGGTGACGCTATCGGTCAGGAAGTCGGCAATGCACTTCAGTGGAAGTATGATTTCTTGTTAAAAATGGACGATGGTGAAATTGAGGTGACTTTTGATGACTGGCTTTACCGTCAAGATGAGACTCGGGTATTTAACATCACCAAGATTAAAAAGTTTGGTATTGAAGTGGGGCGGGTAACGCTGTTCTTCGAAAAGAGTCAATAAATAAACTTATGGCAATTAAAAAGGGAGGCTCAGCCTCCCTTCTTCAATCTAATTACAGCTTATAGCTTGTCAGTAAGCTCAATCGCTTGACCGATATAGCTTGCAGGTGTCATTTCTTTCAAACGCGCTTTTTCTTCTTCTGGCAGTTCTAGGCCATCAATGAAGTTACGCATTGCTTCACCGTCAACACGCTTACCACGAGTCAGCTCTTTTAGCTTCTCGTATGGTTTTTCAATGCCGTAACGACGCATCACCGTCTGTACTGGCTCTGCTAGAACTTCCCAGTTCTTATCCAGTTCAGCCAGTAGAGCTTCGCGGTTCACTTCTAGCTTGCTGATACCTTTCAGAGTCGACGTGTAGGCAATGATTGCGTAACCCACGCCCACGCCTAGGTTGCGTAGTACCGTTGAGTCTGTAAGGTCACGTTGCCAGCGAGAGATAGGCAGTTTTTGTGCTAGGTGAGTAAACACAGCGTTTGCCAGGCCTAAGTTACCTTCTGAGTTTTCGAAATCGATTGGGTTAACTTTGTGCGGCATGGTTGAAGAACCGATTTCGCCAGCAATTGTTCTTTGCTTGAAGTGACCCAGAGCGATGTAGCCCCATACGTCACGGTCGAAGTCGATAAGAATCGTATTGAAACGTGCCACAGCATCAAATAGCTCAGCGATGTAATCGTGAGGTTCGATTTGAGTTGTGTACGGGTTCCAAGTTACGCCAAGAGATTCTGTAACGAACTCTTCGCTGAATTTGTGCCAATCAACCGTTGGGTAAGCAGAAAGGTGCGCGTTGTAGTTACCTACAGCACCGTTGATTTTCGCTAGGATTTCAACGTTCGCGATTTGCTTGTATTGACGTTCCATACGGTACGCAACGTTCGCCATCTCTTTACCCATAGTCGATGGAGAAGCAGGCTGACCGTGAGTACGAGACAGAAGTGGGATATCACGGTATTCAACCGCTAAGCCACGGATAGCATCAATGATATTACGGATTTCAGGAAGAATAACCGTATCACGAGCTTCTTTAAGCATCAGAGCGTGAGACGTGTTGTTGATGTCTTCAGAAGTACATGCAAAGTGAATGAATTCATTAACTGCGTGAAGCTCAGCAACGCCAGCAACTTTTTCTTTTAGGAAATATTCCACTGCTTTTACGTCGTGGTTAGTTGTGCGTTCGATATCTTTGATACGTTGTGCATCAGCTTCGCTGAAGTTTGCTGCAACGCTATCAAGGAATTTGTTTGCTTCTTCACTGAATGCAGGAACTTCTGCAATCTCAGCTGTTGCTGCAAGCTTCTGTAACCAGCGAATTTCAACGATAGTACGGTATTTAAGTAAGCCAAATTCACTAAAAATACTGCGTAGTGCAATAGTTTTACTGCCGTAACGGCCGTCTACTGGTGAAACAGCAGTCAATGCTGACAGTTCCATGATCTTCTCCTGAATTGGTTTCTAAATTTCGTGTGCTTTATACCAGTATCAATGGCAATTGTCACGAATATTGCGCAAACGTTTGCGCGAGATTTCTGCTACTCAAAAACGATGAGTAAAAAAATTAGCTCGCATGGTGCGAGCTAACGATTACATTCTGGCCAGTAATATCTTGGCTTGATCAACCATCTTCTTGCGTCCGAAGACAAGATGGAGACGTCGGCCGCCGACTTGACGCCAAAGTACTGCACAACGAATACCGGATAACAGTAGTGCGCGCACCTTTTGTTGGTTTGCGGTTTGCTGTAATACCGCTGGAGTACCTGCAACTTGAATGCGAGGGCCGATAGGGCTGATCACATCGAGGTAAACACTCGCTAGATTGCTGATCATCTGTTCATCAAGCAAATCAAAATGTTCAACTTGGCGTTCGATCATTTGAATGCGATCACCCAGTTGAGACATCGCATCTCTGCGGCTGGTTAGTTTACGCTCTAAAGCCAGTAAGCTAATAATATAGCGAGTAATAACACTGCCCGTAGGGGTGCTATCAATGCCATTCACCAGACACTCAAGACCAACTTTTAAATCGGCTTCGCTACCGAAAACACCAATAGTATTACTTGGATTGGTTGCCAAAATTGCACGCAGTGAAGTTTCAAACGCGTCTGAATCACAGTAACCGTCTTTCGCTACTTTTTGCACTAAAGCGACAGCTTGGCAAATTCCAGCAAATGCGATAGTTCGGTCATAAATTGTGTTAGCCACGTAAATACTCCTTAACAAATACGTTGTTCAATAATGCCGCCACCTAGACATACATCGCCTTGGTAGAAAACAGCAGACTGTCCTGGGGTAACTGCGACTTGTGGGTCATCAAACATCACTTTGATGTTGTTGTCATCCACAGGGATAACGGTACAAGGAATGTCAGTTTGACGGTAACGTGTCTTCACTGAACAGCGGAACGCTTCTTTCACTGGGGTACGATCAACCCAATGTAGTTGTGAAGCCATTAATCCGTATGATTTCAATAACGGATGGTCTGCGCCTTGTACTGCGATAAGCACGTTACGTTTGAGATCTTTCTCTGCAACGTACCATGGGTCTTCGTTACCGCCGCCACCTTTTTGACCACCAATGTGCAAGCCTTTGCGCTGACCTAATGTGTGGTACATAAGGCCTTGATGTTCGCCAATAACTTTACCTTCAGGGGTCTCAATTTTACCCGGTTGAGCAGGCAAATAGCGAGACAAGAAGTCTGTAAATTTGCGCTCACCGATAAAACAGATACCTGTTGAATCTTTTTTCTTCGCTGTGATTAAACCTTGCTCTTCAGCAATACGGCGAACCTCTGGTTTTTCTAATTCACCGACTGGGAACAAACTGCGTGCGACCTGTTCGTGGCTCAGTGTATATAAGAAGTAGCTTTGGTCTTTGTTGTTGTCTTTACCACGTAGCATTTGTGGCTTTTCACCTTCTTCTACGAAGGTGCGACGAACATAGTGACCCATAGCTATATAGTCTGCATCTAACACTTCATCTGCAAACTCTAAAAATGCTTTGAACTTGATTTCTTTGTTACAAAGAATGTCTGGGTTTGGTGTACGACCCGCTTTGTATTCCGCTAAGAAATATTCGAACACGTTGTCCCAGTATTCCGCTGCGAAATTAATCGTGTGCAAATAGATACCAAGTTTGTCGCAGACAGCCTGTGCATCAGCAAGATCTTCTGCTGCCGTACAATACTCTTCGTTATCGTCTTCTTCCCAGTTCTTCATGAACAAGCCTTCTACTTGATAGCCTTGTTGTTGAAGAAGATATGCTGAAACGGAAGAATCAACGCCACCTGACATGCCTACAATGACTTTCTTTTGGCTGTTTGCGTTGCGGTTATCTGACATGACTTAATACCACTTGATTGACTTGGACGCAGATTCTAACAGAAAGACTTTTTTGAGGACAGATCAGAGACTGAGTTCACACTTCTGATTTGGTGTATTTCAGCTTCATTGATGTGGGAAATAGAAATGTAATCGTTATCTACTATCGTTGTAAAAAAGACTTGTGTAAAAAACTTTTACTACGTAAACGTTTGCTATCCTTTGTTGAGTTGCTGCCTTACTGGACGCAGGGTAAAATTCCGGCTCTTTTCTTCTCACGCACCTAAATTATCGTTATGAAATTTCCTGGCCAACGTAAGTCAAAGCATTACTTTCCAGTCGATGCACGTGATCCATTAATCATCCAAGCGCAAGATAATAAGAGATTATCTCGCACACATATTATCGGTATTGATCAGACGTTGGTTGATATTGAAGCGAAAGTGGATTCCGAACTCATTGAACGCTATGGCCTGAGCAAGGGACATTCTTTAGTCATTAATGATGAGGCCGCTGAAGCTTTGTACAACGAGTTAAAGCAAAATGGTTTAATCAAAAATGAATTTGCGGGCGGAACTATTGGTAATACGTTGCACAATTATTCTGTGCTAGCGGATGACCGTTCAACGCTATTGGGTGTGATGAGCCAAGATATTAAAATTGGCAGCTACGGTTATCGTTATTTATGTAATACCTCTAGCCGTATGGATCTCAATTATCTGCAAGGTGTTGATGGTGCGATTGGACGCTGTTTCGCATTAATTACAGAAGATGGTGAACGTACTTTTGCAATTAGCGAAGGCCAAATGAATAAGCTTCACCCTGAGAGCATTCCTGAAAAAATATTTAAAAATGCATCTGCGCTAGTGATCACTGCATATTTGGTTCGTTGTAAAGAAGGCGACCCAATGCCACAAGCTACAATGCGCGCAATTGAATATGCTAAGAAATATGATGTGCCAGTTGTATTAACGCTAGGAACAAAATTCGTTATTCAGGATGACCCTCAATATTGGCAGGAATTTTTGCGTGATCATGTTTCTGTTGTTGCAATGAATGAAGATGAAGCGGAAGCATTAACGGGTGAGAGTGATCCATTAAAAGCTTCGGATAAAGCTTTAGATTGGGTTGATTTAGTTTTATGTACCGCTGGACCTGTGGGTTTATATATGGCGGGTTATACTGAAGACGAAAGTAAAAGAGAAACTTCTTTACCATTATTGCCGGGAGCTATTCCAGAGTTCAATCGCTTCGAATTTAGTCGCCCAGCAACCAGATTTAGCTGCGAGAATCCGACTCGAGTTTATTCTCATATTTCACCTTATATGGGTGGTCCGGAGAAAATTAAGAACACTAATGGGGCAGGTGATGCAGCTTTGTCAGCATTACTTCATGATATGGCAGCAAATAAATACCATAAAGGTAATGTGCCAAATTCAAGTAAGCATCAACATAATTTCTTAACCTATTCTTCTTTCTCACAAGTTTGTAAATACGCAAATCGAGTAAGTTACGAAGTGTTGGCTCAGCATTCTCCTCGTTTATCTCGTGGTCTTCCTGAACGTGAAGACAGCTTAGAAGAAGCGTATTGGGAAAGATAACGCTAACCTGAATAACGTTATATTTATCAGTATCACTAAATAATAGGTATAAAAAAGGCTCCGAATTCGGAGCCTTTTTTTGATAACTAGAAAATTAAATTTCGAATTGTTCTAGAGTTTTACCTTCATCTAAAGCTTTTTGAATTGCTGAAGGTGTACGGCCTTGGCCTGTCCAAGTTTTCTCTACGCCGTTGTCCATGTATTTATATTTCGCTGGACGAGGTGCGCGTTTGCCTTTTGCTTTTGATTTAGATTTTGTTTCGCCAGCAAGAGCAGAAATTAATGCTTCAACATCAATACCGTCATTAGCAATTTGCTCAGCAATTGCTGCTAATTTTGCTTCTTGTTCAGCTAGAGCCGCTTGTTCTTTTTCTTCAGACTCTCTGCGCTCTTCAACTACGATCGTTAATTTATCAAGCGCTTCTTCAAGTTGCTCTAAAGTTAGATCGCGTGAAAATGCACGAAGACTACGAATATTTAATAGAGTTTTAGTGATTTCCGACATTTCTTAATCCTGTTTAATTAAATAATTAACGGGGTAATAATAAACTGACTTATTAGTTCTTACAATATAATTAATCCAACATTAATGTAAATATTCTGAAATTTCCACCATAGTAGTAATTAAAGTTAGCCCTTTATAACTTAGCCATAAAAATAGAAAGGAAATATTAGTACTTCAGAGCATCAGACACATGCCATTTTTATGCAATTAATCTAATTTGGCCCGCAACACTTGGTGTTAGATTATGAAATATAATTCATTCACGCACTGAATAAATAGATGTAATGAAAATTGAAATTCTATGTTGCATTGACAGTTTTGTTAAGTACAATACGTCACACCTAAAGCGGAGTATGTTTAATGATCACGCAATATCTAGATTGCGTAGGTAATTGTTCTATCTCCGACGTAGAGGAGCGATATTGATCAGTATCCAGTATTGGGGTGATGCCAATGAATACCGGAGAAAGGCCATATCGCCGAAGTTAGTCAGGCCATCAATCTGCTAGCTGGGGTTGTCATCGAATAGGGGCAACACTGCCATAGTCTATATTGTTGTTAAACTATGGAGCGCTACTGTAGGGTTGGGTGGAGTGTTCACTTCCCTTTCGCTTAGTTCAACATTAATCGCATTGAAATTATTCGATGTGGTTTATCTGCAGTAGATCTCTAACCGAAATATTACTGGTTTTTGAAGATCATGAATTTATTAGATTTTGCATCGTCTCCTTTGTCGCTAATCCCAGCGTTAGTGGCGTTGAGTCTCGCTATTATTACTCGTCGTGTACTTGTTTCCCTTGGAATGGGTATTGCCCTTGGTGCGTTATTACTTGCTGATTACTCCATCGGTGATGCGATTAGCTATGTCGGCACAAAAGTAACCAACGTATTTATTGAAGACGGCGGTCTGAATACTTGGAATATGAGTATTGTCGGTTTCTTATTGCTATTGGGCATGATGACGGCACTGTTAACGCTTTCTGGTGGTACTCGTGCATTCGCCGAGTGGGCTCAGGTTCGCGTAAAAAGTAAACGTGGTTCGAAGCTTTTGGCTGCTTTCTTAGGTGTTTTCATTTTCGTTGATGACTACTTCAACAGCTTAGCGGTTGGCTCAATTTCTCGTCCTGTTACTGACCGCTTTTATGTTTCACGCGCTAAACTGGCTTACATCCTAGACTCTACTGCTGCACCAATGTGTGTTGTTATGCCTGCTTCAAGCTGGGGCGCATACATCATGACGATCATCGGCGGTATTTTGGTGTCACACGGTATTACTGAGTATTCTGCGCTTGGTGCTTATTTGCGTTTGGTTCCGATGAACTTCTATGCGGTATTTGCACTATTAATGGTGTTCGCTGTTGTATGGTTCCAAATGGATATTGGTCAGATGCGCCAACACGAAATCAATGCTTCTCAAGGCCAAGGTTTCGATGATGATATGTCTGAGAATGACGAACAAGCTCGCGATTTAAATGATGAGCTTGATATTCGTGAAAGTGAAAAGGGCAAGGTTTCAGACCTTATTTTCCCAATCGTACTGCTGATTATCGCGACCGTTGGTTCAATGCTGTACACCGGTGGTCAAGAACTAGCCGCTGATGGTAAAGCATTCAACGTACTAGGTGCTTTTGAAAATACCGATGTAGGTACATCACTTATTTACGGTGGTTTAGTTGGTTTAGCGGTTGCTCTGTTCACAGTAGTTAAACAAGGTATCGCTATATCTGAAATTGCACGTACGCTTTGGATTGGTGCTAAGTCGATGTTTGGCGCGATTCTAATTCTTGTCTTTGCCTGGACAATTGGTTCAGTGATCGGTGACATGAAAACGGGCGCGTACCTTTCTTCGTTAGCTCAAGGCAATATCGACCCACATTGGTTGCCAGTTATTTTGTTCCTACTGTCAGGCATTATGGCGTTCTCTACGGGTACTTCTTGGGGTACATTCGGCATCATGCTGCCAATCGCAGGCGATATGGCAGGGGCAACGGAAATTGCTCTGATGCTACCTATGCTGAGCGCGGTACTCGCTGGTTCTGTATTCGGCGATCACTGTTCTCCAATTTCAGACACCACTATTTTGTCTTCTACTGGTGCACGTTGTAATCATATTGACCACGTAGCAACTCAGCTCCCATATGCGTTGGCGGTTGCTGGTGTATCATGTGTTGGTTTCATTGTTCTTGGTATGACGCTATCGGTTCTGGCTTCTTTAGCAGCATCTACAGTGGCATTCGTTGCAGTCTGTCTCGTGTTTAATGCGCTCGCCAAATCAAAATTGGTAAGCTACACACAAGCTTGATGTTTTATGTATCTGCTTATTGAAGGAGGCTTTGGCCTCCTTTTTTTATGCTTGGAAAGTAGCTGACAGAAAAAGATAAGAAAAAGTGAAATTTTTTGTTGAAAAATGAGACGAGCTTAGATAGTGTTGAAAGCAATCCAATGAACACATTCGGTGTAATTAAGTATGCGTAATTTTGTAATGAACATTCATCATCACCATCATCCCTAAGAGTCTTTCGGGAGATGTACGCATACCCGGGAGACAGGATTCTCCCGGTGGTTAAATCAAAGTATTTTTAAGATTTTAGACCCTTGGGAGACCAATCTCTCAAGGGTTTTTTACTATCTAGATTAATTAAAACTTAAAGATTTCAATATTTTACGAAGGAAGAATGTAATGCAAACACAACGCCTAAGAATAGCAGTTCAAAAGAAAGGTCGTTTAAGCGACGAATGCCAAGATTTACTGAAGAAGTGTGGTGTGAAGTTTAATGTGATGGGTGAGCGATTAGTCGTACACTCAATGAATATGCCAATTGACCTTCTTCTTGTTCGTGACGACGATATTCCGGGATTGATTATGGACGGTGTGGTTGACCTGGGTTTTGTTGGCGAGAACGTGTTGGAAGAAACTCGTTATGACCGCATTGCTCTAAACCAGCCAAGCGAATTCGTTGACCTACGTCGTATGGACTTTGGTGGTTGCCGTCTTTCAATCGCAATCGACAAAGATATTGAATATAACGGACCACAAGACCTGAAAGGCAAGCGTATTGCAACGACCTATCCTCAACTTCTAAAAGCGTACATGGCAGAACAAGGAATCGATTTTAGTACCTGTATGTTAACTGGCTCGGTTGAAGTGGCTCCACGTGCAGGTCTTGCTGATGCAATTGCTGACTTGGTATCAACCGGTGCGACACTTGAAGCGAACGGCTTAAAAGAAGTTGAAGTGATATTCCAATCAAAAGCGAAACTGATTCAACGTTCGGGAGAATTTGCTCCAGATAAAGCAGCGTTGATTGACCGCCTTCTTACTCGTATGAACGGCGTGCAACAAGCGAAAGAATCGAAATACATCATGCTGCACGCGCCAGTGGAAAAACTACCTCAAATCACAGCGCTACTTCCAGGCGCAGAAGACCCAACTGTGTTACCACTTTCTGCTGATAAAACTCGCGTAGCCGTACACCTCGTCAGTGCTGAAAATTTGTTCTGGGAAACAATGGAAAAGTTAAAAGCACTTGGTGCAAGTTCTATTCTTGTATTACCAATTGAGAAGATGATGGAGTAATTCCGATGAGAACGATTGTTTGGCAATCGCTGAGTGAAACTCAGCAAGACTCAGTATTGGAACGTCCTGCTATCGCTGAAGGTGCGAATATCACTGCTGCGGTTGCGGAAGTTATTGCCAAAGTTCGAGCGGAAGGAGACTCTGCTCTTTTAGAACTGACTGAGAAATTCGATAAGTGTAAACCGGATTCAATTCGTGTTTCGGCAGAAGAAATTGACGCGGCATGTGAGCGTCTTGATGACGAAATGAAGCAAGCGTTGGAACTGGCTTACAACAACATCTCTAAATTTCACAAAGCACAAAAAGCAGCACCGATTAAAGTTGAAACTATGCCAGGTGTTGTGTGCGAACAGGTAACTCGTGCAATCAACAAAGTGGGTTTGTACATTCCAGGTGGCAGCGCGCCATTACCATCAACCGTATTGATGCTTGGTGTACCTGCGCAAATTGCCGGATGTCGTAAAGTCGTGTTGTGTTCTCCTCCGCCGATTGCTGATGAAATTCTTTATGTCGCTAAGCTTTGTAAGATCGATGAGGTTTATAACGTTGGTGGCGGCCAAGCAATTGCAGCAATGGCTTACGGTACGGAAAGCGTAGCGAAAGTGGATAAGATTTTTGGCCCAGGTAATGCGTATGTAACGGAAGCAAAACGCCAAGTGAGTAATGATTTCCGTGGCGCAGCGATTGATATGCCAGCTGGTCCATCAGAAGTGTTAGTGATTGCGGATGAAACTGCGGACGCGGATTTCATTGCAGCAGACTTACTAAGCCAAGCTGAACACGGTCCTGATTCACAAGTTGTTTTGGTCACACCTTCACCAGTCGTTGCGGATAAAGTGGCTGATGCGGTTCAAAAACAGCTTAAGTCGCTATCTCGCGCCGCAACTGCTGAAAAAGCTCTCGCTTCAAGCTTAATCATAATTGCAGAGTCGTTAACTCAGGCTGTTTCAATTTCTAACTACTATGGCCCAGAGCACCTGATTGTTCAGACTAAGAATCCTCGTGAATTAGTGCCTCTGTTAGACAATGCAGGCTCAATTTTCTTGGGCGACTGGTCACCAGAATCAGTGGGTGATTATGCTTCAGGCACTAACCACGTGCTGCCAACCTACGGTTATACCCGCACTTACTCAAGCTTAGGTTTAGCGGATTTCAGCAAACGTATGACAGTGCAAGAGCTAAGCGCAGATGGTCTCAAAGCACTAGCACCAACAGTTGTAAAAATGGCGGAAGCAGAAGGCTTAGACGCACACAAACGTGCCGTTACTATCCGCATAGAGAAACTCCTTACTGATAAAGGACAAAAGGCGTAATCATCATGGAAAAACTCGCTCGTAAACAAATTCAGCAATTAACGCCTTATCTTTCTGCTCGTCGCATTGGCGGAAGTGGTGATGTGTGGCTAAACGCTAACGAATCGCCATTCAACAACGAATACAAAACAAATTTTGCTCGCTTAAACCGTTATAGCGAATGCCAGCCACCTGAACTCATCAACGCGTATGCGTCATATGCAGGTGTGAAACCAGAGCAAGTGTTAACTTCTCGTGGTGCTGATGAAGGCATTGAATTATTGGTGCGTGCATTCTGCGAACCAAACCAAGATGCGATTTTATTCTGCCCGCCGACATACGGCATGTATGCAATCAGCGCAGAAACCATTGGCGTTGAACGTAAGAAAGTTCCACTGACTGCAGAGTGGCAGCTAGATTTAGCCAACATTGAAGCCAACCTAGAAAACGTTAAGTTGGTGTTTGTTTGTAGCCCAAATAACCCAACTGGTAATCTCGTTAAACGTGAAGATATTGTTTCTTTGTTAGAGATGACCAAAGACCGTGCGATTGTCGTGATGGATGAGGCTTATATCGATTTCTGCCCAGAAGCATCTACGGTTGATTTGCTGGCACAGTATCCAAACTTAGCTATCCTACGTACGCTATCCAAAGCGTTTGCTCTTGCAGGTCTTCGCTGTGGTTTTACTCTTGCTAATGAAGATTTAATTAATGTACTGCTAAAAGTCATCGCACCATACCCAGTGCCAGTGCCTGTTGCGGAAATCGCTACTCAAGCATTGTCTGAAGCAGGACTTGCTCGTGCAAAATACCAAGTGCTGGACCTAAACGCTAACCGTGCATATATGCAAGTGGGTCTGTCCATGGTAAGTGGTGTGCAAGTGTTTGAAGGATGGGGTAACTACTTGTTAGTTAAGTTCCCAGACGGTGATGCTTTGTTCAAAGCAGCATGGGATTCAGGCATTATTTTACGTAACTCACCGATTGAAGATTGTGTGCGTATTAGCGTAGGCAATAGAGAAGAGTGCGAAAAGACCGTCGCGTTTATTCGTAACTACTACCAATAGAAAGGATTCTACAATGAGCACCCAACAGAAAATTCTCTTTATCGACCGTGATGGCACTTTGATTGTTGAGCCTCCGGTGGATTTTCAGGTTGACCGTTTAGATAAACTTAAACTGGAACCTTTTGTTATCCCAAGTTTGTTGACTCTACAAGATGCGGGTTACCGTTTAGTAATGGTGACTAACCAAGATGGTTTAGGCACAAGCAGCTACCCGCAAGAAGACTTCGATGCTCCACACAACATGATGATGGATATCTTTTCCTCTCAAGGTGTGAAGTTTGATGATGTGTTGATTTGTCCTCACTTTGAAAAAGACAACTGCTCTTGCCGTAAGCCTAAGCTAGGAATGGTGAAAGAGTACCTTCAAGGCGGCAAAGTTGACTTTAAATCATCGGTTGTGATTGGTGACCGTCTTACAGATCTACAGTTAGCAGAGAACATGGCTATTCGTGGTATTCAGTACAATCCAGAAACGATGAACTGGCCACAAATCGTCAAAGACCTAACAGTAAAAGCTCGCACTGCAAAAGTGGTTCGCAAAACCAAAGAAACTGACATTCAGGTTGCAGTTAATCTTGATGAGACTGGCGGTAACCAGATCGAAACGGGTTTAGGTTTTTTTGACCACATGCTTGATCAAATCGCCACTCACGGCGGTTTCCAATTAAAGCTCAAAGTAGATGGTGACTTACACATCGACGATCACCACACCGTTGAAGATACCGCTTTGGCACTTGGTCAGGCGATTAAAGAAGCCTTAGGTGACAAGCGTGGTATCGGTCGTTTTGGTTTTACTCTGCCAATGGACGAATGTTTAGCGCAATGTGCATTAGACCTATCAGGCCGCCCTTATCTGAAATTTGACGCAGAGTTCAGCCGCCCAGAAGTTGGCGATTTATCCACTGAGATGGTTTACCACTTCTTCCGTTCGTTGACTGACACACTCGCGTGCACTCTGCACTTGTCTTCTACTGGCGAGAATGACCACCACATCATTGAAAGCTTGTTTAAGGCGTTTGGTCGTACACTGCGTCAGGCTATTCAAGTACAGGGAAATGAGTTGCCAAGCAGCAAAGGGGTTCTCTAATGGCGAATGAACAAAAAGTTGTCATTATCGATACGGGTTGTGCCAACGTCTCTTCAGTGAAATTCGCCATTGAACGTTTGGGCTATCCAGTGACGATTTCAAAAGACCCAGCAGTGGTTCTTGCTGCGGATAAGCTGTTCTTACCGGGCGTAGGAACAGCCAGCGAAGCGATGAAGAACCTTGAAGAGCGTAACCTTATTGAGCTGGTGGCAAAGGTAGATAAACCGCTACTAGGGATCTGTTTAGGTATGCAGTTACTAGGTAAATTATCTGAAGAGAAAGGACAGAAAGCGGATGATATCGTTGAATGTCTGGGTTTGGTTGAAGGTGAAGTTCGTTTAATGCAAACCGGTGATTTGCCATTGCCTCACATGGGCTGGAATACCGTTTCGGCTAAAGCTGGCAACCCTCTTTTCAAAGATATTGAAGAGGGCGAGTACTTCTATTTTGTACACAGCTTTGCAATGCCTGTAGGTGACTACACCATTGCTGAATGTGACTACGGAAATCCATTTAGCGCAGCGATTCAAAATGGCAATTATTACGGTGTTCAGTTCCACCCAGAGCGTTCATCAAAAGCCGGTTCTAAGTTAATTCAGAACTTCCTAGAGCTCTAAAAAATAGACGGAAGCTGTAAGCGATAAAGCGGCAAGTCGAATAAGGAACAGAAATGATTATTCCCGCATTAGATTTAATTGAAGGTCAGGTTGTACGCCTCTATCAGGGTGATTACGGCCAAGTGACAGAATATAAAGTCGACCCAGTTGAACAATTCAATTTATACAACAAAGCTGGCGCTGACTGGCTACACCTTGTGGATTTAACGGGCGCAAAAGATACCAGTGCTCGCCAGTTAGACCTGATTGCAAAATTACTGGCAGGTACGCCAGCCAATATTCAAATTGGTGGCGGTGTACGCAGCGAGCAAGACGTGGTTGACCTGCTCGAAGCGGGCGCGCAACGTGTTGTGGTAGGTTCAACGGCAGTTAAGCAACCTGAGTTAGTGAAAGGTTGGATGACCAAATACGGCGCAGAAAAAATTGTGCTGGCGCTGGATATAAACATCGATGCTGACGGTACACGCAAAGTGGCGATTTCCGGTTGGCAGGAAGATTCAGGTGTCACCATCGAAGCACTGATTGACGATTATCTAACCGTCGGTTTGAAACATGTACTCTGCACAGACATTTCCCGTGACGGAACGCTAGCCGGTTCTAACGTTGAGCTGTATGTAGACCTTTGTAAACAATACCCACAGGTTCAGTTCCAATCTTCAGGTGGTATTGGCAGTTTAGCGGATATTGAAGCGCTGAAAGGTAGTGGTGTGGCTGGCGTGATTGTTGGTCGTGCGTTACTGGATGGTAAATTCACCACTGAGGAGGCGTTCGCATGTTGGCAAAACGTATAATCCCTTGTTTGGACGTTCGTGACGGACAGGTTGTGAAAGGCGTGCAGTTCCGCAATCACGAAATCATCGGAGACATCGTTCCGCTAGCAAAACGTTATGCGGAAGAGGGCGCAGATGAGTTGGTGTTTTACGATATCACCGCATCCAGTGATGGTCGTGTGGTGGATAAAAGCTGGGTTGCGCGAGTTGCAGAGGTAATAGACATTCCTTTCTGTGTCGCTGGTGGTATTAAATCAGCCGAAGATGCCGCTCGCATCCTCGAGTTTGGAGCGGACAAAGTATCGATTAACTCGCCAGCACTAGCGAATCCAGACCTGATTACCAATCTAGCGGATAAGTTTGGTGTGCAATGTATCGTTGTAGGTATCGACTCCTATTTTGATAAAGAAACGGGCAAGTATCAGGTTTACCAGTTCACTGGTGATGAAGCGCGTACTAAAGCAACCAAGTGGGAAACCAAAGATTGGGTTCAAGAAGTGCAAAAACGTGGCGCGGGTGAAATCGTATTAAATATGATGAACCAAGACGGTGTACGTAACGGTTACGACCTAGAGCAACTGAATATGGTTCGATCTGTATGTCACGTACCTTTGATTGCTTCTGGTGGCGCGGGTGCTATGGAGCATTTCGCCGATGCGTTCAAATTAGCGAATGTTGATGGTGCGTTAGCTGCATCAGTGTTCCACAAACAAATCATCAATATTGGTGAGCTCAAGCAATATTTAAAACAACAAGCGGTTGAGGTGAGACTATGAGCCTAGCGGAACGAATTAATTGGGAAAAGGTTGATGGTCTTGTTCCTGCGATTGTGCAGGACTTTGGTTCAAGCCAAGTGCTGATGATGGGGTACATGAACCAAGAAGCACTAGCGAAAACATTGGAAACAGAACAAGTCACTTTCTATTCGCGCACCAAGCAGCGACTATGGACCAAAGGAGAAACCTCTGGCAACGTGTTGCAATTGAAAAATATTGCTTTGGACTGCGATCAAGACACCTTGCTGGTTAAAGTGAATCCGATTGGTCCAACGTGCCACACTGGCACAACAACTTGTTGGGACGGTGATGCACAAGAGGAGTCACAAATGGTGTGGCTTCATCAACTTGAGCAGTTATTGGCTGCCCGCAAGAGTGCCGATCCAGACTCCTCTTACACCGCTAGTCTTTATGCGCGTGGCACCAAACGCATTTCGCAGAAAGTGGGCGAAGAAGGCGTTGAAGTCGCACTTGCGGCGACGTCGGGCGATAAGGCGGAACTAGTGTGTGAGTCTGCGGACTTAATCTATCACTTGCTTGTCTTGCTTCAAGACCAAGGCCTGTCGATGAGTGATGTGATTAATAAACTCAAAGAGCGTCATAAGTAGCCATAGCTTCAATAAGCTGAAGAGAACGTTTTGGTAGGCCGTGCGGGGCTCGAACCCGCGACCGATTGATTAAGAGTCAACTACTCTACCAACTGAGTTAACGGCCTACGTATTGAAAAATACATTTTGATACAACGAATTATAGTCTCGATTCGACCATTTATCGTTGTGAAAGTTATAAATTGCAAAACGGACAATTTAATTGTTATTCTGTCCGCCATTAGTCGGGGAGCCTTTGGGCTGAGATCGCATTGCGAGACCCGTTGAACCTGATTCAGTTAATACTGACGTAGGGAACTAATCCAATCTTTGCGATTGTATATCTCGTTTTGCCGTCTATCTCAGATGCGCTTTCGAGAGACTGTTCCTGTACGTCTTACCTCAAAGGAACAGTTATGCCTAAATCCAATACAATTCCTGTTGTACTGACTATTGCCGGATCGGACAGTGGTGGTGGTGCGGGTATTCAAGCCGATATCAAAGCGATATCCGCGACTGGCAGTTACGCGGCTTCGGTTATCACCGCGATTACCTCTCAAAATACATTGGGTGTGTTAGATATCTTACCCATTCCTTTAGCTCATATTGAAAGTCAGTTAGATGCAGTATTCCAAGACCTCAATATTGTCGCGGTAAAAATTGGTATGTTGGCGGATGCCGACATCATCAATTTGGTGGCTGATAAGCTGGAACAATATCAACCAAAACACATTGTGTTGGATACCGTGATGGTGGCAACCAGTGGCGATTTACTGCTAAAAGAAACGGCGATAGGCAGCTTGAAAGATCGCTTGTTGCCTCTCGCAAGCATTATTACGCCAAATCTACCAGAAGCCGCAGCGCTCACAGGGCTAGCTGAGCCGAAAGACGCTGAGCAAATTGAACATATGGTTACTGCAATGCGTCAGTTAAGTACTTCAGCGGTATTGCTCAAAGGCGGGCATTTAGAGGCGTCTGATGAGAGTGATGACCTGCTGATTACCCAAAATGAAACACACAGATTAAGCACTGAGAGAATTCGCACTCCGAATACCCATGGGACGGGTTGTACCTTGTCTTCGACAATTGCTTCGTTTTTGGCTCAGGGAGAAGATATGCTCTCAGCGGTCAGTCACGCCAAACAATACATTACACAAGCGATAGGACATGCTGATTTGCTTAAAGTGGGACAGGGCCGAGGCCCCGTCGATCATTTCTTTATGCTGCATCAATAGAGATTTCTTTCCACTCGCCAGGCTGAAGGTCACCCAACTCAATATTACCCATTGAGTAGCGAATCAGACGCAGAGTAGGGAAGCCAATGTGCGCTGTCATGCGTCTTACTTGTCGGTTACGACCTTCAATGATGGTAATTGCAAGCCAAGTGGTTGGAATGGCTGCGCGAAAGCGCACTGGTGGATTTCGAGGCCATAACTGGGGTTCTTCAATCACCACTACTTGCGCTGGAAGTGTTGGTCCGTCCTTTAGTGTCACTCCGTTTCTAAGTGGTTCTAAATCTGACTCTGTCGGTATGCCTTCAACCTGAACCCAGTAGGTTTTTGGCGATTTTGATTCAGGCTGAGTCAGTTTGGCTTGTAAAATACCATCGTTGGTTAACACCATCAGACCTTCGCTATCGCGGTCAAGTCGCCCAGCGGCATACACATCTTTGACTGTTATGAAGTCGGCGAGCGTTTTTCGGCCTTCACCATCGGTAAACTGGCTTAACGTGTCATAAGGTTTATTAAAAACAATGACTTTGCGATCTTCAATGTTCACTTTTGGTTTCTGAACCGCAGGTTTACGCGCTCTTTGGCTCGTTGAAGTGCGCCCAGAAGAACGATTTCCTTGTTTGAAACGCGGTTTATGAGTCGAGTGAGGAGCCTTAGCAGTGCTTCTACGCGAGCTGGATGACATGTTAACTACCTTGCAAAAATGTAAATGAAGTGTGTTTGAAAGTTTTCTGAAACTCGCTTTTGCGCTATCATTTTCGCGCCCAGAAATAGGATAAACGACAAGATGATAGACTATTATCCTAGTTTTGTTTAATTATAACGATCTTCACTCAAGGACTGTCTCGAAGACTCATTATGGTGGTTCGCACAAAGAAGTTATTCGAACACAAAAAGGAAAGAGTGAGACTATCGTGCACAAGTTTGGGATGTTTCCCGCTTGAGCCGTACATTCACACAACACATGCCCGTGTGTTGTTAGAACAAATAGGGAAAGTTCATGCCAACAAATAAACCTACAATTATTTATACAATCACTGACGAAGCCCCAGCTCTAGCTACATATTCATTGCTGCCAATTATCCAGTCATTCACGGCATCGTCAGGCATTGAAATTGAAACTCGTGATATTTCTTTAGCAGGACGTATTCTTGCTAACTTCCCAGAGCATTTGAAAGAAGACCAGCGCGTTGGTGACGCTCTTACGGAACTCGGTGAACTTGCACAAACTCCTGAAGCAAACATCATCAAACTGCCAAATATCTCAGCATCGGTACCTCAGTTAAAAGCGGCGATCAAAGAACTTCAAGACAAAGGTTTTGCACTTCCAAATTACCCTGAAGAGCCTTCAACTTACGAAGAAGAAGCGATTAAAGCAACGTACGACAAAATCAAAGGTAGTGCGGTAAACCCTGTACTGCGTGAAGGTAACTCTGACCGTCGTGCTCCAGCTTCAGTGAAAAACTATGCGAAGAAGAACCCACACTCAATGGGTGCTTGGTCTGCGGATTCTAAGTCTCACGTTTCTAGCATGAGTGATAAAGACTTCTTCGGTACTGAAAAATCGGTCACCGTAGATGGTGCAACTCAAGTTTCTATTCAGTTTGTCGGCAAAGATGGTTCAACCAAAGAACTGAAAAAGCCTTTTGCACTGAAGGATAAAGAAATTATTGATGCAAGCGTTTTGAACAAGAAAGCGCTTGTAGAGTTCTTCGAAAAAGAAATTGCGGACGCTAAAGAACAAGACGTTCTGCTTTCTCTGCACATGAAAGCCACCATGATGAAAGTGTCTGACCCAGTCATCTTTGGTCATGCAGTTAAGGTTTACTACAAAGAAGTGTTCGACAAATACGGGGACGTATTTGAGAAACTTGGTGTTGATGTAAACAACGGTCTAGGTGATGTGTATGCGAAAATCCAAGCATTACCTCAGGCTCAACGTGACGAGATTGAAGCCGCACTTCAAGCGGTTTATGCAACTCAACCTCCACTGGCGATGGTTGACTCTGATCGCGGTATCACCAACCTACACGTACCTAGCGACATTATCGTTGACGCGTCTATGCCAGCGATGATCCGTTCATCAGGTCAAATGTGGGGTCCAGACGGTAAGCAAAAAGATACTAAAGCAATGATCCCAGATCGTTGTTACGCTGGCGTTTACCAAGCTGTGATTGAATTCTGTAAAGAGCATGGTGCATTTGACCCAACTACTATGGGTAGCGTACCAAACGTGGGTTTGATGGCTCAGAAGGCGGAAGAATACGGTTCTCACGATAAAACCTTCATTCTAGATGCTGACGGTGCAGTGCGTGTTGTTGATGCGGCAGGTAATGTGCTGCTTGAGCAACAAGTAGAAGCTGGCGATATCTTCCGCATGTGCCAAGTTAAAGACGCGCCGATTCAAGACTGGGTTAAGCTTGCAGTAAACCGCGCTCGTGCAACCAATACACCAGCAGTATTCTGGTTAGACGAAGCTCGCGCACACGATGCTGAGCTGATTAAGAAAGTGAAGCAGTATCTACCTGATCACGATACTTCTGGTCTAGAGATCAAGATCCTTTCTCCAGTAGACGCAACGCTATACTCGCTAGCGCGTATTAAAGAAGGTAAAGACACTATTTCTGTTACAGGTAACGTACTACGCGACTACCTAACAGACTTGTTCCCAATTCTTGAGCTAGGTACTTCAGCTAAGATGCTTTCAATCGTCCCACTAATGAATGGTGGTGGTCTGTTTGAAACGGGCGCTGGTGGTTCAGCTCCTAAGCACGTTCAACAAGTTCAAAAAGAGAACCACTTACGTTGGGACTCTCTTGGTGAATTCTTAGCGCTTGCTGCTTCTTTGGAGCATCTAAGTGTGGTGACTGGCAATGCGAAAGCTCAAGTATTGGCTGATGCGTTAGATAAAGCGACAGGTAAATTCCTAGACCTTAACAAATCGCCATCACGTAAAGTGGGTGAACTAGATAACCGTGGTAGCCATTACTACCTAGCAGCATATTGGGCTGAAGCACTAGCTGCACAAACTCAAGATGCGGATCTTGCGGCTGAATTTGCTCCTGTGGCTGAACAGCTGCTAGCGAACGAAGAGAAGATTGTGTCTGAGCTAAATGGTGCTCAAGGCGTTGCGGGTGATTTGGGTGGTTACTATGCGTTTAACGATGCATTGGTTTCTAACCTAATGCGTCCAAGTTCAACATTGAACAGCATCGTAGATCGCGCATAAGCTTAAAAGGCACTTGACGATAAAATACAAAACCCGCCAAGTGGCGGGTTTTTCATATCTATCAATTCATAAATCGTTAGCGTTTAAATAACCGATAGGTCAGTTATCGATAATGATTTATTCGGCAGCGAACTATTTAGATTGTTGCCCTTCAATAGGTACGACACTACTAGCGTGGTAACCTTTAGGTCCTTGTTCAACTTCATACGCTACTTGCTGTCCCGCTTTAAGTGTGCGGTAGCCATCCATTTGGATAGTAGAATAATGAGCAAAAATGTCTCCATCTTCGCCTTCTGGACAGATGAATCCGAATCCTTTGGCGTTATTGAACCATTTTACTGTACCTGTAGCCATGCTATACGTCCCTCATGCATTTTGTTACTGATGTTGTTACGGAGAAATTCACTCTAATATCCATTATCAGAAAATCTGATGGTGATCACTCCTATTAGTGAATATCGATTCAGCCGCTGCCAAATTTTTAGTCACTATTTGACCAATGTAGTCAATGATTGAGCACAGTCAATAGGATAATGGTATAAAAATGCATACTTTTATAAGCAAATCACTTTTAAGATAACCCTATTCCATTTGATATCACTTGTGCGACAAGTATTTGTGCCACTTATGATTGGCTCGATTTTAGACTTTAGTACGAATAGTGTTACAGAAAGGTGACGAGTTTTTGAACGTTTAGAATAAACTCGATTGTGAATAGCAATGTTTTATTTGCAGCGATACAATTGCTGCATTAGTCTCTAAGTAAGGATTGTTTTTCACCTTCACTGACAGCACCTTAGGTTATCAGTAAGTGATGACTTTTTAAGAGAAGAGACATTTTTAAGAGAAACACTCCTAAATACGGCCATCATGAGTAAAAACTTCGAATGGGTAACTCCAGACTCAGATCTACTGGAGCTAGAGAAAACAGCAACAAAACCACCGTCGATGTATAACGTTATACTGAATAATGACGACTACACGCCGATGGATTTTGTGATAGAAATCCTTGAACGCTTCTTCTCTATGGACATAGAAAAAGCGACACAAGTGATGCTCAGAGTTCATTATGAAGGGAAAGCAATTTGTGGCACGTTTACTGCTGAGGTTGCAGAGACGAAAGTCGCTCAGGTGACAATGTACGCACGGGAAAACGAGCATCCACTGCTTTGTACGATGGAAAAAGCGTAACACTTGCAGATGTGGTTGTTCTTTAAGGAGGCCTTATGCTTAACAAAGAACTAGAGTCTAGTCTAAACGGCGCGTTCGCTCGAGCGCGAGACAAAAGACATGAATTCATGACCGTCGAGCACCTCCTACTTGCATTGTTAGAAAACGATGCAGCGAAGGAAGCATTATTGGCCTGTCAGGCAGACATTGACGTTTTGCGTCGAGAGCTTGACGTATTTATTGACCAGACAACCCCTCTCATCCCAGATAACGACGAAACACGTGAGACTCAGCCAACGCTTAGCTTCCAACGTGTATTACAACGTGCTGTGTTCCATGTTCAATCATCCGGTCGCAGTGAAGTCACTGGCGCAAACGTACTGGTTGCTATTTTTAGTGAGCAGGAATCTCACGCTGCCTATCTATTGAAAAAGAACGATATCAGTCGTTTGGATATCGTTAACTATATTTCCCACGGCATTACTAAAGCATCGAGTAGCTCGGGCGAAGATTCATCTTCCGATTCATTTGGCACAGAAAGTTCAGACGATTCGCCAGCTGATGAAAGACTGGAAAGCTTTGCAACGAACTTAAACCAGTTAGCTGGTCAAGGTCAGATCGACCCTCTTATCGGTCGAGACAAAGAACTTGAACGTACAATCCAAGTGCTTTGCCGTCGTCGCAAAAACAATCCATTGTTGGTGGGCGAGGCTGGTGTCGGTAAAACCGCTATAGCTGAAGGTTTGGCATGGAGAATTGTGGAAGGGCAAGTGCCTGAAGTGATTCAAGACAGCGTTATCTACTCACTGGATATAGGTTCATTACTTGCGGGTACCAAATACCGTGGTGACTTTGAAAAACGTTTTAAAACGATTCTCAAACAGCTAGAAAAAGAGAAAGATGCAATTCTCTTTATCGATGAAATTCACACCATCATTGGTGCTGGTGCAGCATCTGGTGGTCAGGTTGATGCTGCAAACTTGATTAAGCCTCTACTAAGTAGCGGTAAATTACGTTGTATCGGTTCAACCACTTATCAGGAATACAGCAATATTTTTGAGAAAGAGCGTGCGCTTTCACGCCGATTCCAAAAAATTGACGTTGTAGAACCTTCGTTGGATGACACAACCAAAATTTTGATGGGTTTGAAACCAAAATACGAAGCTCACCACGATGTGCGTTACACCAACAAGGCACTTCGCGCTGCGGTTGAACTGTCTGCGAAATACATCAATGAACGTCACTTACCGGACAAAGCGATTGATGTTATCGACGAAGCGGGTGCTCGTGTTCGTTTGATGCCAGCCAGCAAACGTAAGAAAACAGTCGGTGTGGCTGAGATTGAGTCCATGGTTGCAAAAATGGCTCGTATCCCAGAAAAATCTGTTTCTTCTTCGGATAAAGATATTCTGAAAAATCTTGATCAGAAAATGAAGATGCTGGTGTTCGGACAAGATAACGCGATTGATGTGTTAACTGAATCCATCAAGCTGACTCGTGCTGGTTTAGGAGCGGATAATCGTCCAGTTGGTTCATTCTTGTTTGCTGGCCCAACGGGCGTAGGTAAAACAGAAGTCACCGTTCAGCTATCTAAACTGTTGGGTATTGAACTACTCCGATTTGATATGTCTGAATACGGTGAACGCCACTCAGTGAGCCGCTTGATCGGTGCTCCTCCAGGTTATGTTGGTTATGACCAAGGTGGCTTGTTAACGGATGCCGTGATCAAGAACCCACATGCGGTTGTGCTGTTAGACGAAATTGAAAAAGCGCACCCTGATATCTTTAACTTGCTATTGCAAGTGATGGATAACGGCACGCTAACCGATAACAACGGTCGTAAAGCGGATTTCCGTAACATCATCTTAGTGATGACAACCAACGCTGGTGTGGCTGAAACAGTGAAGAAATCGATAGGTTTGATTCAACAAGATCACAGCCATGATGCGATGTCGGAGATCAAGAAAGTGTTCACGCCAGAATTCCGTAACCGTTTAGATCATACAATTTGGTTTAACAGTTTGGATGAAAGTGTGATTCACCAAGTGGTTGATAAGTTCATCGTTGAGCTACAAGTACAATTGGATGCCCGTGGTGTGTCTCTTGAAGTATCAGAAGATGCTCGTCACTGGCTAGCTCTGAAAGGTTATGACCGTGAAATGGGAGCACGACCTATGGGACGCGTGATTCAAGAACAGTTGAAGAAACCGCTGGCTAATGAGCTGCTATTTGGGGCATTGGTTGATGGCGGAACAGTGAAGGTGGCTTTGAAAGATGATCATCTAGTCTTTGAATACTTAGGTGCCAAAGAAGAAGTTCTGCATTAAAACAAGAAAAGCGCATCGAAAGATGCGCTTTTTTATATCCTTTAGAACAACAACAAAAAACGGAGCCTTAAGCTCCGCTTTTTGTTGTATTCGAAAATCAGAGATTAACGAGCACGGAAGACGATGCGGCCTTTTGATAGGTCGTATGGAGTCATCTCAACAGTAACTTTGTCACCCGTTAGAATACGAATGTAGTTTTTACGCATTTTACCAGAGATGTGAGCCGTTACTACGTGACCGTTTTCAAGCTCAACACGGAACATTGTGTTTGGAAGAGTATCAAGGACAGTACCTTGCATCTCAATTACGTCTTCTTTAGCCATTTAATCCTCTTTAGAAATGTGGCGCAAATCAACGGCCTATCGTGCCGATGATTGTTAAACAAGTTAAGTTGGGGCGTATTCTACCCTTGCCAACGCTGATTTACTAGCCTTTGATGGCGTTGGAAGCGCACTTTATAGTTCATCGCGGGGCATTCGTCGATTTGATAGCCTAAGTAAAGCCACTGTTTATGGGTGTTTCTGCAATATTCCAGTTGAATCAATACCGCCAGAGTACCAATTGAAAGTGGGGATGCTGGGTCAAAAAAGGTATAAAACGCACTCGCACTATTAGGCAGAATATCCGTCACTGCGACCGCAATAAGCTGATTATCTTCGTAAATATGAAGAAACTGGGTGTTAAGCCATTGGGAATTGGCGAATTTATCAAATTCATCTTTCTGTGGTGGATACATGGTGCCATCACGATGACGGGCCTTGATGTACTTAGCGTAGAGCGAGAACCAGTTCTCATCTAACTTGGGTTTGAGTTCCCAAGTCAAATGTTGTTTTATCTTGTTGATTAAACGTTTCTGACTTTTTGAAGGGGTAAAGCCAGGCACAGAAACACGCAAAGCGTGGCAGGCGCTACACGTATCACAATGAGGTTTGTAAATCGTATCGCCACTTCGGCGAAAACCATTGGCGAGAAGAATTTCATAATTTTCGTCAGACTGCATACTGCTATCGAGTGCGACAGCAACACGTTCCATGCGGTCTTTGAGATAACTGCAAGGATGATTGTTTGTCAGGCCAATTCTAATTTGGTGTATATCAGAACTCACGCTTTACTCCTAAACAGACTCAGATTCATCTGTAATGCTAATACTGAGCCACTGGCGTTTGAAACACGCTTCTTTTATTGCTTTATCTCTAAAAGATAGCAATGAATTTATAAATTCGTCACGTGGTAGTTCAAATGCGCCTAATGAAGCGAGATGTGGGTTCATTACTTGGCAGTCAATGAGCTGTCCGTCGTGCTTTGCAAAGTGACGACAGAAATACCATAGGGCAATTTTTGAAGCATTAGTTTGCGTACTGAACATGGATTCACCGCAAAAAATCTGTCCCATCTGAATGCCGTACAAACCGCCGACAAGCTGTTCATTTTGCCATACTTCAACCGAGTGGCATTTACCAAGATCTGCCAGTTCACCATAGGCTTCTCGCATTTCAGCATGAATCCATGTCTGTTCGGGTGGGCGAGTGGCAGCGCACAGATCAATCACTTGCTTAGTTGCGTGGTTGATACTGACCAAATATTGCTGCTTGCGCTGAAATTTTTGCACACTTTTTGCTGGTTTGAATGTCTTAGGATTAAATACCGCTCGCGGCGATGGGCTCCACCATAGGATTGGTTCACCTGGCCCATACCAAGGGAAAATGCCATTCTTATAGGCGTTATAAATGCGATTTGGGTTGAGATCTCCGCCGAAAGCGAGCAAGCCGTTTGGATCTTCTAATGCTTCGTATGGTGAAGGGAAGCCGTAATCATTAGCAGACAGCTCTGGAAGATAAATCGTCATCGAAACCCCAGCTTTGATTAGGAGAGAAAATGAAAAAGTGGATTTGGATCATATTGATTTTTCCGTTGTTTGCCAATGCTGGTTATCAACGTAACCAAGCCAGACCCGTAAACGAAGTCGTTTTTGGGACGGTAGAAAGCGTTCGCTACATTTCTCAACAAGATATTGTTCAGTCGAAAGCAAATGGCTGGGAAACCTTGCTGGGAGCAGTGGTTGGCGGTGTGATTGGTAATCAATTTGGTGACGGTCATGGGCGGGAGGTAGCCACAGCTGTAGGTGCCATTGCGGGAGGCAGTATCGCGCATAAGAATGCGAATCGAACCTACAGCATTGAGTATCGTTTAGTGGAACTTTTGATAGAAACGAAAGACGGTAAATGGATTGATGTCATCCAAGATGTCGACCCTCAAATGCTGTTCAGCAAACAAGATAAAGTGCGAATTTTATACTTTGACGATGGCGTTCGTGTGGACAAAGAAATGTGATGACTAAAAATTCACGACGACTAGAGATTTAGGCTAGTTTTCACGGTTGAATTTAGTTAGTCTGCCAGTACGAAGAATTTTACATCGCTCCAGATAAAAAGAGATATGAGAGCGGTGCAAGGAAACACAGCATTAATGGAAAGCCTTACGTTACAACCCATTCAAAAAATCAGTGGAGAAGTGAATCTCCCAGGTTCGAAAAGTGTATCAAACCGCGCTTTGTTGTTGGCGGCTTTAGCCAAAGGAACAACGCGACTTACTAATTTGCTCGACAGTGACGATATTCGCCATATGTTGAACGCACTCACCAAACTTGGTGTTCAGTATCAATTATCTGACGATAAAACAGTGTGCGAAGTTGAAGGTCTGGGTAAGCCGTTTACCGCAGATCAGGCTCAAGAACTGTTTTTGGGTAATGCGGGCACAGCAATGCGCCCACTAGCCGCAGCATTGTGTTTAGGCTCGGGTGACTATGTTCTGACTGGCGAACCTCGTATGAAGGAACGCCCAATTGGTCACTTAGTGGATGCCCTGCGTCAAGCAGGTGCGGATATTGAATATCTGGAAAATGAAAACTTTCCGCCACTACGCATTAAAGGCACTGGTTTAGCGTCTGGAACGGTAGAAATTGATGGTTCAATTTCAAGCCAGTTTTTAACCGCGTTCTTGATGTCAGCTCCGCTTGCGAAAGGCGATATCACAATCAAAATTGTTGGCGAATTGGTTTCTAAACCCTATATCGACATCACCCTGCATATCATGGAGCAATTTGGTGTTCAGGTTGAAAACCATGATTACCAAGAGTTTGTTGTTCGTGCTGGCCAAAGCTACGTCTCACCGGGTAACTTTTTGGTTGAAGGTGATGCCTCTTCTGCCTCTTATTTCCTTGCTGCTGCGGCTATTAAAGGTGGTGAGATTAAAGTAACTGGTATTGGAAAAAACAGTATTCAAGGCGATATTCAATTTGCTGATGCGCTTGAGAAAATGGGCGCTGAAATTGAGTGGGGCGACGATTACGTTATCTCGCGTCGCGGTGAACTTAATGCAGTTGACCTTGATTTCAACCATATTCCTGATGCAGCAATGACCATTGCTACAACCGCTCTTTTTGCCAAAGGCACTACAGCAATTCGCAACGTGTACAACTGGCGAGTGAAAGAGACGGATCGTCTTTCTGCTATGGCGACAGAGCTGCGTAAAGTCGGTGCAGAAGTGGAAGAGGGTGAAGACTACATCATTATCACGCCTCCAGCGAAGCTAACTCACGCGGCGATTGACACTTATGACGATCACCGAATGGCCATGTGCTTCTCGCTGGTTGCCTTAAGTGATACACCAGTAACGATTAATGACCCGAAATGTACATCAAAAACTTTCCCAGATTATTTTGATAAATTTGCAAGCTTGAGTCATTAACCAGTTGAAATAAAAGCCTCTATTGAGGCTTTTATTATTTTTCGACGCTGAACTCTTTAGAAAGCTGATGAGCCAGGTATTTGAACATGTTAAATACCACTGTTGTCTTCTCGGTTGGTAAGCCATTTTCGTCGAGAAAGTAGTTGCCTTTAAATACCAGAACGTCGTCTTTTTCTTCAACACTGTCTGCTCTTAAACCTTCGAAATATTGGTCATGGTCTTGAATTAACTGGTTTGCAATAAGCAGCAATTCAAACTCACTGACGGTTTTTTTATCATTCATTAATGTGTTACCTCATAAAACGAAATCTGAAACTGAGTTGTTCGGCAATTAAATTGCCATTGGTAGGGCGTTGTCAACTCAGCACACTGTTTGAGTATTTATCTGGCAGTGTAATGCTACTTGTGCTCAATTCCATGATCGAAAACAGAAATGGTAGGATTTGTGCAATTGCTACTTTTGTGATTTGCTCCATATTTAATTCGTTTACAGTCGCGTCATGGAATAAGCCATTCTAGTATGTGCGGGTTTTTGAACGTAGAAGCACAATTCGTCGATTTGTCGAGCAAATAAAAAGGATTTTAAAAAAACAAGTTGATCTTCTTGTTGTTCGGCTCGATAGTAAAAAAAAGAAGCAACCTTGTAGAGCGCCGTTTGATTGAGCGTTTTCATAGTGATTAAGGGCATTTGAGTCAAATTATGGGTAAATCACTCGTTATAGTGGAATCACCAGCCAAGGCGAAAACAATTAATAAATACCTTGGAAAAGACTTCATTGTTAAGTCTAGTGTCGGTCATGTCCGCGATCTACCAACCGCAGGTCAAAGCACTGCAACAACAGCTGCCAAAAAAGCTGCTGCGGTATCAAAAAATTTAAGCGTAGAAGAAAAAGCTCGCCTAAAGAAAGAGAAAGAGCGTAGCGCCCTAATCAAAAAAATGGGCATTGACCCTTATCATGGTTGGGAAGCGAACTACCAAATTCTGCCAGGTAAAGAAAAAGTTGTAGCAGAGCTACAGAAACTTGCGAAAGATGCTGACCACGTCTATCTCGCAACCGATTTGGACCGCGAGGGAGAGGCTATCGCTTGGCACCTTCGTGAGATCATCGGTGGCGATGAAGAGCGATACAAACGTGTAGTGTTTAACGAAATTACTAAGAATGCTATCCAACAAGCCTTCCAAAAACCGGGAGACTTGAACATGGATGGCGTTAACGCGCAGCAAGCACGCCGTTTTATGGACCGTGTTGTGGGCTTTATGGTTTCTCCACTATTGTGGAAAAAAGTCGCTCGTGGCTTATCTGCGGGCCGTGTGCAGTCTGTTGCTGTAAAACTGCTGGTAGAGCGTGAACGTGCGATTAAAGCATTCGTTCCTGAAGAGTTTTGGGATATTCACGCGGATACCACAACGCCAGCGAAAGAAGCGTTCCGTCTTCAAGTTGCGCAGAAAGACGGTGAAGCTTTCAGACCAACAAACGAAGCCGACGCTATGGCGTCTGTGGCGACGCTGCAAAAAGCCGTTTATGAAGTCTGCAAACGTGAAGACCGACCAACCAGCAGCAAAGCAAGCGCTCCATTTATTACATCGACACTGCAACAAGCGGCAAGTACTCGATTAGGCTACGGTGTTAAGAAAACCATGATGTTAGCTCAGCGTCTTTATGAAGCGGGTTACATCACTTATATGCGTACTGACTCAACCAACTTGAGTTCAGAGGCTGTGGATGCAGTTCGCGAATACATCAGTTCTGAGTTTGGTGCGGATTACTTACCTGCAAAAGCGAAAGTTTACGGTAGCAAAGAGGGCGCACAAGAGGCGCACGAAGCGATTCGCCCTTCTAGCGTGGATGTGAAAGCTGAAGACCTTGAGGGTATGGAAGCGGACGCTCACAAACTCTATGCACTGATCTGGAATCAGTTTGTTGCTTGTCAGATGACAGACGCTCAATACGATTCAACCACAGTCAGTGTTAAGGCTGCTGAATACACGCTGAAAGCGAAAGGTCGTATTCTGAAGTTTGATGGTTGGACTCGCGTTCAACGACCTCTGGGTAAGAATGAAGACCAGATTCTTCCTGCAGTAAAAGTGGGTGATAAGCTTTCACTTGAGAAGCTGGACCCAAGACAGCAATTTACTAAACCGCCAGCTCGTTATACGGAAGCTGCATTGGTTAAAGAGCTTGAGAAACGTGGCATTGGTCGTCCGTCGACCTACGCGTCAATCATCTCAACGATTCAAGACCGCGGTTATGTAAAAGTCGATCAACGTCGTTTCTATGCCGAGAAAATGGGCGAAATCGTTACTGACCGTCTAGACGAAAGTTTCGATGACCTGATGAACTACGACTTCACAGCGCGCATGGAAGAGAAGCTGGACCAAATTGCCGTTGGTGAAACCAGTTGGAAAGAGGTTCTAGATAGCTTCTTCAATGATTTCAGCACAGATTTGGAAAAAGCAGAGCAAGACGAAGCTCATGGCGGTATGAAACCAAATCATATCGTTGAAACCAGTATTCTTTGTCCGACCTGTTCACGCCCTATGGGAATCCGTACCGCATCAACAGGTGTATTCTTAGGTTGTTCTGGCTATGCATTACCACCGAAAGAACGTTGTAAGACAACGATCAACCTTGGTGACGAAGAAGGCATTATCAACGTCCTAGAAGAAGACGTAGAAACTGCGGCTCTTCGTGCGAAGAAACGTTGCCCTATTTGTGAAACGGCAATGGATGCATACCTGATTGACGATAAGCGTAAGCTACATGTTTGTGGTAATAACCCGAATTGTGATGGCTACATTGTCGAAGAAGGTGAGTTCAAAGTTAAAGGTTACGATGGCCCTGTTGTTGAGTGCGATAAATGTGGCTCAGACATGGTGCTTAAAAATGGCCGCTTTGGTAAATACATGGGTTGTACTAACGAGGAGTGTAAAAACACTCGTAAGATTCTTCGCAATGGAGAAGTGGCTCCACCGAAAGAAGAACCAGTGCATTTCCCTGAACTACCATGTGAAAACTCAGACGCATATTTTGTGCTACGTGATGGTGCTTCTGGTCTGTTCTTTGCTGCTAGTAACTTCCCTAAATCACGCGAAACTCGCGCGCCATTAGTTGAAGAACTGGCTAAATATAAGGAACGTCTGCCAGAGAAATTCCATTATTTAGCAACGGCTCCTGCGAAAGACCCTGATGGTCGTCCAGCGGTGGTTCGTTTTAGCCGTAAGAGTAAAGAGCACTATGTCCGTACCGAAAATGATGGTAAGCCATCTGGTTGGACAGCGCTTTATATCGATGGCAAATGGGACGTAACAGATAAGCGCAAGAATGCTTAATTGAAATCTCCGAAACAAAACCAAAAAGGGTAGCGAATAGCTACCCTTTTTCTTTTTCAAATTGCACGATTCGCTAGCGGGTTATTGTCTGGTTCGTGTAATTAGAATCGACCAACTTGTGCTGGAACTCATACTTTAGAATATTACCCATAACTAATGAACGGGAATGTCATCTTCTACATACTTTCTACTGCTATAAACTTAAGAGCAGATATGTAACTTGTTGCTTTTCTTGTGAGTTCTTTGAAAAAGCATAGTGCAGTCTGCCACGCTACCTTGTCCCCCCCCCAACTAAAAACGCAAGGTAGACGTCAATATAATAAATGGAGAGTTATATATGTTTGGTGTACTAGGAATGATATTGGCTGGCGGCGAAGGATCTCGTTTGATGCCATTAACCGAAACGCGTTCAAAACCCTCAGTGCCTTTCGGTGGCAGCTACCGGTTGATTGATTTTGCCCTAAATAATTTTGTGAATGCTGACTTAATGAGAATCTATGTTTTGACTCAGTTTAAGTCGCAATCTCTTTATATTCACATGAAGAAAGGTTGGAATGTCTCCGGTATTACTAACCGTTTCATCGACATAATCCCTGCACAAATGCGTGATGGTAAGCGTTGGTATGAAGGTACTGCTGATGCCATCTATCAGAATATTGTGTTTGTGGAACAATCAGGCGCTGCGGATGTTTGTATTTTTGGCTCTGACCATGTTTACAAAATGGATATTCGTCAAATGTTGGAGTTTCATCTTAGAAAGCAAGCAAAGCTGACGGTAGCAGCATTGCGTATGCCAAGGTCAGAAGCGTCAAAATTTGGTGTGATAGAAGTGGACGGTGAAGGCAAGATGATTGGCTTTGAAGAGAAGCCTGAAAATCCTAAATCGATTCCGGGAGAACCTGACTGGTGTTTGGTTTCAATGGGAAACTACATCTTTAAATCAACCGTACTTTGTGATGAGCTGCGAGAAGATGCGGTGAACCCTGAATCAAGCCATGACTTCGGTAAAGACATTATTCCGAAGATGTTTTCTGATGGCGGAGTCTATGTGTATGATTTTTCTCAAAACAAAATCAAAGGCGAGATTGAAACAACCTATTGGCGTGATGTTGGTACGATAGAATCGTATTGGTCGGCGCATATGGATCTTCTGTCTAAGAACCCGCCATTCTCTTTGTACAACCGCAGTTGGCCTTTGCATACCTACTATCCACCGTTGCCGCCAGCAACTTTTGTTGATTCTGGTGAACGTAAGGTTAAAATCACAGACAGTTTGATTTCAGGTGGTAGTTACATCCAAGGATCAACTATTTACAAATCAGTTTTGGGATTTAGAAGCAATATTGCGGCTGGCTCTTTGATTAGTGAATCTGTTATCTTGGGTGATGTGAAAGTAGGGGCGGGTTGCTCAATTAAGCGTGCCATCATCGACAAGCATGTCGAAATCGCCCCCGGTACTGTCATTGGTGAAAATTTAGAATTGGACCGACAACGATTCCATGTATCTGATGACGGAATCGTCGTCATAGCAAAAGGAACGAAAGTTGGATTCTAGAAAGGAACAACTCAATGTGTGGTTTACCGTTTCAGAAGTTCAAGGACTAGTAAAAAGTGGAGGCTTGGCTGATGTAGCCAAGGCTCTGCCTAAAGCCCTGCTGGAACTTGGTCATCAAGTCGCCATTGTTTTACCTGGCTACCGCACGGTACCAGACAAAAACTCATCGCCAGTGATTCTCGAAACAGAACTCACTCATTGGCCTCATATTCGTTATCAGGTGCGCCAAACTGAACTGGAAGGCGTGCCTGTTTATCTTATTGATTGCGGTACCTATTTCGACCGCCCAGAGCTGTATGCGGAACGTAATCAAGCCTACCATGACAACGGGGAGCGCTTTGGCTTTTTCTCCTCTGCGTGCCTGGATGTATTACCTAAGTTAGGAATCAAACCAGATATCGTTCATGCGAACGACTGGCATACGGGTCTTGTGCCTTTTCTATTGAAGACTCGCTTCAAAGATGACCCGTATTTTGCTGGTGTGAAAAGCGTTATTACCATCCACAATGCGATGTTTAAAGGTGTGTTCTCGCATCATCAATTGGAAGTGATTCCAGAACTCAACCTCTCTGGTATGGAGTTCCTTGAATATGGTCACGACCATATCAGTATGCTCAGAGCCGGTATTGCATTTGCAGATAAAGTAAACGCGGTAAGTCCGAATTATGCGTCAGAGCTTCTTACTCCTCTTGGCTCTCATGGTTTGGTTGATGACTTTGTGCGTCGTGCCCGTGATTTACACGGCATTGTTAACGGCTGTGATTATAGCGAGTGGAACCCAAGAACCGATACCTACTTGCCTGAAGTCTACTCCGATGATGCGAAATCATTGAAGAAGGGTAAGCTTGCCAGCAAGAAGGTATTACAAGAAGAGTTGCAGCTACCGCAGCGTGACGTCCCAATGTTTGGCATGGTATGTCGACTGACTCATCAAAAAGGTTTTCACTACATTCTTCCTATTTTGGAGAAGTTTCTACGTAACGATGTTCAGTTGGTTATTGTCGGGACTGGTGAGCCAGAAGTGGCTGCTCAGTTGCACAAAATAGCGAGTGCTAACCCTACACAATTTGCGTTTGTTGAGGCGTACAGCAACCGATTTGCACACCTTGTTGAAGCAGGTTCGGATTTCTTCTTGATGCCTTCTGAATTTGAAGCGTGTGGTCTTAATCAAATCTACAGCATGGCGTATGGCACGCTGCCAATCGTACGAGAAGTCGGCGGTCTCAAAGACACGGTAATGGACTATGACAAATACCCTAATGAAGCAACGGGGTTTGGTTTCCAAGAACCGTCACCAGAGGCTCTGCTTATTACCATGCAACGAGCACTGCTGTTCTATCTGCAACATCCAGATCTAGTGTTAGAAGTTCAGCAACGAGCGATGAGATGTGACTTCAGCTGGCGGGAATCCGCGTTGGAATATGTGAAAATGTATCACTACGCGATTTTTGACTAAAAGTTCACTTGAATAAAAACAGAGCCTTAGCGCTCTGTTTTTGATCTGGTCGACCTTGGGAGACATTTTTTAACAACTCCAATCACTTTGAAAGGCTAGTCTGTGGTAACCTCGTGCCATCTTCTTTGGTTTAAATTAAGTGGTATCAATGCTTCAAAGCCTGCTTTTTCATAAAACTTACCATCATCCTACGAGTAAAGAGTGGGTGGTATTTGTTCATGGTGCTGGAGGCAGTTCGGCTATTTGGTTTAAGCAAATTAAAGCGTATAAGCAGCACTTCAATTTGTTATTTGTCGATTTGCGCGGTCACGGTAAATCACCTCAGCTGATTAAAGATTTAATCAGTAACAAGTACACGTTTAAGTCAGTGACATTAGATGTGTTACGCGTGCTCGACCACCTAAAGATTCAATCTGCGCATTTTGTTGGAATGTCCTTGGGTACCATTATTGTTCGCAACCTTGCAGAACTTGCCACTGAGCGAGTCAGTTCTATGGTATTAGGTGGCGCGGTTACCCGTTTAAATGTACGTTCGCAGATATTGGTTAAACTCGGGCATATGAGTAAGAACTTTGTGCCATACATGTGGCTCTACCGGTTATTTGCGTACATCGTGATGCCGCAGCGTAGCCAAAAGCAATCTCGCAATTTATTCGTCAGGGAAGCAAAGAAACTCTGCCAGAAAGAATTCAAGCGTTGGTTTACGCTTACCGCAGAAATCAATCCGATGATGCGTTGCTTCCGTGACAAAGAGTTACCGATCCCAACTTTGTATTTGATGGGCGAGCGTGACTATATGTTTATTCAGCCGGTTAAAGACATGGTTACTTTGCATGAGAAAAGTGAACTTTGGGAAATTCCTAATTGCGGTCACGTATGCAATATTGAACAGCCAGAAGTGTTTAACCGCGTTTCTATCGACTTCATCAACAAACAAGTTACGATGAAAGCGTAATCGTTCTCTAACTGCTCTCTGAGCCGCAGTTCCAACACAATCCGAACTGTGGCTCGTTTTGCTCTCCACAATGCTCACATCGCCATTCAGGCTCATATCCGTTTGTAGGATTCAAGTAGTCACGCACAATAGCTTCTGATTGCTTTAGAAAGCTAAGATCTAAGAGCCAGACATAAGGTGACGATGATTCGTCAAAAGGAATTTCCCCACGAACGCTAAAAAGGGTTTCTCCTCTTACTTCGCAGGGAATGTTTTGCTGACATAATAATCCGCACACGATATGTGCTTCAGCGGGGTGCTGGGCTATGAATATTTTCATTCTACTCGTTGGTGACCGCTCTCTTTTGTAGTTTAGATAGTAGCCATTTAGCTATGAGTGGGAATACACCCAATAGGGCAAAAGAGAACAACACCGTTGGCGAAACAATGCCTGCTAGTGTTTTTATTTCTGCTAACTGCGTACCTGCATTGAGATAAACGGCGGTTCCCGGAAGCATGCCCAATTGACTCACCAAATAATAACGAACGGTGGAGATGGGTGTTAGTCCCATCAGCAGATTGATAAGAAAAAACGGGAAGATAGGAATCAGTCTGAGTGTAAAGAGATAGAAGGCCCCATCTTTCTTTACGCCTGCATTGATAGCATTTAGCTTGTCGCTGAATCGTTGTTGAACCCAATTTCTAAGTAAGTAACGACTACTAAGAAAAGCCAGTGTTGCACCTATTGTGCTTGCAAAAGAGACTAAGGCAAGGCTAAACCAAAAGCCAAATAAAGCAGCTCCGAGTAAAGTGACAACCGCAGCGCCAGGAATAGAGAAGGCTGTAATTACTACGTAGGCAACGAAGTATATCAGTGCTGAGTAGAGAAGGTTTTGCTCAATGTAGTGAGAGAGGTTTGCTTGTTGAGCTTTTGCATTCTCAAGCGTCAAATATTGACTAAATTCAATACCGAGAAAAACAACCACAGCGACCAAAACTAAACCCAGTATCAATTTACGACTCATCTATTACTCCAAAATAGTCGGCTCATTATTATTTAATGTCCTTCATCTATGGTTAATAAGAAAGGGAAAGACGATTTTTAATTTCAATCTGGGTTCACTTTTCTTAAATACAGAAAGCTTCTGAAAAACAAAAAGCACTCGTAAAGAGTGCTTTTAAACATAAGGTGAGTTTCTAACTCAAAGCTTCTGCATTAACTCGTCGCGACGAGATTGAGGAATCACCGACCAGTGTTTACCTTCAATTGCACCTTCTAAAGCCCAAAGTAGCTCTAAACCAACAGTAGTGGTATGAGTCTCTTGTACGGCTCTGAACGCCGCGACAGCGCCTTTCTGTTGCAGCATGTCAACTGAGTCTATACCTGCTTTTTTCAGCATACGTTCTGTTGCCAGACGCATATTAGGCAGATCTTTAAGGCGATCGGGTTTGGCTTTTGCTTGAGTTTCACGTTCTTCCTTCGCTGCTTCTAAAGCCCTTTTAGCTTCCTCAACAATCTGATCTGGGGTTTCCCATGCATTTTCAGGTAGAGCGAAGTATTTTGTAACAACAGGGAAACCACGTTTTTTATAAACGTAAGGTTCATAACCTTGTTGTTGGAAATTCTTTGAGGAGTGATCATCTGCGCGAATGTGCAGGCGGTCATTAACCACTAGAGCGAACATTGCGTCATCGATGAAAATGCCGAACCCTCCGAACATAGAACGTGATTTCACACATCCTAGCTGCTCAAAAAGCCGCATTGAGTCTTTTAGTACTGGTTTATCCATGCTGTTAGTCTCGGTGTATTAACTAATACGCCACCAAATTCAGGTCCGAGAGAATAGCAAAAAAATACATGAAGTATGTCAATCAATAGTCAACTCATGTATAGATTTTTGCCATCGGCAACCCCGCTACCTACCAGTAATGATTGAACATTGTTTGGTTTAGGCCGGAGGCTTTGCGTCCCATCCTTTCAGAAGGTTTGCCCTGTGCGTGACACTACAGTGAAAATAATAATAAAAAAATTGAATTAGAATCACATTTATGTGCACTAGATGTGATTTTAGTTCAAAAAATTAACTTTATGTTTGCTATTTTTGTTGCTAACGAAAAATTTTGCGAGATGTGTCTCTAAAGCCCCAGAAAATTCTGGGGCTAAATTGAGAGTAACTTATTATTTTGTCAGATCTTTTACTGTATCGCGTTCAACAATTTCTGGATGCATTTCAAAGATACGGCGTTCGTGTTCTTTGTCTTTAATGCGTTCTAGCAGGATTTCGAAGGCGTTTTTACCCACACGACGTTTCGGTTGGTGGATAGTGGTTAGCGGTGGAGAGAAGTACTCCGCCAACTCAATGTTGTCGTAGCCAATCACGGAAATGTCGTCCGGTACGCGCACGCCTTTCTGCTGCAAACGTGACATCAGACCCAGCGCCATTGTGTCGTTAAAGCAGAACACAGCGGTTGGCATCTTATCCATAGCAATGATTTTATCCGCGGCTAGAACCGCAGTGTCACATTCAAAGTTGCCTTCTAGAATCCAGTTGTCATTCACTTCTAGATTGGCTTCTGCCATTGCGCGACGGAAGCCAGCAATACGCTCCTGACAAGCAAGTTTGTTTAAATGACCGCTGAGACAAGCGATGTCTTTGTGCCCTCTGTCGATGAGGTACTTAGTTGCTAAGTAACCACCCAGTTCAGAGTTGTCGATAATCTTGTCGGCTTTAGACGCTTCAGGGCCCCAATCCATAATAACTTTTGGAATGTCAGCATGTGATTCAAGCATTTCTGACAGTTCTTGAGTTAAGTCAGAGCACATCACCAGAATGCCATCAACACGTTTTTCTGCCAGCATTCGAATGTAGTCTCTTTGCT
This sequence comes from Vibrio plantisponsor, assembly GCF_013041605.1. Lineage (GTDB taxonomy): Bacteria > Pseudomonadota > Gammaproteobacteria > Enterobacterales > Vibrionaceae > Vibrio > Vibrio plantisponsor. The sequence goes on along the minus strand of NZ_JABEQC010000004.1, from coordinate 241,632 downwards.
TCTCGTAAATACCACCCGTGTTACACAGAATTAGCGTGTACCCTTGGCGGTAACAGTAGCTTTCAACACCGTCTATAACTTCAGAGAAGAATAGGTTGGTGGATTGTGTCACCAACATACCGATAGTACGTGTAGTGTTACATTTCAAACTACGTGCTACCGCACTTGGTGCGTAGTTTAGCTCTTTTACTGCTTCGAGAACTTTCTCTTGAGTTGCTTCAGCAACAAAGCGAGTTTTGTTAATTACGTGTGATACGGTTGTGGTTGATACGCCTGCTAAGCGAGCAACATCTTTAATCGTAGCCATAGATTTGTCCTGTTTTGACTGCTGATTTTAGCTAAATTTTATTAGGTCAAACAAACCCGATTACTGGCCGGATTCAGCAGCGGCGAAGTTGAATAGCTTCTAGCCTAAAGTCACTAAAACACAAAAACCGCTTTGAAACAGCGGTTTGCGTTTTAAATAATGATTAATCATATTTTGCTGTTGAGTTTAAACCGCAAACGGTTAGCTCGCAACGACAAATCATAGGCGCAAACTTAACTGTAGTCACAATTCATTGCCTAAATTGAGTGGTTGATGAGAATCCGTTGCCAGTAAGGTATTGTAAATCGAGTTGCAAGAAAGCGACTAATAATACGGATATTGATGAATAAAACCCTAATTTATCAACACTTGAACAATGAAGAGAAAATTCTGGCACCCAACTCAGTAAATGATTACGTATATAGTCAGCTTGGAACTGAAGCGCCTTTTCCATATGCGGTTCTTTCTCTAATTCGTTTGAACGAATAATCAGGTGGCCAAGAAAGTCCAGTTCAATAGAAAGATGATCGTAAGATTCATCGCTCTGCTTTTGTACATGAACCCCGTTTTGTTCCATCAGATCCGCAATAGCTTGTGCAGGTGTGTTCTCGACGAGCTGAGACTTATCAAAATAGAGTGAAGCATAGGGGAGTGCAGAGTGTTCGTCACATTTTGTAAACAGATGGCAAAAGCTGTTGGCTATTTGCATTTGAGCATCTTGTTGCTTGAGAAGTCGGTTGAGCACAGAAATGAACTTATGGCTGGGATCTGTTAATTGGGCATTTTCGCCCAGTCCCGCTAGGAAGTTATGGATCTCTGGAGAGTCATAGCGAGCTAACTCCTGCGCGGTGAGCTCATGAGTAAACAGACCTGAAAGCCACCAGTAAATTTCAGCACGTTTTTCATTGAATGCTTTAATTTCTTTCATCGCTTAATTCCGGTTCAGCCTTTTTCTAAGTCTAAGCAATAATTGCGCTTTATATTAAATTTACCCTGCAAATTGTTTAGTAATTGTGCTTTAGAGATAAGAAAGAACCCGCACTAGGCGGGTCTTAATAGGTGTGAATGATTGGCTACTGGTTTTGTGTCGCCGTTTCTTCATAACCGGCGACATAGTCACGAAGATTCTGCCAAAGCTGACCTAGACTCTCATGCCAGAATCGCTCGGTTTGTTCCAGATAACGCGCTTTCGGTGTGTACTTTTCCCAAGGTTGGGCAATATTGACTTGCGCTAAGAAGTTAGTTGGCGCAGGTATTGGGTTTAACCCAGCCGATTCAAATTCTTTAATTGCTCTCTCCATGTGGCTAGCCGAAGTAACCAGTACGAGCTTTCTGTTTTGCACGAAAGCAGCGGCTTGTCTTGCTTCTTCCCATGTATCTTTTGCTGTTTCCAACAATACGATATCGGATTTTGCGACACCAAGTGCCAAAGCAACACGCGCCAGCATACGAGCATGACTGAATTCACTGCCGCCGGAATAGCCGGAAAGAATCAGTTTAGACCCCGGATACATACGAGAAATGCGAATACCTTCAGCTAAACGCATTAACGCGGTACGAGAGAGTTCTGATGTAGGCGGTATATCGTCGTCAACGACATGACCGTTACCTAACACCATTACATAGTCAATTGCGCCATCTACTGGAAGAAAAGCAGAGTATTGACGCTCCAGCGGCATCAATAAACGGGTTGATACAGGTTGAAACGAAATAAGGAAAAGACTGGTGAGTGAAAATAAAACGATGAGGCTGCCAGTCTTGCGTTTGGCAGTAAACATAATCAGCATTAAGCCGATGAATCCCACAATCAGCAGTGCTGGCAAGGGCATTAAAAAGGATGAAACAATCTTTTTCAGCTCAAACATAAACAAAATAGTCCGAAAAAACAGCACTTGATAATAAAAAGGGAGAAACCCTCTTTATTCCTGCTATTCCTATGACAAAATAGCAGCACGAATTCGTTATCATAACTCAAGCCGCCGTGACAGAAGATCGCAATTTCGACGATATTGCCCACAAATTTGCAAAAAACATCTATGGCTCTGACAAAGGAGAAATCCGCCAAGTCATTGTTTGGGAAGATCTCACTCAGATGTTAACAAATTTTGACCAGTCAGAAGCTCCATTGCATGTCCTTGATGCAGGAGGTGGACTCGCACAGATGTCACAGAAGATCGCCAAACTTGGGCATCGTGTCACCTTGTGTGATCTTTCTTCTGAAATGCTCAATCTAGCCAAACAGGATATTGCCAATCATGGTTTGCTTGATCAATATCGTCTGGTTCATTCTCCTGTACAAAAAATTCAGGAGCATTTGAGTGAACCGGTCGATGTGCTGATGTTTCACGCTGTGATGGAATGGTTGGCAGACCCTAAGCCTGCATTGGAAAACTTGTTAGAACAGGTTAAACCGGGTGGGATGGCGTCTATCATGTTCTACAACTATCACGGGCTGGTATATAAAAATGCGGTTTGTGGCAATATTCCTCATGTATTAGAGGGGATGCCGCATCGAAAACGATTCAAGCTCCAACCTCAAACCGGATTACTTCCTACTGAAGTGTACCAATGGATAGAGGACGCAGGGTTTGAGATACAAGGAAAATCGGGTATTCGCTGTTTCAGTGATTATATTGGCAATGTGAAAAACATGGGCGAATACCAATACGATGATGTATTGGCTTTAGAACGGAAATTTTGTCGTCAGGAGCCATACCTCTCATTAGGCCGATACATACATGTATGGGCTAAGAAAAAACAATAACAGGAATAACAATGGGTGAGTTAACTCAGAAAGCTGTTGAGCAACCTATTGATGAATTGGTTAGCTGGGTAAAACAGCATGATTTCTCATTAAATCTATCGACTGAGCGACTCGCATTTCTCATTGCAATTGCAGTGCTGAGTAACGAAAGGTTTGATGAAGAACTCGGTGAAGGCGAGTTGCACGATGCATTCACTATAGTCACTCGAATGTTTGAAGATACAGGTGAAGCATCGGCTTTTCGTGCTAACAACGCCATTAATGAGCTAGTTAAACAACGTCTTATCAGTCGCTTTACCAGCGAACTCAATGAAGGGGCGAGCATATATCGACTGTCGCCACTAGCGATAGGCATAACCGATTACTACGTTCGTCACCGAGAGTTTTCTAAGCTGAAGCTTTCTATCCAACTCTCTATGTTGGCTGACGAAATGGCAAAAGCTGTTGAATCTGCACAGCAAGGTGGCTCAGTTGGACACTGGAAAAAGAATGTTTTCGGTGTGCTGAAATACTCTGTGGGAGAAATCTTTGACCGTATTGATTTAAACCAACGTGTCATGGATGAGCAGCAGCAATCCGTAAAAGAGCAAATCGCAGAGCTTCTGAATAAAGATTGGCGTGAAGCCATCAATAACTGTGAAGCGCTACTTTCAGAAACATCTTCAACATTGCGCGAGCTTCAAGATACTTTGCAAACCGCTGGCGATGATCTTCAAACTCAGATTTTAGATATTCAGGAGATTGTGTATGGCAATCCTGAACTTGAGTTTATTGAAGAGACCTTATTCAGCTTGCAGATGAAACTCGACCGAATCACGAGTTGGGGCCAGCAGGCGATTGACTTGTGGATTGGTTATGACCGCCACGTACATAAGTTCATTCGTACCGCTATTGATATGGACCAAAACCGTGCGTTTAGCCAACGTCTGCGTCAATCCTTCAATGACTACTTTGAGCAACCTTGGTATTTAACTTATGCCGATGCTGAGCGTTTGATGGATCTTCGTGATGAAGCGCTAGTGCTTCGCGATGACGAAGTGACAGGTAGCGTTCCTGACGAAGTAGAGTACGAAGAATTCCAGCAAGTAAACGATGAACTTGCTGAGAGAATTGGCGCAATGCTGCAAGTGCATAAAGACCAAGGACAAGCGATAGATTTGGGTGCTGTATTACGCGATTACCTCGCCACTCATCCAAAAACTCATCATTTTGATTTAGCACGAATAGTTGTTGATCAAGCCGTTCGACTCGGCTACTCCGAATCGGACTACCGCGCGATTCAGCCGGACTGGCAAGCAATCAACGATTTTGGTGCAAAGGTACAAGCAAATGTCATCGACAGATATTAATGAATACATGCCAGAGAATCTGGCGAAAGCGATCAGCAATCCGCTTTTCCCTGCACTGGACAGTGCCTTGCGTGCTGGTCGACATGTTTCCAGCGACGATTTAGATAATCACGCATTCCTATCGGATTTTGAAACGGAACTAGCGCAGTTTTACCAACGTTACAACACCGAACTGGTACGTGCCCCAGAAGGCTTCTTCTACTTACGTCCGCGTTCTACAACACTTATCAGCCGCAGTATTTTGTCCGAGCTGGACATGCTGGTAGGTAAAGTGTTGTGTTTCCTTTATCTTAGCCCTGAGCGTTTGGCTCATGAGGGTATCTTTACCAATCAAGAGTTGTATGAAGAGCTGCTTGCGCTAACCGATGAGAAAAAACTCATGAAGTTAGTGACGAACAGAGCCAACGGTTCTGATTTGGATAAAGAGAAACTGTTTGAAAAAGTTCGAGCATCACTTCGTCGTTTACGCCGTCTCGGTATGATTATCAATATCGGTGAAACCTCAAAATTCAGCATCAGTGAAGCGGTGTTCCGTTTCGGTGCTGATGTACGAGTAGGTGACGATATGCGTGAAGCGCAGCTGCGCCTGATCCGCGATGGTGAAGCAGTTGTGCATACTCAGGAACCGAATCAACATAGTTTGTTAGATGAGGGTTCATTAGAGGAAGACTTGTTAGACGAGGATTCCCTAACAGATCAAGAGCAAGTCGATGATACAGAATTGGAAGGTGAAGCATGATTGAAAGAGGTAAATATCAATCGCTGACCATGATCAACTGGAACGGCTTCTTTGCTCGTACATTTGATATTGATGGCTTAGTAACGACACTATCTGGCGGTAACGGTGCTGGTAAATCGACCACTATGGCAGCGTTTATCACTGCGCTTATCCCAGACCAAAGCTTGCTGCATTTCCGCAATACGACAGAAGCAGGTAGCTCACAAGCGTCTCGTGACAAAGGTCTGTTCGGTAAATTACAACCGGGCGCCTGTTACGCTGCACTTGATGTGGTGAACTCTCGCAAACAACGCTTATTGTTTGGCGTTAAGCTGCAACAAGTCGCTGGTCGTGATAAGAAAGTGGATATCAAACCATTCCTTATTCAAGGCTTGCCAAGTCATATCAAACCGACTGATATCCTAATCGAAACGGTTTCAGACAAGCATGCGCGCGTACGTCAAATCAACGATGTGAAAGCCGCAGTATCTGCGATTGAAGGTGCACACTTCAAAGCGTTCAGTTCTACCGTGGATTACCACGCGCAAATGTTTGAGTTTGGCGTTCTACCGAAGAAACTGCGCAGCAGTGGCGATCGTTCTAAGTTCTATCGTTTAATTGAAGCATCTTTATACGGTGGTATTTCAAGTGCGATTACTCGTTCGCTTCGTGACTACCTATTGCCACAAAATGGCGGGGTAAAGAAAGCGTTCCAAGATATGGAATCGGCGCTGCGTGAAAACCGCATGACGCTGGAAGCTATCAAATCAACCCAAGCCGACCGTGATCTGTTTAAACATCTGATAACTGAATCGACTAACTACGTAGCGGCTGACTACATGCGTCATGCAAACGATCGTCGCAATAAAGTTGGTCAGACGCTTGAACTGCGCAAAGAGTTAATGAGCTCTCGTGAAACCTTGATTGAGCAAAACAGTTTGCTTAACCGAGTGCATGAAGAACTTGAGATGTTGGTTGAACAAGAGTCTGCACTTGAGCAAGACCATCAAGGTGCTTCTGACCATTTGCAACTGGTTCAAAACGCATTGCGCCAGCAAGAGAAAATTGAACGCTATCAGGATGATCTTGAAGAGCTGAACATGCGCCTTGAAGAGCAGATGATGGTGGTTGAGGAAGCTCAGGAGCGCTTATTAGAAGCTGAAGAGCAGGCGACAGTTGCTGAAGAAGAGGTGGATAGCCTCAAGACGCAACTGGCCGATTACCAACAAGCGCTGGATGTTCAACAAACCCGTGCACTGCAATACCAACAAGCATTGCAAGCGCTAGATAAAGCACAGCAGCTACTGGGTGATGAAGCCATCAGTGCTGAAAACGCCGTAGCGAAAGTGGCAGAGCTTAAGCAGCAGCAGGAAGAGCGCACTTCGGAGTTACTGTCTCTGAAACACAAACTCGACATGTCGTCTGCAGCAGCGTCTCAGTTTGAGAATGCGTTTAGCTTAGTGAAACGGGTGTTGGGCAGTGTTGAACGCCAAGATGCAGCTCAAGAAGCAAGAACACTGATTCGTCGTGCGAATGAAGCACAACAAGTGACGCAAAACGAACAACAGTGGTATGCGCAGCAACGAGACTTAGAGCGTCGCCTAGAGCAACAAACTGCTGTTCGTAAACTTGTTGATGACTACCAAAAACAACACAACGTCACTTTGAGTGATGAAATGGCGGTTGAGCAAGAGCTAGAACGTCATCAAGCAGTATTGGAAAACTTAGAATCGACACAAGAAGAACTGCGTGAAAAACGCAGTGAACAGCGTCGTCTAGAGCAAGACCAAGTGCAGAGAATCACTCAGCTTGAAGCTATCGCTCCTGCTTGGATTAAAGCCAACGATGCACTAGAAATTCTGCGTGAGCAAAGCGGTGCTGAGCTGGCTAACAGCCAATCTGTTATGGCAGAAATGCAGCAGGTATTGGAGCAGGAGAAAGTCCAATCCAACGCGAAAGATAAGCTTGCTGAGCGTCGTGAGGTTCTAGAGCAAGAAATTGAACGTTTAGCCTCTCCAAGTGGTTCGAACGACCCTCGCTTGAAAGGCTTAGCCGATACGCTTGGCGGTGTGTTGCTGTCGGAAATTTATGACGATATCACCATTGAAGATGCGCCATATTTCAGTGCGATGTATGGTCCTGCACGTCACGCGATTGTAGTTTCTGACCTTACAGGTATCAAAGAAAAGCTCATTGAGCTGGATGATTGTCCTGAAGATCTCTACCTGATTGAAGGTGATGTAGACGCGTTCGACGACAGTTCATTCAATGCTGAAGAACTGGATGGCGCTGTTTGTGTTCAGTTCAATGATCGTCAGATTCGTTATTCACGTTTGCCAGCTATTCCTCTGTTTGGCCGCGCAGCACGTGAACAACGTTTGGAATTGTTACGTTCTGAACGTGAAGAAGTGGTGGAGCAACACGCGAAAGCAGCTTTTGACTCGCAAAAGCTGCAACGTCTATACACCAGCTTTAATGAGTTTGTCGCCAAGCATCTACACGTGGCGTTTGATGCAGACCCAGAGCAAGCAATTCTAGTGGCGCGTGATAAACGTAACCAAATCGCTCGTACTCTGGCTGAGTTAGATAGTCAGGATCAACAACAACGCAGTCAAGTGCAGCTCAGCAAACAAGCGATTACTGCACTGGATAAAATTGCGCCGAACATGTTGCTGGTTGAAGACGATTCTCTAGCGGAACGAGTAGAAGAAATCGCGCAAAAGATTGCTCAATTGAGTGAATCGAAAAGCTTTATTTCAGCTCATGGAAAAGCCATCGCTGAGCTAGAGAAGGTGGTCAACGCGTTGGATGCAGACCCAGAGCAATTCGACGCATTGGAAGAGCAATATCAGCAAGCGGATGCACAACTTCAACAATTGAAAGCGCAGATCTTCGTGTTATCTGATTTGGTTGAACGTCGCCATCACTTCGCTTATTCAGACTCAGTGGATATGTTGAGTCAAAGCAGTGAACTAAGTGAGCAGTTGAAAGCGAAGCTAGTGCAAGCGGAAAGCACCCGTAATCGTACTCGTGAAGAACTGAAACAGTCTCAAGCACAAATTGGTCAATACAATCAGGTATTGGCATCGCTGAAGAGCTCGCATCAGGCAAAACTAGAAACGGTTCAAGAGTTTAAGCAAGAACTACAAGAGTTCGGTGTTCATGCTGATGAAGGTGCGCTTGAGCGCGCACAGCGTCGTCGTGATGAGCTGTATGAACGTCTGCATACTTCTCGAGCTCGTAAGAGTGAATACGAGCGTACTATCACTTCAACTGACCTTGAGATGAAAGCGCTGGTGAAGCGTCTTAAGAAAGTTGAGAAAGACTACCGTGATTTACGTACTTTCGTCGTCAACGCGAAAGCGGGTTGGTGCTCTGTACTGCGTTTAGCGCGCGAAAATGATGTAGAGCGTCGTCTGCACAAACGTGAACTTGCGTATCTGTCTGCGGATGAACTGCGTTCTATGTCAGATAAATCATTAGGTGCACTGCGTCTTGCTGTGGCAAACAATGAAGATCTGCGTGATGCGCTGCGTCAGTCGGAAGACAATGCTCGTCCTGAACGTAAAGTATTGTTCTATATCGCGGTTTACCAGCATCTTCGTGAACGCATTCGTCAAGACATCATTCGCACTGACGACCCAGTTGAAGCTATCGAAGAGATGGAAGTGGAGCTGGCGCGTCTAACGGAAGAGCTGACTCAACGTGAAAACCGTTTGGCTATTAGCTCTGAATCTGTGGCGAGCATTATTCGCAAAACCATTCAGCGTGAACAGAACCGTATCCGTATGCTGAACCAAGGCTTGTCAAACATTGCCTTTGGTCAGGTGAAAGGCGTTCGTCTAAATGTTAAAGTTCGCGAAAGTCATGAAATCCTATTAACAGGATTGTCAGACAACCATGAGCAGCACAGAGATCTGTTTGAAAGCTCTCGCTACACCTTCTCAGAAGCGATGGCGAAGCTATTCCAACGTGTGAACCCACATATCGATATGGGTCAGCGTTCCGCTCAGGTGCTGGGCGAAGAGATGCTGGATTACCGCAACTACTTAGAGCTGAGTGTTGAGGTAAGCCGTGGTTCAGATGGCTGGTTACAAGCAGAATCTGGCGCACTGTCTACCGGTGAGGCAATTGGTACTGGTCAGTCAATTCTGTTGATGGTGGTTCAAAGCTGGGAAGAAGAGTCTCGTCGCCTGCGTAGCAAAGACATCGTTCCATGCCGTCTGCTGTTCTTGGATGAGGCTGCGCGTCTTGACTCTAAGTCAATCGCAACCCTGTTCGAGTTGTGTGATCGCCTAGATATGCAGCTTCTGATTGCGGCTCCTGAAAACATCAGCCCAGAGAAGGGGACAACCTATAAACTGGTGCGTAAGGTGTTTAAAGATCATGAGCACGTGCACGTGGTTGGCTTAAGAGGCTTCGGACAAACGGAAAAGCCGAAATCTGAAGAGCAGTTGCTAGCAGAAGAACTCAGTTAATAACGAAAACCTAATAAAAAACGCCTTCTTAAAAGAAGGCGTTTTTGTTTCTAATCACACAAGGTTTAAAGGTAATAAACCTCAAACGCCGTTGTATTTGTTAATTTAAATAAGCCTTACTAACGGAAACACACTGATTTACGACGTCTGAAATGGAACCCGTGATATCAATTTGATGAGTATTTGGTTCTTGTGATGAAGGCATTTCAAGAGTCGCGAATTGGCTGTCGAGCAGTGACAGGGGCATAAAGTGGCCTTCACGGTTTTGCATTCGTTGTGCGATGACTTCTTTGTCGGCATGAAGATGCAGGAACACCACATTGTTGTTATCTTCGCGTATTTTGTCGCGATAGGTCTGCTTTAGTGCCGAGCACACTATTACGCCGATTTCGTTTTTCTTTTCGATGCTAAAAACAGAATCACGTACTCGTTCAAGCCAAGGGGCTCGGTCATCATCATTCAGTGCCTGACCTTGAGACATCTTGATTACGTTGGCTTTAGGATGCAGGTCGTCACCATCAATAAACTTACCGTTAATGGCTTTTGCGAAATGCTCACCTACGGTTGATTTACCCGTGCAGCATACGCCCATGATGATGAACACCGCAGAATGTTGGTTTTTGTTATCGCTCATAGTTTGACTCAAATTGTTTTTAGTTTTTGTTAGAGGCTTGATTGATGAGGCTTGAACATAGGTCAGAGTGATTACTTCTGACCTATGTGGTGGTTCTTAGGTTGGATTGCTAGCGATGGAAAATGCGAACAATGACCTCGTAAGTTTTGCCCGCAGTAATATCTTCAATCATGTTCGATGACAGGCGGTTACCGTCTACAAAAATGCCTGCTTCACTCTCACTGCTGACGGTTTGATATTCAACATCGAATGTGGCACCACGGAACTGACGCAATACATGAGCATTTTCCCAGTCAGAAGGTAATTGCGGTGCAATCACAAGTCCTTGCTGGCAACCTTTCAAACCAAATAGCTCTTCAATCACCAAGCGGTAGTACCAAGCGCCAGTACCCGTATTAAACAGGTTGCTTGAGCGTCCTGCAGTTTCAGGGAACTGGTAGTATGCGCCGCGATAGTAGTTTGGAATGTATACAGGGAGCTGACCTCGTTGAGCAAAGGACTCATTTTCTGGATCGGCTAACATCTTTCTCAGAGTTTTAAAGGCTCTGTCGGACTGCTTAATGTTGTACATACTCGCAGCATAGAAAGCAGCGGCATGGTTATACACAGAGCCATTTTCGCCGGAACCAGGCCATTTTTGTGTCACACGGCCAACATCTTCTCGCATAGCCGTAAACGCAGGTGCGCATAGCATCACACCATAAGGCGTATCCAACTGTTCATCGACGGCTTTGAGCATTCGTGCGGTTTGTTGTTCATTAGGCATATTGGCTAGGAAAGCCCAACTTTGCGTATTTAAGAAGATACGTCCTTCTTTGTCTTGTGGAACGCCAAAAGTCACACCATCATCAGTGATACCACGAGCATACCAGTCGCCTTGCCATAAATACTCGTCGGCAATAACCGCTAGTTCATCGACGGTTTTTTGGAACTGGTCGATTTTCTCGCTGTGATTAACAGCGCGTGATTGGCGAATCCAGGATTGCAGAGCAAAACTTAGTGCTTGGGTTAACCAGCCTGAAACCCCTTTGCCTTTGTAACCCACCATATTCATTGGGTCACACCAATCTCCTTGAGCAATATAAGGCAAGCCGCGTTCATCACGGGCGTGACACATATATTCCATGGCAAGGTTCATGTGTTCCAATACGCTGCTCTTCTCATCAGAATCCGCCCAAGCGACAGGCTCATCCAGCAACGCCCAGTCATTAGTCTCATTCAAATAAGCTTCCAGAATGAGTGTTAACCAGACTGAGTGGTCGGTATGAGGGATCTGGTTGATATATTTTAATTCGGCTTCTGGTGTTAACAGAATGCCGTCAGGCATTTCACCGTCACGTTTCTGCTGTGCCAAAGAAGTGAGAATAACTTGCTTAGTCTCTTGGCTGTCGACATAGGCCATGCCCATGCCATCTTGCAAATAGTTACGTGTTTGTGGGTCAGTGGTTAATCGATGCGTATCCCCGTGGTAGAACACTTGACGAGGCAACCAGTTATTAACGAACTGATCAAAGATTTTGTCCGGTGTTGATACCTGCAACACCCCTTTACCTGACTCAATATAACTCTTGTAGCCAGCCACAGTCTGGTTCTTATTCGCACCCAGAGTTTGTTCTAGGGTGTGGCTGATCTCCGCTTTATTCAATGCTGGGCCGAATGCAAAGTTAAACTCTTGTTCTTCTTCAGATTGCAGGTCTAACGCAAACTGCATAATGCACGCAGGCATTTCATAGTAGTTTGCCTGATCGCTCAATGAACTACCTTGTTGAAGGGCGGTTGGATTATGTAAGCCACCTTGTCCTTCGAAACGAGGAATGCTGGTTTCAAAATGAGTCGGGCGCACATCACAGGCGAAGTATGTGATGTCTTTAAGATGTTTGTTCTTTTCGTAGTCTTCAAGCTTTTGATATGGCGTGATCGAGGTACAAACAATCGAATTCAGCGTCTCATCGTAGTGAGCCGCCATGTTCATCCAAGACATATAGCCGACCGGAAAGTAGGGGACGAGCGAAATTTTTCTCGCCTTACTGTCGCGATTCACAACCTTGACCTTCCAAAGCTCAGCAACAAAATCGGCACTAAGGGTCAGCGTCATTTCCATTTCGATACCCAAGTGCTTGATATGCCATTTAATATCATTGAGGCCGGGTAGGAACTGATAGCTGTCCAGTTCTTTCTTCATTGGTGCAAAAGGCGCAGAGAACATTTCACCACTTTCATCATCTCTCAAATAGAAAAAGCGACCTGGATGGTGAGCGAAGTACGGTTGCTCTGGCTGCATAAAACTGGTGGCAGCCATATTCGGGTTGTGAGCGTATTTTTTAGGCTCAGGATTCATATATTGAGCTACAGCGTAACCTTGACAATTCACATGAATCATCATCTTCTTATTCCATAAATATCCCGCGCTGTTGGGTACTAGAGTTGGGTCATCTAGTAAGAAGCGTTTGCCGGAGTCAATATAGTGTGTCATTCAATAGCCCTCTGAAATACTACTTATTTTTCAATTGTTTTACTGAGTGTGTTGAATTGCGGATGGATAGCGTCGGCTCAAACCGAGTCTTTATCGGGAGCGATTCGCCGTAACATAAATTGAGAATCTGATGGCAAGCATTAATAGAAATTTCTTCTAGTGGAATGCGCACACTGGTTAGCGATGGTGAGGCATATTCTGCCAAGTCAATATCGTCATAACCAATCACAGAAACCTGCTTACCCACTACGATACCTTGTTCGTTCAGCGTGGAAATTGCCGCCATGGCACTGTTGTCGTTACCGCAAAACAGAGCGGTAAATGGAATGCCTTTATCAATCAAACGTTGAGTGGCAGCGCGACCCAGTTCAAAACTGTAGCCGCCGGATTCAATTAACTCTGGTTTCACCTCAATGCCAGATTCCGCCAATCGGTCTATGAAGCCCTGATGACGACTGATGGCATCTTGTGCATTCATACGTCCAGTGACGATGGCAATTTCAGTGTGGCCCAGTTCAATGAGGTGTTCAGCCGCTAGGCGACCACCTTGGTAATGATTGGCGCAGAAGGTCTTATCTATTAACTCTTCGATATCACGGTTAATAAACACAACTTTAGGATAGCGAGCTTCGATCTTTGCTAACTGGATAACGGATAGTTCAGGGCAGGACATCAAAATGCCGTCGCAATCGCGTTCAATCAAGTAATCGAGGCACTTGATTCGTTCTTCATCGTTTTGTGAGTCTTCAGCGTTGGCCAGAATGATGTGCTTGTCCCGCTTGCGTAATTCGCGCTCTATGGTTTGCAGCATTTTTCTATGAAATGAGCCAGAGAAAGAGGGTACCCAAAGACCAACAATATCTGAACGTTTTGACGACAATGAACGCGCCATGCTGTTCGGACGATATTGCAATTCTGCCATTGCTGAAGCGATTTTCTTGCCAGCTTTTGGTGAAACAGAAGCGTTTCCAGAAAGATATCTGGAAACGGTTCCGACTCCTACACCTGCTAACTTGGCTACGTCTTTTATAGTTGCCATAGATATCTACTCACTTACCTAAATTACTGCTTTTAGCCCATGTTAGAGCCATATTTTGCATAATTACAGACTTTTTTTGCCTTAAAACATTAAATTATGCAAATAGTGATCGATTCCTCATATTGATATATTTAATAAAAGATCTTCTAGAAGAGTCCTATTTATAGATATATAAAATATAAAAATGGAATCGATTCCATTTTGAACCATTAAGATTCAGCGTTAATTATTATTAATAGACACAATAACGAACTCTAAAGGTACCCCCAATGATTAAGAAACTTACTCTGGTTGCCGCCATTACCCTCGCCACCACGCCAGCTTTTGCAAAGGAAGAAGCAGAAGTGATGCACTGGTGGACTTCCGGCGGCGAATCCGCGGCGATCAAAGTCTTGGCCGATTCATTTGAAGCTCAAGGTGGAACTTGGAAAGATAGCGCAGTTGCGGGTGGTTCAAATGCTCGTAGCGCAGCAATCAACCGTATGATTGGTGGTTCCCCAACGACAGCGGCTCTATTTAATACTTCTCAGCAGTACCACGAGATGATCGCAGAAGACATGCTGAACAACATCGATGAAGTAGCGAAAGCCAATAACTGGGAATCAATCTTGCCGCAGCCAACGTTGAATGCCATCAAAGTTAATGGTCATTTCTATGCTGCTCCTGTGAACATTCACATGCCGGGTTGGTTCTGGTATTCAAAAGAGGCGTTTGCTAAAGCAGGTATTGAGAAAGAGCCTACCACTGTTGATGAACTATTTTCTGCTCTAGACAAGCTCAAAGCTGCTGGCTATATCCCTCTGGCTCTTGGTGGTCAAAACTGGCAAGAAAACCTAATGTTCGCAACGGTTCTAAGTAACGTAGGCGGCAAGCAACTTTACCTAGATGCGCTAGGCAAACGTGATAGTGAAACTCTTAACTCAGCTGAGTTTAGAAAGGTTGTTGATACTTTCTTGAAACTTAAGCCATACGTAGATACAGGATCTCCGGGTCGTAACTGGAATGATACAACCAGCCTTGTTATCAACGATAAAGCAGGTATTCAAATCATGGGTGACTGGGCTAAGGGTGAGTTCACTCAAGCCAACAAGATCCCAGGTCAAGACTACGGTTGTTTTCCAGGTTTAGGCGATGACTCTCTTTACATCGTGGGCGGTGACGTATTCGTATTCCCGAAAACCGACGATAAAGAACAAATCTCAGTTCAAAACAAACTGGTTGAATCAATGCTCAGCCCTGAGACGCAAGTTAAGTTCAATAACCTGAAAGGTTCAGTCCCAGTTCGTACCGATATCGATGTATCAAGCATGGATATTTGTGCACAGAAAGGTGCGGCGATCCTGAAAGTGGCAGAACGTCAGGTACCAGATGGCTCAATGCTGATGGAAGAATATCTGTACGGTTCACTTAAAGATGCTGTGACTGAAGTATGGAACGCGCAAGAAATGACGACAGATAAAGCAGTCTCAATCTTTGCTCAAGCGCTTCGTGACTAATATTGCTTTCACTGACAAGGCGTACTTATGTGCGCCTTTTTAAAGAATGTCTCTCTTATTTTGAATTATCGTGGAGTGCATCGATGAATGTTGCTGCGGTGCAAAGACACCTAAAACGTAACGCACTTGCCTATTTGGCAGCCTTACCCATGGCACTGACCGTGTTGATTGCCTATATGGGCACTATGTTCTGGTCGGTTCGTCTTTCGTTTTCTAGTTCAAGAATGTTGCCTAAAAGTGACTTCGTTGGATTCGCTCAGTATGAGCGACTATTCAGTACTTCCCGTTGGGTGACTTCGCTGGAAAACCTACTGGTCATTGCTTTTCTGTTCCTAGCAATCTGTTTTGTGCTGGGCTTTTTATTGGCTGTTTTTATAGATCAAAAAATCAAAGCTGAGAGCTTCTTCAGAACCGTATTTTTGTTCCCTTATGCCATGTCGTTTATCGTCACTGGCTTAGTGTGGCAGTGGATATTTAATCCACAGTTAGGTATCCAAAAAACCATGATCTCTTTGGGTTGGGAGTCTTTCTCTTTTGATTGGATTGTTAACCCCGATATGGTGCTTTATACCGTTGTGATCGCTGCGGTGTGGCAGGGGGCTGGTCTTGTCATGGCACTGCTTCTGGCTGGTCTTCGTGGTATTGATGAAGACTTATGGAAAGCGACCAAAATAGACGGTATCCCAACTTGGCGTGTCTATATCAGCATTATTTTGCCTATGCTGCGCCCAATGATTATCACTACTGTCGTTTTACTTTCTATCAGCATCATCAAGATGTATGACGTCGTTGTCGCGATGACTGGCGGCGGCCCCGGTGTGGCAAGTGAAGTTCCGGCTAAGTTCATCATGGATAACCTATTTGAACGCGCCAATATCGGGTTGGCGACGGCAGCATCGACCGTGATGCTAACCACTGTCCTGTGCTTAATCGCGCCTTTCATCTACTCAAATTACATTAAGAAATAAGGTAGGTAACTTATGTCGGCGACACATTCACCTACAATGAAACTGACCGCATCAGAGCGACCGATGTCAGTCAAAGCACAATGGGGACGCTTTGGTGTATATGGTTTTTTAACCATTACAGCACTGTTCTTTTTGTTGCCTCTTTACGTGATGCTGGTGACCTCATTTAAAGAACTGGACGAGATTCGTCTATCTTCTATTTTTGCTCTGCCACAAAACTTTTCATGGGATGCATGGAAAATGGCATGGAGTAGCGCTTGTACTGGCTTGGAGTGTAATGGTCTACAAGTCGGTTTTTGGAACTCAGTCCGTATCTTAATTCCAAGTGTGGTTATCTCAGTGCTATTTGGTGCCATCAACGGATATGCACTGTCATTTTGGAAAATTAAGGGCGCGAACCTGCTTTTTGCTTGCCTACTGTTAGGCGCATTTATCCCTTATCAAGTGTTTATCTATCCCTTGATTCGAGTTTATGCAGATATTGGTATTTACGGCACTTTGACTGGGGTAGTGGTATCTCACGTCATTTTCGGTATGCCAATTATGACGCTGCTGTTTAGAAACTATTACAGCACTCTACCGATGGAACTGTTTAATGCTGCGCGCATAGATGGAGCAGGTTTCTTCAAGGTGTTCTTCAATATCATGCTGCCAATGTCAGTGCCCATTATCATCGTGGCGGTGATCATGCAGGTAACTAATATCTGGAATGACTTCTTAATCGGTTTGGTTTTCGCGGGTAACGACAACCTGCCAATGACCGTTCAACTCAACAACATCGTGAATACAACGACAGGCGAGCGTGCTTATAACGTCAATATGGCCGCTACTATTCTTACATCACTTGTACCGCTAATCATTTATGTCGCTTCAGGGCGTTGGTTTGTTCGTGGTATCGCCTCTGGTGCAGTAAAAGGGTAATTTTATGGGAATCGTAAACATCAGTAAGCTCGACATCAGTTATGAGTCGACAAAAATCGTTAAGCAGTTAGACCTTGTTATTGATGATGGTGAGTTTCTCGTATTGCTTGGCCCTTCAGGCTGCGGGAAATCTACGTTACTTAATGCGATCGGTGGTTTGATTGATACCAGTGGCGGAAGCATCCATTTTGATGGTAAAGACGTGACTTGGGCAGACCCAAAAGACCGTGGCATTGGCATGGTATTCCAGTCTTATGCGCTGTATCCAACAATGAGCGTTGAGAAAAACATGTCTTTCGGGTTGCGCATTGCAGGCGTAGATAAAGCGACTATCGATAAGAAAGTCGCGTGGGCGGCAAAGTTGCTGCAACTAGAGCCGCTACTAAAACGTAAGCCGTCAGCACTTTCAGGCGGGCAACGTCAACGTGTTGCGATAGGTCGAGCTTTAGTTCGCGATGCGGATATCTATCTGTTTGATGAGCCTTTATCGAATCTAGATGCGAAACTACGTGCGGAATTAAGGTTAGAAATCAAGAAGCTACATAAGACGCTCAAATCAACAATGATCTACGTTACACACGATCAAATTGAGGCGTTGACTCTAGCTGACCGAATTGCAGTAATGAAAGACGGAATTATTCAGCAACTGGATACCCCTCATAATGTCTACAACAAACCACAAAACCTGTTTGTTGCGACATTCTTAGGTTCTCCAGCAATGAACTGTATTAAAGGGCATCTAAGCGTAAATGCGGATAAAGTGCTGTTTAATTCAGCAGATTTGAACATTGATGTGAGTGGATACCCATTTGTTGAACAGCCTGTAGATGGTGCCGCAGTGACGTTAGGTGTTCGTCCTGAACACTTAATTGCAGAGCTTAATGAAGACGCTTCCGACAACGTTATTCAAGGGGTAGTGGAGTTGGTCGAGCCGATGGGATCTGATACCTTGGTTTGGACCAAGTTTACCGAGCAGCATACTTTATCTCACCGAGTAACTTCGGAAGACCAACTTTCTGTAGGCGATTCATTCAAAGTGAAAGTTGAAGCAACCAAATGCTCGATTTTTGATACTCAGTCGACTCAGCGTCTGTAAAGCTGTTGTGCTGAAAAGCCTGTGACGCCTCACTCTTTCTGTTACTCAATAGAAAGCTAGGCTAAGGTTTAGTTTATACGTTCTAAACCTTAAACTCGTTGATAACTTGGAGAAGCTGGCTTTGAGTCGGCTTCTTCATTTTGCTTTTTGGGAACAAAAAAATAACAGGGAACATTTATGTCTGAAACTACCTTTAACTGGGGGGTTATTGCCCCTGGCCGAATAGCTCACAACTTTGCCAAAGCCCTTAAAGTGGTACCCAATGCGAGTTTGTATGCGGTAGCCAGCTCTAACCTAGAACGAGCGAAAACCTTCGCCCAAGAGTACGATTGCGAGCATGCCTACGACGACTACCAAACTCTGATTGATGATCCTCAAGTTGATGCGATCTACATAGCAAACCCACATCGCTTTCACTTTGAGTGTGCAAAAAAATGCCTGATAGCGGGTAAGCCGGTACTGTGTGAAAAACCCATCACCGTCAATGAAGCACAAGTTCAAGAACTGGTAGAGTTAGCGCAGAAGCATCAAACCTTTTTGATGGAAGCGGTTTGGACTCGCTTTTTGCCAGTTTGGCAGCAAGTGAAAGTGTGGCTTGAAGAACAACGCATTGGCGAGTTGCGCGTATTGAGTTCTTCCTTCTCATTTAATGTTCCGCGTGATGAGAATGACCGCTTGTTAAACAATGAACTTGCTGGTGGTGCCTTACTTGATACGGGGATTTACAACCTCACCATGTCGCAGTTTGTGTTGCAGCGTGAACCAAGCTCAATCGTCGCCAATGGCTTGATCGGCGAAACCAATGTTGATGAGCGTACAAGCGTGATTCTTGATTACGATGGCATAGCCAGTCAGTTCACATGTGGGCTCAATGCCACCTTGGACAACAGCTTTACCATTTATGGCAGTAACGGAAACATTGCCGTTGATTCTATGTTCTGGGGTGCTACCAAAGCAGTTCTCAAAGTTAAAGGCGAAGAAGAGCTGGTGATAGAGTTACCTTTCAGAGCAACAGGGTTTGAATATCAAATCGAAGAGGTGATGAACTGTATTGCTCAAGGCAAACTGCAAAGTGACGTTATCAGCTGGCAGGACAGTATTAATACCATGAAAACCATGGATGAAATTCGCCGCCAAATTGGTCTCGAATACCCTTTCTTAAACCGTGATTAGTCGCTTGAATACCGTCTTCTAGGCGGCAGTGCAAAAAACGCATAAAAGATAACTTCCAACACTCGGCCAGCTATTTAAACGCTGGCTGAGTGCTTTCTATTTAAAGTGTAATAGCACGAACTCGATGAACAGACGCACTCGCATTGGCAGGTTGTCGCGGTCGCGATACAGCATATGTAATGTGCGGGCTTTACTACTCCAGTCGGGTAGCACGTGATTCATTTCACCCTGAGCTATCATAGGTAGCGCAAAGTAATCTGGTACGTATCCAATACCCAACCCTGTTTTGATGGCGTGAGTTAGCATTACAATTTCATCCACTTCCAGTCTTACCCCCTTATTCGGGTGATAATCAAACTCTTCGCCACTCTCTTTGTGTATCAACTGCCAAGGTATCATAGGGCGACAAATGACTGTGGGATGCCCGCACAACTTATCTGGTGTGGTTATGCCGGAAATATCATAGTCAGGATGAGAGCACAAAATGAAGTGGATGTGCTTTAACGGCCTTGCTATCCAGTTGTCGACCACAGTGTTTCCGACTCTAAACACCACATCCATGCCTTCCGCTTCAATATCAATCAAGGTGTTGGAAAAACTAAGATCTAGCTGAATATCGGGATACTTCAGCAAGAACTCATAAAAAATGGCACGCAGAAACTGAGAGCCTGCATTGATGGGGGCGGAAATGCGGATTTTTCCTTGAGGCTGATACTTATCCCGATGCAGATCCTCGTCAATATCGTTGAGTTCATCAAACAGGGCGACCGAGCGTTGAAAATATTGCTCCCCGATACTGGTCAGAACGACACGATGAGCGTCGCGATTAAGAAGACGAAGTTGCAAATCGGTTTCCAGCTGGCGGATGCGGCGACTCAAAGTTGAGAGCGGCATACTCAAAGATTGGGCAGCGTCTTTGAAACTGCCCAAACGTGCTACAGTACAAAAACAGCGCAGATCGTCTAACGAATAGCTAGGTTTCATTATTGGCATTTACCGTCTTGTTATTGCTTGTTTATCCAACTATTGAAATCAATACACTAAGGAATACATTTTGACAAGTCATCTGGAGTGACGATGAAATCTGATTCAACGATGAAAGCAGTGATCCTTCTTATTATATGTACCTTCTTTTGGGGTAGTTGCTTTCCAATTGGCAAACACGTTTTAGAGGAAGTTCATGCTCTTACTTTGGTGTTCTGGCGCTTCGTTATTGCGGCCTTGTGTCTGGCTGTGTATCTCAAGGCAGTGCGCATACCCAAACTGAACTTGAGTTTGAATCAATGGGTTTGGGTTATTGCCGTCAGCGCCGTGGGAATAGGGGGCTTGAACCTCGGTTTGTTTACAGGCTTGGCTTCTACTAATGCCACTAACGGCTCATTAATTATGGCGCTTAGTCCTTTGATGACCTCTCTTATCGCCTGTGTTGCGTTGCGAACGCTGCCGTCTGCTATGCAGTGTTTTAGCCTGCTGGTCAGTTTGACGGGTGTTCTGATGGTGATCACCAACGGACATTTTGAGGCGCTATTTTCAATGCAAATCAACCACGGTGATAAGCTGATATTCTTCGGAATGCTGGCTTGGAGTTTCTACACATACTTCAGCCAAGGCATCAGTCGTTGGATGCCAGTGATCCCTTATACCTTCGTTGGCATGTTAAGTGGGGCTGCAGTTATTGGTGTGATGTGTTTGGCAACGCCAGCGGTGCATCCATTTGCCGAGTTATGGAATAGTTCTGTGTTGGGTATATCAGAAATATTGTATATAGGGGTATTTGGCACCGTTGCTGGCTATCTGTTATGGCTAAACGGTGTGCGACACTTAGGTTCTGCCAATGCGGCACTGTTTTTCAACTTTGTACCCATCTTCTCTGTATTGACCTCGTATATGCTCGGTCAAGCGGTGACAGAATTACAACTGCTTGGTATTGCCGTCGTTATTACAGGCTTATTATTACCACGTATTTCCCTGTTTAAACGCGAATCTAAAACCTGCTCAGAATCTTAGGTGGGAAGACAAGCATTTCAATTATATAGGCGGAAACTTCCGCCTTTATCGTTCACCCAGCTTGTGATTTTGCTTACTTAACTCAATGCCCAAAGCGTTTAACAAGCTTACAAGGCTAGATATATTTGAGATTCAGAATGTCGCTTAAAAATTAAGACCTAACACTTTGCAAACGAGAAGGCATTTTTGCCGGATTTCTTCACCTTATACATCGCATCATCTGCAATCTTCAGTAGATCTTTCAGGTTATCAGCATCTTCCGGATATGAAGCAATTCCGATGCTGGCATTCACATTAACCATTCCACTAGGCAGAGAAATAGGCTCAGCTAAACTACTCAGGGTACGCTTAGCAATGCTCTCTGTATCGTTAGCACCGAGTTGAAGTATGACAAACTCATCACCACCGACACGAGCCAAAATATCCGATTGGCGAATGACGGACTTAATTCGCTGAGCAACAATTTTTAGTACTTCATCCCCAATATCATGACCATGTTTATCATTGATCTGCTTAAAACCATCAAGGTCGATAAACAGTGCTCGCACACTTTCACCATGTATCGTGGCATCGTTCAAAAACTGCTTTGCGGCTTCTTGCATATGATGCAGGCTAGAAACTTGAGTCAAAGTATCGGTCATGGCGATATGGTGTAAGTTTTCATGTGCCTGTTCTAGTTCCGCCAATGCTTCATAAAGTTCGGTCACATCATACTCAACCACCAGCAATAAAAACTCTCCGGTTAAAGGGTGGCGAGTGCGTCTAATATCAAGTGAATGCTGACGATCACCTTCGGCCGTGCGCATAATGTAATCCCAACGACCGCCTTTTTCCTCGATTGCTTTCGCCAGACATTCTCGCCCCTGTTCGGGAGAGGCAAAACGCGCCACGAACACACTCTGTCCTTCAGGGATTGGTTTGCTGTGTAAATGGGCATAAGTTTCTGTGGCGGCTGGATTTTCAATTACGATCTCGCCAGCATCAGTAAAGGTGGTAGCAGCGACTCGTGTATAACGCATCGCTTCTACCAACAATAAATTTTCAGGCTGCTGACCCAATTCCACTTTTTCGTTAATAAAAGCAATGATTCCACGATGCTTTTCAGGACCCAATAACACAGCTCTGTGCATCATAAAGACAGTTTTGGGTTTTCCGTTAGGGTAGGTTGTCCATGGATCTATCGTCAGACCATTTTTAGCTGCCAGCTCAAATGTCTGCGCCGTTCTATCCTTTGCACCTTGGGTGTCACCAGAGAGGTCTTTATCAATAAGTTGTTGAACATTCTCTAATCCCCAAAAGTCGACGGCGGCCTGATTTCCCCACCACCAACCATGTTTATCGAGGTCAAAAAACCAAACCACATTAGGAATGAGTTCATACAAAGCTAATTCGTCGTGGCTTTTGATATGGACCAAATGGTCGTAGTTACTTTTGCTTTCCATGCGTTAAGTCAACTCATCTACAATGTCTGAAAACAGTAAAATCATCATATCACTGCATTTGAGAGAGAACAGTAGCTCGGTGCATACCTATCTCACACCATTGATAAATCCCTATTGAGATTAGTGAAATCTACATCGAATCTATTCATTACGATGAAGCATGACTATTTTCGCCAATTTGGCAAAACGCTTTAAAACATCAGAGGTACACTGTTCTAGAACTGTTAGAGTCGGCACAATCTAACTCGAAAATGCCCCATTATGAGTTACGGCCCAAAGTTCAAACAATGATGTTCAGGTAGCTTTGATATACAAAAAGTAATGAACAACAATAGACAAGAGCTGGCCCTATTTGTTCACACTATTCAGTTAACATAAGCTTTGCTTTAAGAAAAGTAAGTTTGATGTCATCAGTTTTGGTGAACTTGAACTTGAACTTGAACTTGAACTTGAACTTACCGTTAGTCGAAGTATTAAACCTTTCAAAATAGTATTCGAGTAGCGGATCGTCTCTGCCACCGTGAACCCAAGTGTAGAACTTATCAAGTTCATAACGTAATTCTTTATCAAGGTTAGATCTTATCCTCAGTTCACTATCGTTTTCTAGGTCACGATGTTCATTTTTTGAAGATTCGTCTTAATCTCTTCAATCAGAGGTTGAAGGGATTCTTTATACATATCAGCCAATGGTACAGGGTCAGCGTCGGTTACTTCCGCTTCAAAAATAATAATCAGGTCGTTAATCTTCCCGAACACAAAAAAATGTGGTTGGTGTACCAAGCCGCAAACATATGTCGACCAAAGTTCGTCGGTTTATTGATCTGGTGGTTGAAGAATTACGATGATAGAAGTTAGCCAGCGATATTACATCGCTGGCTTGATAAGCTTAGCCAAGCACATTGAGTTGTTTCTTCAACTGTTGCAGGGACTCTTTGAATTCAGAAACTTTGGCTTGCAGCGGTTTGAGTAGCGTTTTGCGCTGACGCATATTCTTGCTCGATGAAGTGATTCGTTTGCATAGTGCAAAGACGTTAAACAAGATAGCACCAATGACACTGATGGAAAGCAGCGCATCTGAATTGGCAAACATCCCCGCAATGCTAGTGATGAAAAACAGTATGTTCCATCCCCACCAAGCATTGGCTCCTTGTACATCAGAGTAGTTGGCGAACGATCTATCTTTGTACTCTTTATCTTTGGAAATATTGTAAGCATATTCAAAGTAATAGTGGTAGTTATCTTCGCGCTCAAGGTAGCTATCGGCAATCGCTAACCAATCACCCACATCAACGTCACCTAAGATATCTTCAGAAAGAGTAAAGGTTACCGTTTTGCCTGATACATACTCGAGAATTACCTTGCCTTTAAGCGTTGACGAGCGATTACGGTAACTAGAGTGTCGAGTATCATAGGTAGAGTATTGATAGTTATTTCCGCGATAATGTTTGGTTTCGGTCGTCGTCGTGGTGTGACGAGTGACGTCAGAGACATCAGCATTGACCGATTTAGATTGAACTCGAGCCAAAATAAACTCATTGGTTAATGTCCAATGACGTGCGCCACTCAACGCATAGTGATGGGTGTATTGGCCTTGAGAGTGATAAGAGTATATTTCGTCGAGTCGTCGTTGAATATCGCTTACAGAGAGCGAGGTTGGTGCGGAAGCGAATTGTACATGCTCACGTTGTGCCACTTCGTGATTGGTTTCGCTTGCTTCAAGTGTTGGTTCTACTGCGCCAAACTCAGCATTTGAGGCATATTGCGTGGTGATCGCTGGTGGCACTTGTACCGCACTTTGGTTACCACAGCATGTGCAGTATCTGGTGTTCTCGGGTAAGCGTGCATTACACTGAATGCAAATCACATCTGAAGATTGTTTAGGTCGCTCAAGATTGTTGTAACCCAATTGATATTTGGTCACTTTTAATAGCTTGTTGAATGATGCGTTTAACGCCTCATGCTGTGCAGTCGCGAAAGCAAATTTCTTTTTATTTCGTTTTAGTTCCAGGAACAAAACGATGAGTGCGACGGCGATGCTTACCACCCAAGCAGACTCGGAAGCCGAGCGTGAACCGTTAAATAGCGTAATGGCAGATAGAATACCTGCGACAATCCACAGCCAAGGAGTTTTCTTACTCGGGCTTGGGTAGATATTTTCAACCGTATAGCACTGCCCGTCATCACCATGAACAACGACACAGGGCGCGGCTTGGTTGTCTTTGACAAACTTTTTGGCATCGCGGCTTTTTTTGTATAAGAGGGTCATGGTTGTTGGGTAATAGAGCGTGAGAATATCGCCACGACCAATAGACGTAGTGTATTTGTGCTCCGCTGAAATCGAAGTTTCGATGATCTCACCTTGGTTGGTTTCCAGTTTGATCCACCAATATGAGTATTCAAGGTTTCGTGAAGAACTCTTAGAGAAGCGCTTATAAAGTCTCGACTGGAGAACTCGGCCGGTTTTCGCCTCGGCTTCTTTATAGTACTGCTTCACTTCATCGAAAATGTCTGGGCAGACATCTTCTACGCTGTATTTTTTTTGTACGCTGCTGAGTACTTCGCCACAGTCAGCACAGAATTTATCGCCATGAAATATCGTGCTTTGGCAATGTTTCATGTTATGTCCTTATTTGAATAGAAAAAAGGGGCAAATTACGTTGCCCCTTGGAATGAGATAAATAAATGTATGTCGCCAAGTCGTATTGGCTTACCAAAGCCGCGCAGGGTGGCATTACTTTGCTTTAGAATTGTTGCAAACATCATGTAATTGAATCAAGAAGAGCTAGCCAAAAAGTTTAGTTATGTTTTATGAAGTGTGATTTTAATCAACCAGCTGCAATATATTCAACTGTATGGTTACGCATTTAAATTGTTGAAATGTAATGGTATGTGTGATGTTCTGTTGAATATTTATGTGGTAACTCTAATGAATATTTCTTCAGCTTCAAGAGAATCTATCTTCAAATGTTTGTAGAGGCATAACCTTAATCTCTATGTGCGAACATTATGCGACTATATTATCTTCATCTAATGTGTACCACGTATATGACTCACACAAATTACAAAACGCTCTCAAATGATCTATTAGTGTAATGGCTTAGTGAAATTGACCAGTCGTAAATAGGCCAACTGCATTTTTTGCAATATCAGGTGTAATCCGAAAACTCAGAGTGTACTACGGTTCGTAAATCGGAATTGTCCAAAACCCATTCACCCGTACAAAAAAGCCAGAGAATTAATCTCTGGCTTTGTGTTTTAGGAGAAGGGAAGTGTTTACTCTTCTTTGGCTCCAAAATGTTTGGCGGCGTAAGCAACACGCTCTTCTGCTGATGGGTAAATCATCGGCGTACCTAGGCTTTCAATATGTTGCAGACGAGGCAGAAGACCAGCACCGTTGGCGATTTGAATCGCTAGGCCGGGGCGGGCGTTAAGTTCTAACACCATAGGCCCTTCTTCTTTGTCGAGCACCATATCTGTACCCATATAGCCAAGGCCCGTCATTTCCCAAGCACTTGCCGCAAGTGTTAACAAACGTTGCCAGTGTGGTACCTGAAGCGTATTCAGCTCTTTACCGGTATCAGGGTGAAGTGTGACAGGGCGGTTGAACTGAACCGCTCGTACCGCTTTACCCGACGCAATATCAATACCCACGCCAACAGCACCTTGGTGCAAGTTCGCTTTACCATCAGAAGCGGATGTGGAAAGACGCATCATCGCCATTACTGGGTAGCCTTTAAATACGATAATACGTACGTCAGGAACACCTTCGTAACTGAAACCGTCAAAACAGTCATCAAACTTAATCAGGTTTTCAACCACTGCTACGTCGTTCTTACCACCTAAAGAGAACAAGCCCGCCAGTGCGTTACTCACATGGCGCTCTACGTCTTCTTTGTTGATGGTTGAACCCGACGGTTTGGTGTACACGCCATCTTTGTGTGACGTGATAACTAGAATCCCTTTACCGCCGCTACCACGAGCGGGTTTGATAACAAACCCCGGCCAGTCTTTGACCATCTCATGGATATGCTTTACGTCACCTTGGTTGCTCACCACACCAATTAGCTTTGGTACCGTTGCACCGGCTTGTTGAGCAATGAGCTTTGTTTTTAGCTTGTCATCCACCAATGGGTATTTAGAACGGTCGTTGTAGCGACCAATATAAGCGTGGTTACGCTTGTTCATTCCCATAATCCCTTTGCGCTTTAGCTTAAAGGGTGATGTGTATTCTGAGAGATTAAGAAACATATTAATCTCCGTCTACAAGAGGCTTAAATCGACGCAACTCTGTGATGCGGTAACCTGTGTATGTACCTAGAAGCAAGATGATACCTAGAACAATCAGTTGTAGACCGATGAAGTTAAAGGTCAGATGCTGTACATAAGAGTTGGTCATTGCCAAGTAAATTAATACTGCCGTTAGAAGTGATCCACCGCCTTGCAGCACGACTTCTTTCGCACCTTCTTCTTCCCAAAGAATAGACATACGTTCGATCGTCCAAGAGAGGATAATCATAGGGAAGAAAGTAATGGTTAAGCCTTCTGTTAAGCCAATCTTGAAGGCGACAACGGTAAAGATAGAAATTATCAAAATTACCGCGATGATAACGGCGGATATCCTCGCTACCAGTAGCAAGTTAAGCTTGGATAGGTAACTTCGAATGATAAGCCCCGTACCAACGATAAGTAGGAAGCCAATAATACCGGTTGTTAGCTGTGTCTGAACGAAGGCAACTGCAATCAGAACAGGCATGAATGTGCCGGATGTCTTAAGACCAATAATCACACGCAGGAACACAACAATCAGTGCGCCAATCGGGATCAGCATGATGGTTTTAAACATCGCTTGCTCTTCAAGTGGCAAGCTGTGAATAGAGAGGTTTAATAGACCGTCAGCATCAACTTTGTTGTCGGTTGCTTGTTGTGGTGACACTTCTTGCGCGATCATGCTGAAGTGCACTTGGCTGTTACGTCCGCCAATCACATCAAGTAGCGATACGTTCGATTCATCCCAAACAAGTAGGTTTGGATGAGAAGGCTGAGTCCCTGTTTCTGGGTTGAAAAGAACCCATTTCTTGCCATCCCACACTTGGTTCATGTGTTGAATAGTCTGGCGACGACGCCCATCTTCAAGATGAATAACACCCACAACTTTGTTTGGGATCTGAGCATAAGAAAGTAGCTTTTCCGCCGCTTCTACTTTACTCATCTTATTAGTAAGCAATGCTGCGTTTTGGCTTTCAGAATCGTTCAGATTTTTGATTAATTCACGCGAGAAAGAGATATCGTCAGCAGAGCGTTCGGTAGCGCGGTTAATCAGAGCAATGGCGGCAGTTTCAACAGGACCTTCAAAAGTCGGCTTAACAACTTCTTGCATTGGAGGAACGGTGGTGACTTTTGCTTGAGGGTCTACAAGAAACTGAGTCTTGTAGTAAATCGTTTGAGGACCTTGAGCTTGTCGGATAGACCATTCTGCGCGTCGGCCAGATTGGTCACTGACATAGGAAACACCATAGCCGGGTGAAGAGGCGGTTTCGCCGATAAGTGTGTAGCCATTTTGAGTGTGAGGAGCGGCAAGAGAAACCTTAGCTTCTTTGCCTAATGCGTTAAATTCTATCCTAGCTTCAATATCCCAAATCTGGCGGGTTTCACCTGGGGTCCAAGGTACTCCATAATTTTGATGACGGAGTACGCTCAATGCAATCCCAGCTGCAATCAGTAAAAAAACTGATAGATAAAATGGAACTCTTGACGTCATAAGTTACCTTTATTTTTGTTATTAATTTGTCTCTGTATGAATGTACTTACGACTCACATCCACTACAGCTATATCACGAATAAACTCGCGCCCTAGCAAGATAGGATGGCTCATTTGAGAGCGGTCTGCCAGCGTAAATTCTGTTTTTTCGTTGATGCTACCAATTTTAACCCATAGCTGAACAACTGCACGTCTTTCAGTCTCTTCATTGGTTGATTGGCGGATTCGTACGTAACGTACAATTGGCGATTCTATCCAATTAGAATCATCAGGTTTGTTCTCTCCGTCTGATAAATGGAAACGAACCCATTGCTTGCCGTTGCGCTCAAATTCCGAAATATCAATGGCGTTGAGTGAAGACGTCGCTGCGCCAGTATCGACACGGGCATCGAAGATTTGGTCAAGCGCTTTGATTTCTACGTGTTCGATTTCACCCAGCACCAGTTTATGTTGCGGTTGTGGCTTAGACACAAGTAGTTGTTTAGAGGTAGGAGACTTCTTATTAACACTTTTCGGTACACGCTTCTCTGCGATGACTTTTAGTCCTTTCACATCATCCGCTAAAGTCAGAACTTTGCTTTCTAGGCTATCGATATAGTCATTCTGATTGCTAAGTTGAAGCTGTAAATTGGTTATTTCGTTAGTGATTTGGGCATTTGACTGCTGAATCGCAGTAAGAGTAGCTTGATGATATTCATCACCATTCATTAGGGTACAACCAGAAAGAAAGCCTAGAGCTACGATTGGTGCTATGCGCTTAAACATTTACGGCCTTATTTATTTGTTTTTACTGTGATATTTGATGAGACAAAGATGACGAATTCATCCTGCGGGTAGGATAACTTTGAAAGAGGATGAGAGAGTTAAAACTGTGTCAAAATATCCCGATTTACTGGTTTCTTGGGCTCTCTCTTAGCTTGCGGTACCACATAAAGTTGCAGTGCTGCAACTTTATGTAGACTCAGAACGATACGAAAATGATTAAGGGTTTTTAGCAACCAGAATTGCACGACGTGGTGCTGGATAACCTTCGACCGTTTTGGTCGGATCATTCGGGTCGATGTAATCTGGCAGAGAGTTGTGCGTCATCCATTCGGTGCTACGTTGTTCACCAAGTGATGTCACGTTCTCATCAACGATTCTCACGTCTTCAAAGCCCACTTTTTCTAACCATGCTTTTAATGCTAAAGCGGATGGGAAGAAGTAGACATTGCGCATCTGTGCATAGCGGTCAAACGGAACCAATACGGCGTTTTCATCGCCTTCGATGACAAGTGTCTCTAATACTAATTCACCACCAGACACAAGCTGGTTCTTCAATTGAATCAAATGATCAATCGGGGAACGACGGTGATACAGCACACCCATGCTAAATACAGTATCAAACGCTTTCAGTTCAGGAAGTTGCTCAATACCAAGAGGTAGTAAGTGCACCTTCTGGTTGTCACCCATCAGCTTACGTACAGCTTCGAACTGGACTAGGAATAACTCAGAAGGGTCAATACCAATTACTTGATATGCACCTTCACCGAGCATGCGCCACATGTGGTAGCCGTTACCACAACCCACATCCAATACGGAACGGTTCTTTAACGGTGAAATATGAGGAAGCAGACGATCCCATTTCCAGTCTGAGCGCCATTCGGTATCGATATGAATACCGTGCAGGTGGTAAGGACCTTTACGCCAAGGGTGGAAAGTCTTGAGCAAGTTCTCCAGTTTTTTCTTTTCACCATCAGACAGAGGTTCACTGTTGCTGACAGTTACCGACTCTTTTAGGTCTATATGATCAGGTTGTGAGCTAGAAATTTTGTTTAAAGCACGCAACCAGCGATCCAAGTCACCGTGAGGTTGTTGTTGCCAGTCAGTAAGTTGTTGAGGCAAGACATTAAGCCAAGGTTGCAGGCGTGTGTCTTGTGCAAGCAATTGATAGACATTAGCAAAATTCAACATGGAGAATCCTAATCAAAAAATTTGAGACCCTAAAAACAATAAAGAGAAGCTGAAGGTAAGGGCAGTACTTCAGCTTCTGAAATCTTATTTAATGGCAAACATTGAGCCAAAGTTAAAGCACTGGAACCAAACTTCGAAGCTGGAGAAGCCTAATTTTGCGAAACGCTCTTTGTGCAGTTCAATCGAATCTGGACGCATCACGTTTTCAATCGCGCTGCGTTTTTGGCTGATTTCCAACTCGCTGTAGCCGTTTGCACGTTTGAAATCATGGTGCAGGTCGATTAGCAGCTCATGAGCACTTTCGTTATTGAATACAAACTTCTCAGACACAATCAAAATGCCACCCGGACGCAATCCTGCATAGATTTTTTCTAGCAGAGAGTAGCGGTCTTCCGGTGACAGAAATTGCAGAGTGAAATTCAGTACCACCATAGATGCATTGCTGATTTCGATATCGCGGATATCCGCTTCAATCACTTCTACTGGGGTATCAGAGCGGTAAGCGTTGACGTGCAGCTTGCAGCGTTCAACCATCGCATGAGAGTTATCCACTGCGATGATGTTACAACCTTCTTGCTGAATATGGCGACGCATGGAAAGCGTCGCAGCACCAAGCGAGCAACCTAAGTCGTACACTTGTGTGTTCGGTTTTACAAATCGTTCAGCCAACATACCAATAGCAGAGATGATGTTGCTGTATCCCGGAACCGAGCGTTGAATCATGTCTGGAAAGACTTCAACCACGCGCTCATCAAACGTGAAATCGCCAATCTTATCGATTGGGGCAGAAAAGATAGTGTCTTTTGGGCTCATGGTTGACCTCACGCCGAAGCAAAATGCCTACTTAAACAGTAGATGGTTCAAGAAAAGGCGCGTATTTTATGAAAAAATGTGGCGTCTGTCATTAAATGCAGCTTATGTATTTCTTTCTAAAACGCCGAAGTACTTTTTTCTAAAACATACTTAGCTGATTTGTATCGCTTTGAGCAGGGAATACCGCTAAATCCGGCAGAGCAGTAACGCTTTGTAAACGCTGGTAAATCGCCAGTGCTAATTCCGGAGCGTAGTTGTTGTCTGGGGTGTGAATCATCACATAAGGTTGCTTGCCCTCAGCAATCCAAGTCGGCAGCTTTTGAACCCAAGGTTCGAAGAATGGCATGTTGGCGTCCATGTCAGGGTGTCCGATAAAACGAATCATCGGTTTATTCCCTGTCGAAATCGCATGAACCGGCACTCTGGGCTTTTTCTGCTGTGCATCAATAATGGCTTCGGATGTGCGTTCTGCCGAGAAGAGAGGGCGGCTATCCATAATGATGCGGTCGATATTTTCTTCGTTCAGCCATTGATTTAACGCTTTCTCTGCTTCCCCTTTAGCGAAAAAGCTTGGGTGTCTTACTTCCACACCCAAAGGAAACTGCGCTGGAAAATAGCGTCGAAACTTTTTTAACTGCTCCAGATGAGTTGGACCAAAAGCAGCAGGCAGTTGAATGGTCCACATACCCACTTTGTCATGTAACGGTTCCATCAGGCTCATGAAGGCTTTCAGTTCGTCCTGACAACCATTCAACATGCTCTGGTGAGTAATGGATTTCGGCAGTTTAAACGTAAATCGGAATGACTCAGGTGTTGCCGCTTTCCAATTGTTGACTGTCGCAGGTGACGGAGAGGCGTAAAAGGTGGTGTTACCTTCTACCGTATGAAATACCTGAGCGTATTTTTCGAGTCGCTGAGATGCTTGAGTACCACTTCCGTAGAAATGCTGCTGCCAGAAAGGGTGAGACCACATCGTCAGTCCGAGTCGAAGAGGGTATTCCATTGCATCCATAGCCAGTGTTGTTTGCTCTTTTTTGTTGTTTATCGTCACGAGAGTTTTGAAGAATACGATACTTTAGCGCTATAATCAGCGCCAATTTTTCCATGTTGCAGATGCTATTGTCGCTAAAATGGCGGTTTATTGTACTAAATGTCAGCAACGATGGATAAAACACAACAAATTGTATTCTGGAAGGTCGATTTTATACGTCTTTCAGCGTATAAATGGAACTTTTCCGTGGCAGAGTCCTTTCTTGAAGAAAAGTTGTTGTTTACAACTGCTTCAACAGAGCCGACTGTGTCGCATAGAATTTGATGACTTATTAAGAGATTGGGAATTTCATTATGCGTAGCCATTATTGTGGTCACCTGAACAAGTCCCTTGCAGGACAAACTGTGGAGCTGTGCGGTTGGGTTAACCGTCGTCGTGATTTAGGCGGTCTTATCTTCATTGATATGCGAGATCGTGAAGGTATCGTTCAGGTGGTTGTTGATCCGGATATGGCAGACGTCTTTGAAGTTGCTAACCAACTTCGTAATGAGTTCTGTATCAAGTTGACGGGTGAAGTTCGCGCTCGTCCAGAAAGCCAAATCAACAAAGACATGACAACCGGTGAAGTAGAGATTCTGGCGACTGGCCTTTCTATTATCAACCGTAGTGATGTGCTGCCTCTAGACTTCAACCAGAAGAACTCAGAAGAGCAACGTCTGAAATATCGTTACTTGGACCTACGTCGTCCAGAAATGAGCGACCGTATTAAGCTACGTGCCAAAGCATCAAGCTTTGTTCGCCGTTTCCTAGACAGCAACGATTTCCTAGATATCGAAACACCAGTACTGACTAAAGCAACACCTGAAGGTGCTCGTGACTACTTGGTTCCAAGCCGTGTTCACAAAGGTAGCTTCTACGCGCTTCCTCAGTCTCCTCAGCTATTCAAACAGCTGCTGATGATGTCTGGTTTTGACCGTTACTACCAAATCGTTAAGTGTTTCCGTGACGAAGACTTACGTGCTGACCGTCAGCCTGAATTCACTCAGATCGATATCGAAACTTCATTCATGAGCGCAGAACAAGTTCGCGCTGTGACTGAAAAGATGATTCGCGAAATGTGGTTAGAGCTGAAAGGTGTAGACTTGGGTGAGTTCCCAATCATGCCTTACTCAGAAGCTTTGCGTCGTTTTGGTAGCGATAAGCCTGACCTACGTAACCCGCTAGAGCTAGTTGATGTTGCTGATCTGCTTAAAGACGTAGATTTCAAAGTATTCTCTGGCCCAGCAAACGATGAGAACGGCCGTGTTGCTGCTCTACGCGTACCAGGCGGTGCGGCACTTAGCCGTAAGCAAATCGATGAATACACGTCATTCGTAGCGATTTACGGTGCGAAAGGTCTGGCATGGATGAAGGTGAATGATCTAGCAGCAGGCGCTGAAGGCATTCAATCTCCAGTAGCGAAATTCCTGACTGAAGAGATCATTGCGTCAATCATCGAACGTACTGGTGCTCAAAATGGCGATATCATCCTATTTGGTGCAGACAAAGCGAACATCGTTGCTGAAGCAATTGGTGCGCTACGTCTGAAAGTAGGTAAAGACCTAGAGCTAACCGATACTTCAGCTTGGGCTCCGCTATGGGTTATCGACTTCCCAATGTTTGAAAGCGACGGTGAAGGTAATGTTGCAGCAATGCACCACCCATTCACGTCTCCTCTGAACATGACTCCAGAAGAGTTGAAGGCGAACCCGACTGCTGCGCTATCTAACGCATACGACATGGTACTAAACGGCTACGAAGTGGGTGGCGGTTCTGTACGTATTCACGATGCGAAAATGCAGGCAGCGGTATTCGATATCCTAGGTATTGAAGCTGACGAACAACAACTTAAGTTCGGTTTCCTATTGGATGCACTTAAGTTTGGTACGCCTCCACACGCGGGTCTTGCATTCGGTCTTGACCGTCTAGTGATGCTGCTATGTGGTACAGATAACATCCGTGATGTTATCGCGTTCCCTAAAACAACTGCTGCTGCGTGTCTGATGACAGATGCGCCAAGTTTGGCAAACCCAGCGGCTCTTGAAGAGTTGGCAATTGCTGTAACTGTTGCGAAAGAAAAAGCAGAGTAAATTCTGCATTGATTTGAGGGTGGCTAACTAGCCACCCTTTTTATTGTCTAACTGATAGTTTTATTGTCTAACTGATAGTGGATCAAAGTAAGCATTCTCTTTGCTTTGTATAATCCCGACAAAATGATTTTGAATAAGATAGGAAATTTGTCCCTTGGCTCAGATGTATTTTTACTACTCTGCAATGAATGCAGGTAAATCAACCACACTGCTGCAATCGTCTTTTAACTATCAAGAACGTGGGATGACACCTGTTATCTTTACCGCAGCAATTGATGACCGCTATGGCATTGGTAAAGTGAGCTCACGTATTGGTCTGGAAGCAGAGGCACATCTATTTCAAGCCGAAACCAACCTTTTTGATGTGATAAAAAGTCTCAATGAAGATGAAAAGCGTCACTGCGTGCTGGTTGATGAGTGTCAGTTCCTGTCTAAAGAGCAGGTTTATCAATTAACAGAAGTGGTTGATAAGCTTCATATCCCAGTACTGTGCTATGGCCTGCGTACCGACTTTCTTGGTGAATTGTTTGAAGGTAGTAAGTATCTACTTTCATGGGCAGATAAGCTGGTGGAACTGAAAACCATTTGTCACTGCGGACGCAAAGCGAACATGGTTATCCGTACCGATGAACATGGCAATGCGATCTCCGAAGGTGATCAGGTTGCGATTGGTGGCAACGACAAATACGTCTCTGTATGCCGAATGCATTACAAAGAAGCATTAGGTAAATAGCGAAAAGCAGATAAATAAAAGGATGGGATTGCCATCCTTTTTTAGTTCATAAACGAGGGCCTGTATTAAGCTGCTAAAGGTTTTAATGCCTGATAGGCTTGCAATACATCTTCAGGGATTTCCTGCTCAATCTGGAAGCCTTTCGCAGGGTAATTCTGAATACGTTCAAAATCACCAATCAGCGCTTCGACAACGAAGTCTAATGTCAGGTCTTCAGTCAGATAATCAAAGAAACTATTCGCTTGAGATGTGACTTGCAGTGATTCCAGTTCTTCTGGCCATTGCTGCATGAAAGTCGCATAGGCTCGTCTTTCCATATACGGCTTTTGAACCAAGATGATTTTTTTAGCTGTGATGCCTTTTTTCTTTAAAAGCTCATAGGTGAAAAGTACGTTTTCACCGCTGTTAGAAGAGCGAGGCTCCAGCAATATTGCGTCACTTGGTAAGCCGCAGTCTTTTGCTACTTCAGCAAAAGTCACTGCTTCGCTGCGCTCAAACAATCCTTCAGTGAAACGACCATGACCGCCAGAGAATACAACCAAAGGAGCCAAGCCTTGATGATAAAGGGACGCTGCAACTTCGGCGACACGGGTATCGTTGCTTCCAAGAACAATGAGGACATCGGCTTTTTGTAGCTGATGGCCCATTTGCATATATTGCCAAAGCGTTTCTAAATGCTGATAAATTCGTTTACTCATCGCCTTACAAGGCCTCCAGAGTGTGAGAATAGTGAAACTTGTATCCCGCTTTAATGAGTTTGTCGCTGACAATTCGCTTGTCTGCTACATCAACAATCGGAGGGAGTTCTTCATCCAAATTTGCGGCTTTAAGAGCGGCTTGATAGAACTCGGCTTTGCTTACTGTCGCAGGAGTGGTGGCATTGACTACCGTATGGTTGAGGTGCTCGATAGCAAAAACCGTCGCTCCGATAGCATCATAAAGGTGCAGCATGTTTGCAGGAGCCAATCGACTGACCTGTTTTAACCTTGAAGCAAAGCGGGCAGGGTGGCGATCGGGTCCAATAAGACCACTGCATCGAACAATGACGTAATCCAAGCCAGAGTCTATTACAGTTTGTTCTGCCTGCAACATCTTCTTCGCATTGGCTGAGAATTCATCGTTATTTGTAGCCAGTTCAAGAGAAGCATCCTGTTCATACATATCTTGAGCGCGGTCTGGATAGACGGTGGTTGAACTTATCATGACCAACTTACTGACTCCCGCAGAGTTCGCTCGCTCAGTTAAAGCTTGCCATTGGGTAATGTATTCATCCCCTTGTCCACGGCGAAAGCCAGGAGGAAAGCTACCAACAACGGTATCAATGTTGTATTCGGCAAGTGTGTCAGCAAGCTTTTGCGGGTTATTGAGGTCACAAACAAAACCGGCGATTCCGTTTTGTTTCAGTTCTGACAGACCTAAGTCAGAGGTTCTACTGGCGAACACCGAATAGCCTAGTTTATCCAGTTGCTTGGCTAACGGTAGACCCAACCAGCCTGCTCCAATAATAGCGATTCGTTTCATTGCGTTACCTTTAAAAATGGCTGTAGCCAAATACTATCGCTTGTACCACTGAAATACTAATTGTTCTCTGTAGAAGGGCGATTACTAAAATTCATTAACGCCATTTTCAGCATTAAAGAACTAGTCTTAAGAGTTTTAACTCACAAATAACATTACAGCTCTCATGGATAATTAATTCATCGACGCCAAGCTGATGAAAATAAATTAGCGAAGTGTTGGATAGTTTCCAATAACAATAATAGGAATTTCCATGAACATGAATATCAAAAGTGTAATGATTGGTACCGCCCTAGCTTCTGTCGCATTTATGCCGTTGAGTAGTGCAGTAGCAAAGGACTACCCACCTAAAACTATGTCTTTTGTTGCTCCAGCTGGTGCTGGTGGTGGCTGGGATTTAACCATCCGTACAGTCGCAAAAACTCTGAAAGATACTCAGCTAGTTGAATCCAATATGCCGATTACCAACCGACCTGGTGGTGGTGGTGCAGTAAACTTGGCTTACATGCAGACTCAAGCTGGTAAAGACAACTTAATCTCGGTTTACTCTCCACCAATTCTGCTTACTCATTTAACCGGAGCAAGTAAATATAGCTACCAAGATACTACGCCACTTGCTCGATTAATTACCGACTATGGTGCGTTTGTTGTTTCTAAGGATTCTAAATATACCTCAATCAAAGAAGTGATGGATGCTCTAAAAAAGGATCCAAAATCCGTGAAAATTGGTGGCACTTCTTCTGCGGGTAGTATGGACCACATTCAGTTCCTAATGGTTGCTAAGGCTGCTGGTGTACCTAAGTTAAATCAGATTGACTACATCTCTTTCCAAGACGGCGGTGCGGTTGCTCAAGTATTGGGTGGACACGTAGACCTTATTTCTACAGGGCTTGGTGACGTAGTTCAGTTGGTGAAAAGCGGCAACCTACGCGCATTAGCACAGACGGCAGACAAGCGTGTTGGTGAAGGTGCTATCGCGGATATCCCGACAGTGAAAGAGCAAGGTATTGATACAACGTTTGAAAACTGGCGTGGTCTGTTCGGACCAAAAGATATGCCTGATTACGCAGTTGCTTACTGGGGCACAACACTTAAAAACATGGTTGAGACGCCTGAGTGGGCTGAAGCTCGTAAACGTAACGGTTGGGATGGCGCATATCAAAATGGTGAAGACTTTACTAAGTTCTTAGCCAAAACAAACGATCAATATAAAGAAATTTTAGACGAAATTTTCGCTAAAAAATAATGTTCCGTTTCTATGACATAAGAGGGGAATATTCCCTCTTATTCTTGATTTAAAAATAATTAAATCTAGCAATAAGGTCTTGTTCCTATGAAGAAAAATGATGTCAGTCCTAATTGGGACGCATTCACAGGATTATTTGCAATAGGCTTTGGCGTTATTTACGGTTATATGTCGTATTCGATGCCAAGAGCTGCATTTGGTAATCCTATGGATCCAATATATTTCCCTCTTGGTATATCCGTAATTTCGTTTTTAATTGGCGTTCTTTTACTGGTTAAAAGTAATTTTAGTGCTTCAGTACAAGCATATAAAAACTTAATCAATGAAGATGCTAGTAAGAAAAATGACCGACGCCGTATTCTATATACCTGTCTGCTTTCAGTTGGTTACGCTCTTATATTTGAACATCTGGGATACGTTATCAGTACATTTCTATTTATGGTTGTAATGATGACTATTACAAGCGGAAAAGACATGTGGAAAAAAAGTGTTGTGATTTCACTGTTATTTGCCGTAGGTGTTTATTTCATATTTAACACGCTATTAAGTATTAGCCTTCCACCATTACCATTCGGGGAATAGGGTGAACTATTATGATGGATATTTTATCTAACTTGATGAATGGATTTGGCGTTGCTTTACAGCCTTACCATCTACTACTTGTGACTGTGGGCGGTGTACTGGGTACTATCGTCGGTATGCTACCTGGCTTAGGCCCTGCAACGGGTGTTGCGGTGCTATTGCCTATGACTTTTGCGATGGGACCTACGGCAGCATTGATCACCATGACCGGTGTGTACATTGGTGCAATGTTCGGTGGTTCACGCAGCTCTATTTTGATTAACACTCCGGGAGACGGTGCCGCGCTGGCCGCAACGTTTGACGGCTACCCAATGGCAATGCAAGGTCGTGCTGAATCTGCACTGGCGATATCTGCCATTGCATCATTAGTTGGCGGTACTATCGCTGCTATTCTGA
Source organism: Vibrio plantisponsor (assembly GCF_013041605.1). GTDB lineage: Bacteria > Pseudomonadota > Gammaproteobacteria > Enterobacterales > Vibrionaceae > Vibrio > Vibrio plantisponsor. The sequence goes on along the minus strand of NZ_JABEQC010000004.1, from coordinate 202,648 downwards.
TGACACTATTGGCTGAACCTGTGGCGAGTTTCGCCTTAAAATTTGGTCCTGCTGAGTACTTCTTGTTAATGGTTGCTGCGCTTTCCATGACGGCTTCTATGTCGAAAGGGAACATGCTCAAAGGCTTCTTATCTATGGTGATCGGTTTAGCAATCGCCACCATTGGTATCGATGCGCAATCCGGTGTTGAGCGTTTTACTTTTGGCAACCTTGAACTTCAAACAGGTGTCGATTTCCTTGTGGTGATCATTGGTATCTATGCGCTAGGTGAAGTATTTAAGAGCTTCCGTTCATTAAGCGAAGGCACGAAAAAGGCGCAGACTAAGTTCAAACGCATTTGGATTAGTGGTGACGATTGGTCTCGTTCTAAATGGCCGATTCTACGTAGTGCTCCAGTAGGGTTCATTATCGGTTCTTTACCTGGTGCTGGCGGTACTATGGCATCGCTTATGTGCTACAACAATGAGAAACAACTCTCTAAAAACAGCGAAGAATTTGGTAAGGGTGCAATTGAGGGGCTGGCTGCACCAGAATCTGCAAATAACGCAGCGTCTATCGGTGCAATGATTCCAATGCTATCACTAGGTGTACCAGGGTCTGGTACGACAGCTGTAATGATGGGTGCGCTATTGATGTTGGGTATTCAACCTGGGCCGCTTCTATTCACCCAGTACCCAGAAACAGCATGGGGCCTAATCGCTAGTATGTTTGTTGCTAACATCATCTTAGCGGTAGTGAATATCCCACTCGCGGGTGCATTGGTTCGTGTGTTAGCGATTCCGCCAAAAATGCTTTACCCAATTGTGCTAGGTCTTGCGTTCATTGGTTGTTATGCAATTAGTAACTCAGTTATTGATTTCTACATCCTAGCTATCTTAGGTGTTGCAGGGGTAGTGATGAAGCGTGCTCATGTACCAACAGCGCCGATGATTCTTGCTTGTATCGTAGGTGGCACGATGGAGCAATCATTCCGTCAGGCATTTAGAATTTCAAACCAAGAATTGTCGATCTTTACACACTCAACCGTTGCTCAAGTGCTTATTGCTATTACAGTATTGTCAATCGCGTTACCTCTGATTGGTATGCTACGTAATCGTAAACAACAAACTCAAGTGGCTTAAATGGTATCGCAACAGTGAACTAAGAAGTCAGCTCGGATTTATCTGGGCTGGCTCTTTTTTGTTTATGAATGGGTTTTCAATTAGCGCGCGATGCTCATCCCGTGAGAATAAATTCATAAACGCCATAAACAGTTTTAATGCTTCTGTATAGATTGCGTGAGAGTCACTAAATTATCTGTTGGACTTAAGATAATTCGTTATCCGTTTTGTTGTTGAGAGATCGCTGTGTTTGATACCTACCAATTCCAGAAAATTAACACTCAAAATAGCAGCCAAATGGAAAAGGTGCGGCAGTTCTTGCTTAGTATGGGGTTAGGGATAGATGCCGATGTTGAGTTTTTTGTCGTCGCTTTAAGTTCTAGCGTTATTGTTGGATGCGCGGGGCTGGCTGGCAACACTCTTAAGTCGATAGCAGTTTCTCCTGATCTTCAAGGAACTGGCTTGTCGACTCGATTACTCACTGAAGTGGTCACACATGCTTATGACATGGGTCGATACAACCTATTTATTTACACCAAACCCGATAACTACCGAATGTTTCACGAGGCAGGATTCCACCAACTTACCGCCGTAAAAGACAGAGTTATCCTGCTGGAAAACAGTAAAACAAGGCTTCAGGAACATTGCGAAAAGTTAAGTAGCTTTGCACAACCGGGTGAAAAGATTGGCAGTATTGTGATGAATGCTAATCCGTTTACCAATGGTCATCGCTATTTGGTAAAGCACGCTTCTGAGAACTGTGATTGGGTACATCTGTTTGTTGTGAAGGAAGACAGGTCATTCTTTTCCTATTCAGACCGCTTAAATATGATCAAAGCGGGAGTGAAAGAGTTTAAAAACGTTACTGTGCATGCTGGTTCGGACTACATCATTTCAAGAGCAACGTTCCCAAGCTATTTTCTAAAGGATGAGGGGGTAATTAATTACTGCCACACCGCTGTGGATTTGCAGATCTTCCGGCAATATATCGCACCAGCCTTGGGTATAACTCACCGCTACGTAGGAACGGAGCCGATTTGTAAGGTAACTCGTTTCTACAATCAGCAAATGCACCAGTGGTTGTCTACACCAACCATTGACAGTCCCAAAGTCACTTATGTGGAAATTCCACGCTGTGAAGAAGAAGAGTCACCAATATCCGCTTCCCTAGTCAGAAAGTATTTGTTTGAAAACAATTGGCAAGCGATTGAAAAAATCGTCCCTGAAACCACATACGCTTATCTGCATCAACTGTTTATGGAAGACACTTCCGCCTATCACGCGAAGAGAAAACAAGCAGCGCTAAGAACCGCACAAGCAGAGCAATTGAGTTTAAGCTGAGTGTTTTTAGTAACAAGAGAACTGAACAACCAACATAGCAGCAGCCAGTTCCCTATTAGGTAAGGTGATGTTTGGGGAACTCGCACAGAGCTAATACTGTGCGATGATAGATTTGATTTTGTGTTTTATTTCTTCAACAGAATGACGGTGATTCATAGAGCAGTAGCTGGCTGGATATTGGCACAGGATGCAGCGTCTAGGTTCCATTTGAGAACCTCTTCTCGAAACCGCATAGCCTTGCGGGTCAATAATATCAATGTTGATCAAACTGCCAAGCGGATGGCTGTTTTCAATTTTCACCATGGCACGCTTTAAGTTCGACGTAGTCACCCCTCGCACTACAAATACCGATTCTAGGTTCGAGCTATTGATAGCATCTTCGTGCTCTAGCACCATTGCATTCAATAGCGTCAGTTTCTTGTTAACTTCGTCCAACGCCAGCTTATAAACAAAATGAGCCTGTTCATTTTCATTAAGCTCATTGGAAATATTCGTTTTGACGATAATTAAAGGAAGTTCATATTTTCTTGTTAACTGCGATTGTCGCTTTAGATTATTTAAAGAAATTTGATGAACATCGAACAAAGACATAGCACTCCCCATAATGAGTTTTCCTCTTTAGACCAACATCCCACCAATGCTAAAGACAGCTGCACCTCGTAACTGAGGAGTAAAATACAAATTGCGGTAAATCTTGTGTTGTTAATGGATTAAATGAATTTATTTCTTCGAATGGTTATTTCAATTGCAAATAGAAATTCAGCTGCAACCAATTAAATTTATTTACGCCATTTAATACGTTTAATGGTTCCAATTGAATGATGTGCTTCACGAAGTCCATTCCTCTTATTTCGTTAGACTGTTTGGACTTTCAATATCCAAAGGTTCGAAAGATGAACGAAGGTCCAATTATTCTTGAAGGCGTCAATCTTATGTTTCTGGGCATGGGATTTGTTTTTTGCTTTCTGGCGCTCCTAGTCGCTGCAACCCGTCTGCTGTCCACTTTATCGATTAAGTTTTCACCCCCTGAGAAAGCCATCGTTTCTGCAAAACAAACGGTTTCTGCAGGCGCGCAGGATGACAATTTGGTTGCCGCGATTTCCGCAGTACTACACCACCACAATCAAAAAATTAATAAGCAAGTTCAGGCTTGAGGTTAGAGGAATTTAATATGTCTAAAATAGCTAAACCACTCGGTATTACTGACGTTGCATTGCGTGACGCGCACCAATCACTACTCGCTACGCGAATGAGATTGGATGATATGTTGCCTATAGCATCTAAGCTCGATGAAATTGGCTATTGGTCACTGGAATCTTGGGGTGGTGCAACTTTTGACTCTTGCATTCGATTCTTGGGTGAAGACCCATGGGCGCGCCTAAGAGAGTTAAAAAAGGCAATGCCAAACACCAAACAACAAATGTTGTTGCGTGGTCAAAACATCCTTGGCTATCGCCACTATGCTGATGATGTTGTTGATAAGTTTGTTGAACGTGCCGTTGTAAACGGCATGGATGTTTTCCGTATCTTTGATGCATTAAATGATACTCGCAACATGAAGCGAGCCATCCAAGCGGTAAACAATCAAGGCGCACATGCACAAGGCACTATCTGTTATACAACCAGTCCTGTTCATACTATGCAATCTTGGGTTGATGTAGCGGAGCAGCTTCTGGAATGTGGCGTAAGCTCGATCGCGATTAAAGATATGTCTGGCGTTATGTCTCCGTATGAAGCATACGAGTTGGTATCCAACCTGAAAAAACTCGTGGATGTTGAGCTTCATCTTCATTGTCATTCCACTGCGGGCATGGCGGATATGACGCTGCTTAAAGCGATTGAAGCTGGGGTTGACCGTGTTGACACCGCAATTTCTTCTATGAGCGGTACTTATGGTCACCCATCGACGGAATCGATCGTGGCTGCACTGAAAGGAACGGAGCGTGACACTGGCTTAGATATTGAGAAGTTGGAGAGTATTGCGGCTTACTTTAGAGATGTTCGTAAGAAGTATCATGCGTTCGAAGGTCAACTTAAAGGCTCTGATTCTCGAATTCTCGTTGCTCAAGTTCCGGGTGGCATGCTTACCAACATGGAAGGTCAGTTAAAGCAACAGAACGCGCTGGATCGTATTGATGAAGTACTGACAGAAATTCCAAGAGTCAGAAAAGATCTCGGTTATATCCCTTTAGTAACACCAACTTCGCAAATCGTAGGTACACAAGCGGTAATCAACGTCATGATGGGTGAACGTTATAAAACCATCACCAAAGAAACGGCTGGGGTATTAAAAGGCGAATACGGTAAAACACCAGCACCTGTCGATGCAGAGTTGCAGAAACGTGTACTTGATGGCGCAGAAGTGATCACTTGCCGACCAGCAGATCTGATTGAACCTGAAATCGAACAGCTAATGGAATCGGTGGTTAATCAGGCGCAGGAAAAAGGTATCGAACTGGCTGAAAACACCATTGATGACGTACTTACGGTTGCTCTTTTTGACCAAGTCGCGTGGAAATTTTTGGCTAATCGTAATAATCCAGAAGCTTTTGAACCAGTTCCAACGGTTGCTGAAGTGGCAGCCCCTGCAAAAGCAGCGAAACCATCAGACAAAGCTGTATATACAGTTAACGTCAACAATCAGGCTTATGTGGTTCAAATCAACGAAGGTGCAGATCCTGAAGTTTTGGCCGCATCAACGACTGCTCCTGTGGCCGCAGCTCAACCGGTTGTGTCATCGGGTTCGGCCGAACCAGTTTCCGCTCCTCTCGCAGGTAACATTTGGAAGATCCACAAGAAAATCGGGGACATGGTCAAAGAAGGCGAAACACTGTTAATTCTCGAAGCGATGAAAATGGAAACCGAGATTAAGGCGTTTCGTGACGGCAAAGTCGAATCAATGGCTGTATCAGAAGGCGATGCGGTTCAGGTCGGTGATGAACTATTTGCATTGGCATAAGGATCTGAAATGGACAGTGTAATCGGCTTAATCAGTGATTTTGGTATCCTCCATCTTCAATGGGGCCAATTTCTAATGATTGTCATTGGGATGATCTTGCTCTATCTGGCAATCGTGAAAGGTTTCGAGCCATTGTTGCTCGTGCCTATCGGTTTAGGTGGCATTCTTTCAAACTTGCCTGATGCTAACCTTGCCATTAATGCGGTAGATGCCGCCATTCATGCTGGTAAAGCAGATGTAATGCAAGCATTCGCGCAGATACTCAACGTTGTTGAGTCAACACCGGATGCGATTAAGCATGCAGTGCAAATGGCTACTCCTGAGCAAAAGATGCATTTAGGTTTGCTTGCAGAGCAATATCAATACTCTGACGGTATGTTATATACCTTTTATCATGTTGCCATTGCGTCTGGGGTTGGGCCTCTGGTGATATTCATGGGTGTGGGTGCGATGACAGACTTCGGTCCGTTACTGGCTAATCCTAAAACCTTGTTATTGGGTGCAGCTGCGCAATTCGGTATTTTCGCAACCGTGTTGGGCGCGCTTGGTCTGACTCAATTAGGGATAATGGATTTCAGCGTGGCGCAAGCTGCAGCGATCGGCATCATTGGTGGCGCAGACGGCCCTACAGCTATTTATGTATCAAGCCTGCTTGCTCCTGAACTCTTGGGTGCAATAGCGGTAGCGGCATATTCGTATATGGCATTGGTTCCTATGATTCAGCCACCAATCATGCGTGCGTTGACTACGGAAGCTGAGCGCAAAATCGAAATGAAGCAACTGCGCAAAATCGGCAAGATCGAGAAAGTGTGCTTCCCGCTAATGTTGCTGGTTCTTATTGCAATGTTACTGCCTTCAGCGACGCCACTGATGGGGATGTTCTGTTTTGGTAACTTGATGCGTGAATGTGGAGTTGTCGAGCGCCTCTCAGACACGGCACAAAATGCTCTCATCAATATTGTGACCATTTTCCTTGGGTTGTCTGTAGGTTCGAAACTTATGGCAGATAAGTTCTTGCAACCACAAACGCTGGGAATATTGGCTCTGGGGATTGTTGCTTTCTGTGTGGGAACCGCAGCAGGTCTATTGATGGCGAAACTGATGAATAGACTTTGTGTTGAAAAAGTTAACCCACTCATAGGATCCGCAGGTGTTTCAGCAGTTCCAATGGCAGCTCGCGTCTCAAACAAACTTGGTTTAGAAGCGAACTCGCAAAACTTCCTGCTTATGCATGCAATGGGTCCCAATGTTGCGGGTGTTATTGGATCAGCGGTTGCCGCCGGTGTGATGATTAAATATGTGCTTGGTTAATATTTTAGGAAATCAATAACTAAGGAGGGAGACTGAGTTCTCCCTCTCTGCGTTTTTATTGTCTTTTTGATGCACATTACTAACTTGGTTGGCGAAACGGGCTAACATTCGGTTCTGAATTGAGCACTATATAAGTTCGCACTACTTAATAATAAGGAAATAAATGTATGAATATGATGGAAAAGATGAAGACTGGAGCTTCTTTTCGCGTCAAAGTTTTTCTTCTTATTTTTGCTCTTATGAGCCTTCAGATGATTTTCATGGGTGTGAACTTTCATCAATCCTTACTCGATACACTTGAGCATCAGGTTGGGACACGTGCGTTAATTCAAGCAAAGGAAATTGCCAGCGACCCGAACTTAATTCAGGAAGTGAGGATCAAAAACATCCCCGCGATAGAACGCATTATTAATCGTTTAACGAAAATATCGGACGCTAGCTTTATTGTTATTGGCGATGATGACGGCACTCGCTTATCTCACCCGATAAAAGAAAACATTGGTTTGCCGATGCAAGGAGGGGATAACGCTGCTGCGTTAGAACGAGGCGAGTCTTACATTTCTATTCGTAAAGGCTCCTTGGGATATGGCGTCCGTGGCAAAAGTGCCATTGTTGACTTCGATGGTGAAATTATTGGTGTCGTCTCCGTTGGTTACCTGTTTAACCGTTTTGACCAGTGGCTGGTATTTTATGCCAAACCGGTCTCTTTTGAACTTGGCGCAATATTACTGCTAACGCTGATAGGCGCTTGGTTTTTTTCCAGCCACATCAAAAAGAAAATGAACGGTATGGAGCCATCAGAAATTGCGTTGGCACTTTACTTACAACGTTCAATCCTTCAATCCGTTTATGAAGGGATTATCGCCATCGACAAAACGGGTAAGATTCTGGCGGTAAATAAAAGTGCCATTGACCTGTTAGGTACGGATAAAGAAGTCAGTGAAATAAAGAACAGAAGTATTTTGGAATATCTAAATCATACCCAGTTCTTTTTTCAGACACCTTATGAAGAAAATATAAAGGATGAAATAGTATCTATTAACGGAAAAACACTTATTGCAAATAGAGTGGCTATCTTTGATAGAGATTTGTTAATTGGTTGGGTCATCAGTTTTAGACATAAAAATGATATAAATTCTCTAACGGCAGAATTGACTCAAATCAAACAATATACAGATAATTTAAGAGTTATGAGGCATGAACATGCTAACAAGTTGTCAACGATTTCAGGCTTAATTGAAATTGGTGAATATGAAGCAGCGCTCTCATTGATCAATAATGAAAATACAAAGAAACAACAACTTATTGATTTCATACGTTCAAGAATAAAATGTAAACAAGTGGCAGGAATTCTACTTGGTAAATATGCTCGATCTCAAGAACTGGGACTTCAGTTACAGTTTGATCCTACCTGTCAGTTATATAATCTGCCGGACAATATTGATGATGATGAATTATCAGCAATTATTGGTAACTTGATTGATAATGCATTTGAAGCGACGCTTAAAAACCCAGAGAGCGATAAAGTAATAACGCTACTAATTACAGATGCAGGTAAAGAATTAGTTATTGAAATTGGCGATAATGGTTGCGGTATCGATCCTGAAATAGCGGGGACTATTTTCAACCGAGGCGTTACAAGTAAAGGTGATGATAAAGGTCATGGTATTGGACTGTATTTAATTAACCGTTACGTAACGAACGCTGGTGGCGTCATCTTAGTCGACAACGCAGAGCCTAAGGGCACTATTTTTTCTATTTTTATTCCCAAGAACGGTAACCGATGATGGACTCTATAGATGTTTTAATCGTTGAAGATGAAGTTGGAATTGCTGAATTACATGCTCAGTTTTTAAGACAGATGATGCGTTTTAGACCTGTAGGTATCGCGAATACTATTAGCATGGCTAAAACAATGCTGAAGGTTAATAAACCGAACTTAATTATATTAGACAACTTTCTTCCAGATGGTTTAGGCATCGACTTATTAAGAAGCATTGTCGCGGATAAATCTGACTCAAAGCCTGATGTCATATTGATCACAGCTTCAAGTGAAATGGAAACGGTTAAAGAGGCAATGCACTGTGGCTGTTTTGATTATTTATTGAAACCAGTATCATATGTGCGTTTAAAGGATACATTGAACCGTTACGTTCAATATCATAGTGCAATGAATGCTTATGACAATATTAGCCAACGCCACGTTGACGACCTGTTTAATATTCAAGCTCGAGAAAAGTCTGCTAATACGTTACCTAAAGGTATTGGTGAACTAACTTTAGATAAAATAAAACAAACCTTTATCGAAAATACGGGAATCAAATATACGGCTGAAAGGCTAGGTGAACAGGTCGGGATTAGTAAAACAACCGCCAGACGTTATTTAGAATATTGCTCAGCCAATGGCTTCCTAGATGCTGAAAATGAACATGGACGAGTAGGCCGCCCTGAACGAGTCTATGTAAAGTCCAATTAAACACGTCTTAATTTGAAAAACGGCTAAGGATATCTTTAGCCGTTTTTTGTTTCCTACCAAACGGAATAATTTAAACCATTTAAATCATTAATGGTTTTTAGCCTCCAACTAAACATGATTGGTATCGCCAAAAACATAGCGGATAGCAAAGAGAATAGGCGTTAGTTATTCGGCATTGAGCATTCTTTGCCTTTATTCAATTTTCTGCCATCCGAAATGGGATTCACGAGGTGCATACATGATAATCAGTCAGCGATCATACGCTGGAACATTGGAGTCTAGCGACTTGCTAGTCGAAATAGTCCCGTCAGCCACAAAGAGTTTGGATATAGAAATTACCAGTTCTGTAGAAAAGCAATTTGGAGAGTTAATCAAAAATACAGTGATCAGCACTTTGTCAGAAATGGGAGTTCAGTCTGCGTTGGTCAAGATCAACGACAAAGGTGCTTTGGATTGTGTCATTAAAGCAAGAGTTCAAGCCGCGGTAATTCGAGCAACCGCTGGCAGCGATATTGTCTGGGGGAGATTGAAATGAGCAAATTACGCAGAAGTATGTTGTTTGTCCCTGGTTCTAATGCCGCGATGTTGAGCAACTCTTTTATCTATAATCCAGATTCCATCATGTTTGATTTGGAAGACTCCGTTTCAATTCGTGAGAAAGACACGGCAAGAATGCTCGTTTTCAATGCGCTTCAACATCCTATGTATAAGAACATTGAAACCATCGTTCGTGTGAACGGTTTGGATACTGACTTTGGTCCACTCGATGTAAAAGCGGTGGTGAAAGCAGGCGTGAATGCTGTGCGTCTTGCTAAAACGGACAGTGCTCAAGATGTTCATAATATGGAAGAACTCATCACGGAAGCTGAGATGGAGTTTGGTCGTGAAATTGGCAGTACCAAAATGCTTGCAGCGATTGAATCTGCTATGGGTATCAATAATGCAGTCGAAATTGCAAAAGCATCAAGTCGATTGATTGGTATTGCTTTGGGTGCAGAAGACTATGTTCGCGACCTTAGAACTCAACGTACAGCGGAAGGCGTGGAACTCTTATTCGCGCGATGCTCAATTCTTCAAGCGGCAAGAGCTGCCGGTATTATGGCATTTGATACCGTCTATTCCGATGCCAACAATGAAGAAGGCTTCATCCACGAAGCCGAACACATCAAATCTCTCGGCTTTGACGGTAAGTCACTGATTAACCCGCGTCAAATCGAAATCATTCACAACATCTTTGCTCCAACTCAAAAAGAGGTTGACCACGCAAATGCCGTTATTGAAGTGGCGGCAGAGGCAGAAGCTCAGGGCTCTGGCGTTGTATCACTAAACGGCAAGATGGTTGACGCTCCAATCATAGAGCGTGCTCGGTGGACACTACAGCGTGCGAAATCAGGAATCAGACAGTAGGGCAATATGATGACAACTATAACTAATGCAATTGATCGTGAACTTGATATTGATGTTGAGAAATGTCCAACACTGTTGCCATATTCTGGCGCACATCAACTGACTTCTCACCTGCTAAACAGAGAAACCAAGAGAAGCCGTAAACTCTTTGAAACCTTGGAAGAGGCAATCAAAAACGTTGGTCTGGCTGATGGTATGACTATTTCGTTTCATCACTCATTTCGAGGCGGAGACAAAACCATCAACATGGTGATGAATGTGATTGCTTCCATGGGCTTTAAAGACCTCACTTTAGCGTCAAGTTCACTCTCTGATATTCATTCACCGCTTGTTGAACACATTAAAAATGGCGTAGTGAAGAAAATATACACATCCGGAATGCGCGGACAGCTGGCCGAAGAAGTGTCTCGTGGTCTGCTGGCTGAGCCTGTTCATATTCATTCTCATGGCGGCCGTGTTCATTTGGTTCAAAGTGGTGAACTGAATATCGATGTTGCGTTTATCGGCGTATCAAGCAGTGATGAGTTTGGTAATGCTAATGCTGTCAAAGGTCAGTCTCGCTGTGGTTCCCTTGGTTATGCACAAATTGATGCTCAGTATGCGAACAAAACGGTTGTGCTCACTGAGTCTCTTGTTGAGTTCCCAAATACGCCAGCGTCAATTGCGCAGGACCAAGTCGATGCGATTGTGAAAGTGGCAGAGGTGGGTGACGCGTCTAAGATTGGTGGTGATGCAACGCGTATGACGACTAACCCTCGCGAATTGTTAATTGCTCGCAAAGCTGCTGACGTTATTGAGCATTCAGGCTATTTCAAAGATGGTTTCAACTTGCAAACCGGTTCTGGCGGTGCATCTTTAGCGGTTACCCGCTTTTTAGAAGATAAGATGGTCAGACGAAATATTACGGCGAATTTTGGCTTGGGCGGTATTACGGCCACTATGGTTGCGCTACACGAGAAGGGGCTAATTAAAACATTACTTGATGTGCAGTCATTCGATTCTGTTGCCGCTGATTCTTTGGCTCGTAATCCCAATCACATTGAAATCTCTGCTAATCAATACGCAAACCCTTCTTCTAAAGGTGCGATGGTTGATCGATTGGATGTCGTCGTTCTCAGTGCTCTAGAAATTGATACTGACTTTAACGTTAATGTTATCACTGGTTCAGACGGTGTAATTCGCGGCGCTTCTGGCGGTCATAGTGATACCGCAGCAGCAGCCAATTTGACTATCGTTGTTGCTCCGTTAATTCGTGGTCGAATTCCAACCGTTGTGAACTCTGTATTGAATGTTGTGACTCCTGGAACGCAAATAGACGTTCTGGTTACTGATCATGGCATAGCCGTCAATCCAAATAGAGAAGAAGTGAAAGCTCGACTTATCAACGCTGGTATACCGATCATGGATATTCACGAGTTGCAGCAACGAGCTGAGTCGTTGACAGGTAAGCCAAAGCCAATTGAGTACTTAAACAATGTTGTTGGCTATGTGCGTTACCGTGACGGTTCTGTTATTGATGTGATTCGTCAGGTTAAGGAGTAAATCGTGTATCGAGGCCCAGCAATAACCCTAGAGCAGGTCTTAGAGAATCGAGAGCTTCGAGCTGAAAGGCAAAGAGAATGGGTTTCGACCCATTCTCTGCCCATCGTGAGCTTTACGATTAACATGCCCGGCAGTGTAAAACTAAACCAAATATCTCAAATAGGATTTGCTGCGGGTCAGGAACAGATCAGAAAGGCATGCATGCACTCGGGCTGTTCGAGTTTTATCAGTCAGTCGTTCATCAGTGATTGCGGTTGTGAATCGATGAGTGCGGTAGGCGGCATTTCTCCTCAAGATTTAAAACGCCTGATGATCGAGGTGGAAGACACTCATCCGTTAGGTCGCCTATTTGATATCGACGTGTTCGATACCCAAGGTGTGGTGCTTTCTCGTGACCAGCTTGGATTTGCAAGAAGACGGTGTTTCGTTTGTGGCAGAGATGCAAAATTATGTGCTCGTAACCGTGTTCACCCACTACCAGCCCTGATCGACAAATTGAGTGAGATTATTCATGCAAACCACTAATTCTTTACGTTGGCTTTTGAGTGATTGTTGTTTATATCAGAAAACAGATCGTGGGACATTTGAGCTCAATATTTGCGAACTGGTCGGGAATCTGGCTTATCACGCGATGATGCTTGAAGTTCATCTGACGCCGAAACCTGGCTTGGTTGACTGTGTCTCCACAGGTGCACATAGCGATATGAACATCGATACCTTTGTCGAAAGCGCAAATAGCCTGCGCCCCTATATGCTGAAGTTTGTTAAATCTGGCTACGATCAATACTTCACTTCGCCCGCGAATCTCCTTCCTAACCTCAGAAAAATTGGTATAGAAGCAGAGAGAGCAATGTTTACCGCAACAGCAGGTGTAAATACCCATAAAGGGATGATTTTTACGCTTGGTTTAATTTGTGGTGCAGTAGGCTGGCTTTACAAAAAAGAATCCACTTTTACATCCTCCCGAATTCAATCGGTAATCAAAGAGTGCTGCGCTCAACTGGTTACCGATGAGCTTGAGCATTCAAACAAAATTCCCGTCACGGCAGGGGAGCAAATATATCGTCGTTATGGATTAGCCGGAATTAGAGGGGAGGCAGCAAAGGGCTACCCTATGATTTTTGACTGCGCGTTGCCAACTTATGAATTCGCAATCGATAAAGGTTTGTCTGAAGAGCAAGCGATGTTTAAGACTTTGCTGACGATCATGTCGTGCAATGAAGACTCAAACCTAGTTCACCGAGGCGGTCTTGAAGGGCTTGAATATGTGAAATTGTATTCGAAGTCATTGCTAACAAGCTGTGAAGTCTATGATGATGATTTTGAACAACGGATGCAGGATTACGATAAACAACTGGTAGAAAGAAATTTAAGCCCAGGTGGAAGTGCCGATTTGTTGGCTGCAACCTGGTTGATTGCACAGTTAAACTTACTTAATCGCTAGGCCGCCCATTCAACTAGGCCGTCCATTCAATACGGACCTGTTCGTTACTCAACGAAATTTGGCTACTCAATAAAAAAAGGCAATGGAAAAGATCTCCCATTGCCCACCAACAATTCCCTACAATCAAATCAGTGTTGATCAAAACCTATTGGAACTACTTCGATATCATTTTCCAGCTCAATTGGGTTATGGAAGTTTTCGTAGTGATGCTGGCAAAGAGGTATCTGAAATACATCGTCAGCTTGGTTACTTGAATTAATTTGGTTCTTGCTCTTAACCAGAACTTGACGCGTATATTTGTTTGTACAATTCACTTCCGAGCAAAAAGTATTTTTCAGTTTGTTTTTTGAATCGGAATATTCATTTATCAGATTTGATTCACTATCTAATATATTGTTTACGAGCATATCGTAATCCTTTGGAGTACTTTGTTTATTATTCGGTGGGTAATCGCTATAAAGTAAATCCGATAGGGACAAGTTCAACATTGTCTTGGATTTCTAATTGGTTGCTTTCGTTGTTACCGTGCTCTGCGCAGAGCGGGACCACGTAGATCGACTCTTGCTGATCATTAGGGTCAGCAACAAAGATTGCTTGGTTGTGATTTTTTGCGCAGTTAGGTACTGAGCATTTTTCGTGGCTACTTTTACTAAAGTATTTCCAATATGAGAGCCAATTTTCTTTTGCTTTTTGAGTTATGGATTCTTCTGATAACCGTGAAACTAACATGATTTTATCCTCTTGGACTAATAATCTGTATGTGACTATTACACCGCTTATGGACTCTTCAGTTTCTAATTAAATTCATATGTTTTTGTGGTTTTTAAAGAATTTTTAAATTTAATGAAGCAAATATATTCAGAGGGAGAATAACGAGGGAATTTTGCTATTAACAAGAAAATAAGCTGTCATCAAACCACTGCAAGTGTCACTAGGTCAGCTTGGAGTAAGAGGTGAATGGAAGGGATCTTGAGTTGAGGAAGCGGTGTGGGCAGTATCCGTTTCTTATCATGCATTGCGCTAGGTGTTTATTCTGTAATTTATGCTTATGAAAACTTTGTGTTTTATTATTTTTATCTATGGATTAAAGTGCCATAGCACTCTGTCTTTTCTTTAAGACATCTTGCTTTTGTTAAGGTAAAGATAGTGATGCAGGTTGGCACTATTCAGTTGTAAAAATAATAAGGTCTAATCAATGACAAATATTAGAATGACGCTGCTGGCTTCAGTAGTCGTCTTTGCGCTTGCAGGATGTCAAAGTACATCGGAACCCGTTTCTCTTACCCAAGAAACAAATCATGTTGAACAATCCGTAGAAACTCAGTTTGCTGAGGTCGATCAGGTATACCAAAGTTGGCTGGAAATACTAAAAGACAGCGACAACTTAGCCTTGTATTCACCAACCCATTTCCGCCAGCTAGCGGATGCATGGTTAGGTTCGACAGAGGTTTATAAACAAATCGAGTCTGAACCTGCACTAATTCAAAAAGACTACTCGCTGTTTTCGAGCAAGAGCTACAAACAAGTCTTTGAAGAGAACATTGCTAAGGTCGATGCATCTTATCGTGAGCTTCAAGAGTTTAAGCTGAAAGCGGATAACGCGTTAGCCGACGCTATCGCGCAAATGGCTTATTTAGAGAGTATTGCAACCGTTAGTTATTTCCCTTCTGACTATAAAAAAGTAGATTCGGACTATCGCAATTTGTTTATCGATGTACGCGATGACAAGCTGGAAGCAGCGCAGGAAAAACAGGTGAAATTCCTGGCTAAGGCGAAGCTGTTAGAGGTTAAGGTTAACCACAAAATCTATATCGAACCTTTAGAGAAGCAAGCAGCAGTACTTAAGAAAGAAGGATTGTCTCGCGTTGCTCCACTATCTTTTGACCGAGTAGAAGGAGAGATTACTCTAGCGACGAATGTCGTTTCTACTAACCCAAGAGATACGCAAAGTGTTCAAAATGCCGTTAAGCGAGTGGAGTTCGAATTAAAACACGTCGCTCAAGTGGCGCATCAGGTGAAATTGTTGGCAGCTATTGACGACAACAAATTCGAGCCTATAGTGCTGGAAATGGAAAACAACTTGTTTGCTATCTCTCAGAAAATCGACGGTTCAGACTACCGTGACACTATGCTGCGTGAACAGGCAGAACGCATACTGACCAGCGTAGAAGGTCTCGTTGCTGCTGATAAAACCAATGCCTTAAAAGAGCAGTTAACTGCGTTAACGCTTAAGGTTGAGTCGTTAGAAGCGGAAAACAAGAAGCAAGTTGAGGCTCTTGCACAAGCCTCAGCCAGAGAACAGCAACTTCAGCAACAGAAAACTCGTGATGAACAGTATATTCGCCGTATGGACGAGTTGGTGGCTTCTTTGAAACAGCTTCAGGTTGCGCCAGTAAGTAAAACTGTAGGTGAAGTAGAAGCTCCGGTAAGCACAGCAACACCTGCAGAAAGTGCTCCGCTAGTTGAAACTCCTACAGTACCCGTTGAGAGTGCGACACAGAGCGATGCAAGCTAACTCGATTTAGGACAACAGAAACAAAAAGAGCGCCATTGGCGCTCTTTCTTTATTGATTTCAGGAAGTTTAAGCCGTCAATACTCGTAAAATTCGGTCAGCTTTTTCAGCCATTTCGATACCTTCATCAGTCAGGTATCCACCATCAGGCAATGTACATAGGCCTTTATCATGGAGTCTTTTCGCGGCAGCTTGCATGGCTTCTCCCGCTTCGCTATGTACCTTAATACCCGTCGCAGCACTACTAATGTCAAATTGGACAAGGAGATTTAATTCATCTAAGTGTTGTTGGGAAAATTTCATGACACACCCTTCTTACTCGTTAAGTTAACTTCACAATAGGCGCAGCCTTTCAAAGACGCAATGAGATGAAAACAGAAGTGTTATCTAGAACCAATATGGGCGTTTTTTACACATAACAAATTATTCACAACCTTTGCCGCATAAGGCTTTGGTAAATTACTTCGTGTTATTAAAATTCTGTTTTTTATTATCAAATAGAATTTAATTCGTTGATTAGCTCTTTCGAATTGCTCCCGAAATAAACATTTTTAGTTAACGTAAAAATAGCCCTTGAATAATCGTGGTTTTGGAGCGATTATCGCGAGCTATCTTTGTATCAAAATGTAACTTTTTATTATGGAACATAGTCAATTCGATTCGTTGCTCCCTCCTCAGATGGCTGAACGTGCCGCTGAGACTGGGGTTGGTAAAGCAACCAAAGCCGCATACAAATCTTTTCTTCTAGCCATTTCTGCGGGTATTCATATTGGTATTGCATTTGTGTTTTACACCGTAGTGACAACTGGCGCGCATGATTTACCTTATGGCGTGACCAAGTTATTAGGCGGTATAGCGTTTAGCTTAGGTCTTATTCTTGTGGTCATTACAGGCGGTGAGCTTTTTACCAGTACCGTGCTTACTCTGGTTGCGAAAGCGAGCGGCAAAATCTCATGGCGTCAGTTAATGAAGAACTGGACGGTTGTTTATCTGGGCAATCTCGCTGGTTCTGTTTTACTTGTCGCGATTATGTTGTCCACACGCCAATACATGGAAGACGGTGGTCAGCTTGGTCTAAATGCCATGGCTATCTCACAACATAAACTCCACCATACTTTTCTTCAGGCATTTTCTTTGGGGTTGATGTGTAACATTCTTGTTTGTTTAGCGGTATGGATGACGTTTAGTGCTCGCTCACTGACTGACAAGGTCATGGTTTTGGTGTTGCCTGTCGCGATGTTTGTCTCCTCAGGTTTTGAACACTGCATTGCCAACATGTTCCAAGTGCCTATGGCGATCGGTATTAAGAATTTTGCTCCAGAGGCATTCTGGAAGATGACAGGGGCGAATATTGCAGATTACGCTGACCTCAACATGATGGACTTCATCATCAATAACCTAATTCCGGTAACACTAGGAAACGTTGTTGGTGGTGGTGTGTTCGTTGGTATGTGGTACTGGTTGATTTACCTGAAAGATTAATTGTCTGAAGGACTTCAATATCTGACTAAAAAGGAAAAGCGGCAAAAATGCCGCTTTTTTCATGTTTTCCATCTCAAGCTTTTGTTGCGCAACAAAACTCGTTATTCACCTTATCCACAATTTCTGTGGATAACCTGTTTTAAATACCGTGTGTAAACGCAACTAAATGATTTTTTCAGTAATTGTGCACAAATTACGTGCGACAAACGCACTATTTTAGGGTGTTAAATAAAGGTGATTATTTGTACTGTTTTTCAATTTCTAGTCACGAAATGTCACATTTACTCGACCTTCTTTGGTAAAAGTAGCCTTTAATGTCAAATGAATGGATAAAGTGAGAGAAATCGTCATCATCACAAAGATGGCAATCATGATCATCAACTGATATTTGATTGCGACAAGGGGAGAAGCCCCGCCCAGTATTTGTCCCGTCATCATACCCGGTAGTGTCACTAAGCCCGTCGTTGCCATAGAGGCAAGAATAGGAGCGTTAGCTTTCCGCAGCGCGTTTCTTACAAAATCCCGTGAAGCATATTGAGGTGAAGCACCTAATGAGATTGCGGCTTCGTATTCACTCTTTCGTTCTTCGAAAGCGGTGAACAAGTTCTGCAAAGCAACGATGTTGCCGCTGAGACTATTTCCTAAAAGCATTCCGGCTAACGGGATCAGATACTGTGCACTGTACCAAGGAGATGGTTGAACAATACCGAAACAGAGAATGACCACTATAGGGAACAGTCCTGCCGCTAAACCCAAAACAATCGGCACAAGCAGCTTGTTCGTCGGCAGGCGAGTTTTTGAAACGATAGAACTGGCTCCGACAAGTATCATCAAAGAGAGCCAAACAAGATTGACCCAAATACTGTTGAGCTTAAACAGATATTCCAGATACATACCGACGAGTATCAGTTGTACGGTCATTCGACCCACGGAAATGAAGATCTCTTTACTGATGCCCAGTTGATAAATTCTACTCACCATAACGGGAATGATGAGCACCGAACTAAAAATAGCTAATTGCCACCATGCGATATCAATCGTGCTGTTCACCTTTTCTCCCGTTTAAACGTTGTTCTTCTTAGAAATCTGTTTGCTAATTATTACTTAACCCCTGATTCCAACAAGCAAAAAATCGATGAGTTAGTCACTCTTTATTGATTTAGCTCCATAAAGAGTTCTTCAAAATAAGTACAGTACTCATCTTTATGTGTTGTTTACCCTTAAGGGTCAGAATAATAGGAACAGTGATGATTTTAGTAGTCGGTCATAAGAATCCAGACAGTGATAGTATTTGTAGCGCATTAGTGGCTGCCGAACTGTTGAAAGCACGTGGTTTAGAAGCGAAAGCGGTACGCCAAGGCGAAATCAACCGTGAAACCCAGCACATCTTGACGACCGCAGGTGCTGATCAACCTGAATTACGTACTAGTGTAGCTGGTGAAAAAGTATGGTTAGTTGACTACACCGACTTAGCGCAAGCGCCTGATGACTTAAATGAGGCAGAAATTCTAGGTATTGTCGATCACCACCGTTTGGGTGATGTGATGACAGTAAATCCTTTGGAAGCATGGATTTGGCCGGTAGGCTGTACTAGCACTATTTTGTTTAACCTATTCAAAATGGAAAATGCTCCAATCACTAAGCAAACAGCAACGCTTATGATCTCTGCGATTCTTTCAGATACCGTTGGTTTTGCTTCTCCTACTTGTACTCAAAAAGACAAAGATGCCGTTGCTGAACTGGCTGTTCTGGCTGAAATCGAAGATCTAGATGCATTTATCCAAGCACTCCTGATTGCTAAAACGGACATTGAAGGTTTGTCTGCGGCGCAACTGGTTGAAAAAGACCTTAAAGCTTACCCGTTTAATGGCCGTGACGTTGTCGTTGGTCAAATTGAATTAGCGACATTAGACCAAGTTGCCACTATGATTGATGCGCTAGAAGCGGATTTAGAGCGTCGTTGCGAACAAGAGAACCTTGCGTTTGCAGCTCTAATGCTGACTGACATCACTACTGCGCAAACCCGTTTGCTGTTTAAAGGTGAGTGGTCAGATAAACTGGCGAAGCATCTGTCAGACGGAGTATTGATGATGGAAAATACTCTAAGCCGTAAGAAGCAAGGCTGGCCTTGGTTACAGACTGAGCTAGCTTAATCGCTGATTTCGGGTATGATGCCCAGCCTAATAAAGGTTTTAACGCCCATAGCTTAGAAACTGCTGTGGGCGTTTTGTTTGGAGGCTAATATGTCCAATGCGTTAACCGCGGAACAAATCGCGACAATTAATCAGTACGACCAAGAGCAGCGCTTTAAATACTGCATTAAGGAAATTGTAGCGAATCAGCAAGTGTGGATTCTAAAAGACGAACACGGTTGTGTGATGCTCAATACTGAAGATGACGATTGCGTGCCAGTATGGCCAAATCGTGAGTTTGCTGAAGCTTGGGCAACTGGCGAATGGAGTGAGTGTGAAGCCGAAGCGATTTCATACAACAAATGGCGCAGTCGTTGGACAAGCGGCCTAGAACAAGATGACTTGTCAGTGGTTGTTTTTCCAAACGAAAACGAAGAGGGTGTTGTGCTGTTTCCTGACGAGTTTGATTTTGAACTCGACAAGCAGAACGCTCGTCGCTAATTAGCGAAACCACTGATAGAGTGGTGATGACTGAGATTCTTTAAGGGCCTGCTTTAGCAGGCCTTTTTGTTGATACTGTTTTATTAATTTTCTAAGCACAGGGCGAGCCTGTGATTCCGTCATTCCGGTTTTTAACTCGGGCTCATAGAGTAACTTCAGCAGGACCACATCCAGAGGTGAGAGCAAATCTTCGGGTGTTTTATCGTTAAAAATTGAAGGGTAGGCGAATTCAGAGTCGTTAGGCAAACCGAGTGTTTGCGTAATTTCCTCGACGATACAAGCCACAAGTTTCCCATGGCTGCGAGCTTGATCTACAGGGATGACCACAGCCGCAGAGATAATCTCATGGGTCTTCGAGTTTGTCTTGTAGCCAGCTTGGCATACGGCGCCAAACATATGTTTGGCAGACTCTTTACCCATCTCTCGCTCAACATCTTCACCCCAGTTTTTTTGCTGGGTGAAAATCCAAACTACGTTGGCTTCTTGGCGAGTTTGTACTCGGTAGATAGGGTGACCAATGATTTGATTTAGATGTTTGATATGTGCATCGGCCAGCTCGTCATGTAAGGCTTGATCACCGACTTTATGCTCAATCCAGATTTTGATGGGTTGTTGCCACTTTACTAATGGTTTCTTACCCGCTGAATACTCATTTCTCAAAGCTACATGGATAAAGGCCCGTTCTACGAATGAGGTATCTTGCCAGTTATTCTGAGCAATAACTTTGGTGCTGACGAGCAGCACCAGAAGAGACGATAGGACGAAAAAAACTCGGCCTATTTGAAGCATGGTGCCTTATTGAAATGGCTCTCAATCATACGTTGAGTAATAGGGTGTTGGGGTTCAGACAACACCTCAAGCGTATTTCCGGATTCAACCACTTCGCCTTCGTGCATAACCATCACTTTGTCGGTGATGTGTTTAATCACACCAATATGTTGTGATACGTAAATAAACGATACGCCCATTTCTTCTTGCAGCTCTAGGAACAAGTTAATGATCTGAGAGCGCATAGCCATATCCAAACCATTGAGAGCTTCATCTGCGATGATGATAGAAGGCTGCAAGATCAGAGCTCGCGCAAGACATACACGCTGCTTCTGACCCGTTGCTAGCATTTGCGGATAAAAGTAAGCGTGCTCTGGCAGTAAGCCAACTCGTAGTAACGTCTCTTTAACGCGTTTTTCTCGTGCTTCCGGTGGCATACTGGTGTTCCGCTTTAGCGGGCCTTCCAAAATACGACCAATTTGGATACGAGGGTTGAGCGACGTGTTCGGGTCTTGGAAGATCATTCGTATCAGTTTACAGCGTGTTGAATAATCTTTGTGCTCAAGCAATTCGCCGTTAACGCGAATTTCTCCACCTGTCGGTTCAATCATTCCTGCCAACATACGTGCAAGGGTGGATTTACCAGAACCGTTTTGTCCGATAAAACCGATGGTTTGACCCGCTTCAAGAGTGAAGCTCACAGGTTTAACCGCTTCTTGTACTTTCTTACGGAAAAGACCAGAGCGCGTTACAAAGTTCTTTTTAAGGTCACTGACTTCTAATAGTGAAACGCTCATGATTTTTGCTCTACGTTAAGAGGGAAGTGACAGGCAAACTTATGGTTCTTAATGATCTGACTTCTTGGTACTTCAACACATTGTTTCTTTGCGTATGGGCAGCGAGGACCCAAACGACAGCCAATGGGTAAATGCTGCAACGGAGGAATGGACCCAGGCAGAGAATGCAGCTTCTGCTTGTGCGGAATCCAGTCACTGAAGTCCGGCATCGCTTTAAGCAATGCTGATGTATAAGGGTGTTTTGGCTCAGTGAGAATTTTGTTGGTGTCAGCAGACTCGACTGATTGACCACAGTACATTACGGTAATGCGATTCGCCCATTGAGTAATAGTGGTTAAGTCATGGCCAACAAGCAGAATCGAGGTATTGTTAACCTGATTCATACGACTCAATAAACGCAAAATCTGCGACTGCGTGATTGGGTCTAAGTCGTTGGTTGGTTCATCCGCAATAAGCA
Organism: Vibrio plantisponsor; assembly: GCF_013041605.1. Lineage (GTDB taxonomy): Bacteria > Pseudomonadota > Gammaproteobacteria > Enterobacterales > Vibrionaceae > Vibrio > Vibrio plantisponsor. The sequence continues at coordinate 180,418 of NZ_JABEQC010000004.1, read as the reverse complement.
GCTTAGGTTTGGCGGCAATCGCCATCGCGATCATAACTTTTTGACATTCACCGTCGGTCAGCTCGTACGGGTAGCTTCCCATAAGACGCTTATGATCTTTGATGCCCACTTTGTGCAGCAGCGCTACCGCTTGTTTGTGACGCCAAGTAAAGCGTTGCCACCATTTGCCTTCAAATGTGCGTGTCGGGATTGATTCTATCAACTGTTTGCCCACCTCTTCAGAAGGGTCCAGACAGGTTGATGGTTCTTGGAAAATCATCGCGATATCGCGGGCAATGACACGACGCCTTTCTCGTGGCGTCAGTTGCAGTAAATCAATATTCCCCAGACGCATGCGGTCTGCGGTAATTCGCCAGTTGTCTTTACAAACACCGACAATCGCTTTCGCGACCAAACTCTTACCAGAGCCGGATTCGCCCACTAGGCCACGAATTTCACCTTCGTTAAGAGTGAGGCTCATGCGGTCTACCGCTTTCACGAGGCCTTGTGGGGTATCAATTTCAATAGTCAGATGACGAATATCTAATAATGGCATTATTCGACTCCTGCATTTAATGCTTGGCGTGCGCCTTCACCGACAAGGTTTATCATAACAACGGTGTACATGATTGCGAGGCCGGGTAGGGTAACTGTCCAAGGTGCAAGGTAGATAAGTTCTACAGAGTCACCCAGAATCGCACCCCATTCAGTACTAGGCGCTTGTGCACCAAGGCCCAAGAAACCTAAAGCGGTTATATCAAGAATAGCAATAGACAGCGCCATAGTAACTTCTTGAGCCAGCATTGGCAGAGTGTTTGGCAAAATCGAATGCCACAACAGATAGAAATCACTCGCACCATCAAGTCGTGCAGCCATGATGTAATCTTTCTCTACCTCGTTATGCACGGCGATATAAACCGAACGCACGAATCTTGGAATCAGAGCAAGACAAATAGCCAGCAATACGTTGAACTCACCAAAACCAAGGAAAGCAACGAAAATAATCGCCAGCAGCAGTGATGGAATCGACATTACTGTGTCTAACAGGTGGTTCAAAGTACTGGACAATAACCCCTTCGTCATACCAGCAAGAATGCCGATAAGACAGCCCACAAACGCAGCGATAAAGGTAATAATGACAGAAGCACCAAAGGTGAGCTGAGAGCCGTCTATAAGACGCGACAAGATATCGCGTCCTAAGTCATCTGTTCCTAGGAAGTACTCAACTGAGCCCGATGGATCCCAAGATGGCGGCATTAATAGAAAGCCACTTTGACCGTGCGGGTCATGCGGAATCAACCAAGGAGAGATGAGCGTAATAAGTATGATCAAGCCTAGGCTCCAAAGTCCGAACATCGCAAGACTGTTAGCTCTGTAACTACGCCAGAAACGTTCAAACTGAGTTGGAATGCGCTCTTCCTGATAAATATTATTTGTTAGCATACCATTCCTTTCTCACCAGAGGGTTGATCATCGCGCCGATCAAATCCGATAGGATGTTCGCGGTTAATACTAAAGAACCCACAGCAATCACACCAGCCTGAATAGACATGTAATCCTTGTTCGATAACGCATCCAGCAACCAACGGCCAATGCCCGGCCAATTGAAAATTGACTCGGTGATGATAGCCAAAGTCAGCATGCTCGATAACTGAACCCCAAATTTGGGAATGATAGGCGGAATCGCATTACGCAATACGTGCTGAGTAATGATTTTGTAATAGGACAAACCTTTAATTCGCGCGGCACGTACATAGTTTTGAGACATAACATCTGCAACTGAAGCGCGCATCAAACGAATGACCTGAGTGGTCGGGGCTAATGCCAGTACAAAACAAGGCAAAATCATATGTTGAAATACGCTGTGCAGGATGTTGGCGCTATTCACACCTTTGGCGAAGAAGGCATCAATAAGAATGAAACCTGTGACCGGTTCTACTTCATACAATAGGTCGTAGCGTCCCGATACTGGGAACATGCCATAGTGCAGTGAGAAGATCATGATCAGCATCAGGGCTATCCAATACAGTGGAGCCGAGTAACCCATCATCGAAGTAAAGGAGATAACAGTATCAATCCATTTACCTTGCTTCATGCCTGCGATGGTACCAACCGGTAAACCAATGAATAGAGACAGTAAAAAGGCAATCAAGCATAGCTCAAGTGTTGCAGGGAAGACTTTAACCAACTCAGACGCAATATCAACGCCGCTTTTAGTTGTGCCGAAATTGAACTGAGAAAGCTCGCCCAAATACATCCACCAACCGCGCCAGAAATCTTGAATAGCCCAAGGTGACTGAGGTTCAAGACGCAGCAGGCTGTAACCCACCAGAGTTAGGATCAGTAGCGTGATAATAAACAGATTGAAGCGGCGTACCGTATAGATAAGCATTATTCGGTAATCCTCTTCACATTGTTAAACGGTTCGACACTGAACGGACTTAAACGAAAACCAGTTAAGGTTTTGTTGTACGCTTTAAATTGCATTCCGTGTGCAATCGGAATGACAGGAAACTCTTGGTTCAAAATGGTTTGTGCCTGTTTATAAAGATTGAGTCGATATCGAGGTCGATCAACTTCCAATGCCAAATCAAGTAAGAAATCGAAATCACTGTTACACCACATAGACGCATTAAGGCCTGCACGGTTTGCTCCGCATGAAAGCAGTGGGCGTAAGAAGTTATCCGGATCACCAGTATCCCCCGTCCATCCTCTTAGGAACAGATCAATGTGACTCTTTTCGGCCAGCTGAGAACGGTTAACGTTGCTTTCAGGAATTAAGTGCAGAGTGACGCCAACGTCCGCAAGGTTCGACTGAATCATTTCTGCCATTTTACGCGGGCTCGGATTATAAGAACGAGGCTCAATAGGCACAGACATCGATAACTCAAGACCGTTGGCATAACCCGCATCTCTTAACAAACCAAGCGCGTAGTTACGGTCATAACGGATTTGGACATCATCTTTTTGATAAGCCCATGAGCTTGGCGGCAAAATGTTGTAAGCAATACTGCCAGTACCGTAATACACAGAATCAAGAATGTTTTGACGGTTGATGGCAAAGTTCAACGCCTTACGCACACGTACATCATTCAGAGCAGGATGTGAGGTATTTACAGCGATAAAAGCCACGTTCATCGCTGGCTTAATCGAAAGATCGATATTCTCCTGCTTTTGAATAACAGGTATCTGGCTGGAAATAGGGAAGCTCAACACATCACATTCGTTACGTAGCAGTTTGGCTAACGTGCCTGTACCACGTTGTGAAATATCGAACACCACCTGCTTCATAATGGCAGGGTTATTCCAATATCCTTCATGGCGACGTAAGCGTACTAAATCATTAACTTTGAACTCATCGAGAAAGAAAGGACCTGTGCCGACTGGGAACTCATCGATATTGTGTTTTTCGTCTTTAATTTGCAGCTGCTGTGCATACTCTTCTGACAAAATTACCGCATGAGTCGTTGAAATGTTGGATAAGAAGCTATTGTCAGGACGGCTAAGTGTGAACTTTACTGTTTGGTCATCGATGGCTGTGACACTCTTCAACAGGCTACGAAAGTTAATACCCGCAAACCAAGGGTAGTTGCCATTGCTAACGTAGTGGTATGGATGCGTTGGGTCGATGATGCGCTTAAAGCTGAAGACTACGTCTTTTGCATTCATTGTGCGTGTCGGAGTGAACCAAGACGTGGTGTGGAAATTAACGCCGCTGCGTAAGTTGAATGTATATTCGGTGCCGTCTTCGCTGACTTGCCATTGAGTCGCAATATTTGGAATGGGTGTGTGTGTATCCGGATCAAGCTTCAACAGCGTATCGTACAACTGCGGACTCAATGCTTCAGAAGTAATACCGCTATCAACTAATTGGGGATTAAAGGTACTAGGGCTGCCTTGACCACAGTAAACAAAGCCGCTTTGGCGGATTTTTGTATGATCAATTTCTTCTCCACAGCCAGCAAGAAGGCTTAGTCCGCATAATCCGAGCGTGATTCGTAATAAAGTGTTCATATAGAAAAACAGTGTGGGAAACGAAGCAAGGTAACTATTCCATTAAAGTAGAAAGCGATATGTTGTCGATAAGCGCTAAAAGTAACAATCACGTTTGCCTCAAAATCCTGCTAATTTACCATTTTTTCGGTTGTTAAACCAAGAAAAAGGTTGCTGCGTATACCCAAGTAACCTCACGATGCTTGTTCAGCGAGAATTAATTCGTTCATAGGCAAGGCACTGATTTGAATATATAGTTATTCTACCCAGAAAATCAGTAACTTGATGTTACTTGGGTATATAGGGTTATTCACCTTTTGAAAGTTGATACTTTCTCATCAGTCCTCGAAATTGATGATAGCTTAATCCGAGCGACTTAGCGGCTTGTCTTTGATTAAACTTGGCAAATTTTAGCGATTCATTAATAACGTATTTGTCTTGTTGTTCCTGCCATTGCTTAAAATCCATCGGGAATGCAAGCTCGGCTTGGTGTTCTTCTTGTTTATTCGGTGATGCAGAAGCTTCTTGAGCTTCCTCTTGCCAATGTTTTTGGAACGGGTCAAAAACTAATGAATCAATAGGGAAGTCAGCAGTGCCGTGTTGATACACCGCTCGCTCAACCACGTTTTTCAGTTCTCGAATATTTCCCGGCCAAGGATGCTCTGTAAGATTCTGCATTGCCAGTGGTGTAAAACCAGCAAAGAAAGGCAGTTCGAGTTCTCGACACATGCGGATAGCGAAATACTCCGCCAGCAGGGCAATGTCTTCTTTGCGCTCGCGAAGTGGCGGAAGGTGAATAACATCAAACGCTAGTCGATCGAGCAGGTCTGCTCTAAAGTCACCCGCTTGGGCAAGCTTTGGTAAGTCTGCATTGGTCGCGCACACTAAGCGTACATTGGCATTGAGGGCTTGGTTACCGCCGACACGTTCATATTGCCCATATTCGATAACCCGCAGTAATTTTTCCTGTACTGACAATGGCGCGGTGGCAAGTTCGTCAAGAAACAACGTACCGCCTTCAGCGCGTTCAAAGCGGCCTTGGTGTCTGCCTTTCGAACCCGTAAAAGAGCCAGACTCGTGGCCGAAAAGCTCGGAATCGATTAAGCCTTCGCTAAGTGTTGAACAATTGAGTGAGATTAATGGTTGGTCCCAACGCTTTGATAGATAGTGTAAACGCTGGGCGATAAGCTCTTTACCTGTACCGCGCTCGCCAACGATAAGAACCGGACGCTCAATCGGTGCCAAGCGAGAGACTTTATCCAGAACGGCGTGAAACGCTGGGGATTCCCCAATTAAGTTTTGTTGCACAGTTATCTCTCTCTATCCATAACAAGACGTTATCGGTCACCGCATCTGTTTCGCTAAGTAACGGATGAAATAGTTGGTGAAATTTACCAACTGTTGGCTAAATCGTTTATAGCATAGTCCTGTCTTTTGGGTAATTCAATGTAAGCTACTGAAAAATAAAGCTGTGAAAATTGGCATGGAACTTGGAATACACAAGAAGTAACTAGGCTGTGACCGGTTTGAACAGCGAATTGATAACTAAGGAGTCAAATATGGGCATTTTTTCTCGTTTTGCAGACATCGTAAATTCCAATATCAGCGCATTACTGGATAAAGCGGAAGATCCTGAAAAAATGATTCGTCTCATTATTCAAGAGATGGAAGATACGCTGGTGGAAGTTCGTACCAATTCCGCTAAAGCGATAGCAGACAAAAAAGAACTCGCACGTAAAGTTGCAAGTATCGATGATCAAATCGAAGACTGGCAAAGCAAAGCTACGCTGGCATTGAACAAGCAGCGTGACGATTTGGCTCGCGCAGCTTTGATTGAAAAGCAGAAGTTGCAATCGGTTCTGAAAAGCTTACACACAGAACAAACATTAGTAGAAGAAACCATTGATAAGCTCACTGGCGAAATCACTAAGTTAGAGAGCAAAATCACTGAGACGCGCGCGAAGCAACAGGCGTTGGCTATCCGTTCTCAATCAGCGGTGAATCGTCGTAATGTGCAACGTCACTTACATACCAGCCGCACAGAAGAAGCCATGTCGAAGTTTGAGCAGTACTCACGTAAAGTGGATGAGTTAGAAGCCGAAGCGGATCTTTACGCTCAGTCTGCACAAGGTAAGTCTCTTGACCAAGAGTTTGCAGAACTTCAGGCACAAGATGAAATTGAGCAAGAACTGGCAAAATTAAAAAAGCAAATGCAACAAGATCAGCAATAGAACAATAAAATAAATAATTAGGAGTAGGCTATGACCTCTGTATTTTTTGCTGGACCACTCATTGTCTTTTTGATTTTCGTTGCTCCACTATGGCTGCTTCTACACTATCGCAGCAAACGAAAAGTGGGCAGCGGACTTTCTTCAGAAGATTATGAAACGCTGCAGCAGCTTTCGGAAAAAGCGAGTGGCTTGCAGTCGCGAGTAGAAACACTTGAGCGGATTCTGGACGCGGAATCTCCAAATTGGAGACGTAACTATGACTAGCCGAGAATTATATCGTGACCCCGTAAATGGCAAGATAGGTGGCGTGTGTGCCGGTCTGGCGAACTACTTTGGCCTAGAGGTGTGGATTGTTCGTATACTGGTTATCTCTGCGGCGCTATTGGGCGGCGGCTTTTTGATCGTGTTAGCTTACCTTGCATTAATGTTGATGCTGGAGAAGCAGCCCTATCAATATGAGCAAACCGTTAAGTCACAACGCGAACATACGTTGAAAAGTAAGCCATGGGAGCAAGGTCAGACCCCAGGCGCTCTGCTCAACACGTTGCATGAAGATCTAACAAAAGTAGAAAAACGTGTGCGCAATATGGAGGCGTATGTCACTTCTGACGCATTTAAGGTGAATCGAGAATTCAATAAGTTATAATCCACCCATTGAGCGGAATAACAAGGAACAATGGCATGTCAGATAAGGCAGATAACACGTGTGCTTGGGCGATGAAGAATCCTCTAGAGCGAGAATATCATGACGCAGAATGGGGTGTTCCTGTGCATGATGACGTTAAGTTGTTCGAATTCCTTACTCTAGAAGGTGCACAGGCTGGCTTAAGTTGGATAACGATTCTGAAAAAGCGAGAAGGCTATCGCCAAGCGTTTGAGAATTACGATATTAACCAGTTAGCGAAGTACGATGAATCGCACGTTCAAAAGATTATCGAGCATTATGATGTGGTTAAGCACAAAGGGAAAATTGCGTCTGTGTTTTCTAATGCTCGCGCCGCGATTGAGCTTCAGAAAGAATTTGGTTCGTTAGATAAAGCGCTATGGCAGTTTGTTGGTGGTCAACCTAAAGTCAACCATTGGCAGGATATGAGTCAAGTACCCGTCTCAACAGAAGAATCAAAAGCCATGAGTAAGTTTCTTAAGAAGCGAGGCTTTAAGTTTGTTGGCGAAACTATCTGTTATTCGCTGATGCAAGCCGTTGGCATGGTGAACGATCACCTTGAGCATTGCCCCAAAAAATAAGCGGTAGAACAGACCTTTGCAGTATGAATCACTCGCAATAAAAAAGAGCACTCCGGTGCTCTTTTGCATTTTTCTGTCTCGCTTTTTGGGTAATGGTTAGTGCTAGGCGGTAACCGCTTGCTCCAAAATGACGGAGTTATAGCGAGCTAAGCCTGCTTCTAAATCTGCAATCAAATCGTTCACATCTTCCAGACCAATATGCAGACGAATCAACGTACCTTCAAAGTTTGGATTCGCTACTGTGCGCAGGCTGTTAAAGCTGTTTGGCTCATTGGCTAAAATCAGGCTTTCAAATCCACCCCATGAGTAACCCATGCTGAAGTGTTTCATTCCATCCAGCAGAGCGGTGGTTGCTTTAGGGCAACTTGTTTTCAGAACGAATGAGAATAGACCGTTGCCACCAGTGAAATCACGTTTAAAAATTTCGTGACCAGGGCAAGAAGGTAAACCCGGATGGCGAACATGATCGACCTCTGGTCGTTCTGCAAGCCACTGAGCAACTTTGATGCTGCTCTCTGCATGCTGACGCAGACGAACATCAAGAGTGCGTAAACCCCTCAAAGCCAGATACGCATCGTCTGGCGATACGCATTGCCCCATCAGGTAGCTTTGCTCACGCAGTTGAGGCCAGTACTTTTCAACGCAAACCGCAGTACCTAACATCACATCTGAGTGTCCAACAATGTATTTTGTTGCCGCTTGAACAGAGATATCGACACCATGATCGAATGGTGAGAAATTCACGCCTGCGCCCCAAGTGTTATCCAACACGACAATAATGTCCTGTTCGTGAGCGATACTGGATAGCAGCGGAACATCTTGAACTTCCATGGTGATAGACCCAGGAGATTCCAAGAACAGCATTTTAGTGTTTGGTTTTATTAGCTTACGGATATCTTCGCCAATCATTGGATCGAAGTAGGTCGTTTCTACGCCTAGCTTCGCAAGGATTTTCTCGCAGAAATCGCGAGTAGGTTCGTAACAGGTGTCGACCATAAGAACATGGTCGCCAGTTTCAACAAAAGACAAAATAGTATTGCTTATCGCAGCGGTACCACAAGGGTAGAGCGCACAGCCAGCACCGCCTTCAACCTCGTTCATTGCTTCCTGAAAAGCGAAATGTGTTGTTGTGCCACGGCGCCCGTAAAACAGAGTTTTGTTGGCGCGGTTTGCGGTTGCGTGATTCTTTTCCGCAACGCTATTAAACACAATTGTTGAAGCTCGTTGAACGGGCGGGTTAACTACGCCGTTGGTCCATTTCTTATTGCGACCAGCGGTTACAAGCGTAGTTTTTTTTCCTTCTGCCATGGTTTGTCCTTGTTAAATGCATCGTTTGACTATTTAAAACATGGAGACATGTTGAAATGCAACCCTGCAAAGGCAAAAAGATCAAAGAAGTGGGTTAAACAGGTAGAACACTCGTTCAAGGAAGCGGTGACTAAGTGGACGCTTTTCCCAGTTCTCGTATTCGACTTGTTGAGATTGTTCTATATAGCCTTGTTGCAGCCAGTACATTTCTTCTGTGAACTCTTGGTCATCTACTGCCAGTGTTACTTCGAAGTTGAGCCACAAGCTACGCATATCCAGATTAACGGTTCCGACTAAACAGAACTTTCTGTCAATCACGACGGATTTTGTGTGCAAGAGGCCGCCATAAAACTTATGGATGGTGACACCGGCTTCTAGTAGTTCACCGTAAAAAGATCGCGATGCCCATTGAACCATCAAGGAGTCGTTCTTCATCGGAATGATTAAGTCGACCTTGATGCCTCGTTGGGCAGTCATTTTTAGCGTGGCTAGCAGGTCTGCACTAGGAACGAAATACGGTGTCGTAATGCACACAGACTCGTTCGCCTGATTGATGGCTAAGGTTAACACCTGAGAGATCAAGTTCTCTGGCATCCCGGGACCAGAAGGAACAACCTGCACAGGATGTTGAGGTAGAAGCGGGTTAATCTGACATTCTGGTTGTGGCGGAAGTTCACGTATTCCGGTTTCAACTTCCCAGTCCCAGCAATGAATGGCAGAAAGTACGTTTACCGTCGGACCTGTTACCCGAACCATAATGTCAATCCACTGACCGACGCCCGAATCTTGTTTGAAATAGGCAGGGTCAACCATGTTCATCGAACCGGTATAAGCCACTTTGTTATCAATAACGATGATTTTTCGATGTTGGCGAAGATCGAGACGACGAAGGAATATACGCCACGGGCTCACTTCCAAAGCTTGAATCAGTTGAATGCCGGAGTCTCGCATCATCTTTTCCCAGTGACTGCGGAAAAAACGAGGGCTACCAGCAGAATCTAAAAGCACTTTGACATCAACACCCCGTTTTGCAGCCTGAATGAGTGCGGATGCAACGGAATCGGCTAATCCACCCGGATGCCAAATGTAGAAAACGATTCGTATTGTGGACTTTGCTTGTTCGATATCCTCAATGATGGAGTGAAGGATCTCGTTGGGAGAGTTCAACAGCGACAAGGTGTTTCCCGATAAAGCTGGAATGCCCATTCGGTAATTGCACAGCTCATCAATCTTAGAAATGTGTGCACCCATGGCTTCAGGCATGTGTGCCTGACACGCATTTAAGGACTTAAACCACTCACCAAAGGGAGTGAACATCTCTTTCGCTCTGTCTGCGCGCTTGCGCCCTAGATTCAGTTCACCGAAAAGGAAATAGCAAATCACACCCAGTATCGGCAGGATATAAATGATCATCAACCAAGCCAAAGAGACACTCACGGCGTTGCGTTTGAGTACCACACGTATGGTGACACCCGCCACAAGGAACCAGTAGAGCGCGATGCCTGCAAGTGTTAAGAAATGATAAACCTTATCCATGAGTCACTTATATCTAAAATACCTAGTGGTGATATTAAGTCGAAAGCATATGTGAAGAAAGAATTTAGCGTCAATGAATGTAAAAGATATGCAGATGGATGCTTTTTGTTGCGCAGGGGGTGTAGGAATAAATTCTTACAAAAAGACCAAAAAAGCACCATTTAATCTATTAAATAGACATGAATGCCATAAATTAGTCTGTTCGGGCTTCCAATTTTATTCTCAAACTGTTTTACTTGCCACCACTTCGATATCTATTGATATTTTTGTTTGTGTAAAATTAAATTTACACGCAAATGTGGCTATCGACAAACATATAACGCAAACACACACATCGGTATAAAAATTATGGCAAGTAGTTCTAGAGGGCAGTTCACCTCTCGATTTGGCTTCATCATGGCAGCAGCAGGTTCTGCTGTAGGCTTAGGAAACGTTTGGGGTTTCCCAACTCAGGCTGCCAGCAATGGTGGCGCGGTATTTCTTTTTGTTTATCTGCTTATGGTTTTCCTACTTGCATTTCCAATGTTAGTAGCAGAGCTCACCATTGGCCGTTATGGTCAGTCGAACTCAATCAGTTCGTTCAAATCTGTTTGGCCTAAGGGTAAAGCGGGCGCGATTTTGCTTGGTGTTGTCGGCTTAACGGTTGTCTCTTTGATTCTGGCTTTCTACGCGATCGTTGCAGGTTGGTTGATTGGCTCGTTCTTTGGTAGTGGCTTAACTCTGGTTGGGATGGACAGTGCGGCTCATTGGCTTACCAGTTTTGGTACTGAACGCAACCTAGTTTTGATGGTGTCATTCATGGCGATCACTATGTATGTCGTGCGTAGCGGGGTTGCTGATGGTATTGAAAAATGGTCAACTCGTTTGATGCCAGTATTGTTTGCTTTGTTCGCTCTGCTAACGGTTTACATCTTTACTCAAGAAGGCTCGATGGAAGGCCTGAAGATGTACCTTATCCCTGATTTTTCTCATTTCACGCCTTCTTTAATTGTGGGTGCGATGGGGCAAGCATTCTTCTCGCTATCTTTAGGTGTGTGTGTAATGACCACTTACGGTTCATACCTGAAGAAAGATACCAACATTCCAAAAACTGCGGCTCAAGTGGCTTTGATCGATACTGGCGTTGCATTTATCGCAGGTCTAGTGATTCTGCCTGCTATGTTTGTTGCTAAAAATCACGGTGTTGAAATCTTCTCTGAATCTGGCGAGCTTCTGAATTCGGATACGCTTGTGTTCACAGTACTTCCAGCCATGTTCGATACCATGGGCGCGGTTGGTGCAATCGTCGGTGTAGTGTTCTTCTTACTGATGATCATTGCGGCGCTGACGTCATCGATTTCAATGCTAGAAGTTCCGGTTTCTTGTGCGACGGAAGAGCTAAAACAGAACCGTAATACAGCAGTACTTTGGATTGGTGGTTTGGTAACGATTGCTTCTGGTGTGATTGTTATGAACTTCTCAAGCCTGTTCGGTTTGGTGATTCAATTCACGACGGTTTACTCACAGCCAATCATTGCACTGATGATTACGCTTCTTGCAGGTTGGATTTGGAACCGTAACCAAGTATTGAATGAACTGAAGCAAGGCTACCCAGAAATTGAGAGTAGCTGGTTCTGGAAAATTTGGCCGACTTACGTTCGTTTCGTATGTCCGGTACTGATGCTGCTAGTGTTCTTCGCATAATCAGCTGTTCGCATCATTAAGAAGTTTGATTTGATAAGGCCGCTTTAAGCGGCCTTTGTTTTATCTCTATCCTTTTGTGCCTATCTGAAGCCTGCAACATAATGTTTTACTGACCTTTAGTCTCAGTTGAGTATAATGGCCGTCCATTATTGAGGGGCATCATGTTCGATATTCTATTTACTCACTCTGATTTTATCGTCATCAATAAGCATCCGAATGTTTCGGTACACAAAGATGATGGCGATACCATGCTGTTGCAAGAAGTTGGCAAAGTCAGCGGTGATTCTCAGCTTTATTTAGTTCATCGACTCGATAAGATGACGTCAGGCATATTATTGCTTGCGCGTAATGCTCAAGCAGCGAGCGAACTTTCTCAAGCCTTTGCTCATCGTGATGTTGAAAAATTCTATTTAGCTCTTGGCAGTAAGAAGCCAAAGAAAAAGCAAGGCCTGATCAGCGGTGATATGGAGCGTTCTCGTCGCGCTTCTTGGAAACTGCTTGCGACTCAGCAAAATCCGGCGGTGACCCAATTTTTCTCAGCAGCAGCAGAACCCGGCGAGAGATTGTTCTTGTGTAAGCCTCACACAGGAAAAACGCATCAGATTCGTGTAGCGCTTAAATCGATTGGTTCAGCAATCGTAGGTGACCCTATTTATAACGCTTCCGATGAAGCTGACCGTGGATATTTACACGCCTTTGCTCTTAAGTTTATTTATGCTGGCGAAACCTTTCAGTTTCTCTGTGACCCAAGAAAAAAAGAGTACCTTGGGCAGAAATGGAACAGCGAAGTGGTTAGTCAAAACATTGAATTATGGTTACAACCTTGGTCACTTAACTGGCCAACAGTGAAAAAGTAATATTATGCAACTTTCAGCTTTACCCGTTTTTTTTGAAGAGCTTAATGCTCAGCTCACACAAGCCCCTGATGAAGTTCGTCGTCTGTTTCATGGTCGAGGTCAACGTTGGGAAGGTTTGGAGCAAATTACTTGTGACTGGCTACAGGGACAACTGGTTGTAAACTTGTTCAAAGAAGTGGAAGAAGAGTTTCTTCAAGCACTCGAACAAGGTTTGCAAGCGTTATCGCAATCATCCTTATGGCAACAGCGAAACGGCAGCTGTATTTTGCTTCAACACCGTTACGCTGACGGAGCTCCTTCCCAAGTGCTTTGGGGAGAGTTGAATTCAAGACCTGTTGTGGTTGAAAGTGGTTTGAAGTATCAGCTTGATATTGGCAGAAACCAAAACTTTGGCTTGTTCCTCGATATGCGTTTAGGCCGCGACTGGGTGAGAGAACACGCTAAACATAAGAACGTACTTAACTTGTTTGCTTACACCTGCGGCTTTTCCGTGGCAGCGATTGCTGGTGGCGCCGATAAAGTCGTCAATGTCGATATGGCAAAAGGGTCTTTGTCGAAAGGGCGAGAAAACCATCTGATTAATGATCACAACCTCAGTAAAGTGAGTTTCCTAGGACACGATATCTTTAAATCGTGGGGGAAAATCAAAAAAGCTGGACCTTATGATCTGATCGTTATTGACCCGCCTTCTTTTCAGAAAGGCAGCTTTGCGTTGACTAAAGATTACCAAAGAATTCTTCGCCGTCTTCCTGAACTATTAACGGAAGGTGGGGAAGTGTTGGCTTGCGTTAACTCGCCAATGGTCAGCAGTGATTTTCTGATTGACGGAATGAAAGCTGAAGCTCCAGATTTGAACTTCCAGTATCGTCTCGATAACCCGCCAGAGTTCGCAGATATTAATTCTGAGTCAGCACTGAAAGCCTTGGTTTTTAGTTAAAGTGTTTAGCTAACGGACATTTAGATGTGCGTTTAATCCGAAAACAAAAATAGCAGCCAATGGCTGCTATTTTTTTATGATTCGCTTATGTGTTTATAAACGCTTAGTTCATATGGTCGCTAAGTTTAAATGTCAGTGTGTGGACATCGTTTTTCAGTACCAATGAATCTTTAGTTAGCGTCATATCACTCCAATCTTGTAGCGTTTGAGAAACCGCTTGTTCGGTATCCATGATGTCACCGATACACATCTTCATGGTTTTGCCCATTTTCTCAATACGGAACTTGTTGTCTTTCACTTCCGCTTGGCCGAAAAAGTTGTTGCAGCCAGCGTTACCATTGGCAATCATTTTTTCGCCAATTTCTAGGTTAGGAGTTCTTAAGCGTTCATTCTTCACTACGTCTTTACCATCAACTTGAGTAAGTTCCCAGTTGTGGTGTTGTAGGTCTTGAGCAGTAATTTGCACTTCATCACCAGTACTTTGACAAGCCGTTAAAATTACAGGTAGCGTTACCGCTGCAAGTAGCGATTTAGAAATCAGCTTCATATGATTCACTCCGAATGTGGAAATTCCGCTCAGTATAGTCAATAAAACACTGTTTTTGTCAGCATGAGGTCATAGATTGAGTCTGAAATCACATCAATCTTCTTGTTACTTATTGAAATGTATAAATATTGTCGGGTTGTCAATTGCCGTGTGTAAGACAATTCCTAAAGTTGTTTAACACTTTTACGAACGATAAGTGTTGGTTCGAGTTGAATAATCTCAGGCTCATTGCTCAGCTTGTTGATCTTTTTAAGCAGTGTATCAACAGCCGCTTTTCCTAAGCGGTATTTAGGCTGATGAATGGTGGTTAACGACGGAGACATAAACTTGGCAATGTGAATATCATCGTAGCCTATGATGGAGATGTCATCCGGAATTGAGAGGTTGTTTTCATTAGCTGCGTTAATCACACCCATTGCCATCATGTCGTTACTCACAAAGAGAGCTGTTGGCAACGAGTTTGACTTCATCAGCTTGATAAACGTGTCGTAGCCCCCTTGGCATTCAAAGTTCGACTCCATAACCCATTCAGGGTGTATTTCCAAATGAGCTTCACGCAGCGCACGTTTGTAGCCTTCATAACGCATCTGTGCCTGATGATGATTCAAAGGCCCCGTAATACAGCCGATCTCTTTATGACCACTCTCAATCAAATGTTTAGTGGCCATGTAGCCACCAAGCAGAGAGTTATCCTGAATTTTATCGCTGGAAAACAGCATCGGGCCCCAGTCCATCACCACGACAGGGATATCTGGGTAGCGTTCAAACTCTTCAATACGTTCACCGACCAATGTAGAACACATCAAAATAATACCGTCTACGCGTTTTTGTAGCAGGGTATTGATTGAGGCTTTCATGCGCTCGTGATCACCTTCTGTGTTACACAGAATCAAGTTATAGCCTTGTTGGTAACAGTTGCGTTCGACACCTTTAACCACTTCACCAAAGAATGGGTTTGTTGATGTTGTCATCAACATACCTATGGTTTTGGTGCGGTTCATTTTAAGGCTGCGAGCTAAAGCGGAAGGAGCGTAGTTGAGTTCTTGAGCGGCTTTGTTAACCCGTTCCGCAATCTCATCGCTTACGAAACGGGTTTTGTTGATCACATGGCTAACAGTCGATGTTGAAACTCCGGCGAGTTTTGCTAAATCCTTCATTGTTGCCATGTCATCAGTATCCTTTACTTTTGTTCAGCTAAGAATGCATCAACCTCAGAGCGTTGTGGAATAGAGGTTTGCGCGCCAAAACGAGTAACAGAAATCGCTGCGGCGGCATGTGCAAATTTAATTGCTGATTCTAAAGGCATTTCTTCTAACAAGCCAGTAACAAAAGCGCCGTTAAAGGTATCGCCAGCTGCAGTTGTGTCGGTCGCCTTTACTCTGAATCCCGGAATAATGACGCCTTTACCGTTCTGACTCAACCAAACGCCTTTGGCACCGAGAGTAATCATGACGGTTTCGATTCCCTTACTATGAAGAATATCCGCCGCTTTTTGTGCTGATTCATCGTCGGAGACGGTGATGCCTGTCAGCACTTCAGCTTCAGTTTCGTTCGGAGTAATGATATCGACGCAGCTAAGCAGCTCATCTGGCAATTCACGTGCAGGGGCAGGGTTTAGTATCACCTGCGTTTGCGCACTTTTTGCCACTTGAACAGCTTTGATAATACCGTCCAGCGGTGTTTCAAGCTGTGCAAGGAAGTATTGTGCATTACGTATCTGGTCAAGATGCGACTCAATCGCTTCTGCGGTGAGCTTTGCATTTGCTTCGGCAGAAATACAGATGCTGTTTTCGCCGCTGTCAGAGACCTGAATCATTGCGATACCAGTAGGGCAGTTTGGTTGTAGCTTGACCCCTGATACGTTGATGCCATCGACTTTAAAGCTTTCGCGAATGTTAATGCCAAACGAGTCATCACCCACACAAGCAATAAAACCGACATCGGCTTTCAAACGAGCTGCCGCTACAGCTTGGTTTGCGCCTTTGCCACCTGGGATAACTTGGTAATTACGGCCGTGAAGTGTTTCGCCTGGGCGAGGAAAAGTCGGTACTTGAAGAACGTGGTCTGCATTGACACTACCGAATACCACCAACTTATTCATAGAAGAAGTCCTCAGTGTTTTAGGAATAAAAAAGAGAGGTTTAAAGTCTTTATTTACTTAACACGTTAAAGTTTAAAACATTAAAGCTGTCTTTTTTCACCCTCCCCGTGAGGAGAGGGTGTGATTAGCAATTAAGTATTGATACGCAATTACTTAGTGATAACTTTTAGTGGAACTGGGATGTACTCTTCCACTTTTTCGCCTTTCAGTACTTTGTCAGCTGTTTCTACACCTAACGCACCGATCATATCTGGTTGTTGAGCAACCGTTGCTGCCAGTTTGCCACGTTCTACCGCTGCAATACCGTCGTCTGTACCGTCAAAACCAACAATCATTACGTTTTTACCAGAAGCCTGAACTGCGCGAAGTGCGCCTAGAGCCATTTCGTCGTTCTGTGCAAATACCGCTTCAACATCTGGGTTCGCTGCTAGTAGGTTTTCCATTACGTTCAGACCTTTAGTACGGTCGAAGTCCGCTGGTTGGCTAGCAAGTAGTTGCATTTGGCTGCCTTTAACCGCGTTCATAAAGCCTTCACCACGCTCACGAGCAGCAGATGTACCAGCAATACCTTCTAGCTGAATAACTTTGGCTTTCTCACCCACTTTTTCCATGATGAAGTGACCTGCCATTTCGCCGCCAACAATGTTGTCAGATGCGATGTGACTCACTACGTCGCCACGGCTTGCACCACGGTCCAGAGTCAATACTGGAATCTTAGCGTTGTTTGCAATGCGAATTGCGTTCGATACCGCATCTGAATCCGTTGGGTTGATTAGGATTGCTTTCACGCCACGAACAGTAAGATCTTCCACGTTTGAAAGCTCTTTACTTGGGTCGTTTTGTGAATCTAAAACGATAATGTTATAGCCGAGCTCTTTTGCTTTTGCTTCTGCGCCATCTTTCATCGTAACGAAGAATGGGTTGTTAAGCGTAGAGACGACAATTGCCATCGTATCTTGCGCGTATGCAGAGACAGAAACAGAGGTTGATAACAGTGCAGCTGAAATCAGAGTTGCCAATTTTTTCATTTTAATTTCCTTATGCTGGGGGAGACCTAACCGAAGTTAGGTCTGTTGTTTCACGGGTTATTTGTTTTTGTTGTCTACAAGTACTGCAAGCAGGATAACCACTGCTTTTGCAATCATTTGGTAGTAAGAAGACACATCTAGCAGGTTTAGTGCGTTGTTCAGGAAGCCGATAATCAAAGCACCAATCAGTGTGCCCATGATCTTACCGCGACCGCCCAGTAGGCTTGTGCCACCTAGCACAACCGCTGCAATAGCATCAAGCTCATAGCCCATGCCTGCTGTAGGTTGCGCAGACGATAGACGCGAAGTCACTATGATGCCCGCAAGAGCTGCAAGAAGACCACAGATTGCGTAAACGCCGATTTTAACTTTGTCTACATTAATACCTGAAAGACGTGTCGCTGATTCGTTACCGCCCGACGCATAGACGTAGCGGCCAAAACGAGTGTGATTTAGAAGGTACCAAGCTGCGGCAAATACGATTGCCATCAACCATACCGGAACTGGAATACCTAGCATGTAGCCTGTACCGAACCATGCAAATGCATCCGCAGTATCGGTAAAGCCAGTAGAGATTGGTCGACCGTCGGTGTAAACCATGGTCACACCACGTAGTAGAGTCATGGTAACTAGGGTCGCAATAAACGCCTGAACCTTACCTTTGGCAATCACGAAACCACTGATTGCACCTAGTGCAGCGCCAGCGAGAAGTGCTGTTGGTACAGCAATTAATACCGGAACTTCAATAGCAATAAGGCTTGCGGCAAAAGCACCACAAAGAGCAAGTACAGAACCGACACTCAGGTCGATACCACCAGTCAGAATAACTAATGTCATACCTACGGCTATGATTGCGTTTACCGAAGTCTGACGAAGAATATTCATCAGGTTATCCATGGTAAAAAAGTTCGGGTTTAGAAAAGAGACAATGACGATCAGAACCAGCAAAGCGATCAGTGATTTCTGCTCGATCAGCCACTCTTTACTCAGCAACTTCTTTTCGCTGACAGAATTTGTTTTATTCATAGTGTTAGTACTCATGCTGCTTCCTCGTTCACCGTTTTGCCTACGGCACACGCTAATAGATTTTCTTGGTTGGCGTCTTTAGCTGAAAACTCGCCGCTGATTCGACCTTCGTGCATTACAATTATGCGGTCACTCATACCCAAGACTTCTGGCATTTCTGAAGACACCAAAATGATACTCATGCCTTCTGCTTTGAACTTGTTGATTAATTGATAGATTTCTTTCTTTGCGCCGACATCGACACCGCGAGTTGGCTCATCAAGAATCAATACTTTTGGACGGGTCATTAAACCTTTAGCGATAGCCACTTTTTGTTGGTTACCACCAGACAAATTGCCAATGATCTGATTTCTTGATGGTGTTTTGATATTAAAGAGCTGGATAAAGTCTTCTACTGCGATGGCTTCTTCGTTGTGTTGCAACTGAATGCCTTTAGAAAGCTTATCCAATGCGCAAAGTGACATGTTTTCTTTCACTGAAAGCCCTAATACCAGGCCGTCACCTTTACGGTCTTCAGAGATGTACGCGATACCGTTAACCAAGCCGTCTTGAGGGCTGACTGGGTTAATGGTGCGTCCATCTAAATTAATTACGCCACGTTCAGACGGTAGGGCGCCATAAATGACTTTCATCAGTTCGGTACGACCCGCGCCCATTAAGCCAGAAACACCAAGGATTTCGCCTTTTTTGAGTGTAAAGCTGACGTCGTGAACACCGGATCCTGTTAAACCAATCACTTCTAAGCAAGTGTCGCCGTGTTTAACGTCGATACGTGGATATTGCTCTTCAAGTTTACGGCCAACCATCATTTCAATCAGACCATCTTCGTTGATGTCAGCAACAGGGCACTCACCGATAAACTTACCGTCACGCAGTACCGTTACGTCATCACAAATCTCAAAGATTTCTTTCAGGCGATGAGAGATATAGACAATGCCGCAACCTTGTTCACGCAGTTCGTTGATTACTTTGAATAACGACTCTGTTTCAGTATCTGTAAGCGCATCAGTAGGTTCATCCATGATGATGACTTTTGATTCGAACGATAACGCTTTGGCGATTTCTACCATCTGCTGTTCGCCAAGACTCAGTGCGCCTAACTGAGTTTTAGAACTGTATTTTACGTTCAGGCGAGCGAGTAACTTGTCCGCTTGCTGATACATTTCATTCCACAGGATGCGGCCCATAGGGCTGGTTTTTTCGCGACCGAGAAAGATGTTTTCTGCAATCGTCAGTTCTGGGATCAGGTTAAGTTCTTGGTGGATAATACTGATACCAGCTTGCTGAGAATCTCGTGGTCCTTTAAATGACGCAGGTTGTCCTTGATATTGAATGTCACCAGCATCTTTGGTGTAGATGCCTGTTAACACTTTCATCAAGGTTGATTTGCCAGCGCCATTTTCGCCCATAAGCGCCATGACACGGCCGGGATAGACATTCAGACCTGCTTGGTCGAGCGCTTTAACCCCCGGGAAGGCTTTATCAATGTTGCTTAGCGCTAAAATTGGTTGAGTCATGCTCTTTCCTCAATTGTTGAGTGGGAGATGGAATTAAAAAACCACACCAGCTTGGAAAATGACGTTTGCGTACGGGGTACATTCGCCCGTTCTGATAACCGCACGGCTATCTTGAGTGCGTACTTTGAATTCTTCGTGCGACACGTAAGCAATATTGATGGCTTTGCCACAGCGTGACTCTTCGTCTTTGAGTTCTTGAAGTAAAGCAGCGTGAAGCTCTGGGCTAACCTGAGAAAACTCACTGGCCATTACGACACCTTCAATTTGAGACTCAGAAAGAATGACGCGAACAGTGTCTAAGAAACTCGGCACACCATGAGTTAAGGCCAAATCGATGCGTTGTGTTTCGTCTGGAATCGGTAAACCAGCATCGCAAATAGTGATCTCGTCGGTATGACCCAGTGTTGCCGTCAAGTAAGAGAGTTCTGAGTTCAGTAGGGCGCTTTTTTTCATTGTTTTACCTTTGTAATCGCAAATGTTTTGTCTTTGGAACAAAGTGTTTTTATCGCTGTAACGGTAAAAAAACAGTTCATCGAAACGTTTCGATGAAATTTAGGCCATTAAATTGAAGTTGAACAGTGAGAGAAATATCTTGTGTGATAATGATCGACGAATTTTATTGATAGGATGAAGATTAGGTGATCAAAATCACTTTGTTTACCACTTTAATGCACCTAAATCGGGCAAACTTGCGCAGGAATCGCTGAATCACTCAGATTGGTTAGAATTTGTTGATTGAAAGTTCCCTTTTCTATACTTATAACTGTAAACACAAGCCAGAAGTAACCTCGTTGAGGCTTAAGATAAGGCTTGATGACTCAATCACCGAACAGAAGGAATACTCATGGAGCAGCTTGAATTTTTTACTGTGCCCAGTCCTTGTATTGGTGTTTGCTCAATGGACGAGAAAGGGTATTGCCGAGGGTGCATGCGCAAGCGTGAAGAAAGATTTGGTTGGTTGGAAATGACGCCAGCTCAGCAAATTCACGTTATCAAACTGTGCAGGCAACGTTATCGCCGAAAAATAGCGCAAAACAAAGCATTAAACGAAGGGGCTCCCGAATCCGAGAGCCCGCAACAATCATTGTTTTAGGACGATGTAATAAAGACTTGGCCTATTTTAAAGACCAAAGATCACTGACCCAGCCACCAGCGTGAGCGTCGAAGTGCACTCCGCTAAATTTGCTGTTCACATCTTTAAAAGGTTCAGAATTACGTTGTTCGGACATGATTGCTCGTATATGGCAAGCCATTGGGTCAGTAGGATCCGCGTTGGATGCTTGTGTTCTGATAGCAACTTCTTTGATGAGCTGCAAACGGTAGCTGTTACTCGCGCGTTTCATTTTGACCTCCGTAAACGATGTGACCATTAAAAAAGTTAGGATCTGCTCATTTTTTAGTCAACGCAGATCCTCCCATATTTTTTCTAATGCGTAATCGTTCACAAAGTTGTTTGAGACACCATGCAAGCATCAATCAATTATGAGTTGCGACAGATTCTCACAACATAATGCTTCGCGCTAATCCAAGGATTTTTTGAATCTCAAAGACGCGATAATCAGCCCTAATAAAGTAAATCCTGCCAGCCAAAGCGTGTCTTTCCAGAGGTCTGTCAAGTCCGCTCCTCTTAACACAATCCCCCGAATCAAGCGCATAAAATGGGTTGCCGGTAATACTTCTGATATCCATTGCGCGGCGACGGGCATTCCCTCATACGGAAACATAAAACCCGAAAGCAAAATAGAAGGCAGGAGGATAAACACCGTCATCTGCATGGCTTGAAGTTGAGTATTTGCCAGCGTTGAAATCATCAAACCGAGAGTTAAGCTTGCGGAAATAAACAATAAGGTACCAAATAAAATCTGGCTGATATCACCGTTAATGGGTACTGCAAAAATGTAATGCCCTAAGCCGAGAATAATGAACACCTGAATCAGACCAACAAAGATATACGGAACAATTTTCGCAACCATCAGTTCGATAGGATGTATTGGCGTTGTTATCAGCAATTCCAAATTGCCTCGTTCTCTTTCTCGAACGATTGCAGCGCTGGTAAACAGGATCATTGTCATGGTCAATATGACGCCTAAAAGACCGGGGACAATATTGACAGCCGAGCGGCGACTCGGGTTATACAGCAAAGTCACTTCAAATGTGGGTGTGCTTGCGGGTTTGATTTTGAAATCAAAATCAGTAAGCGGCATGGCTCTAAGGCCCAGGATAGATCCCGCGATAATGGTGTCCGAACCATCGACCAGCCATTGTCCTAATTCTCTGCCTTGCTGCAAACGTTGAAGTAAGTCTTTTGGCAAGATCAAAGCCGCACGAACTTCTCCCTGTTCAATGGCTTGCTCTGCATGTTTGGCGGTCGGGTACTGCTTAGTTACAGTAACCACTTGGGTCGCTTTGATTGATTCTGTAAGTAAGCGCCCAAATGCGCTCTGACTTTGGTCGACGACAGCAACGGGGATGTTACGAACATCCGTATTAATGGCAAACCCAAATAGCAACAACTGAATAAGCGGGATCATGACCACCATGCCAAACGTGATACGGTCACGGGATAACTGGCGCAGTTCCTTGATCATTACGGCTTTCATTCGAAACAGACTATTCATTGGCGGCCTTTCCCTGTGACTGAGACAAATACATCTTCCAAGCTAGGTCGGGCAATTGTCAGTTCGGCGTTGGCTAAACTCGGCTCTACGGATTTGAGCCATTCGATTGGATTGGTGACTTCACGATGAATAAGCACACGCAATCGAACACCAAGTTGCGCTGCTGAGCGAACTTGCGGATAGGATGTTAACGATTCTTTGAGTTTGCGAAGATTCGGCGCTTTTACTTCAACAATATTTACGCCCATTTGCTGCATGAGTTTTTCCGGCTCGTCATCAGCGCGAATTTCACCTGACTCCATAATCGCAAGCCTATGGCAGCGTTCCGCTTCATCCATGTAATGGGTAGTGACAAGAATGGTTGTTCCTTGAGAGGAGAGATCAAATAGCTGTTCCCAAAACTCGCGGCGGTTTTCAGGGTCAACCGCAGAGGTCGGTTCATCAAGAAACAGTAGCTCAGGATTGTGCATTGTGGCTGCTGCGAGAGCGAGACGCTGTTTTTGTCCGCCACTCATACTTGATACACGCTGTTTTCTGCGTTCATCTAAGCCGTAAGTTTTCAGTTGTTCGTTGGTTCTTTGTGTGAGCGCTTTTCGGTTCATACCAAAAATCTGCCCCATAAACTGCAAATTTTCCTCAACGGTGAGTTCATCGTAGAGAGAAAATTTTTGCGTCATGTAACCAATTTTCAAACGTAATTGTTCTGATTGTCTTGGGATCTCTAAGCCCAAAACATTAACAGAACCAGAAGTCGGGCTGAGCAAGCCAGTAAGAACTCGGATGGTGGTTGATTTACCGCAGCCATTCGGGCCTAAAAAGCCATATATACTGCCTTTAGGAACGCTTAGATTGATGCCTTCTATTGCCGTAAAATCGCCAAATTTTTTAACGACGTGCTCTGCGTGAATTGCGTATTCCGTCATCATCGCTCCTAGGGCAAATCTACTTGAGCGGGAATGCCTGATGGCAAGTTTTGCGCATCATCGGATAAATCAATTTCTGCCAGATACATTAATCGCGCTCGTTCATTTTCTGTCAGCGCGTAGTAAGGTGTAAATGAAGGTTCATTTGCTATCCAACGTACAGTGCCTTGGTAAGTTTGTTCTACACCATCCACATGCACTTGTAACTTTGTTCCCTGTGTCAATTTAACTCTATAGGGTTCTGGTACGTATACTCGAGCAAACGGCGAATTGTCTGCTTGTACAACAGCCACAATACTGCCGACAGAAACTCGTTCCCCTAAGTTATATGGCAAATTATCAAGCACACCATCACGGGTGGATACAATGGTTAGCTCGTCGAGCTTCTGTTGTTGCACAGCCGTGTTAGCAACCGCTGCATCAAGTTCAGCTTTTGCCTGTTCAATATCTTCTACACGAGTCCCTGCGGTGAGTTTGGCAAACTCTTCTTTCGCTGAGTCTAGTTCGGCTCTGGCTGAATCTCTGGCAGACAGGGCGGTATCTTTTTCAGATTCACTGATGAGATTTTTCGATACCAGTTCTGCTTTGCGGCGATAGTTTTTGTTGGCTTCAGTCAGTTTCGCCGTTGCTAAGGTCACTTTAGCTTGCGCTACAGCGATATCTTCTGGTCGTTCACCATTGGTCAGTTTGGTCAGATAAGCATTGGCTTTTGCTTGCTGAGCAATAGCTTGTGCCAGCATCGCTTCTTGGCTGGTGGTATCTAACTTTACCAACACGTCACCTATTTTGACTTGGCTACCTTCCTTTACCGGAAGCGCTCTAATGATTTCATTGCTGGTGGCTGAGAACGTTACTCTGTCTCGTTCTAAAGTCCCGAGAGCTTGTGAGCTATCGTCAGGAGCACAAGCAACGAGCAGAGGGAGTAGGAGCAACAATGCGCCAAGTGATTTCATAACAGGCTCCGTAGAAGTTCAAGAATTAATCGAATCGTATAAGTTTATGTTCATTAAGGGCTTTATTGCACTCATTATTCACAAAGGGTGTGAGCTAAGAAACCTCATTTCTCACAATCAAGTCATTCCGGCTCGATTAACTTCGTAACAATCTACTCCGATTGAATATGCTTCGCAGTTATTCACTGAACATTTAACTAATTTTCATAATCAGTCTCAGAAAACCAAAGAGTCAGTTACGTACGGTTTAGCTTCCTTTTTATGATTCGCTCCGGTTTATCAACTGGTTAATAAATAAGGATAAAACGTGAAAAATTTCAAATATTCACTTTTAGCCATTTCGTTAATGGCGGTGATGGGTTGTAAAGAGAATACTTCCTCCTCTGAGGCTCAAAAGAATGTAAATGACGCTACCCAATTGACTCAAGACAATGCAACTGAGCGCAAGGAGAGAAAAGCTAACGCTCAAGATTTTGCAACACTTAAGCAAAGGGTGATACCTGATTTCGTTGCAAGTTCAGAAGCTTCA
Organism: Vibrio plantisponsor; assembly: GCF_013041605.1. Classification (GTDB taxonomy): domain Bacteria; phylum Pseudomonadota; class Gammaproteobacteria; order Enterobacterales; family Vibrionaceae; genus Vibrio; species Vibrio plantisponsor. The sequence continues at coordinate 155,407 of NZ_JABEQC010000004.1, read as the reverse complement.
GCAAAGAAGCAGGGCAAGACTCTCGCAGAGTTGAGTGATGAATATTTGGCTTCGATTTCCGGGCAAGGGTCATGGGCGGATGTCAATTATCAACAAGTTGAAAAGCCGGGCTGGCAGCCGAGCTTGCATTTGGATCGATTAGTGATTTTAGCTGCACAATACAATAAGAATCCGACACCGGCACTGGGTAAAGCGGTGAGTAATGCACTCACATATTGGTTAGATGCAGATCCGAAAAGCTGGAACTGGTGGTGGCACGACATCGGTATTCCAAAACGTATAGGTTACAGTGCGGTGATGGCTAAAGATGCTTTGGATAGCGCTCTATTAGAACGTATTGCTCGCTATTTGCCGGATACTCCAAATTACTCTCCAAATAACCCTAACAGCCCGATTCCGAAAGCGGCGAACCGAACAGACATTGCTTTGGCGGTATTAAACAGAGGTTTATTGACCGGAGATGCCGAAATGGTCGGCAAAGCTATTTCAGATATAGAAGACACTATAACGGTTAGCACAGCAGAAGGTATTCAACACGATTACTCGTTTCATCAGCATGGACCACAGCTCTATACCTCGGGTTACGGTCCGGTATGGTTTGATGCTGCAGCGAAATGGGCAAGTTTCGTGGATGGCCTACCATGGCAGTTTTCGGCAGATAAAACAGAGATTCTCGTATCGTATATGATGGATGGGCAGCGTTGGTCTAAACGTCATGGACAGTGGGACTACAACACAATGAGCCGAGGAATTAGCCGAGTCAAAGCCACTGAATACATGGCGGAGGCAGCAAAGGCTCTTCCTGAAAACACACCTATGGATTTGATTGCGAAATGGGCTCCAGAACGCGCTCAGGATGCGGAAAACTTTAAACGCCATGAGTTTGGAGATGCCGGTTCAGGCTTGAATGGTTTTAAGCACTTCTGGCGCAGTGACTATTCAGTGAAATCTGCCGACGGGTATATGTTCAGTATCGGTATGAACTCGCAACGTGTTGAACCTGCCGAAGCGGGGAATGGCGAAAACTTGAAAGGATTTTGGCTGGGATTCGGCAGTACCTTCCTGTTGCAACGTGGTAACGAGTATCACAATATCTTTCCTGTCTGGGACTGGACACTTGTACCGGGTGTTACTGCTCCTGAATACGTAGGGCAAGCCGCAGATTGGGGACGCATCACGCAGCCAGATGTGTCATTTGTTGGTGGCGTGTCTAACGGCAAGTTTGGCGTTACCGTAATGGATATGGATATCAACATTCGCCATGCAGAAACGGCGTATTCAACTCAGCCAAATTTCTACAAGTACGGTGAAGGGAAAGGAAGAACAAAAGCCAAGAAAGCTTGGTTTAGCTTCTCGAATGAAGTGGTTGCACTTGGTGCAGGTATCTATTCAACCAACCATGAACACGTCAATACATCTGTTAACCAAGTTCTGCTTAATGGGCAGGTCACGGTTGATGGTAAGACGATTGAAAATGGCAAACGTGCACTTACTGACACTAAATGGGTTCATCACGACAACGTAGGTTATGTGTTCCCTGAAAACTGGCATGGCAAGCTTTCCAATCAGACACAAACTGGTGATTGGAGCTCGATTCGTACTGCAAATAAGCCGGAATCAGTAAGTAAAGAAGTGTTTGCTTTATCGATCAGTCATGGTTTCAAGCCTGAAAATCAAAACTATCAATACATTATTGTCCCGGGAACAAAAGCCGAACAAGTCGCGGTTTATGCTTCGGACATTCCGGTATCGGTTCTGGTAAACAATGAGAAACTTCAAGCAGTCGCACATAAAGGCCTGAATGTGACGGGCATTGTTTTCCATCAAGCAGGGGAAGTAGAACTGGGAGGAGGCACTGTTATTAAAGCCAACCTTCCATCTGTGCTTATCCTTGATGAAAGTGGTGACAAGCCGATATTGAGCGTATCCACTCCTGGTCAAAGTTTTGCTCCGCTTGAGCTGACGCTGATGTCTGCTAAATATGGCAACGTAACACATTCAGTTCTGACACCGGGTGGTGAGGCGGAAACAGGAAAAACACTGACGCTTGCTTGGGATGAGAAGATTGATAACACACCTCGTCATTCAATGTTAGTACAGCAACAGAAAGTGTTAGCGAGTCAAAGTGAATTTGACCTGCTGGCTGAAGCGGATACGGAAGTTCAAGGCGGTCGTTATGCAGATGAAAACTTTGATATTGTTTCTCGCTGGGATTTGTATGTCGGTCAAATAGCCGACAAAGAATCGCAAGATGCCAACGCTACCAAGACTTCAAAATCACTGCTTAAGTTCAACTTAGAACGATTAACGGATACGCCAGTTAAGAAAGCGACGTTGAAACTTCATGTTCGTGACTTTAGCGGTGCGACAGAGCAAGTCATCAACTTACTTAAGCTGGACAATACCGACTGGCACGAAAGTTACGTCACATGGAATGATGTTGATGGTACGGCATTGCCAACCAATCAGGCACTAACCATTAGTGACAAAGACAAGAAACAGTGGGTTGAGTTAGACGTGACAGAACTTGTTGAAATGGCTCGTAAGCAAGGTGTTTTAAGCTTGATGCTTGAAAATGCAAGCGAAGGCTTTGTCGCTTTCGGATCGGATGAAACCGAGCAAATTCCGATGCTAGCAATCGAACGGGTGGTAGATACGAAATAGCAGAGTGATGAACAACAAATAGATGTTGTTGAAGTACAAACGGTGGTCAATGACCACCGTTTTTTATCGTTATTACTTTGTTGCTATTCTTCCAATAACACAAAGCCTGTTTCGTCTGTTTTGGATCAAAGTAGAGTGGGTGGGTTGACGCTAAGGTAAACACAGTTTTCGCTAAGCTGAAGGAGACAACTTACATGAACAAATGCGGACAGTGCCGACAATTTTCCCGCACACCCGACAATCAAAAAGATTTGTGTGGTGCATGGGAGCAGCCTACCTCTGCAACGAGAGCAGCTTGTGAGTACTTCATGCCGAAAAAGCCACTTCGCAATATGGAACCGATAACGAAGCAGCTTTAGTGTTCAATATTCTTATTTGTTGAATGCTTTTATTGCTTAGCTTCCAGTTTGTCCAGCAGCGCTTTTTTGGGTTTAGCCACTACGCCGTAAATGAAAGCAACTGGCAGCCCAACCGCCAAGAGCAGAATGATAGATACCACGATAATCAGGGTAATTATCAGTTTCCACATTACGTTATCCAACACATTTAATGAAATGCTTGGGATGCGGTCTTTGGATACATCAAACAGCTTTTCTGTGTTGCTGACAAAATCAGGATACTGAGCCAGCATTTCGATAACGTCGTTGTTGATGGATTCAAGACTAAGTGCAATTCCGGCTAAGGAGTCGTTAACCTGAGGCAGTTCGCGAGCCGTGTTAGGAATAGTTTCCAGCATGGTATTCACAGAGTTGGTCAACTGAGTAGCACTACCAATCATTTCAGATAGCTTTTGTTGGTTCTCCGGCGACAGTTCTACATCGCTGTTGGCTAAGGTGTCTAACGAGCCAGACAAGGCTTGCATGGCTTCCGCTAACTGCTTAGTGGCCTCACCGACGGTGGTTAACTCAACATTGACTGAGTTTACGTTGACATCTAGAACTGGTGATTTAGCGGGTTTAGTTGCTTCTAATGACGGTGCTTCGGTAGCAAAAACGGAGGCGCTAACAAACATTGAGAATAGTAGTCCTAAAGTGGATAACCTGCGGGAGAGAATGTTCGCTTTCATCATGTTGCCTTAGTAAGTGGAAGATAACGTCATTATAACCGTGAAACTAAGTACATATACTTCCGCATTCCTTATTTTTTGTCAGTATTAATGGTGAGAAAGTGAAAAGGAGCACAGATAAGTGCTCCTTTGTCTATGTTCGGGAATGAGGGTTAACCGATTTTAAACTGACCTACATCTTTAGACAGTTTATTAACTGAACTGCCTACCCGTTTCGCTACTTCGTTAATCTCATTCGACAAACCTTGACTCACTCGGTTTTGTTCGTTTAAGTGTTCAAGGTTGGTGCTCAACTCTTCGGACACACTGCTTTGTTGCTCTGTCGCAGTAGCGATCTGAGTTGCCATGTCACTAACGATCGTTGCAGAAGACTGAATAGATTCAAACATTTGCTGAATGTTTAGCGACAACTCAACGTTCTTCTCAACACGGTTTGAACCATCTAAGATTGAACTCACGGCGTCTTTCACTCCGCTTTGTAATTTGTCGATCATGTTCTGAATTTCTTCAGTGGATTTTTGCGTTTTGCTTGCCAGAGAGCGAACTTCGTCGGCAACGACCGCGAACCCTCTGCCTTGTTCACCCGCTCGTGCTGCTTCAATAGCGGCATTAAGAGCGAGTAGGTTAGTTTGTTCTGCAATGTTACGAATCACTTCGAGTACAGTAGCGATATTGTTTGATTCACTCGCCAACTGCTCAATCACTTGGTTGGCTTTTTTGATGGAGTTCGCGAGTTGGTTAATCTCATCCACCGAGTTATCAATGATTTTCATACCCTGAGTAGTAAGCTCTGCGGTGTGATCCGTTTCGTTCGCTGTGCTTAGGGTGCGTTCTGCCACTTCTCGAATGGATACGCTGAATTCATTTACTGCCGCAGCAATTTGCTCAATGCTTCTCGTTTGTTCATTACTTACGCGTTGAGCATTCTCGTGAGTATTTGTAAGTTGTACTGCATTGTTTTCTAGCGACGTACTGCTTGATGAGATTTCAGAAATGAGGGTTTGTAACTTAGCCACAAAGTCATCAAATGCCGAAGCAAGCTTACCCAATTCGTCGGTGCGTTTGGAGTTGATGCGTTGCGTTAAATCACCATCACCTTCGCTGATTTCTTTGATACGTCGAGTGAGGTCATTGACACTGCTGACCAGCACTTTAGGAACGACATAACTTAACGCTCCAGTAAGGATGATGATGAAGGCTACGAATATCAACATGTAGAGCTGCATCTTTGAAGTCTCTTCTGAGAATTCATTTACTTCGACGTTGGCCTGTGAATCTAGCTCTTGACTGGCAATATCATAGAGCTCTCTTAAACTCTGGAAATCATCAGAAACTGATGAACCAAGTAACGCTTCGGCTTCTTTGGTATTACCGTTATCTACCAGCTTGAAAAACTCATTCGACGACTGCTCCCATTTTCTAAAACGGCTTTCAAAGTCATTCACTTTGCTCGTAATTGCTGGGTGGTCATCCATCAGATTCTTAAACTTCATCATGCGGTCATAAGCTTGCTTAGCATTATCTTTGAAGTCTTTTAAATCGTCTTGCCCCGGACTAAGCAAATAATGGAGTTGAGCAACATAAGCTTGATATAAATCTCGGTCAGCATTCAAAACGAAAGAAACAGAAGGAAGGAACTGATGACCAAAATCATCTACACCTTTATTTAGTTTTTTGGTTAGCGTGCCGTAGGTTAGAAATAAGATAATGAGCGATAAAACAGCAATCCCCATTGATATAGAAAGTTTGGCTCTAATGCTCTTTGTTACTATCCCGAACATAAATCACCTCATGTGACAAAAATGCAAGTACAACACTGACGATTTATTTTCTTATTATTTGTTTTAATTTAAGTGAAAAATTAAATATCTGCAACGTTTCACCCTATATGCATCAATACACAAGAGCATATCGATAAAATGTGAATATTACGAAAATGAAGAGGTCTGCGTTTGAAATGGTGATGCCATTAGATGATTATTCTATAGCTGTTTAACTATTTATTTTAATTGTCTGAATGGCAACAAAATTAGAGTAATTACTACAATTGTAAAATAGTCAAATTAATATTTTTTTATTTAAATCATGTTGTTATAAATTGGCTTGCTATTTGCCCTGTGAACTTTTTTGTTCAAACATTTGTAGTTAAGGAATGGGTAATGTCAAATCAAGATACGGATCGTTATATCTCTTTTTGTAATATTGAATGTGATCAAAATGCAGATCTGCTTATCAGTCTTTTAGATAAACATTTAGATGCTGGACATGGAAAAGAACAGTGGCATAGTTATTTTCGTAGTAAGCAGCTAGAGCAAAAAAATATGGGGCGTGACAACCTAAATTTTGTCGGCAATCAATTAAACGTTTTATACAGCTATTTTGCAGAATGTGATGACAGTGATGCACTCGATCTTCTCTACAAGTTGGAGCAAGAATGTTGTTAGCTATTCGATAGTAGAAGTGTGCAACAACTCTCCGCTATCGACCTTTTTATATGGTAATTGAGTCATTTCTGACTCAATTATTTGCATATGAATGCATTATGGCTTGGTCATTATAAATATGGTGTTTGGTATAGTTTTTTGAAATATATTAGATAATTATAAGGACACCTACATGTTCAAGAACCTTACACTGAAGCAAAAGTTAATCCTACCTCTTACGTTTATCGTTTTGTTGCTCGTATCTACTTCAACTGTGATTGTTTTAACTTCATCGAAACAGTCAGTTTTAACGGATACTTTAAACGAAAAGGTGATCCCAAATCTCTTTGTTCTAGAAGATGCCTACCGAGATTTATATCAGGCGACAAGTGCCATACAGGGACTAGCTCTAGCCGACAATCAAACCGAGATAGAACATCATCTATTTGAGTTCAAAGAAAATGCTTATAAAGCCATACCGAGAATGCGTAAGTCTGTGGAACTCGTTGATCAGGGAATTATGCCTGTAGCCTACCAATCAGAGGTTCAACACCTAATTAAATTGGGAGAAAAGTGGCTAACAAGTTATGAAGCCATGGTTAAGCAACAACCAGTCAATTGGGAGCGATATTACGAACAAAATAGCAAAGAATTCGATGAGCTTTTTTCCGCTGTTCGTGTTCAGTTAAATGTTGTTAAAGGAGCGATGGAATCCAAGCAATCTGAGTTAGAAAAAGACATCGCAACTGCGGCTCATCTTGCTGATCTCGTTATTAAGGGCGGTACAGCTGTGGTTTCTATTGCTGCACTTGCGATGGTGCTACTGCTTGTGAGAACTATTGTGACGCCAGTCAAAAGCATTCATAAAGCTATGGAGCAAATTGCTACTGGTGATGGTGATTTACGACAACGTATCGAAGTTAATTCAAAAGATGAAATTGGTCAGTTAGCGGGTTCATTTAACTTGTTTGTTTCTAAGATTCAAACTACGGTGGCGCAAGTGGTGGAAAGCAGCAATGCACTTCAAAGAGAGATAGGCAACCTACAAACCCTAACCTCTAATATCGAGAATTCAACCACGCATCAACAGAAGGATAGTGAAGTAGTCGCAGCAGCTGTCCATGAAATGCAAACTACCAGTCGAAGTGTCAGTGACAATGCTCAGGAGGCTGCCAACGCTAGCCAAATTGCGAATCAGGAACTGTTGAACACCAATGTAATTCTTGAATCTTCAGTGGATTCAATCCGGCAACTTGCTAACGAGATTGGGCGTGCAAGCACGGTTATCAACAATTTAGACAGAGATGTTAGCAACATCGCTTCTGTTGTAGATGTAATTCAAGGGATTGCTGAGCAAACTAACTTATTAGCGCTTAATGCAGCGATTGAGGCAGCTCGAGCAGGTGAACAAGGGCGAGGTTTTGCAGTTGTGGCTGATGAAGTACGTTCATTAGCCAGCAGAACTCAGCAGAGTACTGGCGAAATACAAGCAATGATTGAAAGACTGCAAGTAGGAGCAGAGCAGGCAGTTGAAGCTATGGCAAGTAGTACGAAGAGTGGTGACAATACAATCATTCAGGCAGGAAAAGCTAGTCACGCTTTGTCTGAAATTTTAAACGCAATATCTCTAATGAACGAGATGAATACCCATATCGCAACTGCAGCAAGTCAACAAAGCACTGTAAGTGATGAAGTGAATAGTAATGTTCAAGGTATAGCTGACAGCAGCAGAGCCATCGTTGATATTGTTGAACAAGCACAACGAGCACTTACTCTCTTGCGTGAGCAAGGTGGCAAGTTGGATGGTCAGGTAAGTCAATTCAAAGTGTAACTGAGTAACTTACACTGACTTAGGGTTGAATAATCTGATGCTTTGTATTCGTTTCGCTTAAACAAGAACGCAATGACCAAGTTAAAAAAGACCACATAGTGTGGTCTTTTATGTCTATAACATTTTGCGCCTAAGCCAGCCTTGAAACATCAACAGCAACACTTAAAGATTGTGAGTCTCCGCCGTCGAAAATAACACCCTGCAGTGGTGTAACATCTGCATAATCTCGCCCCCAACCTGTGACGATGTGTTGCTCTGAAGGTATCAAATTGTTGGTTGGATCAAATTCTACCCAGCCTAATTCGGGTACAAAAATTGCGAACCAAGCGTGTGAGGCATCTGCACCGATTAACTTCTCTTGCCCTGGGGGGGGAAGTGTTTCGATGTAACCACTCATATAGCGTGCAGGTATACCGACCGAACGCAAACACCCAATGGCTAAGTGTGCAAAGTCCTGACAAACACCGCGTTTTTCCTTCAACACCTCTTCTGCTGGCGTCGTTACATCTGTTGCTGTTGGGTCAAACTTGAATTCAGAGAATATGTGGTGCGTAAACGCTTTTGCGGCGGCGAGTACCGGTTGATTGTCTGAAAAAAAGGGTAGAGCGTAATCGCGCAAGGTGTCTGAGCATAGGATTTGCTCCGAATCCAAACAGTATTCTTTAGCCATTCTTAACTCAGTGCTATCGGCATTATTGATCAATGCGCGAAGTTCACCACACGTTAACGGGTGCTGTTCTGCTTCGCCAGACCAACTCGGTGTGCTGATGTCGAAATAACTCACAACATCGATAGTGAGTTTTTTGTGCGGCTCTTGAATTGCAAAATAGAAAGTAGAATTGCCGAAGTAATCCTTGCCTTCACGTTGATATATTGGTGTCGGGTGTACCTGTATTCGTCGGTTAAGACAGCGTTGACGCTCAGTATCTCTCGGTAAAAGATGCGCCATGTTATAGCACAAGGTTACAGGTGCACTGTATTCATAGGTGGTGGTGTGTCGCACGCGGTACTTCATACGTCCAATTTCCATTTCGGTTTGATCAACTGTTGCGGTCCCGCAGTGTGGTCGAAATACTTATCGCTGATAAGCGAAGTGAATTTTTCCAATTGCTCGGTAACTTTAGCCATCAACTGCGACAGTTGTAGACGAGTTTCTGTTTCGTCATCAATTTGCGCCAACTCTTCCAAATCAGTTAGCTGGATGTCCGTTAGAGTTTGAATGATCAAACGACTCTCTTGTGTGAGTCCACCCGGAATGTAATTTTGGTGACGCGGTAACACATTGAGGAATTCACGCAGTCTTTCTAACTGGTAAACCAACGCTCTTGGGTTAGTGGTATCCACCATTAAGAGATCGAGACCAAAGGCTACTCTCGCACGTGTGCGGTATCTGCGACGGAAGGAGATCAACGCTTCCATACTTAAAAGAACCGATTCCAATACTTGTTGTTGAGCAAGCCCAACCAAAGGTTTTGTCAGCGTTGATTGCAGTAGGTTCGCCGTTTGCAGTGCTCGTTCAGTTCGGCGACCAATTTGTTGGAACACCCAATCCTGACCTCTTAACATACTTTCATGGTTCAAGCCTGAAAGAGCGAGCAATGTGGTAACTAAACCATCTAACGACTCTTCAGGGATCGCAGGTAAGCCAAACTCATAGGCACGATCGACTTTGGCGATATGGTCGCGAAGCTCGTTTAATATTACGCGAGTATCCGCAGAGAGCATTTCTTTCACTTGTTCACCGCAAGCAAGCAATGACTGTAAGTTCGCTTTAATGCTTCCTACGCGGTTACCATTAGTGACCAAATCGGCGAGTTCTTTGTTTGGATTTTCAAACAGAGCCGCATCTCCGGTTGTAAAGCCAGGTAAGCAGTGTGTTTGATGGGAAATCGCTTCGAGCAAAATATCTCGGCTTTCAGGCACCAATGACTCCAGACCATTGAGCTGTTTAAACACGGTCCTCATTAAACGCAGGCTAATCTCCGCACGCTCGGCGTAACGTCCGAACCAGAACAAGTTCTCGACAACACGGCTAGGCATACTGGTTTGCTGCGCCACATCAAGCGACTTATCAAACAGTGATTGGTGAGAAAGATCTGGCGAGTTCGACAGTATCCAGGTGTCTTTACTGCGTGAGCCTGAAAGCTTTGTGACTATGTAATCTTCAGTGGATTCTGCTACGCGAGTTAATCCACCAGGCATGACGGTGTAGTGGTCTTTATCCGCAACTGTAAATGCTTTTAATAAACTCGGTCTGGCTTGGATGTGTTGTTCTGACCAGATAGGTAACATTGAGCCCGGTACATAGCTTTGAGCAACATACATGTATGGACGTTTTTCAATCATGGCTAGCGTTTTGACTCGGTCTTCTTCTGATAAACAGTGTCCGTAAATCGTTGGCTGACCCATGCTGCGGCACGCCGGTTTGATAATCAGCTGTCCGAGATTTTCTTTGATATAGCTAAGGCTCTGTTTGTCACCACACCACCACGTGTTCACCGTTGGGATGAGAAGTTGCTCGCCCAGTAAATACTGGCAAATCTTAGGTAAGAAGGCATAAAGGGCAGGAGCTTCCAGAACCCCGCCACCGAGTGGGTTTGCTAAAATAACGTTACCCGCACGTGCCACTTCCAATAATCCGGGAACGCCAAGCAGTGAGTCAGCATTAAGCTCAGCTTGGTCGCAATAGGCATCATCGAGTCGACGTAAAATAACATCTACTTGTGATAAGCCATTAAGGGATTTTAGCCATACTTTACCGTTACGCACGGTTAAGTCACCACCCTGAACAAGCGGGTAACCTAAATAGTTTGCCAAATAAGCGTGCTCAAAGTAGGTGCTGCTATAGGCACCCGGAGTGAGCACAACGATTAGTGGTGAATCGGATTTGTGACTGGCTAGATGCGAAAGAGTATTGCGCAGAGTGTGGAAGAACGCGGATAGACGTCTCACATTACCTTGACGGAAAATGCTCGGCATAACACGCGAAATAACAGTGCGGTTTTCTAAAGCATAACCGACTCCCGAAGGTGCTTGTGTATGATCACCAATAACAATATGGTTGCCTTGGGTGTCACGCACCAAATCGACGGAGTGCAGGATTAGCTGCTTGTCGCCAGGCATTTTGATACCGTGGCAAGCGCGCAGAAATCCGGGATGACTGAATATGATTTCAGACGGGATAATACCGTCCTTAATCAGATTTTGTTCACCGTAGATATCTTTCAAAATGAGGTCATAGAGATTAGAACGTTGAACTAGTCCTTTCTCCAGCTTCTGCCATTCCTGCCAATGGATCAGGTTAGGAATGACATCTAATGCCCATACATCGGGTGTCAGTGGGTCATTTTTTAAATCGTAAGTTGCGCCATCGTCACGCAAAATGCGCTGCGCTCTTTGGTGGCGATCATCCAGACCATCAACATCCAGTTTATTCAGATGTTCAAGCAAAGGTTTCCAGTGCGCGCGCGGTACACGCTGCTCATCATACACTTCATCGAATGCGTAAGAAGACGCTGGATAAGGGCTAACAAGGACCGATGTTTCCATCGATCCTTGCTCGGTTGAATTGGTCGACTGGTCAGGTCTGGATTGTTGCATCATGTTTTCTTATGACTACCTCACGTAACAGGACGTTAAGTATACACATTAGCTTAAATATTCGCGCGAGCCATTTTACTGGCTCGCGTTTTCGTTTTTAATACTTGAGTGTATGAATATCAGTGCTATTTGGAATACCGCGCTTTCACCTCAAAATTACGCTTTCTCAAATCAAGGGTGTGTGGGTATTCACGGCAAATCTCTTCATTTGGCGGAGACATAGGTCTTGGAACATCGGTGTGTTCGTAAAACTGACGCAGTGCATTGAACTCTGGTTTCACTTCGAGAGGACCTTGCGTAAAACCGTGATCCCAGAATCGGTTCACTCGACGAGCTTCCGCTTCATTACTGTTCACTGGAAGTGTTTCGTACGTACGACCACCGGCATGGCTAACATGGTAAGTACAACCGCCAATCGATAAACCATTCCAAGTGTCGATAATGTCAAACACCAGTGGCGCATCGACACCCAGTGTCGGGTGTAACGCCGAAGGTGGCGACCAAGCACGGTATCTGACAGCCGCAATATATTCACCTTTACGCCCAGTAGCGCGTAAAGGTACGCGGCGTCCGTTACAGGCAAGCAAATAGCGACCTTCAGTTAAGCCAGTAAGGCGCACTTGCAATCTTTCCACTGAGGAATCCACATACCTCGCGGTTCCTGAATGGGTAATTTCTTCACCCAATACATGCCAAGGTTCGATTGCCCAGCGCAGTTCTAGCTCCATATCATCAATTTGTTGGCGACCATAATGCGGGAAGCGGAACTCTTCAAAAGGTGCAAGCCATTCCAGTTTGAATGGATAGCCGTGACGTTGCAGATCTTCCACCACCTCTTTTATGTCCTGCCATACGTAGTGTGGCATCATAAATTTGTCGTGTAGGGATGTACCCCAACGAATCAGAGGTTTGTGATAAGGATCTTTCCAGAATCGAGCAACCAGACAGCGCAATAAAAGCGTTTGAACTAACGACATTCTGGCGTGTGGCGGCATTTCAAACCCACGAAACTCAAGAATCCCGAGACGTCCACTACTACTGCCAGCAGCGTAGAGCTTGTCGATACAAAATTCTGAGCGATGTGTGTTACCCGTAATATCAACCAGTAGGTTACGCATCAGTCGGTCGACGAGCCAAGGCTGATCGACTAAGCCTTCAGGCATGTTCTGGAACGCAATTTCCATTTCGTACAGCGCTTCATCTCTGCCTTCATCAGGGCGAGGTGCTTGGCTGGTTGGACCGATAAACATCCCTGAAAACAGATAAGACAAACCCGGATGATGCTGCCAGTAATTAACAAAGCTACGTAATAAATCTGGTTTACGCAGCATTGGACTGTCAGCGGGTGTGGCTCCACCTAATGTGATGTGGTTACCACCACCTGTACCTGTGTGTCGCCCGTCGAGCATGAACTTCTCTGTACCTAAGCGGCATAGGTGAGCCTGTTCGTAAAGCGTTTCGGTGTTGTAGACCAGCTCTTTCCAACTATGAGCCGGATGTATGTTGACCTCGATAACACCCGGGTCAGGCGTGATCAGTAGTTTTTGTAAGCGGTAGTCTTTTGGCGGCTCATAACCTTCAATCACAACTGGCATTGATAGCTCAAGCGCTGTCACTTCAATGAAATGCATCAGAGACACATAGTGTTCCAAGGAAGTCATTGGCGGCAAAAACAGGTGTAAGCGACCCTCTCTTGGCTCGATACAAAGGGCCGTATGAATAACGGCTTTAGTTATTGTCTGCTTTTGCTCTACCTGAGTTTGGTGCTGACCACTTTGAGTTTGGTTTACCGATTCGGTAAACGAGTAAACGGGCAGCGCTTCTCTTTGTTCAAACGGGTCACGCTCGGGAACAATCTCTTCCTGACTGATTGGTGGAAGTGAGTTGAGAGGCAAACGGAAACCCATCGGGCTATCGCCGGGAATCAAAGTAATGACATCACTGCGCATTGGCCACAGAGAGCTTTGCCACTGACCATTAAAGTAGCTCAGTGGTAGCACATAACCCGTTGACGTATCGAGTCCTCGGGTGAGCAGTTTCGCTAAACGTCTGCGTTCTAAATCGTCTTTAAGGGATGCTTTTTTCGGATTCACTGAATCGGGTAAAGAGCGCTCAAGCCACAAATAGTAGAGTGAATCTTCATAAGCCGGTTGCAGATACTTACTGTCTAGGAAAAGCTGCTGACACAAGGTTTCACCAAAGCGCTGAGCATCTTGCAAGTTGTGTTGATAGTCTTTATCGACACGGGCAAGTAGTTGTGGGTGGCTCCATAGCGCTTCACCGTCGGTACGCCAGAAGTAACCTAGCGCCCAACGAGGTAACTCTTCACCCGGATACCATTTGCCCTGACCGTAGTGGAGCAAACCATCTGAGCCGAACTTGTCTTTGAGTTTAAGTAATAAATCTTTGGAGAGGCGAAGCTTATCAGCACCCAAAGCGCCAGTGTTCCACTGCTCAGAATCCATATCATCAATAGAGACGAACGTGGGTTCACCGCCCATGGTTAGGCGAACATCTTCTTCTTCTAAAACCTTATCAACGGCATTCCCTAATGCTTTGATGTTTTCCCACTCATCTTCGCTGTAAGGCTTTGTGACACGAGGGTCTTCGTGAATACGAATAACCGTGTTGGTGTAGCTAAATTCGCATTCACACTCATCAACCATACCGGTAATCGGTGCGGCAGATGCTGGGTCTGCGGTACAAGCTAGAGGAATGTGTCCCTCACCAGCAAACAAACCACTGGTAGGGTCTAATCCCACCCAACCTGCACCCGGAAGGTAGACTTCGCACCATGCGTGCAGGTCTGTAAAATCTTGCTCAGGACCAGAAGGACCATCCAAGGCTTTCACATCGGCGGTAAGCTGCACTAAATAGCCAGAAGCAAAGCGAGCAGCTAAACCGAGATTACGCAGCACTTCAATAAGTAGCCAAGCAGTATCGCGGCAAGAGCCTTTTCTAAGCGTAAGTGTCTCTTCGGCACTCTGAATGCCGGGTTCTAAACGAATACCGTATTCAATTTGTTGTGAAAGCTGGCTATTGAGTTTAGAAAGAAAACTCACAATTGGCGTTTCGCTTCGGTCGACATCTTTAAGCCATGCCGAGAGTAGTGCGTTTGGTTCATCGTGTTTCAAATACGGAGCCAGCTCTTCTTCGAGTAGGCTGTCGTATTTGAACGGATATGTTTCGGCGTACTCTTCAATAAAGAAATCGAAGGGGTTAATCACCGTCATGTCGGCGATAACCTCCACTTCAAATTGCAGCTTGCGCATTTTTTCTGGGAACACTAGACGTGCCTGATAGTTGCCAAACGCATCTTGTTGCCAGTTGATAAAGTGCTTTTCAGGTAACACCTTGAGTGAATATCCATGAATGTGCGTGCGCGAGTGTGGCGCCGGTCGAAGGCGCAACACATGCGGAGAAACATTCACATCGCGGTCAAACTCATAAGTTGTTTTATGCAATATCGCTACGCGAATGGTCATGCAGCTTCTCCGTGGCGGAAGTGAAACCAAGTCTCTCGGATCTGGCTATGCAGATCGATAATGGCTAACTGGACGTCATTGAGATAGTTACTGAATTCGATATTAAGCTCTTTTGCGCTGTCGACACCTTTGGTGTTTTGCAGTAGACGATTAACTTCAACAACCACTTCTTCCGCACTTGGTAGCGCTTCGGCGGCTATTTTGATTTGCGTTAAGCAAAATGTTTGCGAGCGAGGGAAGAACTCATCCATCAGCAAGAAAGTCGCTGCATCTTCGCCAGTGACCGATGCACGCATCGTTCTGCGATAGTTGAGATAGGCACTCTGAGATTTGAGAACTTTTGACCACAAAACTTGCTCAAGATGAAGACGCTCTTCTTCACTTGATTGGTTCATGATCGACACAGCAGAGTCCAAAATGCGCGTATTCATATCCGCGCGCTCTAAGTAGCGACCTAAGATAATAAAGCTCCAGCCTGCGTCGCGACGCATCGCGTTAGCAAGAAGCCCAATCACTTTTTGGCAACCTTCAATGATGTCGTTCAGGTAGACGTGGCGATCAGAGCGGTTGATGCCTAGCTGAATGTGTTTTTTAGCGTAGATGTTTAGCTCGTTGATCTGCTCCCACATCTCCTCTGGTACTACATCACGAGAGGTACGAATGTTTTCGCGCACCATATTGAGCGAGGCAAGTAGGGAGCTTGGGTTATCCATGTCAGAAAGCAAATACTTCACCACGTTACGTTCGCCGTGATCTTTGTATTTGCTGGTGTAATCAATAACGCTGCCGTTGATCTCGATAAGGTTGTACCAAGAAATTCGAATGTCTCTTGGTAAGTCATACAGCAGTTCATCGTAAACATTTAATAGGCGAGCAATGTTCTCGACTCGCTCCAAATAACGCGCACTCCAGTAAAGGCGCTCAGCAACTCTTGATAACATTGTTACTCTCCTTTTGACTTAACAATCCATGTGTCTTTACTACCACCGCCTTGTGACGAGTTAACGACAAGGGATCCTTTCTTCAATGCAACGCGAGTAAGTCCGCCTGTGGTGACATAGATTTTGTTGCTTTGCAAAATGAATGGACGCAAATCCAAATGACGAGGTTCGATACAGTTGGTGTCAACCAAGGTCGGCGCCGTGGAGAGTTTCAGGGTTGGTTGCGCTATATAGTTTCGTGGGTTCTTTTGTATTAAGTCTGCAAAAAGAACTCGCTCTTCTTCTGTAGAGTGAGGACCAACAAGCATACCGTAACCGCCGGATTCGTTGGCTGGTTTTACTACTAGCTTATCTAAGTTAGCTAACACGTAAGCACGCTGTTCTTCATCTTCGCACAAGAAAGTTTCTACGTTCGGTAGAATTGGTTCCTCATCCAGATAATAACGAATCAGATCGGGCACATAGGCGTAAACCACTTTGTCATCGGCAACGCCAGCGCCTGGCGCGTTAGCCAAAGCCACGTTACCCGCTTTCCAAGCGCGCATTAATCCGGGAACGCCAAGCATAGAATCAGGATGGAACACTTCAGGGTCAATAAACCAGTCATCAATACGACGGTAGATAACGTCAACGCGTTCTGGTCCGTAGATGGTTTTCATATAAACACAGTCGTCGGTATCGACATATAAATCGCCACCTTCAACCAGTTCTACACCCATTTGCTGAGCTAAGAACGCGTGTTCGAAATAAGCTGAGTTATAGATACCCGGTGTCAGAACGACAATTTCTGGATGCTCAATTGCACGTGGTGAAAGGGCTGCCAACATATCAAACAGTCTTGACGTGTATGAGTCGACAGGAAGAATATCGTCGTTTTCAAATAACTCAGGAAGAACTCGTTTGGTGATTGCACGGTTTTCGAGCATATACGATACACCTGAAGGAACACGCAGGTTATCTTCAAGCACATAGAACTGACCATCGTCGGCACGCACCAAATCGGTGCCACAAATGTGTGCCCACACACCAAAAGCGGGCGACACTCCGATGCACTCAGGTCGGAAGTTTTTCGATTCTTCAATAATATGCTTGGGAATAATGCCGTCTTTAATGCACTTTTGATCGTGATAAAGGTCATCAATAAAGCGGTTGAGAGCGGTAAGTCTTTGCTTTAACCCTTTCTCAGCGACCTGCCAGTCTTTGGCATCAATAGTGCGAGGTATAATGTCGAAGGGCCAAGCTCGGTCAATATTTCCCTCTTCGGTGTAAACCGTAAAACTGATCCCCATTTCCTGAATGGTGGTCTCAGCTGTAAGCCGACGTTTTTCAAGCTCTTCAGCAGGCAATGATTCTAAATAGGTCAGTAGTTGCGAAGCCGATTGACGAGGTTTACCTTGGCTATCAATGAGTTCATCAAAGAACAATTCGGAGTTGTAGTTTTTAGTTAATTTATCCATGGGAGTTCCGTCCTTTATGGCAACCAACAGTGAACACGTGATCAGTACTGCCAGTTATGGTGTGCCGAATCAGAGGTGGTTGCCTTTTAACTTCCTGTTAAGGCTTAGTTGAAGTTAACTACTTCTATACCTGAACCTAGTTGTGTGGCTCGGTATATAGTTGTCTAAGCAAGGAATAAGCCAGAGCGATGAGTGGTGACAAACGTCTTGGAAAACAGGTGTAACGTTAAAGTCGCTATTCCAAATTGAAAACAGACAAGTGCGCGCTTTTTAACAACGTGACACTTCAGTAGATAAGCATAGGTGATAAATTAACATTGACTAAAATAGATTGTTTTTTAAGGGAAAAAGAAAAGGGCTATAGTGATTTTTGTGAGGCATGAAAGTTCAAGACACAAGTTTTGCACACGCAGGCTTTTCGTCTCATTTCAGGTGGGATTTGTGAAAGCAACTCTTCGGGAAAGGTGATCGTTGGGTCGTTACACCAACAGGATTTCTTGATATCTAGTGCGCCTAAGTTTATACAGGCGTTGGGTTTTCCACACAAAGGGCAAACAAGGGGATCGGGTTTTAATTCGGTTATTTTCACGACTCAGGTCTCTCAGTAATACTTACCTTTTACATGTATAGAGAGTTATACACTGAGCTTAAGAAAAAAGCATGATTAACTTAGCTGAGAGTGTATGTGGCTGATTGATTTTAGATAGGCCACTTGTTGAAATGAAAATCGTAGTTATATCAAAGAACTACTAAACTGATTACGTTAACGTAACCACTGATTTTTAATTGCAAGGAAAGTGCTATGTCTCAAGAAAACGGTAAACAGGAAGTGACGGTTGTCGATATTAAAATGCCATTCATGTCTATGGTGATTTTTATGGTGAAGTTTGCCATCGCTTCAATTCCAGCCTTCATTATTTTGAGTTTGATTTTTTCAGTTCTAATGGCTGTGTTCGGAGGGATATTTCACGGTATGGGAAGGTATTAGCCTGCGAAAAAATAGTGGAACCGCTGTCTGATGGAGGCTAGATGGCTATAAAGTCACTCTATTGTTCTTGCTTTCTACGATGGCTCGCTTCGTGTTACGTAACCAAAGCTATTAAGTTATAATCCAGCCTTTTTTTGAATTTAGGGACGCCGCTACTGAGTGTTTCTATTTGATTGGGTTGATAATGCATACACTTGAACAATTACGCTCTGGAGAGTTACAAGGCCTTCGTCGACTGAAGCTATCCTGCGGTTTAACTGAGTTTCCTCGCGAAATTTTCTCTTTGTCGGATACGTTAGAGATTCTTGACCTGACGGGAAATCAACTCTCGTCACTTCCAGATGATCTGGAACAACTCACCAATCTCAAAGTTATTTTTTGTTCACAGAATCAATTTACACAATTACCCGAAGTACTAGGACGATGCAACTCACTAAGTATGGTGGGCTTTAAATCCAATCAGATTACAGATGTACCCGCCGCCTCTTTACCCGTTCAGTTGCGTTGGCTTATTTTGACAGATAATCGTGTTCAATCCCTGCCTGACAATATTGGGCAATGTTCTAGGCTGCAGAAACTGATGTTAGCGGGAAACCAGCTTTCCTCGTTGCCTGAATCTTTGGCTCTCTGCCATCGTTTGGAATTGATCCGCATGTCAGCGAACCAGCTTGAAGTTCTGCCTGAGTGGATATTCACTTTGCCCAAGTTAGCTTGGCTAGCTTATGCCGGAAATCCTTTTTCAGAGCGTTTGGAAAAACAAGCTTTAGAAAACTCGATGACGGGCATTAATTGGCATCATCTAGATATGAATGAGTTGCTCGGCGAAGGTGCATCAGGCTTGATCTATCGTGCTAGTTTGTCACGTGAAGAGGTGAGCCATCCGGTTGCCGTTAAACTGTTTAAAGGTGCAATGACAAGTGACGGTTTGCCAATGTGCGAGATGGCCACAACCATGAAAGCTGGCCAACATTATGCTTTAACGCAGACTCTTGGACGTATTCAGCATCATCCTTCCGGTACAGATGGCCTTGTAATGGAACTTATCCCTGATGAGTTTAATAACTTGGCTCAGCCGCCAAGTCTTGAATCTTGTACACGTGATGTTTATTCCTCAGACAAGCAGTTTTCCTCTTCAGCGTTGTTTAAAGTTGTAGGCGCTATTGCAGACGCTGTAAATCATCTTCATCAACAAGGTGTAATGCATGGTGATTTGTATGCTCATAACATACTGACAACGCCATCGGGCGAGGCTCTGCTAAGTGATTATGGTGCAGCTTCCTTTTTTGATGCAGAAGAATCTTATCAGGCGGCGAAGCTGCAGCGTTTAGAGGCAAGAGCGTTCGGATGTTTGTTGGAAGAGTTGATAGCTCGCTGTGATGAGCTAGATGCAGAAGTTCGAAAGAAATTAGATGCATTGGTTGAGAATTGTCTGGAGCCTGAAATCATGGCTCGACCTACATTCGAGAACATATGTAGCGTTTTACGTTCTATCCAGTCATTAGCTTGACCATCAGTAACAATGAGCAAGCTGGTTGAATCAAACCCATTGTGATTTGATCAGCATTTTTTAGGTTGATGGAAAGATGAGGCTTTTAAAACGGTGAAACCCCGATGTTGGTAGCATCGGGGTTTCGAATTTTTAGACTTATCAGATGGTAAGGCTGATTTATCTTATATATGCAAAAGGTGGATTCTATCCAGCTAATTCCTTGGTAGGGAATTAGATACGGATGAAGTCCATGTGCTCAACTTTTGGCTTAAACACGTGACGTTGTACGTCTTGTGGCTTAACCTTAACTTCAGCACCATCAATCACTAGAACGATACCTTCGTAGAACTCAGGCTTGTCCATTTGGTTAATGATTTCGTCGTGGTTTAGAGTGATTGATACAGGCGCTGCCTCACCACCGTAAACGATAGCAGGGAATAGGCCAGCGTGACGTAGGCGGCGGCTCGCACCTTTACCTAGTTCAGTACGTACTACTGCTTCAAATTTCATAGTATTTACTCTCAAAATTAGTAAAAATTGGATGCACAACACAATGCGACCTTGTGTTGTAATAACGTTTGATAAATCAAGTATGTCTATCAAAACGAGCGCGGATACTATCATTCAATCAGAGATGTAGCAATAAAAAAGTCGCTACTGAGGTGAATCTTATCCAGATGAATCCCTTATTGTGCAAGGATTCATCACGTGGTTGGTACAGGTAGCGTTAAGGTTGCTTTTAAGCCGCCTAATTGCCCTTGAGAGAGAGTCAATTTCCCTCGGTAGCTGTGTGCCATTTCGCTAACAATATTGAGTCCTAAACCTGTTCCCGGTACGGTTTCATCTAAGCGAATTCCGCGCTTTATTGCATGCTCTATATCTTCTTCACTGATACCCGCACCATCATCTTCAATACAGATATTGATCCGCTCTTTACCTTCAGCAACGCTGTAAACCCGTATGAGTGAGTTTGCCCATTTGTAACTGTTTTCGAGCAAGTTACCGATCATTTCATCGAAGTCTGTCGGTTCTACCGCCACACAAAGATTGGAGTCCAACTCGTTGGCTAAGGTGATTTCTCGCGCTGCATAAACTTTATCAAAAGCCATTGAGATGGCATCCACTCGTTCGCTGGGTAAGGTTTTCACTGCAAGTATATTTGCAGCGCCTGCCATGCGCGCGCGACCCAGATGGTAATCAATGTGTTGCTGGATTTGTTCGATAGGTTCTTGCAATGCCTGCTTTTGTTCATCACTCAGTTTTGCCACTTCGTTTTTAAGCACGGAAAGTGGAGTTTTCAAAGCATGAGATAAATTTCCCGCATGATTACGTGCTCGCTCTAGTAGTTCTTGATAGTGGAACAGCAGTGCGTTGAGATCTTTTACCAGCGGGTAAACTTCTTTTGGATAATTTTCATTGAGACTGGACTGTTCACCTTTGCGCAGCAAAGCGAGTTCTTTTTGCATTTTTCCAAGCGGCCATAACGACCAAGAAATCTGTGCGCTAATCAGTATCAGTACGCCGGAAAAGAGCAGGGCAAGAATGATCCAAAGCTGACCAATGACTTGTTTGAGAGTCTCTTGAATTGGCGACTCATCCATACCAACGATGATTTGTATTGGACGAGAATACTCAGGCAAATAGATGCTTTGAGTGAGAACAACTAAATTTTCGTCTTTTGCTCCCTTATAAAGGGTTTTGTGCCCGTGTTGCTCTTTAACTAATGTTTTGTCCCAGAGTGATCTGGAGCGAATTGAGTTTTCGCTACTGTTCTCACCAATCGTCATAGACCAATAAACACCGCTGTAGGGTTGGTTGAATCTGGGGTCGGAAAGACGTCGGCTAAGACTAAGTCTGCCGTTACTATCTGCTTCCAAATTAGCGGTGAGTTCATCCATTGAAAGTCGCAACTGACTTTGGGCATCTTCAACTAAGTAGTCTTTTACCATGCTAGGGATAAGATAACCGGCTGCTAGTATCATGGCGCTCAGCCAAAGGATCGCAGCCAGCAGTAAGCGGTTTTTAATACTAAGGTGTTTTAACGGAGAGTATCTTAACGAAAAGTGTTTATTGGGCATGCAATTGATACCCCAAACCTCTCACTGTTTTGATGACATCTGGCGCTACTTTTTTGCGAATTCGGCCAATGAACACTTCTATTGTGTTGGAGTCGCGGTCGAAATCTTGTTTGTAGATGTGTTCAACCAATTCAGTTCGTGAGATGACTTTATCCGGATTATGCATGAAATAAGCGATCACTTTGTATTCCAATGCAGTGAGGTTTAACGGCTGGTCTTTCCACATAACAACAGAACTTCTGGTGTCGAGACTTAAGTTTCCAACTTGTAAAACCGGTGATGCGTTACCGGAAGCTCGGCGTAACTGAGAACGAATTCGCGCAATCAGTTCAACCAGTTCAAAGGGTTTGGTTAGGTAATCGTCCGCACCTGCATTTAAACCTTCGACGCGTTGAGTGAGTGTGTCGCGGGCGCTGAGAATGATAACAGGTGTATTGATTTGCTGATCGCGCAGGTTGTTTAGTACCGAGATACCGTCTAGCTTAGGCAGACCCAAGTCAAGAACGATACAGTCCCACTCTTCGGTCGTTGCTCTGTATAGTGCGTCTTCGCCTTCATAAGAAGCTTCTGGCACCCAGCCAGCGTCCTCTAGTGCAGTTGTAATTTGTTCACTGAGTTTTTGGTCGTCTTCAACTACAAGAATCTTCATTGTGCGTCTCGGTTTTTTATTATGCTAAGCACGTCTCTGCCTTTGATAGACATTAGCTCAAGAGTTGTCGCGTTGTATTCAACACGTATCACTTTATCTTCATGAACTAATTTTAAATCGTAGATCCATTCATCGTCATCTTCTTCAAGCTCGACTTTAATAAGGCGACCATAAAGTTCATTGTCTATAGCTGCGTACAGTTCTGAAAAGGGTTTGATCAGTCCTTTCTGTACCGCGGCGTACACTTCATCCTGATCTTCGTCGATTTTGACTTGAGTCCCTTCTTTGTAGGTATCTTGAATGGGGTCGTTAAGCACAGGTTGTTCGGCAAAGGCCAGTGAGGTTACACCTGCAGAACAAAAGCCCGTTAGAAGAGCAATCAAAGTAGCGGTATGGAGTTTTGAATTAAGCATGTGAAGCGTCCGTTACGTCATGATTGGTGCAGTATAAAAATCGCAATATGAATAGGATGTGAATTCAATCGTCCTGAAAGATCTAGAAGCTACACTAGCTCATCTGCGAATATTTTGTCGCGCATTTTCCAGAAGCGGCCAGATTTTCGGGCGATCACAAACTGTGGCGGACGGAAGCGATGTTGATTATCAACCACTTTTGACGGCGAAGCTTCCTCGAAAGGACGGTGTCTGTCTGCCAAATGTGGGCGAACAAAGCGTTCTTTAAACACGGCTTTTTGTTTGGGTGTGGTCAATGCCCAAAATTCATGAACTTGAGCATTGTTGTCACCAATATAAGTCACTCTCAGCTGCGACTTGCCTTTATCATCTTTATGAACGCTCAAATCCATGTTTAAACATTCGAAAACCAACGCATCTTTGAGGTTCAACGCTTCTTTAAGCTTTTTGTCTGGGTCGACTAATGTGGCATCACACTCGTGGCAGATGCGCGCAGCGATATCGTTATCTGCACCACACTCGCCGCAGTACTTGGCTCTGAAACGGTATCCACAATGTTCGCGCTCATTGGTTTCTTCATCGGTGAAGTAGCCTTGGCATTTTCGTCCATAGTGTTCAATGAGAAAGCCGTTTGCGTCAAGCTTGCCCCAAAAGTTGTTGTTGAATCCGCAAGCGGGGCAGGGAATAGTGATAATTTCGCTGCTGGAGTCGGGCTTAGGGTCGCCAACTTCGGGTTGATAAAGATCGTAGGTGTTACCAGCATAGTCGAGCACGAGACACTCATTTTTGCCTTCAGATAAACGAAGCCCACGCCCAACAATTTGTTGATACAAACTGACGGATTCTGTCGGTCTCAGAATGGCAATCAAGTCTACGTGTGGTGCGTCAAACCCTGTTGTCAGCACTGAAACATTAACCAGATACTTAATTTCGCGCTGTTTAAATGCCTGAATGATACGGTCACGTTCTGGAGAAGGGGTGTCACCAATTACTAATGCTGAATGTTCTTCAGGCAATAATCCCAAGATCTCTTGCGCATGACGTACGGTGGCAGCAAAAACCATCACTCCCTGTTTGTCTTTGGAAAGCTCGATAATTTGAGCCACAATCTGCGGTGTTGCTCGCTTGGACTGTTCGATGACCAAATCCAGTTCAGATTCTTTATATCGTCCAGTATTAGCGGGTTTGAGCTGTGAAAAGTCATAGCTGAGAACTGGCGCGTCAATTAAGCGGGCGTGAGTTAAAAATCCCTCATCCAGTAAATACTGAATAGGCAACTCGAAGATGCAGTCGCGGAAGAAACGTGGCTCTTCGCTACGCACCAGTCCGCGAGTGTGGTACTGATAAATCCAGCCCATACCTAATCGATAAGGGGTTGCCGTTAAACCTAGCACCTTCATTCCCGGATTTAGCTCTAGAAGATGAGCAATCACTTTCTGATAGCTGCTGTTCTTATCGTCAGGAACGCGGTGGCACTCATCAATAACCATTAGGGAAAACTGGTTTTTAAACGAATCCAAATTACGCACCACAGATTGCACGGACGCAAACACCACTTGTTGATCGGTTTCTTTTCGCCCCAAGCCCGCCGAGAAAATCGAACCGGTTAAACCATAGCCTTCATACTTTGCATGGTTTTGCTCAACCAGCTCTTTTACGTGGGCGAGTACCAGAACACGACCTTTCGCTAATCTTGCCAGTTCTGCAATCACCAAGCTTTTGCCCGCACCCGTTGGCAGCACTATAACTGCTGGCGTGGAATGCTTGCGAAAGTAGTGAATAACAGCTTTAACTGAGTCTGCTTGGTATGGGCGAAGTGTATACATGCAATTGGGCGAATAATTCTGTGAAATAGCTCAACTAATTTGAGTGACTTGCGTATAATACCCGACTTCAAGCAGATGAGGTATTCATGCGTTTAGATAAATTTTTGTGTGACGCGCTAGGAACAACGCGTAAAGAGTCGACTCAAATTCTTAAAAGTGGCGAAGTCACCGTTGATGGTGAAGTTCAGAAGGTTGGTTCATTTAAGGTTACTGAACAATCGGACGTTGAGTGGCAAGGTCGCGAAATCAGAATCAGTGGTCCGCGTTATATCATGCTTTACAAGCCACAAGGTTATGTTTGCTCGCACGAAGACGGTTTCAACCACACAGCTTTTGTTCTGCTTGATGAAGTGAATATGCGTGACTTGCATTTTGCAGGGCGATTGGATGTCGATACGACGGGCTTAGTGCTTATTACTGACGATGGTCAATGGTCGCACCGTATTACTTCACCAAAACACAAATGTGACAAATTATACCGTGTCTGGCTTGATGATCCTATCCAGCCTGACTATCAAGAGAAGTTCGCAACAGGCATTGAGCTACGTAATGAACGCGAGTTGACACTTCCTGCACAAATGGAAGTGATTGATGAGAAGCAGGTACTGCTGACTATTCATGAAGGCAAGTATCACCAAGTGAAACGAATGTTTGCAGCGCTAGGTAATAAGGTGGTGGGGCTTCACCGTGAACGAGTAGGTAACATCGTTCTGGATGAGTCATTAGAGCCTGGCGAGTATCGCTATCTTACCGAAGAAGAAGTTGCTTCAATCTGGAAGTAATTGCGGATTTACTTGTTTACTTTTGTCATACAAGTGAATCATGAGGAAGCCTCTGCTTCCTCTACAAGAAAACATTCCACACAGTTCTCGTAGCTTGGACTTCGTGTCCTTCCTTTAAGCTATTATTGAGTGCGTCATTCACGTGATGCACTGGTTCTAACATCGAACGGAGATTTATGACTTCGAATACTACGTCGCCCGCTAGTGACGCCGCCAAAATCAGCTTTGTAATGTTTATCGTATTAGGAGCGATAGGCGCCTTGACGCCTCTTGCTATTGATATGTATCTGCCAGCTATGCCTGCGATTGCCAAAGATTTAGGTGTGAGCGCGGGTGCGGTGCAAATTACGCTGACTGCTTACACCGCTGGTTTTGCTATTGGCCAGTTACTTCATGGTCCATTGGCCGACAGTTATGGTCGCCGACCTGTGATGCTAGTGGGGATAGCCTTATTTGCTATCGCTTCTATTGTGAGTGCGACTACCAATGGTATTGATGCATTAACTTACGTTCGTACTGCGCAAGGCTTTGCTGGTGCTGCGGCTGCGGTAGTGATTCAGGCGGTTGTACGAGACATGTATGATCGCGAAGATTTCGCACGTGCGATGTCATTCGTCACTCTAGTTATCACTTTGGCACCGTTAGCGGCACCTATGATTGGTGGTCACTTAGCGGTGTGGTTTGGTTGGCGTTCGATATTCTGGGTATTGGCAAGCTTTGCCTTAGTTGTTATTGCTATGGTGTTATGGAAAATTCCAGAAACGCTTTCAGCCGAGAATCGTCAACCTCTGCATTTCCGTAGTACCATTCGCAACTATGTGCAGCTGTGCCGTGCTGGCTTTGCGATGGGGCTGATTTTCTCTGGTGCGTTCTCGTTTGCCGGTATGTTTGCTTTCCTGACCGCAGGCTCATTCGTTTATATTGATTTGTATGGCGTTAGCCCAAGTGAGTTCGGTTATCTGTTTGGTCTTAACATTGTCGCTATGATTGCAATGACCAGCCTTAACGGACGTTTCGTCAAGAAAGTCGGTTCTCATGCCATGCTACGTTTTGGTTTATCTATTCAGTTAATGGCGGGCTTTGGCCTTTTCATCAGCTGGCTGATGAACTGGGGACTGTGGGGTACAGTGCCATTTGTGGTGATGTTTGTGGGTACGATCTCAACCATCGGCAGTAACTCTATGGCGCTATTATTGAGCCGTTATCCAAGAATGGCGGGTACGGCATCGTCATTAGCGGGAACGTTAAGATTTGGTACCGGTTCGGTGATTGGTGCAATAGTAGCAGCAATGCCTAGCGGTGTGGCATGGCCAATGATATTGGTGATGTCAGCCTGTTCAGTACTTTCAGCAACCTTCTATTGGACATTAGGAAGAAAAGCATAGTGTCAGAATATTACTTAGAAATTCAAAATGTCGTTAACTCAGCACTGAGTGAATTAGCCGCTGAGCATGAATCTGGGAAGCTGGTTAATGCGCCAGTTGCCAACAACCATTTTCTTGTTCACTGGGTGTCTAAAGCGATTAAAGCACAGCGCTTTGATCGTTGCGTAGTCGATGATTTAACGCGTTGGCTAAAGGCTGGACGCTCTAAAGGCAATCAGTCAGAGCTGCTGTTTACTTTCAAACGTATCTCTGCTTTTTATAAAAGCTTCTTTGAAAGTGAATCAAATAACGTCATCACAGATAAAAAGATTGAAGCGTTTTTAGACCAAATGGAGCAGGCGGATTGGGAAGTGTCTACTTCTGAGCCTCTTGTTGGTGCCGGTAAAGTACAGATCTTTACCGACGGTCAAAACTCGTTAGCTTTATGTTCAGTGCAGTGCGAATCTTGCTTTGATGGTGAACTCATGGTGAAGCCGATGAACTGGTTTGTGCGTGGTAATCATGCTCAGTTTGTTGAAATGGCAAGCGCAGCCGGATTTATGGTTCATAAGCAAACAGACTATAAGTCGAACGTGAAATATCACGGCGAATATCTTGTTTTTCCTGCTAATCAGGGCAAACAACTGGCTGAAATTCCGTTGTCATTCAAAGCTGAATAACGGCTTACTATCGTGTTATGAAAAGGCTCTGTGAGAAATCGCGGAGCCTTTTTTAAACTTCAGTTATGGCTTATCTTTTGCTTTTCTGACTATGGGCTTTCCTGACTATTGCTTTAACCATCCCGTTAAAGATAAACAGGTGTGCAGGCATCATGACAAACCAGTACATGAGGCCGAGAAAACCTTGAGGATGCCACCAAGCGGTAACGTTCAGTTCGCGCTTGTCACCATGGCCTTTAATGGTGAATTCTAATCGCCCTAAACCGGGGCCTTTCATACCGAAAAACAGCGATAGAAATTCATTTGTTTCACAGCGTATGACTTTCCATGAATCAATATAGTCTCCAACTTTGAGCTCTGGACCTTCGGGGCTGCGTCGAACTGGGCGCCCACCACCAAAGAATATGTCCAGCCATTCTCTGGTACGCCAAAGAGCGTTAGCAAAGAAGTAACCTTCATCTTTACTGCCGATGGTTTTAATGATTTTCCATAGTTCGCGGTTGGTTAAATCTGTTTCTATTGTTGCGCCAGCCTGTTTTGGATAATAGCCAAAACCCGGTTGCCATCTCTTTAATGCGTTAGGCTCAAAGCCCCAAACCTTGCTGCGAACAAATGTCCCTTCATGCTCGATAGTGCTTCGAACCGCATCACGATAGGGAATCAGGGTTTGTGGGTAAAGCGCAGTTAGCTGATCTGATTCCGCTATGTAGTCATGTTCTAAACCTGCAAGCAGAGCACGGCCAATGTTAGAAGGAACAGAAGTAACAACTCCTAACCAGTAAGAGGCCATTTGCGGGGTAAGCAGTGATGTTGACCATAAGCGAAACGGTTTGTTTGCGAGGTCACAAATGACCTGAAACTGCTCTCGATAGGAGAGAATATCTGGGCCTCCGGCTTGATAAAGCTGATGCGAAGTCGGTTGTTCTTTGGCAAGTTGCAGCAGGTAGTGATTCAAATTTTCCAATGCAATCGGGTTGGCTTTTGAATCCACCCATTTCGGTGTGATAAGAACGGGTAGGTTATAAACGAAATCGCGCATGATTTCAAAAGCGGCAGAACCCGGCCCAATAATGACTCCAGCACGCAGTTCTGTAACTGATACATGGCTTTTTCTCAGTATTTCACCCGTCTGCTGGCGTGCTTTTAAGTGTTCTGAGTTCCCAGTTTGTGGCTGAAGTGCACTGAGATAAATTACGTGCTTTACCTGACTGATATCCAGCGCCTGTTTGAAATTATTAGCTAAAGAGAGTTCATACTCTGCAAAGTCATGACCCTGAGCCATGCCATGAACTAAGAAGAACACCAGATCAAACTGTGGAATCAAGTCCATCGTTGCCTTTTTATCAGCGAGGTCGAGATAGGTGATGGTCAGTTTTGGATGGGGCGTGACTCGTGCTTGTAAGTAGTCAATGTGCCGAGCCGCGGCGGTAACTTCATAGCCTTCGTTGAGCAGTAAGGGTAATAGCTGTGAACCAACATAGCCAGATGCGCCAAGCACGAGTACTTTTTTCATTCATTATCCTTGCTTTATGTTGGTTAGATTATGCACTAATGAGTATAATAGCCGCTTACTTTTTCTCTTTCTATCAATCCTTTGTCTCTAGGGGTGTCGTTTGTCTCTGTTATCCCAAGTTCTGCTCCATACAAAAGGAGATTTCTTGCGTCGCTTAATTGCGATAGCGCTTCCTATCAGCTTGCAAATGTTGCTGCTTTCGAGCCGTGGATTGGTCGATGTATTAATGCTTGGTCAGTTAGGCGAAGCGGAAATTGCTGCCGTTGGCGTTGCTGCGCGAGCTACATTTGTCTCCACCATTATGTTGATTGGTATCTCAGCGGGTGGCGCTTTGCTTTCTGCGCAATTCTGGGGGGCTGGTGATCGCGATGGATTGAGAAGCAGCACAGCTTTGACGTGGCTAATGTCGATGATATTTGCTTTGTTTACGGTCGCCCTGTTTGTCATTTTCCCGCACGACATTATGGCGTTGACGACAGATTCAGACATGGTCAACGAACTTGGCAGCCAGTATTTGGTGATTACTTCCGTAAGTATGTTTGCCATTGCCAGCGCTAACAGTATGGCTGTCGGGCTTCGAGCGATGCACAAACCGGGGATCAGTACCTTTTTTAGTGCGATTGGTATTGGCTCGAACGTATTACTTAACTGGGTTTTCATCTTCGGCAAGTTAGGCGTTCCGGCTTTGGGTATTAAGGGGGCGGCTATTGCAACGGTGCTAAGTGGTGCAATAGAAGTCGCGTGCCTCTACGGTTATCTTTACAGCAAGAAACACCTGTTGGCGTTCCGCTATGAAGACCTTTGCAAAGT
The DNA here is from genome assembly GCF_013041605.1 of Vibrio plantisponsor. Taxonomy (GTDB): domain Bacteria; phylum Pseudomonadota; class Gammaproteobacteria; order Enterobacterales; family Vibrionaceae; genus Vibrio; species Vibrio plantisponsor. The sequence continues at coordinate 125,348 of NZ_JABEQC010000004.1, read as the reverse complement.
GGTCGAGCTGAGCAATGTGGTTAGGTTCTTAAAATTATCGCTGCCAACTACGTTCAACTTCCTTGCATGGTCTGGCGGGTTATTCGTTTATCACGCGATAATGGGACAAACAGGTGTGCAAGGCCTTGCTGCGCTATCTGTAATGACTCCGGTCGAATCGATTTCACTGAGTCTGCTGATAGGGTTGTCTAACGCGGCTGCAGTATTAATCGGTAACCAGCTTGGTGCGCGAAATTATGAAGCGGTTTATTACCAAGCTATTGGTGTGATTGGTGCTAACTTTATCACCGCGATATTTATGTCTGGCTTGTTGTATCTGCTGCAAATTCCGATTCTCAATTCGTTTAGTGCTCTAACGGACGAGACGCGAGTTCTTGTTGAAGAATTTATGCTGATTTTGAGTTTGGGTATCGTACTTCGTTCAATTCCTATGGTAGCGATTGTTGGTGTATTGCGAGCTGGTGGAGATGTGAAGTTCTGCCTAGGTCAGGACCTAATTGCCCAATGGGTTGTTGGTATTCCGCTTGCTGCTTTTGCTGCACTTTACCTTAATGCAAGCCCTGAATGGATCTACTTGTTGTTTTTAAGTGAAGAGGTCGTGAAGTGGGTTGGGAGCTTTTATCGCGTAAGAAGTAAGAAGTGGATGCGAAATTTAATCGGAAGTTGAATTTTGTCTACCGAGTTGCTGCATTTTGCAACAACTCGGTGTAAGTACGCCGCAAAATACTTCCTACTGAAAGGGAATTAGTGTAGATTCTGAGTCCAATTTTAGTCTACGGTGATGATTGATGTTACAGCTGGTAAACCTGAGCAAAGGATATGTAGATGGTGGTGAATTCCATCCTGTGCTGCAGGGCGCTGAACTGACGATTCATCAAGGCGATCAACTGGCTCTAATGGGCGAAAGCGGTTCTGGTAAAAGTACGCTGTTAAACCTTATTGCTGGCTTAGACGTCGTGGACTCCGGTGAAATTTGGTTCCCAGATTTCGCGATGCACAATACTTCAGAATTCCAAAGAACGGCTTATCGTCGTAACAACATCGGTCATATTTTCCAGCAGTTTAACCTCCTTCCTACGCTTAATATTGCCGATAACATCCGTTTTTGCCGTCAGCTAAAAGGCTTACCTGAAGATACCGGATTATGGCGTCAGATCATTTCTGCGCTTGATCTAATGCCACTTTTAGGTCGATATCCTGAAGAGGCGTCGGGCGGTCAGCAGCAAAGGGCTGCTATTGCACGTGCTTTATATATGGAACCGAAAATTCTGTTAGCTGATGAACCTACAGGTAGCTTAGATGAGCGTAACGCAGAAGCGGTAATGAGGCTCCTGACGACACTGGCAAGACAGCTGAAATGTACGCTGTTCCTTGTGACCCACAGTGAGAAAGTTGCAAAGCATATGGAAGGATGTATTCGTCTTCAAGGAGGACACCTTCATGTTATGGCCCGTAGTTAAAGCACTACTCGGTCACTATCGTCGTTATCCTCTGCAGATCATTCTCGTCTGGTTTGGTCTTACTCTTGGTATTTCTCTTCTTGTTGGTGTTACTGCGATTAACCAACATGCACGTCAAAGTTATGAAAGTGGTGAAAAGCTTTTTGCCAACCCTTTGCCTTACCGCATTCGTACGAAACAAGTCGCCAATAAAATTCCCCAAGGTTTCTATATTCAGTTACGCCGTGATGGTTTCCATCAGTGTGTGCCTTTTGACAGCTATCGCTTTACAACAAAACTCGGTACTGACGTGACATTGCTTGGTATTGACCCGCTAGCAGTTGTTCCCGTAATGGGTAAGAAAACACTGAGTGAACTCAGCGCCTTAAAACTGATGCAACCACCTTATCCGGTTATGGTTGGACAGGAACTTGCTGCTCACCAAGGCTGGGAAGATGGCGATATGATTCCGCTTAATGATGGTGCACAGCTGGGGCCGCTGCTTATCGACCGTCATGGAATGGTGAGTGGTACTCGCTTAGTTGCGGATATGTCTTTGGTTCGACAACTGAAGAAAAGCTCCGGTTTTTCTGTTATTGCCTGTGGCTCTATGCCTGAAGAAAAACTTGAAAAACTGGCGGCTAGTTTGCCGAATGGCATGATTTTGGTCCGCAGTACGCGTTCAGAATTGGAATCTCTTACTAAAGCTTTCCACATGAATCTGACAGCGATGGGCATGCTGTCCTTCTTGGTCGGGTTGTTTATTTTCTACCAGGCGATGTCTCTCTCGCTTATACAGCGTCAGCGCTTGGTTGGTATGTTACGCCAAACAGGCGTGAATGGCTGGCAATTGGCGCAGGCTCTGATGCTTGAACTTTTTGCATTAGTGTTTGTAAGTTGGATTTGCGGCAATGGCTTAGGTCTTTTGTTGGCAAACCAGTTAATTCCTTCTGTGTCAGTCAGTCTCGCCGACTTGTACAACGCGAACGTAGGTCTTTCGATTCAGTGGGACTGGGAGTGGAGCAGTTACAGCTTGCTTATGGCTGTGTGCGGTGCTTTCGCCTCATGCGCTTGGCCGTTGGTGCGCTTACTGAAATCTCAGCCTATTCGTTTAAGTACCCGTCTGTCGCTTGCACGATTTGCCGGTTCCGAGTTCAGTATTCAGGCCTTTATTGGAGGCGCACTAGCTGTCGCAGCCATCGCTATTTACCAAGCGCCAAAAACACAGTCGTCGGGCTATACGATTATTGCTTTAATGTTACTCAGTGCCGCACTGTTTACTCCGTTCGTTATTTGGAAGTTGTTTAATAGTTTTTCCTACAGTTTGCGTTGGGTAAAAGCTCGCTGGTTTTTTGCCGATGCAGCGGCAAGCATGAGCTATCGTGGTGTGGCTACCATGGCATTTATGATTGCAATGGCTGCCAATATTGGTGTGGTTACTATGGTGGGGAGCTTCCGAGATACGACTGACAAGTGGCTGAATCAGCGATTAGCCGCAGACATGTATCTGTATCCGACCAACAGCTCAGCTTCTATGATCAGTGGCTGGTTAAGTAATCAACCAGAAGTGAAAGAGGTATGGTGGCGTTGGGAGAGAGAGTTTCCTTCCAATAAAGGTACGTTGCAAGTAGTGAGCACTGGCGATTCTGAAGGTGAGGCGAACTCACTGACGGTGAAACTGGGTATCCCTAACTACTGGTACTATTTGCACCACTCAAAAGGCATCATGATCAGCGAGTCGATGGCCATCAAACTGAATTTGAAACCCGGTGATACCGTAGATCTCTCTGAGCCTCTAGGCTCAGGCTGGCAAATTGTCGGGGTGTATTACGACTACGGTAACCCTTACAACCAAATCATGATGTCACATGCGAACTGGTTACACGCATTTGCTGGCAGTGGTGATGTTGCGCTGGCTATTGTGCTAAAAGAAAATGCAGATAGCGAAAAACTGAACAGTCACCTGCATTCAGCTTTCCACCTTGATGCGGAGCGCGTCATGGATAACAGCGCGATTCACCGTCAGGCAATGCGCGTTTTTGACCGTACGTTTGTGATTGCCGATACCTTAGGCAACATTACCCTGCTGATTGCTGTATGCGGGATCTTCTTTGCGACATTGGCTGGTGAGCTTTCTCGTCAGAAGCATATTGCGTTGCTGCGCTGTTTAGGTGTGTCAGGGAAAGAACTGGTATGGTTAGGTGCACTGCAGTTATTTGTTTTTGGTTTGATATCAATGCTTATTGCGATGCCACTAGGTTTAGGTTTGGCAAAACTGGTTGTAGACGTGGTGATTCGTCACTCTTTTGGTTGGACAATGGAACTGATAATTGTACCTATGACTTACGTGAAAACGGCCATTCTTTCGATGCTAGCACTGATCATCGCGGGGGCTCTGCCTATTATCCGTTTACTTCGTAAATCACCGATGAAGTCATTAAGGGATGCTCTGTAATGAAAGTTCGAGTCAGCCTCAAATACTTGATTGGTTTCTTAATCCTTGCCGCGCTGGTTTCCATTGCCAGTATTGTATTTCGCGACTTCAAATTTGAAGACGAAGCAGAGCCTAACCGCGAGTTGAGCTCACTTTTATCGGTGGATACGAAGCATGCTTTCTCGCCGGTGTTACCTAACAATCCGGTTGTGTTACCAGATGATTCGTCTTTTCATCCGCAGTATCAGCATGAGTGGTTCCATTACTTTGCTAACGTCCGTGACAAAAAAGGGCATCTTTATACCGTTCAGTGGAGCTATTTTCGCATCGCTCATGACCAGAGAGTTGATGAGCTTGGCTGGTTGAACTCACAGGTTTATTTTTCATCGGTGGTGATCTCGAACGACAGAAAGGTTTGGCGAGAACAACGAATAGCCCGTGGTGGTATTGGCCAAGCTGGAGTGAGTGCTTTGCCTCTGCGAATGTGGATTGATGATTGGACATGGCGGTCGCTGGGTAGAAATCCTTTCCCCGGACATCTTGATGTGAAAACAGATACTTTCAGTTTATCGCTGTACAGTGATTTGGATGGTCCGTACGTGTTACCCGGAGAGCAAGGTTTTCAAAGAAAACACGAAACAGAACCTACAGCGACTTATAACCTACAAGCTCCATTTCTTAAGGTTTATGGTCAGATGAAACTGACGAAAGAGACTGACCCGATAGCCGTTGAAGGCACTGCTTTTATGAGCAAAGAGTGGGGCAGTGGTTTGATGTCGAGCAAACAGCAAGGTTGGGATAAGTTTGTCTTAAAGCTGGATGACGACACGACTTTGTCTGTAAACCGTTACCGACATGAAGAAGAGCTCCCATATATGTTTGGTACCTTATCTTCAAAAGAAAAAAACATCGTTTTGAATAGCAAAGATATTGTTATTCTGCCCCTCAACAAAACTGTTATTGAGGGGGGCAGAGTACTGCCTTTGGAGTGGCGTATCATGGTGCCCAGATACAATATCGACTTGAAAACCGCGCCAGTGAATAAACAATCTTGGTTGCCTTTCATCGTTCCTTACTGGGAAGGGGCTATAAATACCACCGGTTCAGATCTTGCACACGGCTATATGCAGTTAACGGGCTATTAACTGTTGTGAAAAAATGATGTTTGAAAAGGAGCTAATGCTCCTTTTTCTGTCTCTGGAGGTGAGATATTTCAATAACTAACATTGTTTAGACCATTAATTCTTTCCTATACTTACCAAATAGCAATTAATACGGAATATGCGTGCTAAATGTTCATTTGTTTCGGAAAAACCGAAGTTTTGAGTCATTACAAGCGATTGTTCAAAAATGTTCGAAAGCACTAAACTCCTGTGCATCTGTTCTGATTCATGTATCGACATAACGAAATTCTAAGGACGATAAATGACTGATATCATTCGCGACTTTTTAAAAATGGAGTCTGCTGGTGGCATAATTCTGGTAATTGCAGCAGCTGTAGCTATGGTAATTGCCAACTCTCCGCTTAACGAGTTCTACCAAGTGGGTCTTCACACCTATGTTTTAGGTATGTCTGTTTCACACTGGATCAACGATGGCTTGATGGCCATTTTCTTCCTGTTGATCGGTCTTGAGGTAAAACGCGAGTTGCTTGAGGGAGCTCTGAAATCGCGTGAAACTGCTATTTTCCCAGCAATTGCGGCTGTGGGCGGTATGCTTGCTCCTGCGCTTATTTATGTAATGTTTAACATTTCAAATGAAACGGCGATTCAAGGTTGGGCTATTCCTGCTGCTACAGATATCGCGTTTGCTCTAGGTATCATGGCACTGTTGGGCAGTCGTGTTCCAATCAGTTTGAAAGTTTTCTTGCTTGCTTTGGCAATCATTGATGACTTAGGTGTTGTCGTGATTATTGCACTGTTCTACAGCGGTGACTTGTCTACTATGGCGCTGGCTGTTGGCTTCCTAATGACGGCAATACTGTTTGTCATGAATGCTAAGCATGTGACTAAGATTAGTGCTTACCTAATTGTTGGTTTCATTCTTTGGGTAGCTGTACTGAAGTCCGGTGTTCACGCAACATTAGCGGGTGTAGTGATTGGTTTTTCTATTCCTCTTAAAGGGAAAGACAAAGAACATTCACCGCTTAAGCACTTAGAACATGGTCTTCATTCATACGTCGCTTTCGGTATTCTGCCTCTGTTCGCATTTGCTAACGCGGGTATATCTCTTGAAGGTGTTTCGTTGAGTGGCTTGACTCAGGCTCTGCCGCTAGGTGTTGCGTTAGGTCTGTTTATTGGTAAACCGCTGGGTATCTTCAGCTTTAGCTGGGTTGCGGTAAAACTCGGTATTGCGAAACTGCCTGAAGGCATCAGTATGAAGCATATCTTCGCCGTATCTGTGCTGTGTGGTATCGGTTTTACAATGTCGATATTCATCTCATCGCTGGCGTTTGGTGCTGATTTCGTGAACTTCGATACTTATGCTCGTCTTGGTATCTTAATGGGTTCAACCTTGGCGGCTGTTGTGGGTTATTTCTTACTGAGCGCATCACTGCCAAAGAAAAAAGCTGCATAACCTGATACACAGATATTGATTTAAACTGAATATAGAAAGCCCCTCGACATTAAGTCTGAGGGGCTTTTTGTTTGTCTCTAAACGAGTCTAGTTACTAAGTTGCCAGAATGATAATGGCCCTAGCGCTTTTGTAGAGTTGAAAAAATGGTCCACTCCTCGACGACTTTTTCTGTCAGGCCAACTACAGTAGCCGTCACTTTTCGGTTTACTGCATGTGCTGCAGGGTCATCGCCTTGGTCTTCTAAACGACTTTCACCATATCCAACGATTCTGACTCGGTCAGAGCTGATATCATAGGAAAGCAGTTTTTTCTCGACGGCTTCTGCCCGTTTCTTAGATAGCTCTAAATTGTATTCATCGGTACCGACTTTACTGGTGTAACCTTGAATCTCAATCGATGCAGATTTATATATCTTCAAGAAATCAGCCATGGTTTGAATCTGGCTGGCAAAAACAGGGTTGATTTCATAAGAGTCGTTGGCAAACAGAATACGCAATTGACGTTGATCTTGTGCGCGTCTTACTTCACCACAACCATCATTATCGACTTCAGATCCTGAGGGCGTTCCCGGACAAATATCGCGACCATTGACCACACCATCTTGGTCATCATCTTGCAAATCGGCAATTTGGTTGGCAGTGGGTGTCGCCATGTATTCGTACTCTTCAGCACTATAAACCGATGTCGATAGGGTAAGGCTAGCGAGTATTGCGAGTGACAGAATGTTCTTCTTCATATTTAATACTCCACTTCCTTGGTCCATTCTTCAGGAACATCAACCAAAAGCGCGTCTATCAATACGCCCGTCGCGTTCATAACACGATATTTGGCATACTGTTCAGCATAGTGAGCATCGAGGTACTCTTTACGAGCTTCAAACAGCTCGTTTTCGGTGTTCAATAAGTCTAGTAAGGTTCGTTGACCAATACCGTATTGCTTTTCGTACGCAATCACCGTTTGTGCTGCTGAGTCTACGTGGTCAGCTAGGAAGTTTTTCTGTTGGAGCGTTAAATCCAACGCACTCCAAGATAACCGGAGGCTCTCTTCGATTTGTCGATAAGCACTGTCTCGTAAATCTTTCGCTTTGTTTAACTGATAAGCAGAGCTTTCACTGCGGTCACTATCACTACCACCGTTATAAAGGTTGTATCTCATGCGCAGCATAGCAACGGTTTCATCCGCGCCACCTTCATAACCGCCAGCGTCGTCTCGCCATGTTTGGCGAGCTTCAACGGAGAAAGTCGGATAATAAGGAGCTTTAGACTGTTTGTATTGGAAACGCGCAGCGTCAACATCCGTTTTCGCAATCTTGATTACTGGGTGTTTATCAAATGCCTCAACTAATGCATCAGTGAGCGACAATGGGATCTTAGACACATCCGCACGAGGATAAATCAAGCCGAGAGGTTCTTGTCCCACTAAGCGGCGAAACTGGGTATGAGTATCAAAAAGGTTGTTCTGAGCCGCAAGCAGGTTGCCTTGTGCTTTGGCAATACGTGCTTCTACTTGAGTTAAATCTGCCGTTGAGCCTACACCTGAATCGACTCGCTTCTTGATGTCGCGGTAAATGTCGATGTGAACCGCTAGATTACTTTCTGACAGTGCAAGAATTTCTGTTGCTTTCACTGCGTTTAAATAGACGTCGGTTACCTGTAGCGCCAAGTTCGATGCATCATCTAATAGTTGTAATCTTGTGGATTCGGCTTCGGCGGCCGTTCTGTCCATATCGTTGAGTGTACCATTACCATCCCATAACAATTGATTTAGGATGATGCTGGCTTCTTTTCGGGTGAGGTCGGTATCTTCTCGTCCACTTGTTGCTGCAGGACGAATGCCTTCATAACCAATACCTGCATCTAAGTCGATAGTAGGAAGGTACTTACCACCAGATGCTTTGCTGTCATTCACCGTACTGACGTATTGATTGTAGCTAGCCTTGATATCAGGGTTGTTTGAAAAAGCGATTGCGACTGCTTGCTCGAGTGTTTGTGCGTGAGCAGAGGCGGAAGCTAGTATCAAACATCCTGTTAAGAATGAAAGTTTCCGTTTCACTATGAAGCTCCTTAAGTATGGAATCATCTCTTACTCGACCATTGAGATACTTCATTTTGTAAGTGGCGAGCGTCCAAAGGTCATGCCTTAGTTTATGCAAGCTTAGTTTATAAAATAGGATTTTGTGAGTTTAGTTCAAGAAAGTACCAATGATAATTTTCCTTATATATTGAAACCTTAGTTGATATTTGATTCTTCACTCTACTAAATGAGTTGAATGTGCAATTAGCACTTACTAATGTTAAAGCATGAAAAACTGCTTACGCAGTGGCGTGTGAACACCTGAGAACAAGCAAAATTTAGACAGGGTGCTCATACGTGTTATCTACGCTCATAGGGAATAGGCTCATGAATGCACGTACACTCAGCCAGTTTATGTTAGCCAACATAACTTTGGTCATTGATAGGCAAGGTCAAATTCGAGAACTTACCGCTGGTGCTCAACCTGCTCCCGGTGAGGTTGTCATGACGGTTAGTGATGATGCTAACCCGCAAGTTCAGGCTCAGTTGATTCAAGCGAATGATCAGCAGACTCCGCTCAATATTGATGATGAAGTTGCTCAAATTCTTGCTCAATTGGAGCAGGGTGTTGACCCAACACTAAATCCAGACCAAGCAACCGCAGCAGGTGGAGCCAATGGTTCCAGCCCAACCGATACGGGCACAATTGATATGACGCTTGCTGAGGTACTCGCTCAAACCGCATTTGATACTCATGGTCTTCAAGATCCTGGGCTTTCTCAGACACAAAGTTTGGCAATTGACCTAGTTATAGCCCAAGCTCTTGCACCTATCGACCCTGTGGTAAATGTTGTGCCATTAGTTGAGGATGAGTCTCCTGTGTTTGTCTCAACAGGAGATGAAGGTGAGGGCTCAGAGACACCTCAACCAGTTGATGATTATGAGTTCTTTTATAACGAAATGAGCTCCACAGACGATGTTATAGGTACAGTTTCAGCAGTTGACCCAGAAGGGGAGGCAGTTACCTACAGTATTGTAACGAATGTTTATGGTGCCGACGATACTGAGAAAGCGTACCCCTATTTTGTTATTGATAATGACGGAAATATAAGGCTGACGACTGAAGGAGCGGCTGCGTTTACCAACGATTATGAAGCAATAAGTAATGTTCATAACCTTGTAGTGAGAGCGACGGAGGTCGACGAGCAAGGAGATGGAGACGTTGAAAATTACACTGATATTAATGTGACATTAAACGAAGTTGATGTTGATGAAGTTCCAGTGTTTGTCTCAACAGGAGATGAAGGTGAGGGCTCAGAGACACCTCAACCAGTTGATGATTATGAGTTCTTTTATAACGAAATGAGCTCCACAGACGATGTTATAGGTACAGTTTCAGCAGTTGACCCAGAAGGGGAGGCAGTTACCTACAGTATTGTAACGAATGTTTATGGTGCCGACGATACTGAGAAAGCGTACCCCTATTTTGTTATTGATAATGACGGAAATATAAGGCTGACGACTGAAGGAGCGGCTGCGTTTACCAACGATTATGAAGCAATAAGTAATGTTCATAACCTTGTAGTGAGAGCGACGGAGGTCGACGAGCAAGGAGATGGAGACGTTGAAAATTACACTGATATTAATGTGACATTAAATGAAATAAATATTAATGAAGCGCCAGTAGCTGAAGACTTTACCGTTACAGTGAGTGATAAAACGGAGGTTTCCATTGTTTTTGATACAACTGTAGGAGCGGATGATGACCATATTTCTGACGCAGAAGTAGATTCTCCTTTAGTTACTCAAGACCTCTATGTGGTAATAACTGACCTTCCAGATTTAGGAGAGTTGAGGTATTACACTTCTGAAACTACGTTTATCGTACTAGATGAATCTTACTTATATGACATTAATGATGATTTAGGTACTGTGGATAGCTTTAAGCTCCTAAATCCAGACAATATTAAATATGTACAAGATGACAACGAAGAGTTCCACTTAAGTTCAAATAAGTGGAGTTTATCCGACACCAATAATAATCCGTGCATAATCAAACTAGATAATGGAGCACAAATCACGGTATCTGCTTGGGACGTAAATGGTCAAAGCGGTAATGTTGTTTACCCTGATCTGGATTATTTTCAAGGAGTAAATGATAACCAAGGTACGGGGATTGGTACCGAGGGTGGTGGTGGAATGAATGTAGGTGAGACACTTCATATTGATTTAAGTGAGAATCCACTTACATCTATTAACTTTATCTTGGATGGTGTGAACCCTGCTTACGTAAATGCTAAACCAGTTACAGTCACGTATGAATTACTTAATGGTACGCTAGATGATAATAACGGACAAGGGTATGGCTATTTTGATGAGGGTGAATATATTGTTAGCGATACAGATAATCCTGTTGTTGGTGTTTACTTTACTTCAGCGGTGAGTAATTACGTTTTAGGCGATTTAACTGGAGAGCAATTGATAACTTCTGAAGATAGTTTCAAATACATGGCGGTTGATTCAGAATTAGCAATGAGCGAAGTGGCTACGGTTACTTTAGATATTAATCAACAAGTATTCCCTGACCAGCAAGGTATCGTTACCGCTGAGACTGGTAGTGAAACATTATATGGGAATGATGAGGCCAATATCTTCACTTGGCTTGATTCCGCTTTAGATAACAGTGTTGACACAGTTAAAAACTTTACTGTAGGTACTGACTCGATTGAGATAGGTTCAATATTGACTGATGAGTCTACTGGGCAAGATATTGCTCAACTCCTTGCAAACGAAGACATTGTAGTATCAACAGGCGATAATGATGTGGTCCTAACTGTTACTCATGATGCTGGTGAGCAAAGCATTGTAATTGAAAATCTTGATTTAACTGCATATGAGGTCGGCGGAAGTTTTGATGCAGCAGCTTTCTTGAATGATGTATTAAAAACCACCGACACCACTTCATAGTTAATATTAGCGTTTCAAAGCCCTTGCTAAGCAGGGGCTTTTCTTTATCTCGAATTCAGTACCAATTATTTGCTCAATATTATGTGTTTGATTTGTAATAAAGAGCATTATTTTTACATGATTTCATATTGCAAAAAGCCACCGTTTTATGTTAATTTCCGCCCCAATCTCAGACAGAGTTTCTGGGGGATACGCGTAATGACCATTCAGGCTGATTGTGACATTACGTAGGGTAGGTATCAGTAAGTCCTTTTACTGATAGACGGGATACTCTTGCTGTGGGAACAGCATGTGAATGGGATACCCAACATTGATTTCATTTAAACTACAACCACGAATCAGCTTTGTACTTCCAGAATGCCCTGTTTATCAAGACAGCAGCATTACAGAACCTTGAACCTCTGATTTAGTTAATCGTCATCAATCTGATGACACGTATTCCGTATTTGCTTAATGCATTCGGAATTTTTTGCTATTTGTCATTTCTCTCTTTTACTGACGTACGGGAAATGAACGGAAATTTTTATTTTTCAAGGTGATGAAGATGAGTACAGCCTTTGAAGTCGATAACACTATCGCAACCATTATGTCTAACCAAATTCCAGTACTAGACGGATTGTATGATCTGACTCCGGATGAAGTGTTGCTTGACCAAGCTGCGCATGAATCAGAAGTTCGTTCTTACCCACGTCGATTACCTATCGCTATTAAACAAGCTTATGGTTGTTTAGTAGAAGATACACGTGGCCAAATCTTCCTAGATTGTTTGGCGGGTGCGGGTACTCTGGCTTTAGGTTACAACCACCCAGAGATTAACCAAGCGCTTAAGCAACAGCTTGATTCTGGTTTGCCATATCAAACACTGGATATCCCAACAAAATCTAAAACTGACTTTATTAAAGCAGTAAAAGGTTTTCTTCCTTCTGAACTTGGTGACAACTGTGTTGTTCAGTTCTGTGGTCCATCTGGTGCGGACGCTGTTGAAGCGGCGATTAAGCTTGCTAAACAAACAACAGGCCGTAATACCATGTTTGCGTTCCGTGGTGCTTACCATGGTATGACTAACGGTACTATGGGCATGATGGGTAACCTGAACACCAAAGCTCGTCGTACTGGTTTGATGTCAGATGTTCACTTTATGCCTTTCCCATACAGCCTACGTTGTCCGTTTGGCCTAGGTGGCGAAGAAGGTGCGAAAGCGAGCATTCGTTACATTGAACGTCTTCTTAACGATGACGAAGCAGGTATCATGAAGCCTGCTGCGATTATCGTAGAGCCTGTTCAAGGTGAAGGCGGTGTTATCCCTGCTCCTGCACATTTCCTACGTGAACTACGTCGTATCTGTGATGAGCACGGCATTCTACTGATCTTTGATGAGATCCAATGTGGTGTAGGTAAATCTGGCTACAACTTCGCGTTTGAAGAAGCGGGAATTATTCCAGACGTACTATGTCTATCTAAAGCGATTGGTGGTGGTCTGCCAATGGCGATTCTGGTTATTAACAAGAAGTTTGATACATGGAAACCAGGTGAACACACCGGTACTTTCCGTGGTAACCAGCTAGCTATGGTGTCAGGTGCTAAAGCACTGGAAATCATCACTCGTGATAACCTTGTAGAGCACGCAAACATTGCGGGTCAATATCTACGCATGGGGTTAGAGAAAATCCAAAGCCGCGTAAACTGTGTTGCAGAAGTACGTGGTAAAGGTTTGATGCTAGGTCTTGAAATTCAAGATCCAAGCGGCGAGCTAAACAAGTTCGGTGAGCCAAAATCTGCACCGCAACTAACACTCGCTATTCAACGTGCGGCTCTTGAGCGTGGTTTGATGGTAGAGAAAGGTGGTCGTGACGGTTCGGTTATTCGTTTCCTTCCTCCATTGATTATCTCTTTCGAGCAAATCGACTTCGCACTACGTACGCTAGAAGAAGCAATTCTTGCTGCTGGTGGCGGTCATAAAGACCCAGAGCCAAGCAACCAAGAGTGGAAGAAGCACTTCATCCACACTGGTTCAATGGGCAGCGCAGAATTTGCACGTGTAATGAACCACACAACTGCTGCAATGAAAGCAGTATTTGCAGAAGTGAACGCACCATATTCTGGTATGAATCCAAAAGCATTGGAAGAAGCCATTTATGCGGTAGATCTTGATAACAAGAACGCGTCACTAAAAGAAGTGATTTCAGACACTGCAGAGCTAGTGGTTAAGAACTCAATTATGGTTCAACACCCAGACTGTATTGCTCACTTACACACTCCACCATTGATGCCATCTGTTGTTGCTGAAACGATTATTGGTTCTCTAAATCAATCAATGGATTCATGGGACCAATCTTCTGCAGCGACATTCGTTGAGCAGAAAGTTGTTGATTGGATGTGTGAGAAGTACGAGCTAGGCGCTAAAGCTGACGGTATCGTAACGAGCGGTGGTACGCAAAGTAACCAGATGGGTCTAATGTTGGCTCGTGACTGGATTGCGGACAAACTAAGCGGTCACTCTATCCAGAAGCTAGGTCTACCTGATTACGCAGACAAGCTACGTATTATTTGTTCTAAGAAGTCACACTTCACAGTACAAAAATCAGCATCTTGGATGGGTCTTGGTGAGAAAGCGATTCTTGCTGTAGACGCGCTTCCAAACGGCACTATGGATGTAACAAAACTAGAAGCTGCGGTTGAACAAGCTAAAGCTGAAGGTTTGATTCCATTTGCAGTTGTAGGTACTGCGGGTACGACTGACCACGGTGCTATCGATGATTTAGCTACGATTGCTGATGTTGCAGAGAAACACGACCTATGGATGCACGTAGACGGTGCATACGGCGGTGCGTTGATTCTAAGCAGCCACAAAGATCGTTTGAAAGGCGTAGAACGTGCACAGTCAGTAAGCGTAGATTTCCACAAATTGTTCTTCCAAACAATCAGCTGTGGTGCGCTACTTCTAAAAGATAAAAACAACTTCAAGTACCTGCTTCACCATGCAGACTACTTGAACCGTGAGCATGACACTCTGCCAAACTTGGTTGATAAGTCTATCTCTACGACAAAACGCTTTGATGCCTTGAAAGTGTTTATGACGATGCAAAACGTCGGTCCTAAACAACTAGGCGCAATGTACGACCATTTGTTAGACCAAACTCTACAAGTGGCTGATTTGGTTCGTCAGCATAAAGCCTTCGAGCTTTTGGCTGAACCATCTTTGTCTACCGTGTTATTCCGCGCGGTAGACAGCCAAGCGAAAGATTTCGATGAGCTTAATAAAGCAGTTCGAATGGAAGCGCTGGTACGTGGTATCGCAGTACTAGGCGAGACCATTGTGGATGGCAAAACTGCCTTGAAATTCACAATCTTGAACCCATGCTTGAAGATTTCGGACTTCGAATCTCTACTGGCTAAAATTGAAACTCTAGCGTCAGAGCTAGCGAAATAAAGGTAACGGATAAATGTCAATTCTACAGATTGGTGCGGGCGGTGTTGGTTGGGTTGTCGCGCATAAAGCAGCTCAAAACAACGACGTGCTGGGTGATATTACCATTGCTTCTCGTTCTATCGGGAAGTGTGAGAAGATCATTGAATCGATTAAGGGTAAAAATAACTTAAAAGATTCTACTAAGAAGCTAGAAGCTCGTGCAGTTAACGCTAGTGATGTTGATTCATTGGTGGCGTTGATTGAAGAAGTTAAGCCTGATTTAGTGATTAACGCTGGTCCTCCATGGGTCAATGTTCCAATTATGGAAGCGTGTTATCAGGCAAAAGTATCTTACTTAGATACATCGGTGGCTGTTGACCTTTGCTCTGAAGGTCAGCAAGTACCAGAAGCTTATGATCCGCAATGGGCTTTCCGCGAAAAGTTCAAACAAGCAGGCATCACAGGCATTCTTGGCGCTGGTTTCGATCCGGGTGTTGTTAGTGTGTTTGCTGCTTACGCGGCGAAGCATCTGTTCGATGAAATCGACACTATCGACGTTATGGACATCAACGCGGGTGATCACGGTAAGAAGTTCGCAACCAACTTCGACCCAGAAACGAACATGCTTGAAATCCAAGGTGATTCTTTCTACTGGGAAGAGGGTGAGTGGAAAACTGTTCCTTGTCATACTCGTATGCTGGAATTTGATTTTCCAAAATGTGGTCCGTTCAAAGTGTACTCAATGGCACACGATGAAGTTCGTTCTTTAAAAGAATTCATTCCTGCAAAACGCATTGAATTCTGGATGGGTTTCGGTGACCGCTACTTGAACTACTTCAACTGCATGCGTGACATTGGTTTGCTAAGCCCTGAACCATTAACTCTGCAAGACGGTACAGTTGTACAACCTCTGCAAGTTCTGAAGGCCATGCTACCAGACCCAACCTCTTTGGCTCCGGGCTACACAGGTTTAACCTGTATCGGTACTTGGGTTCAAGGTAAGAAGAATGGTGAACAACGCAGTGTATTTATCTACAACAATGCAGACCACGAAGTGGCTTACAAAGATGTAGAGCACCAAGCGATTGCGTACACTACTGGTGTTCCTGCGATTACTGCTGCATTGCAATTCTTCCGTGGCGAATGGGCTGATTCAGGCGTGTTCAACATGGAGCAGCTAAATCCGGATCCGTTCCTAGAAACTATGCCATCTATTGGTCTGGACTGGGAGGTTCTTGAACTTCAACCAGCTCAGCCAGAGATTCATATCCTTAAATAATCCACCTCTTATGAGAGGGTAGATGGATAGTTAATAGTTGAAGACAGCCGTCACTCAGGTGATGGCTGTTTTTTCCATTTTGCGATTGATGAAGTGTTGCTTAGGCAACACGCAGGAAATAAACAAGATGCAAAAGAGTGAATTGAAAACTCCTTACTTTATGATTGACGAGTCAAAGCTGATCGCCAATCTGGAAATTGCAAAACGTCTGAAAGAGATTTCGGGTGTAAAACTGGTACTGGCGCTGAAGTGTTTCTCAACTTGGGGCGTTTTCGACATTATTAAGCCTTACCTAGATGGCACAACCAGTTCTGGCCCATTTGAAGTGAAACTTGGCTATGAAACTTTTGGCGGTGAAACTCACGCATACAGCGTAGGTTACAGCGAAGATGACGTTAAAGAAGTGGCAGACATCTGTGACAAGATGATCTTCAACTCACAGTCTCAACTTTCTGCGTACCGTCATCTTGTTGAAGGTAAAGCGTCAATCGGTTTGCGTCTTAACCCAGGTGTTAGCTACGCAGGTCAAGACCTTGCTAACCCAGCACGTAAGTTCTCTCGCCTAGGTGTTCAGGCTGATCACATTGATGGTTCGGTATTCGATACGATCAATGGTGTGATGTTCCATATGAACTGTGAAAACAAAGATGTGGATGCTTTCATCGGCCTGCTGGATGCCATTTCAGAGCGTTTTGGTGAATACCTAAACAAACTGGATTGGGTGAGCATGGGCGGTGGCGTATTCTTTACATGGCCGGGTTACGATGTAGAAAAACTCGGTCTAGCGCTTAAAGCATTCTCTGAAAAACACGGCGTGCAACTATACCTAGAGCCGGGCGAAGCGGTAATCACTAAGACCACTGACCTTGTAGTCACCGTTGTTGATATCGTCGAAAACGGCATGAAGACAGCGATTGTTGACTCTGCGACCGAAGCACACCGTCTAGATACACTTATCTACAATGAGCCTGCTTCAGTACTGGAAGCCAGTGAATCTGGCGAACATGAATACGTGATTGGTTCTTGTTCATGTCTGGCCGGTGACCAATTCTGTATCGCTAAGTTTGATCAGCCACTGCAAATTGGTCAGAAGCTTCATATCTTGGACAGTGCCGGCTACACCATGGTCAAACTAAACTGGTTCAATGGCTTGAAGATGCCTTCTGTTTACTGTGAGCGCAGTAACGGCGACATTCAAAAGCTGAACGAATTTGGCTACCAAGACTTCAAACGTTCGCTTTCTCAATGGTCTGTTAAATAAGACTTATCGAGTAATAAAAAACCACCCATTTCTTAAGAGAAAGGGTGGTCTTTTATGCAGCTTCGTTTTATAAGTCAGCTAATCTTGTTATTCAAATCAGTTTATGACTCAACGATAACACGAGTATCTTCGCTTAAAGATTCCAGTTCGCTGACCACATCATTCAATTGACGTTCAACAGGCAAACGCACAGCTAAGTTTGCTGTAAATAAGCTAGAGCTTACGCCACCACCGCCGGCGATAAACACGCGTTGGCAATCCATATCCAGAATCTGCACATCTTGTTCATCAAGAACGTGGGTTATCTCGTTAACCACTCCGTAGCGGTCGTTAGAATCAATACGAAGTTGGTAGATTTTATCTTCGAGCTGAACGTGCTCTTCAACATCAACGATTTTTACCAGTAGATCGGGCGTGGCATAAAATGCTTCTTTAACAACGTCCGCGTGTTCTTCTGGTATTTCAATTTTGATAACAGCAGCAACTTGGTCTTCAATAAAATTCACTTTGCTAATGAGCCACTTACCACTTTTTTCATTTGTCGCAGCGGCCAAAGATTTGATTGTTGAGGGTGTTGCTTTTCCTACGAAACTTACAATAAAGGTACAAGTCATATACGGCCTCCGAACATCATTACAAAATCAGTTTTCTATTTGAGTTTAGGCGTTATATGTGTTCGAGACTTGACCAAGGTCAATTTTTTGATGTCGCGATATTCTAATAATTTCATTTATTTAACCCTCTGCACATTTGTTCAGGCCATTTCCCACAGAACCTGTTAATGGCTCTCTTATAAAAATAAGTAGTTTGTTAATTAATGTTTAAATCCTGTGATCACCCGCATAGACTTTTAGTAACAGTTACCGGTAACATAACGTCTCAAGGTTACCGGTAACATAAAAATATAATCCGGTATTTACGTGAAGCAAATAAGGATAGACAAATGAAAGCTATGACGAGAACGCTTATCGCTACTGCTGTGACGGGCCTAGTGTCCATGTCAGCGATGGCGGCTGATTTCAAACTGAAAATTCAGTCTTCAGATCCATCGGGTGACCGCAACTTCCAAATTCAGCAAGTATGGGCTGATAACGTTGAAAAAATGTCTGGTGGACGTATCGACATTGACTTGTTACCTGTTGGTGCAGTGGTAAAACATACAGAGACTCTAAGCTCAATCAAAATGGGTATTCTTGATGGCCACGTAACTGCTACTGAGTTCTTCTCTGGTCAAGATCCAGCATTCGGCCTACTAGGTAACATGGTTGGCGCTTGGTCTGACACGACTCAACTTCTTCAATACATGAACTACGGCGGTGGTAACGAGCTTCTTACTGAGCTTTACAAACCTTACGGCGTTAAATTTATTGGTGCATCGACGACGGGTGTTGAATCTCTCGTTTCTAAAAAGCCGCTTGATAGCGTTGCTGATCTGAAAGGTTTGAAACTACGTGCTCCAGAAGGTCTGGTTCAACAAGTTTTTGCAGCAGCAGGTGCAACTCCAGTTAACCTACCAGGTTCAGAAGTATTCACGGGTCTAAGCAAAGGCGTTATTGATGCAGCGGACTACACCGTATTCTCTACAAACCATAAAGCGGGTATGAACGATGTAGCCGCTCATCCAGTTCAACCTGGTTTCCACTCTCTACCGTTGATCGATATTTCTATTAGTCAAAAGAAATGGGACAAGATGCCTGAAGATTTACAACAAATCCTTAAGACATCTGTACGTGATTTCTCTTACGACATTACAACACAGCTAAAAATTGCTGACCAAGCGGCAGTAAAAGAAGCGAATGCGAATCCAAACATCACGATTCACAACTGGTCTGATGAAGAGCGCAAGAAGTTCCGTTCTATCGCTCGTGAACAATGGAAAGTATTTGCTGAGCGTTCACCAAACGCACAAAAAGTTTACGAATCAGTAACTACGTTCCTAGAGAAGAACGACCTACTGTAATCGAAGTACTTCCTTTATTTAGAGAGGGTGTTTCGGCCCTCTCTCATTTCATTAAAAGAGTTCGTTATGAGCGAGAATAAGCTACAGGCTACATCACATCTTGATGATCAGCCAAAGAATGCATTAGACCGAGCAATCATACGTATCGGAAACACCCTTAGCTTACTGTTTCTTTTGACTGTTGCGATTTCTTTCTACGAAGTTGTTATGCGCTACGCTTTTGACGCACCAACGACGTGGGTACATGAAACGGCAGCCTTTATCGGCGGATGTTTGTTTGTATTCGGTGGTGTGTATGCAATGGCTTCGAACAAACACGTTCGAGTGGTTCTTATTTACGACAATGTTTCAAAGCGCGCTAAACACTATCTCAATATGGTTCACCATATTGTTGGTTTGGCGTTCGCACTAATGATGGCTTACGCCTCATATATCACGGTAGAAAGCGCATGGTTTGCACCATGGGGAGAGATGCGTTTAGAGACATCTGGTTCAGCTTTTAACCCGCCTTATCCTGCGCTGCTTAAAGCGGTTATTTTTATCACTTTGGTCATTTTGGTAGTGCAGTTTGTTCTGCATATGATTCAAGAGATTCAAGCCTTAAGGAATAAACACGATGTTTGATTTATCTTCTATTGGTATTGAATGGGGCAGCTTGCTGATGCTGGTCATGATGATCGGCTTATTGCTGACCGGTATGCAGCTTGCGTTTGTTACCTGTTTTGTCGCTATCGTATTTACTCTAGGCTGGTTTGGTGTTGACGCGATTCCTTTGGTCACCAGCCGTATGTACAGCTTTGCATCTGACTATATTTTCTTAGCCATTCCGATGTTCGTATTAATGGCAGCTATGCTGGATCGCTCGGGTATCGCGAAAGATCTGTTTGACGCAATGAAGTCTGTAGGGCGTAAAGTTCGCGGCGGTGTTGCCGTTCAAACTCTATTGGTAGCGGTCTTGCTGGCATCAATGTCTGGCGTTATCGGTGGTGAAACTGTTCTGTTAGGTATTTTGGCACTACCGCAGATGCTTCGCTTGGGATATGACCGCAAGCTTGCTATTGGTACAACGTGTGCGGGTGGCGCGCTAGGTACTATGCTTCCGCCAAGTATCGTGCTTATCATCTACGGTATGACCGCAAGTGTATCGATTGGCGATCTGTTTAAAGCGGCATTTATCCCTGCATTTATTCTGGCGGCTTGTTATATCGCTTATGTATTGATTCGTTGTTATATCAATCCTGCTCTGGCACCTGATTTTAGTGATGAAGACTTAGAAGACGACAATAAGCCAAGCTACTTCAAAGCACTTTTCTTCCCGCTGTTATCAGTGGCAGTGGTTCTCGGCAGTATTTATACCGGTGTTGCTTCTGTAACTGAAGCTTCAGCTCTAGGTGTTGTCGGTATCATGATCAGCGCGGTAATCCGTAAAGAAATGAGCTGGAAGATGCTGCAAGAGAGTGCGATGGCGACAATGCGCACGTGCGGGATGATCATCTGGATTGGTATCGGTGCGAGTGCTCTGGTTGGGATTTACAACCTGATGGGCGGTATCGATTTCGTTGAAGAAACCATTCTTACGCTTTCTGGCGGCAGCGCTTTCGCAACACTGTTCATTATGATGGTGATTCTACTCGTACTAGGTATGTTCTTGGACTGGGTGGGTGTTGCACTGTTAACCATGCCAATTTTCGTACCTATTATCACGAATCTAGGATTTGACCCGATTTGGTTTGGTGTCGTGTTCTGTCTGAACATGCAGGTTTCTTTCTTATCACCACCATTTGGTCCGGCGGCATTCTATCTTAAATCGGTAGCGCCAAAAGAAATCAGTTTAGGCGAGATATTCCAGTCACTGATTCCATTTATCTTTATGCAAATTTTTGTTCTGGGTTTGGTCATTGCTTTCCCACAGCTCGCTATGTGGTGGAAATAAAAGCAATCCATTTTATTGAATTTAGTAAGGCGGCTACGGTGAGAGTAGTCTAGGGAAGAGTGTTCAATGAACCCAAAGAAAATATTGGTCATGGGCGTTTCAGGTTGCGGTAAGAGCTCGGTTGGCAGCGCTATCGCAAAGGCATTGAACCTGAAATTCTTTGATGGTGATGACTACCACTCTGAACAGAGTGTAGAAAAGATGAGACAAGGGATTCCTCTTACTGATGAAGACCGTATTGGTTGGCTGCAACGTTTGAATAGCCTTTTTTTAGAGCATGAGTCTACGGTGATCGCTTGTTCTGCTTTGAAACCCGAATACAGAGACATTCTGCGTAACAACAATCAGGACTTAGCTATTGTCTATTTGCAAGGTGACTACGACACGATTTGGGCTCGTTTATCACAGCGCGCAAATCACTACTTCCACGGCGAGAAGATGTTGAAAAGTCAGTTTGATACTTTGATTGAACCAGAAGCTGACGAAGCCATTTTTGTTGATGTTTCATCCTCTATGGAAGAGGTGTTAGAGCAGGCGCTTCAAGGGCTTCACAACAAAGGAGAAAGCGCTTGAGTTATCAGATTGCTATGGTTGGATTAGGTGTAATGGGTAAGAGTCTTGCGCTTAATCTGGTTGACCACGGGTTTTCAGTGGTGGGTTTTGACTTAAGCCAAAGCCACTGCTTACGAGCAGATAAAGAAGCTCAAGAG
This sequence comes from Vibrio plantisponsor, assembly GCF_013041605.1. GTDB lineage: Bacteria > Pseudomonadota > Gammaproteobacteria > Enterobacterales > Vibrionaceae > Vibrio > Vibrio plantisponsor. The sequence continues at coordinate 103,365 of NZ_JABEQC010000004.1, read as the reverse complement.
CTCTCCATAAATCCAAACAAAGGACAGTTCAAAATAGCGCAGAACTTTAAGGATTTGCTCTCTTGCTTGGTAACACCAAGAGTGATTGCCTTATCGGTTCCTGCCGGAGAAATCGTTGACCAAGTCATCGAGCAACTGTTGCAAAATGGTTTAGAAGCGCAAGACATTGTTATTGATACTGGCAACAGTTTGTGGACCGACTCTGAACGTAGAGAAGAGGTGTTTGCTGGTCGTCTGCGATTCTTCAGTACTGCTGTTTCTGGTGGTGAACAAGGTGCACGACACGGCCCATCTTTAATGGCAAGTGGTGATCCTGTCGCATGGAAGCACGTTGAACCTATGTGGACTGCAATTGCCGCTAAAGTCGATGCGAACGGTTTATCCATCGATTCTCATCAGTCAGGCGAGGCATGTGCTGCATATTTAGGTCCGGCTGGGGCAGGGCATTACGTGAAGATGGTGCACAACGGCATTGAATACGCCGATATGCAAATTATCTGTGAAGCGTATCAGTACATGCGCCAAGTTTTGCAGATATCAGCTACCGAAATTGGTGAAGTGTTTACGGTTTGGAATCAAGGTGTACTTAACAGCTATCTGATGGAAATCAGTGCCGACATACTCAAGCAACACGATCCAAGAACGGGCAATTCGTTGGTGGATATGATTCTGGATGTCGCGGAGCAAAAAGGTACTGGGCTGTGGACAGCGGTCAATGCGTTGCAGATGGGAAGCCCTGCGACAACGATCGCTCACGCTGTATTTGCCCGAGCATTAAGCGCTAATAAAGGACGTCGAGTAAAAGCCTCTTCCTTATTGCCTTCAGTGAAGCAAACTTGCTTAGAAGACAAGACACAGGCTCTGAAAGCACTAGAAGATGGTTTGTATTGCGCGAAATTAGTCACTTATGCCCAAGGTTTTGACTTACTCAAGAGTAAATCAGAGCTTGAGGGCTGGCAGCTCAATTTCTCAGACATTGCGAAAATATGGCGTTCTGGCTGCATTATCCGTGCGGCATTCTTGCAAAACATTTCTGCTGTATATGAGCAAAATTCTGAACTCGAACATCTGCTATTTGCTGAAGATTTCATTGAGCAGCTTTCCAAGCGTGTATTGGGATGGAGAACGTGCAGTGCTCAGGCAATATTATCCGGTGTTGCTATGCCAGCGATGACATCGGCATTGAACTACTACGATGCTTTGTCGAGCTCACAATCTCCGGCTAATTTGCTTCAAGCGCAGCGAGACTACTTCGGAGCACATACTTATGCGAGGGTGGATGAGCCGTCTATGGATAAGTTTCATTTGCTTTGGGAAAGTGAAACTCGATTAGAAATTAAACGTTAATCAATAAGCGCCCGTTATGTGGGCGCTTTTTGATAGCGGAGTCAAATAAATAAGTGTGATTAAACCTATTTCTCTATTGAGCTCTTGAGTACAATGTTACCAGTAACAAAGAGAATAATTATTTATGGTTAGTAAGAAAAAACGCCCGACGCTTCAGGATGTAGCGAATTTAGTCGGAGTGACCAAAATGACAGTCAGTCGCTGTCTACGTGACCCCAATTCTGTATCTCCTGCGGTACAAGAGAAAGTACTCGCAGCTGTCGAGGAGCTGGGTTATATCCCCAACCGTGCTCCTGATATCTTGTCTAATGCGAAGAGCCATGCGATTGGTGTTCTTGTTCCGTCTTTAACTAACCAAGTTTTTGCGGAAGTTATTCGAGGTATTGAGCAGGTAACTGGGCCTGCAGGCTACCAAACCATGCTTGCGCACTATGGCTATAGCTCTGAGCTGGAAGAGCAGAGTGTTGCTTCATTACTCTCCTATAACGTGGACGCTATTATCCTTTCTGAAAATGTTCACACAGAACGGGTAAAAAAAATGCTGCAAACTGCGTCTATTCCGGTGGTAGAAATTATGGATTCTATCTCGCCGAGAATTGAACAAGCCGTGGGTTTTGACAACTTTGCAGCCGCGAAAGATATGACAAAAGCAATGTTGGCAAAAGGGTGCAAACAGATTGTCTATTTAGCCGCTCGAATGGATGAACGTACCCGTCAAAAAATGTCTGGTTTTAATCAAGCGATGAGTGAAGCTGGCTTAGAACCATTGGCTTTGCAAACGGAAGCAGCGTCGTCGTTCACTCTGGGTGCAAAGTTATTGGGTGATGCAATTGAAAAATATCCCAAGGTTGATGGCATATTTTGTACCAACGATGACTTAGCGATTGGTGCGTTTTATGAGTGTGTAAGGCGAAAAATCTCTGTTCCAAACCAAATTTCAATCGCAGGTTTTCATGGGCACGATATTAGTCAGGCTATGACACCAAGGTTAGCTACAGTTGTGACACCACGTGAAAAAATCGGTCAGATAGCGGCGAGAGAGATAATGAATCGACTCAATGGCGAAAAGGAATACCAAGAGTGTATTGATCTTGGCTACCGAATTGAGTTGGGAGAGAGCATTTAAAAGCGCCAACACAGCGCTTTTAAAAGTCACAAACTGAAATTAGAACGTCACTTTAAAGTTCAAAGAGTAGAATTGATCGTCGTAAGGTACGCCTGAACTTAGCGCAAAGTTAGCAGCATCGCTGTTACCATACCAAGGGTCCGTTTGCAGCTGAAGTTCGGCTGAACCACCCCAAGCATTGCTCACCCAGCCGTGAATATGACCAACAGGGTTTAAGAAAAACAAGCTGATGTCTCCCATTGTCTCAGAGCCCAACACTTCACCGCCATTGGCAACGATCTCTTGCTCTGTCTCGAACATGATCTCACCTACAACCGCACCAAAGAATGGTGTGATGAAAAGGTCTTGATAGGACGGCACTTCTGCAAACGCTTCTACACCGTATTCCCAGAAGAATGCAGACATAGTGAACGAATACAAGAAAGACTGAAATTCGTTATAACCAGCATGACGCGCTGCAGTGTAGTACACGCCGCCAAAATAGGGGTGCATGATGTAGTTTAGGTAGTGTTCATCTCTGTCCCATACTGGACCTGATGAGACATTGTCTTTCCATTTCTTGCCTAAGCCGCTAAGGTTACGATCTTCTTCATCCCATTTAGTGACAGATTCAGGAAGAAGTGTCATAAGTGCAACGGTCGCAACACTCAAACCTAGAATGGTATAGGTTTGCTGTCTTAGGTATTCAGCGTCTTTTTCGCTAGATACCGTCAGATAACGAGGAAGTGGCTGATCAATCTGCAAGTCTTGCTGTTCAGACAGACTCATTGAAAACGGAGAAGGTGCCTGATAGGAAAGCGGAGAATTAAAAGCACATAAAGAACCAGCACAGTTTACTGAGTATTCAAGTTCAAGAGGTTGTTGGTCAAAGTACGTGCTTGCATTTGCACAAGCTGACATTGATAACGTGAGGGCTGTGATGGTTTTCTTTAGCACAAAAGGCTCCAAGGCACTGTTTTTAATGATCACTGTCACAATTATCCATTAAAGTCTTGAACATGGAAACATCAAATTGCACATAAACGGAAAACTTCTGGAGAAATAGCACATTCCAGAAGATATAGTGAATGTTATATAACCGAGTATAGGTTAGGTAAATATATTAAAGGTAAGAATATGCTCAAAGTTGCAATGTTAAGCACTGGCGAGGAAGTGTTGCATGGAGACATCGTCGATACCAATGCAGCTTGGCTGTCGCGAGAGTTTTTCCAAAATGGTTTTGCGTTAAATAAACGCTCAACGGTCGGAGATGCAAAAACGTCGTTAGTCGAAGAGCTATTAATGCTGAGCTTCAACGCAGATGTAGTAGTCGTAAACGGCGGTCTGGGACCAACGACTGATGATCTAAGCTCGGAATGTGCAGCGCTAGCCGCAGAGCAGGAGCTTAAACTATTTCCTGAATGGTTAGAGAAACTCGAAGCGTTTTTTGCTCAACGTAAAATCAAAATGCCGGAAAGCAACATTAAACAAGCCATGTTGCCTGAAAAAGCGATCATCCTTGATAACCCAATTGGCACAGCCTGCGGGTTTAAGGTTCAAATTAATGACTGCTGGTTCTACTTCACTCCGGGTGTACCAAAAGAGTTTAAGCTCATGGTCAGTGAACAGATATTGCCGGATCTGAAAAAGCAGTATCCACAACAGGCTGGTTTAGAGTGTAGTCGTCTCTATACATTTGGCACGACGGAGTCGGGCATATCCGACAAGTTGGATAAACTTCACCTTCCTCAAGGATACGTGCTTGGTTACCGCTCTTATTTGCCGTTTATTGAAGTGAAGTTGTTTGGCCCACGTAATGACTTAGATATGCGGGTAAAGCTGCTACAAATGATTTACGCGCATTTAGAGCAGCATGTTGTGAGTGTTGATGAGCCGATGCTTGAACATATTGGTCATCTTATGGCTGAGAAAGGGATGTCGCTTGCTTTGGCAGAGCAGTCAACCAAAGGTTGGTTATCCAACTGGCTTTTGAGTAACGCTGAAATTGAGAAGCTTAGCGGACACAGCTGGATTCTCAGCCATAAAACGGATGAAGGTTTAGGGCATCAGGATCCGTTAGCTGCTTCTTTTGCCTTGGCGGCAGCGACAAAAGAGAAGTGCGCGACCGACCTTTCCCTAGTGACGGGTATGCTCAATGATGATCACTTCACAGTCTCTCTGTCGGCTCCGCAAGGGGAGTGGGGGCAAACAGTGAAGTTCAACCGCGCTTATGCATCTGGTGAACAGAAGCAAATCATAGGTACTATTGCCGCTGATATGTTACGTCGTTACTTAGAAGGTAAACCTATTCTCACTAAGTACAGTTCAGTGACGACGGTTAAAGATATGTATCTCCCAAGTAGCGTTTTGGGTTGATTTTCACACCCTTAATCCTTGCTAGTTTAGTTTTCCGCATGATGAATGGTAATAAGCTGATGAATAATTGGCTTATTACCGAAATCGACATTCTCTCCTTTCTTATGCGTAATTTGTCTAAGATCTAACCCGATGATTTTAAGAGAGGTAAAAATTCGTCTCACAAATGAGTCCAAAATTTCTCAATTTTGTTTGTAAACTGAAAATTCGTCGCTGTGACTTCGGCAGGAGGCTGGATATGTTTTCACAATCAAAAATCTTAGTGTGGTACGAAATTGCAAGCCAAAAAGTAGTGTTAGGAGAAGCACTTACCGGTAGTGGTGAGGATCATGATGTTGTTTCACTTTGGCGTCATGCGCCAGTCGACAACAACAATTCAAGCTATCCTGGCTATCGCTTGTCTTTGTATGATGATGGCGGTAGGGAAATCGGTCATAAATCCGTTTCTATGGGAACGGCAGATGAGATTCTATTTGGAATGAATAAAGCCAGAGCTTAGCTCTGGCTTCAATTTATCTCTGCTGGGACGAGTGAGTAACGTCTTATTATGCTCGTTTCGCTTTAGGCTGATAATTCACATCGGATAGTTCAACTGGCGTTTTTGCTTTACATATGCAAGGCAATATTTCATTGCTTTGTGTATACGCCATTGCAAAACCAACATATTCGACTTCGCCGGAGAGAAGCGTGCAACGACACGCTCCACAATGGCCATCACGGCAGTTGTATTCCGGTTCTAACCCAGCTTGCTCCATGGTTTCGAGCAAGGTGTTTGAAGGGTTAGATTCAATAGTGATTATTTTGTTGATTTTGACCGTTGCCATTACAGCTCAAAGCCCTCGAAATCGTCTGCGCCAACTTCGTTATCGATCTGACCAACGAGGTATGAGCTGATTTCTGCTTCCTGTGGTGCAACTTGAACGTTATCAGACGACAACCATGCGTTGATCCATGGGATAGGGTTGCTGGTTGCATGTGGATACGCAGCATCAAGACCTACGGCTTGCATACGGATGTTCGTGATGTACTCAACGTATTGAGAAAGAATATCTTTGTTCAGACCAATCATAGAACCGTCTTTAAACAGATATTCGGACCACTCTTTTTCTTGCTCAGCCGCTTCTTTGAATAAGTCAAAACACTCTTGTTTGCACTCTTCAGCGATTTGTAGGAACTCAAAATCATCCATACCGTTACGAAGCAGGTTGATCATGTGCTGAGTACCGGTCAGGTGCAGCGCTTCATCACGAGCGATAAGCTTGATGATTTTCGCGTTACCTTCCATGAGCTCACGCTCTGCGAAAGCAAATGAACAAGCAAAACTTACATAGAAACGAATCGCTTCTAGCGCGTTTACAGACATCAAACAGAGGTAAAGCTGTTTCTTCAGAGCAGATAGGCTTACTTTGATTGTCTCACCATTAACCGTGTGTGTACCTTCGCCGTAACGGTGGTAATCGTTAGTTAACTGAATAAGATTGTCATAGTAATGCGCGATATCTTTCGCACGTTTAATGATGTGTTCATTTTCGACGATATCGTCAAATACAACCGCAGGATCATTAACGATGTTACGGATGATGTGCGTGTAAGAACGAGAGTGAATCGTTTCTGAGAACGACCAAGTTTCAATCCACGTTTCCAATTCTGGCAGTGAAACCAGTGGAAGTAGGGCAACGTTAGGGCTGCGGCCTTGGATTGAATCAAGCAGCGTTTGATATTTCAAGTTCGAGATGAAAATGTGCTTTTCATGATCAGGTAACTTGTTGTAATCGATACGGTCACTTGAAACGTCAACTTCTTCAGGACGCCAGAAGAACGAAAGTTGCTTTTCGATCAGTTTTTCAAAAATGTCGTATTTTTGTTGGTCATAGCGAGCTACGTTAACTGGTTGACCAAGAAACATTGGTTCTTTAAGTTGGTTATTCTTTTTCTGAGTAAAAGTACTGTAAGCCATTTGCTGTCATCCATTTTGCCCTTTGCCTTTGTCAAAGGGCATTCAAATCAGTTAAAAATTCGAGTCAATCAGATTAGATCTTACAACCGCCACCTGCGCAGTCGTCATCTTGTGGCTGCACCACGTCTTTTTGCTCGTCTTTCGCACCATCACGAGTGTTATGGTAGTACAGCGTCTTCACACCAAACTTGTATGCAGTCAGAAGATCCTGAAGCAGTTTCTTCATTGGCACTTTGCCAGACTCAAACTTGCTTGGGTCGTAGTTGGTGTTCGCTGAAATCGCTTGGTCAACGAACTTCTGCATAATGCCAACTAGGTGTAAATAACCATCGTTAGAACCGATGTTCCAAAGCAACTCGTAGTTTTCTTTGTATTTTAGGAACTCTGGTACAACTTGCTTCAAAATGCCGTCTTTCGATGCTTTAACTGATACGTAACCACGAGGTGGTTCGATACCGTTAGTCGCATTCGAAATCTGAGAAGATGTCTCAGAAGGCATTAGCGCTGTCAGAGTTGAGTTACGTAGACCGTGCTCCATGATTTCTGCACGTAGCGCGTCCCAATCGTAATGAAGTTCTTCATCACAGATTTTATCTAGATCGCGTTTGTACGTGTCGATTGGTAGCAAGCCCTTCGCGTAATTTGTTTCGTCAAATAGAGGACACTTACCGTGTTCTTTCGCAAGCTGTACAGAAGCTTTGAGCAAGTAGTATTGCATTGCTTCAAAAGTACGGTGCGTCAGAGCATTCGCGCTGCCATCTGAGTATTTAACGCCGTTTTTCGCTAGGTAGTATGCGTAGTTAATTACACCTACGCCAAGCGTACGACGATTCATCGTTGACTTATAAGCCGCTGGTAGTGGGTAGTCTTGATAATCTAATAGAGCATCAAGCGCACGAACCACAAGGTCAGACAACTCTTCAAAATCGTCTAGATTTTCAATCGAACCTAGGTTGAATGCAGACAGAGTACAAAGTGCAATTTCACCATTGTCATCTTCAACGTTAGTTAAAGGTTTGGTTGGCAGTGCAATTTCCAAACATAGGTTTGATTGACGCACAGGCGCCACAGCTGCATCAAATGGACTGTGAGTATTACAGTGGTCGACGTTCTGAATGTAAATACGACCTGTTGAAGCACGTTCTTGCATTAGCAGCGTGAACATTTCAAGAGCTTTAACCGTTGTCTTCTTAATCGAAGCATCGTTCTCGTACTTCACATATAGACGCTCAAATTCGTCTTGATCTTGGAAGAACGCATCGTAAAGTCCAGGTACGTCAGAAGGTGAGAACAGAGTAATGTTTCCGCCTTCCACTAAACGTTGGTACATCAGTTTGTTGAGCTGAACACCGTAGTCCATGTGACGAACACGGTTTTCTTCAACGCCACGGTTGTTCTTAAGAACTAGTAGCGACTGAGCTTCACCGTGCCATAGAGGGTAAAACACCGTTGCTGCGCCACCACGAACACCACCTTGAGAACAACATTTCACTGCTGTTTGGAAGTATTTGTAGAATGGAATACAACCTGTGTGGAACGCTTCACCACCACGGATTTCTGAGCCCAATGCACGAATACGACCAGCATTGATACCAATACCTGCACGTTGAGAAACGTAACGAACAATTGAGCTCGCTGTCGCGTTAATAGAATCTAGGCTGTCACCACACTCAATCAGAACACATGAACTGAACTGACGAGTAGGAGTACGTACACCAGACATAATTGGTGTAGGTAGAGAAATCTTGAATGTTGACGTCGCATCATAGAAACGCTTGATGTAATCCAAACGTGTGTCTTTTGGATATTTCGCAAACAAACATGCCGCTACAAGAATGTAAAGGAACTGAGCACTCTCATAAATTTGACCTGTCACGCGGTTTTGTACGAAGTACTTACCTTCAAGCTGTTTTACCGCAGCATAAGAGAAGTTTAGGTCACGACGGTGATCGATAAAGCTATCAAGCTTGATGAAATCTTCACGCGTGTAATCTTCCATTAGGTGCTTGTCATATTTGCCTTTTTCCACCATAGACGAAACGTGGTCTAACAGTGTTGGTGGCTCATATTGACCATAAGCTTTTTTACGTAGATGGAATACCGCTAATCGAGCAGCCAAATATTGGTAATCTGGACTCTCTTCAGAGATCAGGTCAGCTGCTGATTTAATAATCGTTTCATGGATGTCTGACGTGGTAATGCCATCGTAGAACTGGATGTGAGCACGAAGTTCCACTTGTGATACAGAGACATTTTGTAGGCCTTCAGCAGCCCATGTGATCACTCGGTGGATCTTATCCAGATCAATAGTTTCTTTGCGGCCATCACGCTTTGTGACAGTGAGTTGTTGGTTCATTCTGCTTCATTTCCCTAACAAAACTGATTAAAACCGTTTTTTTATGTAATTCTTGTAAAATTATTAACGGTTTTGTGATTATGCTCTTCCTATATGTAGTGGCCTAGACACTACATATAGGGGTGCATCAGTGTTCGAGTTACAACATAGTGCTATAACCCCTTTAATGCAAGTTACAGTTTAGGGGAAACTTTGTGGATAACTTTGAAAATGAAAAAAAACGTTAGTAGCCACTAACTGATGATCTAAGAACAGAGTTGATTGTAAAAAATCGAGCTTTCAAGATTGGTTTATTCGTAACCGATCAAAAAAAAATTTCCTTGATCTTTAACTAAAAATTCGAGCCAAATTTTGTTGATTCAAAATGGAACAGAATGCACGAAAAACGTGCATAAAAATGAAATATTTCTCGAAGTAATTGAGGGTTAAAAAACCCTCAATTTAACGATCAGAACAAACGAGTGTGAACGATGTAATTCACATCTACATTTTTCCCTAAGCGATATGTGTCAGTCAGCGGGTTGTAGAGTAAACCAGTGATACCTTGTTCTTTAAGGTGTGTTTGGTCAACCATCTTTAAAAGCTCAGAAGGGCGAATGAACTTTTCGTGGTCGTGAGTACCTTCAGGGACAATTTTCATCAGCTTTTCTGCGCCTACGATGGCAAAAAGATAAGACTTGATGTTGCGGTTCAAAGTAGAGAAAAAGACGTGACCGTTAGGTTTAACCAATGCTGCGCAGGCCTTAACAACTGAAAGCGGGTCAGGGACGTGCTCCAGCATTTCCATACAAGTCACCACATCATAGGTTTGTGGATTTTCTTTTGCGTGGTCTTCGATTGTACTCTGGATATAAGTGAGCTTAGTTCCAGTTTCTAACGCGTGGAGACGAGCGACTTCCAAAGGTTCTTTGCCCATATCTAAGCCGGTCACTTCCGCACCTTCGCGAGCCATGCTTTCCGCTAAAATGCCACCACCGCAGCCCACGTCCAACACTCTCTTGCCGAAAAGACCATCCGCTTTATCGAGAACGTAATTGAGACGAAGAGGGTTAATCTGGTGAAGAGGTTTGAATTCGCCTTCTAGATCCCACCAACGAGAGGCCATGTCCTCGAATTTTTTTATTTCGTTAGGGTCGACGTTTTGATTTTGAGTTGTCGTCATAGTGAATTTGCCTTTAATACTCATCCGTGGTTACGTGGGCATTATAACGTTATGAGTAAATCAAACCAGTTGTTCTCTATTTGTTTAAACAAGAATTGATTGTTTAGTAAATATATGGGTAAAAATTAACCATTTATCAGTTGGATATGGGAGAAGTGTGTAATTTCTCCACATTTTAGAGGCAACAAACATCACAACCTGATAAAAGGGCAATGAAAGTTATGCCGAACCGTTATAAGTTGTGTTATATTTTTTCACCTTATAAGTATCAATAATATCTGGAAATTGGAAAACAGTGTCTATTCGGCTTATTTATAGTAATAGCTCACTGTCTGGATATACCGATCAAACTATAGAGGGATAAAGGCTCTATGAGCGATCTAGCTAAAGAGATCACGCCCGTAAACATTGAAGATGAGCTTCGAGGTTCATACCTAGACTATGCGATGTCAGTTATCGTTGGTCGTGCTCTTCCAGATGTGCGTGATGGTCTAAAACCAGTACACCGCCGCGTTCTATTTGCTATGAACGTATTGGGCAACGATTGGAATAAACCATATAAAAAATCTGCCCGTGTGGTAGGTGACGTAATCGGTAAATATCACCCGCATGGTGACAGTGCTGTATACGATACAATTGTTCGTATGGCACAGCCGTTCTCACTTCGCTACATGCTAGCGGATGGTCAAGGTAACTTCGGTTCTATCGATGGCGACTCTGCTGCGGCAATGCGTTATACCGAAGTTCGTATGGCTAAAATAGCCCATGAACTGTTGGCTGATTTAGATAAAGAAACGGTTGATTACGTAGACAACTACGACGGTACCGAGCAGATTCCTGCGGTACTGCCAACGAAAGTTCCTAACCTGCTTGTGAACGGTGCGTCAGGCATCGCGGTAGGTATGGCAACCAATATTCCGCCACACAACTTAACTGAAGTTGTGAATGGATGTTTGGCATTCATCGACAATGAAGACATCACTATTGATGAGTTGATGGATTACATCCCAGGACCAGATTTCCCAACCGCAGCATTGATTAGTGGTCGTAAAGGTATCATTGATGCCTATAAGACTGGTCGCGGTAAAGTTTACATGCGCTCTAAAGCTGAGATTGAAGCTGATAAGAGTGGCAAAGAAACCATCATCGTTTCTGAAATTCCGTACCAAGTGAACAAAGCTCGTTTGATTGAGAAAATTGCGGAACTTGTAAAAGATAAGAAAGTTGAAGGCATCAGTGCACTGCGCGACGAATCTGATAAAGATGGTATGCGTATTGTTATTGAATGTAGACGTGATGCTGTAGGTGAAGTTGTTCTAAACAACCTATATGCAAACACCCAACTTCAAACCACTTTCGGGATTAACATGGTTGCCCTTGAACATGGCCAACCAAAGTTGTTCAACCTGAAAGAGATGATTAAGTGCTTCGTAGACCACCGCCGTGAAGTGGTGACTCGTCGTACTATTTTTGAATTACGTAAAGCTCGTGAGCGTGCTCATATCCTTGAAGGTTTAGCATTAGCACTGGCGAACATCGATGAAATCATCGACTTGATCCGTAAAGCTCCAACACCAGCAGAAGCAAAAGTTGGGTTGATTTCACGTGGCTGGGATCTAGGCAACGTAGCGGCAATGCTTGAGCGTGCTGGTACAGATGCTGCTCGTCCAGAGTGGCTAGAAGCTCAATACGGTATTCGTGACGGTCAATATTTCTTAACTGAGCAACAAGCTCAGGCGATTCTAGAACTTCGTTTACACCGTTTAACGGGTCTAGAGCACGAGAAAATTCTTGATGAATATAAGCAGCTTCTAGAAGAAATTGCAGAGCTACTGCACATTCTTGGCAGCACTGAGCGCTTGATGGAAGTGATTCGTGAAGAGCTAGAAACCGTTCGTGATGCTTTCGGTGATGCACGTCGTACAGAAATCACCGCAGCAAGCCATGACATTGACATGGAAGAGCTGATTGCTCGTGAAGACGTCGTTGTGACTCTATCTCACGAAGGCTATGTGAAGTACCAACTTCTAAGCGACTATGAATCTCAACGTCGTGGTGGCCGTGGTAAGAGTGCAACGCGCATGAAAGACGAAGATTATATCGAACGTCTACTAGTAGCGAACACTCATGACAACATTCTATGTTTCTCTACGCGTGGTAAGACATACCGTCTGAAGACGTATCAATTGCCATTAGCGAGCCGTACTGCTCGTGGTAAGCCAATTGTTAACTTACTACCGCTAGAAGAAAATGAACGTATCACAGCGATTCTGCCTGTAACTGAGTTCAGTGAAGATAAATTTATCTTTATGGCAACCGGTGACGGCACTGTTAAGAAGACATCTTTGGATCAGTTTGCCAACGTACGCGCAAATGGTCTGATCGCTCTTAACCTGCGTGATGAAGACTCGCTAATCGGCGTTGATATTACAGACGGCAACAACGATATCATGTTGTTCTCGCAATCAGGTAAAGTCGTCCGCTTCAACGAACAACAAGTTCGTGCGATGGGACGTACTGCAGCTGGTGTACGCGGTATGAAACTGAACGGCAACGACCAAATCGTTTCTCTAATCGTTCCAAAAACTGACGGTAACATCCTGACAGTAACGGAAAATGGTTACGGTAAGCGTACTGTTCTAAGTGAATACCCAGCGAAGAGCCGTGCAACACAAGGTGTTGTGTCGATCAAAGTGTCAGAGCGTAACGGCCTTGTTATCGGCGCGGTTCAAGTGGAAGAAGGCGACGAATTCATGATGATCACTAACGCAGGTACGCTAGTACGTACTCGTGTTGCTGAAGTGAGTCAAGTTGGTCGTAACACTCAAGGTGTAACACTTATCCGTACTGCGGAAGACGAGAAAGTAGTTGGTCTGCAACGAATCGAAGAAATTGAAGAGTCTGAACTTCCTGAAGGGGAAGAAGGTGATGAAGTTCTTGATTCGTCAGTAGAGTCAGCGGATATCGTTGAAGCTGAGGGTGATGATTCTGAAACTGATAGCGAAAGCGACTCAGAATAAATAATCTTCACCGAATAAAAAGCCGAGTTTAATACTCGGCTTTTTTTATCTTAAAAATCGGCAATGCAACTTTAATTATCAATATTCACGCATGTTTGAATCGACAGTCGATATCAAATCATTAATAAATGAAACATTAGTATTTATTAATGTATTAAAAGTTGGGTGGGAATTATAAAAGTAACATTAGAGTGACGAACATATGAATAAAGCGTCATTTTTTAGCTGGTTCATTTAGGTGATCACAAAGCCAAGGTAATTGATCTATTTGAATATTTTGGATCAAAAATAACACCTATAAAAAATCAAATGTAAAGTGTGATGATAGTTCCATTAATATGTTTTTTGTCACAAAATTGAATTTTAAATGGTATTATTTTTGAGAATTAATGCTTATTAATGGATTGAGGCAGTGGACCAACTGATGATTTATAAATTGAAAGAAGCTTTTCATGAACAAATTAGTTCTCTGCAGCCATATACTTCGACTCAGTCTAAATCAACGCTATCGTTATTAACTGCGGAAGAATTGAAAGAGCTAGAACAAATTTGGATTGACTTCACCGTGTGGAAGAAAACTCAGAAAAGCTAAGTCAATCTAGTGCTTTACACCCAGCTTAATACAGCTGGGTTTTTTATTGCCGTTTTTCGAAATTGTTATATTATAACAACAAAGCTTAATGAATCTTACAGAGCGCGTTTCTATAAGTTACTTGAGTGGATAAACAGATTATGATCTTTTCATTGAAAACTGGCGGGTCAATCCCCATAGTTATGGCAAGATTAACTGATTCGAATGCATGGACTCTCAATGTGGCAGAGCGGTTCGCTTTGCTAAGTATGAGAAGAAGATAAATTATTAACGACTGTGCATAAGTAATGTTTGAGTAAAGTGAGTACAGATATGGCGGAAGTAAGAGCCAGAGTTGACTTTAAAGTCGGCGCTAAAAGTAGCATTGATGCTGAAATCCTCTCTTTCAAAGGGTTAGAAACAGACAAAGAGCACGTTGCTGTTATCTTCAAATCCGTTGATAAGTCTCAAGAGATTCCATTGGTTCGTATGCACTCTGAGTGTTTAACTGGTGATGTTTTCCATTCGTCGCGTTGCGATTGTGGTGAGCAACTGGAAGAAACCATCGAAAAAATGGGCGAATTTGGTGGAATCATTCTCTATTTGCGTCAAGAGGGCCGTGGCATTGGCCTTTATAACAAGATCGATGCTTATCGTTTACAGAGCCAAGGTATGAATACCTATGAAGCCAACAATCATTTGGGCTTCGGCGATGACCTACGTGATTTCACTGAAGCAGCGCAAATGTTGAAAGCTTTGGGTATCAGTAAGATTCGCTTAGTGACTAATAACCCTAAGAAAGTCAACGAACTGAAACAGCACGGCATCGAAATTGTTGAAGTCGTCAATACGGCAGCTCACATCAAGTCAGGCAATGAAAACTATTTGAAAGCCAAAGTCTCACATGGTAAGCACGACTTAAAACTTTAATAGCTCATCACTTTTGCATAAAAAAACCTCACTTCGGTGAGGTTTTTTTTGTTACAGCTTGCAAATAAATTGTAAATTTGTATGATGCGTAACTAGTAGTGCAAATGAGAATAATTAGCACTAACAATATAAAGTTGCTCAACAAGGATGCTTCAATGAAAGTGAAATCGTTTTTAGTCCAATCTATCGCCGCTTCTTTAGCTTTAGCCAGTGCTGCAAGCATGGCCGCAGTTACTCAACAACAAGTTGTAGAAAACTATGCAGATATTGCTCACGCAGTGTTTGCTGATTCATTATCTACAGCTAAAGGTCTTGAAAAGTCGTTAGATACTTTTCTATCGGCACCGTCAGAAGCAAAATTACAAGACGTTAAAAAAGCGTGGTTAGCAGCGCGTGTACCGTACCAACAGTCTGAAGTTTTCCGTTTTGGTAACGCCGTTGTTGATGACTGGGAAGGGCAGCTAAACGCTTGGCCTTTGGATGAAGGTCTGATCGATTACGTTGCGACAGATTATCAATATGAACTTGGTAATGAAGGCGCAAGTGCAAATATTATCGGTAATAAAGCGATCACGATCGGTGCAACGACAATTGATGCATCTACTATTACTCCTGATTTAATCGCTAGTCTGAACGAAGTTGGTGGTTCGGAAGCTAACGTTGCATCTGGGTACCATGCGATAGAATTTTTGCTATGGGGCCAAGATCTAAACGGTACTAACCCTGGCGCTGGCGCTCGCCCTTATACAGATTACGTTCAAGGTGCAGAGTGTACTAACGGCAACTGTGACCGTCGTGCTCAATACCTAAAAGCGGCTGTTCAGCTTTTAGTTCAAGATCTTGAATGGATGGAAAAACAGTGGTCAGCATCGGAACAAGGCAATTACCGTCAAGAACTACTTTCAGAATCAGCAACAAACGGCATTCGCAAAATGTTGTTTGGTATGGGGTCGCTATCTCTAGGTGAATTGGCGGGTGAGCGTATGAAAGTGGCGCTTGAAGCGAATTCAACCGAAGATGAGCACGATTGTTTCTCAGACAACACGCACAACTCTCATTACTTCAATGAGCAAGGCATTTACAACGTCTATACGGGCTCATATTCACGTGTAGACGGCTCAAAAATTTCTGGTCCAAGCATCAATGATTTAGTTGCAGACAAAGATTCAGCGGCTGCGAAAGACATTCTCGCTCAATTTGAAGCTTCTCGTGCAGAAGTTGGTGAGTTAGTGAAATCAGCAGAACAAAACAATCAACACTTTGACCAGTTGATTGCTGCAGACAACGCTGAGGGCAACGCATTAGTCAACAAAGCTATCGCTGGTTTAGTGGCTCAAACGGCTTCTATTGAGCGTGCAGCAGGTATTATCGGTATCGACAACCTTAATCCAGATAATGCTGACCACGAATTTTAATCTCGATGGCAGACTGAGCTTTCTTAGCTAGATTAACTCCACATAAGAGAGCTCATTTATACCCAATCTTTAGACCTTTAACATGAGGTGCGACGGATTGGGTTTCTTGCTTTTTAAACAATGAGAAAGACGTAATGAAGTCGTATTTTTCAGCACTACTACTGAGTTTGGCCTCTTGCCATGCGGTGGCTGAAGACGTGAAATCTGGTGGCAGTACCAGTACTACGAAAGCCGGCCCTAATGCTTATTCTCTGCCCGCATCAAACTTGCCAATGGCAAGACGATTGGACTTTAGCGTGGGTAACAGCTTTTTCCGTAATCCTTGGGTTCCAGCACCTTCATCAACCGATGCCCGCGATGGCCTTGGTCCTCTTTTTAATACTAATGGTTGTCAGAACTGTCATATCAAAGACGGACGTGGTCATCCTCCAGAAGTCAATGATACCCAAGCGGTTTCGATGCTTGTGCGTTTGAGCATTCCAGCAGAAACAGAGGCACAAAAAGCCATATATGACAGAGCGGGTGTAGTACCTGAGCCGATTTACGGTGACCAACTGCAAGACTTTGCCCTACCAGGGAAAAAAGCTGAAGGTTCGATTCAAATTACTTACGACGAAGTGGTGGTTAAGTTTGCAGATGGCACTCCAATACTTTTACGTAAACCGAATCTATCTATTCAAAATCTAGGCTATGGCGCCTTACATCCGAAGACTCAATTTTCTGCGCGTGTCGCTCCTCCTATGATTGGTTTAGGCTTGTTAGAAGCTATTCCAGAACAGACGATTCTTTATTGGCAAGACGAGAACGACGCTAATGGTGATGGAATTTCTGGTCGTGTAAACCGAGTTTGGGATGTTCGTGAAGAGAAAAAAGTCGTTGGACGTTTTGGCTGGAAAGCAGGGCAACCATCGTTGATGCAACAAAATGCCGCAGCGTTCAATGGTGATTTAGGCTTGACCAGCCGTCTATTCCCAAAAGAAAACTGCAGTGTGCACCAAACACTTTGTAGTCAAGTGCCTAACGGTGGTGAACCTGAAGTGAGCGATAATATACTCGATTTCGTTGAGTTCTATTCGCAACACTTAGCGGTACCTGTGCGCCGAAACATTGATGACCCCAAAGTTCAACACGGTAAAAAGCTGTTTGCAGAAGCAGGATGTAATAGCTGCCACAAAACAGAGATTAAAACCGCAAAAGTGGAAGCTAGACCAGCACTTTCAGAACAAACTATTCATCCATATACAGATCTGTTATTACACGATATGGGTGAGGGATTAAGTGATGGCCGACCTGAAGCTCTTGCATCAGGCAACGAGTGGCGAACGCCACCGCTGTGGGGTATCGGCTATACAGAGGAAGTGAATAACCATACATACTTCCTACATGATGGACGAGCACGAAATCTTATGGAAGCGGTGCTTTGGCATGGGGGCGAAGCTCAAGCAGCCAAAGAAAAAGTACTTCAGTTCAGTAAGCAAGAACGTGAAGCCTTAATCGCATTTTTAAATTCTTTATAAAGTCATTCTTTGTTAGGTGTTTATATGACCTTCAAACTTTTTTTTCCAAGCATATTGGTACTGAGCTTAACGGCCTGTCAAACAAGCCAAACAGCTTCGCATGCGCAGCAAACTCAACACGTAAGCCAGTCTACTTATTTGGTGGAGTATCAAGCCGCAAATCATTTTTCTATGCAAGCCCATTCTTTAGCCGAAACGTTTTCTGAATTCTGTCAGGCAGATTTCGTAGATATTTCAGAGATCAAACAGCAATGGCATAGCACTATGCTTGCGTGGATGGCATTACAAGGTCAGGAACGAGGTCCTGCTGACGCTCTTGCTCAAAGTTGGAATGTGCAATTTTGGCCAGATAAGAAAAACACTACAGGTCTGAAAATGGGCGCGCTAACAAAGCAGGATAAAGTTTGGACTGCTTCTGAAATCGCAGAAAACAGTGTGACGGTACAAGGGCTTGGTTCTATTGAATGGATGCTCTACGATTCAAAATCACCGTTGACCACTTCAAAGGCTCAGGCATGCATGTCAGCTACGGCAATCAGTGAAAATCTGGCAAACAGAGCCGATACGATTGAAAAAGCGTGGCGCACAAACCCTTGGACAAAACTGGATGAGAAAACTTGGACTTCGGAGTACATAGCGCTTCTATCTAATCAGTTAGAGTTTTCCATGTCTAAGTTAAGCCGTCCTTTAGCGAATATTGGTAAACCTCGCCCATATTTCTCTGAGTCATGGCGCTCTAAAACGTCTATGTTCAACTTAAAAGCCAACATTGAAGCGATGCAATCGCTGTATTTATCTGATGGAAATGGTTTGGACAAAATGCTGAGAGATCGCGGACTGGTCGATTTGGCGGAACGAGTGAAAACTCAATATGCAAACCTTTTGGCAACATGGCCAGAAGAGGGAAGTTTGTTCGACCTGCTACAAACAAAAGAGGGATACCGAACTGTGCTTTCTCAGTACAACAAAATGGAACAACTTAAGTACTTGTTACATGACGAAGTCTCTGTGGAACTAGACGTAGTGATAGGATTCAATGCAACCGATGGTGACTGATAATACACGGCGCTCGCTATTAAAGGCGGCTCTCTTCGGTGTTTGCACTCCAATACTTCCGTTTGGTTGTGCAAGCAATGGGATTAAAAATCAACCTGCACTCATTGGTTGTGCAGTGACAAGCCGAAACCAGTTTAGCGCTGTAGTAGCCGATAAACAGGGACAAGCGATTCGTCAGTTGCCTTTACCTGCGAGAGGGCATGGGGTCGCTATTCATCCACATATTAGTCAAGCTGTTGCTTTTGGCCGTCGTCCGGGTGAGTTCATGATGGCTTTTGACTATCAGAATGGCGAGATGATAGCGCTCAATTCCTCCGGCTATCAGCGACACTATTACGGTCATGGCGTCTATTCCAATGATGGCTCATGGTTGTTTGCTACTGAAGGTGAAAGAGGAACTAGCAGAGGTATCATCGGTGTTTATGACGTTCAAAATGGATACCAGAAAACCGATGAACTGACAGGCTTTGGTATCGGTCCACATGAAGTGATTATCATGCCGGACAACACTTTAGCGATTGGTGTCGGTGGCGTTCATACCAACGGCCGTGAGCCTCTAAATATAGAGACAATGCAACCGAGTCTTACCTATTTGTCTATGAATGGCAAAGTACTAGAGCAGGTTTCATTACCGGATCACCATTTAAGTATTCGTCACCTTGCTCACGACGGAAGTGAAACCGTACTGTGTGGGCAGCAATATCGCGGGCAACCGGAAGATACACCTTCTTTGATTGCCATGCATACCCGTGGTGGAGAAATGCAACCTTTGCTTGCCGAACCTGAAGAGTGGGCTCGCTTTAATCACTATATAGCAAGCATAGCGGCTACCGATAAGTGGATACTGGCTACGTCTCCTGTCGGCAACTGCTATGGTATTTGGTCGAAGGAAACTCGTCGCTTAGTCGAACTGGCACCTTTACCAGACGCTTCAGGTGTTGTTGTGCATGGTGACCAGTTTCAGGTAAGCTCCGGTGCTGGGATGGTAGTGAGTAACCAATATCCTCTTAGCGCGCAAACGACTGTATCAAATGTGCAATGGGATAATCACTGGTCAGCAATTGTTTAATTTTGTTATAACAATTGACTAATTCTTTGCCATACTCAATCTATAGGTTGTTGAGTTAGGCGTCGTTATATGAAGAAAAATCGTTTTTTTGCAGTGTTGCTAATTTTGTTCAGTGTATCGATTTCAGCAGCAGAAAAACGGCTTTCTGAATTAGGTTGGATTGAACCTGATTCACCGGTTTTTTCACTGTTGGCGTATCCGCAGAGAGTTGAGCGTATTTATCAGCAAAATAACGCTCAACTTATTTGGATCGATTTAGCTACCATTCAAAAGTTCGAGCAGCAGCTTGAAGTTATCCATCGTGCAGGCATCAGTCCGCTTTTTGATCGGCGCTTAAGCTACTTGCAACAATACCGCGAGCAAAATACTTGGTTTGAATACGACCTGTTAGCCACAGATACTCTCATCATGTATCTAAGCTATGCCGAACAAGCCGCAAAGCTCGGACAACAATGGTTCTTTGAGGGAAAGAAGCTTTCATACAACTTACCCTTGCCTAGTGAAAATGCCTTTGTTTCTTTAGAAGTTGCAGTGGCAACGAACGGTATTGGTGAGTTGGTTCAGTCCTATACACCTAACGATGCGTCATACCAACCTTTGATGACCGCATACAAAACCCTGCTTGAGAAAGAATCTGAGACTATTCCCCGTTACAACCAAAAAGGCCTGATAAAGCCAGGTGACAGGCTTGATGATAGAGATCTGCTAATACATCGCTTATCGCTGGTGAACATAGACATGAGTCAGGTGAATGACAATGTCACATGGTATGACAACAGTCTGGTGAAAGTGGTTAAGCGATTTCAACGAATGCACGGTCTTAAATCAGACGGAATCATCGGTCCAGACACATTAAAATGGCTCAACCTTTCTGTTAAGTCCCGTTTGGCTCTTCTGGCTTTGAATGCCGAACGCAGCCGCTTATGGTCACAGGAAGAAGACACTGTGATCGTGGTGAACATTCCTGGGTTTGATATGAAGTACTGGTATTCAGGTAAACCCGTATTTTCATCGAAAGTGGTCGTGGGTAGTGTTAAACGTCCGACGCCTTTGATGTCTATTAAGCTCGATTCCGTGATTTTAAATCCCACTTGGAATGTTCCGAGAAAAATCATGGTGGAAGACATCCTTCCACTGGCGAAGAGAGATGCAAACTATTTCAATCGGCACCATATTGAAATCATTAAGAGCTGGACCTCAGACAAAACTTTAGATCCAAAAGCGATCGATTGGACAAGCGTAGACCCAGACACATTCCCATACCGAATGCGCCAGCAATCTGGGCGTCAAAATGCATTAGGGTTGTACAAGTTTAATACACCAAATGCTCGCGCCATTTATTTGCATGACACGCCAAGCAAGCATCTGTTCAGCAGCCCATCAAGGGCATTCAGCTCAGGATGTATTCGTGTACAGGATGCGTCTATTTTTGCTGCGAAGATTTTTGAAACTCAGGGAATTGATGAATCCAAATTGAAAGATGAACAGAACCCCAGTAATAAGTCGATTGCGCTGAAGAAGCGAATCCCAGTACATATCATTTACCAAACCGTTTGGTATGAAGGTGGAACTCTTCAATACAGGGACGATGTTTACCGCTTCGATGCTCAAGCTCGTGGATGAGAGGCAAAGGCTGGCAATTAAGCTGGCCTATGCCATTCACTTCAAACTTTACTCAAAATTTACATAATAAAGTTTTTCTTTATGTTCAATCACTAATGCTACAAATCGCCGTTTTAGGCGATTTTGTGCACAAAATATGCATTTGACCTTCACTGGCGAGTCCGTTAAGTTTTGCCCTCTGTTTGAAATTTAATCAGTAGTAAAGGTGTTGGTTTGATTGTATCTCGACGTGATTTTTTGAAATTTGCTGGAAGTGGTTTAGTGGTTGCGGCTTGTGCGCCAAGCCTTGTTCAAGCCTCTCTTCCAGATGAACCACGTGTTTTGGCACTGAATAACCTACACACGGGCGAAACGCTAGAAAGTTGCTATTTCAATGGTCATCGTTATGTGCGTTCAGAGCTTAAAAGGCTCAACCATATTTGTCGCGATTTTCGTCGCAACGAAGTTCATCCTATGGACAAAGGACTCTTTGACCAGTTAACCCGTATTCAAACCTTAATCGGCTGTGAAGCAGAGGTGCAGATCATTTCTGGTTACCGCTCACCGGCCACCAATGAAATGCTTCGTCAAAACTCAAATGGTGTTGCGCAGAAGAGCTTCCATATGATGGGGAAAGCCTTCGATTTCCGTTTGGATGGCGTTTCATTGAAACAAGTCCATGAAGCTGCATTAAGCCTAAAAGCAGGTGGCGTTGGGTATTATCCTCGCAGTGGCTTTGTACACATAGACACAGGTCCAGTCCGCAACTGGCAAGGCTCGTAGCTTGTCAAACTAGGGCTCTAGTGGCATAGTTCGAACAATTTCGAATATCGAACAAGGTTTGTTTTATGTCTTTACAGTATCAAATTATCCCTGTAACTCACTTCGCTCAGAACTGTTCAATCGTTTGGTGTGATGAAACCATGGAAGGCGTTGTTGTCGACCCGGGTGGTGACGTCAAACAATTGAAAGCTATGATTGATGAGCTAGGAGTGAAAGTGGTTCATATCGTGCTTACTCATGGTCACTTAGATCATGTTGGTGGTACAGAATCTTTAGCCGAACAGCTTGGCAATGTCGATATTGTTGGTCCACATAAAGCGGATAACTTCTGGCTGCAAGGTTTAGAAGGTCAAAGCCAAATGTTCGGCTTCCCACTTACAGAAGCATTTGAGCCAAACAGATGGTTAGATGAAGGTGACACAGTGACCTTCGGTAAACAGACTCTTCAAGTGATTCACACACCGGGTCATACTCCGGGGCATGTGGTTTTATTCAGTGAAGAAGCGCGACTGGCTTTTGTTGGTGATGTACTTTTCCATGGCAGTATCGGTCGTACTGATTTCCCTCAGGGTAATCACGGTGATTTGTTGAATTCCATCAAAACCAAGCTTTGGCCATTAGGTAACGATGTGACTTTTATTCCGGGGCACGGTCCGAAATCAACATTTGGTCATGAACGATTACACAATCATTATGTGGCTGATGAAATGCCGCTTTACTGATCCGCTTTTTCTGGCTCGGCTGCTGCAAGATAGCGCCGAGCTAGCCCTACAAATTCTTCCGCACTTCTGTCTAAATCATTCGCTGAGATAAAAACGTCGTAATCGTAATATTGGCGCTGATACTTCATTCTATTTGCCAACATAGCCATTAAACCGGAATAACTTTTAGTTGCAGATTCTTTGTACTGCTGAGCATCCAACACCATATCTTCAAACTTCGTTTCTTGGTTTTTTTGTCGTGCGCCAAGATAGAGCAGAGCACGCTGGCTGAGCAGTATTTCAGAGGCGATACGCGGACAAATACTGTCAAGATAAGGAGAGTAGCGTCTTAGCTTGATACCAATCCAAGGCAACGGATGATGCCATCCATCTTGCTCGAAAGTACAAATGCCGATTTTACTGATGTTATTCCAACGCAAAACCCAACCACCTCGAAACAGATGCTGCTGAAAATGAGTAGCGGTAAAGGTATAGCCAACTTGGCTTTTTCTAATCAGCCAGTAGCCAACGACCAACAATACACCAATAGCGATAACTGCAACTAAGGCTTGTCGCCAACTGGGTGACCAAATAACAACCCCCAAAGCCAATAAAGCAGCCGCAATGCCTACCCATTTCGCATATGGAGAACGTAAGTCAAAGTGATGATTGGCGATATGAATACTCTGCATAGAAACAACATACACTCTCTATAAAACTGTTTTTATCCCCAGTATTGCAACTGTGATAATCAAAAACACCCTTGTATAAATTGTAGTCATAAACGTGCGATAGATGCATTTTTGCGGGAGAACTTGACCTCAATGCTACAAATGACAGCAGAATTTTGATATAAAACGCGCTTCAAATTTTCACCACTGCGATTAAAGCAGTGAAATGGAGACATACTCGATGAGACTTGCTCATAAGCGCAAAGTGCAGGCTAAACTGCAAAAGCGTGTTAAAGCGACTGTAGCGAACCTATCTTCAGCAACGAAAACTGCGAAACCTGCAGCTGAAAAGAAAGTTGTAGAGAAAAAAGTAGCGAAACCAGCGGTTGAAAAAGTTGTTGCTCAAGCAGCAGCGATTAAAGTTGACGTAGAATTAACGCCTAAGCAACAACAGGTTCTTGATATTGTTGCTAAAAATGCGGAAGGCATTAATCCTAAGTCTATTGGCCTAGAAGCTGGTCAGGAAGACGCAAAAGCGGCTTCTTGGGCAACAGGCGCACTTAAAAAACTACTAGAAGAAAATCTTGTAGTGAAAGAGCAGTTAACGGGTAACAAGGTTATCTACAAAGCAGTGTAGTTAACTTCGCAGCTCCAATCTCTAAGGCCTCGGTATTACCGGGGCTTTTTCATTTCTAGCCTTTTATAAAACTCTACATCGTACTTATAGTGTTCTGTCACAGTTTCGAAAACAAAATGCAAACTTCAAGTCTGCGAAAGTAATTACGTATAAATACAGGGGGTTAATTCTTCTCCATTCAGTAAATGATATTTAAAACATATATATAGATTTTTGTTGTTATATATCCTACGTATTACTACGTAAGACTATGGTTTTATATGCCGCTGCTGATGTTATTTCTTTGCGTAATCATGCTCATTTTTTATTGATCAAAGTTCACCCAGAGTGTGTGGTGAACTGAAGTGCTACTGAAGTATCACTGCACTGACCAATAACAAAAGGACGTGAACAATGAGTCTGATTCATCAATCTGTAAAACGAGTTATGACAACGAGTATGGTTGCGCTTACAGCGTGCTTTGCTTTGCTGTCAACATCAGCGACTGCTGATGAGAAAGTGTATCGCTTAAAACTGGCTGAAACTTGGGGTCCGAACTTCCCGATTTTCGGTGATACAACAAAAAATATGGCTGCAATGGCAGAGAAGATGTCAAACGGCCGCCTGCAAATTCGCATCGACTCTGCGAACAAACACAAAGCACCGCTAGGTGTGTTCGATATGGTGAAATCAGGTCAGTATGACTTGGGTCACTCAGCTTCTTATTACTGGAAAGGTAAGGTACCAAATACTCTTTACTTCACTTCTATGCCTTTCGGTATGACTGCACCTGAACAGTACGCTTGGTTCTATCATGGCGGCGGTATGGAGCTGATGGAGAAAGTGTATGAACCTCACAACATGCTATCTTTCCCGGGCGGTAATACCGATATCCAGATGGGTGGCTGGTTCCAAAAAGAAATCAATTCACTTGAAGATCTGCAAGGTCTGAAAATGCGTATTCCGGGTTTCGCTGGTGAAGTTTTGGCTGAGTTAGGCGCAAAACCAACCAACATTGCACCGGGTGAACTGTACACATCTCTAGAACGCCGCACAATCGACGCTCTTGAGTGGGTAGGTCCATCTCTTGACCTGCGTATGGGTTTCCACAAAATCGCTCCTTACTACTACACAGGTTGGCATGAGCCAGCAACTGAGTTGCAGTTCCTAGTGAACAAACGTACTTGGGAAAAACTACCTGAAGACCTACGTGAAATCTTGCGTGTTGCAATGCGCACAGCGGCTTACGACATGTATGCGCAATCTGTACATGAAAGTGGTAAGAACTGGGTTTCTATCAAAACTGAGTATCCAGACGTAAAAGTAAAAGACTTCCCGCCTGAAGTTATCAAAGCACTTCGTGATGCGAATGGTCGCCTGCTTGCTGAGCACGCAGCTCAAGATCCATTAGCGAAAGAGATTCAAGAATCACAGGCTAACTATCTGAAAGAAGTTCGCCAGTGGACAGATATCTCTATGCGCGCGTACCTGAACAACGAAGCACAGTAGTTTTAATTTAAAGCTGCTGAGAAGCCCAAGAAAAATATAACTAAGCTCCGCTAGCTCATTCCAGATTCACCGGGTTAAGCGGAGCATATTTGCAAATTCCATGGAGTCGGGAATGAGAAGTCTCATCTATATCGAAAGACTGTTTAATCGTATCAGCGATTTTCTTGGTTGGTTATCCAGCATTCTATTCATACTGCTTGTGGCTAACGTGGTTTATGACGTTGTGATGCGATACGCGTTTAATGACGTATCTATTGCCTTTCAAGAGCTCGAATGGCACCTGTTCTCTGCTGTGTTCATGCTTGGTATTCCGTATGCGCTAAAAGCGGGTGGTCATGTTCGGGTAGATATCTTCTACGAGCAACTGTCGAACAAAGCGCAAGCAGTCATCGATCTATTAGGCACTCTTATCCTGCTACTACCATTTTGCCTACTGGTGGCTTACTTCGGTATTGATTATGCCAAAGAGAGTTATGAACTGGGGGAAACTTCAGGAGATCCGGGTGGCTTACCTTATCGATGGATCATTAAAAGCCTAATTACAGTGGCGTTCTTCTTTATGGCAATGAGTGGTATCGGCATGATTCTGCACTCGCTGAACCGCATTGTGAACCCACAGCTTCTGCATACCAACTTTAAAGATTCGAAGTAAAAGGAAAAAACAATGATCGGAATCGTGATGTTCTTTGTAGCGCTGTTTGCACTACTTTTAGGTTTCCCCGTTGCTTTTACCTTCGGAGGAATCGCACTGATATTTGGGGTATGGGCGGAAGGCATCGAAATGTTTGCTTTTATGCCATATCGAATTCAATCCATCATGCAAAACACGGTGTTGATGGCTGTGCCGCTGTTTGTATTTATGGGTTTGGTATTGCAGAAAACTCGTTTAGCTGAGCAGTTGTTGGAGTCTATGGGACGCCTGTTTGGTGGCGTGCGTGGTGGTATTGCTATTTCAACCGTGCTGGTGGGTGCTCTGCTTGCTGCATCAACGGGTGTTGTAGGTGCATCAGTAGTGGCGATGGGACTTATCTCACTGCCTGTTATGCTCAAATACAACTATGACAAAGGCCTAGCGTGCGGAACGATTTGTGCGTCAGGAACGTTGGGGCAAATTATCCCACCTTCGATCGTTTTGATCTTGCTCGGTGATGTACTAGGTGTGCCTGTTGGCGACTTATTCCAAGCGGCATTATGGCCGGGTTTGGTCTTGGTTGGCGCTTACATCGTTTACATTTTGATTTACTCAAAACTGAACCCTGAAGCAGCCATGCCTATTGGCCGAGACGATTCTATTTCCCGCAAGGAAGAAGTAATTACGGCCTTAAAAGCAGTGATACCGCCACTGGCGCTGATTATCGTGGTTCTTGGTTCCATTTTCGCCGGTGTTGCTACACCAACCGAGTCTGCCGCATTGGGTGGGGCCGGTGCTCTTATTCTTGCGATGCTTTATGGTCAATTTAGCTGGAAGATGGTTTACGAAGCATCGAAAGAGACTGTGAACGTAACTGCAATGGTATTCGCTATTCTGCTTGGTGCGACTGCGTTCTCTATGGCGTTTACCTACACTGGGGGCGACATTCTAGTCGAGGAGTGGATGTTAGCGATTCCGGGTGACAAATGGGGCTTCCTGATTGCGACCATGATTGTCATTTTGATTCTCGGCTTCTTTATCGATTTCGTTGAAATCTGTTTCATCATAGTGCCGATTTTAGCGCCTGTTGCGAGCACGCTTGGTATTGAAATGACATGGTTTGGTATCTTAGTGGCGATGAACTTACAGACATCGTTCTTAACTCCGCCATTTGGTTTCAGTCTGTTCTATTTGAAAGGGGTAGCGCCGAAATCCGTTACCACCATGGATATTTACCGAGGCGTAATGCCGTTTATAGCGATTCAAATATTGGTGCTGGTTTCAATTTTGGTCTTCCCAGGATTCTACGGAATGTGATCCAATTCTTGGTTGTACAATGAATTGGTCAAACACACCTTAGAAGTTGCTAAAGTAATGCAGCTTACTGATTGTCGAACCTTCGACGGCCAGTAAGCTGTTTTTATTTTTGCAAAGTGATCTTTGGGAAACGGAATGCCTCTAAAAGCCAAACTAATATTGCTGACGTTATTACCTCTGCTTCTTGTCACAGCAAGTATTAGTTGGATCTCTATTCATCAGGCAAAAACACTCGGTCAACGCGAAGTCGAAATTTTTCGTATTAACCTAATCAAAGCGCGTGAAACGGCACTTAAAGACAGCGTGGACCTTGCGCTGGACTCGATAGCTCACATCTATAACAGCGACTCATTAACCACAGAACAAGCTCAGGAAGAAGTGAAAGCTATTCTGACTAAGCTTCGTTATGGATCTGACGGATACTTTTTTGCCTACGATGGCAAAGGCGTCAACCTTGTTCACCCAATCCAGCCAGAATTAATCGGTCAAGATTTACTGCGCTTGCAGGATAAAGAAGGTGACTTCCTGATTGAGGCACTGCTGTTTCAGGCTCAGTCAGGCGGCGGTTTTCATCAATATTTATGGCAAAAACCTTCAACCAAAGAGATTGTACCTAAACTCAGCTATGTTGCTTGGCTGGATAAGTGGCAATGGATGGTAGGCACAGGCCTCTATATCGAAGACGTAAGACAAGAAGTCGCGTCGATGCAATCAGCGATAAATAAGAATATTGAGACAACCTTCTTCTCAGTGATGGTAATTTTGGCCGTGACTGTGGCCGTGATTATTGTGCTCACGCTGGCGATTAACCTTCATGAACATCGTCTTGCGGACAAGAACTTAAAAGAACTGGCGCACAAAACAGTGATGTTTCAGGAAGATGAAAAGAAACATTTGGCACGTGAACTTCATGATGGAATCAACCAGTTACTGGTATCGAGTAAATGTCATTTAGAGCTGCTCGATCATAAACTGCAAGGGGATGCCTTAGTTTTGCATGTTGAGAAAGCGCAGCAATCTCTGATGACAGCAATTAATGAAGTCCGGCGTATTTCGCACAATTTGCGCCCAAGTGCACTGGACGACATAGGCTTACAAGCTGCGCTTGTGACCTTGTTGGAAGATTTCCAAGCGCACTCAAATATTCAAATTGAGACTTTGTTTGATACCAAACCGGATAAGTTGAAGTCAGAAGCCGCAACTACCTTATATCGTGTTGTGCAGGAGTCTCTAAACAATATTCGCAAACACTCACAAGCGAAGAAGGTAACGGTGATCCTGCATCAAATGGGGAATATGCTTCAGTTGATGGTGAGAGATGATGGTATCGGTTTTAATGTGAAAGAAGCACTCAACAAACGTGGCATAGGTTTGCGAAATATGCGTGAGCGAGTCGAGTTTATCGGCGGTGAGTTTGAGCTAATCAGTGAAGCTGGATTTGGTACAGAGATTACCGTGTTATTGCGATTGGATGGATTAGTGTATGGAAAAACCAATTAGAGTTGTCATAGTCGATGACCATCAGGTGGTACTGGAGGGTTTCATGGCTCGTCTAGAATTGGAGTCAGAAATTAAAGTGGTCGCCACCGCAAGTAACGGTCTTGAAGCGCTGGATGTCGTAAAACAACATCAACCGGATGTTATTTTGATGGATGTCAGCATGCCAATAATGAATGGTATTGATGCGACTCGCTTGATCAAAGAAGAAGTGCCCGATGCAAAAGTACTGATGTTGACCATGCATGACAACCGCGAATACATAATGAAAGTAATGCAAGCAGGCGCTGTGGGTTATATGCTCAAAGAGATTTCTGCTTCTAAGATGGTTCAGGCGATCAAAACAGTGAATCAAGGCTCTACCTACTTTTGCGAGTCGGTCACACAAACTCTGTTCACTGGTGAAATTACACCCGCGGCAAATAAACCTAACCCTCTGAGCCGAAGGGAAGAAGCCGTTTTAAAACTGGTTGCCCAAGGTTGCAGTAGCAAGAAAATTGCGTCGCTGTTAAGTATCAGCTATCGCACTGTTGAGACGCACCGACAAAATATCAAACATAAGCTGGATATTCACTCGACGGCGGAACTGGCTAAGTACGCGGTGCAACATGGTTTGTTGGAATAACTACACCTAATCGCCTGTAACTAAAAATAAAAAAAGGTTGGGATATCCCAACCTTTTTCCTTCAAATCATCTATTCTTCAGTTTTAGTGATGCTGCCAATTTCAAGCAGAGGTGCGACATCGATGTTTTCCGCATTCATCATTGAAGAGAGTCTTTGAACGGAAGAGAGCAACAGGCTTTGTTCCCAATCAGCTAATGTTTGGAAACGTTGAACAAAGCTCTCTTGCAGCGGAGCCGGAGCTTGGTCTAACAACACTTTGCCGCTTTCGGTGAGATGAGCATGAACTTTACGCTTATCTTCAACGCTACGAATGCGCTGCACATAACCGTTGCGCTCAAGGCGATCGAGTATGGTTGTGGCTGTCGCTTGGCTCATATTGGTGTGCTTGGAGAGTTCTCTGATAGTGACTTTGCCTAAATCTTGAATCGCACGCATAAGAATAAGTTGCGGCCCCGTTAAGCCTGCATCTTTGCTAAGCTTCTTAGAGTGTAGATCGATGGCTCTGATGATCTGGCGAATTGCCACTAGAACTTCTTCATGTTTTTCCACGGTTAGCTATCCAGTAAAAGCGGTGAAATTTTCTAGCGCGACAATACCGCAGTTAGGCGTTGTTGAAAAGCATAGACGTCATACTTTTTATCTCTACAAACAGACAATGTAAAAGTGGCTTAAAATGCAATAATGTTTCGTGCACAAACCATTAATCTTGTGTTGGGTGTTTAAAATGTGGTCATTCAAACGCGATTTTTAATTAATATTGTGTTTATTTTAAGCTATTTGTAGATTTGTAATTGGTCGTGTGTACAATGTAGACCTCTTATTGTTGAGTTAATAGTTATGAGTACAAAGTAATTTTTTTTGACTTATGTATGAACTTACTTCTTACTCATAGTTATTTGAGTTCAATTTAGATTGATTCAAAGAGAGGACAAATGACAAAAGGTATTGATAAATACAGTATTGACAGTACCGACTATACGGTAGGTCAAGACAACGTTCAGAAGTGGGGGTTTGATGTCCACAACTCTGTGTTTGGTATTAGCGCCGGCTTAATATTACTTTTCTTATTGACGATTTTAATTGTCGACGCAGATACCGCTAAATCCGCATTGGACGGACTGAAGTGGCAGATCATTGGGTCTTTCGACTGGCTATTTATATGGGCGGGTAACATTTTTGTTCTGTTTTGTGTGGCGTTGATTGTTTCTCCATACGGTAAAATCCGTCTTGGTGGTGATGACGCCGTAGCAGACCACTCATTTATCTCATGGCTCTCTATGCTATTTGCAGCGGGTATGGGTATAGGCTTGATGTTCTGGAGTGTGGCGGAGCCCGTTGCTTATTTTACCGGATGGTATGAGACACCACTTGGTGTGGCAGCTAATTCACCAGAAGCGGCGAAACTGGCTCTGGGTGCAACTATGTTCCACTGGGGCTTACACCCTTGGGCAATTTACGGTGTTGTGGCTCTGTCTCTAGCGTTCTTCTGTTATAACAAAGGGCTGCCGCTTTCTATTCGTTCGATCTTTTACCCAATACTCGGTGATCGAGCATGGGGCTGGGCAGGACACATCGTTGATATTCTGGCGGTCATTGCGACCCTGTTTGGTCTTGCAACGTCATTAGGTCTTGGTGCACAGCAAGCCGCAAGTGGTATTCACCATGTGTTTGGTATTGATGCTGGGATTGGATTGCAAGTAACGGTTATTGTTGTTGTAACCCTATTGGCAACCATTTCTGTTATCCGTGGTATTGATGGCGGTGTGAAAGTAATTTCTAACATCAACATGATCGTTGCGTTCTTGCTCCTGATTCTAGTGGCACTGATTGGCTACGCCGTTACATTTGCCTCGATTCCAACCACGTTAATGTCATACATTGAAAACATTATTCCGTTGAGTAATCCACACGGTCGTTCAGACGAAGCGTGGTTCCAAGGTTGGACTGTATTCTACTGGGCTTGGTGGATTTCATGGTCACCATTTGTTGGTATGTTTATCGCTCGTGTTTCGAGAGGTCGTACTATCCGTGAATTCATTACAGCTGTTCTAATTGTTCCAACAGTTGTCACCTTGATTTGGATGTCGGTATTTGGTGGCTTAGCGGTTGAACAAGTTGTCGACAAAATTGGTGAGCTTGGCTCACACGGCTTAACAGACGTTTCTCTGGCTATGTTCCAGATGTTTGATAGCCTACCTTACGGTACTGTGTTGTCGATGATTGCCGTTATTCTGGTATTGGTATTCTTTATTACCTCTTCCGACTCAGGCTCATTGGTTATCGATAGTATTACCGCTGGCGGTAAGCTTGATTCTCCGGTTGCTCAGCGAGTGTTCTGGGCAATGATGGAAGGTTTGATTGCAATTGCTCTCCTTTGGATTGGTGGTACAGAAGCGGTACAAGCGCTACAAGCTGGTGCCATTTCGACTGCATTGCCATTTACCATTGTGCTGTTGTTGATGTGTGTCAGCCTAGTGATGGGCTTACGTACTGAGACCTTTAAACGATAAGTGACACAATCAAGTAAAGAAATGAAAGCCGACTGAAAAGTCGGCTTTTTTGTGTTTGTGTTTTGGTGAACAGGCTGTGGTCATCAACAATTGGTCAATGACCAGATAAATATTTCTTAACGCCAAAGTGTCCGGATACTTAGCTGTGGATTGTAATGATGAGCAATCTGAGCTTGGAACAGTTCTGCGGTTGCGACAGCGTCCGTCAGGGCATGGTGAGGCGTGTAAGCGGGCAAGCCATAGCGTGTTCTGGATTGACCGAGTCGAACTGACTCTGGCTTTTTACCTTTTAGCTTGTTCCATAATCCGCTGGTGGTTCTCTTCTGTATTAGCGATTCAATTTCCATCGTATCTACAACCGGAAACTCAATGCCTTCACCGATTCTGAGCTTTAATGCTTTGTCGAGAAAATCACGTTCGATGTGTCGATAATGAACCACGACAATTTTTCCTGACAGTTCCGCAAGCACTTCTTCCATAATCTCAGACAGATCTGGGGCATCAATAATGTCGCTGTGGGTAATGCCATGTATGACGACTGAGTTTTCATCCAACTTTTGTCTTGGGCGCACGATCCAGTGCTTTGCTCGATTGAGATAAATACGGTTCAGCGTAAAAGGGACGATACCTATGGTGATGATATCGTCTTTATCGGAGTCCAACCCTGTGGTCTCGAAATCCATCGAAATGAATTCGATATCGCCAATCGGTGTATTGCCATCGACTATCTCTGGCTGATAAAAGTTCTTCAGTAGCGGGTGAGTCACTACGTTTCTTTTACTTTGATATTTGTAGGGCCAGTCAATACTTGGCGCCTGAAACAGACGTTTCATGGTGTCCCTTATTTAAAGTTGTTGCTGGCCTGATAACGATATTTCAAAAAGTTTTGAGCGTTACTTAGAATCTGGAAAGCATCTTTTAAATTGCGTCTTTCAAATTCAGATAAATTCTCAGGTTCAATGTTGTTATCCGCTTCGATATCGTTCTCAACATCAAATGCTTGGTGGCGAATGCGTACCATAGAGATGAATTCGAGTGCATCACGCAAATCTTCGCCTCGGCCTTTTGGCAAAATGCCCGCATCAATAACGTTGTCGAGACGTTCAAACGAGTTTTTGGCACGAGAACCGACCGCTAATGCGTGGACACGTATTAAATCCGCAAGAGGGGCGGTACCGCGTCGCTTAAGGTTGATAGAGTTGTTGTGACGGCCATCTTTCTCCATGACAAAATTCTTGAAGAAGCCGAGAGGTGGTGTTCGGTTTAATGCATTGCGCGCCAGACAAGCCAAAAAGCGATTGTTTCTACGTGCGCGACGAACGATGAAGCCATTGAGCATTTCTGCCCATTTTAAACGACCATAAACACCGTCCAAATCGAAGAATATCGAAGCATTCAGTAATGCTTTCGGGTTCGGGTTATCAATCCAATCTGCAAAGCATGCTTCCCATTCCTGACGAGTCATTCGCCACATTGGATTGGTCGCCATGATATCTCCGGTGCAATAGCTGTAACCGCACTGGTCCAAAGCATCACACACAAACTTGGCTAGATTGGCAAAATACTCGCCATGGGCTTCTTCGTTGTAGCTATCGTCTAGAATGATGGCGTTATCCTGATCGGTAACAACGAGCTGTTCATCCCTTCCCATAGAACCAAGTGCCAAGAAGCAATAAGGAATAGGGGGAGGGCCGAAGGTTTCTTCCGCCAGTTCCAGAATCCGCTGTTTAAAACTGCGGCCAATGGTCGACATTGCCGTACCCACCATATGGGAGTTTGCATCCTCATTCACAAGACGAACAAAGGCATTCTTAACCTGTTTTGATAGTGTTGCTAAGTCATTGACACTGTTTTGCTGGAAGATACTACTGACCAACAAGAGTGAGTTCTGCGACTCATAACGAATGATGTCCGTGATATTAAGAATGCCAATTGGCTTTTTATCTTTTAAAACGGGCAGATGATGAACGTTGTAACGGAGCATCGTCAGCATCGCTTCATAAACATAAGCGTTATGGTCTAAGAACATGACTTCTGAAGTCATTACATCAGTAATGGGAGCTTGATGATCAATACCCGTAGCCAGCACTCGATGGCACAAATCTTTTTCTGTCACTATGCCAATTACAGGGCTTTGGTCGTCTTCATTATCTTCGAGGATTTCAGGGTCAATCACCAACAGTGAAGAGTCATTCTCCTCGGCCATCTTGATCGCAGCTTGCTGTATGGTGGCATCTTTTAGTACGTAAGGTGCTTCACCGGTCAAAATACGTTTAACTTTTGACGTGGTTAAGTCATTTTGTTCTGAACTGTTCGACACAGCTTGGCGAAGACGTGCGTTATCTTCTACTTCAACATAATCCGCAAAAGAATCGTGTTCTTCATAGAGTGTCTGGAAAACAGATTCTGGAATGCAATAAACAAGCGTGTCTTCAATAG
Organism: Vibrio plantisponsor; assembly: GCF_013041605.1. GTDB lineage: Bacteria > Pseudomonadota > Gammaproteobacteria > Enterobacterales > Vibrionaceae > Vibrio > Vibrio plantisponsor. Next base: position 68,582 of record NZ_JABEQC010000004.1, on the reverse strand, counting down.
CGGTAACAGGGAAACGAACTTTATTGTTGGTAAGCAGCCCCATTTGGCCGAACAGCCCGCCCTCGGTTAAGCGGTTATAGAGTTCACCCTTACGTCGATAGACTTCAACTGTGCCACTGCGAATCATATACAGATCTTGGATATGATCGCCAAGGTGAATAATTGGAGTGTCCTGTCTGTAGTAAGCAATTTCTATATGGTGAGCGATGTTTTCTAGAGTTTCTTCTGGTAACTCAGAGAAAGGGAGGTGTTGGCTAAGGAAATTCTTAATTTCTGATAGCTCGGCTTCCATATAGGCTCCTTGATAGATGCGTTATGTGGACGTAATGAACGTAAGAGTCTGTCAATACAGGAAAATGTAAATTGTACACGACTTTTCCTTCGAACGCAGATTCTATGGATATATCTCAAAATCTTTTGCTAAATTCGACTAAGCTAATCTGAGTGAGGCAGGAAATTCAAGGAGTTGTTGATGAAAAAATGGGCAGTGCTTATCTCGTCGGTGTTGCTATCTTCATCTGTTTTTTCACATGAGCTAACTGAAGCGACCCCGCTTCAGTACGACTATGCATATGGAAGTGTCAGTTCAGGTACTTATCGTTCGAATTCAACAGATAGCGACAATGCAAGTGCAGTCATCATCGGGTTAAACCACAAGTTTGAAGGCAGTGATCTGCTTTGGAGCACTGATTATGGTTCTCGGTTTGTTCACCCTAATAACGTAACTATTGATCACTATATGCTCAGAGTTGGCTTAGGTTATCGCTGGTTATTGGCTGATAAACTGGATTTGGTTACCAACGGCAAAGTGGGAGCACTGAGAATAGATGCTGGAAATAAAGAAACCGACTTTGTTTATAGCGTAGACCTTGGCTTGAGATACGCCGTTACCGAAAAATTCGAAACATCGCTGTTTGCTGAAGCCCTAAGAAATAAATGGCTTGACGAAAACATCTACACACTTAGCGGCGACTATTATGTCTATCCTAAATTTTCTCTTGGTGGTTTTTACTCTTACCGCGATGGTGAGAGAGGGACATCAATTCGAGAAGCGGGTATCTTGGCAAAATTCAATTATTAAACTAGTTTCTAAAGACAAACATGTACAAAAAAGCCGACCTTCTGGTCGGCTTTTACTTGTCTGATAAGGATTAAAGTACGGCTTTAATACCTTGGCAAAGAGGAAGCATATTTGACTTCGTCATGCCCGCTACGCTGATACGGCCAGAGCCTACGATGTAGATGCCTAGCTCTTCTTTCAAACGAGCTACTTGCTCTTTGTTTAGACCAGAGAAAGAGAACATACCGTTTTGACGTTCGATAAAGCTAAAGTCTGCTGTCACACCTTGCTCTTTTAGTGTTGCTACGAACAGTTCGCGCATTTCTTGAATACGTTCACGCATTTCCGCCACTTCCGCTTCCCATTCTGCACGCAGTTCAGCGTTGTTAAGAATGTGCGTTACTACTGCTGCACCGTGTGCTGGTGGGTTAGAGTAGATAGAACGGATGATAGCTTTAACTTGAGAGAAAGCGGTTTCTGCTACTTCAGATGAAGGTGCAACTAGAGTGAAAGCACCCACACGCTCGTTGTACAAACCAAAGTTCTTAGAGAACGAGCTTGCGACTAGAATTTCACTGTTGTACTTAGCGAAAATACGTAGACCTTCAGCATCTTCTTCAACGCCTTTTGCAAAACCTTGGTATGCAAAGTCAAACATAGGTAGAAGACCTTTATCAGCCACGAGTTTTGCTAGCACTTCCCACTCTTGTGCTGTTGGATCGATACCCGTTGGGTTATGACAGCATCCGTGTAGCAGTACAACATCACCTGCTGCGGCTTTCTCTAGGTCTGCAACCATAGCTGCGAAATCTTTGTCTTTCGCTTCTGCGTTGTAGTAAGAGTATTGAGCAACTTCTAGACCAGCGGCAGAGAACACACCGTTGTGGTTAGCCCAAGTTGGGTTACTGATCCACACTTTCACATTACCAAGCTGACGTTTGATAAACTCACCCGCCACACGCAGAGCACCAGTACCACCCGGAGCTTGAGCTGTTTTTGCTAGCTGTTTAGTCACGATGTCAGAGTCTGCACCGAATAGCAGTTTTTGTACTGCCAAGCCGTACTCTGCAGTACCTTCGATAGTTAGATAAGATTTTGTTTTTTCAGATTCAAGTAGAGCTGCTTCTGCTTTTTTAACGGTAGCTAAAACAGGGGTTTGGCCTGCTTCATTTTTGTAAATACCAACGCCCAGGTTAATTTTCTCAGCGCGAGGGTCTTTTTTAAACTCTTCAGTCAAACCAAGAATAGGGTCAGCAGGGGCCGCGACAACTTTTTCAAACATAATGCTCATCCATGTAAGTTAGGTGGAGGGTAAAACCAGTCAAATTTATCGTATTTATACCTTTCTGCACCAACGCTGACAACAGTGGTGTTTAGAAAATTTCAAAATAATTTAACTTGCCTGATGATTAATGCTTAAAGGTCGCTTTTCTTATGAAAAGACCATTGTATTTTGCAGGAAACGAAGCAGAAAAGTGTTACCAATTTGTTGACGAAAGTCGTTGTCGATTACATGACTATGCAGTGAACAGTTATGTTTAATCAGGAGCTGATTGAGAGTGATCATTGAAATGAAAATGAAAGGCTAATGCCGGTTTCGCTACCATTAAAATAAGGGGCAATTTTTACATCTGAAATTGCGTTGACTTGGGTATCGACCGTGTACTGTAGACTTGCCGAAAGAGCGATTGCAGCAACCGCATTAGGTAAGAAGTCGCTATCGCTATTTTCATCTAGATACCCGACTAAGGTTGAGGCTGCCACTGATGAAAAATCTAACCCGCTGGTTTTGTTTGAGATGTAGGCCGTGTACTCAACGTTTGAGGAAGCCTGCTTTGGAGAATCACTGTCTACGAACGGATCGTTCGTGAATGCATACGCTGAAGTGTGAATTAAAAGTAATCCAGCAATAGAGGCAAAAGCGAGTTTTGTCATAATGCTCACCGACTCATTCAGTTAGTTGATAGGGGACAACAGTGTCTTTGTGAGGTGGATAGTGCAGGGAGTAACTTAAGGAAAACTTAAGAAAGCGGAAAAATCTTAAGGAAAGCTTCTGTAGTTCACAAAATTGAACACATAAATAGAGAAAAACCTCCGCAATAGGAGGCTTTTCATCAACACACATAGTCGTCAACAGTGGCTATTTTTGATTTTCGTTGAGATGTTTAACGATGGCTTTCTTTGCATCGTCTTCAGTCGGTGCCTGTCCTTCTTTGACGTCCAATGGTTGTTTTGGGTGTAAGCCCAAGGCATCTTCAGCAATATGTAACCAATCAGGGCGCCAATAATAGGGATCCGGAGCTTCAGGATGGTCCCAACTGTGCACGTTATCTTTTATACCGTTGTAGTTGAGGTCTTCCATTCTAAAAACTTTCATAACTTCCTCCAAAAATTCGTCATTCCATTAAAAGTATGGAACATAATTTTTCAAGTGACAGCTGTTTCAAGACTACTTATGACTCGACACCTACATATCTGTTGATGGCGCATGAGAAAAATGCCATCAAAAAATTAGGTGAGTGACTAGCATCTGTTTAGGTATTTATCACAACAACTGTATCGGTTCACCTATCTCTTAATGTGGTTTAATCAGCGTAATAACAACCCTCAGTTAGGATCGATGATGAAAAAGCAGTTGGTAAAACATGAACTCACACTGATTATAGTGGCGATATTTAGTGCTTTCTTGCTTGTGTTTGCACACCTTATCTTGGCCAAATCATTTGCACAATATGCGTGGGTTGAGTACACCGCAGCGGTTATTCCGTTTGTTATCTTTAGTCTGTGCTTTGTAGGTATAAAGTACGCATTGAAAGCCGAACAAAAAGAAAGTTAACCAGTTTGAGTGCCAGACAAAATAAAAGACCTCCACTAGGGAGGTCTTTTTAATTATGTATCACCAAAAAGTGATTAGAAGTTCGCTGAGCGAGGAGTACGTGGGAATGGAATCACGTCACGTACGTTACCCATACCAGTTACGTAAGACACTAGACGCTCGAAACCTAGACCGAAACCAGCGTGAGGTACAGTACCGTAACGACGTAGGTCGCGGTACCAGCTCATGTGCTCAGGATCGATGCCCATTTCAACCATACGTGCATCAAGAACGTCTAAACGCTCTTCACGCTGAGAACCACCGATGATTTCACCGATGCCCGGTGCAAGAACGTCCATCGCTGCTACTGTCTTACCGTCATCATTCAGACGCATGTAGAAAGCTTTGATGTCTTTCGGGTAGTTCTTAACGATAACAGGCGCTTTGAAGTGTTCTTCAGCTAGGTAACGCTCATGCTCAGAAGACATGTCGATACCCCACTCAACTGGGAACTCGAACTCACGACCTGAATCCAGAAGGATTTGAATTGCATCAGTGTAATCCACTTGTGCAAAGTCAGATTGTACGAACTGCTCTAGACGAGTGATGGCATCTTTGTCGATACGAGATGCAAAGAATTCTAGGTCGTCACGACGCTCAGCAAGAACTGCTTTAAATACATACTTCAGCATGTCTTCTGCGAGTTTCGCTACGTCATCAAGTTCTGCAAACGCAACTTCAGGCTCAACCATCCAGAATTCAGCAAGGTGACGGCTAGTGTTTGAGTTTTCAGCACGGAAAGTCGGGCCGAAAGTGTACACTTTGCTTAATGCACAAGCGTATGCTTCTGCGTTTAGCTGACCAGATACAGTTAGGAACGTTTCTTTACCGAAGAAGTCTTCGTTGTAATCAACATTACCTTTGTCATCTAGTGGCAGGTTAGCCATATCAAGCGTTGATACGCGGAACATCTCACCAGCACCTTCAGCATCTGAAGCTGTGATAAGTGGAGCCGACATCCAGAAGTAGCCTTGCTCATGGTAAAAACGGTGAATTGCTTGAGAAAGAGAGTTACGTACACGAGCAACCGCACCAATGACGTTAGTGCGTGGGCGAAGGTGTGCAACTTCACGAAGATACTCGATAGAGTGACGAGTTTTCGCCATTGGGTATGTTTCAGCATCTTCAACCCAGCCAACAACTTTAACTTCAGTTGCTGCTAGTTCGAAATCTTGACCAGACGCTGGAGACTCAACAATCTTACCTGTTACTTCAACAGAGCAGCCAGTTGTTAGCTTTAATACTTCGTTTTCGTAATTATTAAGATTATTTGGGACCACGGCCTGAATCGGGTCGAAACAAGAGCCGTCATAAATGGCAAGGAAAGAGATTCCAGCTTTGGAATCACGACGTGTACGGATCCAGCCGCGTACAGTGACTTCACTGTCTACTGCTAGCTTGCCGCCAAGTACGTCAGTTACAGGCGCGTAAGTCATGTTTGATATAGTCTCCATTGAGGTAAACATTCAACCCAATGTGTTTTTTCGTCATTATTGTTTATTAAATAGACGATTCATTGGGTTGGATAGAATTCTTATTGATTCAACGGGACATATTACCTGTCAATTCGTCAGCTTCAACCTTTAATCTTACTTTGGTGGTTAATTCTTACGCGAAAGAGTAAATTGATTGAGCAAAGACTCCAGTTGTTGTGACAATTGCTCTAGATTTAAGCTGATTTCGCGCGTTTCTGTTGCTGAGTGAGAAGTGTCTTGCGCGTGGCGTGCGATCACTTCTACTTTTTGCTGAACATTCTGGCTTACTTGTGTAGTCATCTGTGTCTGGCGCTGAATACTTTCAGTATGCTCGAGAACCTGCTTCATTTCAGCTACAACATTCGTCATCGCAGCAGAGAGTTCTTCAATTTCATTTGAGCGGGCATGAGCCTCTGAACAGACGCTATCGACTGAAACCATCGACTCTTCGCTCTCTCTTTGGAACTGGGCAATAATTTTCTCAATATTCCCCGTCGCTTCTGCGGTACGCGAAGCAAGGTTACGAACTTCGTCAGCCACCACGGCAAATCCACGACCTTGTTCGCCAGCTCGTGCCGCTTCAATCGCCGCGTTCAGTGCAAGTAGGTTGGTTTGTTCGGCGATACCTCTAATCACGCCCAAAATGGTAGAAACTTCGCCAGTTTGGTTGTTCAGCTGCGCTATTTTATTTTTCACATCTTCAATGTCACCAACCAAGTTTTTAATATCTTCGCTGGCAGAGTGCGCTTGTTTCGCACTAGTTTGGGCAACATTTGTGGTGTGTTTGACTAATTGAGCTGCATCCGCTGTCGACAGCTCAACTTCGTGCTGCTTATTTTGCATTTCTTCGATGTTGTACTGCACATCAGAAGTTTCACTTTGTTGATTATTCGCCGCTCTGTCTGTTACCTGCGCGACGCCCGTTAGCTGATTAGCGGAAGAGGCGAGGGAATGTGATGTTGTTTGTACTTGTTGCAAGCTGTCCGATACGGTGTCCATAAGGGAGTTAATTGAGGCAGCGAGTTGTCCCAATTCGTCCTTCTTGCCGTTATCAAGTCGCGGTGAAAGATCTTTACTTTTACTGACCTGACTCATAAACAGTGTGGTTGTTTGCAATGGTCTTACAATGAATCTCTTAATCAGCGTGAGTGTAATCAAGAAGCCAACAATAGCGATAGCAGCCATGATTCCGACACCAATCAGAGTTCTGTGGTTAATCAGGCTGTTGATATGACTTAGGTTGTACTCAAGGCGGATAACCCCCAACACTTCGCCCTCAGGCGCCATGTGGCAAGCCACACAGTTTGTGCCGCGATAGTTTTCGCTGGATTTCATCGGCAGAGCGACAACAATGCCTTTACCCCAACTCGCTTCTATCGGCTCTAAAATGTATTCGCCTTTCAATGCACGTTTATCAATATCGTCAACAGGTGTTTGGTTTTCCTGACCCGGACCATAAAGTTTACTGACTAAGTCAGAGCGCAAAACACGCACTTGTTCAATACCATCTTGCGCTAAGGCTTTTTGACGCAGCGTTTCTTTCTGCGCCATAGTGCCGGTAAGCATCATCATATTGAGGCTATCGAAATAGTTGCTGGCTTTATCGTGCAGTTGCTCACCCAAGACGGAGTTAATCAAATCCCGTTGTTGAATAGACTGATAAATAGTTGAACTAGCCAGAACCAGTGCGAAAACTGTCACCAGCGTCAGAAGTAGTTTGGAGGTAATTGTTGAGCTCATAATGGTCTTATTGTTATAGAGTTATTAAATATTATTTAACTAAATATAGACGTTAGAAAATAAAGGGAAAATGAGTGTTTTTGTTACTGTGACCACATACAAAATATGGATTTTATATTTGTGACACAGAAATGCTGTGCTCAGAAATTTGACGCTGCTGCCATAATTTCGACATCGAATTATTGTTTTGTTAAAACTGAAATTGCAGTGAAAAGTGAGATCCTACGCTTGTTTCCTAGTGTCAGATTACTTACTATTGCGCCTCATTTTTACTAGCCAGATTGATAGACTGATCACCAATATGAAGACTGAAATTTACAAAGAGTTCATGTTCGAAGCCGCGCACCACTTACCGCATGTACCAGAAGGGCATAAGTGTGGCCGTTTGCATGGACACTCATTTTTGGTTCGCCTATACGTCGCTGGCGATGTTGACCCGCATACAGGGTGGTTAGTGGATTTCGCAGAAATCAAAGCTGCATTCAAACCTATCTATGACAGACTGGATCACTACTATCTGAATGATATTGAAGGGTTAGAAAACCCGACCAGTGAAGTTCTTGCGAAGTGGATTTGGCAGCAGCTTAAACCGTCTTTGCCTTTGCTGAGCAAAGTTGAAATCAAAGAAACCTGTACCGCTGGCTGTATCTATACTGGCGAAGCCTAACTCGCTCTGTAGCGGCTGACTCGTCGACGCTTCAAGCTGAAAAAGAAAACCACCTTAACTCTGCATCGTTTAACTTTATATCGCTAAATAATGCATGAAGTGTCGGGTGGTTTTTTTGTGTTTGCTAATTCAGATTCTTTTATTCGACTTTAGAACGTTGAATTTCATCTGAAGAGGCTTTTTCAAGCTTGATTGCGATGAACTTAGACGTTGGAGTAAAGGTTCTTTCTCCATAGCTATCCAAAGGTACAAGCGGATTGGTTTCTGGATAATATGCGGCAGCCTGACCTCTAGGAATATCGTACGCTACTAAGGTAAAGCCTTGTACTTTACGAGTAACGCCATCTTCCCAAAGCGACACCATATCCACCTTGTCACCGTTTTCAAATCCAAGTTTGGCAATATCATCTTCATTGACAAACAGCACTTCACGCATACCAAACACACCGCGATAGCGGTCGTTCAAACCATAAAGAGTGGTGTTGTATTGGTCGTGTGAACGCATGGTTTGCAATATCAAATCGGGTTTGTTGCCTTGCTCCAAGACGGCCTCGTTGATCAGCTGTTTGGGTAACGGGCTGTCACTAAACTGTGCTTTACCTGATGGGGTATTCCATTTACGTTCTGCTGCTGAGTTTACAAGATGGAAGCCACCTGGATTACGCAGTTTTTGATTGAAATCGGTAAAACCAGGAATAGTCTCAGAAATCAAATCGCGGATACGTTCGTAATCCTGAATTGCCCAGTTCCAGTCAATCGGGTGGCAGCCGAGAGTCGCACGGGCAATTCCGGCAATGATGGCTGGCTCTGAACGTAAATGTTCCGAGCGAGGTTTCAATTGACCATAGGAGATATGGACCATACTGAATGTGTCCTCAACAGTGATACCTTGTTGTCCATGATCTTGAACATCAATTTCTGTACGTCCTAAGCAAGGTAGGATAAGGGCATCTTTACCTGTCACTAGGTGAGAACGGTTTAGCTTGGTTGAAATATGAACGGTCAGATTACAGTTTTTCATTGCAAGGTGAGTACGCTCAGTGTCCGGCGTTGCTTGGGCGAAGTTCCCACCTAAACCAATGAACACTTTCGACTGTTGCTCTTCCATCGCTTTAATCGCTTGGATGGTGTTGTGACCAATCTCGCGTGGTACTTTGAAATTGAAGCGACGCTCAATGCTGTCTAAAAGGGCAGTCGATGGTTTCTCATCAATACCCATAGTACGGTCACCTTGTACGTTACTGTGTCCACGAACAGGAGAAAGACCTGCTCCGGGCTTACCTACGTTGCCGCGCAACATTTGCACGTTCGCTACTTCTTTAATCGTAGGTACTGAGTGACGATGCTGAGTAAGTCCCATTGCCCAGCACATGATCACACGCTCTGACCGGCGATACATATCGGCAACGGTTTCGATTTCATGTAGCTCTAAGCCAGATTGTTCAGCAATATGTTCCCACGTTGTGGCATCGACTTCTTTCAAATATTCATCAATCCCAATGGTATGGTTATTGATGAAATCTCTATCAAAAACAGCTTTGCCACCGGTTTCTACTGCTTCGCGTTCCCATTGCAGTAGGAATTTAGCGATACCACGAAACACTGCCATGTCACCACCGAGAGCTGGTCTCAAATAGGCTGTATTGGTTGGTTTTGAACCATTACGCAGCATTTCAATTGGAACTTGTGGGTTTTGAAAACGCTCCAAACCACGCTCTTTCAGCGGGTTTAAACATATGACTTGCGCGCCACGTTTGACCGCTTCACGAAGAGGTTCAAGCATACGTGGGTGGTTGGTTCCTGGGTTCTGACCAATCACAAAGATGGCATCGGCTTTGGCGAAATCATCAAAAATCACCGTACCTTTACCAACACCAATCGTATCTTTCATGCCGATGGCGCTGGCTTCGTGACACATGTTAGAGCAGTCAGGAAAGTTGTTGGTACCGAAAGCGCGAACAAAAAGCTGATATAAAAACGCGGCTTCGTTACTCGCACGTCCCGAAGTATAGAATTCAGCCTGATGCGGTGACTCAAGTTGATTAAGATGTTGAGCGACCAGTTGGTAGGCATCGTCCCAACTTATCGGTACATAGTGGTCCGTTGCTGAGTCGTATTTCATTGGATGGGTAATACGACCTTGATACTCAAGCCAATAGTCGGTTTGTTTCAATAGCGAGGAGACACTGTGGGTGGCGAAAAACTCTGGGTCTACAACACGGTTGGTTGCCTCCCAGTTCACTGCTTTCGCCCCATTTTCACAGAAGTTTACTTTGCCACTTTCTGGTGATTCTCCCCATGCACACCCCGGGCAGTCAAAGCCGCCGTTCTGGTTAGTTTTAAGCATGGTTCGGATATTTTTAACGGCATTCTCGCTGCCCCACCAGCTTTTCGTGACGGCTTTCAGTGCTCCCCAGCCACCAGCAGGACCATTGTATTGTTTTATTTGTTCTTTTTGACTCACGACTTTTCTCCTAACGTACAGGAACGACAGTAAGCAGGAGTACCGGTGAAAACAGGCGCGATATGTGGATAAGGCGGCAGTAGTAAAACGGTTTGTTGTTGTTTTAAAGAATCCTGATTACTGCTTTTTAACTTCTGATTGGATCGGCTGATATGATGCCTTGATCTAAATCAAAGATTATTGCGTTGTAAGATATGCGTCCAATTGATATTACCGACCGAGTGATAAATAAAATCTATGGCACTAGGCAAACTGGAAAAATTACTTCGTGATAAACATTATTTATTGATGTGTTGTTTAATTGCTTAAATTTAATTCCAATAATCATTCCATCCCTTGTTCTGCCGTCATTTTTTTAATAGTCACTATCTATCACGCTATAGATAAATTAGATTTGACCGTAGGATTTTAGAGGAATAGTCTTGATTTAGATCAATTATTGCAACAGAAGTTTATTTGCTAAAAATTGACGGCAACGCGCTCAAATCAAAAACACCTTAGGCAAAGCAATCGACAATGGACATCAAACAACTCAAGTATCTAATCGCCTTAGATCAGACCAAACATTTTGGCCAAGCGGCGGCGTTGTGTCATATCACGCAGCCAACATTGTCGATGAGAATTCGGCGTCTTGAGGAAGAGCTTGAGCTTGAATTGATCACCAGAAGCCAACGTTTTGAAGGGTTTACCGAAGCAGGGAACCGAATTCTTGCTTGGGCGAAAACGGTATTAGCTGCGCATGACGGCTTACACGCTGAAGCGGCAAACTGCCGTGGTCAGTTAGTGGGCTCACTAAGATTGGGCATGGTTCCTTTAGCAAGTCAAAACCCAATGCAGCTTATTAAACCACTGTCAGAACTCTTTCCTGAATTGCGTTTTCAGATTATGTCTATGGCTTCTGAACAGATCATAGACCAGCTCAATCGTAACCAACTGGATTTGGGCATGTGTTATATCGATCAGGTCAATACCAGTTATTTTGACGTAGTCGAAATGAGTTCAACAGATTTAGGCGTGCTTTACGACCATCGTTATTTTGACTTTGCTGAAGACGTTGTGATGTGGGAATCCTTAAGCAGCATTCCATTGGGTTTGCTATCAAAAGGGATGCATTACCGCCACTCCATCGATTTGAGTTTTGGTAGTAAAGGACTTGTTCCGCAAACGGTGATTGAAAGTAATTCCACCTTTCACTTAATCCAAGCGGTCACCAGCGGACTTTGCTGTGCAATTATGCCGCTCAATTCTGGGTTAGCCGAACTCAACGAACAACTGCGTATCGTCCCGATTGAGAAAGCGGTGGTGCATTCACCTCTGGTTTTACTCAAACGTAAACAAGAACCCTCATCGGCGCTTGTTGATCAGTGCTTTGCTGAAGCGAAACATCTGTTTGCTAAGCCTAAATCACGCATGCAAGTGATGGAGGTGATTTGATGTCCTGCACGATAGATACTCAAACTTACAGTGAGCTGCATGATTTTAACCAAGCGCCAGCTGCACCGAGTGCGCATTACTACCGTGAGTTAACCGGTGAAAGTGAAATACTAGATGCTCCGTTAGCCAGCGAGTCTGCGTTAGCGATCAGTTACAACGGTATCAACCAAGCGGTGATGATGGTCACCCCCGGTCATCTTGAAGATTTCGTTCGCGGATTTAGCCTTAGTGCTGGCATTGTGAGTAGCTTTAGCGAAATTCGAGACATAGAAATTGGCGGGCAGGGCGACTCTCACTTCGCAGAAGTTGAAATCAGTAACCGCGCTTTTTGGAATCTGAAAAATCAACGTCGTCATATGGCAGGCACGACCGGTTGTGGTATCTGCGGAGTTGCTGCTCTTGAACAAGCTTTACCTGATTTGTCTCCACTGGATTCATCCTCAGCACCTAATCCGTTAGTCTTTGAAGGGTTGAGAGAGAGAATCGCTCAACATCAGCAAGCGGCAAAAATTTCCGGCGCGCTGCATGCCGCTTTATTTGCCAATGCAAAAGGGGAGATTGTGCTCTGCCGCGAGGACATTGGTCGTCACAATGCGCTGGATAAGCTGATTGGTGCAATGGCATCAGAGCGGCTCAATATCAAAAGCGGCTTTGCAATAGTGACCAGTCGTTGCAGTCTGGAGCTTATTCATAAAGCTGTAAGAGCAAAGCTTTCTACGTTGGTGTGTTTATCTGCCCCAACCGCATTAACTGTTGAATGGGCGAGAAGAAACAATCTGAACTTGATTCATTTGCCTCATTCGGGCTCGCCAAGGCTATATAGCCCTGCGCCATAAAATCGGTTCGGAAGTTAGATAGAAAAAGAGAAACGACTGTTAAAAGCGTTTCTCTTTTTTATGAATTGCCAATTAACTTCTAAATAAGCTTTGTTATTGCTGCGAAGTTTCAGCAGTTGCTTGAGGTACCAAATCATCTCCACCTAGGCTTCGATAAATCGTAGTGAGATTGACGAGTTGGTTGTATCGATTCTCTAACAGTGACGCTTTGGCACTGCGCTCATTGTCTTGAGCATCAAGCAAAGTGGTAATGCTAATTGCACCATACTTATACTGACTGGCGTAAATGCGAGCCGCTTCTGCTGCGCTGTCATACTGTTTCTGAAGTTTCTCTTCCTGATACTGATAGTTTTCACGAGCAGATAGGGCATTATCCACATCCTGAAACGCGGTATAGAGCGCTTTGCGGTATGAAATGATCGCAGATTCGTATTTCACTTGCGCGATATCTTGATTGATCTGCATGGTGTTCCAGTTGAGGAACGGCATCGTTAAATCAGCGCCAATTGAACCCAATGGGTCGCTCAGTAAGTTGCGAAGCTGTTCAGACGAGCCACCTAGCGCACCCGTTAAGGTTAACGTTGGAAAGTAAGCGGCATCGGCAGAATCTTTGGCTGCAAATGTAGCTTTCAGCTCATAGAGTGCTTGTTTGATGTCGGGACGACGGCTCAAAACATCTGCAGGTACACCTGATGCGATTTCTGGCAATGCTCCTTCTGGCAGTGCTTTAATCTCTTTCACCATTTGCTGTGGCGCTTGGTCAAACAAGATAGCGAAAGCGTTTTGTGCCTCTGTTAGCTGCTGCAAGTAATCACGATGTGTGGCTTCCAACCCTGCAAGGGAGCGCTCTGCTTCCAAAACATTAAGTCGAGTAACAGAGCCATTGTTGAACTGACTCTGGGCTTGCTTTAAGGTGTCCGTTGCATCGGAAATATCACTATTACTGAGTTCAATACGCTGGTTCAGATAACCGATTTGCCAATAGAGTTGCGCCGTAGTTGCAACTAAACTTTGGGCTGTCGCTTCACGTTCTTTTAAGCTCGCAAGCGCTGTCCATTCACTCTCATCTGCGGCAGCTGAAAGTTTGCCCCACAGGTCTACTTCGTAACTGACGGACAGCCCGGTTTGATAACTTTCACTTGAAACTCCGCTATCTAAATAGCGTGAGCCATCAGCGGAAACGCTGCCTGATAGGTCCGGGTAGAGATCTCTTCCGGCTAAATTAGCTTCTAAACGAGCTTGTTTTAATGTCAGCGTAGCGATGGCTAAATCGCTGTTGGTCGCAAGAACTTTCTCAACCAATTGATTGAGTTGTTCGTCGTTAAAACTTGTCCACCAATGACTGATTGCAGGAGATGCGTTTTTCGAAGACAGCTCTGAAGAAGATTGGTCATTCGACACTTGCGGTGAAGATTGCCAAGTTTGTGGTACTTGCACTTCCGGTTCAGGAAATTCTGAGCGAGTCACGCAGCCAGTGGCTAACACGACACACAGTGCAAGAGTGGAGTATTTGTATCGACGTAACATGGCTTACTCCCTAGATAACGCGTCAATTGGGTTTAGCTGTGCGGCATTCTTCGCAGGAAGATAGCCAAACAGTACGCCAATAAGGGTGGAGCACAAGAATGCAGAAACGATCGATGTTGTTGAATAAATCATAGTAAAACTACTGCCAAACGTGGCGAACGCAACGCCAATTAAATAAGCCATACCAATACCAATGGTGCCGCCACACAAACAAACTAATACCGCTTCAATCAAGAACTGGCGAAGAATGTCACTTTGTCTTGCACCAACCGCCATACGTACCCCAATCTCGCGGGTACGTTCTGTAACTGAAACCAACATGATGTTCATGACACCAATACCGCCAACGACTAGAGAAATGACCGCAATGGCAGAGATCAATAAGGTCATAGTCGCAGTGGTCTTAGTAATGTTCTGTTGAATGGTATCCGTGTTAATCGTGAAGAAATCTTCAGTGCCATGGCGCATTTTTAACAACTGAATAATTGCTTGTTCAGCGGCTTCACTAGGCGTGTTGTCATCAACACGTACTGAGATTCGGTTCAGATAGTTCTGCCCAACCATACGCGCACTGACCGTGGTGTAGGGAACCCAGATATTGAGTGAATCGCTATTACCAAATGCACTCTCTTTCGCTTTGGTAACACCTATGATACGGATCGGTAAATTACCGGCGAAAATCACTTCACCAATCGGGTTTTGATCAGGAAACAATGATTTGAGGGTATTGTTATCAATCACCGCTTCTTGAGCCATAGAAGACACGCTGGAATCATCCCAATATTGACCATTCGCCAGTTCATAGCCGCGCACACGGAAATAATCCGGTCCCACGCCTTGTACTGAAGCTGTCACGGCTTGGTTTCCATATTTCAAAGTCACAGACGTGCTCAGTGTGGGTGTAACGCTATCAATAAACTGTAAGTTCTTCAGCGCGTCAGCGTCGGCAGCGGTTAAGGTTCTCACTCGCCCTGAGCGTCGGTCACCAAAACCAGTCCCCGGCATAATGTCGATCGTGTTGGTACCCATTGCTGAGATGTTTTCGAGAATCGATTTCTGCGAACCATTCCCTAAGGCTACTACTGAAACAACCGATGCGATACCGATAATGATGCCTAGCATGGTCAGGAAAGTTCTGAGCCTGTGGTTAGACATGGCTACCAACGCCATTTTTAGCGCTTCCCACAAGTTATCGAATAGATTACGACCTTTTCCTAATACATCTGTAGCAGGAGAAGGTTTTACGCTATCGCTGTTCTGTGAAATCAGTTCTTTTTTAGTGACAGT
Organism: Vibrio plantisponsor; assembly: GCF_013041605.1. Taxonomy (GTDB): domain Bacteria; phylum Pseudomonadota; class Gammaproteobacteria; order Enterobacterales; family Vibrionaceae; genus Vibrio; species Vibrio plantisponsor. Next base: position 53,217 of record NZ_JABEQC010000004.1, on the reverse strand, counting down.
GTCACTAATTATTTCACCATCTTTGATTTCAATAATTCGATCTGCGTGTTGAGCGACTTTCAAATCGTGGGTAACGATGATGATAGTGTGACCAAGCTGATGAAGCTCTTGCAGCAGGATCATCATCTCTTCGCCACTTTTACTATCAAGTGCACCTGTTGGTTCGTCAGCCAGTATCACATCGCCACCATTAACTAATGCGCGAGCAACGGAAACACGCTGCTGCTGACCACCACTTAATTGGTTCGGTTTGTGATCCAGACGGTCAGCAAGACCAAGGCGAGTAAGCAGTTTTTCCGCGCGTTCCTGACGTGCTTTCTTATCACTGCCCGCATAGATTGCGGGGATCTCAACGTTACCAACAGCGGTTAAATCACCAAGCAGATGGTAGCGCTGGAAGATAAAGCCAAAATGTTCACGGCGTAGCTCAGCCAGTTGGTCTGAGTTGAGTTGTGATGTATTTCGACCGTTAATCCAGTAATCACCGCTACTTGGTTGATCAAGGCAGCCAAGGATGTTCATTAATGTAGACTTACCAGAGCCAGATGTTCCGACGATAGCAACCATCTCACCACGTTCAATGGTGAGGTTAACGTCTTTAAGTACCGTTAACTCTTCGTCACCCGCGGCAAAGCTACGATAGATATGGGATATTTCAAGTAGTGGACGAGACATTAAAACATCCTCGGTGGACCCATACGGCTAGAACGCGTACCACCGGCACTTGGTGTTCCAACAATAATTTGATCGCCTTCTTCTAGTCCACTGGTGACTTCAGTAAAGATTTTGTTGTTGATACCAATGGTCACATCACGCATTTCCTGCTGACCATTGACCAATACTGGAACTTGATAACGCGGCGTTTTGCCCGGTTGTTTGAGAATGACTTGAGCTGGCACCAGTAGTGCGTTTTCAGCTTTGTTCAATACAATCGATACCTGCGCTGTCATACCGATGCGTAGCGTTCGGTCTGGGTTATCCACTTCAAATAGACCGTGGTAGTAGATGGCTTCATCGTTACTAACGGAAAGATCGCTGTCATCACCATCCATTAGTGTTGGACCCGGTTCAATCGCTCTTAAAGTTGCATGATATTGGTGGTTTGGTTTACCTAAGATTGTGAAGTAAACAGGTAGACCTGACTTAACGTTCACCACATCCGCTTCTGAAATCTGTGCTTTCACCGTCATGCGGTCAAGCTGTGCCAGTTCAATAATGGTTGGGGTAGTTTGGTTAGCGTTAACCGTTTGACCTTCTTCTACCGCGCTATAAACCACAGTGCCATCCATTGGTGCGTTGATCGTGGTGTAACCGAGGTCGATTTGTGCGCTGTCGACACTGATCTTCGCTTGCTCTAACTCTGCTTTGATCTGTTCAAGTTCCGCTTTGTAGATTGCTAGCGTTGCTTCTGCTGATTCATAGTCCGCTTGTGAGCTCGCTTTATCTGCAAGCATTGATTTTTGACGTGTATATTCAGACTGAGCTTGACGAATTTGAGCTTGCTTTGCACTTATTTGTGCTTTCAGGCTACTTAGTGACGCGTTAGCTTCTTTAAGGCTGTTTTGTTGTGTAAGGCTATCAATTTGAGCCACTAAGTCGCCTTGTTTGATCTCATCACCGAGCTTTACGCCAAGCTTTTCAATCTGACCGGAAACCTGAGCACCAACAGCAACCAGTTTAGACGCTTGCAACATACCAGTGGCAAGCACTGTGTTTTCTATGTTGCCTCTATGGACCGTTTCGGTTGCGAAACTTGGTGGCGCTTCTTTGGGATAAAAGTAGTAACCAGCACCACCGATACCAGCGATAAGCGCCAGCACGACGAAGACTTTTTTAGTTGTGATACGTATAGCCATGTGGATGAAATGATTCCGAATGATGAACAGCAGTAATGAGAACCATTTTTAAGCGAATCGCTTTTTTTAACAAGCGTTCAAAAAGTAAAACTAAGTAAAGGTAAGTCAAGAAAGGGTAGATTAGAAAAGAAAAAAGCCTGAAGAATCATCTTCAGGCTTTCATTTAACAGAGCAAAAACTCGCGATTAACAGATAACTTTAACGGCTAAACCACCTTGTGATGTTTCACGGTATTTTGCGTTCATGTCTTTACCGGTTTCCAGCATAGTTTCAATGACTTTATCAAGAGAAACGCGTGGCGCTGATGAACGGCGCATTGCCATACGGGTAGAGTTGATTGCTTTTACAGCAGCAATACCATTACGTTCAATACATGGTACTTGCACTTGTCCTGCAACAGGGTCACACGTTAGACCTAAGTTGTGTTCCATAGCAATTTCAGCTGCCATACACACTTGCTCTGGGCTACCGCCTAACAGAGCCGCAAGACCACCAGCAGCCATTGAACACGCTACGCCAACTTCACCTTGGCAACCTACTTCAGCGCCAGAGATAGATGCGTTTTGCTTGTACAAACCACCGATAGCGCCAGAAGCTGCGAAGTAACGAGTATAATCTTTCTCTGTTACTGTCTGGATGAACTTGTCGTAGTAAGCAAGTACCGCAGGGATAATGCCACACGCACCGTTCGTTGGAGCCGTAACCACACGACCACCCGCTGCGTTTTCTTCATTCACTGCGAATGCGTACATGTTTACCCAGTCAACAACGGCCATAGGATCGTTAGTGATTTTTTCAGAAGTCAAAAGCTGTTGGCGCAGAGCTGCAGCACGACGAGGCACACGCAGTGGACCTGGAAGAATACCTTCGGTGTTCATACCACGTTCCATACACTCTTGCATGGTTCGCCAAATGTTCGCGAAGTACTCTTTCACTTCAACATCAGTATGAAGGGCTTTCTCGTTCTCCATTACTAGAGTACTGATAGAAAGTCCGCTCTCTTTACACTGGTTAACCAACTCTTCTGCTGAGTTAAACGGGTAAGGAACTGATACTTCATTTTTTGCTTTTTGACCGAAATGCTCTTCATCAACAATAAAACCGCCGCCGATAGAGTAGTAGGTTTTACTGTAAACAACTTCGTCACCGTTCCACGCATGAATTGACATGCCGTTTTCGTGTAAAGACAAGAAGCTCTTATGGAAAACCATGCCACCTTCACGTGGAAAAGCAACGGTATGATTGTGCGTACCAACAGGAAGACGTTCAGTCTGCTGAACGCTTTCAATAAAACCTGGAATACTGTCGATATCAACATGCTCAGGAGTGTTACCTGCTAAGCCCATGATGATAGCAATATCTGTATGGTGACCTTTCCCTGTCAGCGATAATGATCCATAAACGTCCACGGTAATTTTGGTGATGTCTTGTAGCTTATCCATTGCGCTTAAGTCATCAACAAATTGTTTACCGGCTTTCATTGGTCCAACTGTATGTGAGCTCGAAGGACCGATGCCAATTTTATAGATATCAAACACACTAATCATAGCGATTACCTCAAACTAAGCCTCCTGTAAAAAGGAGGCTTACTACTATTATATTTTTAGTTTAATCGGACTTTACAAAGTTTGGGATTAAAACGCGCCGTAGATTACAGAACTAATCGCTGCAAGACCACAAATAACTGTGAAAATTTGCACTGGAACAGAAGTCTTGTACTTCGCCATAGCAGGAACTTTGTTCATCGCAAATACAGGCATCAAGAATAGGATAGCAGCAATCATTGGTGCGCCCATTGTCTCAATCATTCCAAGGATGCTTGGATTAATAATCGTAACAATCCAAGTTGTAACAACGATGAACAGTAGAGACGCTTTTTCAATCTTGTTTACAGGTGTTTGTGAACGCGATTTGATCAGACCAACTAGACCTTCATGCGCGCCTAAGAAGTGGCCGAAGTAGCTAGAAGTAATTGCAGCGAAAGCAACCAGAGGACCCATGTATGAGATCAATGGTGACTCATGGATGTTTGCTAGGTAAGAAAGTACCGAAATGTTCTGTGCTTTTGCTTCTGCTAGTTGCTCTGGCGACAGAGAAAGGACAACTGAGAACACGAAGAACATAACAAAGCCCATCAGCATCATAGCTGCGCCACCAGTGATTGAGTCAGTTTTCTCAACTGCGTTTTCACCGTGTTGCATACGTTGTTCTTTAGAGAACTGAGAAATGATAGGGCTGTGGTTGAAAGAGAACACAATAATTGGGATTGCTAGCCAAATAATAGAAGGCATAGACGACCAATCCGGTGCTACTTCGACCATTGAGCTGTTCCACTCTGGGATAAGGTAGAAAGACAGAGCCAGTAGGATTGCTACAAGTGGGTATACCATTGCTGAAGTTGCTTTCAGCATCAGTTCTTTACCAAACAAAACACCCGCAGTCATTGCTGCGATCAATAAGCCAGATAGTAACCAGCGAGGTATCGATTCCATACCTACTTGGTTTACTAGGAAAGAATCAACCGTGTTGGTGATACCAACGCCGTAAATAAGAACAATAGGGTAAATGGCAAAGAAGTAAGCGAAAGTAATAAGGTTTGCGCCAGTTTTACCGAAGTGTTCTTCTACAGTGTCAGTGATGTCCGCTTCAGGGTTCTTAGCCGAGAGTACAAAGCGAGCTAAGCTTTTGTGAGCGAACCATGTCATTGGGGCTGCGATCAATGCCAAAATAACTAATGGCCAAAAACCACCCGCACCCGCTTTAATGGGAAGGAAAAGTACACCTGCACCTACAGCCGTACCAAAAAGAGAGAGAGTCCATGCAAAATCTTGATAAGTCCATTTATTAGAAGATTGTTCTGATTTTTCGATAGCAATCGATGTGTTCATTTTTTATATCTCAATTTTTTATGGGAAAATAATTTCGTGCGCAATTCTCTTTGTTTGTGTTGCAAAAAAAGTTGATATAAATCACATCAACAGCGGAGTGAGCGAGTTGTTTGCTCAAAATAACAAGTAGATCACGGAAATTACGTGCCACACATGAGTTATTTTGAGTTTTTTGATTAGAAAAACTAATTCGAAAGAAGGGTTGCGTAAGTGCTGTATACTTGTGTTTAATTAATAACCAGTGTTTATGTTAATAAGTTTGATTTATTTGTGATGGATATTGATGTGACGTTGCAAAGCCTGAATGATTTGCGCCGTCATCCCCCATATGAAATGTCGTTGATAGGGGATAGCAAATATTCGATGAGGCTGACTTTTGACCTGAAAAATACCCGAATAGAGTTTGTTCTTGTCTAACAAATGATCCGCGGGCACTTCAAAGACTTCTTCTACTTCATTAGGATCAATCGTTGCCTGATAGTTAGGGTTAATAAAAGCCATGATAGGTGTGACTGAAAACTTGCTGATGGTAATGATTTCGGGCAACTGACCAAAGGTTTCTATGTCAGAGGCGTTAATACCTATTTCTTCTTCTGCCTCTCGTATCGCTGTTCTATAGAGGGTTTGATCGTCTTCTTCGTATTTTCCGCCCGGGAAACTGATTTGACCGGGATGATGTTTTAGATGTTCTGCGCGTTTGGTCAAAACAATGTTCAAACCATGCTCTCTTTGTACAAATCCAATCAGTACCGATGCTTTGCGTAGTGAATCTTTTGGGATTTTGTCGTAGCGACGCGTTGATTCAACGTGATAATCAACGGTTTGATGAAGTTGGAATCGCTGTATTAGTTCCGTTTTAGTGAGCGGTGTTGTTACTTTCATGCTGACCCAATAGTTGTTTCTATAACATTAGAAAGGCAGCCAGATAAGCAATTTCATGAAGAAGCTGCTTATCTGGCGTTCAACTTATCTTTCTAATATAGGCAAAATTCTGCTCAGTTTGTCCAATGTTTCCTGAAATTCTGAATCACATTGGCTGTCCGCAACCACACCTCCACCAGCCCAAGCATAAATTTTGTGATTGTGCGCAACTAGGGTGCGAATTGTAATGCTGGTGTCCATTTGCCCGTGTCGGCTAATGTAACCAATCGAACCACAGTAAGCGCTGCGACGATGAGGTTCGAGTTCTTCGATGATTTCCATTGCACGCACTTTCGGTGCCCCAGTAATGGATCCGCCCGGAAAGCCAGCTTTGAGTAGGTCACAGGCCGAATATTGGCTGTCTAGCTTGGCACGAATGGTACTAACAAGATGGTGAACCGCTGGGAAGCTCTCAATATGAAACAGTTTAGGAACGTGAACAGAGCCCGGCGCGGCGACACGACCAATGTCATTACGCAGTAAATCAACAATCATCAGGTTTTCGGCTTGGTCTTTCTCAGCATGAGCAAGCTCTGATGCAAAAGCGTCATCTAGTTCTTTGTCTTGGCTTCTTGGTCGGGTACCTTTGATCGGTTTGGTTTCGATCTCTTCTCCACGTAACTGTAAGAAACGCTCTGGTGAAACGCTTAAAATTGCCCCTTCTTCAGTACGAATAAATGCAGAGAAGGGCGCTAGGTTGTAGTTTTCTAACTTAAGATAGGCTTGCCATTCAGAGCCTTGATACTGAGCTTCAAAACGCTGTGCTAGGTTGATCTGATAACAATCTCCAGATTTCAAATACTCCTGAACCTTAGCAAATTTTTCAGCGTAGCTTTCCGGTGTCATGTTCGATTGCCAAGCCGTTGTAAGAGAGAATGCTTGTCTGGTTTTTTCGTCTTGGCAGTATCTGTCTTGCATTTCCAGCCACTGCTGCGCCTGATCTAAGTTAATGCCAACCCATTGAGCCGTTTTGCTGTGGTGATCGACCACAATTGCCCACTCATAAATACCCACTGCCATATCTGGCATATTGATATCGTGTTTGGCAAGGCTAGGCAGCTTCTCGACTCTACGACCTAAATCATATGAAAAATAGCCAACGGCACCGCCAACAAATGGCAGGCTCTCATTATAACTTTGCTTAGGCAGATACTGATTTTGCAAAGTGGCGAGCAATACAAATGGATCTGCTGAAGATGAAGTTACACCGGAGGGTTCAGTGATGATGGTTTCTTCACCAGTGGTTGTGAGAGTGGCTATTGGGTTCGCCACCAAAATGTCGTAGCGGCTGTCGATATGTGTCTCTGAAGCCGAGCGTAACAGCATGGCCCAAGGATGATTTTCTACCTTTGAAAAAAGCTGAGTTGCAATATCCGTATGATAGGTAAGTGCTTTTGACTGAATGATTTTTTGTTCGTATTTATTCATTTTAATAGATTGTCATTTTAGTAATTTGTGACAAAGAGACCGTTCACCGAATGGCGCGTTGAGGAAAGCAAGAGTATCATAAAGCCACTTGATGGGCTCACCAATTCCATGCAATTTCTGATTCAAAGGTAAGCTCTTTAAAAGCTCAAGGAAGCATAACAATAAAAGAGGCAAGCAATGACGGTAATTCGACAACAAGACGTAATCAGTAGTGTAGCTGATGCTCTACAATACATTTCTTACTATCACCCGCTAGATTTTGTCAAAGCCCTAGAAGAAGCCTACAACAAAGAAGAAAGCCAAGCTGCGAAAGATGCTATCGCGCAAATCTTGATTAACTCTCGCATGTCAGCAGAAGGCCACCGTCCTATCTGTCAAGACACAGGTATCGTAACTTGCTTTGTTAACATTGGTATGGCTGTTCAGTGGGACTCTACTGATATGACGGTTCAACAAATGGTGGACGAAGGTGTTCGTCAGGCATACACCAATCCGGACAACCCACTACGTGCATCTGTTTTGATGGACCCTGCTGGTAAACGTATTAACACCAAAGACAACACGCCAGCGGTTGTACATATCAATATGGTTCCGGGTAATAAAGTTGAAATTCAAATCGCGGCTAAAGGCGGCGGTAGTGAAAACAAAACTAAGATGGTAATGCTTAACCCGTCTGACGATATTGCAGAATGGGTAGAGAAAACATTGCCAACCATGGGCGCAGGCTGGTGCCCACCGGGTATGCTAGGTATTGGTATCGGCGGTACGGCTGAGAAAGCGGCAGTACTGGCAAAAGAATCCTTGATGGAACATATCGATATTCATGAGCTGATTGCTCGTGGCCCACAAAATGCGGAAGAAGAACTGCGTATTGATATCTTCAACCGTGTAAACAAATTGGGTATCGGTGCGCAAGGTCTTGGCGGTTTAACAACCGTTGTTGACGTTAAAATCAAAACAGCGCCGACACACGCAGCTTCTAAACCTGTATGTTTGATTCCAAACTGTGCAGCAACGCGTCACGTACATTTCACCCTTGACGGTTCAGGCCCTGCGGAACTAACACCACCGAAGTTAGAAGATTGGCCACAAATCACTTGGGAAGCTGGTTCAAATACTCGTCGAGTTAACCTAGATACTGTGACGGCAGAAGAAGTACAGTCTTGGAGAACGGGTGAAACGGTACTGCTTTCAGGCAAGATCCTGACAGGTCGTGACGCTGCTCATAAGCGTATTCAAACCATGCTGCAAAATGGTGAGAAGTTACCTGAAGGTGTCGATCTAAAAGATAAGTTTATCTACTACGTCGGCCCTGTTGATGCTGTGGGTGATGAAGCGGTTGGTCCTGCGGGCCCAACAACCTCAACGCGTATGGATAAATTTACTGACATGATGCTGGAAGAAGTGGGCATTATGGGCATGATTGGTAAGGCAGAGCGTGGCGCTGCAACGGTTGAATCGATTAAGAAACACAAAGCGGTTTATCTGATGGCAGTGGGTGGCGCAGCTTACCTTGTGGCTAAAGCGATTAAGAAAGCTCGTGTGGTTGCTTTTGAAGACTTAGGTATGGAAGCGATCTACGAGTTCGAAGTGGAAGATATGCCAGTAACGGTTGCGGTTGATTCTACGGGTACAAACGCACACCAAACTGGTCCGGATACTTGGCGCGTAAAAATCGCTGAAGCAGCCAAGTAATTCTTAATAAAGATAATATTGACCAATAAATCACAAAAAGTGCGGCGAAAGCGGCACTTTTTGTCTATATAATGCTTTAATAATTATTGGCTTGTTAACTTATTGAAACGTCAGGAGAGCATGATGCCTCGCTTTATAAAAATTCTTCAAATCCTCATAGCCGTGGTTATCGGTGCTTTTGTGGGCTACGACCTTATTCTTCATGGGATCAGTATCTTTGATGATAAGTACGTAACGATTACTTGCGTGCTGTTCGTGATGTTGGAAATCGCACTGTTTGTTATCTACAAGCTGATTGAAGAAGATTAACCGTTTAAAAACGAATACTAAGCCTCTGATTTTATTCAGGGGCTTTTTTATTCATCTCGTATTAAGATTAACAACGTCATGATGCGCTAAAGATTTTCTGGGAGACTGTCAATGAAGCGAATTCGCCAAGAAGTGAATGACTTAATTAATCGTGGTTTAGATGCTCATGTGAGATTAGCCGTAACGGGGCTATCCCGTGCAGGAAAAACCGCATTTATTACGTCGTTGGTGAATCAACTGCTGCATACGTCCACACATGATAATTTGCCACTGCTTGCCGCAGCGCGAGATAAGCGAATTATCGGCGCGAAACGTGTCCCACAAACCAACCTAATGGTGCCGCGTTTTGGTTATGACGAAGCAATGGCGCAACTGCAATCTATGCCCCCAGAGTGGCCGGTGCCAACTCGCGATGTGAGTGAAATTCGTTTAGCTATCAAGTACAAAACTAAGAAGCGGACCAAAAAGTTACTGAGCAGTACTTCGACTCTGTATCTGGATATTATCGATTATCCGGGTGAGTGGCTGCTTGATTTGCCGATGCTTGAGCTGGATTTTGCTGCGTGGTCTGCACAGCAATTCAATGCCATGCATGGCATTAGAGCAGAACTGGCGAAACCTTGGCTTGAAGAGCTAGACAAACTCGATTTGAATGAAGAAGCGAATGAAAAAACACTCGCGCACATTGCTTCGCTTTATACAGACTATCTGCACAAATGTAAGGAGTCTGGGTTGCATTGGGTTCAGCCGGGAAGATTTGTCTTACCCGGAGAGCTGGAAGGGGCTCCTGTACTGCAATTCTTCCCGTGCCGAAATATTGAAGCTGCGACCAAGGCGGGTAAGCACAGTGTTTTATCTCTGCTTAAAAAGCGTTATGAGGAATATCAGAACAAGGTTATTAAAGCCTTCTACAAACACCATTTCTCAACATTTGATCGTCAAATCGTGCTGGTCGATTGTCTTTCCCCGTTGAATGATGGTCACGAATCCTTTATGGATATGCGCAGCGCGCTTGAACAAATTATGCATAGCTTCCGCTATGGCAGAAATGGCTTATTGAAACGCATCTTTTCTCCCAAGATCGATAAAGTGCTGTTTGCGGCCACCAAAGCAGACCACATAACCCCCGATCAATATGGGAACCTAGTGTCGCTGCTTCAGCAGATGATTCATCCTGCTTGGCAATCAGCGGCCTACGAAAATATTGAGATGAGCTGCATTAGTATGGCATCGGTTCGAGCAACCAAGTCAGGTCATATTGATACCAGTGAAGGCAGAGTACCGGCTATTCAGGGTTTGACTGAAGCGGGAGAGTCGCTCACTTTGTATCCGGGAGAAGTGCCTAACAAGTTGCCAAATCCTGATTTTTGGCAAAAGAGCCGTTTCGATTTCACTTCGTTCCGACCTGCGAGCATGAATCATGATGAGCCTTGTCAGCATATTCGCGTAGACAAAGCTTTAGATACTTTGATTGGAGATAAGCTGCAATGAGCGATTTAAAAGCCAAACAAATCTTCACTCAGTCGTTAGACAAAGAAAATGACAAAGTCGAACTTACTGCGCAAAAACAGTTTTCCGAACAAGAGAAGTTCGTCCCTTCGGTCGCTGAGATTGAAGAAAGCAATATTGAAACGCAACTAGAACAAATAATCCGACCTAAGCGTGGTCGTCGCTGGTTGGCTTCCAGCTTATTAGTAGGCTTTGGTGGTCTAGTTACTTGGCAAGCGATAGACTCTGTGATTAAGGCTGTTCAAACATCAGACTGGTTAAGCCTTGGCTGGACAGGATTTATCGCCACGCTCGCATCGCTAGGGCTAGGAGCGATAGGTAGAGAGCTCTGGAAACTCCGCAAGTTGAGAAATCATTTTTCAACTCAGGAGCAAGCGGAAGCGTTAATGACCAAAGACGTGGTGGGTCAGGGTGAAACGTTTTGCGAGTCGTTGGCAAAACAAGGTGGAGTGATGCCTACGTCGCCTGCTTATGAACGCTGGAAAAACAGCGTTAGTGACAGTCATAGCGATGCTGAAATTTTAGATATGTATGATGCTATGGTGGTGAGCGAACAAGATAAGAAAGCTACTCAGCTTGTGTCTAAGTTCTCAACCGAAGCAGCAGCATTAGTGGCGATAAGTCCATTAGCGATTGCAGATATGTTGCTGGTGGCTTGGCGCAACTTCACCATGATTGATCAACTTGCCCAGCTGTATGGTGTTGAACTTGGGTATTGGTCACGATTGAAACTGTTTAAATCTGTATTGGTTAACATGGCCGCAGCAGGGGCAAGCGAACTGGTGATCGATGCCAGTATGGATCTGCTTTCTATGGATTTAGCGGGTAAAGTATCGGCGCGTGCAGGGCAGGGTATCGGTGTAGGCATCTTAACGGCACGTTTAGGTTTAAAAGCAATGACATTGTTACGTCCGTTACCATGGCATAAAGATCGCGCTGTAAAATTGAGCGCAATTCGCAAACAAATCGTTACAAAAGTCACCGCGTTGACCGTGAAATAGGAGAAAACACGCGACAGGCACACAGATTACTTGACGCATTTCAGCCCTTGATAGAAACTACTGTCAACTTTTCGTGACACTTTCTTATTGGGAAATCATTCTGTGCGCCTTGAAGTATTTTGCGAAGATAGACTTGGTCTGACTCGAGAACTCCTCGACATACTCGCCTCTAAAAATATCGATTTACGTGGTATCGAAATCGATATTTCCGGAATTATTTACTTAAACTGTCCAGACATTGATTTTGAAACTTTCAGTGAGTTAATGGCTGAAATTCGTAGAATTTCCGGTGTTAAAGACGTACGTAAAATTCAGTTTATGCCAATGGAAAGGCACAATACGGAACTGATTTCCTTATTGAACAATTTGCCTGATGCGGTGCTATCGATTGACCTGAAGGGCTCTGTCGATATGGCTAACCATTCTGCATTGTCTCTGTTTAACAAAGACAATGGAGATATGAATGGTGTACACATTTCAACGCTGTTACCAAGTTTCAATTTCCAGCGTTGGATAGAAGGCAGTAAGTCCCGTCTTCGCGAGGAGATCGTATTGGATGGTCTGGATTACTTAATGGAAATGATGCCTGTGTACATCACTGGCGAATCCAAAGAATCGACCTTTGCCAGCGCTATGATGATCATTCGCCCTCGAGTCACCGGTGTTGCAACTGAGACTCAGCTGTCTCTGCACAACAACCTTGGTTTCGAGCATTTCGTTGGTGTTTCAAATCGCCATAAGGCACTTATCACCCAAGCGAAAAAACTTGCGATGCTTGATCAGCCCTTGTTGATCGAAGGGGATACGGGGACAGGTAAAGAAATGCTTGCCCGAGCTTGTCATAATCGTTCAGACCGTGCTGATCATCCATTCTTAGTTTTAAGCTGTGCGTCTATGCCAGATGATGTGGCTGAGACTGAGTTGTTTGGTCATGCTCCGGGTTCGTTCAACCATGAGCAAGGTCATAAAGGTATCTTTGAACAAGCCAATGGCGGCACAGTTCTGCTGGATGAAATCGGTGAAATGAGCCCTCATCTGCAAATTAAACTGCTGCGTTTCTTGCAAGATGGCACTTTCCGCCGCGTTGGTGAAGAACACGAAATCCATGTCAATGTGCGTGTGATTGCTTCTACACGTTATAAGCTGGCTGAGCTGGCAGAATCCGGCAAGTTCCGCGAAGACCTTTTCTACCGTCTCAATGTACTGACATTGACTATTCCACCGTTACGAGAGCGTCCTAGTGATGTTCAGCCTCTGTTGGAACTGTTTATTGCCAAGCACACTGCAAAACTTGGTATGGCTAAACCGAAACTGGACGAAGGTTTGCTCGACCAACTGGCTTTGTATCAATGGCCGGGCAATATTCGCCAATTAGACAATATGGTTTTACGTGCACTTACTGAGTTGCAAGACGATGTGCTAACTGCTGAACTTTTCCATTTGCCGCAGTTGGAAAGCAACAATGTGGGTGTCACCAATATCAATCTTGATGGCTCACTGGACGACATCATGAAAGAGTATGAAGCTCAGGTGCTTGACCGTTTGTACCAGTCTTTCCCTTCAAGTCGCAAACTGGCTAAGCGCCTAGATGTGTCACACACCTCTGTCGCCAACAAGCTTCGCGATTATGGAATTAAGAAACGTTGATTGAATCGAACAGCACGCCAACGTCAGTTTATGAAACGGATGGCGAAATACTACTGGTTACCGCTCAGTTTAATGATGCTGAGCGCATTGCCCAATACTTCAAAGAGAACCGAGAACACCTAAAACCATGGGACCCTGCGCGTGAAGAAGCCTTCTTTACTACAGAAGGCTGGCAGCAGAGGTTACTTAAACTCACCGAAGTACATAAACTTTCTCTGGGCTACTATCTGCTGATTATTGATGCCAAGACCGATAAAATGCTTGGCACTATTTCATTCAGTAACTTAAATCGCTTTCCCATTTATACCTGCAATGTTGGGTATTCACTTGCCTGTGATGCACAAGGCAAAGGAACCATGACCCGCGCACTGCAAATGGCATGCAACTACATGTTTTCTGTTCAGAATATGCACCGTATTATGGCTGCTTACATTCCCCGTAATAAACGCAGTGAAAGTGTACTCGAACGTGTAGGTTTCTCACACGAAGGGCATGCCAAAGACTACATTCTGATTAACGGTAAGTGGGAAGATCACAACCTGATGTCACTGATCAACGCGCATTGGAAAGAGGAATAATATGAATCAGCGATTGCAACAACAACTCAATCTTGTTTTGGAATTGGACAGATTAAAATCTGTGTTGCGTCGTACCCGTATTCAATGTGCGGAAGACAGATTAGAAAACAGTGCTGAGCACAGTTGGCACGTCGCTATGATGGCATTGGTGATGCAAGAGCATGCAAATGAACCTGTGGAGATTAGTCGGGTTCTGAAAATGTTATTGATGCATGACATGGTTGAAATTGATGCTGGCGACACCTTTGTATATGATGCAGCAGCTTCAAAAGAGCAAGCGCAGAAAGAGCTGGCTGCTGCTGAAAGGTTGTTCGGTTTATTACCAGACGATCAGGCGGAAGATCTGTTTTCTCTATGGCGTGAATTCGAAGCCGCCGAGAGCGCGGATGCTAAATTTGCCAAAGCGCTCGACAGATTGATTCCTATGATGCTGAATTTCAACAATCAGGGAATTGGTTGGAGAGAAAACAACGTAACTCGCCAACAAGCATTAACCGTGAATCGACGTATTGACGATGGTTCACATACGCTGTGGGAATATGCGCAGCAAATGATTGAACAAGCCACCGAAAATGGATGGCTCAAAGCCTAAGGACATTTCATGTCGTATTTGCCTTTGGATGATTACCAAAGAAAATGGATTTTTACCCATCAATCTATGCCAGTTCCAGAACAGGATTTGGCACAGATAAAACCTATGACTCAACTTCGCGCAGCTCAGTATTGGAAAGAAAACTTAAGCTCGCAGAGCCCAGATGCAGAGCGTTTCAGCTCTCAAGACTGGCCGAGCAAAGCAGGCAGTTGGTCAAACGAAGTAGACTGGATGACAGAATGGGAGAGTGATGATGAAGCTCTACCACAAGCTGTATTAGAACACATTGACTGGCAAGACGATGTTACTGTCTATTTCTGTTATGAAAAATACAATGTGATTGAAACCAAATGGTCTGTATTTAAGCGTCACTGGAAGAACTTCTTATTCTACGATGATGGTCCTATTCTGCTTGGTCGCCGTCGCAAAGAAGCGCTGTGGTTTAAAACCAACGGTAAAGTAAAACTTGGTACGCATGAGTAATCTCAGTTCAATGAATCTTAAATCCGGCTTCGGCCGGATTTTTCTTTTTCTTCATCCTTCTATTTGATGAAAACGGAAACGAGTTTGTGCCTAAGCCCTCATTTTTGACATGTTGTTTTGAGGGAACACTTAATCGTTGATCTCACTCCTAACTTTTTGTTTTCTCTCTTCCATAATGTATCCGTTAGTTTGAATTCTGGTGTCATATCAAAATCTGTCATTTTTCTTTCAAGCATTAGCACTAAGTAAATCGCTTAGGGCAATAAAGAGCAGATAAGTGTTGAAGTTGTATTGATACCCCATTTGTTCAAATTGGTTTAACCAGCAGCAAGGAAGAGCAGCGATGGTACGCCCTTACTTAAAATTTATTATTCCAATTGCAATACCTTTACTTATTTTGCTTATGCCGTTGTCGGCTTTTCCATTCGACGGTTTGACGATTATTCAGCAACGTGTCATTGCGATCTTCTTACTTGCTGCTTTGTTGTGGGTTTTTGAGCCGATCCCAATTTACGCCACGTCGGTCGTCATCATTGTTCTCGAATTGCTGATGCTTTCAAACAAAGGGCTTATTCTGTTTCGTTTCAACGAATCGCAACCCGAGTTTGGGCAACTGCTTAAATACAGCGACATTATGGCAACCTTCGCAAGCCCAATTATTATGCTGTTTCTCGGCGGTTTCTTTTTGGCAATGGCGGCAACTAAGTATCGATTGGATGTCAACTTAGCTCGGGTATTGCTCAAGCCATTTGGTCAGAACCCTAAGTACGTCATGCTTGGCTTGATGCTGATCACGGGCGTGTTTTCGATGTTTATGTCCAATACTGCAACTACTGCGATGATGCTTTCTATTTTGGCACCCGTTATTGCTGTGTTTGGTCCGAAAGACCCAGGGCGAATTGCATTTGCGTTGTGTATTCCTGTCGCAGCCAATATCGGCGGTATCGGCACACCAATTGGGACACCACCCAACGCTATAGCGCTTAAATATCTCGTCGGTGACAATCTGATTACTTTTGGTGAATGGATGGCGTTTGGTGTGCCATTTGTGATTGTGATGATGGCATTGTCGTGGTTTTTGATTTGCTCATTATACAAAGCCGATCAGCAGCGAATTGAGCTGACTATCAAAGGTAAATTCCTTAAGACTCCAAAAGCTTTGGTGGTGTATATCACTTTTGCCGCGACCATATTGCTCTGGTTGGTGGGGGATTTACACGGTATGAACTCTTATACCGTGGCTTTAATTCCTGTCGCAGTATTCTCAGTAACAGGAATCATCAACAAAGAAGATTTGAAAAAGATATCTTGGGATGTGCTCTGGCTGGTATCCGGTGGTATCGCACTGGGTCTGGCGTTAGATAAAACAGGGTTAGCTGCTCTGGTTGTTCACAGTATTCCTTTCGGTGATTTTTCGCCTTACGTGGTGTTGTTTGGTGCTGCGTTGTTATGCCTGCTAATGGCAAACTTTATGTCTCATACTGCGACCGCAAACTTACTTATGCCGATAATGGCTGCATTGGGCGCTTCAATGACATCTCTTAGCGCACTAGGTGGTGAAGTTACCTTAATTCTAGTGGTGACCTTTGCGGCCTCTTTGGGCATGTCGTTACCGATCAGTACACCTCCTAATGCTTTGGCTCATGCTACTGGCTACGTGCAAAGTAACCAAATGGCAAAAGTAGGTGTCGTACTTGGACTCGTAGGGGTGTTATTGAGCTTTGTCATGGTTGCGGCTTTGAATGTGGTCGGATTCATTGGTTAGTCGGCAAATAACATGAATGAACAAGAACGCACGCTTGTAGAGCGTTACTTCAGAAACAGTGAGAGAACGATAACCCTGTCAGCGGGCAGTAAAGTGATTCAGCAAGATGGTTACAATGACCGACTTTACTATGTCCATTCTGGTGAGCTAGTGGGGGATTTTGAAGAGTATGAAGGTCGTCATGTAAAGGTGTTTTCAGCATCAAAAGGCGCATTTATTGGTGTACACAGTTTCTTTTCTGGAACCTGGACAGCTTCGTCAACGGTTGTGGCTCAAACGGAAGTAAAACTCAGTTGGATAGACAGACACTGTGAAGCTGTAGAGGTAGAAAAATTCGGCCCACTCAGTACTCAATTTATGCCGGTCATTGTTGCGGAGTTAAATCGTCGCCAGCGTCGAGCGCATCAGGAAGCGGTAGAAAAAGAGAAAGCGTTGGAAAAACTGCACTCCGCAGAACAGATGACCACATTGGCACAGCTAGCTGCGGGCATCTCTCACGAACTAAACAATGCAATTGGTGTAGTTAGCAGTAAAAGCGAACGTCTTGAAAGCCTTTTTATGGAACTGTTGGAAGAGGTTCATCCCGAGGCTAGCCAGTTCTTTGATTATGGATTAATGCATGGTCAAAAAGTCTCTTCCAGTGAAGCTAGACGGCGAGGATTGATACTTGAACGTAAGTATCAACTTCCTAAAAATGTTGCGAGAGAACTTGCACGCGCTGTACCGGAAGACGAACTGTCTTCTCATTGGATAACTAACGCGAACCTTGCCATTCGTTACTGGCAAATGGGCAGAGATTTACATGATCTACGTGTGGCGTCGAGCCATACCGTAGGCATTGTGAAGTCTGTTAAGCAGCTTGCAAGAAGTGAAGTCAATCTCGATGAAGATCTAGACATTAACGACACAATAAACCGAGCGTTGACCCTTTTGCAAAGCGACTTGCGCAGAGTTTCAGTAAGAATGAGACCGGGTAATTTACTTAAGTTAAAAGGATCGCAAACAGAATGGGTTCAGGTGTGGGTCAACATCGTTAAGAACGCTTGTGATGCCATGATGGTGACGCCGGAGCCAAGATTAGATATCCAAACCAAATATAGTAAACATCGCCTTCTCATCACCTTGACCAATAACGGCCCTGAAATCGATGAAGCGACAAGGCGGAAAATTTTTCAACCTAGCTTCACCACTAAAAAAGATGGTTTGTCGTTTGGTTTGGGGTTGGGGTTGTCTATCGTGAAGCGAATAGTTTCAAGTTATGGCGGAAGCATCGCGGTCAAAAGCGATAAAGACGCAACCATTTTCAGAATAAAGTTACCAGTAGAGGATGACCATGGAGAAACTTAATATCATATGCGTGGATGACCAGCGGGAAGTGCTAAGCGCAGTGTTACAAGACCTAGAGCCTCTTTGCTTCTGGCTGAATATCGAAGACTGTGAGTCAGCCTCTGAAGCGTTAGATCTTATGGATGAGCTCGATGCTAACGGCGAGTATATTGCTTTGGTGATCTCTGATCATGTTATGCCAGAGAAAACAGGTGTAGAACTCCTTACAGAAATTAGTGCCGATGATCGCTTTATCCATACCAAAAAGGTTCTTCTCACAGGGCAGGCAACCCATTCTGACACTATCAATGCAATTAATAACGCTGGTATTAATCGCTACTTTGAAAAGCCTTGGGGTACAAGCGAATTAGTGGAATGTGTCAGAACATTAGTCACTGAATTCATATTTGATAAAGGTCTTGATTATACTGAGTGGCAAACTCATTTAGACCAGTCGGTTGTTTTGAATCGACTGCGTTAAGGGTGGGTTCTAAAAGGCTAGGCCAAGATGAATTTCAAGTAAGTATTATCTGCAAACGAGCCGAACTTGTGACTTTTCTTTGGTGCTCCTGAACGGTGGTGGTTATTGTTTGGGAGTGCTCAATCTTTGTTTCTAAATATCTTAGTTTTCTGATTCATCCATTCAAAAATTCATATCTCTTTGGAACCCCGCCAGTTTTTTAAGCCACTCGCATAAATTTATGTGGATTTAGGTGTGTATTAATCAAAAGCGTATATTTGCTAGGTGTTTAACGCTAAGAGAAAATTCCGATGATTAGATACTGCAAACGCTGCAAAGCTTCGACAGAACATAAAGAGAGCCTAGTGCGTAAACCGTCGAGTTATGACACCGACAAATCGGTACTAGGACGCGTCACCCTGTTTATTCATGAGTTCATTAATGGCGGTCATTACTACAACATGAACCGCTATGTCACCTGCACAATCTGCGGTAAAAAGACACTTGAGAATATGGGCAATGAGCTCGAGTAACTTTCTATTGCATGTGAGTCAGTTTGAACGACTAACAGGGAGGAATCCAATTGTATATTTGGAATATTGAGCAACTCAAAAATGACATTAGAAGTAACAGGCTCACAGAAAAAGACCGCTTTATTTATCTCTTCATCAACTTGTTTTTCACGACATTTGCTTTAGAGGCAATAAGCTTCATACCTGGAAGTTATGAATTTTATGGTTGGGCTGCGATGAGCTCTATCTCTAATGTTACCTTTTTATGTATTGGAACCTATGCCGCATACAAAGCGAATGGCGGCAGCTCGGGTGACGATTTTCTCGGACGATATTTCAGTTTGAGTTTCGTTGTTTCTGTTCGTCTTGTTGTATTGCTAATTTTGATAATGGTTATTAAGTCGTTGGCTTTTTATTTCTGTTCAGATTCAGTTATTTCGGCTCATTCAGAGGTAGTCGACACTGTGATTAATGTTTTGTGGCCAGCGTTTCTATACGCGAATATTTATAAGCAGTTCAAGGCAATACAAAATTGAATGGAAGAGTTTTCAGAAACAAAAATCATCAAGTTCAGATGAGCACGAAAAATAAATGCTTATTCTTGTGCTCATCGTTTTATCTTGTTGGTCAAGCGCATTGAACTTTACGTTGCTGGTTAGCAATATAGGCATCGAACAGTATCAAACCAATAAACGAACATATAATAGCGCCTAAGCACAGAAGCAACGGTGCTTTAAACCCAAAATACTGTGAAATAACACCCATGGTGCTTGTTCCGATCATAGTGCCAACTAGCATTGCATTAGTATAAAACGCCGAAGCTTTACCTACGGCAGTTGGTGAAAAATCTTGCATGATGGTAATGCCTAAACCAACAAAAATGCCAAAAAAGAGCCCATTCAAGATCTGCAAAGCCAAGAAGATGTTTATTGAAGTATTGAAATACATACCAAGGTAAAAAGCGGCACCAGCCACAAATCCAAACCGTATCACTTGGCTTTTGCCAAAGCGCTGCGCCCAGCCAACCGCTAATAGCATCGCGGGTATTTCGACGGCTGCTGTTATTCCCAATAAGATGCCAGGGAAAGATTTCGATAAACCGAGTTCATGAGTAATAAAGAGAGGCATTGCATTGATGTATGTGCTGTTAGCAATGTTAGCGATAAGTATTACAATCCCAAGAAACCAGACAGCTGTAGGCAGCTTGACTTTAGGTTTGTTTTTAACTTTGTCTGCTTCCACGACTGGCATTTGGAACAAAAATGCAATCCAAATAATCACAAAACCTGCTATAGCAGCTGAAATATAGAAGTTGTTATCGAAACCAAATTGGTCGACTGATAAAAAAGCTAAAGGTGGGCCAAATATCCAAAGAAAAGAAACGGCAGAGCGCATTTGAGAATTGAGCTTGGCGCTGTTTTTTCCGGTTGAATCTGCATAGCGTCTTATTACGGTCAAGATAAGAGGTATAGAACTTGAAGCCACTGGCATTAAGAGGCAGCCAATAACGATAGCATGCCAAAACTCTGATGCGAGAGAGAACATGATGGCCGCAGAAAAAATACCAGCAAGTGATAGCAATAACAGAACCTTGCTTGGCACACCTTTATCAATCAATCCTGTTAGTTTCTGGCTAACAACAATCGTCATCAATGCAGTTAGGGATGTATAGAGGCCAATAAGCGCTGGTTCCGTATGAAGTTCACTAACAAGGAATAAGCTCATGATGGGCATAATAAAAGAAAAAGCGAGTGCGGTTAGTCCATTGATAGCGAACAAAACCGGAGTTTGGCTTTTAAACAACGTTTATCTCCTATGAGTGTGAGTAGTGACAAATGCTATTCCACACTCTGTAACGTGATAGTTTATATGAGCTTGGTTGTCAGTATCTCATAATGTATTGGGCTGTAAATGAATGTGCTATTTAGGTTAATGTTCAACCCACTAAGAACTGACTTACACGACCGACTTCTGCAAGAGCGATTCGGTCAGCTTCAGTTGCTACAGGCGCGTTATCAATTTCATACCAATCAACTGCGTCCGCTTCTAATGGAATAATTGCCCCTTGCCATTCAGTGATAACGTAATAGTGTAATAGCTGAAGTTCAATGGTTGGATGATAGAGTGAACATAGATATTTCGCATTTTTAGGTGTCACATCAAGTTCTTCTTTTAGTTCTCGTAATAACGCTTGCTGTTGAGTTTCACCAGCTTCTAAATGACCACCGGGTATTGCGATCATACCGGGGTCGGTTTCTTTTAACTTTGAGCGATGTTCCAATAGAACTTGTTTATCTTTCAACAGGATGAATGACACACATTCAAATACTTCCATTATCACTCCCACTTAATAATCCTTCGATTTGTTTGAAAGCATAGCATGATCATTCTGTGTCGAAGAGAGGGTTACAAAAAAAACGTGTTTACCGTTATTTGCTAAAAAAATTTATTAGGATCTTAAAACACAAAAATGTATTTGATCGAAAGAATGAACTACATAAAAGAGCTGTTTCTATATATTTGATTTGAATATTGAAAGAGTAATCGCTCTAAAATAAGTTCATTGTTTTTTTGGAATTAAAATAAGTAGATTTTGGTCACGACCTTTCTATATGATACGCGCTATATCTTGATATATAAGCAGTATCTAAAGTTAGTTATATTATTGTTTATATAGATTACTAAAATAATAATAAATTCATCTCGTCTAATGGCAATATTCTTATAATCAATAACTTAAGGACATTAGAGATGTACCATTCTGTTTCGTACACTCCGACATTGCTTGTCATAGATGATATCCCTGAGAATCTCAGCTTGATGTATAAGCTGCTAAAAGATGATTACAAAGTTAAAGGTGCCAATAGCGGAGACAAAGGTCTAACAATCGCCGCTAACGATAAGCCAGACTTAATTTTGCTTGATGTCATGATGCCCGAGATGGATGGTTTTGAAGTTTGTTCGTATTTAAAATCAAATCCTTCAACTAAAGATATCCCCGTTATATTTATTACTGCAAAGAACGAGAGCATTGATGAGCGTAAAGGGCTTGAGTTGGGTGCTGTTGATTACATCACCAAACCGATTGTGCCTGAAATTGTTAAAGCTCGGGTTAAAGCTCATTTATCTTTGAAAATGGCATCTGATCTCCTCAAAGGAGAAAATGAGTCATTAGAAAAAGAGGTTCAGAAAAGAACTCAGGAAAGCATTGAACAAATCGAAGAGTTGCATGCCATTCAGAATATCGCCTTTAATGCCATGATTTCGCTTGCGGAGACGCGTGATAACGAAACTGGCAATCATATTCGACGTACACAGTTCTACATTAAGCTTTTGGCAGAACGGCTATGCCAAGAGCCTAGCTATGCTAATCAATTGGACGACAATACCATCAATTTGCTTTTCAAATCGGCACCTCTACACGACATAGGTAAAATAGGCATTCCAGATCATATCTTGATGAAGAAAGGAAAGCTGACAGAGGAAGAGTTTGAGATTATGAAAACTCATACCACGATAGGTTTTGAAGCGCTCAACAGGGCCGAAGAGAGCAACGGAAAAGAGATGAGTTTTCTTCGTGTCGGCAAAGAAATCGCACACTCACATCACGAAAAATGGGATGGTTCTGGTTATCCGCAAGGGCTATCTGGTAAAGACATTCCACTTTCGGCACGACTGATGGCAATTGTTGATGTTTATGATGCCTTGATCAGTAAACGCATTTATAAACCTGCCTTTACTCATGATGAAGCCATCAAAATGATTTTAGATGAGAGAGGTGCTCATTTTGACCCAACCATCGTCGATGCTTTCATGGATATTCAACAAGATATCCATTCGATTGCCTTACTTTACGCGTGATCTGCTATGAATAGAGAAAACCAATTAAGCGTACAAGCATGGGTCTGGCGCTCTATGGTCAAAACCGGAATCATACCTTTGATTCTGGTTGAACTTCTGTTAGTTACCATTTATCTGATCAGTAACCATTTCATCAGTTCGGACAACATGAACTACATACGTGCTCAGGTTGATAATGAACTCTATATTGCTTCCACTATGGAAAGTGATGTAGTGCGAGAGCGTATAAATTCAGTTTCTCGACTTGCTGAAATATACAGGAACGAAACTCAACGGGTTCTCGCTGAAGAAATTCATCCCGATGACGTGGATATGTCAAATTTGGCATTCAGTGATAACGGTGTTTTACACAGCAAAGATGATAAAGGTGGTTCGGCCACCTTTTATTCAGCCTTCACAGAAAATAATGAGAAGGATTTGGATAAAATATTCAAGCTCGCCAAATTAGACTCTTTAATGAAAGAGATTAAAAACAGCGATCCATTTATTGCCGCCGTTTATTTCAATAGTTGGGATTCTTACAATCATATCTATCCTTGGTTTCAGACGTTAGAGCAGTATCCGGCGGATATGAATATCCCAGAATACAATTTCTATTACTTGGCTACCGACAAATATAACCCAGAACGAAAGGTCGTTTGGACTGATGTTTATATTGATCCCGCAGGGCAGGGTTGGATGACATCAGCGATTGCGCCTGTGTATAACGGTGACACATTGGAAGGTGTTATCGGTATTGATATTACTGTGGAGACTATTGTTACTAACATTCAAAATTTGATTGTTCCTTGGAACGGCTATGCCATCCTTGCAAACAGTGAAGGTACAATCATGGCGCTGCCTCCCAAAGGAGAGAAAGATTTTAATATCAAGGAACTGAAACAACATCACTATGACAGTGCAGTCACACAGGAGATATTCAAGCCTGAGGACTTTAACCTGTTTAAAAGAATAGATACAAAAGCATTGCAGCCTCAATTTGATGCTCAGAATCAGGGGTTAACTAAATTGGTGCTTAACAATGAAAACAAGTTGGTCTCTTGGGTAACCATTCCAGAAACAAACTGGAAAGTGCTGTTCGTTGTTGATGAAAATGAAATGTACCGTGAATCGATGGCGTTGAAAGATAAGTACCAGGGCATCGGTTACATCATGATTATGGGGTTGATTGGCTTCTATATCCTGTTCCTCGCTTTTACCTGGATGGTATCTAAGCGAATGAGCGAAACCATCGCTGCACCACTAGCTCAAATTAGAAATATGTTTAACAAGATGAGTTCGGGCAACTTCGATGTTTCTCATGAACAATTTAACCTCAAAGAACTCAATGACACGGCCAATGCAACCATAATAATGGGCAGTCGCTTAGGTAAGTTAACCAATGAACTGAAAACAGCAAAGATAGAGGCCGAAGAAGCGAATATTGCCAAGAGTCAGTTTATTTCTAATATCAGTCATGAAATCAGAACACCGATGAACTCAATCTTGGCTCTGTCAGATATGTTGCTTGCAAGCAGCGTTAATAACGATCAACGTGATTCTCTAACCAGAATCAAAAAATCAGGTGAGCACTTATTATTGGTTATCAACGATGTTTTGGACTTATCAAAAATTGAATCGGGACACCTAAACATTGAGAAAATACCATTTAGTCTTTATTCCATTGCTCAAGACGTGTACGAACTGTTTGAAGCAAAAGTGACGACCAAAGGATTGGAATTTAATGTCGATGTAGAGGAAAACATTCCGACATTGATAGGCGACCCGCTACGTATAAAGCAAGTTCTACTGAATTTTCTCAGCAACGCCGTTAAGTTTACCTCGCAGGGCAATATCAACATTAACATTTACGTAGCGGCAACCCATGCGGACAAAAAGCAAGTTCGTATTGAAGTCACTGATACTGGGATTGGGTTGACGAGTGAAGAACAACAAAAGATCTTCGAAAGCTTTCAGCAAGCCGATGCTTCAACCACTCGAAAATACGGTGGTACAGGTCTGGGGCTGACAATCTCTAGAAGTATCGCTCAACTGATGGGGGGAGAAATCGGCGTTGAAAGCAAAACAGGAGAGGGAAGTACTTTCTGGTTCGAAGTTACCTTAGATGTGAATCTTGATACCAATCCTGAGCAGCTCAATGATTCCATGCGGTTAAGCAATCACGATTGCAGAACCCAATATCAAGAGTCTGATACTGAAACATTGGAAGATGTCGATTTGGAACAGTTAATTGAAAAACTTAACTTTCTGAATCAGCTACTGAATGACAACAACCTTGCAGCTGAAGATTACTTCCTGCAGCAAAAACCTTACTTTGACAAAGTTGTACCGAATTGTAGTAATCAGTTGGCCGCGTTTATTTCAAATTGCGACTATACCAGTGCACTTGCTGCTACGGACAGAATTGAGAAATCGTTAAAAGATAAGGGATTCGTTAAAAGAGAAGGACTTGATGAGTAACGATTACCGTTAAGAACCTTCTGCGTATAATAAAAGGCAGTGACTGAAATAACCGTTACTGCCTTTCTATTGATTGCTGATGGTCTGTTACTTTTATAGCGGTTAATGGTTTACTGATGTTGAATAAACATTAATGATCACTGTTCCCATCAATATAAAACTCATGCCGACAATGGCGTAAACATCGAGTTTTTGCCCATAGACAAGCCAAGATATACTGGCAACCAGAACTATCCCGACACCGCACCAAATAGCGTAAGCGATGCCTAAAGACATAGCGTGAACCGTAACCGATAAAAAGTAGAAGGCGAGAGCATAAGTAATCAGTACACCCACTGTAACAAAGACAGAAGTGAACTGATTGGTTTTAGGTAAATACGATGTCGCGAGGACTTCTAACAAAATAGCGATCATTAATGTCGCGAGTGGAGGCAGAGCAAGCATAACTGTTCCGGTGAAATTAAGAGGTTGTTGCGTGAATAGTATGCCTACAATGTTGCGGTTTTCTTAATCTAGAGAAGCAAATATTCAGACTCTGCCATTACCTCGGATATAGTTGCCATGACTTGTTAACGCTTTGGTTTTGGTTCTTTAATCGTGTAAAGCTTTGTCTGATGCTCTTCGCATTTCGTTTCACAATTACACACTTTGTCCACGCCCACATTTGACAGACCACCACAGCTACCTTGTATCGGTTTTCGTTTCGCCATAACGCCAAGCGTCATCAGGACAATAAAAATAATAAAAGCGCCGAAGGTGATTAGATAGATCATAGTGGCTATCTCCGCTTAGTGATGAATGCATTTGAGATTGCTTATAGTCTCAGCATCAAGTTGGTTTTTGTTAGGAGCCAGTTTAGACGCTGTGATAGTTTGTTTGCCTATACAACAAGTATGGACCTTATTTCGTTTATTGACGGAAGGTTTTGCGTAAGCTAAGTCCTCAACGGGTATCAGCTGAGAGAAGTCCAATGCATGAATATCAGCACCTCTGTTAAGGCGGAATACTTTTATTCCCTGATCAAATAAAGTTGAAAGCATCGCTTCACCGATGTTTTTAATAATCACAGCTCCAACATTATGAGCAGTGAATAGAGAAAGCATCTGAGTCTTCTTGCCACAGGTTTTTGCCTTTATCGTAGGCGTCAAATCGACGATTTGTTCTTGCTTTGTAACATCATCTAAAAGCAAGAACTGAGGTGCTTTCGAATAGTGATTAAACAGCTTGTCGTTACAGATAGGGATAGCGTATTTCATAAAATTGTCCTCACGAGTAAATGACCTTCCCCGTTAAATGAAGATTTTACAGAGTTGTTAAATCTTCACATGATTTGACATGTAAAACAGGGGATAAAGAGGATAGTGAACTCATAAATGGCATATGCCAATTATTTTAAGTGCAATTTAAGTATTCAAATTTTGTTCATTTACAGGTATAACAAGGACCTCGGCGTTATCGTCTTCAAAA
Source organism: Vibrio plantisponsor (assembly GCF_013041605.1). Classification (GTDB taxonomy): domain Bacteria; phylum Pseudomonadota; class Gammaproteobacteria; order Enterobacterales; family Vibrionaceae; genus Vibrio; species Vibrio plantisponsor. The sequence goes on along the minus strand of NZ_JABEQC010000004.1, from coordinate 26,459 downwards.
ATCCTGCATCTTATGTGGATGATTTATATGTGATTAATTGTGTTCATATATGAATCAAATGCTATCGAAATGTGATCTGTATTACCCCTAAAACGCGAAATAGGTCTCGCTGTTACACTATGTTACGTACGAGGTCTGTTTTTGCATGTGGCCTCAAACAATTTAAACAAACCGTTACAATTGTTAATTAGCGCTAACAAAATCCTATCTAGCTCACACAATTCATCCTGTTAATCAATATACTTCAATGCGTAAACGTTTTCATTGGAATGGTAAACGTTTCCCTACACGTATATTAATAAGACAAATAGGACACTTACATGAGAAAGCTAACTGCACTTGCTATGCTAACTGCTGGTATGGGTTTCGCAACACAAACTCTAGCTGACACCACTTTGGGTTTCACAATCTACAAATACGATGACAACTTCATGTCTGTAGTTCGCCAAGCTATCGAAAAAGAAGCTGCTGGCGACAAAGACGTTCGTCTTCTAATGAACGACTCTCAAAACAGCCAATCAATGCAAAACGACCAAGTTGACGTTATGTTGGCTCGTGGCGTTCAAGCGCTTGCTATCAACCTTGTGGACCCAGCTGCAGCACCTTCTATTATCAGCAAAGCGAAAATTGATGACGTACCAGTTGTTTTCTACAACAAAGAACCAAGTGCAGCAGCACTAGCAAGCTACGATAAAGCTTACTATGTAGGTACTGACTCTAAAGAATCAGGCGTTATCCAAGGCGACCTAATCGCACAACACTGGAAAGCGAACAAGTCTTGGGACAAAAACGGTGATGGCGTTCTTCAATACGTAATGCTGAAAGGTGAACCAGGTCACCCAGATGCTGAAGCTCGTACTACTTACTCTGTTAAGCAAATCAACGAGAACGGTATCAAGACTGAAGAGCTTCACATGGATACTGGTATGTGGGATACCGCAATGGCTAAAGATAAAATGGATGCATGGTTATCTGGCCCTAACGGTAGCAAAATCGAAGTTGTTATCGCAAACAACGACGGTATGGCAATGGGTGCAATCGAAGCACTACGTGGCGCTGGTCAAAAAATCCCAGTATTCGGTGTTGACGCTCTAGCTGAAGCTCTAGCTCTAGTTAAGTCTGGCGAAATGGCTGGTACTGTACTAAACGATGCAACTTCTCAAGCGAAAGCAACATTTGAACTAGCTCGTAACCTAGCTGAAGGTAAATCAGCAACTGAAGGTACTCAGTGGGAAATGAAGGACAAAATTGTTCGCGTTCCTTACGTAGGTGTTGATAAATCAACTCTTGAGTAACAGACGTTATAATTAGGGGGCGCCCAGCCCCCTATATTTACCCGTTAATATCTTAATTAGTACTCATTAATTCTTAATTTAATAATTGATAGTTATTAATTGATATTTATTGGTTTCAAATTAAAAACAATTAAGTGATGCCATGGTAGATCAAACACATGAATTCCTGTTAGAGATGACAGGGGTGAGTAAATCATTTCCAGGTGTAAAGGCATTAGATAAAGTTAATTTAAAAGTTCGACCGCATTCAATTCACGCATTAATGGGTGAAAATGGCGCGGGTAAATCGACGCTATTAAAATGTCTATTTGGAATTTACGAAAAAGATGAAGGCGATATTATTTTCTTAGGAAAACATATTAACTTCTCCTCTTCTAAAGAAGCATTAGAATCTGGCGTGTCCATGGTTCACCAAGAATTAAACCAGGTTAAACAATGTTCAGTAATGGATAATATCTGGCTTGGTCGCTATCCAAAGAAAGGCTTATTTGTTGATCACGATAAAATGTATCGCGACACAAAAGCTATTTTCGAAGAGCTAGATATTAATATTGATCCACGAGTTAAAGTTGCGACTTTATCTGTGTCTCAAATGCAGATGTTAGAAATTGCGAAAGCATTCTCTTACGATGCAAAAATAGTGATCATGGACGAGCCAACTTCTTCTCTAACAGAAAAAGAAGTTAATCACTTATTTACCATTATCAATAAGCTGAAGGATAAAGGCTGTGGTGTGGTATATATCTCTCACAAAATGGAAGAGATTTTCTCTATCTGTGATGAAATTACCATTCTACGTGATGGTCAATGGGTAGATACACGCCCACTGAAAGGCCTAGATATGGATAAGATCATCGCGATGATGGTTGGTCGTGAACTGACTCACCGTTTCCCTGAGAAGACGAACGTTCCTAAGGAAGTCATCCTAGAGGTTAAGAACCTTACAGCGTTGAACCAGCCTTCGATTCAAGATATTTCGTTCGAGCTGAGAGCGGGGGAAATTCTCGGTGTTGCTGGACTTGTTGGTTCACGTCGTACAGATATCGTTGAAACAATTTTCGGTATTCGCGAAAGAAGTGATGGGCATATTCTTCTTCACGGTCGTGAAATGAAAAACCGCGATGCACATGAAGCTATTCGCAATGGTTTCGCATTGGTAACTGAAGAACGTCGTTCAACAGGTATTTACGGTAACCTTGATATTACTTTTAACTCACTGGTTGCAAACGTTGATGAGTATAAAACGAAAACTGGTTTGTTAAGTAATAAAAAGATGAAGAGTGATACTCAGTGGGTAATTGATTCGATGAGTGTTAAAACACCAACGCATCAAACTCAAATTGGGTCACTATCAGGTGGTAACCAACAAAAAGTTATTATTGGACGCTGGTTATTAACTCAGCCGGAAATATTAATGTTGGATGAACCAACTCGTGGTATCGACGTGGGTGCGAAATTTGAAATTTACCAACTAATGTTGGAACTCGCGAAGAAAAATAAAGGAATCATTATGATTTCTTCTGAAATGCCAGAGTTATTAGGTACTACCGATCGAATTTTAGTAATGAGTAACGGCCGCGCAGCGGGAATCGTGAATACTAAAGAAACCACTCAGACTGAAATATTAGAGCTAGCCTCTCGTTACCTCTAGGGAAACTATTATGGATGCTGTTAAGTCATTTGCATTAAAGCACTTAAAAGAAGGTGCAATTTACGCGGTTCTGTTTATTTTATTAGCGGTTATCGTTATTCAAGAACCATCATTTTTAAGTTTACGAAATTTAAGTAACATTTTAACTCAGTCATCAGTTCGCGTAATTATCGCGCTTGGTGTTGCGGGTCTTATCGTTACACAGGGTACCGACTTATCTGCAGGTCGTCAGGTTGGTTTGGCTGCGGTTATATCGGCAACCTTGCTACAGTCGATTGAAAACGTTAACAAAGTATTCCCAAGTATTGGTGATGTGCCAATCGTAGCGGTTATCCTTTGTGTATGTTTCATTGGTGCAATTATCGGTCTAGTGAACGGTGTGATCGTTGCTTACTTGAAAGTAACACCTTTCATCGCAACACTGGGTACTATGATCATCGTTTATGGTATTAACTCTCTTTACTACGACGCAGTAGGTGCATCACCAATCGCGGGCTTTGACGAGCGTTTCACGGCATTCACTCAAGGCTTTATCCGAATAGGTGGTTTCCGATTCTCGTACATAACCTTCTACGCCATTATCGCTGTAATATTCATGTGGGTTCTTTGGAACAAGACGGTATTCGGCAAAAACATCTTCGCTGTAGGTGGTAACCCAGAAGCTGCAAAAGTATCAGGTGTTAACGTACCAATGACTTTACTAAAAGTGTACGCACTTTCAGGTGTCTTCTATGCCTTCGGTGGTATGTTAGAAGCGGGTCGTATCGGTAGTGCAACCAACAACTTAGGTTTCTTGTACGAACTTGATGCAATCGCAGCCTGTGTGGTAGGTGGTGTGTCATTCGCTGGTGGTGTTGGTAGTATCGCAGGTGTTGTAACGGGTGTTCTTATCTTCACCGTTATCAACTATGGTATGACTTACATCGGTGTTAGCCCTTACTGGCAGTACATCATCAAAGGTTCAATCATCGTATTCGCTGTAGCATTAGACTCAATGAAGTACGCAAACAAGAAGTAAGATTAATCTTCGATTCGTACATAGCGCTGCCTTGGCAGCGCTTTTTTTATTTAAACAAAGATAACCCAGTTCAATAAAACGGCACATAAGTACTGAGGCAAAGAGTCGCTTTCTTGACTCAGCTTGTCTAAATGCACTAATCTACGCCCATCACTTCTGTAGGAGATTACGCCAATATGAATAACTAAACCTGTTATCCATTTTTCATTTTATTTTTTGGATTCACAGGGTTAGTAGGCGTAGCTCACTTTCCGATATTTTATTGCGACCATGTTTTAGGCAAATACCTTGCCTGAATCTTAGTGTTTGCAACGATTTCATCTCTAGATATTTATGCTACGGCCTTGTCCCTGTTAGACAGGAGGCAACGTATGCCAGTTTTACAAGCAAATAATTTAAGCTTTCAATTTGATAACGGAGAGGTGTTGTTTCAGCAGGTCTCATGTTCTATGACGAAGCAACGTGTTGGGTTGGTCGGGCGCAATGGTATCGGAAAATCGATACTCGCATCGTTGTTGTGCGGAGAGAAACAACCCTCCAGTGGCAGAGTATCAACACCTAAATCTTACGCAGTTTATCGTCAGCAACCCTCTCATTTGTTATCGGGCGATTTCACCATTGCGCAGTTTTTAGCTAAAGACAACATACTGGAAGCTCTTAAGCAGATTCAATCTGGGGATTGCTCTGAGCACTGGTTCGACATTATCGGTGAACAGTGGGACATTTCAGAACGTCTCAGTCAGCAACTCAAGGATTTGGGTTTACCACCAGAGCCAGAGTTTCCTTGTGCGCAACTCAGTGGCGGGCAGTTAGCCCGCTTACAACTTTGGCAACTGCTGGAAAGTGACGCTGAGTTGTTAATTCTTGATGAGCCATCAAACCACCTTGATAGCGATGCAAAGCAGTGGTTAATTGACTCAATGCGCGTTTTCGAAGGCGCTATTTTGCTTATCAGCCATGACCGCGAGTTACTCCGGGAAATGGAAGAAATTTGGGAGCTGTCAGGGTTAGGTTTGCAGGTGTTCGGTGGCAATTACGATAATTACTCTGAACAGAAGCGAATCGAGCTGCAAGCTGTAGAGAGACAACTCGCGAGTGTTGATAAGCAGAAAAAGAAACTAGAAGAACAAGCACAGCGAAATCGGGAAAAGGCGGAACAAAGAGCAGCACAAGGCAACAGGCTGCGGAAAGAGGGCAGTCAGCCTAAAATTTTACTTGATGGTAAGAAAGACAAAGCAACGGCGAGAGCAGCAAATCGCAATAAAAATGAGCAGCAACGTCAAACTTATCTGCAAGAGAAAGAGCAGACATTGCAAGCGAGAAAAGAGACATTGAAAGCTCAAAAACTCCATCTGGCCGACAGCCAAAGTCGCTTGCGAAAAGTGGTGTCAGTGCTTGAAGGTGTATTGCCTTTTGGTTGCTCTCAGCCCATCACACTGCAAATTTTCGCCGATGACAAAATCCATCTCACCGGCAGAAATGGTTGTGGTAAATCTACCTTTTTGAAAACGCTATTAGGTCAGTTCTCACTTAGCCAAGGGGATCTGCAATTAAATACGCCCCTATATTATCTTGATCAGCACTTCGGAACGATTCACCGTGACTTGTCGGTGTTGGATAACTTGATGGAGTTGTGTCACGGTATCAAAGAGAGCGATGCCCGAACTTTACTTGCCGGGATTGGATTTCGTCGTGACAGTGTTTTTCGTCTAGGGAATACGCTTAGTGGTGGTGAAAAGATGAAGTTGGCCATGTTGATTGTTAGCCATCAACCAGAGCAGCCTTTGCTGTTGCTTGATGAGCCCGATAACCACCTCGATCTCGATTCGAAAATCATGCTTGCACAGGCTTTGTTGAGTTACCGAGGCGGCTTCATTCTCGTTAGCCATGATTATGACTTTGCCATTGAGTCAGGAGTGAATCGGGAAGTGAGTTTGTAAACTGAGAATTCCTGCAATCAACTAGCCAGAACTGCTTGGTAGTTGATTGCAGATTAATTTGTGTTTATTGAACGTTGTTAACCCACTTATCAGATTTGAACCATTTGTCATGGATACGTTGATAGGTGCCGTCACCTTTAATTTGACGCAGATAATTGTTCAGGAAGTTTAAGAAATCTGGGTCTCCCTGACGTATCGCCCAGCCTAGTGGTTCAAAAGTGAAGCTTTCATCTAGGTGTACAACAGTATCTTTGTGTTGTGCTTCGTACATAGCGTTGTAAGGAAAGTCATATACGAAAGCGTCTGCCTGGCCATTTGCAATTTGCAGTGCCGCATCCGCAGAGGTTTCGTAAAGGTCGATTTTTGCGTTGTATAAGTACTTTTTAGCTGCTTCAGCACCTGTAGTACCCATTTGGGTAGCCACTGTATATTGACCATCGTTTAGTTCACGGAAAGAGTGAACTTTGCCAGCCAGTTTAGGTGAAATTAGTATGGTCTGGCCAACTTCAATGTATGGATCAGCGAAGTTGGCACTTAAATTACGCTCCGGCGTGATCGTCATACCGCCGATAAAATCGCATTTTCCGGTCTTTAGAGCTGGAATAATGCCATCCCAAGCCGTATTTACTGGAACAAATTTAACGTTGATAGCGCGTGCCATCTGTTTGGCTAAATCGATATCAAATCCAACATAATTTCCATTTTTATCCGTCATTTCGAACGGGATATAACCCGACTCAAAACAGAATTTAAGCTCACCAGAGCTTAAAATTCCATTCAGTGCTGATTCAGCAGCGTTTGCATTTACTGGGGACAAAAGAGTGAAAAGCGCAACTGAAGAGGCAAATACACCTCGAACTTGTCGTTTAAAAGGTTTTAACTTCATTTTATACATCCAAATATTTTTTATTTTTCTATTGTTGTGTTTGATCTGAGAACGTCAGACGGTAAAGCCCATGAATGATGAAGAATTTACACGAATAATCAATACATTATTCTTTATAAGATATTCTTATTTTATTGCCGTCTGAGTGAGTGCCTACAAGGTATCACTAATGGCTGAAAAACTTGCTTTTGGGCTGAGAACTGCACAATGGAAGCTCAAATGTTTTTGGCGACGACTTAAATCTTCCTTTGGCGATCGCTAGCCTGATGATTGCGCTTAACGGTTCAGTGCAATACGATGAACAACAAGTTTGGATGTGGGGAGTAGCGAGTTGTGGCAGAGACTGTTCGAGATGTAAATCAGCGTTTTTGGAAGAATAAGGACATTCCCTATTTAACGATCCGCACCACTTGTAACAGTACACAGAGTTATAAAGCTCATAGTCATCGTGAATTATCGATTGGCATTATTGAGTCGGGCGAGACTCTGTTATCACTACCCAACGAAAATGTGGTTCTGAAAAATGGCGATATCATCCTAGTAGCACCGAATGTTGTTCATGCTTGTAATCCCTTAGCGAACAAGCCTCGCAGCTACCATATGCTGTATCTCGATGATGAATGGTGCTGTAAGGTTTTGTCTAAGATCTACGGATACGAGATTAAGCAATATCATTGTGAGCAAAAGTTGCATGCAGCGTTGCAGGGTAATCTCAATCTATCGGATTTGATTTTCAAGCTATTGAATAGTCCTAACAACGACGTTGTGGCAACGGTGGAGAGCAGTTTACTGAATATGGTTAGCCGTTACTGTGTGCCACAAACTCATAACGAAGACGAAAGTGAGTTAGTCGCACTGTTACGCGAGCGACTGCTTCAGGATATTGCTTGTGCGCCATCGCTGGATCTTGTTTCTCAGGAACTGGGTCGACCCAAAGAAACATTGATTAGACTATTCAAAAAGCAGCTTGCTATTACGCCCAAGTCATTTTTGAACAACAGTCGCATCGAAAAAGCGAAGATCTTACTTAAGTCAGGGATGAACATTGTTGATGTTGCAGCAGAAGTCGGTTTCTCAGACCAAAGTCAGTTACATCGTACATTCGTTAACTATACCGCCTCAACACCACGTCAATATCAGCAAGTAACGTCAATTTTCGACAATAATTGTTAAGTTGGAAAACCTATAGTCTGACGACAGTTTTGGCTATAGGTAAATATTCATGTCACTTTCAACGCTTTTCCCCGTCGCTTTTCCAGCATTGGCACTGGCTCACTTTGCTGCGCTTTTAAGCCCAGGACAAGACTTTTTCTTAATTGTTGGTCACTCAATTCGTCATAGATTGCAAGGCAGTCGGTTTATCTGCCTTGGCGTCGCTTTAGGCAATGCACTTTATATCGCATTAGCCATACTGGGCTGGACCAACATTCGGGACAATCAGCTGGTTTTTTCCTTCGTGGAAATTTTGGGGGCTATCTATCTTTTGTGGATAGGGCAACGGTTACTGAGAAGTCAAAAAACAGAGACACTAGTCGAGGCTGAACACGAACAGGAGAAAGCTCCATCGGCTATTAATCAGCTGTTCCTTGGTTTGAACTCAGCATTACTCAACCCAAAGAATGCTCTGTTCTACATGAGCCTAATGACCGTTATTCTGGGTAGTGAAGTTACATTGATTCAGCAAGTATCCTGCGGAGTATGGATGTTTTTTGCGGTTTTACTCTGGGATCTATTTATCGCATCTGCGATTGGGCGTCCACGAATTCAGATGCAACTCAAAGCGGTGATACACATTATAGAAAGAGTGGCTGGATTGGTGCTGATCTTCTTTGGAATAACGTTATTTGCTGGTTACTTAGCCTAACAATTCCATTGAGGTAGCGGTTAGTTATAGGGGGACGCTATCGAGCTTAAGACTGCCTATATCCCCTTTGTCTGAAGAACAAAGTAAAGTGTGCAATCATTGCCACTGGTTGAATAACATCAGGCGCTGTGTTCTATTGGAGCTGATAGAGAAACAGTTTCTTAACCGCTAACGAACATCGCCGAGGTTATTATGGCAATTACGAGTAAGTCAGATACTGAAATTTTACAGATAGCCATTCCTATGATTGACCATGTAGTTAAAGCATCCAATCAACGCAATTGGTCGCAGTTCTCTGCATACCAAACCGAGCAAGAAGCCAACGACCCCAACAATAAGGCCAGTGTTGAAAGGCAGTGGAGTGAGCAAAAATTTCTCACATCATTAAGCCTTGATAGGGACATTCTTGGTGTATTACGCAGAGAAGATGTTGCGATGATCGTATGGAAGCAAACCAGTACGGAAGTAGAAGGTGATTATTTGGCTATTTATTATCTGAAAGAGATCGACCAAGAAATAAAAGAAGTGGGATTCGTTATTAAATAACGTGACTATTCTTGGTCTCATTTCTCAGCTTTGCAAACGGTTTCAATATGCAAATGCTTAATATCTGAAAGCGAGGTTAAAACCCTCGCTTTTTCCAGAACTGTCCTTCATCGCGGGCAACAACTTTGAATGTCTTCTCGGCAATGGTTTTGCCTTCCATTTCTAGCGTCATGCGCCATTCGCCGTAGTTGCTCTCTAGTCCGTTAATCGGGCAGAGCACTTGAATCGTGTCGCCAAGATAGAAGTTCCAATCATTACTGCGAACATACACTTCACCATCAAATGGTGCCAAAATTTGTCCTTTCTTGTTGATAATGCCGGGATGGTAGATACAAAACTGAAGAAGCTGACCTTTGGCTTTTTTAATATTGACGATAAAACCAAATTCAATCTCTTCCTCTGCGGTAATCACCTGAGTGAACTCTTTAATCTTCGGCAGTTCTTTGGCTTTGGCATCCCAATGGGAATAGATACCATAGGAAGTCATTTCTATCACAGGTGTATGTTTTGCCACAGGCTTATGCTCGTTATATGAATGTGTGGCGATTCTACTTAATTACCGATTTGTGTTCAAACGAGGCCATGAGCGAAAAAGATAAGCAAAAAAAGCGCCCGTTGAAGGGCGCAAAGATAACACAGTGATAAACATCATTTATCAATCAAGAACGACAGCTAGCGAATAAATCCATATCAGGGTTGTAGGCGTTAGTGCTCACGTCCATGATGCCAAGCAACGAATGGAACACGTTATCTTGTGAGTACTGATGGCTTGTTGCGTTTTTCTTCAAACAATCTGTTTTTAGGTGCTTCTCTTGTTTAAAGCCATCAGACAGCCAAACAATAAGCGGCACATGGGTTTGGTTATTAGGTGCTAGGCCGTAAGGCATACCATGTAAAAACATGCCGTTTTCACCTAAGGACTCACCATGGTCAGAGATATAAACCAGGGCGGTGTTGTATTTGTCTTGTAATGCCTTCAACTTATCGATGGTTTGCGCTACTACGTAATCGGTATAAGCGATGGTGTTGTCGTACGTATTGACGATCTGATCAACACTACAGTTTTCGATATCGCTACGAGGGCAATCCGGTTGAAATGCTCCCATCTCTTTTGGATAGCGTTGGAAGTAAGTGGGACCATGGCTACCAATAAGATGCATCACCATCATGCGGTTGCCTTTTAACTCGGCCACTTTCTGGTCGAAGTTCTCCAGCATTGCCATGTCATAGCAGGTTTCGCCGTTACACATATCATCAACGCGCTTGCGGTTAACTTCGGTTTTCTTAATACGTTTAGCCACTTGTTTGTCGCCACCATCGTTTTCTTGCCAAGCGACGTCTACGCCTGCGTGGCTAAGAATGTCCAGAACGTTGTCTTGGTTGTCAGCTACATCACGACTAAAGCTGCCTTTGTCCATCGCCGAGAACATACAAGGTACTGAAACTGCAGTTGCTGTGCCACATGAGCTGACATCTTTAAATGAGATTACGTTTAGGTCTCGAGTGTATGGGTTAGTTGGGCGATCATAACCATTTAGCTCATAGTTGTATGAACGAGCAGTTTCACCCAACAAGAAGACAAACAGTGTCGGTTTGGACTCCGCAGCGGCTAATGCTTCTGGTGATTGCTTTGCATCTAGGCCAAGCTCTTTATAAATAATCGGCGTAGAGAAGTATTTCTGCTTAACAAATTTGGTTGTACTGTAAACAAATTGAGTCGGAATGATCAGCTTTTTCAAATAGCTATTGTTACGACCTACAGACGCATAATCTTGATAGTACATCATGGCAATCACACCAATAACCACCAAAGAGGCCATCATGGAGCCAAGCTTTCTCAAGGTGAAGTTTAGCCATGAGCGTGGCTTGCTGATTTTGGTAAACGCTAACAACGTTGCTGGCAGGAAGCCAAGTAGCGCAACCCAAACGAGAGAATAAAGACTTAAGTAAGAGCCGGCTTCGCTGGTATCGGTTTCAACAATATTGTTAATCATCTCTGTATCAAACAGCGTACCGTAGTTATAGCTCGCGTAGCTTACAAAGCTAGAGACAATGATTAATGTGATGAAGAAAGGTTTAGTAATATACGGCCAGCTAAATAGGTTGAACAAAAAGTTCAACGCGGCAGCGAAGAAAAATGGCAAAGAGATGATGAAGCCAATTTTTACGCTATCTAGCTTACCGAAAATACCGACCAGCGCAGAGTACACAGGTAGATTCATGACCAGCGCGAAAAAGGTGGCAAGTACTAAGGTGATACCAGCATAAGAAAGTGAGATGTTTGGTTTAGTCAGTTTCATCGTGTTACACCAAAATAATTAGCCAAGTAAAAGCAGCAAATGCCAAAGCAACAAACACCGCAGCCGAGCCAATATCTTTGGCGCGTCCGCTGAGTTCGTGTTTTTCACTACCAATGCGGTCAACTACAGCCTCTATCGCTGAGTTGAGGAGTTCTGCGAGCAAAACCAGTGTTAAAGAACCCACCATAGCGATGCGTTCCAGATTAGTGACAGGGAGAAAAAACAGACTGATGGTAAGCAGTGCAGAAGCCACCAATTCCTGACGGAATGCGGCTTCATTGATCCATGCAGCTTGAAGGCCTTTCAATGAATAGCCTGTTGCGAAAATAATGCGTTGAATACCTGTTCTACCTGGCTTCACGGTTTGTACCTCTGAGAGTATTTGTATCTATAGCGCAGATACTACGAGTACAAGCGTGAAATTTATGTCGACAAAAAATCGAAAACTCATCCTTAAGTTTATTTTCTTCAGACAAAAAAAAGCCCAGTGATAACACTAGGCTTTAAGAGGTAAATACAAAAAACTGGTTATGAAACTTTGGCTGTTTGTGGACGACGGAATCGCTGTGCAATTGCCACCACGACTGGGCTAGTGAGCACTATTACTGAAATAACAGTAAATGCCAGTGTAATCGGACGCTCCCACAAGAAGCTGATTTCACCATCTGAGATCATTAAAGCGCGGCGTAAGTTCTCTTCCATCAAACCACCTAAGATAAACCCAAGTAGTAGGGGAGCTAACGGGAAGTTTGCTAGACGTAAAGCAATAGCACCCATAGCGATAAGAATCATAATGAACACATCCATCGTGTTAAATGAAACTAAGTACACACCTGTGATTGAGAAGAACAAAATCATAGGCAGAAGCACGGTTCTTGGTACTGCCAGCAACTTCGAAATGTATGGGATCAGCGGTAAGTTCAGAATAAGCAGAACAATATTGCCGACATACATTGAGATGATCACAGACCAAAACACATCCGGATGCTCAACAAACAGTCTTGGACCCGGTTGAATGCCGTAAGCGATCAACGCGCCAAGCATAATCGCTGTGGTGCCAGAGCCTGGGATACCCAGTGTAAGTAGTGGAACAAAAGACCCACTTGAAGCCGCGTTGTTTGCCGATTCCGGAGCAACCAGACCGCGTAATGAACCTTTACCAAACTCTTCACGTTTGTTCTTTGGTGCAAGGTTACGTTCCATACCGTAGCTCAGGAAGGCTGCAATGGTTGCACCCGCACCCGGTAAAACACCGGTAAAGAAGCCAAGCAGTGATGAACGCAGTGCCACAGGTGCAGCTTCACGCACTTCTTCTTTAGTGACTTTCATACTGCCGATGTTGCTTAGCTTATCGCTCTCTTCATTTCGCGTATCCAGCTCGGGCTTTAATATTCCCATTAAGGTTTCACCCAGCGCGAAAGTAGCCATTGCCAATAGCAGGAAGCTAAAACCATCCATTAAATCGGTTAAACCAAAGGTAAAGCGTTCAACACCAATGCCTTTATCGATACCCACGGTTGATAGCATCAAACCAAGAATGGTCATCATCCATGCTTTAAGTACTTGCCCTTTACCGGCAAATGCAGCCACGGCAGAAAGCCCCATCATCATCAGTGCAAAGTAATCAGAAGACTGGAAGCTGAGGGAGACTTTTGCCAACGCGGGCGCTGCAACCAGCAACATGATAGCTGATAAGGTACCGCCAGTGAACGAGGCATAAGCGGCAAGAGCAAGCGCTTTACCTGCTTGTCCTTTTTGCGCCATTGGGTAGCCATCAAAAGCGGTAACTACAGTTGCAGAACAACCCGGCGCGTTGATTAAAATCGACGATGTTGAACCACCGAAAATCGCACCGTAGTAGACACCTGCCATTAAAATCAGGCCTGAAGAAGGGTCTAAACCATAAGTGATAGGGATCATCAACGCTATAGCTGAAATTGGTCCTAAACCCGGCAACATACCAATGAAGGTACCGACAAAACATCCGACGATAACCATCAATAAATTAAATGGCATTACGGCGGTAGAGAGTCCTTGTAAAATTCCGTCTAACATAATCCGTTCCTACCAAATAGTGAAAATAAGACCGGGCTCTAGATAAACATCCAGCCCTTTGGTTAATAACAAATAGAAAGCGACAACAAACGGGAAAGATGCGCCAAACAGCACAGACTTACGACGTTCGCCCAGTAAGTAGAAACCGGCTAAAAGGAACAATCCTGTTGCCAGCACAAAGCCTAAATAGGTTAAACCAACGCCGTAAAGCGTCATTAGCACTAGAAAGCCAATCAGAAGTTTCCAGTTGAAATCCAATACCGCGCCGCTTTTCTTGTCAGGTTGGCCCGCTATCAGCAGAAGAAGCGATAATCCAACCCCGATATAGGTCAGGATTGTTGGTAGTGTTCTGGCGTTGAAGGGTTCATATTCATCGCCGGGAAACATAGGGATCTGAGAGGTTTGATACCCATAACAAAGGCACAGCACCAGAAAAACCATCGCGCCCACTCGATCGCGGCACAATAAGTTCTCTTTGCTGAATAAATTCGTTGGCGACTCCGACATATCCAACTCCATGTTTTACGTAGTAGTTAATCTAGGAAAAAAGAACCGTAATTGAGCAAGGTAATGAACATCATTAACCAAAAGTAAGTCATTCGCTGCTAGTCGAATTTCCAACCAATAAACAAAGGAGTTATAAGCACACTCAATTACGGGGAAAATTTGGGGCAAGGATGAGTTGCCCCAAGGGAGAGATTATTTCAGGAAGCCGAGTTCGCGCATTAGGTCACCCATTTGCTTTTCTTGATCTTCCAAGAATGCAAAGAACTCTTTATCCGCTTTGTAAGTGTCGATCCAACCGTTACGGTCACGAACCACTTTCCACTCGTCCGTTGTGTACATTTTGCTTAGTGCCGCATTCCATTCATCCACTTTCTCTTGGCTTACACCCGGAGCTGCGAAGAAACCACGCCAGTTAGCAAATACGGTTGGGTTATTGTAGTCACCCAGAGTTGGAATATCAGGCGCCGACTCAAGGCGTTTAGGTGCAGTAATAGCCAGAACTTTTACCTGACCATTGCGAGACATTTCCAGCACTTCACCCAAGCCAGTAGATAGCAGTTGAGTTTCACCAGAAAGCAGCGCTGCCATAGCTTTACCGCCAGCATCATACGCTACATAACGTACCGCTTTAGGATCTAGTCCCTGACCTTTAAACGCCGCTGCTGCAACCAAGTGGTCCATACTGCCACGTGCCGAACCGCCAGCGATTTTCACGTTTTTAGGGTCGTTTTTGAAATCAGCAACGACGTCTTCCCAAGAGTTGTATTTGGAATCTCCAGATACAACCAGCGCGCCGTAATCCGCTACTGTTGCTGCAACGGGTGTTAAATCACGGAATGATTGAGGGAATACACCAGAAAGGGAGCGAACAACGATAGGAGTAGAGTTCACCATCAAGGTGTCTTCTTGACGATCGGCTGTTTCAATAAGGTGTGCAATAGCTTTACCACCGCCGCCACCTGAAAGGTTTTGGTAAGAAACACTGTCGATAAGGTGAGTTTTCATTAATACGTCACCGGTACCACGAGCTGTCATATCCCAACCACCGCCAGCGCCACCAGGAATTAAAAAGTGAATTTTCTCTAGCTCTGCTGCCATGCTAGGTAGTGAGAACATAGCCGCAAGAAGCGACGCAGTAAGGGTTGGTTTGATATGTTTTAACATTTTCACGTTCCTTATGTTTCCGCATCACCCAGTCAGAATGACGCTTATAGTTATGTTTCCCGCCTGTAGGGCATAAAGTGCTTAACGGGTAGTGAAATGTTATGAGTGTGTTAACGATAAGTCTGTAAAGACGAGATAAAAATAATATTGTCTATTGTGTCGATTTTGTTCATAAAGTTCACGAGCATTGAGTGAGAAGGTGGAGTTAAGAGGGCTGATCATTCATTTGCTTATAAAGTGCGATAACTCACTGTGCTTGATAGTAAATATGTGGCTTAATTTATCGTGTCTAAAATAGTGGAGAACACAACATGGCAGTTAGGTTGTATCTGGGAGGCGCTCGCAGTGGGAAATCGGCTTATGCAGAGCAGCAAGCAATAAGATTGTTAGAAGAAGGCAAGAGCATTCACCCTCAGACATGTCTCCATTATGTTGCAACAGCAGAACCATTCGACGATGAAATGAAAGACCGCATTTCATTGCATCAAGCTCGCAGAGATGAAAAGTGGAACAACCATGAATGCCCTGTAGAGTTAGCACAATTGCTGTCTAAGTTTGAAGCGCATGATGTGGTGCTGGTGGATTGTCTGACGGTTTGGCTGAACAATGTGATTCACTATTTAGGGGATAACGCGAACAGTGAACAAATAAAGCTGAAATTGAATGAACTCACTCACGCGTTGGCCGAAACTCAAGCCACTATACTTTGTGTTTCAACGGAAGTAGGGTTGGGCGTTGTACCTATGGGCACATTAACCAGATTGTATGTCGACCATAGTGGATGGATGAATCAAGCGGTGGCAAAAATTGCTGAGAAAGTCGATTTTGTCGTCGCAGGAATGCCAATGACTCTGAAGGGGGAACAATGAGTTTAAGCCAAAACCAGTTTAACCTTTACCTCTTGAGGCATGGGAAAACCAAGGGAAAGCCCGCGCTGAATGGTCATAAAGACGTGGTGGTTGATGACTCCATTCAGAACGCTATCGCTCATCGTGTTTTAGAACAATATTCGTTTAGCAAAGTTTATGCTTCGCCTCTGATTCGATGTCAAAGAGTGGCAGAGCTAGTCACAGGGCTTAATCCGACACTTAAGCTGGTGATCGAACCGCGTTTAAAAGAGCAGAGTTTTGGTGACTTTGATGGCATACCTTTCGATGACTTAACTCATGAGTGGAAAAAGCTAGAGCAGTTCTGGGCGAACCCTGCACAAAACACTTTACCTAACGCGGAGCCTCTGCAAGTAGGGTATGAGCGTGTCACCGAAGCTTGGGAACAGATTGTTCAGCATTGCGAGCAAGATACGCTGATCGTCTCTCACGGTGGTCCTATTCGCTTCATTCTTGCTCATGTGCTTGGGCTTGACTGGCAAAACCCTCAGCTATACACCTCTCTCTCTATCGATAATCAGAGCATTACTCATATTCAAATCAGCAAGTTTGCTGGCAAAGTCTTTTTCTCTGTAAAAGCAATTGGTATTCCATTGATTTAATAGTGCTATACCACTGGTTTAATAAGAAATTCTCTTTTTTATGTGATGGATTGGATGCGTTTACAGTGTTTTTATTTTCAATCTGTTCATTTTATATCCTCTAATTTTTAACCTTTCAGATACTTAGCCTCGAAGCCACCTAGATTAAGGTGGCTTTATGGTTAATCTCTAATAATTAGCTGCTTTCTGTTCAGTGTTTGTAATAAAAACAGTTATTTATATTGTATTTTCGTACTCGTTGTAGTTTCTGTGAAAGCAAAAAATATAAAGTTGAAAGCCTCAAAGTGGCTGCGCTGTTAGAAATTAATGCTTAGACGATCACGAAAATGAGGGTTAGATCTTACTTATTCATGATGGTGAATGTTAACCTGAATTGTAAACGTTTCCATATTGCTTTAATGAATGATGAACACGGAATGTTTTCATCGTGCAAATCAGTGGTTGGTTGAAGTGATATGGCACCCTACTCATAAAAAAGAGAATGTGATTATGAATAAGAAAATGCTTAAGAATATGCTTGTAACCTCGATTGGTTTGGCGTGTTTCAGTAATGCAGCACTTGCCGACGAAATTACCGTGTGGGCTTGGGATCCAAACTTTAACGTTGCGATTATGGAAGAAGCAGCGAAGGTTTATATGAAAGACCACCCAGAAACCACGTTCAATGTGGTGGACTTTGCTAAGGCTGACCTCGAGCAAAAACTGCACACTATGCTTGCATCAGGCGTTACGTCATCACTTCCTGACGTGGTTCTTATTGAAGATTACAACGCTCAAAAATACCTTCAGTCATACCCAGGTTCTTTTGCGCCTATGACAAAAGATGTTGATTACAAAAACTTCGCACCATACAAAGTAAACCTTATGACGCTGAACGGTGAAGTTTACGGCTTACCTTTCGACACTGGTGTTACAGGTATGTACTACCGTACAGACTTGCTTGAGAAAGCAGGCTTTACTGCGAAAGATTTAGAGAACATCACTTGGGAACGTTTCATCGAAATTGGTAAGCAAGTGAAAGCAAAAACGGGCGTTGCCATGCTGGGCATGAACCCAGATGACCTTGGCCTAGTGCGCGTGATGATGCAATCAGGTGGTGAATGGTACTTCAATAAAGATGGTTCTTTGAATATCACCAACAATGAGTCACTAATAGAAGCACTAAAAGTATTTAAAGAGTTAATGAGCCCAGAAGTCTCTCGCCCAACAATTGGTTGGTCTGAGTGGGTAGGTTCATTAAACCGTGGTCAAGTGGCTTCTATTGTTACTGGTGTTTGGATTACGCCATCGGTTGAAGCTGGTAAAGATCAAGCGGGTGAGTGGGCTGTAACAGCGACACCTCGTCTGCAAAAAGCTGGCGCGGTGAACGCATCGAACTTAGGTGGTTCAAGCTGGTACGTACTAAACTCTTCGAAAGAGAAGCAAGAAGCGATTAAGTTCCTTAATGCAACCTTTGGCTCTAATGTTCCTTTCTATGAAACCATTCTTAAAGAGCGTGGCGCCGTGGGTTCATATATGCCTTCTGGACAGTCAGCGGCTTATCAGTACAGCAATGAGTTCTTTGGTGGTCAGAAAATTTATGCAAACTTCACGGATTGGCTAGGTCAGATCCCAGAAGTGAACTACGGCATCTACACCTATGAGGTTGATGCAGCATTAAGCTCTATGCTACCTGCGATTGTTCAGGGTGCACCAATCGAGAAAGTGTTGGGCGATGTTCAACAACAACTTGAGTTCCAACTACGTTAATTGTCTTCCTTAGGCACCTTTATCGGTGCCTAAGTGCCTTGTTTTCAATGCTTTCTTGGTTTGTCTTATGGATACTTCTACTGCCATCAGTAAAAAACAGAAAAAGAGCAAAAAAAGCTATCACCGCTTTTACGATATTAACGGTTGGTCGTTTGTTCTTCCTGCTGTCGTTCTCGTCAGCCTCTTTATGATTTACCCGATTTTGAGCTCGCTTTGGATGTCGATGCATTCAGGACGCGGCGTTATGATGCAGTTTGTCGGCTTTGACAATGTACTGCGTCTGTTCAACGACCCATTTTTCCTTAAATCACTGAAGAACACCTTCATTTTCCTCGTGGTTCAGGTGCCAGTCATGATTCTACTTTCACTGATTCTTTCTTCATGCCTGAATGCTCCGAATCTTAAGTTCCGTAGTTTGTTTAGACTGGCGATTTTCTTACCTTGTGTTACGTCATTAGTGGCGTATTCGATTCTGTTTAAGAGTATGTTTTCGTACGAAGGGATCATTAACTCATTTTTAATGTGGACTCACATTGTCAGTGAGCCAATCCCTTGGTTGTCCGACCCTTTCTGGGCGAAAGTGACGATTATTATTGCGATCACTTGGCGCTGGACGGGTTACAACATGATTTTCTTCCTGTCTGCAATGCAAAATATTGATAAGTCCATCTACGAAGCCGCGCGTATGGAAGGGGTTAGCCCAACTAAGCAATTCTTCTTCATTACTGTGCCATTACTTAAGCCAGTGATTCTGTTTACTACCGTGATGTCGACGATTGGTACGCTGCAACTGTTTGATGAAGTAGTCAACATTACTGCTGGTGGTCCAGCGAATGAGACCATGACGCTTTCGATGTACATCTACAACTTATCGTTTAAGTTCGTGCCAAACTTCGGTTATGCCGCGACAGTGTCATACGTCATCGTATTCTTTGCTGCAGTGCTTGCGATTATGCAATTTAAGATCGCTAAGGATAAATAAAGATGGATAAGAACAAACTTAACCGCGCATTGATGTATCTGTTCCTAAGCGTGTTCTCCTTGATATCGTTATTTCCTTTCTACTGGATGGTGGTATCAAGTACCAATACCGCAACAGATATTAACAAAGGCAAGTTCAGCTTTGGTGACCAGTTATTCGCCAACATCAGTCGTTTGAGCGAGCAGGTGGATCTGGGACTTATCTTCTGGAACACCAGCAAAATCGCCATTATCAGTACCTTGGTAACGCTATTGATCTCTTCAATGGCAGGGTACGGTTTCGAAGTGTACAAAAGCAAAGTGCGCGACCGTGTTTACGGCGCATTACTGCTGACCATGATGATACCGTTTGCCGCGTTGATGATTCCGCTATTTACTTTAATGGCGAAAGCTCAACTATTAGATACCCATGCAGCAGTGATGTTGCCTACCATCGCATCAGTATTCATCGTTTTCTACTTCCGCCAATGCACCAAAGCATTCCCGCATGAGCTGATTGATGCAGCTCGTGTGGATGGCGTGAAAGATTGGAAAATCTACCTGTTTGTTTACATCCCGGTGATGAAAACCACTTATGCCGCAGCGTTTATCATCGTGTTCATGACATCTTGGAATGCGTTCTTGTGGCCTTTGATCGTGCTGCAATCTGCCGAATTAAAAACAATTAACCTCGTTTTATCATCTTTATCGTCTGCCTATTTCCCTGATTTCGGAATCATCATGGTAGGAACCGTTATTGCAACGCTTCCGACTTTGGCTGTGTTTTTCGCAATGCAGAAGCAATTCGTTGCAGGTATGACAGGTTCGGTGAAATAAGTCTGGAATAATAAAAATGAGAACATTTGAACAAATTATTAGTGCTCGCGAATGGGAAAATCAGCATGTAACACATCACAATGTGCTTGCTGCTCATGCGCCGCTTAAAGCTTACGCAAATAAAGAAGCCGCATTAACAAAACAAGATTCTGAGAATCAGCTATCACTGAACGGTGAGTGGAAATTCAAGCTGTTTGACTGCCCAGAAAGCGTATTAGCGGCATCGGTTGAATCGGATTTCGATGATTCCGCGTGGGACACAATTGCTGTACCTAGCAACTGGCAGTTACAAGGTTTCGACAAACCTATTTACACCAATGTGAAGTATCCGTTTTCGGATACACCTCCTTATGTACCAGAGGAAAACCCAACGGGTTTGTATCGCCTAAACTTTAACCTGCCAAAACACTTCGCTGGTAAGCGTCAAACTATTACGTTTGATGGTGTGAACTCTGCATTCCATCTTTGGTGTAACGGCAAGTGGGTAGGGTATTCACAAGATAGCCGCCTAGCCGCTGAGTTCGATTTGACGGACTTCTTAGTGGAAGGTGAAAACCAGCTTTCAGCCATGGTGATTCGTTGGTCTGACGGTTCTTATCTGGAAGACCAAGACATGTGGTGGTTAAGCGGCATTTTCCGCAATGTCACATTATTAGCTAAACCACAAATCTCTATTCAAGATGTGCAAATCTTAACGCCACTGGATGCGTGTTACCGCGATGGTTGGTTGAATGTAACAACCAGTATTAGCGAGAAAAATGCAGCGAACCGTGTTGAGGTAGAGCTATTTGATGCGCAAGGCAACTCAGTGTTTGGCGTGAAATCCGTAAACTGTGGGCAACGCATCATCGATGAAAAAGGCCCTTGGCTAGAGCGTGCAGAGCATAACATCTACGTTGAGAACCCGCATAAGTGGAGCGCGGAATCGCCTTACTTATATCGTTGCGTTGTCACTTTATTTAATGGTGACGAGCAACTTGATTGCGAAGCCTACAATGTGGGTTTCCGTAGTGTAGAAATCACCGATGGCCTGCTTAAGGTCAATGGCAAAGCGATTCTGGTTCGAGGTGTTAACCGCCACGAACATCATCCAGAAACCGGTCATACCATGAGCCGCGAAACTATGCTGCAAGATATCAAACTGCTTAAGCAGCATAACTTTAACGCAGTTCGTACCGCTCACTATCCAAATGATCCGTTGTGGTACGAGCTATGTGACGAATACGGTTTGTATTTGGTTGATGAAGCGAACATTGAAACACACGGTCAGTTTCCGATGTGCCGTCTTTCTGATGACACCACCTGGCTAAATGCCTACATGCGCCGTATTACTCGTTTGGTTGAACGCGATAAAAACCATCCGTCTGTGATCATTTGGTCTCTCGGTAACGAGTCGGGTATTGGTGGCAACCATCATGCTATGTACCAATGGACCAAACTGCGTGACCCATCACGCCCGATTCAGTACGAAGGTGGCGGTTCAAATACAGCCGCGACTGACATCATTGTGCCAATGTATTCACGTGTCGATAAAGACCAAGTGCATCACATCGACCCAACGGTGACTCCGAAATACGCATTGAAAAAATGGCTGGGTTTACCGGGTGAGGATCGTCCATTGATTTTGTGCGAATACGCGCATGCTATGGGGAACAGCTTGGGTAGCTTCAACAAATACTGGCAAGCCTTCCGTGATTACCCACGTCTGCAAGGCGGTTTCATTTGGGACTGGGTTGACCAAGGTATTACTAAAACCGATGAAAACGGCACTAAATACTGGGCATACGGTGGCGATTTCGGCGATGAAATCAACGACCGTCAGTTCTGTATCAATGGTTTGATTTTCCCAGATCGCACTTTGCATCCAACTGTTTTAGAAGCGAAACACGCACAGCAGTTCTACCAATTTAAATTGCTTGGTACTGAACCATTAATCATTAAAGTGACCAGTGAGAACTTGTTTACCTCTTCAGACAATGAACAGCTTTCTTGGACGATTACAGAGGATGGCGCAGTTATTGAAAGCGGTGAAATTCCGCTGGCTGTGGATGCTGAGCAGTCTATTCAGTTGCAACTTACTAAAGCGTTACCGGAAGTTAAAGTCGGCAAGTCGTATCATTTGAACCTTAAGGTTAGTTTGATTGGTGATACAGCGTGGGCACAGGCGGGTCATGCTACGGCTACTCATCAATTTGAATTGCCGTCTGCATTATCACTGGCATTAAAGAAAGCAAAACCAAGAGGTGTTTTGACTTCATCAATGTTTGCGGATAACTCAATGATAAGCGGTGAAGATTTTTCTATACGCTTCAACAAAGAAACCGGTGTGATTGATAGTTGGATTGTGGGTGGTGAAGAGAAGTTAGTTTCTGGACCAAAAGACAACTTCTACCGCGCACCGCTGGATAACGATATCGGTGTGAGTGAAGTTGATCGCGTCGATCCGAATGCATGGTCTGCTCGTTGGGATGCAGCAGGCATTAATCAGCTTGATGTTGAATGTGTTGAATTACAACTGTTTGATAAAACGAATGCAGTTGAGGTTGTGACTCAGTTTGCACACAAAAACTCGCACGGCGTATTAATGGCTACAGTATGGACATATCACATTTACGCAGACGGAACGGTATCAATAGATGTTGATGCTCGCGTCGCGAAAAGCGCACCACCGTTGGCACGTGTAGGTATGGAATTGGCGTTACCGCAGAAACAGCAATCGGTAGAGTGGTTTGGTCGTGGCCCACATGAGAACTACCCAGACCGTTTGGATTCAGCGCACATTGGTCGCTACACCGCATGCCAAGACGAGATGCACACTGGATACATCTTCCCATCAGACAGCGGTTTACGTTGTGATGTAAAAGAAGCGCAAGTTGGCGAGCTTACTGTACAAGGTGACTTCCATTTATCTGTTAGCCGTTTTGCTCAAGACAACATTGCTCAAGCAAAACATACCAACGAACTGAAAGACAGTGGCAACTTGTTCGTGAGAATAGATGGATTCCATATGGGTGTTGGCGGCGATGATTCATGGACACCAAGCGTGCATGACGAATTTAAACTCGACCGCGAACGTTACCGTTACCAAGTTGAATTGAAGTTTTAACCAGATGCCGTCTGTGCTGGCAGTTCAGTTGCCAGCGCATTATCGGTAGAGAGCTACCTATTGCTCTCTAAAGAAGCAAATTTAAGGATGTAAAGATGGCAAATATTAATCTTTCCAATGTTGTTAAGCGCTATGGCGAACATACGGTGATTCATGGTGTTGACCTCGATATTAAACACGGTGAATTCGTGGTGTTTGTTGGCCCGTCTGGTTGTGGTAAATCAACATTATTGCGCCTTATCGCTGGCTTGGAAGACATCACAGATGGCGTGTTGTGCATTGATGATGAAGTGGTAAACCATGTTGACCCTGCAGAGCGCGGCATTGCGATGGTATTCCAGTCTTATGCTCTCTACCCACACTTAACGGTGGAAGAGAATATGGGCTTTGGCATGAAAATGAACGGTTTTCCAAAAGCTGAAATCAAACAACGTGTCGATGCTGCTGCAAAAGCGCTGCAGCTTGACCATTTAATGGATCGTAAACCGAAAGATATGTCAGGTGGTCAACGTCAACGTGTTGCTATTGGTCGTGCCATTGTGCGTAACCCGAAAGTGTTCTTGTTTGATGAGCCGCTATCCAACCTTGATGCTGAACTGCGTGTAGACATGCGTTTGCAAATATCCAGCCTTCATCGTGAACTTGCCACGACCATGATTTATGTTACTCACGATCAGGTAGAAGCCATGACGCTGGCTGACAAAATCGTAGTGTTGAGAGATGGTCGCATTGAGCAAGTTGGTTCACCGCTTGAACTCTATAATCGCCCAGCGAATGAGTTCGTTGCAGGGTTTATTGGTTCTCCAAAAATGAACATGTTACCGGCAAAAGTTACCCATATTGGTGAAGATTGCGCAACCCTCAAACTGCCGGACGGTCAATCCGTTACTTTGCATATTGACCTTTCGAAAGTTGCGGTAGGAGATAAGCTGACCTTCGGCTTGCGCCCTGAGCATCTATCCGTCGGCGGAGAAGGTGACTATTCGCTTCATTTTAAAACAGACGCAGTTGAACGGCTTGGTAACAGTACCTATCTGTTTGGTGTGATTGGTGGATATGAGAACAATAAAGTCCACCTATCAGGCGATGTTGCGGTGAAGCGTGGTGAAGAGATTGAACTCACGTTCAACCGAGAGAATTGTCATGTGTTTAAAGATTCTCTGTGTATTTCTAACCTCTAGTGGTTGAGTTTTAATCACATTGTAAAGGCGGATGCGGTTAAACGATCCGCCTTTTTTATATACCTAAATTGGACAAAGGGCTCTTCACTCCGCTAGCTCCACGATTGATAACGTGCGTGTAGATCTGTGTTGTTTTAACGTCTGAGTGGCCGAGTTGTTCTTGGACGGTACGAATATCACTGCCTGACTCAAGTAAGTGAGTTGCAAATGAGTGCCTAAACGTGTGGCAGGTGATGTTTTTATGTGTATCCATATTCGTTGACGCCTTTCTGATGATTTTTTGTAGTGAGTTTTCATGCAGGTGGTGTCGATACCATCCTGTATCTGTACCAAATTGACTGAGATGTAACGACGGAAATAAAAATTGCCACTCTAAACTCTTGGGGGCGTATGGATATTTCTCTGCTAATCGGTAGGGTATGGTGGTTCCTGAATATTCTGGTGTGCTGAGGTCTTGTTGATGAATCAGGCGCACCTTTGCAATTTGGTTGTACAAAGGGGTATGAAGTTCTTCAGCCAAGGTAACGACTCTACTTTTCCCGCCTTTACTGTTATGTATGCGTACAGCGCCATAGTCAAAATCGATATCTTTCACTCTAAGGCGAACGGTTTCCATCAAACGTAATCCAGAACCGTACATTAATTGAAAGGGCAAACGTGATTGAACCGGAATGAGCTTAAAAACCTGCACTATTTCTTTAGGCGTTAGAACGACAGGTAGCTTTTTGTTCTTCGACGACTTTTGGAATCTCATATCCAAATCAAGAGGTTTAGAAAGAAAATCTCGATATAAAAAGACAAGGGCGTTTAAAGCGAGAGATTGTGTTGCGACAGAAACCTGTAACTTAACGACCAGATTAGTTAAAAACGCTTCGACTTCTTCTCGACCTAACTGGTTTGGATGTTGATTATTGTTAAAGCGAATGAATTGAACAATCCAGTAACAGTAAGTATGAATCGTAGTTTTTGCATAATGCCTCACGATCATAAATTCAGTTAAGTCGTTTAGAAATGGAGACTTCATACTCTTACCCTAGAAGTAAACGGTAGTTTTCGATATGAAACCATGATGTGGGTAGATTAACAGGAGTAACTCCACATTTTGAGAGGAGACTTTAAGTAAATAATGCAGAACTCATTATTTTTTATTAAGTTAAGGAACATCATGTAGTAATGAGATACAGGTTATACAGAACAGTTTTAAAAGAATCGTTCCGTATAAGAACTGTTAAGTGAAGGGAATGTATTTCAAGATCGTTGAACAATTTGGGCCTGAATCTGGTGATAGCTGGAATGAATATCTTGAGTGGAGAAAAATATCATTCGAGAGATTTGATTCTGTCGATAGCATGATGAGGCCAGACTTGTTTGAGCCTAAAACATCGAAAGATTGGGATAATTGTGTAAACGAAGATTATAGGCTTAATCTTTTAACTAGCCTGGATTTCGCCAAAGCTAGCGCAAGAGAGCATTCTAACTATGAGATTGTAGGTGTCGAGATTGAGTTAGAGAATTCACCATCCGAAGTTGAGGGATTGTTAGGTTTCGACATCATCGATAGCTATTGCGCAACGTCTCTTTTAACAAATTGGGGAATTGATGACTTGGGCTTCATTAATGAAAAGCTTGGCAACAACGGCTTAATCTCCAACTTTTCGGATGCTAAAGCATTAAGGGATCGTCTAAGGTCGGAATTCTGGGAAGATTCACATGCACATGAATGTAGCGTTTGGGCTATTTATCGTACAACCACTTAACAAGCAGCAGCAACGGACTGTCAAACCTATCACTCAAATTGCTGCGCAATTAGTGCCAGCTTTGCCAGCCGCTGTGCTGGGCGTTATATGCTTCCGTCAGTAGAAGGAATAGAGCTTATGTCACTTTATGAGAAACGAAATAGCAATGCGCAGC
>NZ_JABEQC010000039.1 GCF_013041605.1 Vibrio plantisponsor | reverse complement strand
AAGGTTTAGTTGTCTCTCATTATTTGAATGAGCGAGAGACATTTCGATTTTGCCGGACTCAAATATGAATACTTACTTATAAAGTAAGATTCCCAAGAACACTTGAATGTGTATTGGTACCTAATCACTCTTTATTAAGAGAAATTAGGATTTGAGAACTTTTAATAAATAACGATTAATCAAATCGTTATTTGTCAGCTTTCCAAATTGTTAAAGAGCAAAGTGTCGTCTAAACACTTTTTAAGGATTCTCGTCGTCAAAAGTCCGAACCACGTACGTTTTATTGAAGTGGTTTGGATTTCATTATCCAAAAATGCTTAAAGAGTGGTGGGCGATACCGGGTTCGAACCAGTGACCCCCTGCTTGTAAGGCAGGTGCTCTCCCAACTGAGCTAATCGCCCACATAAGTTTGAATTCTTCGTGGAGAAGAATGGTGGGTCGTGCAGGATTCGAACCTGCGACCAATTGATTAAAAGTCAACTGCTCTACCAACTGAGCTAACGACCCATGGTATCCCGTAGGGGAGTCGAACCCCTGTTACCGCCGTGAAAGGGCGGTGTCCTAGGCCTCTAGACGAACGGGACACTAAGATACTCTTATCTTTCTAAACCTAATCAATCTGTGTGGACACTCATCAAGAGAATCT
>NZ_JABEQC010000038.1 GCF_013041605.1 Vibrio plantisponsor | reverse complement strand
GTTCATGACTGGGGTGAAGTCGTAACAAGGTAGCGCTAGGGGAACCTGGCGCTGGATCACCTCCTTACGTAAAGATTCTCTTGATGAGTGTCCACACAGATTGATTAGGTTTAGAAAGATAAGAGTATCTTAGTGTCCCGTTCGTCTAGAGGCCTAGGACACCGCCCTTTCACGGCGGTAACAGGGGTTCGACTCCCCTACGGGATACCATGGGTCGTTAGCTCAGTTGGTAGAGCAGTTGACTTTTAATCAATTGGTCGCAGGTTCGAATCCTGCACGACCCACCATTATCGCTTCAAGTATGGGGTTATAGCTCAGCTGGGAGAGCGCCTGCCTTGCACGCAGGAGGTCTGCGGTTCGATCCCGCATAGCTCCACCATCTTGATAGTGAAATAATGGGCGATTAGCTCAGTTGGGAGAGCACCTGCCTTACAAGCAGGGGGTCACTGGTTCGAACCCGGTATCGCCCACCATCTTTAAGTGTTTTTGAAAAAGAATATTTAAAAATGGTTCATTTCTTTAAATAGAAAACAGAATCTTGCTCTTTAACAATTTGGAAAGCTGACAAATAACAATGTGATTTCATTGTTATTTATTAAAAGTTCTCAAATCCTAATCTTTTGATTAGGTACCAATACACATTCAAGTGTTCTTGGGAATAACGAAAGTTATTCATATTTGAGTCCGGCAAAATCGAAATGTCTCTCGCTCATTCAAATAATGAGAGACAACTAAACCTT
>NZ_JABEQC010000037.1 GCF_013041605.1 Vibrio plantisponsor | reverse complement strand
TAAGTCTATTCCTCGTTGGCGTTGGGTCGATGCGACACCGATTCGTGAGGACAACCCAGAGCAAATGAAGCTGTTGTATCGTGCGTATACCGACCTCATAAAGTTGATGGAAGCGCGTGATTTTGAAGGACTGAAGATGGCGTATTCTCTGTCGATGCGAGAGCACGCGAAAGCGGATGGATATTTCTCATCGGCTGATGAGTTCTATAAAGGCGTTGCATTTGAGCCTACATTTAAGGAATGGGATGACGCAGCTGTCAGACCTCGTAGAGACTGGAGCGAATATATACTCGAATCGCGCATGGATGGACGACTTGTTCGATTGGCGGATAAACGAGGCCATTCTCCTTTACGTATTGGTTCAACAAAAAATGACTTAGTTACTTCTCCAACTCCTTATTTTTCCATGATTGATGGCCGCGTTGTCGTTTCACGATAGGAGGCACTATGCCAGGTGCAGCAAGACTGGGCGACATCGGCTCTGAACATGACTGTTTTCCGCCAACGTCCATAACGGCGGGGAGCTCTGGGGTCATGATTAATTACCAGCTGGCGGTTCGACAAGGAGACCCGTTGCAAGACCATGGTTGTCCCTGTGACAAAACGCCTCACGGGAATCATCCCAGAGCGGTGTCTGGCGGCTCATCGGGTGTGTTTATCGATGGGAAGCCAGCGGCTCGCTTAGGTG
The DNA here is from genome assembly GCF_013041605.1 of Vibrio plantisponsor. Lineage (GTDB taxonomy): Bacteria > Pseudomonadota > Gammaproteobacteria > Enterobacterales > Vibrionaceae > Vibrio > Vibrio plantisponsor. The sequence goes on along the minus strand of NZ_JABEQC010000037.1, from coordinate 230 downwards.
ATGCCATTGATTGCGGAGGCACGATAGCCTCCGCATCTTCGGATGTGATGATTGGATAGTACGGATATGAGAAAACTCGCTATCAAGGTAGTGTCGTTAGTGTTGATTTATCTACTGGCAGCATGCTCGGGAGATAATGAATTAATGAACATCAGAGAACAGGTATCTACCGTTGATATCCAGATTGAGAACGAAGGCCAAAAGCCAGATGTTCTATATACCACCAATAT
>NZ_JABEQC010000036.1 GCF_013041605.1 Vibrio plantisponsor | reverse complement strand
TACGACGGGATTCGAACCTGTGACCCCATCATTATGAGTGATGTGCTCTAACCAGCTGAGCTACGTAGCCAACAATAAATAATGGTGCGGAAGGAGAGACTTGAACTCTCACACCTTGCGGCGCCAGAACCTAAATCTGGTGCGTCTACCAATTTCGCCACTTCCGCATCTTAATTTGTAGATTAAATGAATATTGGTCTTCAGATAATCGTTGTAGTGATCTGTCATTTAAAACAAAGCACTTTAAATAGTGGCAGGTCTACCTCGAAGTCGAAACAGGGAGAATAGATGGGGCATCAAAGCCTTACTAACCACTATCTTAATTGTAATGGCAGGTCTACCTGGATTCGAACCAGGGAATGGCGGCATCAAAAGCCGCTGCCTTACCGCTTGGCGATAGACCTGCAGAGATGATTGCTCATCTAAATAATGGTGCGGAAAGAGAGACTTGAACTCTCACACCTTGCGGCGCCAGAACCTAAATCTGGTGCGTCTACCAATTTCGCCATTTCCGCAAAATTTTTAAGATATCGAGATAATATGGTGCGGAAGGAGAGACTTGAACTCTCACACCTTGCGGCGCCAGAACCTAAATCTGGTGCGTCTACCAATTTCGCCACTTCCGCATCTCGGTATCTAAAGTTACTAGCAATCTAACAAAGAGATATGCAAACAACTTAGAATAAGTGGTGGCTACGACGGGATTCGAACCTGTGACCCCATCATTATGAGTGATGTGCTCTAACCAGCTGAGCTACGTAGCCATCATTTTTGAGCGAGACAATATAATACAAACTCGCTACGAGTTCCAATAAATTTTCAAATACTGAAGCTCAATTAATAACTGAGTAGTTATTAATAATAAATGGTAGGTCTACCTAGAGCCGAAGCAGGGGAATAGACTGTGGCATCAAATGCCTAGCTAACCATTTATCTTTTAAATAGTGGCAGGTCTACCTGGATTCGAACCAGGGAATGGCGGCATCAAAAGCCGCTGCCTTACCGCTTGGCGATAG
>NZ_JABEQC010000035.1 GCF_013041605.1 Vibrio plantisponsor | reverse complement strand
AAGATTTTAGCTACAACACCAGCACCAACTGTACGGCCACCTTCGCGGATCGCGAAACGTAGACCTTCATCCATTGCGATTGGAGCGATTAGCTCTACTGTCATTTGGATGTTGTCGCCTGGCATTACCATTTCTACGCCTTCTGGTAGAGAGATATCACCAGTTACGTCAGTTGTACGGAAGTAGAACTGTGGACGGTAGCCTTTGAAGAACGGAGTATGACGGCCGCCTTCGTCTTTAGACAGTACGTATACTTCTGATTCGAACTTAGTGTGTGGAGTGATTGAACCAGGCTTAGCTAGTACTTGACCACGTTCAACTTCATCACGCTTAGTACCACGTAGAAGTGCACCAACGTTCTCACCCGCACGACCTTCGTCTAGAAGCTTACGGAACATCTCAACACCAGTACATGTAGTAGTTGTAGTGTCGTGGATACCAACGATTGCTACTTCATCACCTACACGTAGGATACCGCGCTCGATACGGCCAGTTACTACTGTACCACGACCTTGGATTGAGAATACGTCTTCGATTGGCATTAGGAACGGCATGTCTACTGCACGCTCTGGCTCTGGAATGTACTCATCTAGTGCTTTAGCAAGCTCTAGAATCTTCTCTTCCCACTGTGCTTCGCCGTTTAGCGCGCCTAGTGCAGAACCTTGGATAACTGGTAGGTCATCACCTGGGAAATCGTACTCAGATAGAAGTTCACGAACTTCCATTTCTACTAGTTCTAGTAGCTCTTCATCGTCAACCATGTCACATTTGTTCATGAATACGATGATGTAAGGGATACCAACCTGACGGCCTAGTAGGATGTGCTCACGAGTTTGTGGCATTGGACCATCTGTTGCAGCAACAACTAGGATACCACCGTCCATTTGCGCAGCACCAGTGATCATGTTTTTAACATAGTCAGCGTGTCCTGGGCAGTCTACGTGTGCGTAGTGACGAGCTGGAGTATCGTACTCTACGTGTGAAGTAGAGATTGTGATACCGCGCTCACGCTCTTCTGGAGCGTTATCGATAGATGCGAAGTCACGAGCTGAACCACCGTAGTGTTTAGACAGAGTAGTACAGATAGCTGCTGTTAGAGTTGTTTTACCGTGGTCAACGTGGCCGATAGTACCAACGTTTACGTGCGGTTTCGTACGTTCAAATTTTTCTTTAGACA
>NZ_JABEQC010000034.1 GCF_013041605.1 Vibrio plantisponsor | reverse complement strand
TGTAGTGGCATAGTGAATTTGGCCACCTGATTAGAGGTGTTAAGATACACTTCATAGAATGACAGGTGAAACTATGACTAAGCGAACCAGACGTACTTTCAGTGCGGAATTTAGACTCGAAGCAGCGCAACTTGTTCTCGACCAAAACTACACCGTTGTTGAAGCCGCAAAAGCCATGGGCGTGGGTAAATCGACAATGGATAAGTGGGTAAGGCAACTTAAACAAGAAAGAAAGGGAGTGACTCCCCAAGCCTCACCGATGACACCAGAGCAAATTGAGATACGTGAGCTTAAGAAAAAACTAGCTCGTCTTGAAGAACACAATGAAATATTAAAAAAGGCTACAGCTCTCTTGATGTCGGACTCACTGAACAACTCGCAATAATCGAGAAACTCAGGCAGAGCTTTAATATAACCACCTTGTGTCATGTGTTCAGTGTCCACCGCAGCAGTTACAAATACTGGCGTTGTCGCCCTAAACGTGTATCCCCTGAGTTGGTGAAACTAAAAAGTCTCATTAAAGAAGTTCATATGGCAAGTAATGGCTCTGCTGGTGCAAGAAGCATTGCCGATATGGTGACGGCTCAAGGAATAAAACTGACACGCTATCGAGCTTCTAAGATAATGAAATTATTAGGGTTGGTAAGCTGCCAAACACCGAATCATCGTTATAGAAAGGCATCGCAAGAACACGTAGAGATCCCCAACCATCTATCTCGACAATTTGCCGTTACCTCTCCAAACCAAGTCTGGGTGGGAGATGTGACGTATGTCTGGACGGGACAGCGGTGGATGTACCTTGCTGTCGTCATTGATTTGTTCGCGAGAAAGCCGATTGGTTGGGCTATGTCAGTCTCTCCCGATAGCAAGTTGACGGGAAAAGCACTCGCTATGGCGTTCGAGTCAAGAGGTAAGCCGAAAGGCGTGATGTTCCACAGTGATCAAGGAAGTCATTACACAAGTCGTTTTTATCGACAACTGTTGTGGCGTTATCAAATCAAACAAAGCTTATCTAGGCGTGGTAATTGCTGGGATAACAGTCCGATGGAACGGTTCTTCAGAAGTCTAAAGACAGAATGGGTACCCGTGTCGGGTTATCGGAATTTTAGCGAAGCAAAAGAGAATATAACTCGGTACATCACGGGCTATTACAGCCAACTCAGGCCACATCAATATAATGGTGGGCTGACACCCAATGAATCTGAACTACTGTATTGGAAAAACTCTAAAACCGTGGCCAAATTTAGTTGACCACTACA
>NZ_JABEQC010000033.1 GCF_013041605.1 Vibrio plantisponsor | reverse complement strand
GCTGCGCATTGCTATTTCGTTTCTCATAAAGTGACATAAGCTCTATTCCTTCTACTGACGGAAGCATATAACGCTAAGCTAAGTGGCTGCAAACGCACCACTGAACCTAAAATTACCACCGTAAACACATAAAACCAATTTGAACTAAAACCGCCACGCGTTTGCAGTCCGTCTTAAGCGCCTTGTTATATTTTCGCTAGCTCAATGATATCCTCGCAGTTTCCTATGGATATGCAAATTGCCTCACCTTTAGGTAAATCCGACAGAGCTGAAAATACAAACCTGTATTCATTTTGATGCTCAAAATGCGGGGATTTTTGAAATACATTCCATTGCCATTTTTGGCTTTGAAGAGAAGCCAATGTGATTTCAGATTTTCTGTTGTAACTTACACGACCTACTTGAGGCATCGAAAAATTGTAGCCTTTTTGGCGTAACGCATTCGCTATGCGCTTTACAAACTCTACTGTATTTAAAACTTTAATAACCACATCATATCTATCATCTAAATTCAATAGAGTGGAATATTGAGAATCCGGATGATTTGAGCAACACCAAATAAAATTTTCATTTAATGACGTTAATGAATAAGGATGGGAGTTTATGCGCAACTCACCTTGACCTTCTAGCCGATCACCTAACTCATCACTTTCCAGGGCTTGATAAAAAGACAATGGACAAAGGCGCAGTTCACCTTTATTGATTAACAGTTGAGCCCACTGGTATTCCATTGCTTTTACTAGCATGTTCGGTGGTGGATGTTCATTGTATTCAATACCATCGACGATTTGTGTACCACTCAATGTGGGAATTAAACTCATAGTTTCCTCGAAAATATAACGCTAAGCTAAGTGGCTGCAAACTCTACTAAACTCAAAATAACCACCGTAAACACCCTACTCGATTGAACCAAAAACGCCACAGGTTTGCAGTCCGACTTAAGCGCCTTGTTAGCTGGTTACGTTGAAGCTTGATGTTTGCACCCAAATGCCTAATTTGAAATACATTATGACTATACGAACACAATGTAAAAGGGACAGCTATAAAACTGAAACCTAGACCACGAAACATGACTTACCAAGAAAAATTACGATGAAGCCAACAATGACAAACGAAGAACTTTATTAGTCACGAACCGCTTTCAGTTTCAAAGAAACCACACCAAAGAACTCGACGAACACACAACTAAAAGTAAAACGGCTTGGTGGATTCAATCATTTAAATGAAAGTGCCACTGGCGAGATAGTTGAAATACGTGAACTTTCAGGTGTAAAGCTCGAACCACAAAACCGGAATAAAACTGCTCTTTTCATTTTCCAGCTAACGCCAAATTAAGTAGTGAGTAACGCTACCACTAACCTAAACCATTGTGCCGTAAACACTGAAGCTGATTCAAAGCAAAAATGCCGAGCGTTACGAATCTGCTTAAATTTATTGTTATATGCGTATTCAAATATGAAAACACAACTTCTTTAAATA
>NZ_JABEQC010000032.1 GCF_013041605.1 Vibrio plantisponsor | reverse complement strand
TACGTAAGGAGGTGATCCAGCGCCAGGTTCCCCTAGCGCTACCTTGTTACGACTTCACCCCAGTCATGAACCACAAAGTGGCAAGCGTCCTCCCGAAGGTTAAACTACCTGCTTCTTTTGCAGCCCACTCCCATGGTGTGACGGGCGGTGTGTACAAGGCCCGGGAACGTATTCACCGTGACATTCTGATTCACGATTACTAGCGATTCCGACTTCATGGAGTCGAGTTGCAGACTCCAATCCGGACTACGACGCACTTTTTGGGATTCGCTTACTCTCGCAAGTTCGCTGCCCTCTGTATGCGCCATTGTAGCACGTGTGTAGCCCTACTCGTAAGGGCCATGATGACTTGACGTCGTCCCCACCTTCCTCCGGTTTATCACCGGCAGTCTCCCTGGAGTTCCCGACATTACTCGCTGGCAAACAAGGATAAGGGTTGCGCTCGTTGCGGGACTTAACCCAACATTTCACAACACGAGCTGACGACAGCCATGCAGCACCTGTCTTACAGTTCCCGAAGGCACTCCCGCGTCTCCGCAGGATTCTGTAGATGTCAAGAGTAGGTAAGGTTCTTCGCGTTGCATCGAATTAAACCACATGCTCCACCGCTTGTGCGGGCCCCCGTCAATTCATTTGAGTTTTAATCTTGCGACCGTACTCCCCAGGCGGTCTACTTAACGCGTTAGCTCCGAAAGCCACGGCTCAAGGCCACAACCTCCAAGTAGACATCGTTTACGGCGTGGACTACCAGGGTATCTAATCCTGTTTGCTCCCCACGCTTTCGCATCTGAGTGTCAGTATCTGTCCAGGGGGCCGCCTTCGCCACCGGTATTCCTTCAGATCTCTACGCATTTCACCGCTACACCTGAAATTCTACCCCCCTCTACAGTACTCTAGCTTGCCAGTTTCAAATGCTATTCCGAGGTTGAGCCCCGGGCTTTCACATCTGACTTAACAAACCACCTGCATGCGCTTTACGCCCAGTAATTCCGATTAACGCTCGCACCCTCCGTATTACCGCGGCTGCTGGCACGGAGTTAGCCGGTGCTTCTTCTGTCGCTAACGTCAAATGATGCTGCTATTAACAACACCACCTTCCTCACGACTGAAAGTGCTTTACAACCCGAAGGCCTTCTTCACACACGCGGCATGGCTGCATCAGGCTTGCGCCCATTGTGCAATATTCCCCACTGCTGCCTCCCGTAGGAGTCTGGACCGTGTCTCAGTTCCAGTGTGGCTGATCATCCTCTCAGACCAGCTAGGGATCGTCGCCTTGGTGAGCCATTACCTCACCAACTAGCTAATCCCACCTGGGCATATCCTGACGCGAGAGGCCCGAAGGTCCCCCTCTTTGAGCCGAAGCTATCATGCGGTATTAGCCATCGTTTCCAATGGTTATCCCCCACATCAGGGCAATTTCCCAGGCATTACTCACCCGTCCGCCGCTCGCCACCCGAGAAACAAGTTTCTCTGTGCTGCCGCTCGACTTGCATGTGTTAGGCCTGCCGCCAGCGTTCAATCTGAGCCATGATCAAACTCTTCAATTTAAGATTTTGTCGGCTCAA
>NZ_JABEQC010000031.1 GCF_013041605.1 Vibrio plantisponsor | reverse complement strand
GGCGCGTTAGCAGAGTGGTTATGCACCGGATTGCAAATCCGTGTACATCGGTTCGATTCCGGTACGCGCCTCCATTTCTCTCTTGTTTTGTCTCTAAACTCTTTCATTATTTAAACTTAAAATTTTCAGTACTTTCGTTATTTTCTAACTTCCTATTTAGCAGTTGTTTGTATTGCATCGCTGCTTTGTGCCATACGAACCGCAACGCCTAAAATTATCCTTTGTTTCTTGCGAATCCTCAGCTGACACATATATTTAATTACTAAGTGCCGCAGCGAATATGGGAATCAAACATGGATTTGGTTGGAGAAAAGGAAGTTACATTCAGTAGCAGTGATCTGATTATCAGCAAAACGGATTTGCAGGGAAAACTGACTTATGCCAATCGAACGTTTATGCGTGTTGCCAACTATGCGGAGCACCAACTACTAGGCCAAAACCATAACATCATACGCCATCCAACAATGCCAAGAGGCGTGTTTTATGGGCTATGGAGTACCTTAAAGACAGGGAAAGAGTTTTTTGGTTTTATCAAAAATTACACTTCCGATAAAAACTACTACTGGGTATTTGCTAATGTGACTCCTGACTTGGTGAATGGAAAGGCGGTGGGTTATTTTTCTGTTCGTCGTACACCTCCAAAACAAGCTATTCCCTATGTTGAGAAGATCTATCACCAAATGACTGACATAGAACGTAGTGCCGATCGAAGTAAAGCCTCTGAACTGTCCTGGCATTGGCTGAATGACCTAATTCGTAACGAGTATCATCAGAGCTATGAAGAGTTTGCACTGAGCTTGTACAAGAAATATCGCTAAGAGGGGATGCTATGCGAACCAGCCAAGTGAGTCGGAAGGTACTGTTGCTTAGACACAAGTTTATTTTCTTATGTACCTTTTTTGTAGTCGCGACGATTTCGTTGTCTGCATACAACGTATATCTGAATGGATTAAATGCTGTTGATGTTGTTATCCCTGTAATTGCTTCTGTATTCGCAATCTATGCCTATCTCGATCATCAGCATCCCATCATGGTTTTGAGTAAGATCCGTCACGCCCTTAATGAGGCGACGAAGGGCAATATTCATGTGCGAATAACCGATACAAAAGGATTGGGTGAAGTAGGGCATGTGGCTTGGGCTGTGAATGATCTTCTGGATATTGTGGAAACTAACTTTAAAGAGCTGTCGAATACGTTTCAAAGAACGGCCAACAACGAATTTCATCGTGAAGGCTTATACGATGGTATGTCTGGCGAGTTTGCCGCGACGATGAAGAACATTAATGTTGCGGTTAACTCTATGCATGAAGCACATATCTACGCTCGTCAGAATCGTTTACGTAGCGCGCTACACAAGATCAACACCAGTAACCTGTTACTTAACCTGAAAGATAATCAACAAGAATTGGTTACCCTTTCTGAGAGAATGGACGACGTTATCGCTATCGCCACGCAAAACAGAGACGGAGCCGAGCAAAGCCGAACCTTGGTGAAGGATCTTAATCAGTCGCTGGACAGCATGAATTCTCGAATGTCGCAAATGGGGAGTCAAGCGCAGAAATTGGGTAATGACAGTGTTCGTATTTCAGAAACGGTCAGTATGATCACCGATATCGCAGAACAGACCAATTTACTGGCGCTGAATGCTGCAATTGAGGCCGCAAGAGCAGGAGAGGTTGGTCGGGGGTTTGCGGTTGTTGCTGATGAAGTACGTTTACTGGCAGACAGAACTCGCAAGTCTACGGCGGAAATTTCAGGTATCGTGTCGTCTTTGACCAGCCAAATTGAAGAAATGGTGAACCAGACTCTTGAGGTTGGGCAACAGACTCAGCAAGTGAGTAGTGCGGTTGAAAACTTCCACATTAACTTTGATCAAGTAGCGAACTCTTCTCAGGAAACCATCTCCTTAGTTACTCAAACCAAAGACATTTCGTTTGCTTCGTTGGTGAAACTGGATCACATCATTTACATGCAAAATGGTTATATAGGACTTGAGAACAGCGGTAAAGGTGCAGAGGCAACAGAGGCAGAGGTTAACCATCACCAGTGCCGTTTGGGGCAATGGTATTACGAAGGTGCAGGGTTCACGGAATTCAATCATCTGCCTTCGTTTAGACGCTTAGAATCTTCGCATCGGGAAGTACATGAATCCGTGCAACATGCGATGACCTTGGTGAGCCAAAACTGGCTGGAAGATGACGATGTGTTGGATTCAATTGTTGATACGTTAGAAAACGCCGAACGTGCCAGCCACAACGTTATTAACTGTATTTCGGAAATGGTTAAAGAAAAACACAAAGCCTAGATGTATTTGTGGTGTGGGATAAATGTACAAATTGTGGCTCATCTATACGCTAAAGTTGTTTTATTCAGCAGTCGGTAAATAAGTTGATAGTTTTTTATTGACCTTGAGGCTGATTTCGCTAAAGTACGCCTCGTTCACGCAGCAATGTGGTGAACAGATGGTGTTGCCATCGCATTATGCGTTGCCCTGGTGGTGAAATTGGTAGACACAAGGGATTTAAAATCCCTCGACTTTCGAGTCGTGCCGGTTCAAGTCCGGCCCGGGGCACCATCAAA
>NZ_JABEQC010000030.1 GCF_013041605.1 Vibrio plantisponsor | reverse complement strand
TATTCATATTTGAGTCCGGCAAAATCGAAATGTCTCTCGCTCATTCAAATAATGAGAGACAACTAAACCTTGGTTGTTTGCCATACATAAAGACCTCTTGGGGTTGTATGGTTAAGTGACTAAGCGTACACGGTGGATGCCTTGGCAGTCAGAGGCGATGAAGGACGTATTAACTTGCGATAAGCGTAGATTAGGCAGTAAAAGCCACTTGAGTCTACGATTTCCGAATGGGGAAACCCACATGCATAAGCATGTATCATTAACTGAATACATAGGTTAATGAGGCGAACCGGGAGAACTGAAACATCTAAGTACCCCGAGGAAAAGAAATCAATTGAGATTCCGAAAGTAGCGGCGAGCGAAATTGGATTAGCCCTTAAGCTTTTAATGACACAGGTGAAGGCTCTGGAAAGTGCCGCGATACAGGGTGATAGCCCCGTAACCGACATGTCATTTTGAGTGAAAACGAGTAAGGCGGGACACGTGATATCCTGTTTGAATATGGGGGGACCATCCTCCAAGGCTAAATACTCCTGACTGACCGATAGTGAACCAGTACCGTGAGGGAAAGGCGAAAAGAACCCCTGTGAGGGGAGTGAAATAGAACCTGAAACCGTGTACGTACAAGCAGTAGGAGCAGGCTTTGTCCTGTGACTGCGTACCTTTTGTATAATGGGTCAGCGACTTATATTCAGTGGCAAGGTTAACCGTATAGGGGAGCCGTAGGGAAACCGAGTCTTAACTGGGCGTTTAGTCTCTGGATATAGACCCGAAACCGAGTGATCTAGCCATGGGCAGGTTGAAGGTTGAGTAACATCAACTGGAGGACCGAACCGACTAATGTTGAAAAATTAGCGGATGACTTGTGGCTAGGGGTGAAAGGCCAATCAAACTCGGAGATAGCTGGTTCTCCCCGAAAGCTATTTAGGTAGCGCCTCGGACGAATACTACTGGGGGTAGAGCACTGTTAAGGCTAGGGGGTCATCCCGACTTACCAACCCTTTGCAAACTCCGAATACCAGTAAGTACTATCCGGGAGACACACGGCGGGTGCTAACGTCCGTCGTGGAGAGGGAAACAACCCAGACCGCCAGCTAAGGTCCCAAATTACTACTAAGTGGGAAACGATGTGGGAAGGCTCAGACAGCTAGGATGTTGGCTTAGAAGCAGCCATCATTTAAAGAAAGCGTAATAGCTCACTAGTCGAGTCGGCCTGCGCGGAAGATGTAACGGGGCTAAGTAGTAAACCGAAGCTGCGGCAATATGCTTTAGCATATTGGGTAGGGGAGCGTTCTGTAAGCCGTTGAAGGTGTGTTGTAAAGCATGCTGGAGGTATCAGAAGTGCGAATGCTGACATGAGTAACGATAAAGGGGGTGAAAAACCTCCTCGCCGGAAGACCAAGGGTTCCTGTCCAACGTTAATCGGGGCAGGGTGAGTCGACCCCTAAGGCGAGGCCGAAAGGCGTAGTCGATGGGAAACGGGTTAATATTCCCGTACTTCTTACAATTGCGATGGGGGGACGGAGAAGGCTAGGTGGGCCTGGCGACGGTTGTCCAGGTTCAAGTGCGTAGGCTTGAGAGTTAGGTAAATCCGGCTCTCTTTAAGGCTGAGACACGATGTCGAGCTACTACGGTAGTGAAGTCATTGATGCCATGCTTCCAGGAAAAGCCTCTAAGCTTCAGATTGTAAGGAATCGTACCCCAAACCGACACAGGTGGTCGGGTAGAGAATACCAAGGCGCTTGAGAGAACTCGGGTGAAGGAACTAGGCAAAATGGTACCGTAACTTCGGGAGAAGGTACGCTCTTGACGGTGAAGTCCCTTGCGGATGGAGCTATTGAGAGTCGCAGATACCAGGTGGCTGCAACTGTTTATTAAAAACACAGCACTGTGCAAAATCGTAAGATGACGTATACGGTGTGACGCCTGCCCGGTGCCGGAAGGTTAATTGATGGGGTTAGCGGTAACGCGAAGCTCTTGATCGAAGCCCCGGTAAACGGCGGCCGTAACTATAACGGTCCTAAGGTAGCGAAATTCCTTGTCGGGTAAGTTCCGACCTGCACGAATGGCGTAATGATGGCCACGCTGTCTCCACCCGAGACTCAGTGAAATTGAAATCGCTGTGAAGATGCAGTGTACCCGCGGCTAGACGGAAAGACCCCGTGAACCTTTACTACAGCTTGGCACTGAACATTGAACCTACATGTGTAGGATAGGTGGGAGGCTTTGAAGCGCAGACGCTAGTTTGCGTGGAGCCGTCCTTGAAATACCACCCTTGTATGTTTGATGTTCTAACTCAGACCCGTTATCCGGGTCGAGGACAGTGCCTGGTGGGTAGTTTGACTGGGGCGGTCTCCTCCCAAAGAGTAACGGAGGAGCACGAAGGTGGGCTAAACACGGTTGGACATCGTGTGGTTAGTGCAATGGCATAAGCCCGCTTGACTGCGAGAATGACAATTCGAGCAGGTGCGAAAGCAGGTCATAGTGATCCGGTGGTTCTGAATGGAAGGGCCATCGCTCAACGGATAAAAGGTACTCCGGGGATAACAGGCTGATACCGCCCAAGAGTTCATATCGACGGCGGTGTTTGGCACCTCGATGTCGGCTCATCACATCCTGGGGCTGAAGTCGGTCCCAAGGGTATGGCTGTTCGCCATTTAAAGTGGTACGCGAGCTGGGTTTAGAACGTCGTGAGACAGTTCGGTCCCTATCTGCCGTGGGCGTTGGAGAATTGAAGGGGGCTGCTCCTAGTACGAGAGGACCGGAGTGGACGAACCTCTGGTGTTCGGGTTGTTACGCCAGTAGCATTGCCCGGTAGCTAAGTTCGGAATTGATAACCGCTGAAAGCATCTAAGCGGGAAGCAAGCCCTGAGATGAGTTCTCCCTGGCACTTTAAGTGTCCTAAAGGGTTGTTCGAGACTAGAACGTTGATAGGCAGGGTGTGTAAGTGCTGTGAGGCATTGAGCTAACCTGTACTAATTGCCCGTGAGGCTTAACCATACAACACCCAAGGGGTTTTGTGGGCTCAAATAAGAACATAAACTTGATTGTGTATAAGAACTGAAAACAGCTTTC
>NZ_JABEQC010000003.1:45897-325277 GCF_013041605.1 Vibrio plantisponsor | reverse complement strand
TCAGCCCTGTTGCATCAATGGCTAAATGCTGGATTGTTCCTTTAGTCTTTGTGTTGAATGCGACGTTAACCATTTTAGCTCGCTTGCTAATGCATGAATAATGATGGCATGACAACGGTAGTTGAGCGAGCTTAAAAATAGAGTTAATGAACCCTTGAAGACCTCTCAACGGTATTGAAAATACCCGCTTAACCATAAGAGCCGTCGTAATGGCTAAATCACTAAATAAACGAGGCCTTCCATTGCCTTGCTTGATTTGTTTCCATAACTGGATAGCTTCTTCATCAATCCAAAATGTCAGTGAACCGCGATTGATTAAAGCTTGGTTATAGTGTTTCCAATTGGTTGTTTTGTAGCGAGGCTTGGCCATTAGTCTAAGTATTTGGATGAACTTAGCTGATCAGATCGTAGATTGATGATTTAGTTCCATGATTTAGGAAACAAAGCCATGTAAATGCCCCAAAGCGTGCCAACCTAAGAGCTAGGACACATTTCTTTTGTCATTAATTGACCTATTTTAACTAATGATTAATTATGCAATTGGTTGACTTGTAGTTTTAGAGGCTAGAACATATCTGGCTTCAGTGTGTTAAATATTTGTAAGCAAAAATTGAAAGAATGTATTTCTTCCTCTTTGCATGATCCTTAATTGACAGCCTTATAATTAGTCATTGTACAATTGCCATAAAGCTAATAATTATCCATTATAAACTCCAAAATAATAAGCCTATGGATTTAAAGAGCTTATCCATGATGTTACATATACAACTCTCGACTCAAGAGATTCAATAAATATGAAATACATTTTTTCACTTTTAGTAACGAGTTTATTCACCGTTTTCAGTATCTACCTCTTTTGGAACTTTAAGCTTTTACCTGATAACATTACGCTAAATGACGGTTATGCCTATGCTGGTATTGCTTCAATCGTATTTGGTTGCCTTATTTTTAGTGGTAATAAATCCTCTACTAGTTCATCTGACCAAACTAATAGTTTGAGAGTAACTATCACTTTTATTACTGTTGGTGTATTTAACCTTGGGATCAGTTACTTAATCACGCTTCGATAAATGTACTTTGAAAAGATCACTAAAAAAAGAATCGCAATGGCTTGTGGAATACTCGGTAGATATGGTGAGGTATCCATAGAAGGTAGTGCATAGTTACCCTCAATCTCGAAATATAGAACATTAACGACTAGTAGAGTTAAATTGTGGATGCAATGCGTAACAATCGATACTCCTAAGCCAAATTTATAAAATACCCATCCTAATACGCAACTCATAACGAATACGTGCAGAATGTCTTGATGCAATAGAGCAAAGCAAAGAGATGAAATAAAAATAGAGATGATTAAGCCAAACTTAGTTAGGAACTGTTTTAACAGATATCCTCGAAAAATCACTTCTTCTAATGTAGGTAAAAGAACACAAAACAAAAAGGCTGCTTTTAATACACTTAACCAGTTTATCAATCCTCCGTTGTTTTCAAACATGGGCTCAAAATTGTTGATTTTCTTCAAGATATAATTTGGATCCAAAGTATAACCTAGAGCAATCGAAAAATAAGATACAGCTATAGAAAGAGCAAAAAATAAAGTTACTAAAGTAATCAACATTTTTAAAGAAGGAACTGCGGGATTATCATCATTTAAAAGTGCTCCGAACAATATTATAGCTAAAGCAACACGGCTTAACTCAACAGTAATTTGCCAATAAAGCGAAAGCACATTAAAGTCATACTGTCCAAGTATTTCACTAGAATCATAGATGCTAAAAAATAAGTGCCCAGCTAGGGGCGAGGCACTTACTGCTATATAAATAATAAATATAGCAATCTTAAACATGGTATTAACGACCGCCGATTCTATCACCTGAACGTTGATCGCCTGGTGAGTTCATATCACTTCGAGAACGTGAACGAGCCTTCGCAGCTCGATCTCCACTTCTATCACGGCGCTCTCTATATTTTTCATAGTTTCTCTTAGCCTGCGCCGAAGTAAACTCGTTACGATTTTCCACCATCCAGCTACTCCAACCGCCGAAAGCTGATGCTCCTCCTGTTACTTGTGAAAGAGCGTCATCTGATAATATCTTCATTAACAATTCCTAATTTAGTGAATGACAATAAATCAATATAAAACAACTAGTTGAACTGGCTTAATAGCACTACAACAAAAGTCAATTCAAATTAAAATGCCTAATTTTAAGAAATATGAGCAATTGATCGCAATGAGCGTTGTTTCATATCGAACTAAATGAATTGTTTGTATTATATTCAGCTGAATTTTAACAAGAACGCACATATAAGGAACTATATTTGTTTAGAAAAGAAGCGGTGAGAGCTAAACAATTTAGTCTTCCTGGCAAAGTAACTTTAACGCAGCCATTCTCTGTTTATTTCATATGTAGCTTAGTTTTTACCATATTTATACTGCTATTAATTTTCTCATTAAACACTCGTTACTCACGAAAAGAGACGGTTAAAGGGTACCTACTTCCGGAGCAAGGTGTAGTAAAAGTTTTCTCAGGAAGAAGTGGGATACTAGAAGAGTTGCTAGTCTCAGAAGGTGATCATGTCAAAGAAGGACAAGTACTCGCTAAAATTAGAAACAGTCAAAATCTAATCTCTGGTATTGAGCTATCTGAGGCATTACAAGCTGAACTGTCGAGCCAGATAACATCGCTTAATGAAGAGTTAAAGTTTTCTGATATTGTTTTTGATAAATCAAAACTCAGCATTGACCGAAAAATGAGGGAGCTTGGCCACAGCTTAAGTGCGATACAAAAAGCGATGGTAACAAGCAAGCTGCGCCTTAAATTAAAAGAAGAGCAATACGACAATAATCTTGCTTTGTATAAAAAAGGCTACCTTTCCATGGCTGCTCTTTCGTCTATACAAGAAGACTATTTGGAAGCTCAGGGTTCGGTAAACAAGTTAGAAACCGAAATGGCTTCAATTTCAGTGGACATCGCGAACTTAGAATCCCAAAGAATTTCTTTACCGGAAGAGCGATCGCTAAAACGTACCAGTATCCAAAGACAACTATCTGTCCTTAAAGCCGATATTGTTCGGCTAAACAATGAGTACGAATTTATTAAAAATGCGCCTGAGTCTGGCATTGTTACGGCTATACAGCCTTCTATTGGCAGTCAAGTTGACTCAGACAGCCCTATTCTAAGTATCATTCCCAAAAACTCACCACTAATCTTAGAGCTCTTTTTACCATCCAGATCTGCTGGTTTTATTCAGGTTGGCGATCAAGTAAAAATCAGATTTGATGCCTTCCCATATCAAAAATTTGGTTTAGTAGACGGTAAAATTAGCAATATTGATAAAGCACTTATTTTGCCCAGTGATAAGAAACTGCCGATCAACATAACCGAAGCGATGTATCGAGTCAGAGCAAGCATCAACCAACAAGAAATCCACGCATATGGTAAATCATTCCCTTTAAAAGTTGGGATGATAGCTGAGGCGGATATTGTTCTTGATAACCGCTCACTTCTCGAGTGGTTACTTGACCCCATTTATGCGATTAAGGGAAAAATCTGATTTATGGATACAACGAAAAGCGGCAATGCTGTTAATCCTTTGGACTTGTTGACATTTAGCGGGGCCAAAAGAGTTCCTCTTATCCTTCAATCTGAGGCATCCGAATGTGGTCTAGCTTGCCTAGCGATGGTCTCATCTTTTTATGGTCAAAAGGTAAACCTTTCATCACTACGTAAACATGTGGTTGTTGATTCTCAAGGAATGAACTTAAAACAATTAATGTCGGTTGCGGGTGTCATCAATCTATCATCTAGGGCATTGCAGTGTGATCTAGAAGAAATAAAGCTTCTGAAATTGCCGTGTATTCTCCATTGGAACCTTGATCATTTCGTTGTGTTAACGGGGGTGAGTAAAAAATGGTTATCAATAAATGACCCGGGGCGGGGAATAAGGAAAATTTCGTTACAAGAGTTTAGTGAATGCTTCACAGGAATAGCGTTAGAGTTAACGCCAGCGAGTAAATTCAAAAAACAAGATACCAGAGTAGCGATGAAAATAAGTCAGCTCTGGAGCAAAATGACCGGACTAAAGAGCTCCCTTATCTCCCTCTTTTTTGTGTCAATCGTCATACAGGCCTCTCAGTTGATATCACCATATTATCTGCAATGGGTGATTGATAACGTACTACTTAGTAACGATAAACCCCTCTTACAAGTAATGGCGCTCGGTTTTGGACTCTTAGCCCTTATTCAAGTGGTAGTTAAGTGCGTAAGAAGCTGGCTTATTATTAGGTTAAATTGCGCAATCAACATCCAGATGGGAGCGAACTTGTTTCATCATTTAGTCAGACTCCCATTAGACTATTTTGAAAAAAGGCATATAGGAGATGTCGTTTCTCGGTTTGGTTCACTAAACACTATTCGTGAGTTTCTTACGCAAGGAATCATTGAGTCATTAATTGATGGATTAATGGCGATTGTTGTGCTCATTATGATGTATGTGTATAGCCCAAGCCTTACTTTTCTGGTGATAGGTTTTGTTTTTGTATCGTTTGTCATTCAAATGGCTTTTTACTACCCGAACAGACGAGTTACAGAAGAGTCTATCGTCGCAGGCGCAAAGGAAGATTCTATATTTTTGGAGACCATAAGAGGCATTCAAACGATAAAGCTGTTTAGTCACGAAACTGCAAGGCAAAACACATGGCTTAATCGATATGCCGAGGTCATAAATACGGATATTCGCTTGGGTAAGTTAAGCATTGCGGAAGAAAGTCTTGAAAACTCACTTAACAGCTTAGAGCTAATATTAGTCATTTATTTTGGCGCATTGATAGTGATGGAAGAACAACTATCCGTAGGGATGTTGATAGCATTTCTGGCATATAGAAGCCAATTTACTTCCAGTATTTTTTCCCTGATTGATAAATTAATAACATTTAAATTAATCGGTTTACATTTAGATCGATTGTCAGACATCACTTTCGAGGAAACCGAAAATGATAATGGTTCAGTCATTCTTCCTCATTCTGTCCAAGGCCATATAAAAGTGAGTAACTTGTGGTTTCGATATTCTGACAATACAGACTGGATACTAAAGGATATTTCATTTGAGATTGCACCTGGTGAGAGCGCCGCTATCGTCGGACCTTCTGGTTGTGGCAAAACAACATTACTCAAGCTTATCCTTGGATTGTTAAAGCCAAATAGTGGCAGCATTTATATAGATAATGTAAATATCAATGAGGTGTCAGTAACAAGCTACAGAGGTGTACTGGGTAGTGTAATGCAAAATGACAGTTTGCTTTCAGGAACCTTAACCGAAAACATCACAATGTTTGATGTGGATAATTTTCAAGAAGAAAAAATGGTTAGATGTTGCAAGACAGCTTGTATTTGGGACGAAATAAATCAATTACCTATGGGATTTCATACTCAGGTTGGAGATATGGGAAGCAGCTTCTCGGGCGGCCAATTGCAACGAATTTTCTTAGCCAGAGCTCTCTACAAGGAACCAAAAATTTTATGCCTGGATGAGTCTACAAGCCATTTAGACTCAGACAATGAGAAAACGATAAACGTAAATATAAACCAACTCAAAATAACCAAGGTTGTGATAGCTCACCGTAAAGAAACGATTAGATCAGCTAACAGAATTATAAATATAACTCCAGATTCTATGGCGCAATGCGAAGAATACTTTAATCAACCAACGAACAGTGCTTACTTGGAATACGCCAAATGAATTTATGATGACTAAAGCTAAAGGTTATAAAGAACGGGCATCTACAGTAAAGGTGCTTTGTTCAAGATACTTTTTCTAATGTTATAGAGCTGCTTGTAACAATATACGTAAATCATTTTTGTCCAGAAACGAGTTATAGGCAGAGGTCACTGGATGAGTGATCACAAAGTTTACTTTTACCATGACCTTAAAATTTAGATTTTATTACCTTTAATTTGATCTAAGTTTATGACTCACAGAGCTCATTATCTATGAGTCAAAATGAGCAAAAAGTTAGATTATCGGCATGTAAGCCCAGTCGCTACAGGGTTTCCTAACTTTCTAGTCTAATTTTTAGTTACACGTATTTTTTTGTGTCTCTAAACCACTTTTATAAAAGTGGCTTTTACTCTTTGTAAGTGTCTTTATTTATCTGATATTTCTGCATTTTATCGTAAAGTGTTTTTCTTGGGATCTTCAGCAGTTCCATAGTGTCTTTGATACTGCCGGAGCACTCTATCAGTGTTTGTTCGATAAGAGACTTTTCATACTCAGCGACCTGATCGGCAAGACTGGTCAGCACTTTTGCATTTTTGCTTTGTTCACCCAGCTCAGAGAGTTTACCGAGCAAAACATAACGTTCCGCAGCGTTGCGTAGTTCTCTGACGTTACCCGGCCAGTCGTGGCTGAGCAGCGCTTGCAATGCACTCTGAGGCAGAGCGGTCGCCGCTTTACCATAACGTGCTGCTGCCACAAGCAGGAAGTGGTGAAACAGGGCAGGGATGTCTTCGCGACGCTCGCGAAGCGGCGGAATATCCAGCGTGACAATGTTGAGTCGGTAATAAAGATCCTGACGGAAGGTCCCTTCTTGAGCTGCTTTTTTTAGGTCCACTTTGGTAGCTGCAATCACTCGAATATCCAACGGAATCAATTCATTGGATCCGACTCTTTCAATCACGCGTTCTTGCAGTACGCGTAGCAATCGGATTTGAGCCTGCATCGGCATCGATTCAATTTCATCAAGAAACAGCGTACCACCTTGGGCATGTTCAAACTTACCAATGCGTTTTGCATCTGCACCGGTAAATGCGCCTTTTTCGTGTCCGTAGAGTTCACTTTCAATAAGGCTTTCCGGTACCGCTCCGCAGTTAACAGCAACAAAGTTTTTTTCACGTCTTGAGCTTTGTTCGTGAAGAGAGCGGGCGACAAGTTCTTTACCCGTGCCTGTTTCACCAAACAGCAGAATGTCAGCATTGGTGTCGGCAACGTGAGTAATGGTTTCTCTTAATGCGATGATACTGTTGGTTTCACCGATAATCCGAGGACCAAGTGTCTGACTGGCTTTTAGACTCCGTTTTAGCTGTTGGTTTTCTAGCGTTAGTTTTCTGCGCTCAATTGCGCGATTTACCGTCTCTATCAATCTTTCCGGAGCAAAAGGTTTTTCAATAAAATCGTACGCTCCGTCATGCATAGCCTGTACCGCCATAGAGATATCACCATGACCTGTAATGAGAATGACAGGGACATCGCTATCCTGATGGTGAATGGATGAAAGCAGATTTTGTCCGCTTAAGCCGGGCAAGCAGATATCCGTGACGACCACCATAGGCAGTTTGTCCTGCTTAATGGCTAATAATGCGTCTTCGGCACTTGAGAAAAAACGCGCATCGATGTCTGCCAGTTCAAAGCTTTGCTCAATGGCGATTCGAATGTCAGGTTCGTCATCAATAAAAAATACATCGCACATACAACTTCCTTAATTTACTGCTCTGAACTTTGTGGGGGGTTAATTAGTGTGATAGTGAACCTCGCTCCCCCTAGCGGTGATGAGTGGGCTGTCAGGTCTCCACCCATGCCATGCATGATTTGTTGCGAGATAGATAACCCTAATCCTAAACCATTTTTTTTGGTGGTGAAGAAGGGTTCAAACAGGTTTTTCATTTGCTTCAAGTTGAGCCCAGTACCTGTATCGTCAACATGAATGTAAACGTGGTTTTGATGCTCTTCTAGCGTCAGCACGACTTTCTTTATGTCTTGTTCATCAACCGCCTGTATTGCATTGGTCAGCAAGTTAATGATCACCTGTTCCAGTTGGATCGGGTTAATGCTGCATCGAATTGGAGACTCTGGCGCCTTTATCTCAAACTCTACGTAATGGGATTTAAACTGTGGCTGCATAAGCTCTTTTGCGTTGATGATCAGAGGAAGCAGTTGTGCTTCAACCTGATCGCCGGTTTCTGTTTTTCGTGCAAAAGATTTGAGCTGCTCACTTATCTTTGCCATACGCACCGTTAATGCCGATATACGCTCAAGATTTTCATCGGTGCGTTCAGGTTTAGCATTCGCTAGGAACCGTCTTCCGTTGTCGGCAAAGCTGCGAATCGCCGCGAGCGGATTGTTCAGCTCATGACTGATACTGGCAGACATCTGTCCAAGAACGGCCAGCTTTGCGGCTTGTATCAACTCATCCTGAGTCTGCCTTAATGCTTGTTCTGCTCTTATTCGTTCATCAATCTCTACATGAAGTTTTGCAGTACGTTCCATCACCAAAAACTCAAGTTTTTGTTTGGCTTCTGCCTGTAGTCGTTCTATCTGGCGCTGGCGTATTTGTCTGTGATGCAACAGCAGAAAAGCAAGATAAATGATGGCGAAAATCATAGTAAGGATGATTAAGAAACCAAAGGTATCCCAGAACACGTTTACTTTGGGTGATAAGACGTGAATGTTGAGCGCGAGGTTATCGAGCTTATTGGTTGAAACAATGTAGTCGTCTTTTATCCAACCTTGCTTAGGCTTTATCCACTCGGTTTCGGCAAGATTCACATCACCATAAAAACCCAAGGAGGGAATCGCACTGTCTAAGTATTGGCGAGTTTCCTGTATTTTTTGTCGCGACTGCTCACTCAGCTCGGAGACGCTGTGAAACAGCCAATCTGGTCTGCTGGACATGAAAACAATGTTGTTGTCATCAGTTGCAACAAAGTAGCTATTCTTGCTCTGCCAGTTGTCCTCGATGGACGAAAGATCCATTTTTACCACTACGACGCCAATCACTTCTGCCGCATAAATAACGGGATAGGCATAGTAGTAGCCTCGCTGACCAGAGGTGGAACCTAGGGCAAAGTACTGACTTTTCTGGCCGGAAATCGCGTCGTAGAAGTAGGGACGCCAAGCAAAGTTTCGGCCGATAAAGGAACGGTCTAGGTTCCAGTTGCTGGATGCGATGGTGTTGCCGATGCCATCCAGCAAATAAGTGTCAGCCGCTTGAATGACCTCGTTGACTTGCTCCAAATAGAGATTGGTTAAGTCAATTTGAGCACTGTTTTCTGGGTGGCTCAGTGCGTCAACCAGCTCTTTGTCTTTGGAGAGCAGGCGAGGTATGTGCGCGTATTTGTCGAGTTTGGCTGAGATGTGGCTTGAGAAGCGTTCAAGTTCTGACTGTTGTTCTATCAACAGAGATTGATAGCTATAGCGCCAAACGAGATGAGCAGTCATGGCGGCTATGACACCATAAATTATCAAAAACAATACTGAGAGTTGGCGCACAGACAGCATCCTTGTCATACCTTTCTTTCCTTGTTTACTTCGCCACTAATGATACTGGGAACTTCAAATTATCGGTTTAAAAACATCTCGAATATGGGAGACAAAACAAGAGCCAGATCTCTTTTTGATTATTTGAGGAAAAAAATCCCTCGATTCTCTTGAAAAAGCCTATATTGTCCCCATTTCAGTGCCATCGAGTGATTCATTGATTGATGGATTTTTTAGCACTCAAAGAGTTTTTTAGGACATTGGCTTTTTCTTGCTGGGGATTCGCTCGACAGCTAAAGCTGAGATCGGTAGTATATCGCGTCTAATTTTTTAGTCCTGAGGCTAATCAGAGATACCTTTATTCGGCGCAAATCGACAAAAGATGTCACTCATTAGTTCGGTATTTAGGTGAAATTCACTGAGAGTATCGATGCTCAATATTTACAGTTAAGTGTTCTACCGAGCACAAAATAAGGATGAAGCCAAACAGAGATGTTGGCTCATGATGCTCAGGAATACTGAGCCAGTTTTGAGGTTTATATACAATGCAAGTTACTGTTGAAACGCTAGAAGGCCTAGAGCGCCGTTTGAATATTACTGTTCCTGCTGCAAACATCGAAGATGCAGTGGCAGCTGAGCTACGCAACATCGCGAAAAATCGTCGTTTCGACGGTTTCCGTAAAGGTAAAGTACCGATGAAGATGGTTGCTCAAATGTACGGCAAAGCAGTACGTCAAGACATTCTTGGTGAAGTGATGCAACGCCATTTCATTGAAGCAATCGTAAAAGAGAAAATTAACCCAGCTGGCGCTCCAACTTTCGCACCAGTAGAAGTTAAAGAAGGTGCAGACTTAGTATTTACTGCAACTTTCGAAGTGTACCCAGAAGTTGAACTGAAAGGTCTAGAAAACATCACTGTAGAAAAACCTGCAGCAGAAGTTCAAGACTCTGACGTTGAAGAGATGCTAGAAACTCTACGTAAGCAGCAATCTACTTGGACTGAAGTAGAAGAAGCGGCTGAAAACGGTAAACGTGTTTCTATCGACTTCGTTGGTTCTATCGACGGTGTTGAGTTCGAAGGCGGTAAAGCTGAAAACTTCCCACTAGAAATGGGTGCAGGTCGTATGATTCCTGGTTTTGAAGACGGTATCGTTGGCAAAACTAAAGGTATGGAATTCGAAATCGACGTGAACTTCCCAGAAGAGTACCACGCTGAAAACCTAAAAGGTAAAGCAGCTAAGTTCGCTATCAAAGTGAACAAAGTTGAAGCTCGTCAACTACCAGAACTAAACGACGAGTTCGTAGCTAAGTTCGGCGTAACTGAAGGCGGTGTTGACGCACTTAAAGCTGAAGTTCGTAAGAACATGGAACGTGAACTTAAACAAGCAATCAAAGCGCGTATCAAAGATCAAGCGATTGAAGGCCTAGTGAAAGAAAACGCAATCGACGTTCCAGCTGCTCTAGTTGATCAAGAGATCGATGTGCTACGTCAACAAGCTGCACAACGTTTCGGTGGCAACATCGAAGCTGCTAACCAACTTCCACGTGAAATGTTTGAAGAGCAAGCAAAACGTCGCGTAGTTGTAGGTCTACTTCTAGGTGAAGTAATCAAGACTGAAGAGCTAAAAGCAGATGACGAGAAAGTGAAAGCGCTGATCGAAGAAATGGCGACTGCTTACGAAGATCCATCTGAAGTTATCTCTTACTACGAGCAAAACGAGCAAATGATGAACAACATGCGCAACGTAGCTCTAGAAGAACAAGCGATTGACGCGATCATTGCTAAAGCGAAAGTTACTGAGAAAGCAATTAGCTTTAACGAGCTAATGAACCCTCAAGTTGCTGCTTAATAAGCAATCTATAGCGTAGAAGGTTGACGAGACATCAACTATTCTGCTAACAATGGTCCGTATGATATACATCATCCGGGCCATTTATTTTTAGGGATATTAAGACTATGAGCTACCAAGAAAAAAACGCAATGTCGCCGATTATTGATGCGCTAGTACCCATGGTGGTTGAACAAACTTCCCGTGGCGAACGTTCATACGATATCTATTCACGTCTTTTAAAAGAGCGAGTTATTTTCTTAACGGGTCAGGTAGAAGACCACATGGCAAACCTTGTCGTGGCTCAGCTGCTTTTCTTAGAGTCGGAAAACCCGGACAAAGATATTTTCCTATACATCAACTCACCAGGTGGTAGCGTGACTGCGGGTATGTCTATTTACGACACTATGCAGTTTATTAAGCCAAACGTGAGCACGGTATGTATGGGACAAGCTTGTTCTATGGGCGCATTCTTACTAGCTGGTGGCGCACCTGGTAAACGTTATGTTCTACCAAACTCGCGCGTAATGATTCACCAACCGCTAGGTGGTTTCCAAGGCCAGGCTTCGGACATCCAAATTCACGCGCAAGAAATTCTATCGATCAAGAACAAATTGAACCGCTTGTTGGCAGAGCATACTGGTCAACCGCTTGAAATTATTGAGCGTGACACTGACCGTGACAACTTCATGTCGGCTGAACAAGCAGTAGAATACGGTTTGGTGGATTCAGTACTGACCCACCGCGGTGAGTAACAGTTCTGGTAATTGTTTAACGCAATTTAAATGAAATTGTTATACACTCAAACCATAAAGAGTAAAGGCTAAGAGGTTAGCGAATGACAGATAAAAGCAAAGAGGGTGGTAGTAGTAAACTGCTGTACTGCTCTTTCTGTGGCAAAAGCCAGCACGAAGTTCGCAAGCTGATTGCAGGTCCTTCTGTGTATATCTGTGACGAATGTGTTGATCTATGTAACGACATTATTCGCGAAGAGATTAAAGATGTATTACCTAAGAAAGAGTCGTCAGCATTGCCTGCGCCTCGTGAAATTCGTGCACATCTTGACGACTATGTAATTGGCCAAGAACACGCTAAAAAAGTGCTCGCTGTTGCGGTATATAACCACTATAAGCGTTTACGTAATGGTGATACGACAAGTGATGGTGTCGAGCTTGGCAAAAGTAATATTTTGCTTATCGGCCCTACAGGTAGCGGCAAAACTCTCCTTGCTGAGACACTGGCTCGCTTCCTAGATGTACCATTTACGATGGCAGATGCTACCACGCTAACTGAAGCGGGCTATGTTGGTGAAGATGTTGAAAACATCATTCAGAAACTGCTTCAGAAGTGTGATTACGATGTAGCAAAAGCGGAACGCGGTATCGTCTATATCGATGAAATTGACAAGATTTCTCGTAAGGCTGAAAACCCGTCAATCACACGAGACGTTTCTGGTGAAGGTGTTCAGCAAGCACTATTGAAACTGGTTGAAGGTACGGTTGCATCGGTTCCACCGCAAGGCGGCCGTAAACATCCTCAACAAGAGTTCTTGCAAGTAGATACTTCTAAGATCTTATTTATCTGTGGCGGCGCATTTGCTGGTCTAGATAAAGTGATCGAACAACGTGTTGCAACCGGCACTGGTATCGGTTTCGGTGCGGAAGTTCGTTCTAAAGATCAAAACAGAACAGTAGGTGAGTTGTTTACTCAGGTAGAGCCTGAAGATCTAGTGAAATATGGTCTGATTCCAGAATTCATTGGTCGTCTACCTGTGACTGCAACACTGACTGAACTGGATGAAGAAGCACTGATTCAGATTCTGTGTGAACCTAAGAACGCTTTGACCAAACAGTACGCAGCACTTTTCGAACTTGAAGATGTTGATCTTGAGTTCCGTGAAGATGCACTTCGTGCAATCGCAGCAAAAGCGATGGCTCGTAAGACTGGTGCTCGTGGCCTGCGCTCAATTCTTGAGAGCGTATTGCTTGAAACCATGTACGAGTTACCTTCAATGTCTGATGTTGAGAAAGTTGTGATTGATGAGTCAGTGATTAACGGCGAATCAGAACCACTAATGATTTTCTCAGGCAACGAGAGCCAAGCAGCTGGCGCTGAGTAAATTTGCCAAGTCTCTTGGGTTTAAAAGCCATTAAGAGTCAATAAATAATCAAAGGAGGTAATCATTACCTCCTTTTTTTTATTCTGTTATTGAATCCAGTTAGTTAGCCCCCATATACTCCGATATATATCAAAGCGGAAGAGAGAATAATATGAACTTGGAGCGTTCCGAGCGTATAGAGATCCCCGTATTACCTTTACGTGATGTGGTGGTGTATCCACATATGGTGATCCCTTTGTTTGTTGGTCGTGAGAAATCGATTCAGTGCCTAGAAGCGGCAATGGACAACAACAAACAAGTTCTTCTGGTTGCACAGAAGCAGGCCGAAACAGATGAACCTACTATTTCGGACTTATTCGAAGTGGGTACGGTTGCTACCATTCTGCAATTGCTGAAGTTGCCTGACGGCACAGTGAAAGTGTTGGTCGAAGGTCAACAGCGCGCCAAAATTAATGAGTTTCATGAAGGTGAGTTCTTCTCTGCAAGTGCTGAATTCCTGATCACTCCAGAGTTAGATGATAAAGAGCAGGAAGTGATAGTACGCAGTGCTATCAACCAGTTCGATAGCTTCATTAAACTGAACAAGAAGATTCCACCTGAAGTTCTGACTTCATTGAATGGCATCGAGGAAGCTGCACGCCTAGCGGATACCATCGCAGCGCACATGCCTCTCAAACTAGCGGATAAGCAAAAAGTTCTTGAAATTTTAGATGTGACTGAACGTCTAGAGTTTTTAATGGGACAGATGGAATCTGAAATCGATTTGCTACAAGTTGAAAAGCGCATCCGCACTCGCGTTAAGAAGCAAATGGAGAAATCTCAGCGTGAGTACTATCTGAATGAGCAAATGAAAGCGATTCAGAAAGAGCTGGGTGAAACTGAAGATGGTGTTGATGAGTTCGAAGTTCTAAAGCAGAAAATCGAAGACTCTAAAATGCCTGCGGAAGCGCGTGAAAAAACAGAACAAGAGTTGCAGAAGCTGAAAATGATGTCTCCGATGTCAGCAGAAGCAACAGTCGTTCGCAGCTATATCGATTGGATGATCAACGTTCCTTGGACCAAGCGTTCTAAAGTGAAACGTGATCTGGCAAAAGCTGAAGAGATTCTTAATGCTGACCATTATGGTCTTGAGCGCGTTAAAGAACGCATTCTTGAATACTTGGCGGTACAAAGTCGTATTAGCAAGTTAAAAGGTCCGATTCTTTGTTTAGTTGGTCCTCCGGGTGTGGGTAAAACATCACTTGGTCGTTCAATTGCCGCGGCAACAGGGCGTAAGTACACGCGTATGGCGCTCGGTGGCGTTCGTGACGAAGCTGAGATTCGCGGTCACCGTCGTACTTACATCGGTTCTCTGCCGGGTAAACTGATCCAAAAAATGTCGAAAGTTGGTGTGAAAAACCCGCTATTCCTACTTGATGAAATCGATAAGATGGCATCGGATATGCGCGGCGACCCAGCTTCTGCACTATTGGAAGTGTTAGATCCAGAGCAAAACAACTCGTTCAATGACCACTATCTCGAAGTGGACTATGACTTGTCTGACGTAATGTTTGTTGCGACATCTAACTCGATGAATATTCCGGGCCCACTGTTGGACCGTATGGAAGTTATTCGTCTATCAGGCTATACCGAAGATGAAAAACTGAACATTGCTAAGCGTCACTTAGTTGAGAAGCAAATCGAGCGTAATGGTCTGAAACCTTCTGAAATTACCATTGAAGATTCAGCGATTATGGGTGTGATTCGTTACTACACACGTGAAGCGGGTGTTCGTAGTTTAGAACGTGAGATCTCTAAGATCTGTCGTAAAGCAGTGAAAAACATCTTATTAAACAAAGATGTAAAACATGTCACTGTGAACCAAGATAATCTTAAAGAATACCTTGGTGTACAACGTTTTGACTTTGGTAAAGCAGACGAACACAACCGTATTGGTCAAGTAACGGGTCTTGCTTGGACAGAAGTCGGCGGTGATTTGCTAACGATTGAAGCTCAGTCTATGCCTGGTAAAGGGAAGCTTACTCAGACTGGCTCATTGGGCGAAGTGATGCAAGAGTCTATTCAGGCAGCAATGACAGTTGTGCGTTCTCGCGCAGAAAAACTGGGCATTAACCCAGATTTCTACGAAAAACGCGATATTCACGTGCATGTACCTGAAGGTGCGACACCGAAAGATGGCCCAAGTGCTGGTACGGCAATGTGTACAGCATTAGTGTCTTGCTTAACAGGTAACCCTGTGAAAGCAGATGTTGCAATGACGGGTGAAATTACCCTTCGTGGTGAAGTTTTGCCAATCGGTGGTTTGAAAGAAAAACTACTGGCTGCTCATCGTGGTGGTATCAAAACGGCGCTAATTCCGAAGGACAATGAACGTGATTTGGAAGAGATTCCTGACAACGTAATCGCTGATCTTAAAGTCATTCCTGTACGTTGGATTGACGAAGTTTTGAAGGTTGCACTGGAAAATGACCCTACTGGTGTGGCATTTGAAGCCGAAAAAGAGTGATGTGCAGCAAAAATAAGTAAAAGATTACGCTGATAGGCTCAAAAAGGGCTTGTCAGCGTTTTTTTTGGAGGCTACCGTTATTCACTATAGCTTTCAGCCCAGTTGTAACAAGGCTTTAGGTTATCTTTAAACATCAATGGAACGAATAGGCGCCGAACAAAATAATAAATTGGCGACCAAAGGGGAATCACAGTGAATAAAACACAATTAGTAGAAAAAATCGCAGCTAACGCTGATCTATCAAAAGCTTCAGCAGGTCGTGCTCTAGACGCATTTATCGAAGCAGTAAGCGATACTCTTCAGTCTGGCGACCAAGTAGCTCTAGTTGGCTTTGGTACTTTCCAAGTTCGTACTCGTGCAGCACGCACTGGTCGTAACCCAAAAACTGGTGAAGAAATCCAAATCGCAGAAGCTAAAGTTCCTGCATTCAAAGCTGGTAAAGCACTGAAAGACGCTTGTAACTAATTTCTTAGAATGACTTTTTGCTGCTTGCAGCAAAATTTATTCGAACCTTTTTTAATTATGCGCATCCTACTGATGCGCATTTCTTTTTCTGATATTATCGCGCTATTCATTTTTGGCTGAAGTCTAAACTTCAAATCCGGAGAGCAGTAAAACTATGATGGATCGATTACGCGAGGGTGTTAACAGCATCGCGGTAAAAATTATCCTAGGACTAATCATCCTTTCTTTTATCTTCGCAGGGGTAGGTAGCTACCTAGTCAGTGGCGGTAATAACGCGGCGGCTAAAGTTGGCAGCATTGAGATTGACCGCGGTCAGTTTGAGCAAGCTTATCAAAACGAAAGAAACCGTATGCAATCTCAAATGGGTGACTATTTTGCTAACTTACTAGCAGATCCAGCGTACGTTGCTTCTTTCCGTAAATCTGTTTTAGATCGCATGATCAATGATGTCCTCATCGAGCAGCATGCGAATTCACTAGGTCTAAGAATCAGCGACGAACAAGTTCGTAAACTGATTTTGGACATGCCTCAGTTCCAATCTGAAGGTAAGTTCGACCAAGAAATCTACCAAGCAGCACTGCGTCGTGCAGGCTTTAACGCTGAGTCTTTTGCTGAGTATCTGCGTCGTGATCTACTGCGTAGTCAGCTAACGTCAGCGCTACAAGGTAGTGAGTTTACTCTACAGGGTGAGATTGACGCTCAAAGCGCGTTAATTGCACAAACCCGAGATATTCGTACCGTTACATTGTCTTTGAAAGATTTTGCCAACAATGTGGTGGTAAGCGACGAAGACGTACAGAAGTTCTATTCTGAGAATCCAGAGCGTTACACTCGTCCAGAACAAGTAAAAGTCTCTTATATTGAGCTATCAGCCGAGAAGTTGGCTGAGCAAGTGACTATCAGCGATGAGCAAGTGAAAGAGTACTATCAAGAGCATCTAGACAAGTATTCTACCGCTGAGCAACGCGAAGTTAGCCATATCTTAGTACAAGGCGATGACGAAGCTAAAGCTCAAGCGATTCTTGATGAGCTGAACGCAGGTGCAGATTTTGCAAAACTTGCGGAAGAAAAATCTGAAGATATTGGTAGCTCAGAAAATGGCGGTTCTTTAGGTTGGATTGAACACGATACAATGGATCCTGCATTTGAAGCGGCAGCGTTTGGCTTGGCTTCAGTCGGCGATGTATCTGGTCTTGTTAAGTCTGATTTCGGTTACCACATTATCAAATTAGATGGCATCAAAGCTTCAATTGCTAAACCGCTGGAAGAAGTGGCGGCAGAAATTAAGACTGAGTTGTCTTCTCAAAAAGCGGTAGACACTTTCTATGAGCTACAAACTGAGCTTGAGAAAGTCGCGTTTGAATATCCTGATTCGCTTGATGAAGCAGCTAAAGCGATTTCGGCTCAAGTAGCTAAGACAGACTTTATTTCACAATCAGATATGCCATCAGCTCTGCAAAATGCATCAGTTCAACAAGCGATTCAGTCTCCTGAAGTGAAAGAAGACGGCTTGAACTCTTCTGTCATTGAAGTGGCACCAGAACATGTCGTTGTTGTCCGTGTTGATGAGACACGCCCTGAAATGGTACTGCCTCTAGAAGAAGTCAAAGATCAGGTTGTTGCACAACTGTCTAAAGTAAAAGGTGAGCAACAAGCACTAGAGCTTGCGGATAAGTTGATTGCTGGTCTTGAGCAAGGTGATAAGACTCTGCTTGAAGAGAACAAACTGGCATTCGGTGAGTTAGAAACAGTAGACCGTGGCTCTCAACTTGCTCAAACGGTTTACTCTATGCCTAAACCGCAAGCAGACCAGGTCGTGTACGCTCAAGCGAAAGATCTGGATGGTAATATCGTTCTGATTGAACTAAGCAAGGTTGAAGCGAAGATTGAACCTCAATATCAAAATCAAATTGGTGCGCAGCTTTCTCGTATTGCAGTGCAACAAGATATTGCGGGTGTTCTGTCTGTGCTAAGAGCGAATACGGATATCGAATACTTCGCTGTGAGCCAATAAGCTCAAAAAATGTAATTGATATGTTTAACGAAAGGGGCTGCTATTGCAGCTCCTTTTATTTTGTTCAAACCTAAATCTGTCTCTCGTTGCAGCTTGTTTAAGATGGCTTCGTTTAATTAACAGAGAGAGCAGAAATATGGTGAAAAAAAGCAGCTTAATAAATCAATGGCTACTGGCATGTCTATTAGCATTAGCGCTACCTATGACGAGTGTGTCCGCAGCTGATAGCAGTACCAATCAGACAGTGAAAACAGATGGTATTGTGATAACGGTGAATGTGAATACCGCTTCAGCCGAAGAAATATCCACTTTACTAAAAGGTGTTGGACTTAAAAAAGCGCAAGCGATTGTTGAATATCGTGGCCAGCATGGGCCATTCGCATCTAAAGATGATCTTACTAAGGTAAAAGGTATTGGTGCCTCAACAGTAAAGAAAAACGAAGACCGAATTCTTCTGTAATGTTGTAGGGCCCAATATTTAACTATTTTGGTTGAAACACAGGCTCGGGCCATTACTCGAGTCTGTAAATTGGTTGCATAACCACCTATCGACTACGCGTTTGCTCATTAAAACGCGATATATGGAAATCCTTCCTAGCACCTTTGCTCTATTCCCACTATAATTTTTCGCCGATGAAACGTGGATACCGTTTATCTACGGAAATAAAAGTTATCTTCGAATAACAATTAGTGGAGTAAAACATGCCCTCACACACTCCGGTGATCACTGTCGACGGCCCAAGTGGCGCAGGCAAAGGCACCCTTTGTATGCTATTGGCAAACAAACTCGGTTTTCATCTTTTAGACTCAGGTGCGATTTATCGAGTATTAGCACTTGCAGCTATCCATCATGGTGTGGATCTTGAGTCCGAAGACGCGTTAGTGCCTCTGGCTATGCATTTAGATGTTCAGTTCATCGCTGAAGGTGACTTAGTTAAAGTTATCCTTGAGGGCGAAGATGTTTCCAAAGAGCTGCGCAAAGAAGAGACTGGCATGGCGGCTTCTAAAGTCGCGGCTCAACCTCGCGTTCGTGAGGCTTTGCTGCGCAGACAACGCGCATTTGCTGAAGGAAATGGCTTAGTAGCTGACGGTCGTGATATGGGAACGGTGGTATTCCCTAACGCTGAAGCTAAAATTTTCTTAGATGCCAGCGCTGAAGAAAGAGCTCGTAGACGATTCAAGCAGTTGCAACTGAAGGGGCTTGATGTTAAATTTGACGCCCTTTTAAGCGAAATCCAAGAGCGTGACGATCGAGATCGTAACCGCCCAGTGGCTCCATTACGCCCTGCAGAGGATGCGCTTGTGCTTGATTCAACCGAAATGTCTATCGACGAAGTTGTCGAAAAAGCACTACAATATATCGAATCGAAGTTGGCGGAATAAACCACGTCAGCTAAGAGCGTTGGTCGCAAGGATGATGACTGGCGAATTTAATAACCCCCATGCGGTAGGATGCCCGTGGACGTTTAATTATTGAAGATTAAATAAATGACTGAATCTTTTGCTCAACTCTTTGAAGAGTTCCTAAATGAAACTGAGTTCCAACAAGGTAGTATCGTTAAAGGTACTGTAGTAGCTATCGAGAACGGTTACGTTCTTGTAGATGCTGGCCTTAAGTCTGAGTCTGCTATCCCTGCTGAACAGTTCAAGAACGCTGCTGGCGAACTTGAAGTTGAAGTTGGTTCTGAAGTAGATGTTGCTCTAGACGCTGTTGAAGACGGTTTCGGTGAAACTCAACTTTCTCGTGAGAAAGCTAAGCGTCACGAATCATGGATCGTTCTTGAGAAAGCATACGAAGAAGCTGAAACTGTTGTTGGTATCATCAACGGTAAAGTTAAAGGCGGTTTCACTGTTGAACTAAACGGTATCCGTGCATTCCTTCCAGGCTCTCTAGTAGACGTACGTCCAATCCGTGACACTGCTCACCTAGAAAACAAAGAGCTAGAGTTCAAAGTTATCAAGCTAGACCAGAAACGTAACAACGTAGTTGTTTCTCGTCGTGCTGTTATCGAATCAGAAAGCAGCGTTGAGCGTGACGAACTTCTTGAAACTCTACAAGAAGGTACTGAAGTTAAAGGTATCGTTAAGAACCTTACTGACTACGGTGCATTCGTTGACCTTGGTGGTGTTGACGGTCTTCTACATATCACTGATATGGCATGGAAACGCGTTAAGCACCCATCAGAAATCGTTAACGTTGGTGACGAAATCCTAGTTAAAGTTCTTAAGTTCGACCGTGACCGTACTCGCGTATCACTAGGTCTTAAGCAACTAGGCGAAGATCCATGGGTAGCAATCGCTAAGCGTTACCCAGAAGGTCACAAACTATCTGGTCGCGTAACTAACCTAACTGACTACGGCTGCTTCGTTGAAATCGAAGAAGGCGTTGAAGGTCTAGTTCACGTTTCAGAAATGGATTGGACTAACAAGAACATCCACCCATCTAAAGTTGTTAATGTTGGCGACGAAGTTGAGGTTATGGTTCTTGATATCGACGAAGAGCGTCGTCGTATCTCTCTAGGTCTGAAACAGTGTAAAGCTAACCCATGGCAGTCATTCGCTGAAGCGCAAGCTAAAGGCGACAAAGTTACTGGTAAGATCAAGTCAATCACTGACTTCGGTATCTTCATCGGTCTTGACGGCGGCATCGACGGTCTAGTTCACCTATCTGACATCTCTTGGAACGTTCCTGGAGAAGAAGCTGTACGTGAGTACAAGAAAGGCGACGAGATCTCTGCAGTTGTTCTAGCAGTAGACGCAGAGCGTGAGCGTATCTCTCTAGGCGTTAAGCAAATGGAAAACGACCCATTCAATGCTTATGTAGCTGACAACAAGAAAGGTGCTCTAGTTAACGGTACTGTTACTGCAGTTGACGCTAAAGGCGCAACTATCGAGCTAGAAGAAGGCGTAGAAGGTTACATCCGCGCTTCTGAAGTAGCTCGTGACCGCGTTGAAGATGCAACTCTTATCCTAAGCGTTGGTGACAGCGTTGAAGCGAAATTTACTGGTGTAGACCGTAAGAACCGCGTAATCAACCTATCTATCAAAGCTAAAGATGAAGCTGAAGAGCAAGAAGCAATGGCTTCTATCAACCAAGAAGATGGTGCTTCTTTCGGTAACGCAATGGCAGACGCTTTCAAAGCAGCTAAAGGCGAATAATAGCTATAGCTATCGCTAAATAAGAAGGAGCCGAAAGGCTCCTTTTTTTTGCCTTGTTGTTTTCTAAGTTTAAATTTATAGAATGTTTAACCCGCTGAACCTTATGCAGTTAGTGCTCCTTTTCATTAAAAGAGAGTGTTTGAGCGGCATCTCCAACCTAGATGGGCTAATGTTTTAGTAAATAAACAGAAATTCTTTAGAAAACTATTAGGTGTTTTGCTGGATCATTTTCTACAATACAAAGTAAGTGTTTGTTGGAATTGATATTACTCACTATAATGAGTAATAAAAAATCTGTGAGGGAAGTTATGACTAAGTCTGAATTGATCGAAAGGCTCTGTGCTGAGCAAACACATCTGTCGGCAAAAGAAATCGAAGATGCGGTAAAAGATATTCTTGAGCATATGGCCAACACTCTAGAGAGTGGAGATCGCATCGAAATTCGTGGTTTCGGTAGTTTCTCTCTTCACTATCGCGAGCCACGCGTTGGCCGTAACCCTAAGACAGGTGAAAAAGTGGAACTTGAAGGCAAATATGTGCCTCATTTCAAACCTGGTAAGGAATTACGCGAGAGAGTGAACGGTTAAATTCTCTAGCTTGACGAAATTGGCGGCATACTGATGAGGTGTGCCGCTTTTTTATGATATATAGACATGGTTTGTCAGGGCATTTTCCTGCATAATCAGTAAAGCCGATTTATTGATAGGTGATGGACTATGAAAATTATAAAAATCGTTGTGGTACTCGCTCTCTTCTTGATTGCACTGGCTTTGGGTTCCCAAAACCAAGAAGTCGTGACTTTCAATTATTTACTCGCACAAGGTGAGTTTCACCTATCCACTCTCCTCGGTTCTGTATTTGTCACTGGCTTTGTCCTTGCTTGGATTATTTTTGGCAGCTTACATCTTAAATCTCAATTGAAAGTACGTAAGTTAAACAAACAACTTAAAAAAGCGACGCCAGCAGTTAAAGACTCATCTGAAAACAGAGTTAATATTGGATAAGGCTGTTTTTAGATGTTAGAAATTCTCTTCTTGTTACTACCAATCGCTGCCGCTTATGGTTGGTATATGGGTAATCGTAGTGCCCATCATGACAAGCAGAAGCATTCTCACCAAATCTCACGTCAATATGTTACGGGTTTAAACTTGCTATTGTCTGATCAGTCAGACAAGGCTGTTGATCACTTTATTGAGCTTCTTCAAGTAGATAACGAAACCATAGACACTCACCTTGCTTTGGGTAATTTGTTTCGTTCTCGTGGTGAAGTTGATCGCGCCATTCGCATTCACCAGAACTTAATCTCCCGCTCTGGATTAACCATAGAGCAAAAGAATCTGGCTCTTCAGCAGCTCGCAAAAGATTACATGGTGTCCGGTTTCCTAGACCGTGCAGAGAAAATTTTCGAACAACTTATCGATGAACCTGAACATCGCGAATCTGCATTGCAGCAATTGACATCCATTTATCAACAAACACGCGAATGGCACAAAGCCATCGAATGTGCGTCAGCGTTGGTCAAAATGGGACGTAAACGCATGAAAAGCAGCATTGCTCATTTCTTGTGTGAATTGGCGATGCAGGAAAAAGCAAATGGCAGTGACAGCAAAAGTATTCAACTTTTTAAACGTGCACTGGCAGAAGACCCCAAATGTGTTAGAGCAAGTATTGCTCTGGGTAAGTCTTATTTGGAAGGTGAAGATTATAAGCAGACCATTCACTACATGACGATGGTGTTGGACCAAGATATCGACTTCATCGGTGAAGTATTACCTACACTGGCTGAGTGTTATTACCATCTTGGTCAAGAGCATGAACTGGTTGAATTCCTTCGTAAGTGTATTGAAAACAAAGCGGGTGTATCTGCCGAGTTGATGCTGGCTCAGTTGGTTGCTCAGCATGAGGGCGTAGCAACAGCACAAGAACTATTAACACGACAGTTAGTCAAGAATCCAACAATGAAGGGCTTCTATCGTCTGATCGATTATCATATTGCTGAGGCAGAAGAAGGGCGAGCAAAAGCCAGTTTGTCTACGCTTAAGAAGCTTGTTGGTGAACAATTAAAAGTTAAGCCACATTATCGATGCCGGAAGTGCGGTTTTTCAACCCACTCTTTATATTGGCACTGTCCTTCTTGTAAAGGGTGGGGGTCAGTCAAACCCATTCGCGGTTTGGACGGAGAATAGTAATAGGTCAAAAGGCCACAATTATTGGTTTGTTTTAAGCCAATAAGACTTGCAGCTCTAATGGCTGCATTTTTTTAAGCTCAATCAATACTTAGGAGTAGAAATGAACGACCAGAAAGTGATCGTTGCACTGGATTATGATAATCAAGCGGATGCGCTTGCATTTGTTAGTAGAATCGACCCAACAAGCTGTCGCTTAAAAGTGGGCAAAGAGATGTTTACGCTTTTTGGCCCAGATTTCGTTCGTGAACTACATAAACGTGGCTTCTCTGTATTCTTAGATCTTAAGTTTCATGACATCCCAAATACCTGTTCTAAAGCTGTAAAAGCTGCTGCTGAACTTGGAGTGTGGATGGTCAACGTCCACGCCAGTGGTGGTGAGCGCATGATGGCCGCTTCTCGAGAAATCTTAGAACCGTATGGTAAAGATCGTCCATTGTTGATCGGTGTAACGGTATTAACGAGCATGGAGCAAAGTGACCTTGCTGGCATAGGCTTAGATGTTAAGCCTCAGGAGCAAGTAATGCGTTTAGCGAGCTTAACGAAAAATGCTGGCTTAGATGGCGTAGTGTGTTCTGCGCAAGAATCTCAAATGCTCAAACAAAGCTTAGGTAAGGAGTTTAAATTGGTGACTCCTGGTATTCGTCCAGCTGGTGCTGATGTTGGTGACCAACGCCGTATTATGACGCCATATGAAGCCGTTCAAGCAGGTTCTGACTACCTAGTCATTGGCAGACCAATTACTCAGGCTACAGACCCAGCCGCAGTACTTGCAGAAATTAACGCATCATTAGCGTAAGTAATTGCACTACAAAAAAAGCCAGCGACACTCGCTGGCTTTCTCTATACTGGGGAACCGGAATGGAATCGAAACTCGGTGTCACTGGAAGAGATAAGCTTGGCTTCTACGTCGCCAAAATACCTGACTCTGTTTGTAATATCCTGTGTAGATATTTTCTCTGCAAGTGCTAAGTAATCCTGATAGTGACGGGCTTCGGAGCGCAAGAGTGAAATATAGAACTTCTGAATCGATTCTTCTAAATAAGGCGCAAGCTTAGCAAAGCGTTCACATGAACGGGCTTCGATATATGCACCTATAATTAGTTTATCGATAAGAGCTTCTGGTTCATAAGTTCGAACGTGTTTAATCATCCCTTTTGCGTAACGACTCGCTGTAATCGGACGATATTCTAAGCCCTGCTGTTCAATGATTTCTAAAACCTGATAAAAGTGGTGCAGCTCTTCTTTGATAAGCAGCACCATTTTGTCGATCATATCTTGTCCATAGGCGCAGCCTTGTTTGGCTTCAATGGATTTAGACAGCTGACTTTTTCCGCGCAACGTATCAAGGTTACCTACGCCTTTGTAGGCAAATAGCTCATATGGCTCCACAAGCTGGGTTATCTGCTTTTTACCTTCTTCTGTAAGCACATATCGTTTTAATAGAAACACAGCACTCTGAGCCGCTTTCAGCTCACATAAGAGATGGTCGCGTAGGATTCTAGATAAGTTCGCAGGTCTTTTGGCTTCTTCAATCCAAGCATCAGGAGTCGGACATTGTAGAAACTGATGGATTGGGGCGAGCAGAGTATTAAAGGTTTGGTCTTGGTTCATCATTCTTATAATAAAAAAGGTTGCCGAGGCAACCTTTCATCAAACTGAGTGTTACATTGGTAACGAGTATATTACCACTTTTTCTTTTCACCAAAGAGCGCTTCCATATCACTGTTACGTTCTTTTTCTTCGATCTCTTGAAGTTCAGTTGCACTCTTGGATTGACGTCTATGCTCGAGATCATCGTACATCTGTTGCAGTTTATCTCGTGCTTGGTTTGAGTAGTTGTCGTTCTTTGTGCTAAGAACATCCAAGCCTTTACGTAGCAACTGGATCGCAGTGCCCGGCTGGCCTCGAATAATTGAATCATTTGCCCGTTTAATAACGTTTTCAATGTTGATGCGAACTTGAATGTTTTCAAGACGAGCGTTTTCAGTGACATAAGCTTGGGTTTCAAAGCGACCTTTATTATGTTCGCTCTTAATGGTATCGCGTAAGCGCTTTACCAGTTTAAGCATCACAATCGCTTGCTTATCACTACTAGGAACTTTAAAGGTTGTGCTATCGCCACCCGGATGATGCTCTTTCAAATGTTTAATTTGCGCATTCATATGTTCAATACGTTGTGCCAATTGTTTATTTTTTGGCTCAAGTTCAAGCATATTCTGCAAGCAATCCAAAATTCGAATATTTAGGCAAAGCAGTAATTCTTTACTAAAAGGCAGGTGATGAGCATTACCGATCAAATCTTCGGTAGCATCAATAATGGCCAAGTATTTTGAGGATTCTTGCTTTCTTGCCGCTTCAACTTTGACTTTATACTGCAACATAATGTTGTAGCCCAAAACCAAAACTAGCAATATTGCAACCAGCGCAATGATTAAACCTATATTCATAAATTCCGTGTCTTCATTTTTCAATGACTAGTGAATAGGATACAACAACATAACTTATCACTACACCTAGAAATTTACTAATTTCATTGTGTTTTTTTTGAAGCAAAAAAACGCTCCTATCGATTTTGTTTGAAGGTTCGCACAAAGTTTTGCTGCTAATAGTTAAGAATAGAGTCAATTTCTGATTCTAGGCATTGTTTTATCAAATTTATCCGTTTGCTGAGCTGTGAGACCTTGCAAATTCTACTACTATGGGTATATAACTAATAATTATAAAGCATACTCATTTAGGCAAGGAATTAGGGCAGTTATGAAGTTGCAACAATTAAAGTACATCGTTGAGGTGGTCAACCATAATTTGAATGTTTCTGCCACTGCCGAGAGTTTGTATACATCTCAGCCTGGGATCAGTAAACAAGTTCGTTTATTGGAAGACGAGCTGGGTATTCAAATATTTGAGCGAAGTGGTAAGCATCTTACTCAGGTGACACAAGCTGGTGAAGATATTGTACGTATCGCCACAGAGATACTATCTCGTGTCGAAAGTATTAAAGCCGTAGCAGGTGAACATACTCATCCAGAAATGGGTACGCTAAATATCTCAACGACTCACACTCAAGCACGCTATGCTCTGCCGGAAGTGATTAAAGGATTTACCGCCCGCTATCCTAAGGTATCTCTTCATATGCACCAAGGGACGCCAAGTCAAATGTCTGAAGCAATTGCCAAGGGTGTAGCGAATTTTGCTATTGCAACTGAGGCATTGCATCTATACCAAGACGCAGTGATGCTGCCTTGTTATCACTGGAACCGTTCGATTGTTGTTCCTAAAGATCATCCACTAACGAAGAAAGATCGCATCTCAATTGAAGATTTGGCGGCTTTTCCGTTAGTGACTTATGTGTTTGGTTTTACTGGGCGTTCGGAACTGGATACAGCGTTTAATAGGGTAGGGTTGACACCTAAGGTTGTCTTTACTGCTACCGATGCGGATGTGATAAAAACCTATGTTCGTATGGGGATCGGTGTCGGCGTGATTGCCAGCATGGCAATTGATAAAGAGCAAGACAAAGACCTTGTCGCAATTGATGCGAGCCATATCTTCGGCGCGAGTACAACCAGTATCGGTTTCCGCAGAGGCACCTTCTTGCGCTCTTATATGTTTGATTTTATGGAGCGTTTTGCGCCTCATTTGACCCGTCCGGTTGTTGAACAAGCTATCTCTCTGAAATCCAATATGGAGATTGAAGAGATGTTTAAAGATATTGAGCTTCCGGTACGTTAAGGCTTTTACTTCATTTATCTCTCCCTCTAAACTACAGCCTGTTTAGGGGGAGTCATGCAGTCCAAATTTCAAACAATCGATACTTTTTTAGTCACACACCAGTCTCTTTGGCGTTTTGAAGCATTTCTGCAATGCTTTGACGGTGTTTCTTTGTGGCAACAGCAATACCCTCGGTTGCATCAATGGCTCGAGAATCT
Source organism: Vibrio plantisponsor (assembly GCF_013041605.1). GTDB lineage: Bacteria > Pseudomonadota > Gammaproteobacteria > Enterobacterales > Vibrionaceae > Vibrio > Vibrio plantisponsor. The sequence continues at coordinate 297,815 of NZ_JABEQC010000003.1, read as the reverse complement.
GAGCATTGAAGAGATCGAACAATTGAAGAATGACACTGATGAGTTGATTAATCAGTTGTCTCACCTGATTCCTGAACTCGGTCTTATTCCTCAACTGATCAGTTTGCCCTCTACTCAGTATTCATTGTTGGAACGAAACCTAGCTCTTGAAGCGGGAATTCCCGGCAGAAAGCTTTCTCAGATTAAAGCGCTAGGACAAAGCGTCCTGAAACAACATCATGGTCACGAATGGTTAGAATGGTGCTCTGGAAAGGGGTATCTCGGTCGAATTTTGGCTTTTAACTCAAAGCAACCCGTTGTGAGCTTTGAATATCAGCAAGCGCTTTGTGAATCTGGACAAAGTGAAGCGGCACATCTCGATTTGCCAATGACTTTCGTTCAAGGCGACGCATTTGAATCCGAAAGTGCGCAAGTTTTTCACTCTGATCAACATGCGGTTGCGCTGCATGCTTGTGGCGATTTGCATGTTCGATTGATGCATAACGCAGCGGCTGCCAAGACAAAAGCGCTTAGCTTTTCGCCATGCTGTTACCATTTAACACACCATGATACTTATCAAGCTCAATCTTCTTTGGGACAAAACTCCGAACTCCGATTAACCAAGCAGGAACTGCGAATCCCACTTCAGGAAACCGTAACTGGTGGAGAGCGGGTTAAACGTCATAGGCAGCAAGAAATGAGTTTCAGGCTGGGGTTAAATGCTCTACTGAGAGAAGAGTTAGGGTTTAGCGAATATATGCCCGTGCCTAGCATCAAGAAGTCCATGTTGAGTGAAGGCTTTGAAGCGTTCTGTTTATGGGCAGCCGAGCAAAAAGGCATCCTTCTTCCAAAAGTGAATTTCGCGCACTATGAAAAAGTGGGAACACAGTATTTTTGGCAAATGGAACGGCTTAGTTTAGTTCAGCAAAGTTTTCGCCGCTTATTGGAAATTTGGCTAGTTTTAGATAAAGCGATGTTTTTGCAAGAGAAAGGCTATCACGTCGAGTTGAGCGAGTTTTGCAACAGAAAGGACACGCCGAGAAATATCCTTATTCATGCAGTAAGAAATGAGAATTCATAGTGTCTAGGACACCGAGCCTAAACTCGGCATCCTTTCGTTGGATTTAATTGAACATCTCTATTGCTTGTCTAGGATCGACGTAGTCAAGCTGGAAGGCATCGGCGACTGCTTTACAAGTTACTTTACCGTGGATAACGTTTAATCCATTGAGCAATCCAGAATCTTCAAGTAGTGCTCTTTGATACCCTTTGTTTGCGAGTTTAAGGATATAAGGTAGCGTTGCATTATTGAGTGCATAGGTAGAGGTTCTCGCGACCGCTCCCGGCATGTTTGCTACGCAATAGTGGACCACATCATCGATAATGTATGTTGGTTCTGCGTGCGTAGTGGCATGAGACGTTTCGAAGCAACCACCTTGGTCAATGGCAACATCGACGATGGCTGAACCCGCCTTCATCTGGCTAATGTGCTGCTTAGTCACCAGTTTTGGCGCTGCTGCGCCGGGAATTAAAACTGCGCCTATCACTAAGTCAGCATTTAGAACATTTTGTTCTACTGTATCTTTGGTTGAGAATAAGACTTTCGCGCTGCCCTGAAATTCTTCATCAAGCTTGCGTAATGTATCGATATTTTTGTCGATGATGGTTACGTCAGCTCTTAAGCCAACCGCCATTCTGGCAGCGTTTGCACCGACTACACCACCGCCTAAAATGACGACTTTCGCTGGTGCAACACCCGGTACACCACTGAGTAATAAACCACATCCACCACGTGATTTTTCCAAAGCCTGTGCACCCGCTTGAATAGACATTCTGCCTGCGACCTCAGACATTGGTGCTAATAGTGGTAAGCGACCCATATTATCTGTTACAGTCTCATATGCTATACAGACAGCTTTGCTCTTGATTAGCTCTTCAGTTTGTGGAAAATCTGGAGCTAGGTGTAAATAAGTAAATAATATTTGCCCTTCTTTGAGCAATGCTCGTTCTACAGCTTGAGGTTCTTTAACCTTTACAATCATCTCTGCTTTCGCAAATATGTCGGCAGCGGTAGGAAGAATGGATGCGCCCGACGCGATGTAATCGTTGTCGGAAATACCAATGCCATGTCCGGCATTTGTTTCTATCAATACTTGGTGGCCGTGAGAGACTAGCTCTCTCACACTTGATGGGATCATACCAACACGGTATTCGTGGTTTTTGATTTCTTTAGGTACACCAATGATCATCCTGACTCCTTAGTCTTACTTGGTTGTATTGACTGTGTCTTGAGTTTTATGGCGAGTTTATTGCTAGTATATGCGCTATTGTTTAAGATTTGAAACTGCATATTAAAAAGTTGTAGTATATTTTTTGCAAGGAAGTAATTAAGGTGGAATATAAAAATGGCAGACAACTATAAAAGGCCGTCCAAGGATCTTGATCGTATCGACCGCAACATCTTGAATGAGTTGCAGAAAGACGGTCGTATTTCGAACGTTGAATTGTCTAAGCGAGTAGGTCTATCTCCAACGCCGTGCTTGGAGCGTGTACGTCGCTTAGAACGTCAGGGATACATTACTGGCTATACAGCGTTATTAAACCCTCAGTATCTTGATGCATCACTATTGGTTTTTGTAGAAATTACACTAAACCGTGGTGCGCCAGATGTGTTTGAACAGTTTAATACTGCCGTACAAAAACTTGATGATATTCAAGAATGTCATTTAGTTTCAGGTGATTTCGACTATTTGTTGAAAACTCGTGTATCAGACATGGGTGCTTACCGTAAGTTACTGGGGGATACCTTGTTGCGTTTACCTGGTGTAAACGACACTCGTACCTACGTAGTAATGGAAGAAGTTAAACAAACCAATCAGTTAGTTATCAAAACTCGTTAATCGTGCTAAAGCTCAGAATAGTGGTATTTCTTTCCGCATTCTGACTTTAGTTAATTGGGTTTTTGACCTTGATATGGTTAAATCTTCGAACAAACCGAGCGGCTTTTGCCGCTCGGACTGTTTTCACCTATCCAATATGAGTATAGTGTTACTCACGTTGGCCATAATAATCATATTCAAGTTGGTTTATGTTCAAAGAGAACAAAAATAAAGTCGAAACAATAATCAAAACGAGTGAAGAGTTTGACTCTGGACGTTTGGATGGTATTCAAAGACTTAAAGAGTGCGGGCTGATACTGGCTGTTCTGGCTTCTATTTTATTAGCAGTAGCACTGTTCACATTTAGTCCTGCCGATCCCTCATGGTCTCAAACTGCATGGGGTTCTGATATTCAAAACGGTGGCGGAATTGTCGGCGCTTGGGTCGCTGACACGTTATTTTTTGTCTTCGGTTCACTTGCTTATCCTTTACCCATTATTTTAACTGCTGGTGCGTGGGTGGTGTTTCGTAAACGCCGTGAAGATGAAAGCATTGATTTAATGCTTTGGGGAACGCGCGTACTCGGGCTAGTGGTCCTTTTATTAACCAGCTGTGGCTTGGCAGACATCAATTTTGACGACATCTGGTACTTTTCGTCTGGTGGCGTTGTCGGTGACGTCCTTACTAGCTTAGCTTTGCCTACGTTAAACGTTTTAGGCACAACGTTGGCCCTACTATTCTTTTGGGGGGCAGGTTTTACGCTATTAACAGGCATTTCATGGCTAAGTATCGTGGAAAGACTAGGTGATTCTAGTATCGCGGGTCTTCATTGGGTACTAAACCGCATGCGTGGTGAAAAAGACGAGATCGTTGAACCACAACTAACACCGCCATCGCTCATAGATCCTATTCAAACTAAAGCGTTAGAGTCAGCAGACGAAACACTTGATTCTGTTGAAAGCATTTCAGCTATTCCGCTGGAAACAGAAAACGAGCCTCAACCAGCAGCGCGTCGCTTCAATATCCATATGCCGAAAGAAGAGCCTGTTATCAGCTCTAAAGTTGAAGCGAAGGTTGAAACGGATGAATCGTTTTCCGCGCCACTTTCACCAGCACCTAACTATGATTATGACGAGGATGAGGAGCTTCCTCCTCGCAGCAAGCAGCTCTCAGCAACAATCGAAGAACTCGATATGGTTGCCCGTGAATCGGATGACTTTGCTCAAGATGACGTGACTTCCAGCGCCGAGCCAGCACACGATGGTTTCATGGATCAGATTGATGTTGTTGACGAACCACCAGTAGATGCACGCCAACTAGAGAATGTGGTGAACAACGTAGAGTTAGAAGATGACTCTCACATAGAACCTACAATTTCTAATTTCGATGTTCTCGATGATGATGACGAGGACGACTGGCAACCTCAGTCTGCTCAGTCTGAATATGACATTGATGATTATGATTATGAAGATGAAGACAGCGATGAGGCAGACAGCGATGAGGCAGAACAAGATAAAGATCTGACGGCTTTCCAGAGTTTAGTGTCAGAAGCTCAGGCAAATATGGCAGGGCAACAAAACCCATTCCTGATGCAAAAAGACGTGAATTTGCCAAAACCTGCAGAGCCAATGCCGACACTGGAACTGCTGTATCATCCAGAGAAACGTGAAAACTTCATTGATAGAGCAGCTTTGGAAGAGATCGCTCGCTTGGTCGAAGCTAAATTAGCGGACTATAAGATACAAGCGGAAGTGGTCGATATCTTCCCTGGGCCAGTTATCACGCGTTTTGAACTAGATTTGGCTCCGGGTGTTAAGGTTAGCCGAATTTCGAGCTTGTCGATGGATTTAGCGCGCTCTCTGTCTGCGATGGCAGTGCGTGTGGTTGAAGTTATACCGGGCAAACCATATGTCGGCCTAGAACTGCCGAATATGAGCCGCCAAACCGTGTATTTGTCTGATGTTATAAGCAGCCCTCAGTTTAAAGAGTCGAAATCTCCGACCACCATCGTACTTGGGCAGGACATCGCAGGCGAAGCTGTGGTAGCTGACCTTGCTAAAATGCCTCATGTGCTTGTTGCGGGTACAACAGGTTCAGGTAAATCGGTGGGCGTGAACGTCATGATTCTGAGTATGTTGTATAAATCGACTCCGGAAGATGTTCGTTTCATCATGATTGACCCGAAAATGTTGGAGCTTTCAATTTACGAAGGTATCCCACACTTGCTGGCTGAAGTTGTGACAGACATGAAAGACGCATCAAACGCCTTGCGCTGGTGTGTTGGCGAAATGGAACGTCGATACAAGCTTATGTCTGTATTAGGTGTTCGAAACATTAAAGGTTTCAATGACAAACTGAAAATGGCCGCTGAAGCTGGTCACCCGATTCACGATCCATTGTGGAAAGAAGGTGACAGCATGGATGCGGAAGCGCCACTGCTTGAGAAGTTACCTTATATTGTTGTTGTGGTGGATGAGTTCGCTGACTTGATGATGGTGGTGGGTAAGAAAGTTGAAGAGCTGATTGCTCGTCTTGCTCAGAAAGCACGTGCAGCAGGTATTCACCTGATATTGGCGACTCAGCGTCCTTCTGTTGATGTTATTACAGGCTTAATCAAAGCGAACATTCCTACTCGTGTGGCGTTTACAGTTTCGACCAAGACTGACTCTCGAACCATCCTAGATCAAGGTGGTGCAGAATCGTTACTTGGTATGGGTGATATGCTTTATCTTCCACCGGGCTCTAGCCATACAATACGTGTGCATGGTGCATTCGCATCCGATGATGATGTGCATGCTGTGGTGAACAACTGGAAAGCACGCGGTAAACCAAACTACATCAGTGACATTATCAGTGGCGATCAAAGCCCAGAGATGATGCTACCAGGTGAAAGAATGGAAAGTGATGAGGAGGTTGACCCTCTGTTTGATCAGGTAGTAGAACACGTTGTAGAAACGCGTCGAGGTTCTGTATCTGGCGTTCAGCGTCGCTTTAAAATTGGTTATAACCGAGCAGCGCGTATTGTTGAACAGCTGGAAGCTCAGGGTATCGTAAGTGCTCCGGGTCATAATGGTAACCGTGAGGTTCTCTCTCCAGCACCAATCAGAGATTAACAATCAGCAAGTTACGAGTATAAAAAAGGCGCCAATCGGCGCCTTTTTAGTGACTTCAGTTTATGATTCTTCAGCTAAAGAATCGTCTTTTCTCTTTAAAAAACTGAGAAACAACGATAACTGCAAGAACAAAGAGGTTAGCGGCAAAAATCACGACTAGCCATTGAGGCATTGATAAGTCGAAGAACTGCCAAACGATTTTGCTACAGTCGCCATACGCTTCGAACATCCATGGGAACCATTGGTTTAGTGGTGCCCAACTTGGGAATTGAACGAACACATCGCAGGTGGCAAATGGAGACGGGTGAAACTGATATTGAACGTGCTGAAGAGATAGCATTAAACCTTGGTAGGCGCTGTAACCCCAACCTGCAAATCCTAACCAACGAAATAGTGGGTTCTTAGGCGCAATTAATCCCACAATTGCAGCACCACCGATTCCCAACATCGCTACGCGCTCATAAATACACATCACGCAAGGTGCTAGTACTAGCACATGTTGGAAGAAAAGCGCACACGCTTCAAAAAACAACACGAATCCCAATAGCAACATCCATGAGATTCGGCTTTTAGAAAAAGTGTGCAATTTAGAAAAGAAATTCACAGTTGATCCTTACTGTTTTAATAAAAAAAGCTCTGAGTTATCAGAGCTTTTTATCTTGAAATAGTTTCCTATTCAATACAAATTTTAATGACCTTCAGGAACCAGGCTACCAACAGCATTCACAGGATGATGAGAAAGCCAGCCTAGATCGTAGAACATATGCGTCATTGGTTCGGTCAGGAAGATGATACCAGCTAGGCCAACCAACGTCAGTACTAAGGTATATGGCAGTGCCATAACCACCATTCTGCCGTAAGAAAGACGAATTAACGGAGCCAGTGCCGAAGTCAGCAAGAACAGAAATGCAGCCTGACCGTTTGGTGTAGCCACTGACGGCAAGTTAGTACCAGTGTTGATAGCCACAGCAAGCAAATCAAATTGATCACGGGTAATAATTCCCTGAACCATGGCTTCTTTAACTTCATTGATGTACACAGTACCAACAAACACATTGTCAGAAACCATGGATAGCAAACCATTTGCTACGTAGAACAGAGCTAACTGTGTACCGCTGTCTTCGATGTGAAGTACAGCATCGATGATCGGTTTGAACAGGTGTTGGTCAATGATTACTGCAACAATCGAGAAGAAAACAGCGAGCAGGGCAGTGAAGGGTAGTGCTTCTTCAAACGCTTTACCCATCGAATGTTCTTCAATAACACCAGTAAATGCGGTAGCAAGAATAATGACAGAAAGTCCAATAAGACCTACGGCTGCAAGGTGTAGAGCCAAGCCTACAATCAACCAAACGGCGATAACGCCTTGTACCCAAAGTTTAGCAACATCTTGATTGGTACGTGTCTTGCGCTCTTCTGTGTCGAAATCGATAAGGATTTGGCGAACGTTAGCGGGCAAATCGCTGCCGTAGCCGAACACTTTAAATTTCTCAACTAATACACAGGTCAGAATACCGCAGAAAAATACTGGTACGGTGACAGGAGACATGCGAATTAAGAATTCACCAAAGAACCAGCCAGCCTGATCAGCAATGATAAGGTTTTGAGGTTCGCCAACCATGGTCATTACGCCACCTAAAGCAGTACCTACACCTGCGTGCATTAGTAGTGAACGCAAAAAGCCACGGTAGTTCTCTAAGTCGTCTCGTGTCAGTTCAGAAATATGTTCATCATGGGTATGGTCGTGTGATGAATTGAACGACTGTCCAGAAGCCACTTTATGGTAAATGGAGTAGAAACCAACAGCGACACTGATAATCACGGCGATAACCGTCAGAGCATCCAAGAAAGCAGACAAAAATGCCGCAGTTACACAAAACGCAACGGAAAGGGCAACTTTAGAACGGATGCCAAGCAGTATTTTTGTGAATATGAATAGCAGCAGATTCTTCATGAAGTAAATACCTGCAACCATAAATACCAGTAGAAGCAGTACTTCAATATTGGCGACTAATTCATGTTTTACTTGGGCTGGGCTAGTCATCCCAATCGCAATTGCTTCTATTGCCAATAAACCGCCAGGTTGCAGCGGGTAGCATTTAAGTGCCATTGCCAAAGTGAAAATGAATTCAATGACAAGTAGCCAGCCGGCAATAAACGGATTAATAAAAAAGAAAACGATTGGATTAATAATAAGAAAGGCAATTATGGCAACTTTGTACCAATCAGGTGCTTTTCCTAGGAAATTCTTGATAAAAGCGTTTCCAAGGGACATCGGCATGGTAATTACTCTCACTGTTATAAAAAAATTAACAAGGATATGTGCCAGCTTTGATTTGAACCTCAATAGGTTTGGAATCAAAGTCTTTCAACAGTGACTTAGAGAGGCAATAAAGAAAAATCGCCTATTTAGAACCTTGCCAAGTCACTCCCTGATCAAAACAAGCACTCTAGACTTCGACCGCAACTCTACCTGCATAAGTTATTTAGTCAACAATCTGCTTGAAGGTGTTGAAGCTAGGATTATTTATTTTTTAGCGTGATATTGTGGCTTCATTTATAACCTGAAGCTAATTAAAAAATTATTTTCAAGCCTATAGGATTAATAAATGTGCGTAAATACTACAAAGCTCACGTAAATCACTCTATTTATGTAAGTTTATTTTGCTATTTGTTCAATTGTTAATGTGATTAAACTCTCTTTTTTTATGTGGTTTTTGTGTATTAAAAGTTACCGCTTGAAATATTTTGAAACATATTTTAAGCGCTCAAATAAGGTGATGGATTGATTCGCCAGCGAAATCCTTTTTTCATTCGTTAGCTTTGTGACAAGTTTAGGGTTGCTTTGTTTCCGCTTGGTGATAACTAGTGGTATGATGAGTCACATTTGAATCTAATAAATAGAAAACTGGATAAGTACTTAATGGTTATTAAGGCAAAAAGCCCAGCAGGTTTCGCAGAAAAATACATCATCGAAAGCATTTGGAACGGTCGTTTCCCTCCTGGCTCCATTCTTCCTGCAGAACGTGAACTCTCAGAACTTATAGGTGTTACTCGAACAACGTTACGTGAAGTTCTTCAGCGTTTGGCGCGTGATGGTTGGCTGACTATTCAGCATGGTAAACCAACAAAAGTGAATCAGTTCATGGAAACATCTGGTTTACATATTTTAGATACCTTAATGACGCTAGATGCAGACAATGCAACCAGCATTGTTGAAGATCTACTAGCGGCTCGTACCAACATCAGTCCTATCTTTATGCGTTATGCATTTAAGGTAAATAAAGAAAGTTCAGAACGTACAATTACCAATGTGATTGAGTCGTGTGAATCGCTTCTGGCAGCAGAGTCATGGGATGCATTTATGGCATCTTCGCCATTTGCAGAGAAGTTACAGCAGCATGTTAAAGATGACGGTGAGAAAGACGAAGAAAAGCGTCAGTCAGTGTTGATTGCTAAGACTTTTAACTATTACGACTATATGTTGTTTCAGCGTTTAGCATTCCATTCTGGCAACCAAATCTACGGTTTGATTTTTAACGGTGTCAGAAAGCTTTACGACCGTGTGGGAAGTTATTATTTCTCGAACCCAGAAGCACGCGAACGTTCTCTGGTGTTTTATCGTGAACTATTGACGATTTGCCGTTCTGGCGATCGAGAGCAGCTACCGGGTGTGATTCGTCACTATGGGATTGATAGTGCTCAGATCTGGAACAAGATGAAAGACACATTGCCATCGAACTTCACTGAAGACGATTCCTAATAGAGAAGCCCGCTGAAAAGCGGGCTTTTTTAATCGTTAGATTTCTATATGTTTTCTCGGCCACCGGCTTGTTTAAACCAAGCAGTAAGATGGGTTTTGAGATCTTTCAACTCGTCAGGGCCGATTAAGGCGAGTCCAAGATCTTCTGCTCGAGTTATATCGTTGTGACGCAGAGGTCTGAAGCTCACTAACATCGCTCTTGCTTGTAAACCACCAAGTAAGTCTCTTAGAGATTCGAGTTTGTACAAGGTGTCATCGCCATCATCGCGCATACCTTTGGTTTTGCACTCAATGATATACAGCTTGTTGTTAACCACCGTTGCGATGTCCAGTTCGTTACGCACTTCTTTTTCGCCCAACTGACGGTAAACCTGAACGTTTAAAGAACGGTCTTGAATGGTTGGTAAGTCATCTTGAATTTGCTTAACTGTGCTGTGCACAAGGGTCTCTAACCATTCGCCATTCGAAAATCGACGAGCGTCTTCGTTTGCAAACGTAAGTACACCATTTTCATAAGTGGCGATCTCTGTTTCAACCAAGTCGTTCAGCAACATGTTCAACTCACGATAGCCTTGCTGCTTTTCAGAAAGCTCTACATCTAATCGCTGCTCTTTGCGACATGTCGTTGCTAGATAGTTCAGTGTTGCTAAGCCAGGACCAAGTTCTAAAGCGTTACCTGCCCAACGTTCACCCAAGTTATACAGCTTTTCATCCAGCTGAGGTGGGATGTTATGTTCACTGAATTCACCACGAGCACCGAATATGGTCAGGTAATCAGAGATGGTGATGTGGTCTTGCACCTGAGTATCTGTATTACCATCCGGATAGAGCCAGCACAAACAGTCGCTGTTAGGTTCTACAACAAAAATAGGCCAGTGGTAGGTACGAAATACTTCGTAAACACATAGAAGTCTGTGTCTTAGGCCGCAACTTGCATTGAGTTTGATAGGCAGATTGCGTTGTTTTAAGTCATCAGCAAGAACATTGATCGCTTTCTTTATCTCGGCAACGTTCGATCCTGCCGGAATTTCGAAAAACTCAGAGGTGATATCGCGCTGGCTTAGTACTTTGTTTAAGCGAAGATACATTGCTTCTTGAGAGCTATCCCCAACAAAAACAATATGACGACTTGCAGTTCTGTTATCTAAAAGTGGAGTGACCAGACGAACGGGGTCCTGGTCAATAATGCCAACATGAACAGCCATAGTTTTTCCTCATGTTTGGCTTGCAAAAAGAGTTAAGTTTGAAAGGTTTGCTGCAAGCCATAGCTATCATATAACGGTGCTAGGCTGAAAAAACAAGGGTGACCTTATAGAAAAGGTCACCCTTACGGTAGTTTTTACTCAATGATTACAATCTAGAACTTAAAGTGAACAGTTAAATCACAGTTTAAATCTGTGTACCAATGCACTTTGTTGTGACGCAAGTTGCGTCAAGTTGGTACTGTTATCGGCAATTTCGGCCATCGCTCGGTAGCTCTCATCTGAGATAAGATTGATGTCCTCGATACTGCGAGCAATACTTGCAGTTGTTTCGTTTTGCTCAGCAGCCGCTTGAGAAATATGCGTACTCATCTGGCTGATTTCGATGATGAGTGCTTGTATTTCTTCCATTGCACTATTGGCATTTGACGCTTGCTCAACCGATTGCTCCATATCTTTCATACAGCTTTCAATCACTTTACTTGCAGAAGTAGAGCTCGATTGAAGGTTACTGATCATATTCTCGATTTCAGCAGTCGATTCAGTTGTACGTTGTGCCAGAACACGTACCTCGTCAGCAACCACCGCAAAGCCGCGGCCTTGTTCACCCGCACGCGCAGCTTCAATTGCAGCATTTAGTGCAAGTAGGTTGGTTTGTTCTGCTATGTTGCGAATTACATCCAGTATGCTGCCAATCTGGCTGCTCATTCGACGTAGATCGTTAGTCGCTTCCACTGACTCATTCAAACGAGTTTCAAGTTGGTTAATAGTTGAAATGTTTTGGCTCATGATCACGCGGCCAGACTCAGAAGCCGTTTCAACTTGTTGAACCATTTGCAGCGAGCTTTGAGCGCTGCTTGCCACTTCTCCTACTGAATGTGCCATCTCCGTCATTGCAGTAGCAACGCTAGCGGTTTGTTCACGTTGACTGTTTAGCTGAGATTGTGCGCCTTGAGAGGTTGCTTGGTTATTGTTGGCCGTCGACGTTAAGGCGTCTGAAGCTTGGTTGAGCTTTTTCAGAATGTCATGCAGGCTATCGGCTAGGGTGTTGATATGACCACTCACACGGCTGAATTCGTTGTTGTAACGAATATCAATACGCTGAGTCATGTCGCCATCAGTTAAGCTTTCCAATGTGGTGAGAATAAGTTTTAGAGGTTCACGAACGCTTTGAGCCAAGTGGTAACCGATAGCGATAGCGACAACAAGTACGGCAATACCAATACCAATCGCTTTGTAGATACCTTGTTGATACACATCACCAGCTTCAACCAATGAGCTGTTTAGGTCGTTGGTTGCCGTTTCGTTAAATGAATCCAAAATGGTCATTGCGTTATCAATTTCTGCCGCAAGGTTACCAATGTTTTCATAGAGGGCTGCACGCGCTTTTAGATATTCATTGTGTTGGTCAAGTACGCCGCCTTTTTGGCCGATGTCTTGAGTAAACTGTTCGACTTTCTTTTCAAAAGCACTTTTTAGAGCTGGAAGTTGAGTCACCAGACCACGATATGCGTAGTTAAGATGAGTCACCGCTTTTTTGTTCAGTGCTACCGCTTTTTCAACAAAAGCAACATCACTACTAGCCAGTGCATCTGAAGTAATCACTTCTGCATCGCGTAGTTTAATGAAGTAACTTTTTGCCATTACTTTGACAGAAATATTGTTTTCGCCATCAACCGCTTCTTTCATGCCTGAGCTAAGTTCTGCCTGCAAGCGTTGGAATTCACGAGTCGATTTTTGTACCTTAGCCTGCGCATCAAACATCGCCTGATAATTATTCATCGCTTTATCAGCTTCGGTGAAATAACGGTCTTCTAACTGTTTTAGAGCATCAACACGCTCAATCAGGTCAGGGTGAGAAGAACTTGCGTTCTGCAATTGATTCAACGTCTCGCTGAACTTGCCTTTAGCGGCAACAAAAGAACTGCGAATTTCGTCCATTCGATCAAGATTCTGAGTGGTCAGAAAGTCTTTAAATGATTTGTCAGCAGACAATAACTGAACGCTAGTTTGATTGGATAAAGAAACAAGCGGCAGAGCTGTTTTCGATACACTTTCAAAATTAGAATGAATTTGATTCATACCGCTCATCATGATGGCAACTGTTACAGCGAACATGACGATAATTAATGCAAAACCAGCATACATCCGTCTTATTACGGAACCTTGCATACTTCTACCCCCAATAAATACATTCTCAAAAATAAAAAATATTAAAAATTGCTCTATGGCAAATGGCTCAACGACTAGACAAGCAATCGCTATTCTATGAGTGATTAATAGTCGATTTTTAGAGGAAAGTTACAAAATTGTAATTTAGCTGGCGTGAAAATTGAATTCTGTTAACTGGATAATGTTTTGTATTGAGGTTTGTAGCACCTTGACGCATACTCAAATGCAAAATGACTTACACAAAATGCCTATTACGGAGCACTTTATGGCTGAGGAAACCATTTTCAGTAAAATTATTCGCAAAGAGATCTCAGCAGATATCCTCTATCAGGATGATTTAGTTACTGCATTTCGAGATATCAATCCTCGCGCTCCAAGCCACATTTTAATCATTCCTAATAAGTTAATTCCTACCGTGAATGATGTGGAAGAGAGTGACGAGCTTGCATTGGGTCGTATGTTTACTGTGGCTAAGAAATTGGCGAAAGAAGAGGGAATTGCAGAAGACGGCTATCGTCTACTAGTCAACTGCAACTCACACGGCGGCCAAGAAGTTTACCATATCCACATGCATCTTGTCGGTGGTCGCCCTCTAGGTCCACTATTGATGAGTTAAATATGAATAATGCCCTGTTCACCAACGGGGCATTATTGTTTCCATCCCAATTTTGCGGAGTGTGTGGTGAAGGCCAAAAAGCGACACATTACGGTTCCCATAGCCTGTTTGCTGTTAAGTGCGTGTGCCAATATGACGGCAGGTAACCTGTTCAGTCATTACAGCGCCCAGAACCAAGACCTATATCAGACGGTCAAGCAGGGGCAATACTCTGAAGCTACTGATTTATTTGAAGATTATGTTGCGGGCGATATTCTGGACAATCTGGAAAAAGGCCGCGTTTATTTTTTGAATCAGCAGTATGCCGAAAGTAAAGCGACACTAGAGCTTTCAGATCAAGCGATAAAACAGCAGCAGAGCAAGGCGATCATTTCAGTTTCAGGCACTGCGACCAGCGTAGGTTCGCTCGCGGTCAACGACAACTTAAATGATTATCAGCCTGCGGATTATGAGTTAGGTTTCCTGCATCTCTACCTTGGCCTGAACTACGTGAAAGCCAATGATCTCGATGGTGCCTTAGTCGAAATGCGCCGAGCGAATCAGGTTCAGGAACAGGCTCGCGCGAATCGTGAAGCTGAACTTGAACGTGCTCAAAGTGAGCTGCGTGAAAACGGCGTCAGTGCCAATTTGGGCAGTGTTCTTTCTCGATATCCTGATGCAGGCAAAACATTGCAGGCTGTGCAAAATGGTTATCTACTCTATCTTTCTGCACTCCTTTACGAAGCTTCAAACGATCTTAACAGTGCTTATGTCGATTTCAGACGAGCATTAGCGGTTGCCCCTGAAAATAAAGCCGTCATCGACGGAACTTTACGCGTCGCGAAACGTCTTGGTATGAAAGAAGACTTAACTTTATTGGAAAAACAGTACGGTTCGGCACAAACTCTGCAAGAAGGCCAAGGGCGAGTTATTATTTTAGATGAACAAGGTGTTGTAAAGGCGATGGAAAGCTGGCGATTATCTTTACCTCTTTATGACAGCAGAGGTAATAGTGCGCTGTATTCTTTAGCTTTACCGTACTATAACAACAGCGTAGTGCAGCAGAAATTTCATATGCAGTTGAATGGTAAAGAGTTAGCCTCTTCTGCATTAACTAACGTAGATTTAATGGCACAGCGGAATTTGTCTGAAAAGATGCCGGCAATCGTTATTCGCCAAGCTTTACGGGTGGTGGCAAAAGAACAGTTGCGTAAAGAAACCACCAACGGTAATGATGTCGGTAACTTAGTGTTGAATGTGTGGAACACATTGACAGAACAACCAGATACACGCAGTTGGATTACGTTACCAGCGACGGTTCACGGTATCACTGAAGTCGTGTCATCAGGTGAACAGACCTTGAATGCGGCTGGTAAGTCATACAGCTTCAATGTTCCTGACCAAGGAACCACTCTTGTTTGGGTGTCTCAACAAGGGTCGAACGCAACTATGTGGCACAAGCAACTAGGGAAATTGTGATGAAAAAATGGCTTGTAGCTTTACTGTCGACGTTGGCGATAGTGGGCTGTAGTAAAAACACAGCAGGATTAAGTGTTGAAGGTGAATCGCAAAGAGTATTGTTTGCTGACAACGTACTAGGTAATCGACTTGTTATTGATGATATATCAACGATAGAAGTTGATGGACACGCGCGAGGCGTGGTTCGTTTAGTCAGTAACTACAAAGGCGACCAGCATATTCAGTACCGATTCTACTGGTATGACGATAACGGTTTGGAAGTGAATACTCGTCTTGCGCCTTGGAAGCAAGCGATCGTTCGCGGCATGGAAAGTATCTCTATCTCAGAAGTGTCGGTAAATCCAAATGGAAAACAATTTCGTGTTCAGATCCGTGAATCTGACGACTAGGCAATTTTAGAGGAAGCCAAATGAAAAAGAGTGTTATTGCGTTGCTTGGATTAGCTGTGATTCTTGGTGGATGTTCAAACAAAGTCAGTTACGGTGATGCGCAAGCCGTAGAAACGGTTAACGTTGATTTTGGTTCAACGGATCTGCAAAAGATTGCTGGTGAGATGGTAGATAGCATGATGATGTCCGGCTCTGTGGCTGCGATTACTCGTGACTCTCGTCCAATCGTTTTTGTCGAACGCATCAAGAATAAAACCAGTGAGCATATTGATACTGAATCGATCACTGATACCATCAGCACCAAAATGCTGAATTCAGGTAAGTTCCGGTTTGTTGATATGGACCGTGTAGAGTCCGTTCGCGAACAGCTTAACTTCCAGAATAACGATGAACTAGTAAACCAAAGCACTGCGATTCAGTTCGGTAAAATGGTCGGTGCTCAGTACATGCTGTATGGAAATCTATCCAGCATTGTGAAGAATGCGGGAAGCGATAAAGATGTTTACTACAAGATGACAATGCGCTTAATGGATCTGCAAACTGGCCTGATTGAATGGGCTGATGAAACGGAAATCCGTAAGCAAGAGTCTAAAAGTTTACTTGGTCTTTAATCCCATCTAGTGTGGAAAATTGAATGAGGTGAGCAATGGCTAGAATGTCTTGGCATGAAGCGTGTCAGTTAGACCCCACGTTGCAGTCTGTTGCTCACTTTTTTTCTTTTCCGCCTGAATACGCACAAACCCTAACGGGTGGATTAACCAATCGCTGTTGGAAAGTGGTTTGTCAGAAAGGTAAAGCCTACGTCTGGCGGCCTAATACTCCTATCACCAAAGCCTTTTCTATTTCTCGTTTTCAGGAATACCAGATTCTTAAGGCGATAGAATCGACACATATTGGCCCAGCGCCAATATTCATTAGTGATCAAGGGTTGTTAGTTGAATGGGTGGAAGGGGAATCACTGCACAACGGGGTGAATTTCGACTCGTTACTCAAAATACAATCAAGAATCCACTCTATTGATACGACCAAAATTCCGGTTGTACCTTTCTCATTTTTAGCTCGAGTTGACCATTATTGGTTTCAAATTAAAGAGAGCTTAAAAACTCCTGAATTTGAAAAGCTTTATCGAGACTGGCGAAACCCACCAAGCTTGCCCAATGTCGGCTATTCGTTGTGCCATTTTGATTTGGCCGGATATAACATGGTGAAAACCGAGCATGGACTAAAGGTTATCGACTGGGAATACGCTGCTATTGCTGATCCAAGACTCGACCTTGCTTTGAGTATTGATGTCGCTGGCGAGAACCCTGTGGAAGCCATTGCTCGCTACTGTCAGCTGAGAGAAATAGAAGATATCGATATTTGGATTGAAGGGGCAAAAGCATGGCTACCGAGAACAGCCATGATGGCAATGCTCTGGTATTTGCTTGCTTTCCAGCTTTGGGGAGATGAGCACTATTACCATCAGGCGCTTCAAATAAAAGAAACATTTTGCAGTTAGGATCACTGTTTGTTGTTTATGTCTCATTTGTTTTCGTACGATTTACTTTAAAACCTTATCGTTCGTGGTAGATTAAAACCTCAAGGAGCGGGGGAGTATTATGATTATTTATTTGCACGGTTTCGACTCAACCAGTCCAGGGAACCACGAAAAAGTTCTGCAACTGCAATTCATTGACGACGATGTTCGTTTTATCAGCTACAGCACGCGACACCCTAAACATGATATGCAGCACTTACTGAAAGAAGTCCATAAAGTGATTGAGCATTCTAATGATCCAAACCCAATCATTTGTGGCGTGGGGTTAGGGGGATATTGGTCTGAACGTATCGGCTTTTTGTGCGGTATCAAACAGGTGATTTTTAACCCGAATCTCAACCCAGAAACCAACATGACTGGCAAAATTGACCGTCCTGAAGAGTATGAGGACATCGCGACCAAATGTGTTGAACAGTATCGCGTGAAGAACAAAGGTCGCTGCTTGGTGATACTGTCACGTAACGATGAGATGCTAGATAATCAACTTACGGCGAAAGCATTAGAAGATTATTACGACATCATATGGGATGAAACCCAGTCGCATAAGTTCAAGAAAATTTCTCAACATCTTCAAGCGATAAAAGCCTTCAAGATGGCTTGATTTGATTGGTTCTGAATATGAATAACGGCCGTACAGTGGGCCGTTTTTTATTATGTAACATACGGTTTATTTCCCTACATTTTGAGTGAATATAAGGTTGCGTGAAGGATTTAGCGCTATATAATGTGAGCCTCGAAATAAATTTGATGTATATCAAAAAAACGATAAAGAGCAAGAGATAAAACTTGCCTAGAATTTAGATTGAAATCCATTTCTGTCCCAAACACTTAACATTAATAATTAGCCTCAAATCGTTGAGCTTAGTACGAACTTAAGAATTTCTTCAGTGTGAATTTTTCATGCTGAACTTTGATTTTTCATTATTTTTGAGGAATGTTGTTGTGACACGCATTATTGTAGTTGGTGGAGGCGCTGGTGGTCTTGAGCTTGCAACTAAGCTTGGACGTACCTTGGGCCGTAAAAACCGAGCTGATATCACTCTGGTAGACAGAAAATCCAGTCACCTGTGGAAGCCGCTATTACATGAAGTTGCTACAGGCTCACTGGATGAAGGTGTTGATGCACTGAGTTACCGTGCGCACGCAAAGAACCACAGCTTTGATTTCCAGCTAGGAAGTCTTGAATCCATTGATCGTGATAGTAAGAAAATCGTACTAAGCGAATTATGTGACGATAATGGTGAACTGTTGATGCCAAAACGTGAACTGTCGTATGACATTCTGGTCATGGCGATCGGTTCAACCTCAAACGATTTCAATACCCCTGGTGTTCGTGAGAACTGTATTTTCCTTGATAGCCCAGAACAAGCTCATCGTTTCCGTACTGAAATGAACAACGAGTTCTTGAAGCTGCATGCGAAAAATGGTCACGGTACGGTAGATATCGCGATTGTTGGCGCAGGTGCGACTGGCGTTGAGCTGTCAGCAGAACTGCACAATGCGGTGAAAGAACTTCGTACTTACGGATTCGGCGATCTCGACTCAAGCAAACTGAATGTAAACCTGATTGAAGCGGGTGAGCGTATTCTTCCTGCTTTGCCTCCTCGTATCTCGTCTGCGGCGCACAGTGAGCTGACTAAGCTTGGTGTTAACGTACGCACCGCGACGATGGTTACGCAGGCAGAAAAAGACGGTTTAACTACCAAAGATGGCGAAAAAATTACTGCGCAAATCATGGTTTGGGCCGCGGGTATTAAAGCGCCAGATTTCATGAAAGATATCGCTGGCCTTGAGACTAACCGTATTAACCAGCTAGTGGTGAAAAACACGCTGCAAACCACTCGTGACGACAATATCTTCGCTATTGGTGACCTTGCACAATGCACACAGGCTGACGGTTCATTTGTACCACCTCGTGCTCAAGCCGCTCACCAAATGGCTTCACAAGCGTTTAAGAACATTGTGGCAATGATTAATGGTCGTGAGCTAAAACCTTATGTGTACAAAGACCACGGTTCTTTAGTTTCGCTAAGCCGTTTTTCTACCGTGGGTAGCTTAATGGGCAACTTAACCAAAGGCTCTATGATGGTTGAAGGTCGTATCGCACGCGTTGTGTACATTTCGCTGTACCGTATGCATCAGATGGCGCTACACGGCATTTTCAAAACCGGTTTGATGATGTTAGTGGGCCGCATTAACCGAGTATTGCGTCCTAACTTAAAACTGCACTAATCGACTTTGATTCCAATTTAAAAATCCCACTATCTAGTGGGATTTTTTATATCTGTCATTTTGATTATTGGTTCTATCGGTTTTGTCCGTTTGCTTAACCAGTATTCAGTCAGGAATTAAAGAGAACACAATCCCGTCTTTGGGCTGGTCATTAAACATGAATCGATTGCGGGCAATATGCTCTTTCAATGCGCCACACGCCAATGCCAGCTTTTGGCTCGGTAAGTTTTCAGGGTCACACACAATCTCTATTCTGGTGAGTTTTAGCTGGCTAAAACAGAATTCAATTAATGCATCGACGGCTTCTTTTCCATAACCTTTGTGCTGATGATTATCGGCGATCCAATAACCTAAACTCGCCATATTAAATACGCGATAGAATTCGTTGATCGCGACCATTCCGACTAATGTCTGCGTCTGTTTGTCAAACACACCAAAGCCGTAAGCATCAGCCTTAACCCAATTTAAACGGTTCGCCAAGATGAACTGTTCGGCATCTTTCGCGGAAAATTGATCGTGACACCAGTCAACCCACTGATGAAGAGAAGGGGAGTGACGAATGCAGCCGGATAAGGCTTCGGCTTCCTCTAACTTAAGCAACCTTAGCTGGAGTCGCTGAGTCACAATCTGAAAGTCTGGCAGCATGGTGTAATCTCAATTGTTGCTTTGGTTTTATGAATACAAAAAAGCGCCCATAGGGCGCTTCAATATATTTACTGCTCTGCTACTTTTCGCACCTGGATAATCATGCCCATCAAAGGGTGGTCCAAATAGTGTGTTTCGCTACTACGCATACGTCTTTTCTGGTCGATGCGATAACTTTTCAAGAAGCTTTCTACTTTTCTGGTTGGAGATACAGGCGCTAAGTTACCCGCTTGAACCGTGCCGTCGGCTTGTTCGTCAGTAGGTGTCAGCTCTAGCGGTGTATCCTGTATCAACACTTCACGAACACTCGGCTCTTTTAAGTCCATCATTACTTCAGCGTAGAGATAATGCTGAACGTAAATCTGTAAGGTACCGTCTAGCTGATAAAATGGTTTAGCAATACTTTGTTCTGTTACACCATCAATCGATGTTGGTGTGGTTGCGCTATTAATGGCGCTGCCATCAGGACGATATTGACGTGAATAGTCTTTACCTGCCTGAATATGGAATACAGGTGCAGAACTTCTTCCTTCATCACCCTGACGCCATGCAGTATGTAGCAAGACGTCAAAGCCAGCGTGCTTTTTCAACTCTTGGACTTGGTCATTAAGTTGATAATCTGAATAGGCAAGCATTTTAACGCCTTTCGATTGACGATAGGCAGCATCAGAAAAGCTGCCAGCTCGAGCCATGTTAATTTCAGGCAGGTTATCTGGCCAAGATTCGCTGATTTTTTCTGCATCTACTGCTCTTTTGAAGATGATGACTTCAATATCAAACTGTCTCTGAGCCAAGCTAGGCATAGAAACCAGTAAAAGCAGTAATGGGATCAGTTTTTTCATTATGACTCCGTCATTCGGTGCTTAGCACCTTACATCATTTTTTAAGGCTTCACTTTTTCAGAGAGGCCTTTACGCTGTTGGAAGTAGATTTTGCTGGAATTCGCCCAGCATGTCTGCAACAAACTGAATTCGTTCTCTTCTGTCGACTAATGGTAACGCATACTTAAATTTGGTTGGACCATCCATCGCAAATTTTTTCGGTTGAGACTGCAACAGTTTAACCAAAAACATAGGGTTAATGTCAGCATTTGGATAGAACTCGATATAGCCGCCTTTCTCATGGGCTTCAATTTTACGAATTTTAAGTTGTGCTGCATCAAGCTTAAGTTGTGCAAGAGCAAGCAGATTCAAAGCCGCATCTGGCAGTTTGCCGAAGCGGTCAATCAATTCTACTTTCAGTTCAGCAAGCTCGCTTTCATCATGGACGCTGGCAATTTGTTTATACATAGACAAACGCGTATTGATATCAGGAATATAGTCTTCCGGTAACAGCGCTGGTAAACGCATTTCCACTTCGGTTTGTTCGCGTAGTAAGTCATCCAAGGATGGCTCTTTACCCGATTTCAATGCTTCAACAGCTTGTTCCAGCATCTCCATGTAAAGCGTGAAGCCGATGGATTGGATCTGACCACTTTGCTCATCGCCCAACAGTTCACCAGCGCCTCGAATTTCCAAGTCGTGTGTGGCTAACGTAAAGCCTGCACCTAGGTCTTCTAACGAAGCGATCGCTTCAAGACGTTTGACTGCATCCTTAGTGATTGCTTTTGGTGGCGGCGTTAACAAGTAAGCGTAAGCTTGGTGGTGCGAGCGGCCTACACGGCCACGCAATTGGTGTAACTGTGCCAAACCTAACGAATCCGCGCGGTTCATAATAATGGTGTTGGCGGTCGGAACATCAATACCTGTTTCGATAATGGTAGTACACACCAACAGGTTGAAGCGCTGATGGTAGAAATCATTCATCACGCGTTCCAATTCACGTTCGCGCATTTGCCCGTGAGCAGTGGTAATTCGAGCTTCAGGAACCAGCTTAGTTAAGTCTTCCGCCACTTTTTCGATGGTTTCGACTTGGTTATGCAGGAAGTACACCTGACCACCACGCATAATTTCACGCAGAACCGCTTCACGTATCACATTGTCTTCACTTTGGCGGACAAAGGTTTTGATCGCCAAGCGACGAGCGGGTGGGGTTGCGATTATCGATAGATCTCGCATTCCACTCATTGCCATATTCAATGTGCGCGGAATTGGCGTTGCTGTGAGAGTCAGGATATCCACATCCGCACGCATCGCTTTCACTTTCTCTTTCTGACGAACACCAAAACGGTGTTCTTCATCAACAATCAGCAAGCCTAAATCAGCAAACTTAATATCGTTAGAAAGCAGCTTGTGCGTCCCGACTAAGATGTCGACTTTGCCTTCAGCTACGTCTTGCAGAATTTGCTTTTGCTCTTTGGCGGATTTGAAGCGAGAGAGCACTTCGACACGAATTGGCAGGTTGGCAAATCGGTCACGGAAGTTCTCAAAGTGTTGCTGCGCCAGCAGGGTAGTCGGAACTAATACCGCTACTTGTTTGTTGTTATCCGTACACAAGAACGCCGCGCGCATCGCCACTTCAGTTTTACCAAAGCCCACATCACCACACACCAGTCGATCCATTGCTTTGGCTTGGCACATATCAGACAGTACTGCATTAATTGCCATTGCCTGATCATCGGTTTCCTCAAATGGGAATCCTGCTTTGAATGTCGCGTACTGGTCTCTGTCCAGAGTGAACTTAAAGCCCGGTTTGAGCTCGCGTTTGGCATAGACATCCAACAATTCAGCCGCGACGTCACGAACCTTTTCAGCGGCTTTGCGACGAGCTTTAGTCCATGATTCACTACCCAGTTTGTGTAACGGCGCACTCTCTTCCGCGCCGCCTGAGTATCGGCTAATCAGATTCAGAGATGAAACCGGAACATAAAGTTTGGCTTCATTCAAATACTCCAGTGTTACGTATTCTGTGGTTAAACCACCGGCTTCTAAGGTTTGCAGACCGACGTAACGGCCGATACCGTGGTCAATATGAACCACAGGTTGACCCGGTTTGAGTTCAGCTAGGTTGCGAATTACGGCATCGCTATTGGTGGTTTTACGATCTTTTTTGCGGCGTTGGATGACGCGGTCACCCAATAAATCACTTTCACAGATCAGTGCGACCTTGTCGGTTCCAAAAATAAAACCATGCTCTGAGGAGCCAAGAATCAGCGCAAATTTATCACTGCTTTGTAACGCTTCACTAAATGAGCCTTTGCTGTGTGGGCGAAGCTTGATCTGTTGTAACAGTTCAAGCAAAGCTTCACGCCGACCTTCCGATTCTACGGAGAAGATGATCTTGCCAGTAAATTGTTCGCTGAACTGACGCAGTGCCGCCATCGGTTCTTTGTTTTGGTGCTGAACGGCAAGCGTAGGAAGAGCGCTGATATCAGAATTCGTGCGACCGGCTTTTTCAGCCACTGGGTCGATACTCATCACGGTATGAGCCAGTTCCTTGAACTGTGAAAACAGTTCGTCTTTCTTAAGCCACAATTCTTCTGGTGGAAGCAGAGGACGCAGTGGGTCTACTTTACGCTGATCGTATCGGTAGTCGACGTCTGTTAAGAATTGGTCGATGGATTTTTCTAAATCCCCAACGGAAATAAGTTGACTGCCCGCTGGCAAATAATCAAACAGAGTCTCGGTTTGTTCGAAAAACAGTGGTTGCCAGTATTCAATACCCGCAGGCCAAGTGCCTTTTGAAACCTGCATGTAAACCGACTCAGGCTCGCGACGCGCTTCAAAGCGTTGACGCCAGCGAATTCGAAAATCTTCAATCGCACTTTCTGTTGTTGGAAACTCGTGCGCCGGAAGCAGACAAATCTCCTGAATTTCTTCAATTGAGCGTTGGTTCTCTGGATCGAACGTGCGGATGGTATCAATTTCATCGTCGAAGAAATCAATACGATACGGATCTGAGCTGCCCATAGGGAACAGGTCGAGAATCGAGCCGCGACTCGCGTATTCACCCGGGCCAAACACTTGGTCTACATGACGATAACCAGATTTTTCCAGTTGTATTCTCAGTTTTTCTAACGAGAAAAGATCGCCGCGCTTTACCATCAAGGTGTGCTGAAGCAAAAAGTCTCGCGGCGTTTGGCGTTGAAGCAGTGTGCTTACCGGTACAATAGTCACGCCTGACTTCAGCGTAGGCAGCTTATACAGTCGGGATATACGGTCAGAGATAATTTCCTGATGAGGTGAGAAGTTGTCGTACGGTAAGGTTTCCCAGTCAGGGAAAAGAGCGACTTCGTTCTCGCTGAACTGTTCAATTTCATGAAGCAGTTTCAGTGCGGTTTGTGGGTCTGGCACCGCTAACAATGTGTGTCCTGAATGACCATTCGCTATTTCTGCGATAGCTAATGCCAAACTGGCACCTTTCAGGTTACCTATGTGCTTTTTGTCTCCGGCAGTGGATGCCGGATTCAAAGAGAGTAGTGTATTTTTAGTCATGGAAACGCTTATGTTTTATCTCTATCCAAAGAGCGCTGACGCAGAAGTTTTTGCTGTTGATAGAGTGCAGCTTTGATCAGCAAGTCTTGGTCAGTGTCACGCAGCAAATCGTATTTTACAGTGACGACTTTTTCAGCATCGTGTTCTTCAATGCTATGGACAGTGGCGTAGCAATAAATTGCCGCCGCAGGATGTTCTAAAAATAGCTTGATGCGCAGTTTAGTACCCACCGCTGGCGTTTTATCGGTCAAGTAGGATAACTGGCTTGCCCCAAAAGAAGTGGTTTGGTGGCGCAGCTCTGGTTCATCTTGTTGGGACAACATGAAGGTTAATAACAGATTCAGCTTTGAGTTCTGAGTATCCAGCAACTGGACAACATGTTTGAAGTCACTGTTTTTGAGCTCTAGCTTCGCAGCATCATTGAGTTGGTCCAACTGACTGAACTCGCTGGCAACGACAAATGGCGCGGGGATCTCAGCAACGAAATGCTCATAAGAAGGAAAAACGAAATCGTCCGACATTGGCTCGACATTGATAGTGAGTGCATGATGTACAGTGAAAAATTCTTGATCTGTCATATAAGTTCCTTCTTTTCTCTGTTGATTATCGCCATACCGACCAAGTAATC
This sequence comes from Vibrio plantisponsor, assembly GCF_013041605.1. Classification (GTDB taxonomy): domain Bacteria; phylum Pseudomonadota; class Gammaproteobacteria; order Enterobacterales; family Vibrionaceae; genus Vibrio; species Vibrio plantisponsor. The sequence continues at coordinate 272,826 of NZ_JABEQC010000003.1, read as the reverse complement.
AAGTTATGCCTGTCCATCGGGCGCAAATATTTGTTTTTCTCGTAAATGTTGGCTTTTGTTAGCAGAGATAGGTTCGAAGCAAGAAAGCTTTTCTTCCTCATAAATAATTTGCGCTCTTACATAGATTTGGCAAAGAAAAGCTACAACCTTGGAGGGTTTATAGTTACAGTATCGGCATCTTATTTTATTGGTTTTTATTATGTTTCATCCGATATCGACCTTTATCGGCCTGCGTTATCTCAGAGGACGCTCCGGTGACAGGTTCAGTCGATTCGTGTCTTATATGTCTACTGCTGGTATTACGATAGGCGTGATGTCTCTGGTTACCGTTCTTTCCGTCATGAATGGTTTTGAAGCACAGCTTAAAAGTCGCATTCTTGGCGTGTTGCCACAAGCCGTTGTTTCTCAGGCTCAAGATAAAACGACGCTAACAGAACAAGCGCCTGAATTTATTACTCAGCTATCCACTCAGCGTAGCCCTGAACCCATTGTCCGTAGTGAAGCAGTCATACAGAGTCCGTCTCAATTAGCAGCTGGGCTCATGGTCGGAATTGAGCCTAGTGACAAAGATCCAATCATGGATTATCTGATTGCTGGAAGTCTTTCGGCGCTAAAAGCAGGAGAGTACCAAGTGTTTTTGGGCCATACACTGGCTCGCAATCTCAACGTATCACTGCACGATAAAGTCAGATTAATGGTCACCAGTGCCAGTCAGTTCACACCTCTGGGACGTATTCCAAGCCAGCGCAATTTTACTGTTGCGGGAATTTTTAACACGGGTTCCGATGTTGACGGGCAATTAATGATTACCCATATCAGTGACGCAGGAAAACTGCTGAGATTTAACCAAGACATGGTATCGGGATGGCGTCTGTTTTTTGAAGACCCGTTTGTCGTCGGTGAGCTTGCGAATACCAAGTTACCAGAAGGCTGGCATTGGACAGATTGGCGTGAGCAGCGTGGTGAACTTTTCCAAGCCGTAGGAATGGAAAAGAACATGATGGGCTTAATGCTTGGACTGATTGTCGGTGTTGCGGCTTTTAATATTATTTCAGCCCTGATTATGGTGGTGATGGAGAAACAGGCCGAAGTTGCGATTTTGAAAACACAGGGCATGACAGATCGACAAGTGTTGGCGATTTTCATGGTTCAAGGAGCCAGTAGCGGTGTGATTGGTGCCATCGTAGGTGGAACCTTAGGCGTGTTGCTGGCGAGTAACCTGAACACCATCTTGGATAGCTTGGGTGTCGCCCTGTTCTCGCTGGGTGGCGAACTGCCAGTGGTGATCAATCCAACCCAAATTCTTATTGTGGTGATATTGGCGATATGCCTGAGTCTTTTAGCGACTTTATTTCCGTCTTACCGTGCATCATCTGTTAAACCCGCTGAGGCTTTACGTTATGAATAACCTTTTACGTTGTCACCAAGTTTGCAAAACTTACCAAGAAGGCGAACTACAAACTCAGGTATTAAAAGGCGTCAGCTTCGATATTCAGCGCGGGGAACTCGTCTCAATTATCGGATCTTCCGGCTCGGGTAAAAGTACTCTGTTACACATTCTCGGTGCGCTTGATGATGCATCCGAAGGAAGTGTTGAGTTTCTTGGGCAAGATCTGACAAGTTTACATTCCAACAAGCAGGCGAAAATTCGTAACAAGCACCTAGGGTTTGTGTATCAGTTCCATCATTTATTGGCAGACTTTTCTGCTTTGGAAAACGTGGCTATGCCACTTCTCATTGGTGGAATGAAAGTTTCTGAAGCGAAAGCGGCGGCACAAGCCTTGCTGGAACGAGTAGGGCTGAGTCACCGTTTAGAGCATCGTCCTTCTGAATTGTCTGGTGGCGAACGTCAGCGTGTTGCGATTGCTCGGGCACTGGTCAACAAACCTGATCTCGTGTTGGCTGATGAACCAACGGGTAACTTGGACCATACTACGGCATTGTCTATTTATGAGCTGATGCGTGAACTGAACAGAGAATCAGGAACCGCTTTCTTAGTCGTCACCCACGATGGAGAATTGGCGGCGAAAATGGATCGCCAGATGCACATGAAAGATGGCTTGTTGATTGATGTGGAGGAGGCGTAGTGTTCTCTTCACTATCAATGTTCATTGGTGGCCGTTTTAGTCGTGCAAAACAGCGTAATAAAATGGTTTCCTTTATTTCTCTTTCTTCAACCATCGGTATAGCGGTGGGTGTTGCGGTGATTATTATCGGTCTTTCTGCCATGAACGGCTTTGAGCGCGAATTGCAAAACAGAGTGCTGTCTGTGATCCCACACGGTGAGTTTGAAGGTGTCCGCCAGCCGATTAATAACTGGCAGGACATCGTTAAAAAAGCTAATGAAAATTCTGAAGTAGAGGCTGCTGCGCCTTATGTGAAGATGACTGCGTTGGCTGAAAAAGGCGCTCAGCTCAAAGCCATCGAAGTTCGAGGCATTGATCCTCAGATGGAGCGAGCGGTATCCAGCCTTTCTCAATATGTGACGGATAATGCGTGGCAAGATTTTACACCTGGTCAGCAACAAGTGATTTTGGGCAAAGGTGTAGCCGATAAATTGGATGCTAAGGTTGGCGATTTCATCACCTTGATGATCCCTAGCTCTAACAGCGAAAACAGAGTTCAAGCACCAAAGCGGGTTCGGGTAAAAATTGCTGGGCTTTTAGCCTTGAATGGGCAAATTGATCATAGTCTGGCACTCCTGCCGATTGAAGACGCGCAGCAATATTCAAACTTGGTCGAAGCGGTTACTGGTGTTTCTATCAAAGTGCGCAATGTACTGACCGCAACGAATGTGGTTCGAGAGGTTGGGACGACGCTAAATGAATACGTCTACCTTCGAAGCTGGCAACAAAAGTTCGGTTTCCTTTATCGAGATATACAAATGGTACGCAGCATCATGTATCTGGTGATGGTGCTAGTTATTGGTGTTGCCAGTTTCAACATCGTTTCGACACTGATGATGGCAGTAAAAGACAGAGCCGCAGAAATCGCAATTCTTCGCACCATGGGCGCGAGCGATGGTTTGGTTAAACGTATTTTTGTATGGCAAGGCGTGTTTTCTGGCGTGCTTGGCGGTGTTGTCGGCAGTGTGTTAGGCGTGCTGGTGGCTTTAAATCTGACACCTATGGTGAAAGCTCTAGAGTCATTGATTGGTCATCAATTTTTATCTGGAGATATCTACTTTGTGGACTTCTTACCGTCGCAAGTGATTGCCGGAGATGTTTTCTTAGTGTCAGGGACTGCAATTGCCTTAAGTTTGTTGGCAACTTGGTATCCAGCTTCCAGAGCAAGTAAGCTCAATCCAGCCTCTGTTCTGAGTAGCAAATAAAACGCCAGCGTTAGCGATTTTAGCTAGACGATGGAAAAGCAAAAAAGGACCGAAAGGTCCTTTTTTCATGTTCGCGCTACATTCATTTCATTGCTGAGCAATAAGCTCATCTCAAGTTAGAACGTACGTTATTTTCTCTTTAGGTATTCAGGTTATTTTCGTACGTCGTCTCTGCCAGCTTCTCACGACAGAATAACGCCATAAGCCACGAATACCGAAATAACCAACCACTGATGCCACAACCGCGCAAACAGCGCATCCTAACAGGAACGGTGGAGCGATAGTGCCCATTTGGTGTGCCAGAAAATCCAAAGACAGTTCAAAATGAAAATTCTGTGGCGGGATATTGAGTAACCAAGCGCCAAGCTTATAGGCGATATAGAAGATGAATGGCATGGTTATCGGGTTTGTGATCCATACCAAAGCAACAGATAACGGCAGATTAACACCCAAAGCGATGGCTATACCTGCGGACATGATCATCTGACTTGGTAGTGGAACAAATGCCATGAAGAGACCAACAGCAAACGCACCCGCTGCTGAGCGTCGATTAAGACACCACAAGTTAGGGTTATATAGAACATTGCCAAAAATTTTTAATGCCTTTTGACGCTTAATAACGTCATGGTTAGGCATAAATTTTTTGATGAATTTTCTTGGCATAGGGAACCATGACTCTCTTATCGAAAAATTGGACGCTTGCTTCGTTTTCGCTCACTGTTTTGTCATCGCCCTATTGGCCATATATGCCAGATTTGGGTTTTGCGCTATTTTGCCCACTTTTTATCTTTCTTAGTGTTCGATTCACTAAGCTTAGAAGCTGGGGCGGGATCGTACTCGCTTTGCTAGTGATAATAACACATGGCAACGTAGTAAAAACTCAATCCAGTAGCATTTTTCAAGCAGGGCTGGATATTACCATAAAAGGAAAAGTTGACAGCTTTTTTAAACAAATAAGTTATGGATACGAAGGTTCTGTTGCCGTACATCAAATAAATGACCAATCTGTCACTACATGGTTCCCTCCTCGTATTCGCTTAATATCACCTTTGCCGTTGCAAATTGGCGATCACTTTGAATTTTCAGTCAAAGTGAAACCTGTTGTTGGCAGGTTGAATGAAGTTGGATTTGATGCCGAATCCTACTCTTTAAGCCAAGGTTGGGTAGCTAGGGCATCGGTCGTTAACAATTCCCGCTTTCAGATTAGCTCCGGATTAAGTCTGCGAAACTGGATTTACGACACGGTTCAAAAACAAATATCAGATAGCCCATTTAAGGGAATGATCACCGCTTTAATGTTCGGTGAGCGTTCTGGGTTGAGCCAAACAGATTGGATGCAACTGAGAAACAGCGGGTTGATTCATCTGGTGGCGATTTCCGGTTTGCATATAGGCATTGCATTCGGGATAGGGTATGTACTTGGCCTAGGAGTATCAAGACTCCATCCTATGTTCGTTTGGCTTCCTTTTATTTTGGGCGCATCGTTCGCGGTGAGCTATGCGTGGCTTGCTGGCTTTACGTTGCCGACGCAGCGAGCACTGATTATGTGTCTGCTCAATGTGCTGCTTATTGCCTTACGGATTCATGTATCTGTATCTCGGCGAATTTTACTTACGCTAGCGGCAGTCTTGATAATTGACCCGTTTGCTTCTTTAGCAAGCAGTTTCTGGCTTTCGTTTATTGCCGTTTGTATCGTTATTTATCTCTGTTCAATCACCGCACAATGGAAACAGTGGTGGACGCGATTTATCGCAGGACAGGTGATGTTGGTGCTGATGATGGCACCTGTAAGTGCTTACTTCTTTGGTGGAGTAAGCTGGGTATCAACCCTGTTCAATATGGCTTTTATTCCTTGGTTCTCTTTTCTTATCATTCCTGTACTTTTTGTGGCGGTAATTGCTACTTGCCTTGATTTCCCCCATATCGACGGTTTGTGGCAACTAGTCGATTTTTCCTTTCAACCACTGGCGCATGCGCTCCCTTATGCGACTTCAGGTTGGATTGCCGTCAGTGAATGGCTGCTTCAGTTGATGCTAGTTTTGACCCTAGTTTGGCTACTGCGGATGGTTGTGAGCCGCTTTAGCCAAATGTTGCTAACGATAGTTCTGATCTCAACCCTGTTGTTTAGAACTCCGCCATATGACTGGCGGATGGATGTGCTCGATGTTGGTCACGGTCTGGCTGTTTTGATCGAAAAAGGAGGTAAAACATTGCTTTACGATACAGGAAGCAGTTGGGAGAACGGCAGCTATGTTCGTTCTGTGATTGTACCGCTGCTTGCAAAAAGGGGAACAGACACGATTGATGCAGCGATATACAGCCATTTCGATGATGATCATGCCGGTGGCAGAAAGGATGTCGACCAGCTACTGCTACCTCGCAATGTGTATTCCAGTCAGTATATCGAAGAGGCTTTGGCATGCGTGCGGGGCGAAGAGTGGCTGTGGCAAGGTCTGCATTTCTCTGTGCTATGGCCGCCAAAGCGAGTCGAGCGGGCCTTCAATCAGCATTCATGTGTAGTCCGCGTTTCAGATATGAAGCATGCTCACAGCGTATTGCTTTCTGGAGATGTTACTGCTGTTGGTGAATGGTTGCTGGCTCGAGATAATGAGATGTTGCAAAGTGATGTAATGATCGTTCCTCATCATGGCAGCAAAACCTCTTCTACACAGGCATTTATTGAGCGTGTGTCACCTCAAATAGCGATTGCATCGTTAGATAAAACGAATCGATGGAACCTTCCTCACCCTGAGATCGTCGATAGGTACACCAGTTTCGGCTCTGAATGGTACGACACAGGAGAGAGCGGTCAGATAACTTTGCAATATAGAGCAGAAAGTCGTCACTTATCTACTCTACGGCAAGATGGGATTCTCCCTTGGTATAGGCAGATGCTGCGTAAAGAGGTAGAATGACGACCAATATTGAAATAAGAATAAGCACTTATATGTCACTGAATACCGACGAAACAACATGGCAAACATTTAAACGCTTGTGGACTTACATCCGCCTCTACAAAGCAGGGCTATTTGTCGCTGTCATTGCTTTAATTGTGAATGCCGTTTCTGACACCTACATGATTTCTCTACTGAAGCCTCTTCTTGATGAAGGTTTTGGTGACGTTGAATCTAATTTCTTACAAGTTATTCCGTTTATTATTCTTGGTGTAATGGCTGTTCGAGGCCTGAGTGGATTTGTTTCTTCCTACTGCCTAAGCTGGGTTTCCGGGAATGTGGTCATGCAAATGCGTCGCGCCATTTTCCACCATTTCATGCACATGCCAGTCACTTTCTTTGATAAAGAACCAACCGGTAGCTTATTGTCACGTATTACGTACGACTCTGAACAAGTTTCTGGCGCGACTAGCCGAGCTTTAGTGAGTATAGTACGTGAGGGTGCAAGCATTATCGGTTTGCTTACACTGATGTTCTGGAACAGCTGGCAGCTTTCGTTAGTACTGATCGTTGTTGCACCGATCGTTGCTTTGGGTATCCGTTTCGTTTCTAAGCGTTTCCGCAAAATTTCTAAAAATATGCAAACCACGATGGGTGATGTTACCTCGTCGGCCGAGCAGATGCTGAAAGGACATAAAGTCGTATTAAGCTACGGTGGTCAGGCTGTAGAGCGTGAACGATTTGATGAAGTAAGTAATCGTATGCGTCAGCAAACCATGAAGATGGTTGCGGCACAGTCGATCGCTGATCCTGTGATTCAAATGATTGCGTCGTTAGCGTTAGTGACGGTGTTACTGCTTGCCAGCAATGACAGCATTCGTGCTGAACTGACTCCGGGTACTTTTAGTGTGGTTTTCTCAGCAATGTTTGGTTTGATGCGTCCTTTAAAAGCGTTAACCAACGTGACATCAGAATTCCAACGCGGTATGGCAGCAAGTGCAACGCTATTCAACCTTATGGATCTAGAAACCGAGCGTGACAACGGTACTTTCGAAACGGACAAGGTTCGTGGTGAGATTGCAGTGAAAGATGTGACTTTCACCTATTCTGGTAAAGAAAAACCAGCGCTATCACACGTCAGTTTTGAGATCCCTCAGGGCAAAACGGTCGCTCTGGTGGGGCGTTCTGGTTCGGGTAAATCGACTATTGCAAACCTGTTTACACGTTTTTACGATGTGGACTCCGGTTCTATTGAGCTTGATGGCCACGATGTTCGTGACTTCAAACTAACGAACCTGCGTAAACACTTCGCTTTAGTGTCGCAGAACGTGCATTTATTCAATGACACCATTGCAAACAACATCGCTTATGCAGCAGAGGGTGAATACACTCGAGAGCAAATTGAAGAAGCTGCTCGTTTAGCTCATGCGATGGAATTTATTAATGGTATGCAGCATGGCCTAGATACCATTATTGGTGAGAACGGAACGAGCTTGTCTGGTGGTCAGCGTCAGCGTATTGCTATTGCGCGTGCACTGCTGCGTGATGCTCCAGTATTGATTTTGGATGAGGCAACATCAGCTTTGGATACCGAATCTGAGCGTGCTATTCAAGCTGCGTTAGATGAGCTGCAAAAGAACAAAACCGTACTGGTTATTGCACACAGACTTTCTACCATCGAACAAGCAGATGAAATATTGGTTGTGGATGAAGGTGAAATCATTGAACGCGGTAAACACGCTGAATTGATTGAAAAAGATGGTGCTTATGCACAGCTGCACCGAATTCAATTTGGTGAGTAGGTTCGAACTGTGATTGAAAAAATCTGGTTTCAAGGTCATCCAATTCGTTTTCTCTTATGGCCACTTTTGTGGCCATTAAGCCTTGTGTTTAAAGCAGTGAGCCACTCTCGCAGAAAGGCATTTCAATCCGGAAAGAAACAGAGCTACAAGGCACCAGTGCCTGTTGTTATCGTCGGTAATATTACTGCTGGTGGTAATGGCAAAACGCCTGTGGTTATCTGGTTAGTCGAAACGCTTCAACGGCTAGGTTATAAACCCGGCGTGGTTTCCCGAGGATATGGAGCGAAAGCGCCTTCTTATCCGCTGATGGTCTCAGATAACACATCGACAGCCCACTGTGGTGATGAACCCAAGCTTATTTATCAACGCACCAAAGCGCCTGTTGCGGTAGACCCCATTCGCTCTAATGCTGTGAAAGCACTGCTGAAAGAAAACATCGATATTATTATTACCGATGATGGCTTGCAGCATTACGCACTGGATCGTGATATTGAATTTGCCGTTGTTGATGGCGTGAGACGATTTGGCAATGAGCAGTTACTGCCTTTGGGCCCACTGCGTGAGCCTTTGTCACGTTTGAAAGAAGTGGATTTTACGATTACTAACGGCGGAACGCCTCTCGCGGGTGAAGTGGCTATGACACTGCAACCTGACTTGGCGGTAAATATGGTCACGGGAGAAAGAGTGCCTGTAGACACGTTGTCAAACATCGTTGCTTGGGCAGGTATTGGGCATCCTCCACGCTTTTTTAATACTTTAAAAGAGCTCGGTGCTAAACCTGTAGTAGAACATGGATTCGCTGACCACCAAGACTTTGATTCCTCACAGTTGTTTGCATTAGCAACACGTGGGGATCATGTGGTTATGACAGAAAAAGACGCTGTAAAATGTGCTGCGTTTGCCAATGAGAACTGGTGGTATCTGCCAGTCTCAGCGCAGATCTCTCATCAAGATGAGCAGCATATTGTGGAAACTATTAAAGAGGTTATGGAACAGTATGGATCACCGTCTGCTTGAAATCGTTGCTTGTCCTTTATGTAAAGGCAAGCTGACTTACGATAAAGATAAACAAGAACTCATTTGTAAATTTGACCGTCTTGCTTATCCAATCAAAGAGGGCATTCCTGTTCTCCTTGAACCGGAAGCGCGTACTATGTCAATGGACGAGGGACGATAATGTCATTTACCGTTGTTATTCCTGCTCGTTATCAGTCGACACGTTTACCGGGTAAACCGCTCGCGGATATTGGTGGTAAACCTATGATCCAATGGGTTTATGAGCAGTCTCTTTTGGCGGGTGCTGAAAGAGTGATTATCGCAACTGACGATGCTCGTGTTGAACAGGCGGTTAAAGCGTTTGGCGGTACTGTGTGTATGACTTCTCCAGACCATCAGTCAGGCACTGAGCGTTTGGCAGAAGTGGTGGCATTAATGGGCATTGAAGATGACCACATCATAGTCAATGTGCAAGGTGATGAACCCTTGATTCCACCCGCTATTGTTCGTCAGGTTGCGGATAATTTGGCGGCGAGCAACGCTCCTATGGCAACACTGGCGGTTGAAATTGATCACGAAAGTGAAGTGTTCAACCCCAATGCAGTGAAAGTGGTGACAGATAAAGACGGTTACGCACTTTACTTCAGCCGTGCAACGATTCCATGGGATCGTGATAACTTTGCTTCGCAAGACAAAACCATAGTGCAACCTTTAATGCGCCACATTGGTATCTACGCTTATCGTGCTGGTTTCATTAATACCTATATCAACTGGCAGCCTAGCCAGCTTGAGAAAATTGAATGTTTAGAGCAGCTACGTGTGCTTTGGTATGGTGAAAAAATTCACGTCGCAGTCGCGCTGGAAGCGCCTCCTGCGGGTGTCGATACTCCTGAAGATTTGGAGTTAGTACGCAGTATTGTGGCGAAGCAGTCGTAAGCGAAAAGCAGTCAGAATAAGAAAAGCCCCAGATGAGAGTCTGGGGCTTTGTTCGTTATATAGAACTATTTACTTTTACAACTACTTACTTTTTACAACTAATTGTTAGGTTAGATGTTTTAGTTGTCGCAACGATAATCACTAATCGTGATCACCTTTTTTAGGACAGGTTGCGAGGATTTCTCTTCTTCCAGTGTCTTTTACCTCCTCTAATTTGACTTCAAAACCCCATAGGCGATGCATGTGTTTTAGTACCTCCTCGTAGCTTGGGTCTAAAGGAATTCGGTCGTGGGGGACATACTGTAATGTGATAGAACGGTCTCCACGAACGTCGACGCTGAATACTTGGATGTTCGGTTCCAAGTTACTCAGATTGTATTGAGCAGCGAGCTTCTCTCGTATCTGTTGATAGCCGCTGTCATTGTGGATGGCGGTGACTTCAATGAAGTTCTTCCTGTCGTCGTCGGTAATGGCGAACAGTTTGAAATCACGGATAAGTTTTGGCGACAAATATTGGCTGATAAAGCTTTCATCTTTGAAGTTGTGCATAGCGAAATGTACCGCTTCTAACCAGTCTGAGCCTGCCAGTTCAGGGAACCATTCGTAGTCTTCATCGGTTGGGTTTTCACAAATGCGCTTAATATCGGTAAACATGGCAAACCCTAGCGCGTAAGGGTTGATACCGCTAAAATAACGACTGTTATATGGCGGTTGAGCCACAACGCTGGTGTGGCTGTGCAGAAATTCTAGGATAAACTTGTCTGACACTAATCCTTCGTCATACAGGTGATTCAAAATTGTGTAGTGCCAAAACGTAGCCCAGCCTTCATTCATTACCTGGGTTTGTTTTTGCGGATAGAAATACTGACTAATTTTACGCACGATACGGACGATTTCACGCTGCCAAGGTTCAAGTAATGGTGCGTGCTTTTCGATGAAATAGAGAATGTTCTCTTGTGGTTCACTCGGGAAACGCGGTTGGTTATCTTCCGCTCTCGCTTTCTGTGGAACGGTGCGCCAAAGGGCATTCACCTGAGACTGCAAATACTCTTCACGTTCTTCTTGGCGCGCTTTCTCTTCAGCGATGGAAATTTTCTCTGGGCGTTTGTATCTGTCGACTCCGTAATTCATTAAGGCATGGCATGAGTCTAATAGGCGTTCTACCTGATCAACACCATATTTCTCTTCACATCCGGCAATGTAATTTTTAGCAAACAGCAGGTAGTCAATAATTGAACTTGCATCGGTCCATGTTTGGAATAGGTAGTTTCCTTTAAAGAAAGAGTTATGTCCGTAACAGGCGTGAGCCATTACTAACGCTTGCATGGTTACGGTGTTTTCTTCCATCAGGTAGGCTATACAAGGGTCGGAGTTGATGACGATCTCATACGCGAGCCCCATCTGCCCATGCTTATAGTTTTGTTCGGTATGGATAAACTTCTTACCAAATGACCAGTGGTTGTAATTAATAGGCATACCAATACTGGAATAGGCATCCATCATTTGTTCAGAAGTGATGACTTCAATTTGGTTCTCATAGGTATCCAGTTTATAAAACTCAGCGACACGTTTTATCTCTGTGTGGTACTCCTCAAGGATGTCAAAGGTCCAATCCGGCCCATCAGGCAGAACTTTCGATTTGGTTGCGCGTTTCTTCGGCGCAGCATTTGACTTATTTTTTGTAGCATTGGTTGTCATACGCGCTCCCCCCTATGCGTTTTCCTTCTGGAATAGTTCCCTAAAGACAGGGAAGATATCCTCCACACTGCGAATATTCTTCATAGCAAAATTACCAAAGGCTGGCTGCAGTTTTTCATACTCGTGCCATAAGGTTTGATGTGACCGACGGGTAATCTCGATATAGGCATAGTACTGACAGTAAGGTAGCAGTTGTTTGGTGAGCAACTCTTTACAACGTGGCGAATCATCCGCCCAGTTATCACCATCGGAAGCTTGCGCACCGTAGATATTCCATTCGCCAAGCGGATATCGTTCTTCAATGATCTCATGCATCAGCTTAAGTGCACTGGAAACGATGGTGCCGCCAGTTTCTTGGGAATAGAAGAATTCTTGTTCATCCACCTCTTTTGCTTGAGTATGGTGACGAATGAACACTACTTCGACGTTTTTGTATGTTCGAGTCAGGAACAGATAGAGCAAGACGTAAAAGCGTTTCGCAATGTCTTTGGTGGCTTGGTCCATAGAGCCAGAGACGTCCATCAAACAGAACATCACCGCTTGGCTAGATGGGATAGGGCGCTTTTCATAATTTTTGAAACGCAAATCGAAGGTATCAATAAAAGGCACGCTTTCAATTTTGGCGCGCAGTTCTTCAATCTCTTGTTTAATGCGTTTTTCTTCCAGAAGTTGAGCTGGTTCAGCGGCTTTAATACGCTCTAACTCATCTTCCAGTTCTTTCATTAAACGACGTTTATTGGCGGTCATCGCCGTGCGGCGTGCCAATGATTGTTGTAACGAGCGAACAATAGCAATGTTAGAAGCTGAACCCGCAGTCTGGTACCCCGCGCGATGGGTTTTCCACTCCGTTATCTTATTGATTTGGTTTTTTTCGAGATTGGGCAGTTCGAGGTCTTCGAACAGAATATCCAAATATTCGTCTTTGGAAATCTGGAATACAAATTCGTCCTCGCCTTCACCGTCTTGGCTGGCTTCACCTTCACCAGAACCGCCGCCTTGACCGCCTCCGCGAGGGCGTTCTATCTTGTCACCGCGTATGAATTGGTCATTGCCTGGGTGAACACGCTCACGCATACCTCCCTGACCTTGATGAAACACAGGCTCTTTGATGTCCTTATTTGGAATAGAGACATCTTCACCAGTTTCTGTGTTCGTGATTGAACGGCGGTTTACCGCATCGGAAACCGACTCTTTAATTTGTTCTTTATAACGGCGTAAAAAGCGTTGGCGATTTACCGCGCTTTTGTTCTTACCGTTTAATCGTCTATCGATGAATTGCGGCATGAGTCTTCCCCCGTATACGTCACCTGAATAGCTCCCCCAACGAGGCATCCTGTCCTTGGATGCCTGCTTAGTTGGATTTCAGATATACCCGTTACAACAAGTTCTTTGGGTACAGACAGTGTTTAAGAAGATTTACGTACGCGTAAATACCACTCAGACAATAGTCTCACTTGTTTTTCGGTATAACCTTTCTCCATCATGCGAGCGACAAAGTTGTCGTGTTTTTTCTGATCCTCAGAAGAGGTTTTCGCATTAAAGGAGATAACAGGTAGTAGTTCCTCAGTATTCGAGAACATTTTCTTCTCGATAACGGTGCGCAATTTTTCGTAGCTGGTCCAAGCTGGGTTGTTACCATTATTATTCGCACGTGCACGTAATACGAAGTTGACGATTTCATTTCGGAAATCCTTCGGATTACTGATCCCAGCGGTTTTTTCGATTTTCTCCAATTCTCCGTTGAGTGAAGCTCGGTCAAACAGTTGTCCGGTTTCCGGATCGCGGTATTCCTGATCCTGAATCCAGAAATCCGCATAAGTGACGTAGCGGTCGAAAATGTTTTGACCGTACTCAGAGTAGGACTCTAAATATGCGGTTTGAATTTCTTTACCGATAAACTCGACATAACGCGGTACTAGGTAGCCTTTAACAAACTCTAGATAACGGTCAGCTGTTTCTTGTGGGAACTGCTCACGCTCTACTTGTTGTTCAATCACATAGAAGAGATGTACAGGGTTTGCTGACACTTCACTGTGGTCGAAGTTGAATACGCGAGAGAGAATCTTGAACGCAAAACGAGTGGAAAGCCCCGACATGCCTTCATCGACACCAGCGTAGTCACGATACTCTTGGTAGCTTTTCGCTTTTGGATCGGTGTCTTTGAGTGTCTCACCATCGTAAACCCGCATTTTCGAAAATAGCGATGAGTTTTCAGGAATTTTCAAACGCGAAAGTACGCTGAATTGAGCAAGCAGATCGAGAGTGCTTGGTGCGCATGGCGCGTTGGATAGCTCACTGTGCTCAAGCAGTTTTTGGTAAATTTTAACTTCTTCGGAAACACGCAGACAGTAAGGAACCTTAACTATGTAAACACGGTCTAGGAATGCCTCATTGTTTTTGTTGTTGCGGAAAGCCTGCCATTCAGATTCGTTAGAGTGGGCAAGTATCATTCCGTCAAACGGCAAGGCTGAAAGACCTTCTGTACCGTTATAGTTCCCTTCTTGTGTCGCGGTGAGTAGAGGGTGAAGCACTTTGATTGGCGCTTTAAACATCTCTACGAACTCCATTAAACCTTGGTTCGCGCGGCACAATGCGCCTGAATAGCTATAAGCATCAGGATCGTCTTGAGAGAAGTGTTCTAACTGACGAATATCGACTTTACCTACCAGTGAAGAAATATCTTGGTTGTTTTCATCACCCGGTTCGGTTTTCGCTATCGCGATTTGATCCAAGATGGAAGGGCGTACTTTCACCACTTTAAACTTGGTAATATCACCACCAAACTCGTGTAATCGCTTGGCTGCCCAAGGTGACATGATGGATTTGATATAGCGTTTTTCAATACCGTACTCTTGCTTTAAAAGTTCTCCATCTTCGTTGACATCAAACAAACAGAATGGATGATCGTTCACTGGACTGCGTTTGCCATTTGCCGAAAGGACATAAATAGGCATCTGTTGCATCAGTGCTTTTAGTTTTTCAGCAAGAGAAGACTTACCACCACCCACAGGGCCGAGTAAGTAAAGAATTTGTTTACGTTCTTCTAAGCCTTGAGCGGCGTGTTTTAAGTAAGAAACGATTTGCTCTATGGCTTCTTCCATGCCGTAGAAATCTTGGAAAGTTTTGTATCTGGAGATAACTCGGTTTGAAAAAATACGGCTTAAGCGAGGGTGTTTTGAAGTATCTACCATCTCGGGTTCGCCGATGGCGAGCAACAGGCGTTCGGCCGCATTTGCGTATGCGCTTTTATCTTCTTTACATAGATTTAAGAACTCTTGAATCGTTAGCTCTTCATCCTTGGCTGCTTCATAGCGTGCCTGAAAGTGGTCAAAAATACTCATAGTAAGTCCCCTCTAAAAATGTCACACAGACATACAACCGCTTTAAAACATAAATCCCTAACAATTTAAGACTAGTTTGCTATTCGCGATTTTGCTTAGAGATTATGCATTTATTTAAAATTAGTGATGATAAAAAGAAATTTCGAATTTGATATTTGCAGAAGAAAAGTTTTGTGCTTGTCGTGTCAAATGTGGTTAATGAATGAGAGCTTTAAAAGGTTTTAAAGGCTAAAAATCACAATAGTTCTCATCTTTATTGTCAATGGGTGCATAGGTTCGTATGATGTGGCTCAATGGATTGCATACCAATGGACATAACTATCACTATGAATAAGTTCTACTTTTCTGCGTTTGTTGCTCTCTCTTTGACAATGGCACTTCCTGCTCAAGCGCAACCTGATCAATGGTCGTTAGGCGTCGCAGCGGCGTATTCACCAGCGGTTTATAAAGAAACGCCATCGAATCAAACGGTAATTCCTGTTATCGGTTATGAAGGTGAGCACCTGTTTCTGCGTGGCTTCAGTGCGGGCTACCGAGTTCTGCCGATGAGTTCTCCGCAAAACTTCGTTTTCAGACTGATGTATGATCCGAGAACTCTCAAACCGGGAGACTCAGATAACGCGCAAATTCAAATGTTGGACAAGCGTTCTTCGACAATTTTAGGTGGTGTTAGCTACCAGTTGAGAACTCCGGTAGGTTTGCTTGAAACCTCTGCTGCGACAGACATCGGTGATACACATAATGGTTTATATGCAGAAGTAGCGTTGCGTTTCCCGTTGCGTTTTAGTAACTGGGGAGTAACGCCGGGTATTGGTTATTCATACAACTCAGATAAGTTAAATAACCATCTCTATGGTGTTTCTAGTGAAGAAGCGGCGCGTAGCGGATTGCCTGAATTTGAAGCGAAGTGGGACGGCCAGTACTTTATTGGAGCGTCAGCCTACTGGAATATCATTGATACCGTGAGAGTGACTGGCAACGTTCGTTATACGAATCTGGAAGGCGATATAGAAAAAAGTCCAATCATAGAAAGTGGAATTAGTACTACCGTTTCTTTTGGTATTGCTTACCTGTTCTAAGCCCGACTTGTAACTTGTAGATATAAGTAAGGCGGACTCTGTCCGCCTTACTGCATTATAAACTGGTATTTTTAACGATGGTTAGCTCTCAACTATGCGTTGAAGATCTGACGCAATTCATTTGCAGACAAATGGTATTGACGAGGGCAATGACGCCATGTCGCCAGCATACGACGATATTTGTCAGCCATTGGCATCTGACTGTTGAAATGGTGGTCGCCTTTGTCAAATTGAGGGTAAAGACCTTCAGAGTCGACTAGGAAGCGCACGTAGTTGACCAACTGACCTTCTGTTGCAATATCGTAGCCTAAGAAGTTCAAACGACGCACATCAACGTCTTTTCTCGCCTCTTCACTAAGCATTTTGTGTGATTCTTGCATTGCGTGATACATCTCCATGATGTCGATAACTTCGCGACATTGTGCATCACTTAAACAGCCAAACTCTTTATTCAATTCACACATTTGGAGTTCATAACCGCGTTCAACAATGGTTTGCATACGCTTGTATTTTGCTGAGTTTGAAGGGTCAAGCTGAGACATTAAGAAGTATTGGTTTGAAAGAATAAGACGTTGAGCGTTAGTCATTTCCATAGCTGGCCTCACTAAAAATTGATTATTTTTTTGCTGAGGTTAGGTTAACAGTAATGCATTAATCTGAAACATGATCTCAACACTGTTTTAATAGAGATAGTACATAAAATATGCAGAGGTGGGACTATTTTTTGTGATGATGATGGTAGATATAGTCTCGGTCAGAGAACACGCGTAGCCATTCTGGCTTAAAGACGGAAAGTATCGCCAAAGCCATGCCGTTGAGAAGCCCTTCTGGGAAGGCGAGTAGAGGCACAAAGATAAGATAGTTGTCCAGTATGGTTTTCCAGTCGTGGTTACCCAGATTGAGCTGATAACCGGCATTGATAGCTAGGTGCAGACTTCCAGTCAAACCGCCGTTGAAAAATCCTGCGACAAAAATGAATACAAAAATATTGCGTGGTAGATAGTGATAGCTTAATGAGAAGACAGCATAAGAGATCAGAATCGGAACCAAGCTGGAAAGCAATAAAAACTCAGGCAGAGCAAATAGCGTCAGTTTCCCTACGATGACCAGAGCAAAACTGACCGGAATGGTTAGGATGAAAGCGCTTCTCCAACCAAACATCATGGTCAGTGTTGTGAGTGCTAAAAAATGGATTTGAAGCCCTTCCTTGACACTGGCTTGCGCAGACCAAAGTAACACAAGGGCAAACATCACCGCATAGGTCAGGTGCTGAAAGGATTTTTCAGTTTTAAACTTTGGCAGGAAAGCGTGTTGAACATCTTTGAGCGAGATGACGAAAAAGATAACCACTATAGCCAGTGCGACCAGTTCTTGTAACTGCAAAATAATCCCTCAGTGTTAAGTTCATCCTGTAGAGCATTTTATGGAATTTAGAACAGATATAAAAATGCCAACCTATTGAGGTTGGCATTTTTCACGATTAGTCATCGAGTTTGAATCAGTATTTTACGTTTGAGTGATATTGCTCAAGAATAGATACGATTCTATCCATAGTTTCCTTGCTAGGAGGTTCTACACCTTCAAGCGGGTACTCTTCTCCCATCGCTTCCCATTTATGGGCACCAAGTTTGTGATATGGAAGCAGCTCTATCTTCTCAATGTTGTCCATATCTTTAATGAACTCACCCAGTTTATGAGCAGACTCATCATCATCGGTATACCCTGGAACAATCACGTAGCGTAACCAAGTTGGCTGGTTAATTTTGTGCAGGTACTGAGCAAAATCGAGAGTACGTTTGTTGGACACGCCCACTAAATCTTGGTGGATATCGTCGTTAATCTGTTTGATATCGAGCATCACAAGATCTGAGACTTCAAGAACTTCATCGATCACAGGCGTAAACTTACGGATATAACCGTTAGTGTCTAAGCAGGTATGGATACCTTCAGCTTTCGCTGCGCGGAAGAAGTCTCTCACAAATTCTGGCTGAAGCATGGCTTCGCCGCCAGAGCAGGTAACACCACCGCCAGAGGCATTCATAAAGTGACGGTAAGACTTGGCTTCGTTGATGATCTCTTCAACGCTAACCACTTTGCCTTCGTGTGTGTCCCAAGTGTCACGGTTGTGACAATACTTACAACGGAATAAGCAACCCTGAAGAAAAACGATGAAGCGAATTCCTGGGCCATCAACCGTACCGCAAGATTCGAATGAGTGAATTCGACCAGAAGTAGACATGTGCTGCTCTCGATTGTGTAATTTAGTCGTCATTTTATTACAAATAGTAAGGATTAAATAGGTTTTCCTTCTCCCATTCAGGGTTGTAATAAATAGTTTAAAAAAAAATCGAAATTGCTGAAGATGGGTGTTATAAAAAAGATATTAGTGACAAAAATGTAAATGAAACATTACGACACTTTAGCCCGTAGTATCTTGAAGTCTAAAGTCACAGGATGGTGACAAGGAAGATTAGCATGGATGTACTGAAATTATCTCAGAAGCAAAAAATCACACTTTTTATTATTGTTCTTTGTATTGGCTTCGTTAGCCTCGGTCTTTACACCGCAATGAGCCTATCCGGTATGGGCTCTCAATATAAGCAGAGTTCGGACATTACGTCTGGAGCATTGGCCATGCACTCAACTCAAGCCGATCTTCTAGCTTTGGCCTCCGAAAAAGAAAGTCTTACCGCAGATCAGGTTTCTCAAGCAAAGGAAAAGTTAAAAAGCTTGATGGAACATGTGCAAGCAGACATTACTTTTCTCCAGCAGTTGAATTTCAGCGAAGAGTCTCAGCAGCTGTTACAAGTTACCTCACAGTTTGAACAGTCACTCTTACCCTGGATGGAGCTCAAATCTGAATTGGGTTTCAACGTCGAAGAGGGCAAACTGGGTGAGCTAAAGAATTTGGCGGCAACCATAGAAGCGAAAATTGCGGAAACGGGTATGGTCACCATCAACTCTGATTTCCAAGCCGTTGTCAAAGCACAACAAAACTATCTGCTTCAGCCAAGCGAACAAAACCTAAAACTATTTAATCGCGCAATGGCGGGCTTTATCAACATGTCGAAAAGCTACTCAATGCTCTCTCTTTATGAAAAAGAAGTGGCACAGTTTAAAGAGACTTTTCTGCGTGTCAGTGAGCTTTCGCAATTAGTTAACGACCAGCAAGCGCAATTGATGGCCAGTGAATCTCAAGCGAAAAGTTTAATTGAAAGTTTATCCAAACAGATTGAGAGCCTTAGCGAAACCTATCAGCAACAAGCAGAAAAAGCTGGCGTACAAACTCAATGGTCTGTGCTGGTGGCCTGTGCTGTTTTGGCGGTAATAACCATTTCTATTTTTGTCATGTTAAGCATCTCTTTAACTCGTTCACTATCACAAACCAAAGCGGTGATGGAGCGTTTATCACAAGGTGATTTGTCACAGCGTATGCCTATATCGAATAACCCTAATGATGAGTTTAACCAATTGGCTGTCGCGATTAACCAGAGTTGCAAACACTTAGGGGAGTTGGTCAAAGCTGTTCAGCAGCGAAGTGAAGCGTTATCAGGAGATGCTGCACAACTAAACTCTGGCATTGACGACCTTGTGAACGGGCAGTCTGATGTTTTAGGGCAAACTCAGCTATTGGCTTCAGCCACAGAAGAAGTCAGCGTTACTACTCATGAAGTGTCTAATTCTCTGGCGTTTGTTTCTGATGTGAGCAAGTCATCGACAGAGGCGGCGCAAAATGGTGCGAAAGTTATCGCCGCCGCCATTGGTTCATTAGAGGATGTCGGCAAAATTCTAAGTTCCGCGACGACCAATATTCAGCAACTGGAAGAAGCTTCGACCAAAGTTGACTCAGTGATGGACATTATTAACAGCATTGCTGAGCAGACTAACTTGCTAGCGCTAAATGCCGCTATTGAAGCTGCGCGAGCAGGGGAGCAAGGACGTGGTTTCGCGGTTGTGGCAGATGAAGTTCGAAACTTGGCTGTTCGTACCGTGAATGCAGTTGCGGAAATCTCAGGCACTATCGAAACGATGAAGAAAGAGAGTGCGGAGGTGATTCAGAAATTTGGTCAATCTGGCCAAACGATGCAGATTGGTCAAGAGCGAGGCCATGAAGCGATGGAAGCTCTGGCTCAGATCACCAATAAAGCGGGAGAAGCGGCGCACCAGACGGAAATTATTGTTAGCTCTATCAAAGAGTTGGCCACCACCAGTCAATCGATGGCCGATAATATGACGCAAATTTCTGTGGCAATGAAAGAGTTGGAAGATAACAACGAGCAACTGCGTTCAATCAGTCGCGTCGTTGACCAACGCTCTTCAGAGCTAAACTCCGATTGCCAACGCTTTAATATCTAACCCATAAATGCGTTTAGAAAAACGCATAGAAGGATACGCCGCCAGTACCGTGCAGAGATTTCTTATCTTGTTTATATTCAGAGGTATTGGCG
The DNA here is from genome assembly GCF_013041605.1 of Vibrio plantisponsor. Classification (GTDB taxonomy): domain Bacteria; phylum Pseudomonadota; class Gammaproteobacteria; order Enterobacterales; family Vibrionaceae; genus Vibrio; species Vibrio plantisponsor. The sequence continues at coordinate 252,301 of NZ_JABEQC010000003.1, read as the reverse complement.
GTTGTCGTAAAAGTAAAACCAAAATGACGGCTGTACCAAGCAGCACCCGCTACAGCGGTTGCTTGCCAAGGTTCTAACGTCACTTCGTAATAACTGGCAGGATGTTCCAAGCCATTTAATGGTCTATTTCCTTCAATCGTAATGTCGTTAAAGCGATAACGCCCTTCAATACCGCCAAACAGAAACCATCCATAGTCAGACGCGCCAATCATTCCCGCTTTAAATGGGTTTTCTACCGATATCTGTGCACTACCAAAGTTACCAGCCAGATCTTGTCCCCAACGTACCATAAATCCGGTTGCGGCATCGCTACGGTAGTTGCCGACATTGATTTCTGAAACGTTCGATATTTCAAAGTCAGTGCTTAAAGTGAAGCGTCGACGAATTAAGTTGAAGTGTGAAAGATAGCCGACACTGCCTACGACTTTGTCTTCAACCTGATATGCCCAGCCGTTTGGATCGTCAGATTTTGTAATGGAATGGACGATGCGTTGAGCTTCTTCAGAAAGAGAACTCTCGCCTGTTGTTCCTATTAGAAGATTAAAACGCTGCGCTTGTTGTGGGTGCAAACTGATGTAGCTGAATTCACCGTGTAATAAGCCAGCATAAGGACGTTCATTCGGTTGCGGAGTCTCAAGCGTGATGTCTGAAGGTGTCCACATTTTATGGCCAACACTGATTTCCCACTTATCTAAACTTGCTGCTCCCCAAGCAGAAAGGCTAAGTGGTTTCGACCACCAATTTGGACGAACAGCACCTGACGTGTAAGAGAGGAAAAGACCACTGGTGTAGTCTTGGTCTATCCCGTAAATACCATCGTTATCAATGTTGAGAGTGACAGTCGACGTTTGAGCAGCAAGAGCGGAAAAACTGCATGTTAATAAAAGGAAAAAGCGGGATGCGGACATTTGATACAGCTCGAATACAACAGAGTAGTGAGTTTAACTGATTGAGAAGGCTAAGACGAGTAATGATAAACGGTGAATTTAAATATTTGAGTTTCACTAAGCATTGTTAACGCTTTGATAAATTTACTGAATAAATAAAAAAAGCCCCCGCAAAAGCGAGGGCTTGTAGCTCATTATTTAAGCGAAGTCTTACATTGACTCAGTAAATGTACGAGCGATAACGTCAGCTTGTTGTTCAGCAGTCAGAGAGTTGAAACGAACAGCGTAACCAGATACACGGATAGTTAGCTGAGGGTATTTCTCTGGGTGTTTAACAGCGTCTAGTAGAGTGTCGCGGTTAAGCACGTTAACGTTTAGGTGTTGACCACCTTCTAGTTTGCCAGCTTCGTGGTGGAAGTAACCATCCATTAGACCTGCTAGGTTAGCACGTTGGCTTGCTTCTTCTTTACCTAATGCGTTAGGAACGATAGAGAAGGTGTAAGAGATACCATCTTGAGCGTCAGCAAACGGTAGTTTCGCTACTGAAGTCAATGATGCTACTGCACCTTTCTCGTCACGACCGTGCATTGGGTTTGCACCTGGTGCAAATGGAGTACCAGCACGACGACCGTCAGGAGTATTACCAGTCTTCTTACCGTATACCACGTTTGAAGTGATAGTAAGGATAGACTGAGTAGGAATCGCATTACGGTAAGTCTTAAGCTCACGGATCTTGTTCATGAATACAGATACAAGTTCACAAGCGATGTCATCTACACGTGGGTCGTTGTTACCGAATTTAGGGTAATCGCCTTCGATTTCGAAGTCGATTGCTAGACCATCTTCGTCACGAATTGGTTTAACTTTCGCGTATTTGATTGCAGATAGTGAGTCAGCTGCAACAGACAGACCTGCGATACCACATGCCATAGTACGGATAACGTCACGGTCGTGTAGAGCCATTAGAGACGCTTCGTAGCTGTACTTGTCGTGCATGAAGTGGATAGCGTTTAGTGCAGTCACATACTGCTTAGCTAGCCAATCCATGAAGTGGTCCATTTTTTCCCAAAGTTCGTTGTAATCTAGGTATTCACCAGAGATCTTGTCCATTTTTGGACCAACTTGGATTTTCAGTTTCTCATCGATACCGCCGTTGATGGTGTAAAGCATCGTTTTAGCAAGGTTCGCACGAGCACCGAAGAACTGCATTTGTTTACCAACAACCATTGGTGATACACAACATGCAATTGCGTAGTCGTCAGAGTTCATGTCTGGACGCATTAGGTCGTCGTTTTCGTACTGGATAGAAGAAGTATCGATAGATACTTTTGCACAGAAACGTTTGAAACCGTCTGGTAGCGCTTCAGACCAAAGAACAGTGATGTTTGGCTCTGGAGAAGGACCCATAGTGTATAGGCTGTTTAGGAAACGGAAGTTAGAACGCGTTACTAGCGTACGACCGTCAAGACCCATACCACCCATTGATTCTGTTGCCCAGATTGGGTCGCCAGAGAATAGCTCATCGTACTCAGGAGTACGTAGGAAACGAACCATACGTAGTTTCATTACGAAGTGGTCGATCATTTCTTGAGCTTGAGCTTCAGTGATCTTACCTGCAGCGATATCACGCTCGATGTACACGTCTAGGAACGTAGAAGTACGGCCTAGAGACATTGCAGCACCGTTTTGAGACTTAACAGCAGCTAGGTAGCCGAAGTAAGTCCATTGGATAGCTTCTTGAGCAGTTTCAGCTGGACGAGAAATATCGAAACCGTATTTCGCAGCCATTTTCTTGATTTGACCTAGAGCGCGGTGTTGCTCAGCAATTTCTTCACGAAGTTGCATAGTCATGTGAAGGTCTTCACCATTCTCAAAACGCTCTTGTAGAGACGTGAATTGAGCTAGTTTGTCCTTCATTAGGAAGTCGATACCGTATAGTGCAACACGACGGTAGTCACCGATGATACGACCACGGCCGTATGCGTCAGGAAGACCAGTTAGTACACCAGACTTACGACATGCAAGGATGTCTGGAGTGTAGATATCGAAAACACCAGCGTTGTGAGTTTTACGGTATTCTGTGTAGATTTTAGAAACCATAGGATCAAGTTCACGATCGTATGCTTTGCATGAACCTTCAACCATACGGATACCACCGTTAGGGATGATTGCACGCTTAAGTGGAGCGTCAGTTTGAAGACCAACGATAGTTTCTAGATCTTTTTCGATGTAGCCTGCATCGTGAGCAGTGATGGTAGAGATAACAGAAGTGTCGAAATCTACAGGAGCGTGAGTAGAGTTCTCCTGTTTGATGCCTTCCATTACTTTAGCCCAAAGCGTTTTAGTCGCTTCAGTTCCTTCAGAAACTAGGAAAGATTCGTCACCCTCGTACGGAGTGTAGTTCTTTTGAATGAAATCACGAACGTTTACTTCATTTTGCCACTCACCTGCAGCAAAACCTTCCCAAGCTTTAGCAAATTGCTCTGCCATGACATACCTACCTTTTTAGTAGAAAAAACACGTACTGTTTCGCCGTTGAGCCAGCTATCTCTTCAGTCAAAGAGAGGCAGTACACTCTATTTAATAACAATATGTATAGTTCATAATCTCAGATTAATACTATAGATATTGTTACTTGTTCTTACAGTGAAATGTCCGTTTGATGAAATTACATTACACTAAAAAAAATTTGCAAAACTTAAACTAAATCAATAAAAGTTGAATAAAACAAAAATAAGTTGAAAAAGATAATCAAATAATAAAAAGAGGGTAGCGTCTTGCGCTACCCGTCTAATCTTGAAACTTTATCTTATAGCCAAGCTTTTAGACCATATTGAGCTTCTAGCATACCAACAGCCAGCATAGCAACAAGACAGATAATAAACACGGTTACAGGGATAACAATTTTATCCATGAATGACAAGCGTGAAGCACGTTCTTTGTCACCAATTAAACCGTTGTTGTCTAGGAACATGGTTAGTGCCCAAGCTAATACTGGGTTTGCAACGATAGATGCAAAGATACAGATACCAGCAGCTTGTGAGTCTTTCGTATCGCGAACCATTTGCATACCAGCTTCTAGTAGAGGTAGAGATACACCTACTAGTAGCGCAACACGCATAACAGGTGGCCATACTGCAACGTCCATTGGGAAACCAAGTATCGCAACTGTCATTACGATCAGACCAAGCAGAATTGAACCCGCTGGGATTGGACGCTTAGCGATAGCCGCAGGGATCATGTATGTACCCCAAGATGACGTGATGTTACCACCACCTACTGCTGTACCAACCATCTGGCGGAATGAACACATAGTCATAGTGTCATCAACGTCCATTAGTACTTTTTCAGAACCTTTAGGGTAGTTCATCTCTTGGAAGATACGGTGACCAAGGAAGTCTGGAGACCACATTGCTACTGCAAGAATCGCGAATGGCAGAGATGCAATGAAGTGTTCCATATTAGGAAGACCTAGCATCCAACCTTCTTCTGTGCTGCCCCACCAGTAAACTGGGTTCAGGTTTGGAAGACCCATGTGAGTTTCGAATTTAATGTCGAAACCAGCACCAAGAGCTAGAGCGATCGCAAGACCAGAGAATGCACACACTGGGATAGCAAGCCAACGCTTGTTCACTTTAGCTAGGTAAGCATAAATCGCTACGTTGATACCAAGTACGATAATACCCACATAACCCATGCTGCCCGCAGCTACGTCTGCCGATTGCAAACCGACAGCCCAAGCCTGTATGGAGTTAATCTGGCTAATTGTGCCCGTCAAACCAAGGAATATGAGCAAACCACCGGCTGTGCCTTCAGAAGTGAGGTTAACAAGCTTAGAGCCGCCTTTGAAGAAGCTAAGTAGCAGACCAAAGACACCAATAAGCAGTGCTAATGCAAGAGGGTGAGCACCAGCTAGCGCGATAGTACCGATAAGTGGAATCATCGGACCGTGGTTACCTGCTAAGTTTGCTTTCGGGTTAAAGATACCAGAAGCAAGCACACAGAATAATAAAGCAGGAATCAACATTTCCACACGAGCGACTTCGATAGCGAACTCTTTCGTTAGATGAACGTGATCCCAAGCTTGTGTCAGACCTTCTGCCCAAGACATCATAACAGCGGAGTACATCGAGATGATGCCGATAGTACCAGCTAGAGCAGGAACGAAATCTTCAAGTTCAAAACGGAAATCGCGACCTGGTAAGTTTAAACCATAGCGGCGAGGCTTCATGATTTGTAGTTCATGATCTAAGTAATCTGAACGGCTGTCGAACTCAGACGCTGGACGATGAAGCTCACTGTAGCTCTTAGTCTCGATATCTGAATCAGAATGCGCTTTATTCACTGCTTCTGACATAGATTCCTCATTTTATAAAGTTATTAATTCTGAATTGAATTCTGCTTAAATGTCCGCAATAGCGAAAGTTTCGGCTGAATATGTAACACGTTTCTGTTGTGCTTTATAGCATAGCCAACGAAATTAATAATGGGCTTTAGAATCGCCTTATAATTGGTGGCGAGTTTAACGTGCTAACCCTTTATAGTGATTGATCTTGATCACTTTAGTTTGGGAAATGAAAGAAAACTACATCGTTATAATAAAATCAGGCAGATAGTGGTTTTTATGGTTGAAATTAATTTTCAAAGTGTGATGTTTATTACCCCTTTTGAACTTGCCAAAACGTGGAAACCTATGCGTAGTGGTTATGTTTCAAAGTTTGCTATAAGTCTTGCTTTTGGCATTTTTGTTAAATTGGTGTAGCTGTGTCAGACAGGTGTAGAGTGTTTGAATATGCGAGCTTTGAAGAAGAAATAGCCATTTTATGAATTAATACTCACATAAAATAATTAAATATTTCATTTTTGCAGGTTAATAATTTGTTGCATGTTATGGCGCTGAGTGATACTTTGTAGCGAAATTGAGCTGGAATGCTCTGCAGTGTCATAAAATACAGGGAGTTAAAGCGCATGAATGAAGTACCAGCGCTCGATATAAAACAACTGCACAAAACATTTGGCCAGAATGAAGTTCTGAAAGGCATTTCACTTCAAGCCCATAAAGGCGATGTTATCTCTATTATCGGCTCATCCGGTTCTGGTAAAAGTACTTTCCTTCGTTGCATCAATTTGCTCGAAACACCGACAGATGGTGAAATCTGGGTGAATGGTGAGTTGATTCAAATGAAAAAGAATCGTCAAGGTATCTCTCTTCCTGCCAATGAAAAACAGGTGCAGCGTATCCGTTCGCGCTTAGCAATGGTTTTTCAAGGATTCAATCTCTGGTCACACATGACAGTGCTGGAAAACGTGATTGAAGCACCTGTCCACGTTCTTGGTGTTCCTAAAGCTCAAGCAATTGAAAATGCAGAACTACTATTAAAGAAAGTGGGTCTTTACGAGCGTAAAGATTACTACCCGGGTCACCTTTCCGGCGGTCAGCAACAACGTGCTGCAATTGCAAGAGCACTCGCTGTTGAACCAGAAGTATTGCTATTTGATGAGCCAACTTCAGCTCTTGACCCTGAGTTAGTGGGAGAAGTGTTGGGAGTTATGCGTTCGCTAGCTGAAGAAGGGCGAACCATGTTAGTGGTTACTCATGAAATGGCGTTTGCTCGTGACGTTTCTAACCACGTTTTGTTTTTGCATCAAGGATTGGTGGAAGAACAGGGCGATCCTAAAAAGCTGTTTAGCAATCCGGATTCAGAGCGTCTTAAGCAGTTTATCTCTTCAATTTATTAAAATATTTCAGCCCTTTGTTTTACTTAAGACGGGCTGAGAAAACTAAAGTAAAAATAAAACACAACAATCACAGGAGTATGGAAATGAAAAAGTGGTTATTAGTTGCGGCAATAGCTGCTACAGCTGCGACCGGTGTTGCCCAAGCGAAAGAGTGGAAAACTGTACGCTTTGGTATTGAAGGTGCTTACCCTCCGTTTAGCTGGACAGAATCAGATGGTTCTCTGAAAGGCTTTGACGTTGATATGGCAAACGCGCTTTGTGAAGAGATGGCAGTAAAATGCCAAATCGTTGCTCAAGACTGGGATGGTATTATTCCTTCTCTACTTGCTCGTAAATACGACGCGATCATTGCTGCGATGTCTATTACTGAAGAGCGCAAGAAGAAAGTTGATTTCACCAACAAATACGCACTGATCCCAAACAAATTTATCGCTAAAAAAGGCGCTGGTTTAGATTTCTCTAAAGAAGGCCTTAAAGGCGTTAAAATTGGTGTACAACGTGCGACAACTCACGACAAGTACCTAACAGACAACTATGGTGATTCTGTAGAAATCGTTCGTTACGGTTCATTCGATGAAGCTTACCTTGACCTTGCAAATGGCCGTATTGCTTCTGTTCTAGGTGATGCGTCTGCTCTAGAAGATGGCGTACTAAACAAACCAGGTGGTGAAGGCTATGAGTTCGTTGGTCCTTCATTGACTGATCCTAAATGGTTCGGTGACGGTTTTGGCATTGCAGTTCGTAAACAAGATAAAGACCTGACTGAAAAGCTAAATGGCGCTATCAGTTCACTTCGTGAAAAAGGCGTTTATCAACAAATCGCGGCTAAATACTTCAAGTACGACGTATACGGCGATTAATAAGCCTCAAATGTCTCTGTTGTGTTGAACAACAGAGACGAAACAATAATAAAGGCATTCTTGGCTGTTGGTTCCTAGTTCGTAGCAGTACCCAGCAGCCAAGCTTTAAGGACTAGGAAGTTTTTATGCTGGATCTACAGGGATATGAAGCCTCTATAGCAAAAGGGGCAGTACTCACCATTGAAGTTGCCATACTTTCACTTTTATTAGCTGTTGTGCTTGGCATGTTAGGCGCACTGGCAAAATTGTCTCCTTATGCATGGGCTAAGGGCATAGCAACGCTCTATACCACCATTATTCGCGGCATTCCGGATCTTGTTCTGATGATGCTGATTTTCTTCGGTGGTCAAATCTTACTGAACAACAGTCTTTACTCAATCAATGAAACTTTGAACGACTGGCTCGGCACTGCGGAGGAATGGGTTCAGTATGTGCCTGATTACATCGATGTAAGCCCGTTTATTGCTGGTGTATTGACGATCGGATTTATCTTTGGTGCTTACATGGCTGAAACCTTCCGCGGCGCAATCATGGCGGTGGATAAAGGCGAAATGGAAGCAGCCAAAGCTTATGGCATGAGCGCTGTATTGTCGTTCAGACGCATACTTCTGCCGCAAATGATTCGTCATGCGCTACCGGGGTTTGGTAACAACTGGCTGGTTCTACTGAAAACAACGGCTCTGGTTTCTATCATCGGTTTAGAAGACATGGTTCGTATGAGTTCACTGGCCGCAGGTTCAACGAAAATGCCATTTACCTTCTACATGACGGTTGCGGTCATATTCCTTCTGTTTACCAGCATTTCGACTGGCCTGCTTAAGCTAGTTGAGCGCAAATTTAGCATTCATACGAGGTAAATATGGACTTTTCACTGATTATTGAAAGCCTTCCAATTTACTTTCAAGGCTTATGGACAACAGTATGGTTAGTGTCTCTCTCTCTGATCATCGGCATATGTATTGCGATTCCTTTAGCTATCGCACGTAACAGTAAAAACTATGCGCTGAACTTGCCTTCTTGGGGCTACATCTATTTCTTCCGTGGTACGCCATTACTGGTTCAGTTGTATCTGATTTACTACGGTATGGATCAGTTCTTCCCTGTAAAAGGAACCCTTTGGGAAAATGCATGGTTCTGTGCTTTGGTGGCGTTCATTCTCAACACTTCCGCCTACACCGCAGAGATTGTGCGTGGTGCAATTAATGGCCTACCAAAAGGCGAAGTGGAAGCGGCTAAAGCTTATGGTATGAGTGTATTCCAAACTTATCGCCGTATTATTCTGCCAAGTGCGCTTCGTCGTGCATTACCAGCTTACAGTAACGAAGTGATTTTTATGATCCACGGCAGCGCAGTAGCTGGTATTGTAACCATTATGGATTTAACAGGTGCTGCTCGTTTGGTGAATTCACGCTACTACGCACCATTTGAATCGTTCTTAACAGCGGGTCTGTTCTATATGAGCTTAACCTTCATTGTACTTTGGTGCTTTAAAGGTGCTGAAAAACGTTTCTTGCGCTATTTGCGTCCACTTAGCTAACGTTTCTGAACAACTACATTTGCGGTTTAGACATGAAATAAACAAAGCCCCTGAGTAGGGGCTTTGTCATATTAGGAAAGAGACATAACTGGGATGGCTAGTTGAATACCGACCAGATAGGTGCGTGGTCAGAAGGTTTGTCGATGCCGCGAAGTTCATAGTCGATATCCGCCTCAACACATTTTTGAGCCAGCGATGGTGTAGCCAAAATGACATCAATACGGAGACCTCTGTTGTCATCAAAGCCGCGAGAACGGTAATCAAACCACGAGAACTTATCATTAACGCTTGGGTTAAGTTTACGGAATGTATCTTCGAAGCCCCAATCGGTGAGCGCTTTTAGCCACTCGCGTTCTTCTGGTTGGAATGAACATTTACCCGTTTGTAGCCAACGCTTGCGGTTTGCTTCGCCAATGCCGATATCTGAATCGATAGGACTGATGTTAATGTCACCCATAACAATAAGCTGCTCATCATTACTGTGGTGTTCAGTTAAGTACGTCATTAAATCTTTATAAAACTGGCGCTTGTATGGGTACTTAACTTCATGTCCGACGTTGTCGCCTTGCGGGAAGTAACCGTTAAGAACAGTCACTTTTTCACCGTTGTCATCCAAGAATGTCGCCATGATCATACGCTTTTGATGATCTTCGTTGTCGGTAGGAAAACCTTTCTTAACTTCAATCGGTTCTTTCTTACAGAGCATAGCCACACCGTAATGCGCCTTTTGCCCGTGAAAGTAGACGTGATAACCCATGGCTTCGACATCTTCGATAGGGAAGGCTTCATCGTGAACTTTGATTTCTTGCAAGCCGATAACATCAGGTTGATGTTTATCAATTAGTGCTTTGAGTTGGTGAAGTCTTGCTCGTAACCCATTGATGTTAAAGCTAATAACTTTCATTGGTTAGTCCTTAATTTAATGTTTATTAAGTCGTTACTAATTGAATTGATTACATAAAAAGGTAACAACGAACCAGAGTGATGTTACCACTTCGCATGAACAGAACAAACCGAAGAACTCGCTCAAACTGAATGTGTCCGAAAATGGTGAGTTTTGTGTCAGATTTGTATTGATATATCGATAGATTGTGGTCTAATTTCTAGCTATCTCATTCGATTATATGAGTTTAAACGCTAGCATAAGGATGTTGTATGCGAACACTATCAGTTCAGTGGAAAATTACACTGCTGGCAGGTTTTTGCCTGCTCGTAACCTCGTTATCTCTTATCGGGTTCTCGGTTTACAATGCTGTGACTAATCAGCAGGTCATTAAAAATCAGAGCGCTGAATCCGTTATCAATAAGTCTCAACAATTACTTAAAACCCGCGCTCAGTTAAATTCTACTGAAATATCGGAATATCTCAGTGAAGCGATTTATCGTGCAGAAATGCTCTCTTCAACGGCTTTATTCCTCAAGAAAAACTCGGAAGACAACTTCGGTGAAAGTGAAGCGCTACGTACAGCACTTAACGAAATGGTTCGCAAATCCGTACTAGATTTCCCAACCATCGAAGGCGCTTACCTAGTATTCAAACCTAACGCTCTCGATTCTGAAGACAGTAACTATGTAAATGCCGATTATGTTGGTTCCAACGATATCGGACGTTTTGCTCCGTATTGGCGATCTGCCGATGATGGCCAGAATGCAGTGAATGAAGTTTTAACTGAGAAACAGCTGTCTGATAACGAAAATAGCGAGCGTTTTAGCTGCCCGATTAATGACGGAAACGCTTGTGTCACTTCTCCACGATTAATTAGCCAAGGAACAGAGCAGTTTTTGGCAACTTCTATTTCAGTTCCAATCGTGGTTGATGAGGAAGTAATTGGCTTTTACGGAATCGATTTAAAATTAGATCCTTTATTAGTTATCGCGAAAGACTCTGATAGCAGCTTATTTAATGGTGAAGGCAAAATTTTCATTATCAGTTTGGATGGAACTCTTATCGCCAGCGACGACCAAGCTCTGGCTATTGGACAACCATTTGGCGGCTCAAGCGTTTCTAAAGACAAGGTTTCAAGTCTGCTGTCTGGTAAAAAAGTTGAATCATTGTGGAGTGAAGACGGGCAATGGATGACGGTGTTTGCACCGATTACCGTTGCTAATCAGACTTGGGGCGTGATATTCGAGATGCCCCGTAGTAGCGTACTGAAAGATGCAGATGAACTTGATAGCGTTATTACTGCGCAAGTAGAAAGTGGCGTAAAAGTAGAATTGCTTGCAGGTTTATTATTTGCTGTTCTAGGGTTAACGGTGATTGCTTACACAGCATCACGCATAGTGAAACCTATTCGCGAAGTCGTAATACGTTTGAATGACATTGCTGATGGCGAAGGCGACTTAACTCAGCGTTTAGATGTTCAATCGCAAGATGAAATTGGTCAGTTGGCTCACGGGTTCAATAAGTTCCTCGATAAACTGCAATCCACAATAAGGCAAGTGATTGAAACCACACATTCTGTTGCGGACACCACTGAGCAGGCAAAGATCACCGCAGGTGAGACAAGACGTAGCAGTGAAGCGCAGTTTAGAGAAGTCGACCTTGTTGCGACTGCCTCTGAAGAGATGACGCAAACAGCGAGCTTGGTTGTCCACAACGCAGAAAATGCGGTACACGCAGCAGAGCAAGCAAATGAGTCCGCCCGTATCGGGCAGGAAGTGATTAAAACTTCGGAAGCTGAGATGCTTAACTTGGTCAATACCATGAACCGCGCTGTACCAATTGTTGAAGATCTTGCGCGTAACAACGTCAATATCACCGATATTCTTGAGGTGATTGAAGGTATTTCAGAACAGACGAACTTACTCGCACTCAATGCTGCTATTGAAGCAGCTCGAGCAGGAGAGCAAGGAAGAGGCTTTGCAGTGGTTGCAGATGAAGTTCGCAACCTAGCCAGTCGCACACAGGCGTCGGTTGGTGAAATCCGAACAGTGATTGAGAAAGTTGAAAAAGGCACCCGTGATGTGGTGAACGCTATTCAAGAAGGCAACAGTTTGGCGAATGGAACGGCGTCGCATGTACAGCAAGCGGTATCTGAGCTGAACAAGATTTTCGATGCTATCTCAGCGATTAACGATATGAATTCTCAGATTGTGAAAGCCGCAGAAGAACAGCAAACGGTTTCCGCTGAAGTGAATCAAAACGTAGCGAATATTCGAGATTTGAGTGCTCAAATATTAGAGCAGGCTGGGGAATCTGAAGCTGTGGGCGCAGAAATTAGCTCGCTTTCAAAACAGCAGCAAGCATTGGTAAATCAGTTTAAAGTGAGTTGATAGCTACTAAGTGGTTTGTTTTAATAAAAAAGAGCGCTAATTAAGCGCTCTTTTCCTTTTCTAACTTAGCCTGAAAATCGGATTTAACGATTTCTAACGCTGCGAGAGCAACTTTGGTGTCGACGTTATTGGATTCCAGAAGATAAATAAGATCAACGGCAAGTTTGATTTCATCCGGAGCATTTTCTAAAGAGGAACTGGTGTCGTTCATTTATTGATTCTTCTCTCTAAAGGTAATCTGTTTTTCAATTTTTGTTTTTGCTTCCTGACAGCGTTTAAGCCTCTGTTCCGCTGCGAGCAACGCTTGCTGAGCACTTGTTTTATCAGTTCCAAACGAACCCTCAACTGCCATTTGCTTATCTTGAACAAGGAGCATCAGTCTTCGCTCCCAGTCTTGATGCTGAGCAAGATCCTGATACAAATCGCTGATAGGCTTTCTTGTGTCTCTGTAATGCTTAGGTTCTTTCTTACGAATAGCTTGGGTCGACATTTCGCGCTGAATCGCGCCAATCTGCGCAAGCAGACGCTCTGTAAGATATTCTGCCCGAGGTTGAGTCAGCTTTCCCGATTTTTGCTCTCGGAGAATAGAATTCAATGTGCTCTCTGTTTCTATAACACACGGAGTCAAAAGCTTACCGTGACAATGAAACAAGGTGTCATCAAACAAAGGGCGGTAGTGTTCACCTCGAGTTCGGTCAATCAGTGCAGCAGTTGATTTAAGTTCTTCAATGATCGAATTTAATCTGGATAAGTCTTTCATAGCGTCACAAACCAAGCATCATAAGCAAGTTTTACCGCAAGTATACTGACTACGGTGACAAATACAGGGCGAATGAATTTAGCACCAAAACGAATCGCGGAATGTGCTCCGACAAAAGCGCCAGCCATCAAACAAACGCCCATGGTTAAACCGAGTACCCAGTCAATATGGCCTAAAATCGCGAAGGTGATCAACGACGTCAGGTTGCTGGTGAAATTCATTGCTTTAGCTAAACCCGATGCCAACAGGATGTTTAAGCGATAAAGCGCCATGGAACTCACTGTCCAGAATGCCCCCGTTCCTGGGCCAGCTAGGCCATCGTAAAACCCTAAGCCAAAACCTTGTAGATATTGCTTAGTATTGAATTTCTTACATCCCGCAGGCATTTCATTTTGTACCGTTGTAGGGGCCTTGTGCCAAACGGTATAAATTGCAGCGGCAAGAATGATTAACGGAAGCACCTTTTGTAACCAGTCGGTGCTGATAGCATCAACGACAAGGGTACCCACAGTTGCACCGATTAGCGTCATCACGAACGCACGCAGCCAATACTTCGGCTTAAAGAGCTTCTTTCGGTAATAAGTAAATGCAGCTGTGGAGGATGCAAAAGTCGCTGCAAGTTTATTTGTACCTAGCGCAATATGTGGAGGCAATCCTAAAGACAGCAATGTAGGGACAGTTAGCATGCCACCACCACCGGCAACAGCGTCTATAAATCCAGCAATAAAAGCCACTAAAGCCAACACGACCAACATGGTTGGTTCGACAAGTTCAATCAAAAATACGTTCCTGATTTCTATTTTTTAAGTGATAAGTAGGGGAGGATAAACCCAAACTATTGGGGCTGCAGTCAAGCAGCAAGCGAATGAGACCTCATGAACATAGTTTACTTTTTCTTTAATGATAGTGATTGGCGCGAATAAACAGCGGCAATTCCCTTGTGGTATAAGGCAACAAGGGAACTAGCACGTCTATTAATGCTCGATGGTTCGTTTAAACGGAGGAAGGGAGTCCAACAACGCCTTTCCGTATCGTTTTGACACCACTCTGCGATCAAGTATCACGACTCTACCAGAATCCTGCTCTTTACGCAGCAAGCGTCCCACAGATTGAATCAGCTTTTTACTTGCTTCTGGTACCGATATTTGTAAAAACGGATTCCCACCACGATGCTCAATATATTCAGCGTGTGCCTGCTCTACAGGTGAAGTTGGAACAGCAAACGGTATCTTGGTAATAATCAGGTTTTCTAATAAGTCTCCAGGTAAGTCTAATCCTTCCGAAAAACTTCCCGTACCAAATAACACGCTTGTTTTACCACACTGAACGAGCATTTTATGTTTTTTTAGAATTTCCCCGCGAGATTTTTCACCTTGAATCTGAAGTGTCCAACCCTTTTGAGTGATGGTTGAGGACAACTTTTCCGCGACTTCTTTCATCTGCCAATAAGAAGCAAACAAAACAAGGTTGGCTTTATCAGCAACTAGATACTCATTTACTTTATCGGCGAGATAAGGAGTAAAATCTTTCGCTGGTGGTTCAAGTTTCATTGCAGGAACCAACAGTTCTCCCTGTTCTATGTAGTTAAATGGTGATGCCAGAGAGAGAAATTGAACACCATCTTCAGGTTTCTCACTAATACCTGCTTGGCGGCAGAAAAAACTGAACGAGTTGAGAGCGCGTAATGTTGCGGATACCAGAATAGCACCGATACAACGGCTCCAAATTTGTTGATCAAGCTGCCAACCGATTTCTAAAGGAGAAACATGAACGGTAAAGTCGCCTTCACGTTCAGTATGGGTTTGTAACCAACGAGCGAGCGGAGCGCCTTTTTCTCGTTTAGGTTCAGCCATTAGGTTCCATACTTGGTATAAATTGTCTAAACGTTGAATATAAAAACCCAGCTCAGTCAGAGCAGGTTCAGCTAAGCGAGAAGCCAGTTCTCCTTCCTTTACTTTTTCTGCTATCAAATCTGCAATTTTCGCAACACTTTGATTAGCCTTCTGGCTTTGGCGTTTTAGATGCTTTGATTCTTCTTCCAGCCACTGAGGCAAATCGCCGTGCTCAAAGCGATAAATGTTGTCTTCAAAAGAAGCGGGATCAAAGCGCTGGGTCAGTTGGCTTAATCCCGGAATTAACTCTTGGATTGCGGTTTGTGCTTCATCTAAAAAGCGAGATGCCCGTTTTGCTTCAGCGAGATTGCTCAATTTAGGTAAAGAGCGGTTGAGACTTTCAAGCCAAGAGGAGGCCCCTTTTAACGAAGTTGCGGCTGAAGCGTGATCCCTAGCAACATGAGGAAGGTGGTGTGCTTCGTCGAAGATATAAATTGTATTTTCAGGCTCAGGTAAGATTACACCGCCACCCAACTCAGCATCTGCCATCACTAAACTGTGGTTTGCAATAATCACATCCGCTTTATCGAGTTCTGAACGTGCTTTTTGGAATGGACAGTGTCTGTGTGCAGGAAAACTGCCATTACAGCTATGTTTGTCGCTGACAATAGAATTCCAGATTTCGTCACTGATCGTTTTAGGCCAGGAATCTCTGTCTCCGTCCCATTTTCCTCTATTAAAGGCGTCATACATGGTTTCCAACATGTTTACGTCAGCAGCCTTGGGCTTGGTTTCAAACATTGCGAGTTGAGCACCATCTGTGCCTGAAGCTGCGGCCAACTTCTCAGCACAGCAATAGCGTTGGCGACCTTTAGCAATAATAAAAGTAAAAGTTTGGTCAGTGATTCGTCTATATAGAGGTAAATCTTTATGAATCAACTGTTCTTGCAATGCAACCGTGGCGGTGGATACCACAACTTTACGATTATTGGAGATCGCGACAGGAATCACTCCCATTAGATAGGCGAGTGATTTACCAATTCCGGTGCCAGCTTCGGCAACCATCATTCGGCTCGACTTGTGATAACTACCACACAATGTCTTTGCAATTTCTGCAACAAGAAAGTTTTGTGCTCTGCGAGGAACGAAATTATCGAGCTGATTTTGCAGGTTTTGGTAACTACTGCGGATCGATTGTTGGATTTTTTTTGTAAGCATAACGAGCCCTGCGTGACGGGAATCGCATGTTAGCACAGTTTACAAATCCTACGTAGCTCACGAATTTGCATCATTTTAAAAGGAATGTAGATCTTCTTCACAAAAAAAAACTGAACCTTCAGGAACTTAAATTTAATTCATGAAATAAAAAATATAAAACTTAACAATATTGCTGATGAGTTTATTTAATTCTGTGTTTCTAATTTTTATAATTACCTATCAGTATAAAATTCTAATTTGCTTGTTTGTGAAACGTTTACATTTTTATGAATATTTCAATACATACTGTTCGATAAATGTGCATTTTTTAGATTAACTTAATGAATTTTAAGGAATTTATTTATTTTTATGCGACCAATTTAGAGTATTTGACACGCAGGATATTCTTTTGCAATCTAAACCTCGAAATTTAGTGGCGGTAGGAACTAACCGAAGAGTTGGTCACTACCATCAAAAATAAAAGGGAACCGGACAAGGATTTCCCAAATTTAAGAAAAGGCAGTGGATTACTATGAAAAAGACTCTATTAGCACTAGCTGTATTTGCAGCAGCAGGTTCAGCACAAGCTATCGAACTTTACAACCAAGATGGCGTTACAGTTCAGCTTAAAGGTGATATTGAAGTTCGTTACAAAAAGACAACTGATAAAGAAGACAACCTAAAGCAAGAGATCGATGATGCTGATATCGGTTTTGACACTCGTTACCAAGTGAATGATGACTTCCAAATCGGTGGTTACATCGAATATTCTGGTGACTCAAGTGACCGTACTCAAGGTACTGTAGCTAATGGTAATACTTACGTTGGTTTCTACTCTAATACTTTCGGTAGCCTAAAATTTGGTAAGCTTGACACTGTAATGGATGATGCAGGTATCGGTAACGATTACATGTTCGGTATCAGCTCTTTCTTCGGCGATGACTTAGATTTTGGCGGTGAAGAAGCTGTTCGTTACGACTACGATGCTGGTGCATTCTACTTCAGCCTTGGTTACAACCAAGATGAGTACAACAATCATGTTTATAACCGCGATAGCTACTTCGATGCTAAAGTTGGTGCTCGTGTAGCAGGTTTTGATTTTACTGTATTCCACGGCCAAGCTGATGTGGATGGTGCTTCAGTAGCAGGTACTGATGATATTTCTTTAACTGGTGTTGAAGTTCGTTACGGTGGTATCGAGAATCTAAACCTTGAATTCGGTTACTACGCAACAGATTTAGGTTACGGTGACGAAGGTGATACATTCGGTGTAGCAGCTGATTACACTATGGATGCTTGGTCTTTCTCTTTTGGTGTTAGTAACACTGACTTTGACTTAGCTTCTGAAGAAGACTTCACTGCATGGTTTGTAAACGCTGGTTACGGCATCGCTCCTAACACTACTCTATACGCAGAAATCGGTGGTACTGATGAAGACAATACTGAGACAGCTTACGGTTTCGGTGTTAAGGCATTCTTCTAATCATTTAACTAGTATTTAGTTTACTGATTTAATAAAGCCACCCAATTGGGTGGCTTTAATTTATTTATGATCTTTTATGGAAGATAGTTGTATGAAAAATTTGTTGTCGCTAGCCCTCTCAATTATCACCTTCTCCGTACATTCTGCTGTTTTAATACCAGAACAAGGAGTTTCTGTTTTGTTTATAGATGGTGTAGCAACAGAATCATCAATTGGTAATCAAACCATAAATTCAGGAACTGTGGACATTATCGTCCGTATGGATAAAGAGTTAGGTAGGGGTAATTCGGCTAAAGCTTATACTTCTCCACCATATGTATTGAAACTAAATGTTACTGGGGAAGAAGTGAAAATTTTGCTTCCTCAAGCACGTAGTGTTCAAGAAGCTGAAAAAGCGTTTCGTGATAATGAACCTAAGTGGACAATACTTCAAGATGGCAAAGAGGCAGCATATCAGCAAGAGATTCTCCCTCCTAAGGAAGGTTTGTTTCCGTATTTAGGTATGAATACTTTAGTTTCTGACTATTACAAGAAGAAAAACAAAGACGTTACAGCAGAGCAAGCAGTTGTTTCTCTTGCTCCAGGCATCAACACAACATCTGCCACTTCTAATCTAGTCCAACTTAAAGCATGGTACCTAAAATCATCAACCGAAGAGCGTAAAGCTTTCCGCCGTTGGATGATTGATCAAGAGTAATTTAAAACGCCAGTCGAAGACTGGCGTTTGCTTTTGTGCTGTTGATTAAACAACTAAGGCTTTAGCGTTAACCACAACATTTTTTATACTTTTTCCCACTACCACAGATACAAGGATCGTTTCGTCCAAGTTTGAGAGTTTGGTTGTGCTGGGGGAACTCACCATCAATGTAGAACCACAAGCCGTCTTCTTTTACAAAACGTGAACGCTCTTCTAGGCATAGCTCTTTACCTTGTTCTTCTATAAAAGCTTTAAAGTGAACATAGCCTTCATTTTCAGTTGAGCCGTTGTCACTTTTTATCACTTGCAAACGCTTCCAATTGCTATTCACTGAGTCCGCGATTGCTTCTCTATCTGTCTCTGCATTGCAGGATGGGTGATAAGTACTGACGATAAAATCCACTAAACCAACGACGTGTGCACTGTAGCGAGCCCTCATTAGCTGTTCTGGCGTTTTAGCTTTGTGGTGGTCGTTATGGATAGGTTGGCAGCATTCCGAATAGGATTGTGTATTTCCGCAGTAGCAACTAGTCATTAGGTATTGGATATAAAAATGGCTTCAAAAAGTGAAGCCAAGTTTAGGGATGTGCGGAGGGAAAGTCTATATATCGACTTGCAGTAGATCTGCGCTCCACTGAAGAGCTTCATCATAACACTGACTTAATACTTCATCGCTTAGTTCTAAACTGATTCCCAACTCAGAAACTTGTTCCCAATCTGCGTGCTCATAGGCATTTGACAGTGATAAAATTTTACCTAATGCACCTTCACCTTTGGTTAACGCCAGTTTCACCGCTTCATCGATGGGAATGAGTTCAACGATACTTTCTAGAGGCTGATCTAACAGACAGTCGAGCAACGAAAACATTCCGGTAAGGAACGCAAGATCTGCATCACTACGTTGTCCGCTTTTGCACCACGCCAATTGACAAAAACGCGCGCGTTGAATGGAAAGACCATAGAGATAGTTGGGCTTAGAGCTGTCAGTTGATGCAATAGCCACTAGCGAAATAAACTGTCTTAGGCGTTTTTCACCTAAATACACCAGCGCTTGCTTAAATGACTGAATCTTTGAGCTAACGATAGCTGAAGAATTAACAAAAGTGAGCAGCTTATAGGATAGCGAGAGATCTCGTGCTATCAAGGATTCTAATTCCTTGTAGTCTATCTCTTCTTTCGCAATCTCTTTACACAGCTGAACTATGGTTAAAAACGATGGCTGCAAAGCTTTGCGTTGGATGAGCTCGGGCTTACTAAAGAAATAACCTTGAAAATAGTCAAACCCAGCCTTTTTAGCTTGCTCAAATTCATCATAGGTTTCAACTTTCTCGGCTAAAAACTTAATTTTTGAACCTCGCAGTTTACTGATGAATAGACCCGCTTTTGCGATAGGGACGATGCGAATATCAAATTTGATGAAAGAGACATAAGGTAAAAAAGGCTGCCATTCTTTACTTGGTACAAAGTCATCTAGCGCGATTCTATAACCTTGTTTAGCCATCTTTTTAATCGCGTCTAAAAGCTCTGATGTAGGCTCACAATCTTCTAGAACTTCAACCACTAAACTGTCTGACGGGAAGAGCGTAGGGACAAGGTTCACTAAGCTCTGATAAGGGAAGTTTACAAAGCCGACGTGATTACCCAGTGTCTGATAATGGGTCGAAAGGAAATGATCCGACAGTAGTCTGCTGGTTGCTTTATCAGGATCTATTTCTGGAAAAGTGTTTTTTGGCCCGTCTCTGAATAGCAGTTCATAACCGAAAGTTTTTCGGTCACTATCTAATATAGGCTGTCTAGCGATATATGAGTACTTCAAGGCTTTACCCTAACTCCATTTTTGGTGTGCCAATTATATCAATATAAAATCGATTTATTGTGCACATACTCAAATCCCTCTGCAACATCGATCACCAATTTCATGATGTAAATCTTTTGTTTTGCAGTTCATATCCATGGTCTGAATAAACAAGTATAGAACCTTGTGTGTACCAATCACCTAAAACAATACGAGTCTTTTCTTCACCTGATATTGAAATCTTATGGATGTTTGGGCGATGAGTATGTCCGTGAATCATGGAATTTACCTGATGCTTTTCCATCACCGCCAAAACTTCGCCGGGGGTCACATCCATAATAGACATTGATTTGTTGCTTTTATCGCTGCTGGTATCCGATTGGATCTTTCTTACAATTCGAGTTTTGATAAAGAAAGGTAGGCGATTGAAAACCCACTGCAACCACGGCTTATGCACTTTCTCTCGGAAGGCTAAATAGCGTACGTCTTCTGTGCATAATGTATCACCATGAAGTACCACGACTTTTTCACCGTAAAGATCAACAACCTGTTCTTCTTCGAGTAGAGTGACGCCAGTTTGTTTTGCAAATCTCTTTCCAACAAGAAAATCACGGTTGCCGTGTGAGAAGAATACTGGAACGCCTTTGCTAACTAGTGTTTTAAATTCGCTTTTAATCTGCTCGGCAAAGTTGGTCGGGTCATCATCCCCAATCCAAAAATCGAAAAGATCACCCAGTACATAGAGTGCGTCTGCCTTAATGGCGTCTTCACGCATAAAAGAGATAAAACAATTGGTAATATCTGGGCGCTTAGGGGTGAGGTGGAGGTCTGAAATAAATAATGTATGCATAGGAAGAGAATTTTATGTTGAGTGATAGACAGTGGAGCGCATTTCGCGCTCCACTTTAAAGATTACTCTTCGATAGTTGTGCCAGTGATGACAACATCTTCTAGTGGTACGTCTTGGTGCATACCGTAAGAGCCAGTGCTTACACCTTTAATTTTGTTTACTACATCCATGCCTTCTACAACTTCAGCAAAAACACAGTAGCCCCAACCATCTAGGCTTTCTGAACGGAAGTCTAGGAATGTGTTGTTGTTTACGTTGATGAAGAATTGAGAACTTGCAGAGTGTGGTTCCATAGTACGAGCCATTGCAAGCGTGCCAACTTTGTTGCTTAGGCCGTTGTTTGCTTCGTTACGGATAGGTGCGCGAGTCTCTTTTTCACGTAGACCAGAAGTCATACCGCCACCTTGGATCATGAAGCCGTCGATAACACGGTGGAAAAGAGTGTTGTCGTAGAAACCGTCACGGCAGTACTGTAAAAAGTTTGCGCTAGTTTCTGGCGCTTGCTCTGCATTCAGCTGAACTTTAATGTCACCAAAGTTTGTATGAAGGGTGATCATGTGCATTACCTTTGCTTGTTTTGTATGAGTATTGGATTTTAGCTTAACTTTTTGCTCATTCAAAACATCAAATGGATGACCTAGCGATAACAGAGTTGTTATACTGCACAACTATTTTGGTTTTAACGGTAATTAGATAGAGATCATGCTGAAAATATATAACTCACTAACAAAACAGAAAGAGGAATTTAAACCCATTACTGCTGGTAAAGTCGGCATGTATGTCTGTGGAGTGACCATATATGATCTTTGTCATATCGGACATGGCCGTACATTCGTTTCATTTGATGTGGTTGCCCGTTACCTTCGTTACTTGGGTTACGATTTAACATTCGTTCGTAATATCACTGACATCGATGACAAAATCATTAAGCGTGCCTCTGAGAATAAAGAGTCATGTGATTCACTGACTGAACGCCTGATTCAAGAAATGTATACAGACTTTGATGCGCTAAACATCAAACGCCCTGATATTGAACCTCGTGCAACGGCTTATATCCAAGAAATCATTGAACTGGTTGAACGTTTAATTGAGCGTGGCTTTGCTTATGTTGCTGACAACGGTGACGTGATGTTCGAAGTAGGCAAGTATGATGAATACGGCAAATTGTCTCGCCAAGATCTAGACCAACTGCAAGCTGGTGCTCGTGTTGATATCGAAACAGCAAAACGTAGCCCATTAGACTTTGTACTTTGGAAAATGTCGAAGCCGGGAGAACCGACTTGGGAATCGCCATGGGGACCGGGTCGTCCAGGTTGGCATATTGAGTGTTCAGCAATGAACTCTTCAATCTTAGGTAATCATTTCGATATTCACGGTGGTGGTTCTGACCTTATGTTCCCACACCATGAAAATGAAATTGCACAGTCTTGTTGTGCGCACGGTACTCAATATGTAAATACGTGGATGCACAGTGGCATGGTAATGGTAGACAGAGAAAAAATGTCAAAATCACTAGGCAACTTCTTCACCATTCGTGATGTATTGAACCACTACGACCAAGAAACTGTACGCTACTTCTTGATGTCGGGTCATTACCGTAGCCAGCTGAACTACAGCGAAGAGAACCTGAACCAATCGCGTGCTTCTCTTGAGCGTTTATATACTGCACTTCGTGGTTTAGATATGAACGCAGCCGCGGCGGGTGGTGAAGAGTATGTTAGCCGCTTTACAGCTGCGATGAATGACGACTTCAATACACCTGAAGCTTATTCTGTGCTGTTTGATATGGCTCGCGAAGTGAACCGTCTTAAGAACGAAGATATCGCGCATGCAAGTGCTCTTGGCGCATTAATGCGTGAACTTGCTGATGTGATTGGTATTTTGTACCAAGACCCAGAAGTATTCCTAAAAGGCGGTCAAGGTGACGATGATGAAGCTGCAGAAATTGAAGCTTTGATTAAGTTACGTAATGACTCTCGCGCTGCGAAAGATTGGGCAAATGCGGATTTAGCTCGCGACAAGTTAAACGAAATGGGTATCGTTCTAGAAGACGGTCCAGCAGGAACAACTTGGCGTCGTAAATAATTCGTTTTAGGTTTTAGATTGTGGGCGTAAGCCCACTTTCTTTATCTAGATTATTGTCCTTTTCTAGACTCTTTTTAAGTTATTCAAATTTTAAAATGGCACTGAATGTCGATTATTTTAGGGATTGACCCCGGCTCCCGCATAACGGGCTATGGCGTAATCAAACAACAAGGCAGACACCTCTATTATTTAGGTAGTGGCTGCATTCGCACCTCAGAGAAAGATCTTCCCACGCGCCTAAAGCAAATCTATGCAGGTGTCACCGAAATCATTACTCAGTTTCAACCGGATGTATTTGCTATCGAGCAAGTATTTATGGCGAAGAACGCTGACTCTGCACTCAAGCTAGGGCAGGCAAGAGGTAGTGCTATTGTTGCAGCGGTAAACGCAGACCTTCCGGTTTACGAGTATGCAGCACGTCTAATCAAACAAGCGGTTGTCGGCACTGGTGGTGCAGATAAATCCCAAGTTCAGCATATGGTTCAACAGATGTTGAAGTTACCTGCAAAGCCACAAGCGGATGCAGCCGATGCGCTGGGAGTTGCTATTTGTCATGCCAATACCAATAAAACATTGATAGCTCTGGCTGGTAAAGCGACAGGTGCCAGAAAAGGGCGATACAGATAGGTTTTTCTCGCTGGCAGAAAAGAAAGTGTGAGAAATTCCTCACCTATCTTTTACTGGCTATATATCCAGTTATTTATTATCATCTTTCCCATTACAAATTTCCCAACCAAAGGAATCTCAAGTGATTGGACGTCTTCGTGGCACTCTAATAGAAAAGCAACCACCAGAACTATTAATTGAAGTTGGCGGCATTGGTTATGAAGTGCAAATGCCTATGAGTTGTTTCTATGAACTACCAAACATCGGTGAAGAAGCCATCATTTATACTCACTTTGTTGTCAGAGAAGATGCACAGCTTCTTTACGGTTTTAATACTGTTAGTGAACGAGCATTGTTCCGTGAAGTGATTAAAGCAAATGGGGTGGGTCCTAAAATGGGCTTGGGTATTCTGTCTGGTATGACGGCATCTCAATTTGTTTCTTGTGTTGAGAGAGAAGATATTTCAACTCTGGTTAAATTGCCAGGGGTCGGTAAGAAGACAGCCGAGCGCTTAGTGGTTGAAATGAAAGACCGTTTGAAAGGCTGGGGGGCAGGTGACCTGTTTACGCCTGCAACTGACGCTGCTCCAATCGATTCTCGACCGAATGTTCAAGAGCAAGGTGCAGAAGACGAAGCGGTAAGCGCTCTGCTCTCACTTGGCTACAAAGCACCACAAGCAGCTAAAGTCGTGTCTCAAGTTGCTAAACCGGGGATGACCAGTGAGCAACTTATCCGTGAAGCATTGAAATCCATGGTTTAGAATGTTTTGTTTATTGCGGACGTGTTTTATCTTAGAAGTGTTGATACATAAGAACGACGAAGAGCAGACGTTAGGAAACTATATATGATTGAAGCTGATCGCCTCATTGCTCCAATGAACCCTTCATTTAAAGATGAAGAGGTGATTGATCGTGCGATTCGTCCTAAGAAATTGGCCGATTATCAAGGTCAGGATCACGTTCGTGATCAAATGGAAATTTTTATCAAAGCTGCGCAAATGCGTAGTGAAGCTCTCGACCATCTGCTGATATTCGGCCCTCCTGGGTTGGGTAAGACCACACTAGCAAATATTGTCGCTAATGAGATGGACGTGAATATCCGCACTACTTCAGGCCCTGTGCTTGAAAAGGCGGGTGACTTAGCGGCACTGCTCACCAATTTGGAAGAAAACGATGTGCTCTTCATTGATGAAATTCATCGTCTCAGCCCTATGGTTGAAGAAGTTCTGTATCCGGCGATGGAGGACTATCAACTGGATATCATGATCGGTGAAGGCCCAGCGGCTCGCTCTATCAAAATAGATTTGCCTCCATTTACGTTAATCGGGGCAACAACCAGAGCGGGTTCCCTGACCTCTCCGCTAAGAGACCGTTTTGGTATTGTTCAACGCCTTGAATATTACAAAATTGCTGACTTGCAACATATTGTGCAGCGCAGTGCCAACTGTCTAGGTTTGTCTATGGATAGCGAAGGTGCGTTGGAAATTGCCCGTCGAGCTCGAGGAACACCTCGTATTGCTAACCGTTTATTACGCCGTGTTCGTGATTATGCGGAAGTGAAGGGCAATGGGCACATATGTGATGACACCGCAGACAAAGCATTGAATATGCTGGATGTAGACAATCAAGGCTTTGACTACATGGACAGAAAGCTGCTTCTAGCTATTATGGAGAAGTTTTCTGGCGGCCCTGTTGGTCTTGATAACCTTGCAGCGGCAATAGGTGAAGAGAAAGATACCATCGAAGATGTTATAGAACCGTATCTAATTCAACAAGGTTATTTACAAAGAACACCACGTGGACGTATTGCTACTGATCGTGCCTATCTGCATTTCGGTTTGGATAAATAAAGTTACAATTGTGTTTGATTAATTTGCGGTCAAACAATTTGTGATAAATATCACAATTCAAAAATCTTAAAAGGTTATAAAGGGTTATCAAAGTTTGTAGGTTTGTTAATCCTTTGTTTTTTTAAGCTCACCCCTTTTTGGTTGTTTTTACCTAATCCTAACAATAAAGTTTGATTTCTGTTGATCTGGGTCATTTTGTTGTTCTGTTGTCTAAAATTCACGCAGTTAACTTGATTTAAGTCAAAGCTTATTTGTCTGAGAAATCTTTTGAAACGTAGGTTTTTTCTCAGTAGTATTAGCTCAAGCTATATTAGCTGTTACTTAACAATTAACTAACCACAAAAGTACATAAATGCAACAACTAGCTGTTAAATAGCAACATCTCGACGCTATCATTAACAGGTGCTGTGTTGTTGTAATATGTCATAAGGTGTCATTCAGCCGGCACAAAGGAGTTACTATGATTGACGTAGTTGATCTGTCGCGGTTGCAGTTCGCACTGACAGCGATGTATCACTTCTTGTTCGTTCCATTGACTCTCGGTATGGCTTTTTTACTAGCCATCATGGAGTCTCTATATGTAATGACTGACAAGCAGATCTACAAGGACATGACTAAGTTCTGGGGTAAGCTTTTCGGTATCAACTTCGCATTGGGTGTGGCAACAGGCCTGACAATGGAATTCCAGTTTGGTACCAACTGGTCTTATTACTCTCACTACGTAGGCGACATTTTTGGTGCACCTCTTGCTATCGAAGCCTTAGTAGCCTTTTTCCTTGAATCTACCTTTGTTGGCTTGTTCTTCTTTGGTTGGGACCGTCTAACCAAGCGTCAACACTTGGCGGTTACGTGGTTAGTAGCACTAGGCTCAAACTTCTCTGCACTTTGGATCTTGATCGCTAACGGCTGGATGCAAAACCCTGTAGGTGCTGAATTCAACTTTGAAACCATGCGTATGGAAATGGTGAGTTTCGCTGAAGTTGTATTTAACCCGGTAGCTCAAGTTAAGTTTGTTCACACAGTAGCTTCTGGTTACACAACTGGTGCAATGTTCATTCTTGGTATCAGCTCATACTACCTGTTGAAAGGACGTGATGTTGCTTTTGCTCGTCGTTCTTTTGCTATTGCTTCATCTTTCGGTATGGCGGCAATTTTGTCGGTAATCGTACTGGGTGACGAATCTGGCTATGAAGTTGGCGAAGTGCAAAAAGTGAAGCTGGCTGCTATCGAAGCTGAATGGCACACAGAACCTGCTCCAGCAGCATTCACCATGTTTGGTCTTCCAAATCAAGAAACCATGCATACTGATTATGCAATTAAGATCCCATATGTAATGGGCATCATCGCGACTCGTTCATTCGATACTGAAGTAAAAGGTCTGCGTGACCTTCGTGATGAGCACGTTGATCGTATTCGTAACGGTATGTATGCATATGAACTTCTAGAAAAACTTCGTGCTGGTGATAAATCATCAGAAAACATGATGGCATTTGATGAAGTGAAAAATGACCTAGGTTATGGATTGCTGCTTAAACGCTATACAGACAAAGTTACTGATGCGACTGAAGATCAAATTCAGGCAGCGGCAGATGACTCAATTCCAACAGTATGGCCTCTATTCTGGTCATTCCGTGTGATGGTGGGTGTTGGCTTTATCATGCTGTTTGTATTTGGTATGGCATTCGTACAGACATGTCGTCAAAAAATTGAACAGAAACCTTGGGTTCTTAAAGCGGCACTGTTTAGTATCCCGCTACCTTGGATTGCAATTGAAGCTGGTTGGTTTGTGGCTGAATATGGCCGTCAGCCATGGGCTGTTGGTGAAATCTTACCAACTAACGTTGCCGCTTCTGCATTAAGTGCGGGTGAAATCTGGACGTCTTTGTTCGCGATTTTGGCTCTGTACACAGTATTCCTGATTGCTGAAGTATATCTAATGGTTAAGTTTGCTCGTAAAGGCCCGAGTAGCCTGAAAACTGGTCGTTACCATTTTGAGCAAGACGCTAACTCTGTAGAAGACAAAGTTAGTCGCCAAGTAGAAGCATAAGCAAGGAGAGAACACATGTTTGATTATGAAATCTTGCGACTAATCTGGTGGGTACTAATTGGTGTATTGCTGGTTGGTTTCGCAATTACAGATGGCTTTGACATGGGCGTTGGTGCTCTAGTCCCTGTTATCGGCAAAAGTGACAATGAACGTCGCGTAATGATTAACTCTATCGCTCCTCACTGGGATGGTAACCAAGTTTGGTTAATCACAGCGGGTGGTGCTTTATTTGCTGCATGGCCTTTGGTTTACGCAACGTCGTTTTCTGGTTTTTATCTCGCGATGATTGTGACTTTGGCAGCGCTTTGGTTGCGTCCGCTTGGTCTTGATTACCGTTCTAAAATTGAAGAACCAAAATGGCGTAATGCATGGGATATCTGTATCTCAATTAGTGGTTTTGTT
Source organism: Vibrio plantisponsor (assembly GCF_013041605.1). Lineage (GTDB taxonomy): Bacteria > Pseudomonadota > Gammaproteobacteria > Enterobacterales > Vibrionaceae > Vibrio > Vibrio plantisponsor. The sequence continues at coordinate 224,399 of NZ_JABEQC010000003.1, read as the reverse complement.
CCGCCAATCATTTTTGGTGTGGCATTTGGTAACTTGCTACAAGGTGTACCATTCCAACTGAATGAATTCCTGATGCCAACTTACCATGGTTCATTCTTTGGTCTGCTAAATCCGTTTGCACTTCTGTGTGGCCTAGTCAGCTTGTTCATGATCCTTCTGCAAGGCGCTTCTTGGCTACAAATGAAGACCACAGATGCGGTTCATGCGCGTGCGCGTGGCGTGGCACAGATTATGGGTCTGTTAACGACGGTTGCATTTGTTGCGGCGGGCTTCTGGGTTCAAGGTATTGAAGGCTATGTTATTGCTGGTGGCATTGATGGCAATGCAGTGTCTAACCCTCTAAACAAAGAAGTTGTACGTGAAGTGGGTGCTTGGATGAACAACTTTGAGCAATATCCTTTAATGTGGGCTGCGCCTGCATTAGGTGTGGTAATGCCACTACTTGCTGCTTTAGCTTCTCGTTTTGAGAAAGGTGGCTTTGCGTTCTTGGCATCGAGCTTAGGTAACGCGGGTGTTATCTTTACTGCTGGTTTGGCTATGTTCCCGTTTGTAATGCCATCAAGCTTAGATCCGAAGAGCAGCTTAACCATGTGGGATTCTACATCGAGTGAACTGACTCTGAATCTAATGACGGGTGTCGCATTTGTAATGGTGCCAATTATTCTGGCTTACACTTCATGGACTTACTACAAGATGTTTGGTCGTCTTGACAACAAATTCATTGAAGAAAACAAGAACTCACTTTACTAAGGAGCAAAAATTATGTGGTACTTTGCATGGATTTTAGGCGTATTACTCGCTTGTGCATTTGGCATCATCAATGCTCTTTGGCTAGAGCACACTGAAATGATGGATAAAGATAGTGAATAACTTGTCGACTCAGGTTGCCAAGTTCCACTCCCCAATGGATAAAGCCTTATTCAAGGCTTTATCCTTAGTTCTGGGTTTCTACCATCTGTTTTCTATTATGTGGAACCCGGAATCTTACGCTGACAGTATTGGTGGTTTTAATGCCATTGTAGCTCCATTGATTATTTGGGCCATGTGCTCGAGCATGGTGTATGGCGTAGGGTTTAAACCACGTTTTTGGGTTTGGCAGCTATTGTTTAGCCCTTACATGTCACTTCCGATACTGATTATTTTCACTGGGATACGACTTCTCGCTTAAGTGATTGAATTTTCAGTTGGTGAAGAATTAGACGAATTAGCGCTTTCTCTTTGAGGTAGCGCTAATTTTTTTGACACTCTGTTACGAATTACCTCATTCCCCCTTGTACTATCGACAATGAGTTGCGTTATAGTAAAACCTCATTCGGTAAATCAATTAATCCAAAATTATGAAAGCGTTTCATTGGCCAATCACCATTTACTACGAAGATACGGATGCAGGTGGTGTCGTTTATCATTCGAACTACCTAAAATTTTTTGAAAGAGCTCGCACTGAGATGCTGCGTGCAATTGGCGTATCTCAACAAGTATTGTTGGAACAACGCATAGGATTTGTTGTCAGACATGCCGACATCGATTTTATACAAGGTGCTCGATTGGACGATCAGCTTAATGTTGTCACGACTATTTCTGAACTAAAGAAAGCATCGCTAATATTCTGTCAGGAGCTCGTCAATCCTGATAACAAGGTGTTGTGTAAAGCAATAGTTAAGGTAGCATGTATCGACAATGAGAAGATGAGACCTAAGGCCATGCCTCAATTAATTATTTCGGAGTTAACCAACAGTGCAAGCTGATATTTCAATTCTCGACCTTTTCCTTCAGGCCAGTTTGCTAGTCAAAATGGTCATGCTTATTCTTTTGGGAATGTCGATTGTTTCGTGGGCGATGATCATCAAGCGTTACAAAGTTTTGTCGCAAGCCACCAGAGATGCGGAAGCATTTGAAGATAAGTTTTGGTCGGGCACAGACTTAGCCGTTCTCTATCAAGATGTGAAAAAGCGCAAAGATGAAATCATGGGTACAGAAGAGATCTTCTATTCAGGTTTCACGGAATTTGCTCGTCTACGTAAAACTAATGCCGATTCACCAGACTTCGTAATGGAAGGGACTGGCCGAGCAATGCGCGTGTCTGTAGCTCGAGAAGTAGAAGAGTTAGAAGCTAACCTGCCATTTTTAGCAACGGTTGGTTCGATCAGCCCATATATCGGTTTGTTCGGTACGGTTTGGGGTATCATGCATGCGTTTATTGCTTTAGGTGCGGTAAAACAAGCAACATTAGCAATGGTAGCTCCGGGCATCGCAGAAGCGCTGGTTGCGACCGCTATGGGCCTATTTGCAGCGATTCCAGCAGTAATGGCATATAACCGTTTAAGTAACACAGTAGGTAAGTTAGAGCACTCTTACGCAACGTTTTCTGAAGAATTCCATAGTATTTTACACCGTCAAGCAATGGCGGGAAGGGAATAATCAATGGCCGGTTATCAGCCAAAAAAGCGTAAACTCACCGCTGAAATCAACGTTGTACCTTACATCGACGTTATGTTGGTGTTGCTGATCATCTTCATGGTTACCTCACCGTTTGTTACGCAAGGTGTCGATGTAGAGTTACCTAAAACATCAACGGCTAAGCCAGCGTCTGAGATGGCTGGGGATAGTGATGCAAGCTTTATCATTGTAGAAATTGATAAAGAAGGTAACTTAGGCCTGAGCGTCAACGATGAAGAGGTGCAGCGAGGACTTTCGCTACAAGATATTATCGTCAGAGTGAAAGCGGAGCTATCAATAAAGCCAAATTCTCCGGTAGCCGTAGGTGGTGATGCTGCCACACCGTATGCAGAAGTGGTACTTGTGTTAGATGAATTAAGTCGAGCCGGTATACCAAAAGTCGGGTTGTTAACGGATATCAAGGAATAGGCTTAACATCGTTCATGAAAGATCATAAGTCGAATAAGAGTTCATATACCAAGCCGATAGCGATTTCTGTCGGCCTTCATGCCGTTTTGATTGCCGCTTTGCTTTGGGGGACGGACTTCACTATGTCCAAACCTGAACCTTCTGGGCAAATGGTGCAAGCGGTAGTGATCGACCCAAATTTGGTCAAGCAGCAAGCGGATAAAATCCGTAGTCAACGCGAAGCTGCATCTAAAAAAGAGCAAGAGCGTTTGGATAAGCTGCGCAGAGAAAGTGAGCAGTTAGAAAAGAATCGCAAAGCGGAAGAAGAACGCATTCGTAAGCTGAAAGAGCAACAAGCGAAAGAGGCTAAAGCAGCGCGAGATGCTGAGAAGCGTCGTGAAGAGCAAGAAGAGCAGCAAAAGATTGCTGCAGAGAAAGCGCGCGTAGCAAAAGAACAAGCGGCGAAAGCAGAAGCAGAACGTAAAAGCAAAGAAGAAGCGGCTAAGAAAGCAGAAGCAGAGCGAGCAGCGAAAGAGGCCGCGGCAGCGAAAGCAGAGCAAGAAAGAGTAGCGAAGGAAAAAGCAGCTCAGGAAGCTCAAGAAAAAGCGCGTCGTGAACGCGAGGCTGCGCAGAAAGCTGAACAAGAACGAATAGCGAAAGAAAAAGCGGCAAAAGAAGCGGCTGAAAAAGCGAGAATAGAGAAAGAACGGGCAGAAAAAGCAAGGCTAGAGCGTTTGGAACAGGAAAAAGCACTGAACAGTATCTTTTCAGGCTTAGAAAGTGAAGCTCAGCAAAACACCTCGGCTCGTTCACAATATGTAATGAGTGAAGCGGAACGTTGGGGGGCAATATATACCCAGATGATTCAGCAAAATTTGTTACTGGAAGACAGTTTTAAAGGAAAAGAATGTAAGGTGAACTTACGTTTAATCCCAACAGGCGCAGGCGCAATAGTGGGTGAGTTATCGGTTATGAACGGTGATTCGCGCCTATGTTCTGCGACAAGACGTGCAGTAGCGCAAGTTGGAACATTTCCATTACCGAAAGACGATTCTGACGTAGTCGAAAAACTGAAAAATATTAATTTAACCGTAGTACCAGAGTAAAAAGGATAAAGCTTGTGTTTAAGCGATTGATTTTAGGATGTGTACTTGTCATCACAAGTAGTCTGCAATTTGCCAATGCAGCGTTGGAGCTGGTTATTACCGACGGTATTAACTCTGCGCGCCCAATTGCCATTGTTCCATTCAAATGGGAAGGTTCCGCTCCGTTACCGCAAGACGTTTCGGCTGTTATTTCATCAGACCTACAAAGAAGTGGGAAATTCAGCCCAATTCCTACAAGCAAAATGCCGCAAACTCCGTACACTGAAACACAAGTGAAGTTTGATGCTTGGACCAGTATCGGTGTCGATGCGCTGCTGACAGGAAGCATTACCCAAAATGCTGAAGGCAACTATGTTATCAATTATCAACTAGTAGACGTTGTACGTGGGCAACTGACTCAGGGACAAGGTAAAACGTTGAGTTCAGATGGTCAGTTGGTTCTTTCTAAAGATCATGTACTGTTCAACAAGGTGGCGACCGTACCTGCGAAACGACTACGTGAATACGCGCATCGAATTTCAGATCTTGTTTATGAACAACTCACTGGAGAAAAAGGTGCGTTTTTAACTCGTATTGCTTATGTGGTCGTGAACGATAAAGACCAATACCCATATCAGCTACGCGTTGCGGATTATGACGGTTACAACGAAAGACTGGTTCTTCGTTCTAAACAGCCTCTTATGTCGCCTTCATGGTCACCGGATGGCAAAACACTGGCTTACGTTAGCTTCCAAAATGGTCAGGCAGAAATTTATCTGATGAACATTTACACCGGAACTCGTGAAAAAGTGACGTCATACCCACGTCATAATGGGGCACCAAAATTTTCTCCAGACGGAAAACAGTTGGCGTTAGTATTGTCTAAAACAGGCAGTCTACAAGTGTATACCTTGGATTTAGCTTCCCGTAAGCTGACGCAAATAACGAGTGGTCGCTCAAATAACACGGAACCGTTTTGGCATCCGAATGGTGAATCGCTCATATTTACATCAGATCGGGGTGGTAAACCACAGATATATCAAGTAAATTTGTCAGACCGTGCAACGACGCGTTTGACTTGGCAGGGCAGCCAAAATTTAGGCGGTCAGATTACTCCGGATGGTCGATTCCTCGTTATGGTGAATCGTTCAAACTCTGGCTTTAACCTGGCAAAACAAGATTTGGAAACGGGATCAGTACAAGTTCTTACAAAAACTTTGCTTGATGAGTCTCCAAGTATTGCGCCGAATGGTGGTATGGTTATATACAGTTCCATCTACAACAAGACCAACGTATTGTCGATGGTCTCAATAGACGGAAGATTTAAAGCTAGATTACCGGCAACCAACGGACGTGTACGCGCTCCTGCCTGGTCTCCGTTCTTATAGCGAAAAATACAAAATAAAGGAAAACAAGATGCAACTTAATAAAGTTCTTAAAGGGCTACTAATTGCGCTACCAGTACTAGCAGTGACAGCTTGTAGTTCAAGTGATGACGCAGCAAGCAACGCTGGTTCAGAAACAACTAACCAATCAACTTCAGGTTCAGCTAACCAAGTTGACACAACTGTTGTTTCTCCAATGGATCAAAACGGTCAGCTTTCTGAGCAAGAGCTTAAAGAGCAAGCTCTACGTGAAACTTCAACAATTTACTTCGCATTCGATAACGCAACTATCGCTGGCGACTACGAAGAAATGCTAGCGGCTCACGCAGCTTACCTAAGCAAAATGCCAAGCCTTAAAGTAACTATCGAAGGTCACGCTGATGAGCGCGGTACACCAGAGTACAACATCGCACTTGGTGAGCGTCGTGCACAAGCAGTAGCTAAATACCTAGAAGCACTAGGTGTTCAAGCTGACCAAATCTCTATCGTTAGCTACGGTGAAGAGAAGCCTCTTCTTCTTGGCCAATCTGACGAAGTATATGCTAAGAACCGCCGCGCAGTTCTAGTATACTAATTCGGGGATGAACCTCATGTTCAGTAACTTAAAGCGCCTGATCACGCTTACGTTACTGGCAAGTGCAGTGAACAGTTCGTTCGCTGCACCAGCTCCAGTATCTGATCTCAGCAATAATTCATCTAGCCAAGCGTCATCGACTCGTTCTGCGTCTTCAGAATCGGAAGTTCAGCGATTAGAACGTCTGCTTGAAACTCGTGCGCGCCTTCAAGTGCAAATGCAGCAGCAGCTAGACACCATGGCTCTCGAAATCAATGAATTACGTGGGCAGATAGAAAAAAATAACTACGATATGCAGCAGATGTTACAACGCCAAAGGGAGTTGTTTGTCGAACTTGACCGTGTTCGTGGTGAAATGAAAAAACCTGCACCTGCGGCGGCGGCATCTAACGATGAAGACGTTCCTCAAGGCACATTCAGCAGTGATGCAGATGAACAAGCGGCCTATCAAAATGCCGTAGACCTAATTCTGAAGAAACGTGACTACGCTGGTGCGATAGCCGCTTTCCAACAATTCCAAAAAGATTATCCAAACTCGAATTTTGCACCTAATGCGCATTATTGGTTGGGACAACTGTACTTCGCTAAGAAACAAGATAAAGAAGCTGTGACCAGTTTTGCTGCCGTAGTTTCTTACAAAGAATCTAACAAGCGAGCAGATGCTTTAGTGAAGTTAGGCGATATTGCTAAACGAAACAATAATGAAGCGCAGGCTAAAAAGTACTATCAACAAGTGGTTGATGAATACCCAACCAGTGCTTCAGCGAAAGTCGCCAGTGAAAATCTGAAGTAATAAAGCAGATGAATAGAAAAGAGGTTGCCAAACGGTAGCCTCTTTTTTCTTTCACTCTTAGCTAAAGCAACGGATATTGCTGTTGAGCAACAACACTTACTGTCGCTGCGCAAAAGAATCATTTTTGCCTATCTATTCTATGTCGGTGTACAATGCCCGAATTAAAGGAAGTTGCATAGAGCATGAGCAATGAGCCATATATTAGATAAAATCGATACGGTTTACCCATTCCCTCCAAAACCGATTCCATTGTCGGCGGAAGAGAAGCAAACCTACCTTGCGAGTATTAAAGAGCTGCTGAAAGAGAAAGACGCAGTATTAATCGCGCATTACTACACAGACCCAGAAATCCAAGCCCTTGCGGAAGAAACAGGCGGTTTTGTTGGTGATTCTCTGGAGATGGCAAAGTTTGGTAACCGCCACCCAGCAAGCACTTTGATTATTGCTGGCGTACGTTTTATGGGCGAGTCTGCGAAGATTCTTACCCCAGAAAAACGTATTTTAATGCCAACGCTAGAAGCAGAATGCTCGCTTGATTTAGGCTGTCCTGCTGATAAGTTTTCCGAGTTTTGCGATGCGCACCCAGACCATACTGTGGTTGTGTACGCGAACACTTCTGCTGCTGTAAAAGCGCGAGCTGATTGGGTAGTGACGTCGAGTATTGCACTTGAGATCGTAGAGCAACTTGAATCAGAAGATAAGAAAATCATCTGGGGACCAGATCGCCATCTTGGCTCTTATATCGCGAACAAAACCGGAGCAGATATGCTGCTTTGGCAAGGCGAGTGTGTGGTACACGATGAGTTTTCAGCAGATGCACTGAAGAAGATGAAGAGCCTTTATCCTGAGGCGGCAATTTTGGTGCACCCAGAATCACCTTCAAGTGTAGTTGAACTGGCGGATGCAGTAGGCTCTACCAGCCAGTTGATCAAAGCAGCCAAAGAACTCCCTCATCAGAAAATGATTGTCGCAACAGACAAAGGCATTTTCTTTAAGATGCAGCAGTTGGTCCCTGAGAAAGAATTGATTGAAGCGCCAACAGCAGGTGCAGGTGCGACTTGTCGTAGTTGTGCGCATTGTCCTTGGATGGCAATGAACGGCTTAAAAGCGATTGAAAAAGCGTTAAAAGATGGTGGCAGCGAACACGAAATTTTTGTTGATGAAGAGTTACGTGTTAAGTCTTTGATCCCATTAAATCGTATGTTGGATTTCGCAGAGCAGCTTAATATCAAGGTAAAAGGTAATGCTTAAGCGCAGCTACCAACGAATTGATACATCAATCAAAATGAAAGAAGCCAGCATAATGCTGGCTTCTTTGTTTCTTATAGAAGATAACGACTACTGAGCTTCCGCGAGAGCAACACCGCGCTGAGTTAAGCCGCATAGCATGACCGGAATCGCTGCGTAGATCTCTTCAAACTGATCTAAGCCTTCCATACCTTGTTCATTTAAAGTCGTCAGCGCTGTCTCTGGATCGTAAAGCATGCTGAGAGAAAGCAGAACACCACCCAGCAGAGCATTGTCTTGACTCTCTTCTGGCATTAGCACTTCCCAATCATCACGAGCAAGCTGCCAACCCTGCAATACACCTTCACAGAAATCACGTACTGAATCGGTAACGATTTCTTCTTCGTCAAGGTCATAACCTTCAGGCCAAACCCAGGTACCTTCTAAAAATGAAGAACGATACTGGTTCCACATATCAATGATATGTTGGATGTATGTTTCTAGTTGTTCTCCATCGCTAAAAGGTGCAACTTCTTCACCACCCCAAAGGAAAGGTAACCATTCCTGCGGCGGAAGAATGTTTGGCGCACAGGCCATTGCAGCTACAAAGCCACGTGACTTAGCTTCGTTAAGCAACTTATCTTCAAATTCAGGTTGGGTAAGGATATCGTGTAAGGTCAAAATAAGGTTCCATACTTTACTGCAAAAATTAGCACTATCTTACCCTTAACCGCCTTTTGATGCGAGTTCACAGAGGGACCCGTTTTTTAACAAACAAAATGCGGTTTGGATTAACATTTACAGTCCTTTAGTAGGTAAATTCTCATATAATTTCACTATACTGTCGCTAAAGGATTTTTTATCAAAGGCTTATGGAAATACGTTCATCATTAAAGCGCAAGAGCATGTTCGCTCTCATCGTGTATTTGTGCTTTTTCCTAGCCACGATTGGCTCGCTGACTTACCTGGCTGTGGATTCCCCTTTCCGAAAAGAGTTGAAGCAGTATTTGGACTTGCGTGCTGAGCTACTTTCGTCACAAGTTTTAGATCCTCTCAATCGTTCAGTGGGCGTTCTGCAAAGTATTGTTAGCATCGCTCAAGCATCAGAAAGCCAAGAAGAGGCTTCACGTATGCTACGTTCGATATTTTCTACGGTTGATGACGTTGTCATCAGCGGTGGCATTTGGCCAAAGCCTTTCAGCGTCGACCCTTATGTGAAGTACAAAGGTTTGTTCTTCAACAGAGCAACCGATGGCAACATTGATCAGCTCTATTCTTGGAACAATCCTGAAGCAGGCGGGTACGACAGCGAAGTTTGGTACGTCTCAGGGATGGAAGAACCTAGCGGTAGCATATTTTGGTCTCCTGTTTATGTGGACTCATTCACTCAGATCCAAATGATTACTGTGACTTCGCCGTACTATGTAAACGGCGAATTTGCTGGTGTAGCCACAGTGGATCTCTCTTTACAAAGCCTGACTGAATTGATTTCGCTTCATGCCGAGAGATATCAACTCGGCGTTTCGCTAAAAGATTCATTCGGATCGACCATCACAGAACACAACTTCCGCTTACGCGATGGTGCGTATGTCAGTAAATACACCTTTGGTGACTTTAATTGGAAGCTCGATGTCGTGAATTCGCATCGCTTGGTCGACGATGATGTCTATGACTTAGTGATGAGTGTGGAGAAGGGGATTCTCCCACTTTTACTCTTCTGTCTGATGTTCGGTTACTACTTAATTAATCGCTATTTGATTAATCCGATTGTTGTGATTGCGCAGAAAGTCGATGATTCCAAAGAAGGGGGCATCATTGATGTTCCTTACAACAGCCAAGATGAAATTCGCTATTTGATTGATACCTTCAATCAGAAAACGGTGTATTTGGAAGCGGAAAAAATCAAAGCGCAAGCTTCGACAAAATCGAAAAGTATTTTCCTTGCCACTCTGTCTCATGAGATCCGCACGCCAATGAACGGTGTGCTTGGTATGGCTCAGATACTGCTGCGTGGAGACTTAAAACCTCAACAACGTAAACAGTTGAAAAGCCTGTATGAGTCCGGCGAACACATGATGTCACTGCTCAATGAGATGCTCGATTTCTCTAAGTTCGAACAAGGGCATATGGAGCTTGATAACAGTAAGTTCCCACTTGAATTCATTATTGGCAGTGTCACCAGTGTTTACTCCTCCCTTTGCCACGAGAAAGGTTTGCAATTTAAGGTGCACTCAGAAGTGCCTGCAAATCGCTGGTACTATTCCGATAAGGCGAGAATTCGTCAGATTCTGTTTAACTTATTAAACAATGCGGTCAAATTTACCTCGCGTGGTTTTGTGGAAGTGTTTTTCAGCGAAGTGAAGCTCGATGGCCAGCTTTATCTCAGTATTAGAGTCCGTGACACTGGTATTGGTATCGAGAAAGCGGCGCAGGAGAAAATATTCCGACCATTTGAACAGGCCGAATCTTCAACCACCCGACGTTTCGGTGGCACTGGCCTAGGCTTAGCGATTGTTAAGCAGATCGCTGAACTTATGGAAGGAACGGTTTCTGTTAACAGTAAGGTGGATATTGGCACCAGTTTTCAAGTGAATTTAAAAATTGACGTTTGTGAGCCTGAACTGGTCGAGGGTAACCATTCACGTCATTTGAGTTATTCTGGTTTGAAAGTCTTGATCGTGGAAGACAACCGCACCAACACCATGATCATCGAAACGTTTATGAAAAATAAAGGTTTTGAATGTGAATGTGTTGAAAATGGTGAACTTGCAATACAAGCGGTTGCGAATGGGCAATTTGACCTCATTCTTATGGATAACCACATGCCAGTCAAAGACGGTGTCGAAGCAATACATTCAATCCGTCAACTTCAAGGCCCTCAATCTCAAGTTCTGATCCTTGGCTGTACCGCAGATGTGTTTAAAGACACAAGGGAAAGCCTGTTGAATGCCGGAGCAGACTCGATAGTCGCGAAACCTATCAATGCAGGTGAGCTGGATGATGCTCTCTATAAGCACATCAACAAGCTTTACCAGTACCATTCAGAAATGCCTAAACTCACTTTTAGTGGCAGCGCTGAGGAGCTGTTAGTAAAACTCTATATCGCCATCGAAAATAAAGCAGTCGGTGAAGCGTTAGAGATAGTTGAGTTATTAGAAAACTCCTTGGATCTGCCTAGTGATAGTCAACTGGTAACGACGCTGGCATCGGTAAAATCTCATCTAGAAGAAGGGGAGCTACCGCCTAAAGCTTCTATCGATTTATTAACCATATTACTGTCAGATTTTTAAATCATTAGAAGAATCTAAAGGCTTAAGTTTCACAACTTTAAGCATAGATGAATCATTTGTTATAACGGTGTGAAATAAGAGAGAGATGCTACTTTGCATTTCATTTATGGTTGTTTATTTAGCAACTGAATAAAAATACGAGATCAAAAACTATATAAGTTGTGCTCTAATGGCGCCATCAACTGCCTGATCTTTTGATGGTGGTGATATGTGTTATGAGAGCGCTAATTTTGCAGTTTATTATCTTGTGAGGACATAAATGAAAGCTCGTGGCCCTTTTTGTATACGTCATGCTGCTGCGGACACTTTTGCAATGGTTGTTTTCTGCTTTGTATCGGGGATGATTATTGAGATCTTTATCTCTCAGATGACATTTGAACAGTCACTAGCGTCGCGAACCTTGTCTATCCCCGTAAATATCGCTATCGCTTGGCCTTATGGTGTGTTTCGAGATTTTATGCTGAGACAGGGGCGCCGTATTTCAGAAACCAGTTTGATGAAAAACGTGTCCGATCTCGTGGCTTATGTGCTTTTCCAATCACCAGTATATGCTGCAATCCTATACACAGTTGGTGCTTCAACAGACCAAATAATGACAGCTGTTGCGAGTAACGCTGTGGTTTCTTGTGGAATGGGTGTGATTTATGGCTATTTCCTCGATATGTGTCGTCGTTGGTTTAAAGTGCCTGGCTATTACCGTGCGATGTGATACAGCTAAATAAAACACAGTTGTAGGGAAAACATTCAATTTAGCCAATTAGTAAGCAAATAACTTAGTTAGAACGCTTTTTTTGGGATTTTTCCTTGACGATCATTAGCTGAATCATTAAATTAGCGCCTCGTTAGCCGTTATGGTTAACCTCCGGTGAGTTGTCCGAGTGGCTTAAGGAGCACGCCTGGAAAGTGTGTATACGGCAACGTATCGAGAGTTCGAATCTCTTGCTCACCGCCAAATTAATGTTAAAAGACGCCTTATGGCGCCTTTTTTCTTATCTGAAAAAGAAAGGTACGCATTGCGTACCTTCTTTGTATCTAGCCTTTAGAGTTGCTTAACCTAAAAACGATATGTAGCCCTGTAGGATGATCAGGTTAACTATGTCGATGAAGAATGCTCCGACAATAGGAACCACCATGAAAGCCTGTGGTGACGGTCCAAAACGATTAACGATAGAACCCATGTTCATCACCGCTGTAGGCGTTGCTCCTAAACCAAAGCCACAGTGTCCCCCTGAAATAACCGCCGCGTCATAGTTGCTACCCATGACTTTAAAGGTCACATAATAGGTAAATACCGCAAGCATGGCTGACTGAACCGCCAAAATGACCAAGAACGGAACAGCAAGGTCGAAAATGTTCCACAGTTTAAGACTCATTAGCGCCATGGCTAAGAACAAGGCTAAGGATACTGTACCCAACATATCGATGGTTTCAGCGTCTAGTTTTCGGATTTTGGTGACTTCTAAGAAGTTGGTAATGATCACACCAATAAACAAGGCGTAGACAAAGTCGGGGATCATTAGCCATGAGATTTCATAAGAACTGACCCACTGTTCTAAATACTTCGCTCCTGTTACACAGATAAGCAGAAAGAACAGTTTTTCTATAACTTTCTTCGCCGTCACCTTGTCTTCTTCATACTCATTGTAGGTAACCAGCTCTGGGTACTTCTCGTGTGTTTTTGAACCTCTGCCATACTCAGACTCAATGTTGTTCTTTTCCACCAGACGTTGAGCAACAGGGCTACCGATTATACCGCCGATGATCAGACCAAAGGTAGCCGATGCCATAGCGATTTCGAGAACGTTATCCATGCCATAAACATCTTGGAAAGTCTGAGACCATGCTGCACCCGTACCGTGTCCGCCGGACAAGGTGATTGAACCGGCTATTAAGCCCATTAGTGGCTCTATTCCTAAAGCCGATGCCATTGACACACCCACAGCGTTTTGAATGATGATATAGACGGAAGCTACAGCTAAGAAAATAAATACTTTCGCTCCGCCTTTTATCAACTGTGTATAGTTGGCAGCGAGACCAACCGTGGCGAAGAACATCAACATAAAGGTGTTTTGTAGCGGTAAATCAAATTCCAAATCGACGCCGTAAAAATGCAGGATTGTGATAGCACAGGCGATGATCAGGCCGCCAACAATTGGCTCTGGAATGTTAAACTTGTTGAGAATCGGCAATTTAGCATTAATGAAATGCCCTAGGAAAAGTACACTGATGGCTACTAAAAATGACTCAAGCGCACTTACTGAAATCAAATGATTCATATTGCCCCTTATTCGTGGTTATCTTCATCGTTCTTAAGGTGAGAGTGTTATGCGACTTATAGATTAATGACAAGCCCTCACAGGCTTTTTCAGAAAATATTTACAGAATATAGCGAAATTATTGAAGTTATCTTTGTTTATTGAAGTTATAGCGAAATGGATTCCAGCCAACCGGAAGATACTAAAGTAATGACCACATACCTTTGACAGAGAGATGTCAAATTAAAAGCCCCAGCGTTTAATACTAGGGCACTGCAAAGTATAAAAAACTTTTACTGACACATAATTCTTATTGGGTTGTCTTTTCCCATAAAAAACCGTTGAAGCGATAGCTAACACTATTTCCTGTAGTGATTACATCGCCAGAACCATCGTGATAGACAGTCGAACTGTATGTTGCACTAGCCTTAAAGTTAATGACTTTTCCTGTATCGACATCAGTACTTGGAAGTGTAAATTCAGAACGCCACACCCCATCATAAGTGGTTACATTAATCACATCATATTCACTCAACCAAGTAGAAATTTCATCGTCAAATGAGCTCATGCTAGTAGCACTTGCGACGTTCAAGATAAACTTATTTAACACCACTGATGACATTTGTAATGAATTGTCTGAGTAGAAAGAGACATAGACATCCGTCTCAGGAATCTCGGTAAAGGTAACAGTAAAATCTGAACCAGATTTGGTTACAGTGGCAGATAGATCTTTCGTAGATAGAAGTCTAACTGAAATTTTGTCAGCCGACTCGCTCAATCCAAGTTTGAAGGTATAAGTGAGATTTGCTGTTTTTTCGTACTGCTGAATAATCGTGTCTGACAGTATTAGTTTGTCACCATAAGTCGGTAGATATCTGTTAACGACTTTTTCGCCGAACATGTCATCCACACCATTACTTGAAGCCCATCCGCTATCATGCGTAAAGCCGTAGTTGTGGTACAACTCATGGACGAAGGCTTGCCAGCTTGCCATCTGACTAGACACGGATTCACTATGAACGTTACCGATCAAAGTTGGGTGCATCCAGATGTTCATATTGCCGTTTTTGGTCGAACTGGTGAAGTTTAACGAGGTTAAACTTCCTAAGCCCCATACATCGGTGTCTATCCAGATACGTGAATTCATTCCAGAAACTGATTTAGCGTAATAAGTATCGGCTGCGTAGTTTATTACTGATTCACCGTAGCTACTGCAATCACTGTTATCGCTGCAGATATCCGTGAGATGGGCAGTGACTTCGGAAAGTGTACTTGGTGCATTAGTCATAAAGCGGTCGTACATTTGTACACGTTCGCCAGTGAGACGCTGTTCACTGTTGGAGTGAACAGAATTAGGGTAGTTTTCTAGCACCACGGAAGATTCATACTCAAACGTGGAGTTGGCGAGAGGTGTTTGGTTAAGTAGGTAGTAGCCGTCCCATTCTGAACCAATATTACCCTTAGAGTATTTCGGTAATGTACTGCTCAATGTTACCCAATGTGTATTTGAGCCATTTGTTAGGGTCAATTGGTCAATTTCATAAGGGGTGTTATTGATAAGCTCACCAGCAGTAATGACGATGTTGTTTAGGTCAACAATGCTTGGTTGCGAGACTGACACAATGGATTGAATGGTAACATTTGTGGTGCTTATCAGATCCATAGATGCTGCAGAAAATGCGACTTCGTTGGTTTTAACGTTATTTATGGTTGTAATATCATCACTGACTTCTTGACTGGTATCTTTTTTATCTTCTGAACACCCGAAAAGGGCAATCAAAATTGAAATGGCTATCAGCTTTTTCATTATAAAACCTTTTATTTTTATAATTATTAATAAGTTATCGATTGGCCAATGTATGGACAGGTAGATTTTATGTGGCCTGTTGGAATGTTATTGAATACATTGGTATTTATTGGTTAAGGATATTACCACTGTTAATGTTTTTTCTCTAGAAAGCTCGAATAAACAATGGGAGTAGTGTCATGGTTAGTATAAATAGGTTGATGATTTATTTACTTTGTTTTTATTTGATTTAAATATTTATTGATGGATTCTATCTGTTATATTTTTACTCATTATTAATTGGGTATATTTAGAAAAAATAATGGACAAAAATGACTTACTTATCGAGCTGGAACAAAATCAATGCCTAGACTTGATAAAGCTATATCAAGCAAACCCTTCCCAACATTTTTACACTCTGGTTGAGCAGCTTTATACATTACGTGATGAGCACGAGCTAACTACACGAATTTCTAGATTTAAAACCGATGTTGAGAAACTCACTCAATCGCTTAATGATTTCAATGTTGCTCCAGAGCAGTTTAAGCAGATAGCTCAGTCGCTCGATCTTAATCAACGTACTCAAAAGGTGATCCGATTTATGCAAACCCAAGATAACCACATAGCTTTTGCAAAACCTGTCGATCTGGTGATGTATGGTGATTCCATAACAGAGTGGGGGCCTTGGCATGATGGTATTCAAGGAGTGACGTTAGCAAACCGTGGTTTGAGTGGCGACACAACGGATGGAATGAAGTATCGAATCGAAAGCACCACCGTCTGTCAGCCGAAACTCATCTGCATGATGGCTGGAATTAATGATTTGTCTCAAGGCTATAGTGTTGACGAAATTATGGAGAACTATAGCCAGATGCTGAACTACTGGCATCAGAGAGATATCGAGGTATGGGTACAGTCGACGTTATTTGTTGGTCAGCGACTAAACGAGTTAAATCCTCTGGTGGCACAGTTAAACCAAGGACTCATTAAACTGTGTAACAATACTGGAGCAAAGTACATCGATCTGAATGCGGTCATATGCCCGGAAGGTTTCTTGCCATTAACTTGCAGTGCCGATGATCTTCACCTTAACTCATATGCGTATGGAAAGTGGCTATCACTATTAACGCCAATGCTGGACGATTATTTCAAGCATGTTTAGCAATGAATTCAGAATGAAGTTACCTCTGTGTTGGACGTGGATAGAAGGTATTAGCTAATTAAAAATTTGCAGCAGTCTCTAACTTCGGTGACTCGGATTTATCACAATTGAGTAATCAAAGATTTCATCGATTTTTCGGTTAATGCTCTGTGTAATTATCCGGTTTTTCTATTAGTTAACAGGGATAAACAATGAAAAAAACGCTAGTGGCTGCTGCAATGATTCTCGCTTCAATGAGCCAAGTTCAAGCTTCTGATTGGGGATATCACGGGGAGCATGCGCCTGAGCATTGGGGTAAGGTTTCAGCGATATGTGCTCAAGGGCAAAACCAAAGTCCTATCGATATCAGCGATGTAACAAAAGCAGAACTGAAAAACCTTAAGTTTGATTATTCCGGTCAGGCAGTGTCTGTCACTAACAATGGTCACACTCTGCAAGCATCTGTTTCTGAGCAGAATACATTGTGGGTGGATGATAAGGCTTTTGAGTTAAAGCAGTTCCACTTTCATACACCTTCAGAAAACCATGTCGATGGGCAGTCTTATCCGTTAGAAGCGCATTATGTTCATGCTGATAAAGACGGTCACCTAGCGGTTGTTTCTCTGTTTTTTAAATTGGGTGAGCAGAACGCTGAGTTGGCAAAATTACTGGCTGTAGCGCCGAAAGAAGAAGCAAAAGCGGATCTGTCGAAACCGTTTGACGTGACGTCTCTGTTACCAAAAGAAAAGCAGTACTACCGCTTTAATGGTTCATTAACTACACCGCCGTGTTCTGAAGGTGTACGTTGGTTGGTATTGAAACAGCCACTGACCATTTCAGCCGATCAGGTTGAGAAGTTTGAACAGTTGATGGGGCATAACAACCGTCCTATTCAAGCTATTAATGCTCGTGTAGTCATGGAGCAATAATTATCTCGAAGCCTACTTTGATCAATTTGGTATCGAGTAGGCTTCTTCATTTCACACATTAATCACTTTTTGTGAGACTTTTTGTCATTGTCGAGTTGAACCCACTTTAACTGCCCGTTAGTTTCAAAGTTGTTTGCTGCTTGGCAAATCATGTATAGCTCTCCGACCTGCAATAGTGCACCTTCTGAATAAGCTTGGTCTTGATAGTAGCAAACGCGCTTACCAACATTGCCATCGACAACTACAGGGACGGGAGTCGCCGGAGTGGAAATCGTTTTAGCCATCGAGATAGGGCTAACAAGTACTAACAATAGGGCGAAATATTTAGGCATACATCTGTTCCTTATAGGTCAAATTGGCGTTGGTAACGAGGAAGCATGCTTTCATTACCCAACAGACCACCTTGATGAATATAGATGAGTGAAGGGTGGTTTTCAGGCTGTTTACTTTCTTCTTGAGAGGTTTCTTTTTCAAACCACGTTTGTAAACAGCGCCACATCATAGGGTCGTAAAGTAAGTCGAATTCGACATGGGTTTGATCTTGTAGCTGCTGCCAGATATCAAAATCTTCACGATAGAGATGACCAAAGTAGTGTTTGTTTCCAAGTTGCAGTATCTCTGGATGGCTCGTTTCACCCAGTTCGTGGAACTGTTCCGTAAGGTATTCTGCGCCACCGACACAAGGGCAGGTGATAACCTTAACTCCATGGGGTTGCAGCGCTTTGTGCAAAAAGAGCGCTGTAGTGCCTGTTCCCGAAGGAAGTGCAACACACCACTCTTGTTTAGGTTGCATTCGAATCCATTCCAAAATCTCAGATGCCAGTTGTTTGACACCGGCTTCGGCTAATTTTGAACGACCACCTTCAGGTACAGACAAACAGCTTTCATCTGGCTGTCGAATCTGCTCAATATACTCTCTTGGATGCAGACCAAATGGGCGGGTTTCTATGAGGTTTGCGTTAAGCTCGAGAGCGCCACGGTAGTTGCCAATTGGGCGCTGTTTTAGCCATGCAGGAATATGGTCAACATAAAACTCTAGCTGCCAGCCACGAATGCGAGCTAAAGCTGCCATCGAATACAATGAGTTAGCCTGAGCCGAGCCATAGCCAATCAGTGTTGTTATGTGAGGCAAATCAGCCTCCAGTAGAGACATGAATTTTCTGGCTTTATTACCACTAAACTGCGAGTGCAACTGGTCATCACGTTTGAGATAAAAATGATGACCGTTGAAATGGTGCTCAGTAATAGGGCTGTTTGCGAGTTTCATAACTCTTCCTGTTGCAATGAAATAGCCAAGGGAAGCGCATTATAACCTTAACAACTCCGCTCACACGTAAGTTTATTGCCCAAAACTGATTAAGGCTTCGCAGCCTGTAGTAGGACGATTCTTAATCGAAAAATGCCAGTGATATCGGCGACATAAGTCTTCTACTATCAGTAAACCTAAGCCATGCCCGTCTTGATTTTTTGCCTGATTAAGGCCAGGGCCATTGTCTCTGACGCATAAAGAGTCAGCAGAGACTTCCAGCGTGATCTCTCCTTGATGTGTGGCGGCTATGGCGTTTCGCAGCAGGTTTCCTACCACCATATTCAAAACGGCGGGTGCTGCTTTGAGCTGAGGCATTTGGTGGAAGATCAAAGCAATGTCGATATCTTTGTCTTTAGCCTGAGCACTGTTGAGTTCAATAATGGTTTCAAATTCAGCTTTACTTACGTCTCTGACAACGGCTTCCTCTTCGCTGCGTTCATAACGCACAAGTCCGAGCAGAGCGTCAACCATAGTGCTCATTTGAGCGGTGGCTTCATTGATACGCACAATTTGTCGTTTTTGGAAATCGTCAGAGGCATTGCGTTCCAACAGTTTGCTTGCGCCCTTTACTATAGTTAACGGCGTTCTGAGTTCGTGGCTGGCATAGCGGGCAAACGCCTGTTCACGCTTAATTAGGTTGTGAATTTCATGTCGATATTGATTGAGCTCGTCGGCTAGAATTTTAAATTCACTCGCACCGCCGCTAGGTATTTCAAATACATGAGCAGCGTTGCCACTGTGTTCTGTCAGTTGCTGCGTGAGGTTATTAATCGGTTCAATTAAACGTTGCGAGAGTCGTAACAGCAGGCCACCAAAGATGAACAGAAGTCCTGCTACACTGGTAATAACAATGAGGCCTGAGAATAAGGTTTCATTTTTCCCGAACTCAATCTGGTTGATATCTGACAGCAAGATGACGGGCTTTCTTGAACCATCTTTGTAGTAGTAGCTGAAAAACACCATTCGTGAGTCTGGGTCGCTACCGACTTCACCGACAAAGCTATCTCTGCCTTCAAAATACTTATGGTATTCGGCTGGAACTAGGCTGATATCGTTATAGGCGGTGGTGAGGACATCAATGGTGATCTTTCCTTCTTCACCATTCATAAAGCGAGTGATGGCTTCGTTCTTATCTATCTCGATACGTCGTTCACCCACTTTATCTTCTGACCAGTGCAGGGCGGTATAAAAAATAATGTAACTGGCTAAGCCCATAACCAAAGCAACACCAGTAAAAAATAGGGCCAACTGACCAGTAAGAGTACGGGTATTGGCAAAACTAATCGTGTTCATTATACCTTCTCCAAACGGAAGCCAATTTTAGGTACGGTGACCAGCATAGAAGACTCGAAAGGCTTATCTAACTGATTGCGGAGCTGGTAAATATGGCTACGCAGTACATCGTTGTTTGGCTCGTTATCCTGCCAAAGCATGTCCGTAATTTCTTCGCGAGTGACCACATCGGGAGCGCGCTGGCAAAGCAGTTCCAAAATGGAATAGGTGGTTGGATTTAATGAAAGCTTGATGCCGTCTCGATACGCCTGATGCGTTTTTTGATCGATGCGCAGGCTCGCGAATTCGAGAGACGTTTCAGTTACTGTTCTTCTATAACGCTTAATTAATGCGTGCAGGCGAGCTTCGAGAATTTCGAGATCAAAAGGCTTGGTCAGGTAGTCATCGGCACCGTATTTAAAGCCGCTCAGCATATCTTCACGGCTATCCAGAGCAGTAAGCATGAGCACTGGTGTAGTATTACCAGCCTCTCTGAGTTTTTCACAGACGGTTAATCCATCCATACGAGGTAGCATCAAATCTAAAATGATGGCGTCGAACGGGGTTTCTAAAGCCAGCTTGAGGCCTAGCTCACCATTGTCGGCATAGTCGAGCTCCATCCCTTCACTTTCAAAGTAATCAAACAATATTCCCGCCACTTCTCGATTATCTTCTACCAGCAATATTTTTTTCATTTCAACGCTCGTTCATTTGCATTGCCTAACGCCTAACGCCTAAAGCGCAAGCCTAGACCTATTTGGTTCTATCTTGCATCTATTTATCGTCGAAGAAAAGTCATATCCCTTTGCGGCTTTAACGAGAAGTTGTTTGAAACACATAAAAAAAGCCCAGAACATAAGCGATCTGGGCGGATACAAAAATGGAGTTAAATATGAAAAGCAGTGGTGTTTGTGTTGTTAGAAGAAAAAACAGTTTGACGGCCTGTGAAACTCTTAATGCGCTAACAACGGACATTAATTAGGACTGTGTGTTTTTGGTTTAGTTCCTCGTGGATGGAAAAAATGTGAAATTTTTTGTTTGGCGTTATCGATTACTAGGGATGCAAGGAAATGGCAAAGTAAGATTAAGAAGTGTGATGTTAATCTGTTGTTAATTTTGTGTATCAGAAGTATATTTCAAACAGGTGTTTGATTTAAGTGTTTCCTGTGAGTGATGAATGGCGTCGAGAAGTAGTACCAAAGAAAAAATACTGGATGTAGCTGAAGGGCTTTTCGCTGAACAAGGTTTCAATGATACCTCGTTAAGAACGATTACCGGCAAAGCCGGAGTCAATTTGGCTTCAGTGAATTATCACTTCGGTGATAAGAAAACTTTGGTTCGCGCAGTGCTGAACCGTTACTTAGAGGCGTTTATGCCTGAAGTACACAAAGCTCTGATTGCGTTGAATCAACGTGAGTCTTACTCAATGGAGGAAGTGTTTGAATCGTTGCGTGAACCCTTGAAGAACCTCAACAAGGTCAGTACACATGGTACCAGCCGCTTTATGTTGTTGATCGGAAGAGGTTATACAGATGTGCAGGGGCATCTGCGCTGGTTTATCACCACTCGTTACCAAGATGTATTGAAATTGTTTACAGACTCGGTAATGAAAGCGAACCCTGAATTAACACGCGAAACTCTGTTTTGGCGTCTGCACTTTACCTTAGGCACTTGTGTTTTCACTATGGCTTCAAGTAAGGCGCTGGCAGAAATCGCAGAAAATGATTTTGGAAGTAAGGTCGATGCAAAAGTCGTTGTTGACCAGATCATTCCATATCTTGCTGCTGGCGTTGCAGCGAAAATATAAGCTAAAAATAATAATAAAGTCCCGTGAACAAAAGGATCTGAACAATGAGCTCTCTACGACAAAAATGGATAAGTGACCCTGCTTTTAAGCTGTTTAAGAAGGTATTGCCACCGCTGTCTAGTACTGAAAAAGAAGCAATGGAAGCGGGCAGTGTTTGGTGGGATGGTGAGCTGTTTTCTGGTCAGCCAGATTTTCAAAAGCTTCACCATTACCCAAAACCGTCGTTTACTGCTGAAGAACAGTCATTCATGGATAACGAGCTGGAAACCCTGCTTGAAATGCTTGATGACCATAAAATCGTAAAAGAAGATCGCGACTTGCCAGAGGATGTCTGGACATTCATGCGCAAAGAGCGTTTCTTTTCTCTAAACATCTCTGCTGAATATGGCGGCCGTGAGTTTTCTGCTTTAGCAAACTCAACCATCGTTTCACGCATTGCGACACGTTCAATCAGTGCAGCAGTAACCGTGATGGTTCCTAACTCTTTAGGCCCAGGTGAGTTACTTTCCCACTACGGTACCCAAGAGCAAAAAGACTACTGGTTGCCTCGCCTTGCTGACGGTACAGATATTCCATGTTTCGCACTAACAGGACCAGAGGCCGGTTCTGATGCGGGCGGTATCCCTGACCAAGGCGTAGTGTGTTACGGCAAGCACGAAGGCAAAGAAGTTCTGGGTATTCGTTTAAGCTGGAACAAACGCTATATCACGCTTGCACCCGTGGCAACAGTGGTTGGCTTGGCATTCAAACTGAGCGACCCTGAAAAGTTACTCGGTGACAAAGAAGATATCGGTATTACCTGTGCGTTGATTCCTGCGAGTCACGAAGGGGTAGAGATTGGTGAAC
Source organism: Vibrio plantisponsor (assembly GCF_013041605.1). GTDB lineage: Bacteria > Pseudomonadota > Gammaproteobacteria > Enterobacterales > Vibrionaceae > Vibrio > Vibrio plantisponsor. Next base: position 201,856 of record NZ_JABEQC010000003.1, on the reverse strand, counting down.
GCCATGATCCGCTCGGGCTTGCGTTCATGAATGGCCCAACACGCGGTAACGATGTGTTTATCCCAATGGATTGGCTGATTGGCGGCTCAGATTACGCAGGTAAAGGTTGGCGTATGCTGGTGGAATGTCTGTCAGCAGGTCGCGGTATCTCGCTTCCGGCATTAGGTACAGCGATTGGTCATCTAACAGCTCGTACTACAGGTGCTTATGCCTACGTTCGTAAGCAGTTTGGTATGCCGATTGGTAAATTTGAAGGTGTTGCTGAATCTCTAGGCCGAATTGGTGGTTTAACTTATCTGCTAGAGGCGACCCGAACACTGACGACCACTTCTCTGGATCTGAAAGAGAAACCGGGTATTGTTACTGCAATTGCCAAGTACCATATGACCGAAATCGCCCGTACCATTTTGAATGACTCTATGGACATTCATTCTGGTCGTGCAATTCAAGATGGCCCGATGAACTATCTGGCGAGCCATTACTTAGGTGTTCCTGTCGCGATTACGGTAGAAGGTGCAAACATTCTTACTCGTAACCTGATGATTTTCGGTCAAGGTGCGACGCGCTGTCATCCATATGTATTGAAAGAGATGGAAGCGGCGGCAAACCCTGATGAAAAAGAAGGGGCGAAAGAGTTCGATAAGTTGCTGTTCAAGCATATCGGTCATGCAACGAAGAACTCGATTGGAGCACTTACTGCGGCGTTAACAGGCTCTGCATTTGTTAAAGCGCATATGAGTGGTCCAACAAAAACCTATTACAAACAACTTACTCGTTTAAGCCGCGTGTTGGCAGTGAGTGCAGATATGGCGATGTTAACGCTTGGCGGTGAACTGAAACGTAAAGAGATGATCTCTGCCCGTTTGGGTGACGGCTTGAGCTATTTATACATGGCGTCAGCGGTACTGAAGAAATACGAAGATGATGGTCGTCAGCAATCTGACCTAAATTATGTTCATTACGCAATGCAACACTGTTTGTACCATGCTGCGAAGTCTATGAACGAAGTTTACCGAAACTACCCGTCTAAAGCGGTAGGTAAGTTGCTGAAAGGTCTATTGTTCCCGCTGGGTAATCATTATCAAGCACCAAGTAACGATTTAACGCTTGCTGTGGCAGAAAGCTTAATGATTCCAGGTGCTCATCGTGATCGTCTGACACATCTTTGCTATATCGGAAAGAGTGAGGATGACAGTGTTGGCTTGATGGAAAAAGCATTCCTGTCGCTTTATGCTATTCAAGGCCTTGAGAAGAAACTGTATCGTGGCGTGAAAGAGGGTAAAGTGGCTCGTAAAGGTTTACTTGCAGACCGTTTAATTCAAGCCAAAGAAGCGGGCGTGCTCACTGCTGATGAAATTGATGCCATTTTGGCGGCTGAAAAACTGCGTTATAAAGCGATTCAAGTGGATCACTTTAGCCATGATTTTTCAAAAGTTTTGACCAATCAGACAGTGAAACCTAAGCTAAACAACGTAGCTTAAGGATAAGAGTGATCACTTATATAAAGGCTTCCATCGTGAAGCCTTTTTTATGTCGCTTGGAAAATGTTGATGGAAAGTGATCCAACCACTTGCTAAATCGGACTATTTTTACAGAAATAGGGTGCGAATTGTGGTTGAACCTTTTATCCTAGCGAAGATTTTTGAAGGAAGTTGAATATGATCATCAAACCTAAAATTCGCGGATTTATCTGTACGACAACGCACCCAGTGGGTTGTGAAGCTAATGTAAAAGAACAAATTGCTTACACTAAAGCACAAGGTCCAATCAAGAATGCGCCTAAGCGCGTGCTTGTTGTCGGTTCTTCTAGTGGCTACGGCCTGTCTTCTCGTATTGCTGCTGCGTTTGGCGGCGGTGCTGCAACTATCGGTGTTTTCTTCGAAAAACCAGGTTCAGAGAAGAAGACGGGTACTGCAGGTTTCTACAATGCAGCAGCATTTGACAAACTTGCTCACGAAGAAGGTCTATATGCGAAAAGCCTGAACGGCGATGCATTCTCAAACGAAGCTAAACAAAAAGCTGTAGAGCTTATTAAGCAAGACCTAGGTCAAATTGACTTAGTTGTTTACTCTCTTGCGTCTCCAGTTCGTAAAATGCCTGAAACAGGCGAAGTGGTTCGTTCTTCACTAAAACCAATTGGTGAGACTTACACTTCAACAGCGGTTGATACCAATAAAGATGTCATCATCGAAGCAAGCGTTGAACCTGCAACTGAAGAAGAAATCCAAGACACGATTACTGTAATGGGTGGTCAGGATTGGGAACTTTGGATGCAAGCGCTTGAAGAAGGCGGCGTTCTGGCTGAAGGCTGTAAAACAGTGGCTTACAGCTACATCGGTACTGAGCTAACTTGGCCAATCTATTGGGATGGTGCGTTAGGTCGTGCGAAGATGGACTTAGATCGTGCAGCAGCAGCTCTGAACGAGAAGCTATCTGCAACAGGCGGTACTGCAAACGTTGCAGTTCTTAAGTCTGTTGTGACTCAAGCGAGTTCTGCAATTCCGGTAATGCCTCTGTACATTGCGATGGTATTCAAGAAAATGCGTGAAGAAGGCATCCATGAAGGTTGTATGGAGCAAATCTACCGCATGTTCAGCCAGCGTCTATATAAAGAAGACGGCACAGCGCCAGAAACAGACGAGAAAAACCGTCTGCGTCTAGATGACTGGGAACTTCGTGAAGACATCCAAAAACACTGTAGCGACCTATGGCCTCAAATTACTACTGAGAACCTAAAAGAGCTGACAGACTACGAACTCTACAAAGAAGAGTTCCTAAAACTGTTTGGTTTCGGTGTTGAAGGTGTGGATTACGATGCAGACGTTAACCCAGAAGTGGCATTTGACGTTATTGATATCTAATCTCTCGGATTCGAAATAAACAAAAGGCGCTTATTAAAAGCGCCTTTTTTCTTTTCATCGATTTTTGCATTCATCGTTCAGGTCATCGCTTTAAACCGCTGCCTAAGCAGCGATATTTGAAAGCTAGAATAAGAGAATAACGATGGTACCTGTCAACGTCATCAGAACGTTGGCAATCGCATAAGTGCCAGCATAGCCCAGTGCTGGGATAGTCGACTTAGCGTAGTCGTTCACAATATCCATGGCTGGGGCGCAAGTACGTGCACCGATGATGGCACCAAAAAGAAGTGCTCGGTTCATCTTAAGCAAGTAAGCACCTACGAGATAAGCAAACACAACAGGAACAAAGCTAACCAAGAACGCAAGGCCAAGCACTTGCACACCTACTTCAGATAAATGCTGGAACATGTTTCCACCGGCACTTAAACCTATGCCCGCCATAAAAAACATCAAGCCTAAGTCTTTCACCATGTTCAGTGCCCCTTGCGGAACATAACCGAAGGTAGGGTGGTTGGCTCGTAAGAAGCCTAGCGTAATACCTGATAGTAAAAGACCGACAGCATTACCTAAACCAAATGAGACCTGACCGAAAGTCATGGTAACTAAGCCGAACAGTATGCCCAAGATGAAGAAGCTACAGAATGCGAGCAAGTCTGCCATCTGGCTGTGAATCGAAATGAAACCGATTTTTTCAGCCAAACCTAACACTTTGCTTTTCTCGCCACTCACCTGAAGGATGTCTCCTTTGGCAAGTACGATATCTAAATCCATCGGCATTTCTACCTGCGCACGGACAACTCGGTTTAGGAAACAGCCGTACTCAGACAAGTTCAAATCGGATAAACGTTTCTGAGCATATTTGTCGTTCTTAACCACGATCTCTTCTTCAGAAATACGTAAATCCAGCAAGTTACGGTCGAAGACTTCTTTACCTTCGCGGAAACTGGAATCAAGACGAGCGTGGCTATCAGGGTAACCAACCAGTGCAATTTCGTCACCCTCCTGCAAAATAGCTTCGCCGTCTGGATGGGCTAGAATGCCGTTACGACGGATTCGTTCGATGTAACAGCCTGTTTGACCATAGATGCCTAGCTCGCGAAGGTTACGACCATCAACCCATTTAATCAGCTCAGGACCAACGCGGTAAGCACGAATAATTGGCAGATAGACTTTGCGTTGGCTGTTACCACCAATGCCTCGTTCTTGAGCAATCTGTTGTGCGGAGTCGGATAGGTTCTGTTTTTGCAATCTAGGCAATAGCTTGGCAAACAGAATCATACTGATTAAACCAATCAGATACGCCATCGCATAACCGACAGACATATTCTCCAGAATGGTTGATAGTTCCATGTTACGTGGTGCGGTAGCTAACCCAGAATTCAACGCGTCTTGAGCACCAACGAGCACGGGGGTAGAGGTGAGGGCGCCAGCCATCATACCCGCAGCGAGTCCAAAATCGAGGTTGAGATAATAACCGCCGAAATAGGTGATCCATGTTGCTGTCGTCAGTACGACGATACTGAGAATGAGATAATCTTTGCCGTCTCGGAAGAAGATACCGAAAAAGTTCGGTCCAGCTTCAATACCGACACAGTAGATAAAGAGCATAAAGCCGATAGTTAACGTTTCAGGGTTAATATAAAACCCTAAGTGTCCCATCAACAAAGAGGTGATGAGTACGCCGATGGAATTGCCTAACTGTAAGCTACCAAAGCGAATTTTGCCGATAGTTAAGCCAAGTGCTAATACGACAAAAATTAGCAATATTGGGTTTTGTTCAAGTAAAAGGACGACGTCGATGTTCACAAATTATCTCAATTATTACATGTGCAACAGTAGAACTATAAAGTGTGACGATTCTAACGTAATAACAAAAAAAAATAATTAAATTCTTGAGTAAACCTGTCGTTCATCAATAAAAAAAGCCCGCATAAATGTGCGGGCTTTCTAGCAATCGTTTTTATGCAGTAATTTGCATTCTTACTCGTCGAAAAGACCTAGGTGTTCTTTTGCGTAAGCTTCAAATTCTGTACAGCCACCAATATGAACTTGGTCAAGGAAGATCTGAGGAACCGTTTCTACTGGTTTACCAACAGTCTTTTCTAAATCTGCTTTTGAGATACCTTCCGCATGAATATCAACATAACGGTAGTTAAAATCGTCACGTTTTGCTTTTAGCGTTTCAGCGTGCTCTTTAGCACGAACACAATAAGGGCAAGCTGGGCGACCAAAAATAACTGCGAACATATCTTTCTCCTATAATTCATTTGAGACTACTATGCCCGATCCCACATAGAAAATAAAGCTGCATTTATCACTTGTTTTAATAGTTAAAACCTATTGAATAAAGCGTGTTTTGAGCGTGTTACTGATGAAGTGATGAGTTGTTTAAAAAGACGACTTTTTACGATTAATTATTATTCTGTTGAAGTCGAGCAGCAAAGAAACCTTGGTGCTGAATCGGGGCATACGTGATTTGGAGCATATTCTCAGTTAAAAAAAGCGGTTATTGCTTACGAATTGCCCTGAGTCAAAAAAAGCCGTTTTGGATAGGGGCAATCTAGTTGCAATTTATTGTAGCGGAATGGAGTTCCACTATGTTCCAGTTCATGACTTCCAGCCGAATTATCTTTGGAGAAGGGGCTCTCGAAAACTCTCTCTCATTGATCAAGCAGTTTGGTTACAGCGTTCTCTTAGTCTCTGGTAAACAGAGTGAACGTGCTCGCCCAATTATTGACTACCTCAATCAACAAAAGCTCCGATATCAGCATGTATCTATTTCGGGTGAACCGAATATCACCATGGTGGAAGAAACCTCCATCATCGGGCGTCGCTTTTCTCCTAATCTCGTCGTTGCAATAGGTGGTGGTAGTGTGCTTGATATGGGGAAAGCGTTAGCGGCGATCATTCCCAATCAAGGTAACGTTTATGACTATGTTGAAGTGCTGGGGCGGTGTGTTCCCCTCAAAACCAAACCTCTCCCTATGATTGCGATCCCCACTACCGCAAGTACTGGTTCGGAAGTCACGCGTAAAGCCGTTCTAAAGTCTGGTCAGGATAAGGTGAAAGTGAGCCTGCGCAGTCCGGATATGATCCCTGATGTTGCGATAGTGGATCCGACGTTGACCTATGGTACAGAGCCGCTGATTTCAGGCCGCGGTGCGATGGAAACCTTCACGCATCTTATGGAGTCCTATGTTTGCGGAGACCCAAATCCACTCACGGATATGGTCTGTGAAGAGGGGATGCGCAAACTTTCTCGGGCGGTATTACCAGCGTGTTTGCAAGATGATAGAACTGCTCGTGCTGATCTGTCTTTTGCGGCCATGTTGGGTGGAATGGCATCAACCAATGCTAAGTTGGGTGCTGCTCACGGGTTAGCGTCGGCACTGTGTGGCAAGTTGGAAGCCCCCCATAGTGTAATTACTGCACGTCTCTCGCCTTATGTCATGCTTGAAAACATCAATGCAGCGCGACTAGCTGGCCGAGATGACATTCTTCATCGATACACACACTTGGCGGAACTGCTTACGGGTAACAGTCAGGCAAAAATAGAAGACGGAGTTGCCTGGGTTGAAGATATGCTCGACACGTTAGGATTGCCGTTACTAAGTAGCTTTGGTGTATGTAATACCTCTTTTGAAAAAGTGGCTCAAGATGCATTGAAATCCAATTCGATAAAGGGAAATCCAATCCCACTGACCAAAGAGCGTTTGGTGTATATCTTGAATCAAGTTTGTGAGTGCAGTGGTGTCTGCCAAGAGCCAGCTGAGGTTCAGATGAGTGGCAAGGTTGAACTGCTCTACAACTCTATGCGAGAAGAAGGTTCAAAAACGGAATAGTTAATGCAATCAAGGGAAAGAAAAACGGAGCCGAAGCTCCGTTTTTTTAGAATTGTGAAGACTTGTCATAACGAGAGTCTTTCAGTACTTCTTTTACTCTCTTCAAGTTTTCGCGGAAACCTGAGCCTCTGCGTAAAGTAAAGCCCGTAGCCAAAACATCGATGATGGTCATCTGAACAACGCGGCTCGCCATTGGCATATATACATCAGTATCTTCAGGAATATCCAAACAGATAGATAAAGACGCTGCTTTATCAAGAGGTGAATCTTTTGCTGTAATTGCAATTACAGTTGCGCCGTTTTCACGAGCGAGATTTGCGATTTCAACTTGGCTCTTTGTTCTACCAGTGTGCGAGATAAGAACGATAACGTCATTATCAGTACAGTTAATGCAGCTCATACGTTGCATTACAATGTCTTCAAAGCAGCTGATCGGAATATTAAAACGAATGAACTTGTTTTGCGCATCACGAGCGACAGCTGACGATGCCCCTAATCCGAAAAACGAAATACGCTTCGCCTGTGTCAGAAGGTCAACTGCACGATTGATTTGCATTGGCTCTAAGCTGTTTTTCGCTACATCTAAACACGCCATAGTTGATTCGAAAATCTTGTGGGTGTAAGCATCCGGACCATCGTCTTCTTCAACATTGCGGTTGACGTAAGGCGTTCCGTTGGCAAGGCTTTGCGCTAAATGTAGTTTGAAATCAGGAAAACCTTTTGTGTCTAGGCGACGACAAAAACGGTTTACAGTCGGTTCACTCACATCAGCCATTTTCGCTAATGTTGCAATGCTAGAGTGAATGGCAGTCTGTGGTGAAGCCATAATAACTTCAGCGACTTTGCGCTCTGACTTGCTAAAATTTTCCAGATTTTTTTGAATTTTTTCTAATGTATTCATAGTGTTCACGCAGGCATAGAGAACAACTTGTTGGTTTCATGGATAAACCATTTAAAAATAAGGAAATAATAAATTTCCTAATACCAACGCCATGATGTCAGTATAAACCTAAGCTGTAGGAATCCCGAAACGAAAAATCCACGGGATGATGAGAATATGACAAGCCTCAAACTAAAAATTAAAAAAAACTACAGTTTTTTAGCTGCGATTTGTCGATATAAGAGAATATTAGCGAGTGAATGATGAAAAAGTTACAGCAAATCGAAAGTAATTTTCAATTTCACTGTAACTTTTAAAGCTTTTACGCGCTTAGGATACTTTGTGCCATCTGTTCAATTTGGCGCATTAAGTTAGGAGCCTGTTGAACAATCTTACGTTGCTCATCTAGCACCGAATGCAGAATATCGTGCGTCGTTAACGGATTTGCCAACACCACACGGAAAACGATCGTATTAAGTTGCTCCCAACATTTTGGATTTAACTGAGTACGAGATACGAATGACTTACCCGTTTCACGTTGAGTTTTTTGCACAAACTTGGTCAACTCGTTGAGCAATTCATTCAGAGCGAGCTTCTGTTTAGCGTCCGCTTTTTCTAATGCTTGTTTAAAATGTTCTGGCAAATAGCGATATGTCAGCAGGCATAACTCAGGTTCTGATACCAGCTCAAAATCTGGCTGAGCTTTGATTAGATCAGCAAAATAACGCGCTTTGGCAATACTCTGGTCGATCAACAGCTCATAACCAGCTCGGCTGATGATGTGCATGCTTGCATAAACCAGCATTGCCATACCCGAGCGAGAACCTTCTAATGTATGACTACCGAGATCCTTTGAACCTTTACGCAAGATATATTGAGCGTGGTGTTCTATTGATTTCATCGCGTCAGGATCTTTAAACAACACCATGCCAGCACCCATAGGGATGTAGAGTTGTTTATGGGCATCAATGGTGACTGAATCCGCTAGTTCTATGCCATCGAGTAGGTGACGATGATTATTCGACATTAATGTCGCGCCACCCCACGCTGCATCGATGTGGAAGTGGCAGCCTTCGTCTTGGCAAATTTTTGCAATTTCTCTTAACGGGTCGATATTACCTGTTTCGGTCGTACCCGCGACACCAATAACCGCAAACGGCTTGATGTTTTGTTGTTTAAGCTCGGCAATTTTATCTTGCAGGTCTTTAGGGCAGATGCGGTTGTTATCCGCAGTTTTTACTGACACCAGACCTTCTTGTCCAATACCGAGAACATCTACTGCCTTCTTGAGAGAGTAGTGTCCACGTTCGGAAACAAGCACAGCTAAGCCTTCATAACCATAATGTTTCATGGCTTTGAACAGGCCTTCTTTTTCCACGCCTTTAAAGCTGCCTTGTGCTTTTAATGCTTTGTTGCGCGCGACCCAAAGTGCAGTAATGTTGGCGATGGTTCCGCCAGAGCAAAATGCACCTAAAGAGTGTTCTGCACTGTGCATCCATGAGGAGTAAAAGCTGTCATCACGGTTGTAAATCAAACGGTGCAACATACCTAAAACTTGACGTTCTAGGGGCGTGAAAGCTTTCGATGTTTCAATTTTTACCAAGTTTTGGTTTAAGGCGATCATGATTTTCGACAGCGGCATTAAGAAGTAAGGCAAAGCCGATGTCATATGACCAATAAAGCTTGGTGAAGCGGTATGAACAGAATGAGACACAAGGGTGTCTAGCAGATGCTGCGTATGGTCAGAGACAAACTCCGGTTGCTCAGGAATGTGAGCATCGGAAAAATCTTTTTCGATATCCTTGAGCGATTTCTCTTCGGCAACGATATGCTCTCGCAAAAACTTGTTTAGATTGCGTGAAAGTTCTTCTTCTATTTTGGTCAGCGTTGAGTCTGGCCCTTCTGGTACGGTGAAGATTCGAAGCAGAGATTCGAAATTCGCATCAGCGGTTCTTTGTTCTGATACCATGTCGCGTCTATATATAGTTGTAGTTTTAGGGTTGCAGCGGGACAATCTAAACGAAAACGGGACTAATGTCCCGTCTTAATTCGGAAAGCCTAAATTACGAAAATTATGAGCTAAAAAATGTACTTTTACTTACATTCAATTTTTTCTAGTTTCGCAATCGCAGTGTTGTAGCGGTTAAGCGCAGTATCGATTTGTTTCGGGTGGCTTAAAAGCTCTGCAAATGCTGAACGTAATTCATAATTTTTTTCGTGCGGCTTTGATTGGCGATCATCGAAGGTGGTTTTGGCGATTTTGCCTAGCTCGTCACTACGTGATGCCAGTACTTTAATATCATGCTGTTCAAGCTTTAACCAAGCTTCCACAGGTTGGCTTGTGGCAACTTTTGATGCATCGTGATCGAGGTAGTAGTGTACCGCTGCGCGGTTAAGTTCGAAGTGGTGTTTACGACCTTCGAGAAACCACTGGCTAACATCCGCCAGTTCAGGGTAACTATCTGTAGTCAGTTGTGCTAGATCCTCATACCACCCTAATGACGCATCGATGTATGCGTCATACTTACCAGCGAAGCACTGATTATCTGAGGCAGCTGCACTTAGAGAAGTGGCTGAAAGAAGTAGTGTGGTTAGAAGGCGTTTCATAACTGTTCCTTTGTTAACTATTGTTATTATGCTCTCGCGGGTCTTGTTTTGACGCACTGGCATTTCTTTTTTATGTTGGGCTGACAAATTCGTCTTTTATAAGCGTTGCATAATGTACATAAATTCTCATGCAATTAGTGCGAGAGAGATACAAAAAATAGCATCAAAACTGGAACGAGCAAGCTTAGTATAAATCCGCTGACGATAGCGACAGGAACACAACGAACTCCGCCGGTAGTTTGAATCACCGGAAGCGTAAAGTCCATCGCTGTTGCGCCAGCGTATCCAATCGATGTGCAAGGCATACGGCCAACAAACATAGGGATAAGAACCAAAGAGATCAGTTCGCGCAGCAATTCAATCAGGAAAGAAGCACCGCCAAAAACAGGACCGAATGCATCGCCCATCAGAATGCCTGCTAAAGAGTACCAGCCAAAACCTGATGCCATCGCAAGCCCTTGGTAGAGCGAAATATCCAAAATGAATGAAGCGATTACGCCACCGACGAGGCTAGTGACGACGATGACACTGGCGATAACCATGCCATGTTTATTCAGCAATATTTGACCTAGCGATAAACCACTGTTTCTTAACTGAATACCAATAAAGAACAGCAGAATGAATAAAATCCATTCACTAGCGCTGTCTACCCAACTCAAATCAAAGCCAAGCACAACGCCAATAACCAATCCACCTCCGACAACTAAAATCAGCTTTGCAGATTCCAAGGCCATTCGGGAAAGTGGTAATTTGGTATGGCTGACATCGGTTTCTAATGGCAGAAGCTTATCGACAAACGGTAAAACAGCTAGGTTGCAGCTACCAATGACGAGGAAGAATACCGCGGTATATTTAATGATGAGCTGTAAGTTGTCACCCAGATTGTCAAGTGAAGCAAGACTTAAGCCCATGAGAAACAAGATCACATAAACAAGCGATGCAGTCGCACTGTTGAGTTTTACTAGCCAATTTTTATTGTTAATAGAGAACAGATACCCCACCACAAGTGGGGCAAAGATAAACAACATCCCTGAAAGCATACATTCCTCGAAGTAAGGTTTAGAAACCGCTGGCGTTTATAACCGCTCTAAGTTTTGAGTTAAATTCCATTTCGCTAAGATTGCTTAGGTTAAAGAGAACTTCGGCACCAGTTGTGTTGATTTCCACTTCGTGGTCATCAATGGCATCGTCTTGTTTTCTAAACATAAGCAAGTGGTTTGATATTCGTGCTACATCAAGGTAACTGACTTCGAAAGAATGTTCCACACTTTGTTTGTTGCAACATACGTCTAAGAAGTCAGCATCGAAACCCCAATGCTTTAATACCAATTGACTGGTGTCTGAACAGCGGGAGTGAAAAATTTGCAGAGCAATGTCTTGGTCAAGGTAGTTGCCATTTTCCAGATACTGATGGTACTCGTTGACCAAACAAAATAATCCAATATCAGCTAATAATCCTACAAGCAGGGCTTTTTCTAGTTCCAGATGCTGATAGTGTTCCGGATCCAATTCTTTGAAAGCCTGTGTTACCAATACCATGGTCGCGCCCAACTCCCGAGAAACGGTAGCACTGTGAATCAGGATATTGTTGCACTCTTTACTCAGGTTGGTGGCGTGTTTTAGCTGCTCGATTGCTTGAGCAGTTACTATATCTCTCACGCGCAAAATACCCAGCCGTGAAACAGCGGTAATCAAATCATTGCAGGTAATGTTGCGGCGGTTAAAAATGACGGAATTCGCAATACGAATCACGACGGCGGCAAGGCTGGGATCATCGGCAAGACAGTTTGCTACGTCTGAAATTGTTGTTGATTCTTGTGACGTCATCTTTTGTATTCTCAATACCACATCTGGTATTGGCGGGAGTGTAATTCTCCCTGTACTGATCGAGGTTTCTACAAGTTTCGCAAACTCGCTCTCGACTCCCTTGATCAGAAGTTGTTTGTTGTCTGGAAGCCAGTAAAAAGATAAGTGATTCATAAAAATTAGTAGTAGGCAGAAGTCGGCATATTTTAACTTTCGCTAATGTGTATAAGCAACCGAATCTCTCCCAGTCTCGCTAATTTCTTCTATTGCAAGTCAAAATTCGGAATGTGGAAGGAATTTTTAAATCTTAAACAATCAAAAATATGCCAATGCGAGGCGAATCTCATTTTTGATAAATAAAAAGTAGTTGAGTGTGAGATATATCCTGACTTAATTCGCGTCGTTAACTATCATAGTACTATAACAAAGCAGGTATCCTCATAGTAAATGAGGTGCTAATAATTAAATCATTAATTTTATTCGCTAAATTGTACTGCTATCTGGTGATCTTTCTTAATCGGGGAATTTGATTAAAGGGTCAATGACTATGGTAGAGCGAACATTTTTCGATTATGTAAATAAGTTTGGTGAAAGCCAACAGCGTTCAATGTTTGGTGGTATAGGTTTATTCCAAGAGGATGCTATGTATGCATTGTTGACCAACGACTGCATATATATCCGAGGTGGAGAGGAGTTAGACGATCAGTTAACCGAGTTAGGTTGTGAAAAGTACCGTCATGTGAAGAAACAAACTGTAGCAACAGTTAACTACTATGACATCACAGATCTGTACTCGAGTAATTACCAAGAATTAGATGCCATTGTTGGCACGTCAATTAAAAACGCAGTTTCTCAACGTGTTGTGCAAAAATCGTCGCTTAATCGTCGTCTAAGAGATTTGCCTAACATGCAGCTTACATTGGAGAGAATGGTTAAGAAGTCCGGTGTAGAAGATGTTGATACATTTATAAAGTTAGGTGCTCCAACGGTGTTTAACAAAGTCTGCCAGACCTATGGTAATGACGTTGATATTAAACTGTTGTGGAAGTTTGCAGGGGCGATAGAAGGAATCCATTGGAAGCTACTTCAAGAGCCTCGTAAACGCCAGTTGCTAGAGAGTTGCCAGCGTTAACCCAATTAAAAAGCCGAAGTTTAAAACTTCGGCTTTTCTTTTTTATGTCATGTCTCGATTCAAATTACAGTTTGAAGCGAGTAGTAAACATAATTTGGTCGCCGTAAGAGTCGTTGAAACGCGCTTCAGCACCGATTGAGAACAATTCTGTTGAGTGGAATCGTGCGTAGAAAGAAGCAATCCAGTCATCGTTGTCTTCAATTGAAACGTAACCCCCTTTGCCACCCACTTCAAGTTGTGGACCTAACCATTGGCGGATACCCAAGTTTAGCTCCATACCAGTGTCAGCACTTGAACCGTCTTTCTTATCTTCAATACGGAAAAGCATTTCGCCAGTGAAATCAGCCCAGTTATTTACTGGAGCGTGGAAGCCGAAACCTGCAGCGGCAGCGTAATCGCTATCAAGTTCAGAATCGATTCGGCCAATTGCGTGAGCATTTGGGTGAATTGATTTGCTGATACCAGCACCAAAAGTCATTGGGCTCGCACCAATTCGAGCTTCCGCATAGTCATAACTAAAGTTGCTCATAATTGATGGGCTGTTACGGTCAACTTCGGCTAAGCTTTGTCCCGAAGCAATTAGTAGTGCTGCTGCAATGATTGTTTTACGCATAGTTACGGTAAACCTGTTTTTATCGTTAATTCCATGGTTTTAAAGAAGGATTCGCACTTGCTCCTGAATCCAACTTCAACTCTTTTGACATCATAAAGCATTGATGTATAGAGAAACCATCAAAAAATGTCATAGTTTTGTCGTTTGTAGGTTTCTAGCAATTTAAATGCCAGCTTGACGGATAAGGTTATTCACCAAAGTCCATACGCTTCTCTGCGATAGCGTTGAGTATTTTTTCGGTATCCAGAACCTTTACCCAAGGCATAAGATCTTTTTCATTTTCAATTACATAGTGGGTAAGCTGTTCTTTAACTACTTGTCTCAGTTGTTCGCCCATCCAAGGTTTAGCAATAAAAAAATCTAGACTTGCATGGTTAACCGCTTCTACGGTGTCATTGAGTCCGGCTTGCCCTGTTAACAAAACCTTACGAGTTTTTGCCGTATCCGGTTCATCATTCAGTTCAATTAAAAAGCTAATTCCGGTCTGTTCCGGCATGATGTGGTCACATAGGATCAATGCCAATGCGACTTCTTGCTCGCGGTAGTCTTCAATAACTGACTTGGCTTCGCTAACAGACTGCGCGGCTTCAACAATGAAGTTGTCTTCAAAGCAATCAATATCCTGCATGACGCTATCAAGTACTTCTCGTTCATCATCGACACATAAAATCATGAATTTGTTCATGTTATTTTCCTTATTAATCAGTGCTGGCGAGGAGTAAAGGAAGCCATACTCGCATGTTGGTGTATTCGCCGAGCTTAGACTCAACGTCAATCCAGCCGTTATGCTGATGCATAATTTGCTGGCAAATCGAAAGCCCAATACCTAAGCCAAAATTACCTTCACGTTTTGTTGTGTAATTGAGTTCGAAAATCTTCTCTTGGGTTTCTTCTGAAATACCATGACCGTTATCCTTGAAGCTAACAACGGCATACGTTTGCCCGTCTTTCTCTCCCAAATAAGAGTGTATTTCCAGTACGCCTTTGTCAGGGAACGCGTCTATCGCATTGGAAATTAAGTTCGTCCACACTTGTTGAAGTGCAATCGGTAGGCATCTTACGGGCGGGATAGATGAATACTCTTTGACTAACTTATGAAGTTTCAATCGGTTTTCAAAAATAACTAGTGTATCTTCGATGCCTTCATGGATATCAACCACATGGAAAGTCTCATCATCGGCTCGAGCGTAGCCTTTTAAGCTCTTCACCATATCGGTAATTCTTTGCGCGCATACCTTGATTGAGCGAAGAGTACTGCCCGTCAGATGGTAGCGCTCTAACGATTCCAAGTTCCTCAACATGGCATCGGGGTTTGATTTGGCCTGTTTGATGGACTCTTCGTTATTATTAAGGCCGAGTTTAACCATTTTCTTGGCGAGAAGTCGGTGGTGTATTTGGCTTTCGAGCTGTTTTGCGAGTTCACGTTCTTCTGAAGTCGACATAGGTTTTGCCACCAGAGCCGCTTTGAGCATTTGTGAACCTTGATGATTGGTTGCTGAATCAGCGTATGACTCGACAATATTTTCAATGTTATTGGAGAGCGTATCGGTGCCGCGCAAAATTGCTGACACTGGGTTATTGAGTTCATGGGCCACACCGGCGACTAACTGCCCAAGCATCGCCATCTTTTCGCCTTCGATTAACTGTTGATGTGCAGATTCCAACGATTCAAGCGTTTCTTGTAGCTGTATTTTGGTATTAATGCTTCTTTGTAAGCGTCGATTGAAGTGACGTAATAACAGGTTGGTAAAAAGCGGTAATAAACTGGTGTTGGTGTGCATGACTTTGGCGAATACATCTCTGTCTAGCTTAATCACCTCAGTTTTAGTCAACGTGATTGCGGTCGAAAAGGAGTTTTCACCAGTCACAAATGACATCCCGCCAACGATATTCCCTTTTTGATGCCTAAC
Organism: Vibrio plantisponsor; assembly: GCF_013041605.1. Taxonomy (GTDB): domain Bacteria; phylum Pseudomonadota; class Gammaproteobacteria; order Enterobacterales; family Vibrionaceae; genus Vibrio; species Vibrio plantisponsor. The sequence goes on along the minus strand of NZ_JABEQC010000003.1, from coordinate 186,205 downwards.
AACCTCTCGCTGTTGACCATGTTTGTCTTTTTTGTAAAGAGCAACTTCCCCTTCAGTGATAAACCATAAAAAGCGGTTTTCTTGACCTTCAACAGTCAGTAAGTGCTCGGCGGAATATGTTCGACAAGCCTTAGTGTCATCTTGCTTATCAAAAAATTGATATAGCGCGCCAATGACCTGATCAGCCAGTTCAGCGTCCGTTAACTGATGGTACTCAGAGATAAAACCTTGGCGGTAAGAGTGCATTTTGTTGTCGATATGCGAACGCAGCAGTCTTTGCTGATCAAGAACACTGCTGTAGTGAAGCGCGTTATCTTTGTCATTTTCTAGCACATAGGTGGTGAGTTCTTGGACGACTGTTTTATAGAGCACGTTATCTTGCAAGGGCTTAGTTAAGCAGTAATCCAAACGTCCTTCATTGACTGCACTGACGATCGCCTGAATATCTTGACCGCAACTGATTAGTACTTTTCTTGCCGTCTTAGTGTTGTCCATTCTATCCAGATGAATCAAAAAATCTGCGCCGTTTAAGTTTTCGTTATGACTGGCAATGACTAACGCGACCGTTTGATTCTGAGATTCCAGATACTCCAGCGCCTGCTGAGCTTCTTCAAAAGAATCGGCAGTATGAAGGTCAAATTTAGTGGCGAACGAGCGCAGTTCATGCCGCCATTGTTCGATACTAATAGGGTTGTTATCTAAGCAGAGTAGGGCGTATTGATTCACGTTGCTCTCATCATATTGAAATCTGACAGCATTACTCTATCAAGTGAGCGTAAAACGAACTGAGAGCGAGGTTTTAGAATGCTAAATCAGCGGCAACTATCGCCCCATATTCTGAAAGGACAAACACTTTTACAATCAATTCACTAAGTGCCGCCTTGAGCTCGTTGAACCTTGTCGGTAGACTGCATGAAACATGATAGGAACCTACTTATATGAAAAAACTAAAATTAATTGGTGCAGTTGGTGGCGCAGTTTCGCTGGCTTTATGTTGGCCTTTAGCTGTGGGACAAATTGGTCAGAATGTGATTAGCGATGGCTTAAAACACATCAGCAATAACGATATCTCTGCGGAACTGATCAGTTATGACCGTGGTTACCTGTCTTCTCATGCGCAAACACGTTTTACTGTTACCAACCCGGTTCTTAAACTGCAAATGCAGCACGAAGGTTTACCAACCGAAGTTATCGTGGACAGCAATATTCGACATGGGTTGGCGAGTATTTCTTCTGTGTCGACGTTCCCTAATTATCCAGAGTCGCCGCTGGTGGTTAACAGTACGACGCAACTGAATGGAAACACCCGTTTCTCTTCCACATTAGACAACTGGCATTATCAAAGTGAAGGTCCAGATTCTGTAGCGATTTCCATTCTCTCTTCTCAAGTAACAGGCACGGTTACGGCTCTAGGGCAAGTGGATTTCAATGTTTCGATTCCGTCTGTCGCTTTGAACTTTGACACTGGCGAGAACATGCTGATTTCTGATTTCTCAGGACAAGGTAATGGTAAACAGGATTCTGGGTTTTGGATTGGAAAGCAAAACATCACTCTTGGAAGTTTAACCGTTGACGATGGGCTAGGTTCGACTCTGTTTGCTGCCGACAACACCTCTTATCAGTTTGAGTCTAAATTCAACACCGAAAAATCGCGTTTTACCAGCAACCACAAAATGAATGTCGGTAAAGTTATGGTCGATGATGGTGAAGTAAACAATGTTCAGCTCGATTTCACTTTGGGTGATGCAGATAGCGAAGCTTTCCTTGCACTGTCAAACATCTATCAAAGTAACCCCTATTTAGAAGCAGAAGATCTTGAAAAAGCGATGCCATTCGTTGATTCACTGTTTTCTAAAGGGTTCTTTGTCAGCATCAAACCTTTTGCTCTTAATCTCGGCGAAGGAGAGTTTTCGTCAAAAATGACGCTTAACATTCCTGAAGGCACCAATGACGTACAGAAAGACCCGAGTGTGATTATGTCTGCGTTAACGGGTGATCTTGAAGCGTTTGTATCGAATCAACTGGTTGAAGATTACCCTTCTATTCAACAGGGCGTGGATGAGCTACTGATGATGGAGATGATGACGCAAGACGATAAAGGCTATCAATTAAAAGCAGACATCAAAGAAGGCAATGTCGTTTTCTCTAATGGTCAGAAGGTTCCGCTTTTTGCTCTGTTTATGTATGGAATGATGGCGCGTTAATTCGCGATGGCAATCTAAACTCTTTGAAATTTAGATTAGTTGAAGAAAAGAGGTCGAAAGACCTCTTTTCTTGCTTTTTATCCGATGAAAAAAGTGGTATTAATCACACTCATCATCGATAGCAGGAGCAAGGAACACATGGAGCCGAAAACGGACACTGTTTATAACTTTAGTGCTGGTCCAGCAGCGTTACCAAAAGCCGTGATGGCAAAAGCACAGGCTGAGTTTGTTAATTGGAACGGCATGGGCGTTTCGGTTATGGAAATTAGCCACCGCAGCAAACCTTTCATCAAGGTGGCAGAAGAAGCAGAGCAGGATTTGCGCGATCTTCTAAATATCCCAGACAACTATAAAGTACTATTTTGCCAAGGTGGCGCACGTGCACAATTTGCAGCTGTGCCTCTGAACCTGATGGGCAACGCGAAGAAAGCAACCTATATTGATGGTGGATACTGGGCTGAAAGCGCAGTTAAAGAAGCAAAAAAATATTGCGAAACGGATGTTTTTGACGCGAAAGTAGAAAAAGACGGCAAAATTGCTATTTTGCCAGCAAGCGAGTGGAAGATTGATCCAGAAGCGGCATATGTTCACTTCTGTCCAAACGAAACCATCGACGGTATCGAGATTAATGATTTACCAGTAACGGATAAACCAATCGTTGCTGACATGTCTTCAACGATTCTTTCTCGTGAAATCGATGTTTCGAAATACGGTGTTATCTACGCGGGTGCACAGAAAAACATTGGCCCTGCGGGCATTTGTATCGCGATTGTACGTGATGACTTGCTAGAGCTAGCAAGTGACCTTGTTCCTGGCATCCTGAACTACAAACTGTTGGCAGAACAAGATTCAATGTTCAACACGCCACCGACTTACGCTTGGTATCTATCAGGCTTAGTATTCAAGTGGTTAAAAGAGCAGGGTGGTGTGAAAGCGATTGAGAAAATCAACCGTGAAAAAGCAGCACTGCTTTATAACTATGTTGATTCATCTGACTTCTACCGCAACGGTATTCACCCAGACAACCGTTCTCTAATGAACGTACCATTCCAGTTAGCGAAGCCTGAACTAGACGGTACTTTCCTTGAGTTAGCTGAAGCTCGTGGTTTAACTTCACTGAAAGGTCACCGTGTTGTAGGTGGTATGCGTGCATCAATCTATAACGCAATGACGCTTGAAGGTGTGCAAGCTCTTGTTTCGTTTATGAAAGAGTTTGAAGAGCAGTATGCGTAATTCGCGTTAGTTTCTGCTTATAAAAACCAACAGATCATTGACTAAAAAGCGCAGCCTGAGAGCTGCGCTTTTTTATGCTTTGCTATTCACTAACGCTTTATTGTGTACGTTGAGAAGGTCGATTTTGCCCTTTGCCTTTGTTCGCATTTGGTCGAGCGCTGCTTTGCGGGCGGCCGTTACCTTGCGGACGACTGCTGCCTTGTGAACTACCGTAGGAACCTTTTGTACCGGATTTGTTGTTGCCCGATGCTTTGTTACCTCGTGGGTTATCGCCACGATTGTTCTCTTTACGGCCATTTTCACCACGACTATTGTCACCACGTAGCGCATCAAACCCTGGTTGTGACTTGGTATGTTTAGTGGCAAATCGGTTTGAACCGTGACGACCTGACTTACGACGATGCGCCGGCGTGAGTTTGTCACCATCTTCAGCAGGGACTAAACAGTTAGGTTTATCACCAATCAAATGCTTCTTGCCCATGTTGATTAGAGCTTCGCGGATCAGCGGCCAGTTTAGTGGGTCGTGATAGCGAAGAAGCGCTTTGTGCAAACGTCTTTGACGATCACCTTTCGGTACAGTGACATCTTCACGTTTTTTGTATTTCACACGTTTTAAAGGGTTCACTTCAGAGTGATACATCGCCGTTGCGTTACACATTGGTGACGGATAGAAGTTCTGTACTTGGTCACACTCGTAGTTATGGCTTTTCAGCCATAGCGCCAAGTTCACCATATCTTCATCTTCTGTACCTGGGTGAGCAGAGATGAAATAAGGAATTAAGTATTGCTTCTTGCCCGCTTCCGCACTGTATTTATCAAACAGTTCTTTAAAGCGGTCGAATGTACCCATACCCGGTTTCATCATCAGATCAAGCGGGTTCTTTTCCGTATGTTCAGGAGCAATTTTTAGGTAGCCGCCTACGTGGTGAGTCACAAGCTCTTTAACATATTCAGGTGACTCAATGGCGAGGTCGTAGCGAACACCAGACGCAATCATCACTTTCTTAATGCCTTCCACTTTACGCGCTTCACGATATAAATCGATAGTGTGCTTGTGGTCGGTATTGAGCTTATGACAGATACCCGGGAACACACAGGATGGACGACGACAGTTGGCTTCCGCTTTAGGATCAGAACAACCTAAACGGTACATGTTTGCTGTCGGGCCACCTAAGTCCGAGATAGTGCCAGTAAAGCCCGGTACTTTATCGCGGATCTCTTTGAGTTCGTTGATGATCGATTCTTTTGAACGGTTCTGAATGATTCGACCTTCGTGTTCGGTAATAGAACAGAAAGAACAGCCGCCAAAACACCCACGCATAATGTTCACTGACGTTTTAATCATGTCATACGCCGGGATCTTATCTTTGCCGTATTTAGGATGCGGTACACGTGCATACGGCAGATCAAACACATAATCCATCTCTTCAGTAGACAATGGGATTGGTGCTTGGTTAACCCAAAGCTCACGGTTGCCGTGGCTTTGAATCAGAGCACGGCCGGAATACGGGTTAGTCTCTAAATGCAGTACACGGCTTGCGTGTGCATAAAGAATACGGTCATTAATCAGTTTCTCGTAAGAAGGCAAACGCACAGCTGTGGTTTTTGAGTCATGGCGGGAAGGGCGAACGGTAATCGGTTTCGCTTCTTCTTCCTCTTTCTTAGTTTCACATTGTGTTTCAACTTCGTACGGGTTGGTCGGTACAAACGGCGTACTTGGTTTATCAATTCTTGATGAATCAATAACCTTGAAACCTTCAGGTACTGCCGCAAGGTTAACTGCTGTACCGCGCACGTTAGTCAGATCGCTGATTGATTCACCATCTGCTAAGCGGTGTGCCACTTCTACCAGAGCGCGTTCTGCGTTACCAAATAAAAGAATGTCGGCTTTCGCATCAAATAACACTGAACGGCGAACTTTGTCTGACCAATAGTCATAGTGAGCAACACGACGCAAGCTTGCTTCAATACCACCCAGTACAATGGGTACGTCTTTATAAGCTTCACGACAACGCTGCGAGTAAACCAGTGTTGCACGATCAGGACGCTTACCGCCTTCATTGTTCGGAGTGTAGGCATCATCATGACGCAATTTTCTGTCTGACGTGTAGCGGTTGATCATCGAGTCCATGTTGCCTGCTGTAACGCCGAAGAATAAGTTCGGTTTACCCAGCGCCATAAACGCGTCTTTGTTCTGCCATTCTGGCTGCGCAATGATGCCGACGCGGAAACCTTGAGCTTCCAACAGACGACCAATGATTGCCATACCAAAACTTGGGTGATCAACATAAGCGTCACCGGTCACAATGATAATGTCGCAGCTATCCCATCCAAGCGCATCCATCTCTTTACGGCTGGTAGGTAAAAAGCGTGCCGTACCGAAGCATTCTGCCCAGTACTTTTTGTGTTGATGGATAGGAGTGATATCGCTGTACATATTTTGACCTTGTATTTGAGAGGTGCGCATTATAGCGGCTTGAAGATGGAGTATCTAGCGGAACATCACCTCATCTTTGTTGGGGATTTTTCTATGCTGGTAGATATCGGAAAGTTTGCAGAGATAGGAAAGCGAACTGTGCTTTGCTATTATCGCCCTCTATTAAAACTTAGCTCACTTATTTGAAATTATGGTTTATTCACTACTTTCTGTTTTCGCTCCTATGCTTTTGGGCGCTCAAATTATTCTGACGATGATTTTGGTCAAAGGTGACATTTGTCCGGGTCAACGCGGGCGCTTGCATAAGGTATTACCTTCAATAGGTGTGCTTTGGCTGGCTGTCGCTTCGATTAAAATTGAAGCATTTCTGGTGGTATTTGCCATTTTCTACTTCTATTCCCGTGTACAGACGACCAAAACTCGTAATGAAGGACCTTTATGGGTTCTTTACTTAGTTAACGGTCTTTCATTAGCTTACGTCGGCATCCTTATTGGCGAAGCGCCAAGTTGGAGTGCTTCTTTATCACTGTTCATGATGATATTTCTGCTTGGGTCGGTGTTCGCGAACATGCTTTTGTCCATTGCTCGTAGCCGACTAGATGCGTTTCATCGCATTCTTCCAGTGGTAGGAATTTTGTCTGCAATGGCAACGACGTTGTGTATCGTTCCATTTGCCTACTCACTTGAAAGTGAACAGTTAACCGAGTTAACCATGCCATTGGTCATCAGTTTCAGTTTACTGATTGCCGGTATCGTTTTTTGGAGCTGGCATATTATTACGGCCAAGAAGCCGGAGAAAGGTCAGTTAGCGGTAGCATTCTTGCTGGTATTGCTGGCAAGTACAGGTTTTCACAGTCTTTATCTGATCCAATAATCAGAATTTAACTCCCTAGAGCAAAATCACTTTTCTTGTGTGAAATCCCGACTAGGCTTAATAAGTGGGTTTTGTTCGAAGGAGTACCGATATGGATCTGAGCAATGTTAATAAGCTGGATAGTATTATTCTCTTAGGCATAGTGAATGAGAAGCTACGCTTGGAGTGTGACAGCTTAGATGAGCTGGTTTCCACTTATGAAATGGATGTTGAAAGCGTGGTTGGTAAATTGAGTCATCTTGGCTTTCGCTATGATCCATTAACCAACCAGTTCAAATCATCAGGTCGTTAAGTTTAATCGCATTTTTAAGCCATCTTGATTCCGTCAAGGTGGCTTTTGCATTGCTGTTTCGCCGTTGCAAAGAAGGTTTGTAAGTAGCGTTTGTCTTTATCGCTATTACGCACTGCTGCAAACAGTCTGCGCCATAAACCATTGCCTAGTGGTTTACTGGTGATCAATCCCTGACGCGAAAACTCGCTGATAGCCCAATTAGGCAGAGCAGCAACACCCAAGCCTGCAGACACCATCTGTACCAACATCAAGGTATTATCCGCTTGCTTCCATTTTGCTGGCTCTACACCGGCGGGTTGTAGGAAGTGCTTCACTACATCTAAACGCTGTTTTTGTACTGGGTAGCTCAACAATGTTTGTTGTGCCAAATCTTCTGGTGCAATCGATTCTTTGCCAGCGAGAGGATGGTTAGTGGCAGTGATTAAGCGCATTTCAAAATCAAACAGAGGTTCGTAGTGCACTTCTGAGCGAGGAAGAATGTCGGAAGTAATCACTAAGTCCAGTTCACCAGCGAGCAGTGCCGGCAGAGGTTCAAAACCGAAGCCAGATGAAAAGTCTAATGCGACGCTTGGCCAAGCCACTTGATACTCTCTTAACGCGGGCATAAGCCATTGGAAACAGGAGTGGCACTCTATAGCCATATGCAACCTGCCGTTCACGTCTTCTTTTAAGCTCGCCAGTTCATTTTCCCCTTTGGCAATTCTCGGCAAAATGTCATCGGCAAGCTTAAGCAGTATCTCACCCTCGGAAGTAAACTTTACTGGTCGTGTTTTTCGTAAGAATAGTTGGCTACCAAGTCTCGCTTCTAGGTCTTTAATCTGATGAGAAAGGGCTGATTGAGTCAAATGGAGTGAAGTCGCAGTCGAGGTCAATGATCCTGTGTCTCGCAGCGAAGCAATCGTTCTTAAATGTTTTAGCTCTATCATGAGATTTCCTCATCATTCCGTAAGCATCATGAATTTAAAAACTAACTTACGCCCTTTTTTTGGAGCTGTAAACATCTAGACGTCTATTTATTAGTTTGGTTTGCAACGCTGCTCGTTAAGCTGGATTGGTGTGTATGAATATTTTTAATAAACAAGTTGAATATTAGTTGATTGTTTCATTGAGCGGTTAGCGAGATAGTTTAGCCATCTAGACATCTTTTGTGTCTGACCTCAGCTTAATAGAAGGAACGATCACATGGCGACAATTACACATATTTTGGGCTATCCACGTATTGGCGAAAAACGCGAACTTAAATTTGCACTAGAGAAATACTGGCGTGGTGATATTACTCAGCAAGAGCTAAAAGCGGTGGGTAGCGAAATCCGCCACAACAACTGGGCTTTACAGAAAGAAGCGGGCTTAAGCTTTGCGACAGCGGGCGATTTTGCATGGTATGACCATGTTCTTACAACTACTTTGCTGCTTGGACATGTTCCTGCTCGCCATCATCTATCTCATAACAAAGATAGCTTTCCAGATCTCGATACGCTTTTCCGCGTTGGGCGTGGTCAGTCGCAAAACTCGTGCGGTTGTAGCGGCAGTGCGGCGTCCGACATGACCAAATGGTTCAATACTAATTATCACTACATCGTTCCTGAATTCAGTTCTGATGATAAGTTTGAAGTGAGCTGGCCGCAGCTATTTGAAGAAGTCAATGAAGCGGTGAAAACAGGTGCAAACGTAAAACCTGTGCTTTTGGGGCCTGTGAGTTATCTCTACTTGGGTAAAGAAGTTGAAGATAATTTTGACCGCTTAACATTACTTCCGCGTTTGCTGACGGCTTATCAAAACATTTTGTCTAAGTTGGCTAAACAAGGGGTAGAGTGGGTTCAAATCGACGAGCCAGTGCTGTCACTTGAGTTAGAAAGCCAATGGCAAGATGCATTTAAGCTGGCGTATCAGGTACTGCAAGGCGATGTAAAAGTGCTGCTAACGACCTATTTTGATTCGGTGATTGATACATTGGACAAAATCGTTGCACTGCCTGTAAACGGTCTTCACATCGACATTTCAGCCGCGCCACAGCAGCTAGATAGTGTACTAGAGAAACTGCCACAACAGTGGGTGTTGTCAGTGGGTGCTATCAACGGCAGGAACGTTTGGCGTGCAGATTTAGGTCACCTGCGTAACAGATTGCAGCCAGCAAAAGATAAGCTGGGTGATCGCCTCTGGATTGCGAGTTCATGCTCACTGCTGCACAGCCCGGTGAATTTAGAACTCGAACAAAACCTCTCAGCAGAAGTACGTAGCTGGTTTGCGTTTGCCAAGCAAAAAGTCACCGAAGTCGCGCTACTTGGACGAGCATTAGATGGCGACCAAGAAGCGATTCTGGCTTGTGATACTTACAGCTTGCCTATTGTTGATAGAAAAACCGCAACGCATGTGAACAAGCCGCAAGTGCAATCGCGAGTGAACGCTATCACTGCATCATTAGCGCAGCGTAGTGAACCGTACGAACAGCGTGCAGTGACACAAGCGAAGAAACTGGCGTTACCATTGTTCCCAACCACGACCATAGGTTCATTCCCGCAAACCAGCGAAATTCGAACTCAACGCAGTGCATTCCGAACAGGGGTATTACCAGAAGCTGAGTATATTTCAGCATTGAAAGGGCATATTGCAGATGCAGTGAAGCGTCAGGAGGCTTTGGGGCTGGATGTTTTAGTACATGGCGAAGCGGAACGTAACGACATGGTTGAATACTTTGCTGAAAACCTATCAGGTTTCCAAACCACTCAGTTTGGTTGGGTGCAAAGTTACGGCTCTCGCTGCGTTAAGCCAGCGATTGTGGTTGCCGATATTGAACGTGAAAAACCAATCACTGTTGAATGGTCAAGCTATGCTCAATCACTAACCAATAAGAAGATGAAAGGGATGTTAACGGGGCCTGTCACTATCTTATGCTGGACTTTCCCTCGTGAAGATATCAGCCGCAAAGAAATCGCCCAGCAACTGGCACTTGCATTACGTGACGAAGTCTCTGATTTACAAGATGCAGGTATTAACATCATTCAGATTGATGAACCGGCGATTCGCGAAGGATTGCCTCTGAAGAAGCGTGACCACAAGGCATACTTAGATTGGGCAGTGGAAGCGTTCAAGATATCTGCGGCAAGCGCCACACCGCAAACCCAGATCCATACTCACATGTGTTACAGCGAATTCAATGAGATCATCGACTCAGTGGCAGCGCTGGATGCAGATGTGATTACGATTGAAACCTCACGCTCGAACATGGAACTTCTGAAAGCCTTTGAAGACTTCAATTATCCGAACGAAATTGGTCCGGGTGTCTACGATATTCACTCACCAAACATTCCAACACAGGAATGGATTGAAGGCTTATTGCGTAAAGCTTCTGCCAAGATCCCAGCAGAACGATTATGGGTAAACCCTGATTGCGGTCTGAAAACTCGTAACTGGAAAGAAGTGGAAGCATCACTGATCAACATGGTGTTAGCGGCAAAAACCTTGCGCGAAGAAGCACAAAGTAACGCAGCTTAATTGCAAATTGGAATAACAAGGGGCTCATGTGAGCCCCTTGTTTGTAGAACAAAGCATTTATAGGGAACAAAACTATTGTGAAGCGCAAGTTTGCTGCGTGATGGTTTCATCCACCATCAGTTGTCCGCGAGTGTTACGCATTTTGATTCGGTAACTTAAACCTACTTCGAGGTTTGCTTTGATATTTTTGTCTGAGCAAAAGGTTTTGATGCTACTTTGCATAACCTGAGTTACTGGTTTGGCATTTTTATCATCAGCGTTATAAACCATCATCATTTCAATATTGGTGCCTTTGGCAGTCGCACGCATGATATTGAGTGGGCCGTACTCTAAAGGCAGTTCAGCGCTCAGCAGGCTGGCTCTATTATCCGCGAGTAGTTCAAGGTTTCTCTGGTTGTCTGAACTAGAGCTACAACCTGAAAGCAGAACTAAGCCGAAAGCGATAATTCCAGCGGTACTTTTTTTCATACTAAAATACTTTTTTGAACGGTTTGATGATGACATTAGCATAAACACCTGCTGCCACATAGGGATCTGCGTCTGCCCATGCTTTCGCTTCTTCTAACGAGTTGAAATCAGCAATAACAGTTGAGCCAGTGAAACCTGCCTCACCTGGGTTTTCAGAATCGATGGCAGGCAGAGGACCCGCTGTCAGCAAACGGCCTTCATCTTGAAGAACTTGTAAGCGTTCTAAGTGCGCAGGACGAACACTCATGCGTTTTTCCAGAGAGTTCTCAACGTCTTGAGAAAAAATGACATACCACATAATCCATATCCTTATTAATGACTGAAACTGCAAGTTACCGGCAACTAATGTACTGAAACTTGGCAATATTTAAACCTTGATGGTGATATTTCTGTGATCAGTTCCCTGCGTTAATCGGGCGAGGGCGCCCATCGGAATCAATCGCGACATAATTAAATGTGGCTTCACACACTTGGAAACGGTCACCGATGCCGTCAACTTTAACGGGCTTCACCCAAACTTCTAAATTAATTGACATAGAAGTGCGGCCAATCCTAGTACATTCACCATAACAGCAGACCACATCACCCACTTTCACTGGTTTTTTAAACGCGATACTGGAAACAGAGACGGTAACGATACGACCAGAAGATATCTCTTTCGCTAATATACCGCCAGCCAAGTCCAACTGAGACATAATCCAACCACCAAAGATATCACCATTTGCATTGGTGTCTGCCGGCATAGCAACGGTTCTAAGTAATAGTTGGCCTTTAGGGGAACTGACTTCCTGACTCATTTCAAATTCCGTAGTAAACAAAACAGCGACCGTGTTACCAAGTCGCTGTCAGAAAAGAGGGCATTATAGCAGTAAATTCTGCGGCTTATTAACCCCTAAGAGTCATGTATAACTATCTATTGGTTAGAATTTTTCTGCTCTTTAGGAAGATGTTTATAAATATAAACGCCAGTCAGCAGAGTATAGACAAATGTTGCGATAAGAAGACCGAACACTTTGAAATTAACCCAGACATCCAAAGGCAATTGATAAGCAATGTAGATATTAACGACTGCACAGATAGTGAAGAAGGCAACCCATGCCCAGTTTACTTTCGCCCATACACTGTCAGGCAGAGTGATTTCCTTACCTAACATACCTTTGATTGCTGATTTACCCATCAAATGACTGATAGTCAGGCCGAGAGCAAACACAGTGTAAACAATGGTCACTTTCCATTTAATAAAGTTGTCGTCATGAAGGAAAATCGTCATACCACCAAAGATGGCGACAACAGCAAAGGTAATGAGCTGCATTTTTTCCACTTTCTTGTACACGAAGTACGAAATAGCGACTTGAATGGCAGTTGCAGCGATCAACGCAGCTGTCGCGACATAAATATCGTATAGCTTAAAAAGCGCGAAGAAGATAATTAGAGGAATAAACTCAATCAGTTGTTTCATTATGTAGGTACATCCAAACTTTTCGTTGCCGACAGTCTACTCAATTTGCTCTATCATCTGAATAGCCAGTAGCGATTTAGTTACAAATTTGAGTATCTTGTTGCTGAAAGCAAAAAACCGCTCATCAGAGCGGTTTTTACTAGAGATTCAACTATTAAGCTTGCTGATCTTGATAAACTTTTTCAGCTTCAGAATCTTCAATCATAGAATCAACGATGACTGCACAAGCTGCGTCACCAGTGATGTTTAGTGCTGTACGGATCATATCGAAGATACGGTCTAGAGCGAATAGTAGTGGTAGACCTTCAATTGGAATGCCTGCAGCAAGAAGAACCGCAACAACAAGGAATGAAGGACCAGGTACACCAGCTTGACCTACAGCGCCTAGTGTTGCAGTCACGACGATTGCAATGTAAGCACCCATTGATAGGTCAATGTGGAACAGTTGAGCAAAGAAAACTGCAACTAAACCGTAGTAGATTGCGTTACCAGACATGTTGATCGTTGCGCCTAGAGGCAGAACGAATGACGCTGTCGAGTTACGTACACCTAGGTCTTTCTCAACGGTATCCATAGTAACAGGAAGTGTTGCCATAGAAGAAGCTGTTGAAAGCGCAACCGCTTGTGGCTTCTTCATTGCGCTGATGAATTTCTTAGCTGACGTTTTGCTGAAGAAATGAATCATTGCTGGGTAAACGATGAAACCAAAAATCAGGATAGCGGCTGTGTAAACAACAAATAGTTTGAACACCACCATTAGCGCGCCAAAACCGAATGTACCCACAGCTTCAGCCATCAGACCGAATACGCCGATTGGAGCGATAACCATCACTTTGTTGATCATCCACACCATTGAATCAACGATAGTGTTTACACCGTTGATTACTGGATCGCGTTTCTCTGGGCTTTGTTTTGAAATGGCAATACCTAAGAACAAGCAGAAAACGAGGATTTGCAGAATGTTTGCGTCGTTCAAAGATTGGAACACGTTAGTCGGAATCATACCGGTAACCGTTGCCCAAAATGTCGGTAGTTCACCTTTTGATGCGTATTCTGCTGAGAACATGCCTTCAACACCAGAAACATCAATACCCATACCCGGTTGGAATACTTCACCCATAACCAGTGCAAGAACAACTGCTAGAGCAGAAGTCACAGCAAAGTAACCTAGAGTAACGAAACCAACTTTACCTGCTGAGTGGCTATTGCCTAGTCCAGCTGCACCTGAAATCAGAGCAACAGCGACCAAAGGAATAACTAACATCTTGATTAAGTTAATAAAGATGGCACCCAATGGAGAAAACATTGTCGCATCGTGACCCATGGCAGCACCGATGAGGGTACCGAGTACCATGGCAATCACAACTTGAACACCAATGTTCTGTAGTAAATTCTTTTGTTTTAACACTTCCTTAACCCCTGTGCTAATAATGTGTAAATTTCTAGACATAACCACTAACCAATCCTCGATTAGTGGAAAATTATGTTGCTCGGTTTTTTACACTTATATTTCACAATTGGCAATATGCATCTGCGTCGGATTTGACGTAATCACCTATTTTTGCTGATAAGGAGGTCATTTATTCATCATGGAAAACGTTTGCTTTGGGTTTTGAAGCAGAAATGAACAATGGCAGAGTGGGGGATATCTTGAATGCAATATTCGATGAAGTGTTAAAAAAATGATCAATTCCTAAACTGGCTAGCCTTAAATAGCTATAAAATCGCCAGTTAAAAATTGATCATTAGAAGTAGGTGGTAGGGTCACCAAACCCTACCTTTTGCAGCTATTTGATGGTCGTTTGTTTCATTGGTGTTATAAAACCAGCTAACGATTTCAGCAGCGCCTCAGGGTCGTTTTGGTTTGTTTCGATAATTTTCACTACAGCAGAACCGGAGATTGCGCCAGCTGCGCCAGCTGCAATCGCTTGTTTAACCTGTTCCGGTTGTGAAATACCAAAACCAAGAAGTGCTGGTGGCGCATCAAACTGATTCAAACGTTCCAACAACTCATGCACTGGCATATTGGCTTTTGTTTCCGCACCAGTCACACCCGCACGAGAAAGCAGATAAGTGTAGCCTTTACTCAATGAAGCGACAGATTTCAGCGTTTCATCACTGGCCGTTGGTGGCGCAATGAAAATTGGCTTGATGCCGAATTTCTCCGCAGCCGCAACGAATTCAGCGCTTTCCGTGGTTGGTACATCAGCGACCAGCACTGAATCAACACCGGCTTCCTGACAACGTTGATAGAAGTTTTCAATACCGCGAGAGAACACCAAGTTGGCGTACATTAACAAACCGATTGGCGTGTCTGGATTCTTAACACGGATTTGCTTGATAAGGTCAAAACAGATATCCGGAGTAGTACCCGCCTGAAGGGCACGATTGTTTGCTCCTTGAATCGTTGGACCATCTGCCAACGGATCTGAGAACGGAAATCCGAGCTCAAGAGCATCTGCGCCTGCATCAATTAATGTCTGCATAATTTGCAGAGAAAGCTCAGGAGAAGGGTCACCAATCGTTACAAACGGAACAAATGCGCCTTGGTTTTGCTCAGCTAAGCGCTGAAAAAGAGATTGATAACGATCCATTACAGCACTCCTTTATCTTGTAAAATTTTGTCCA
Source organism: Vibrio plantisponsor (assembly GCF_013041605.1). Classification (GTDB taxonomy): domain Bacteria; phylum Pseudomonadota; class Gammaproteobacteria; order Enterobacterales; family Vibrionaceae; genus Vibrio; species Vibrio plantisponsor. The sequence continues at coordinate 171,118 of NZ_JABEQC010000003.1, read as the reverse complement.
CGGTGAAGATATCTTTGTCTCCACGGCCAGACAGGTTAACCACTAATAACTGCTCTTTCTCTGGCTCAGCAAACGCCATTTTCAATGCGTGCGCTAATGCGTGTGAAGATTCCAGCGCAGGAATGATGCCTTCTTTACGAGCAAGCAGCTGGAAAGCGTCCAATGCTTCATCGTCGGTGATGCTGTCGTATTCTGCACGGCCAATCGAGTTCAGATACGCATGTTGTGGACCCACAGAAGGGAAGTCCAGACCAGCAGAAATTGAGTAAGACTCTTCAACCTGTCCGTATTCATCTTGCATCAAGGGTGCTTTCATACCTAAGTAGATGCCTGTCTTACCATGTTTTAAAGGCGCGCCGTGTTGGTCGGTATCAATACCTTTACCCGCAGGCTCTACGCCGATGAGACGAACTGATTCTTCTTCGATGAAATCAGCGAACATGCCGATAGCGTTAGAACCACCGCCAACACAAGCAATTACCGCATCTGGTAAACGACCTTCACGGGCTAAAATTTGATTCTTAGTCTCTTCACCAATGATGTGCTGGAATTCACGAACAATGGTAGGGAATGGGTGAGGACCCGCAGCAGTGCCTAATAAGTAGTGGGTATTTTCATAACTTGCAGACCAGTCACGCATTGCTTCGTTACAAGCATCTTTTAATGTCGCTGAACCTGAGTGTACTGGGATTACTTCTGCACCCATTAAGCGCATGCGGAAAACGTTCGGGCTTTGGCGCTCAACATCTTTTGCACCCATGTATACGCGACATTTCAAATCTAGCAGTGCACAAGCCAGAGCTGTTGCAACACCATGTTGACCAGCGCCAGTTTCAGCGATGATTTCGGTTTTGCCCATACGTTTTGCTAATAGTGCCTGACCAAGAACTTGGTTGGTTTTATGCGCGCCGCCGTGAAGCAAATCTTCACGTTTCAGATACAGCTTAGTTTTTGTACCTTTGGTGATGTTACGCGTTAGAGTTAGTGCCGTAGGGCGTCCAGCGTATTCCTGCAAAAGAGTCATGAACTCCGAACGGAACTCTGGGTCTTCTTGAGCATCAATAAAAGCTTGTTCTAGCTGGTCTAGAGCGGGTACTAAAATCTGAGGTACGTACTGACCACCGTACTCTCCAAAATAGGCGTTAAGTTTTGCCATGTTCATTATCCCTTAATTGCGATCCCCGTTGGTGTCTTCGGGGATACGATAATAGTCGTCGATGTGTTCGTATTTTCTAAAATTTAGTAATTTCTAATCGCACTGAAAGCTTGCTTCAACTTTGCTGCGTCTTTTTTACCGGGTTCGGATTCAACACCTGAGTTGAGGTCTAATCCCATACATCCTAGTGTTGCCGCATGTTGTGCATTCTCTGGAGAAAGTCCGCCCGCCAGCATGACATTGGGAACCGAAGCTTTTGCCAGTAATGACCAATCAAATGAAGTTCCGGTGCCACCGCTTTGTGTGCCAACTTTGGCATCCAGTAAATGGCGGTCGACATGGTTTTCAATAAATGCAGGTAATTGATCGGTGACCCCGTAGGCTTTCCAGATTTCTACCTGTTCAGGCAAAGCACTTCTCAGTTCATTGATAAATGCTTGCGATTCATCACCGTGTAATTGCACTGCAAATAACCCGAGCTGAACGGCGGTGTCTGCCACTTCTTTCACTGAGTGATTCTGAAATACACCCACATATTGCAAAGGTGCACCTGCCATGGTTAAGCGTGCAGCTTCTGTATCAACATAACGTTTTGATTTAGGAACAAAAATCAGACCACCAAATACCGCGCCTGCTTGATAGGCTTTAACAGCATCATCAGGGTGAGTCAGTCCGCATACTTTGTTTTCGCCCAGAACCACTTTACGTACCGCCAGTTCAAGGTTTTCCTGCGCCATTAACGCGCTGCCAATCAAAAAGCCGCTTGCGTAAGGCACCAAGTCACGCACTTGCTGGTGGGTGTATATGCCAGACTCAGAGATAACCGTTGTACCTTCTGGCAGCAGCGGTGCGAGTTCTTTCGTGCGGTTAAGGTCGGTTGACAGGTCGCGTAAGTTGCGGTTGTTAATTCCGATTACTTTTGCTTCAAGAGCAATAGCTCTGTGAATTTCTTCTTCGTTGCTGGTCTCAGTCAGAATGCCCATACCGAGTTCATGGGCCACAGCAGCCAGTTCTTTATATTGCTCATCATTGAGAACAGAAAGCATCAGTAGAATTGCGTCTGCGCCGTAATGACGAGCCAGATAAACCTGATAAGGGCTGATCATAAAGTCTTTGCACAGTACAGGCTGTGTTACCTGAGAGCGAATACGTGGCAGAAACTCAAAGTTACCCTGAAAGTATTTTTCGTCTGTCAGAACGGAAATTGCGTTCGCGTACTGGTTGTACACCGATGCGATGTAATCCAAATCAAAATGCTGACGAATCAAGCCTTTTGATGGCGATGCTTTTTTGCATTCCAGAATGAAAGCTGTTTTGCCGTTGTCCGAATTTTGATGACCTAAAGCTTGATAGAAATCGCGATCAGATGTGGTCAGAAGATTTTTAAAGCTCTCAAGAGGCTGCTCCTTCTGGCGTTCTTCAACCCATACTGCTTTGTCTTTGACGATCTTGGCTAACACTTGAGCCATTTTCGTATTTTCAACGGAAATATGTTCAGAGAGTTGTTGCGGTTGTCCGCTCTCAGCTTTCTCGTTAGCAAGAAGTTCGTTACTGACGTTGGTTTCGTTAGACATGTCGACGTTAACCTCGATTCGCTAATTGTTGAACTAATTCGTAAGCTTTACCTGAGTTCATAACGTCAATGGCTTGCGCCGCGTTCGCTTTGAGATCTTCTTTTCCAAATAGTCGTAAAAGAAGAGCAACGTTGACAGCAACAGCAGCGAGTTGTGCAGGCGTTCCTTTGCCATTGAGGATATCAGTGATGATGGCGCGGTTTTCTTCAGGCTCCCCACCTTTGATTGCGTCTAGCGGGTAAGCCTCTAATCCAAAATCTTGCGGTGTCAGAGTGTATTCAACAATCTGTCCGTCTTTGATCTCTGCAACATGGGTTTCACCATGTACAGCCACTTCATCTAATCCTGAGCCATGAACTACAGCGGCTCTTTTGAGACCCATTTGTAACATGGTTTCCGCAATAGGACGAACCAAATCTAAGCTATAAACACCCATTAATTCGATATTGGGTCTCGCAGGGTTAATCAGTGGACCTAAAATGTTGAATATGGTGCGAGTTTTCATGGTTTGACGCACAGGCATCGCATGGCGAACACCACCGTGATACTGAGGTGCAAACAAGAAAGCGACACCCAAATCGTCCAGTGCTTGACGAGTGTCTTCAGCACTCATTGCTAGGTTAATACCGAATGAGTCGAGAAGATCAGAAGAACCGGATTTGCTAGAAACACCACGGTTACCGTGTTTTGCGACTTTTACGCCACAGGCGGCTGCAACAAACGCTGAAGTGGTTGAAATATTGATGGTATTGGAACCATCGCCACCAGTACCAACAATGTCAGCGAAGTCATAATCCGGACGTGGGAAAGGATTGGCGTTCGCTAGCAAAGCTCTAGCTGCACCCGCAATTTCATCCGGTGTTTCGCCTTTAATTTTCAATGCTGTCAGTACCGCAGACATCAGAATTGGGTCCATTTCGCCACGAATTATGTGGTCGAAAAGCTCTTGGCTTTCGCTTTGGCTTAGTGACTGTTGCTCGTAAAGTTTGTTGATGATGTTTTGCATGTTTCTATTCCTTATCCTTTTCGCCACTGTCTTATTGGGCTCTAATCTTTTTCGTTGAATGCGCTTGAGATAGTTAACTGAGCGCCCAATCAATCGCGTTTTCTAACAGTGTTGCTCCCTGCGTAGTCATAATGGATTCTGGGTGAAACTGGAATCCACACACTTTGTCTTGTTCATGTACAACTGACATCACTAAACCATCAACTTCAGCGGTTACAGTTAACTCTTCGCTCACATGCGTCGCGACCAGTGAGTGATAACGAGCAATTGCCAGTGGCGACGGTAGTCCTTGATAAAGCGCGTGGTTTTGATGTTCCATCATGGATACTTTGCCGTGAACGATTTCACCAGCGCCTGCAACCGTACCGCCATAAGCTTCAACAATCGCCTGATGGCCAAGGCAGATACCAATCATTGGCACTTTACCTTTCAGACGTTTTAAAATTTCTGGCATGACGCCGGCTTCAGAAGGTGCACCCGGACCTGGCGATAAAACGATAACTGGCTGCTCTAGGGCTTCCACGGCATGTTGAATGGTGTCTGCCGCAATGTGGTTACGGTAAATCGTGACCTGATGACCTAATGAACGGAACTGATCAACCAAGTTGTAGGTGAATGAATCAAAGTTGTCGATGAATACGATATTCGCCATGAGTTATTCCTCCTACTTCTTACGCTTTATTTAAAGAAGATTGCGCTTGGTGAGCGTGTTGAATCGCTGAAATGACGGCTTGAGCTTTACCGCGTGTTTCATCTGCTTCTGCTTGTGGATCGGAGTCGAAGACCACGCCAGCACCGGCTTGAACTTGAGCCATACCGTTTTCCACATAAGCAGAGCGAATCACGATACAAGTATCCAAATCGCCTTCACCGGTCAGATAACCCACAGCACCACCGTAGCTACCACGACGTTCTTTCTCTACGTTACGAATTAGCTGCATAGCACGGATTTTTGGCGCACCGGTCAGCGTGCCCATGTTCATACATGCTTGGTAAGCGTGCAGAGCATCTAAGTCTTGACGAAGCTGACCAACCACGCGAGAAACCAAGTGCATCACATGGCTGTAACGGTCTACTTTAAGTAAGTCGGCCACATGACGAGTACCCGCTTGCGAGATACGAGCCACATCGTTACGTGCTAAATCCACCAACATCATATGTTCCGCGTTTTCTTTCTTATCCAGACGCAGTTCCAGTTCGATACGGCTATCCAAATCAAAATCAATACTGCCATCGGCACGTTTGCCACGACGACGAGTTCCCGCAATAGGGTAGATTTCAATTTGGTTGGTTTCTTTCTCGTACTTCAGAGCACTCTCAGGTGAAGCGCCGAACAGAGTGAAACGTTCGTCCTGCATGTAGAACATGTAAGGGCTAGGGTTACTCTTTTTGAGCTGCTCATACGCTGCAAGTGGAGAAGGGCAAGGAAGCGTAAAGCGGCGAGACGGTACCACCTGGAAGATGTCGCCTTTCACGACGTAGTCTTTCAAGTCTCGAACTATGGAGCAAAACTCTTCATCGCTGATGTTAGTGTTAACCGATACGTCTGCAATTTTTTCAGCTTGTGGCTTCAATTGAGGAATCGCAGCTTGCTCAGTGATAACAGCTAGACGACTGATTAGCGCTGTATGAGTTTCTGTGGTGCGTGAGAATGCGGTTGCTTGAAGTTGACAAGTCTCAGTCTGATGGTCGACAACCATTAATGTCTCTGCCACATAAAAAACGTAATCAGGGCATTGGTTACTTAGAGTCGCATCACCGAGCGGTTCAAAGTTGGCAACTAGGTCATAAGCAAACAAACCACCAATGAAAATGGCGTGTTTGTCTTGTTTGCTGAGATCAAAACTGTGCTGAACAAGTCGTAATGCATCGAATGAAGACGCTTCTTTTAAACGCGAATCTTCATCTAGCGTATCGCACGGCGCTTCAAAGTTCAGAGTAAGAAGCGAGCCTTCCAGTGTTGCTGGAATGGCATCAACAACGTTCTGCTTCAAAATTTTAACCAGTTGCATGCCGTTATCAGTTAAAGCTTGGAAAGTTACTTTGTGACCTAAGCAAGTGATTCGCACGGCAGCGTCAATTAGCAGCAGACTTTTGAGGTTCTGTTTTGAATCAATTTCAGCAGACTCAAGCAATAAACAGTCGGTTTTGCCTTCGCACAGTGCGTGAAATAGTGCAGTAGGATCTTGCGTATAAGGAATAGAGGTCTTGATGACTTCTAACTGTGCAAGGTTTTTAATTTCAATGGCCTTGTTCACAAGACCTCCTTATTAAATCGTCTGAATTTGTTCTCTAACCAGTTGAAAGTGAGGATGCGATATGTCAACTGATAAAATAAAAGCCCGCTAATTGCGGGCTTTATGAATGCGTTTCTCTGAATTAGAAGTGCACGTTTGCCCGCCAAGAATCTGACCACATACGCCACCAATTAATATTAAGCTCAGCAGAAGCTGTGCTTAAATTAGAATATGGGTTTGTGTTGATTTCTTGTAACATAGCAAGCCTTAATTTGTGCTCTCGTATTTGTGTACTAGTAAACTAGTGCGAGAGGTGAAAGTCAAGCCTTAAAAACAGGCAAAATTAAAAAATATGAAAATAGACTTACATAGTCACACGACAGCGTCTGATGGTCGCATGTCTCACCAAGAGCTGATCGAACGCGCTATCGGATTTAATGTTGATGTTCTTGCGATTACAGATCACGACACCATTGAGGCATTAGCGCCAGCACGCGCTTATATTGAAGAGAAACAGCATCCGATTACGCTTATCAATGGTATTGAAATCTCGACGGTTTGGCAGAATAAAGATATTCATATTGTTGGTTTAAATATCGACCCATTGAATCCGCATCTGCAAGGTCTAATTGAGCAACAGAAAGAACACCGAGTCGGACGTGCGGAGCTGATTGCTCATCGATTAGAGAAATCAACCCGAGAAGGCGTGCTTGAGGAAGTCAAAGCGATTGCAGGCGATGCACCGATCACGCGTGCCCATTTTGCTAAATGGCTGGTGGATGCGGGTTATGCGAAAAATCTTCAGCAGGTCTTTAAGAAGTTTTTAACGCGCGATAATCCGGGCTATGTACCACCGAACTGGTGCTCAATGGCGGATGCGGTTAATGCGATTCATGCAGCCGGAGGGCTGGCGGTACTTGCTCATCCGGCTCGATATAACTTGACGGCTAAGTGGCTTAAGCGCTTAATTGCTGCGTTTGTAGAAGCCGGTGGTGACGCAATGGAAGTTGCTCAACCTCAACAAGCGCCACAAGAAAGGCGCACTTTGGCTGATTATGCTATACAATACAATCTATTAGCTTCTCAAGGCAGTGACTTTCATTACCCGTCTCCGTGGATGGAGTTAGGGCGAAATTTATGGCTGCCTTCTGGCGTGGAACCAGTCTGGAAAGACTGGGAAATACTCTCTAAAGACACAGCTGAGAGACTAGGGCAAGAGACCCTAGGTAAAGAGGAATAATAATGAGCCAGTTTTTTTATGTTCATCCAGAAAACCCACAAGCACGTTTAATCAATCAAGCGGTTGCTATTATTCGGAATGGTGGTGTGATTGTTTACCCAACTGATTCCGGTTATGCATTAGGCTGCCAGTTAGAAAATAAACAGGCATTAGAGCGTATTTGTCAGATTCGTCGTTTAGACGACAAGCACAATTTCACATTGCTGTGCCGCGATTTGTCTGAGATTTCACTTTATGCACGCGTGGATAATACGGCTTTCCGTTTATTGAAGAACAATACGCCTGGGCCTTACACCTTTATTTTTAAAGGTACGAAAGAGGTACCGCGTCGTTTAATGAACCCTAAGCGTAAAACCATTGGTATCCGTATTCCGGACAACAAAATCGCGTTGGATCTGCTTGAAGCATTGGGCGAACCTTTGATGTCGACTTCGCTTATTTTACCGGGTAATGAGACGACGGAATCGGATCCTGATGAAATTCGTGATCGTCTTGAACACGCGGTGGACGTGATTCTCAATGGCGGATTTTTGGGTGAACAGCCGACAACCGTGATTGATTTCAGCGATGATGAACCACAAGTTGTTCGTGTTGGCTCGGGTGATCCATTACCGTTCGAATAAGCGGTGAAACGAGACAAGATTCTTTTTTGTTCGCGCTCGCGCCCACTCAGGTTTGCTTGGTGAAATCTCTACTTAGTTTGGGGATAAACTGGATGCTTTTGTCGGTGTAATCTGTAATAATACGCGACCGCGATTTTTGCCAGAAAAACTGGTACTGAAGTCAGATCGCATACTAATATTTCGACGTCTGAGAAGACGACACAAAGGTAGATAAATGAGCGAAAAGTTACAAAAGGTTTTAGCACGCGCCGGTCATGGTTCTCGTCGTGAGTTAGAAGCTCTGATTAGAGCTGGTCGTGTTAGTGTTAATGGCAAGGTAGCTGCGTTGGGTGAGCGCTTAGAAGATGAAAGCGCTGTTGTACGTATTGACGGGCATACCGTATCTGCAAAAGCACAAGAAGAAGTTGTATGTCGCGTACTTGCGTATTACAAACCAGAAGGTGAGTTATGTACTCGTCATGACCCTGATGGTCGCCGTACGGTTTTTGACCGTCTACCGAAAATTCGCGGTTCGCGCTGGATTTCAGTAGGTCGTCTGGATGCAAACACTTCAGGTCTGCTTCTGTTCACTACTGATGGTGAGTTGGCTAACCGTTTGATGCACCCAAGCCGTCAAGTGGAACGTGAATACTTAGTGCGTGTTTTCGGTGAAGTAACTGAAGATAAAGTACGCAACCTTGTTCGTGGTGTTCAACTTGATGATGGTTTAGCACGTTTCGAAGACGTGGTATACGCTGGTGGTGAAGGTATGAACCACACCTTCTACGTTGTTATCAACGAAGGTCGTAACCGCGAAGTTCGTCGTCTTTGGGAATCTCAAGAGACCACAGTTAGCCGTCTTAAACGTGTACGTTATGGTGATATCTTCCTAGATAAGAAATTGCCTCGCGGCGGTTGGATGGAACTAGACCTTAAGCAAGTAAACTACTTGCGTGAACTGGTTGATCTACGTCCAGAAGACGAAACGATGCTTGATGTGTCTAAAGACAACACATCGCGTAAACGTGAGCGTTCTCGTAGTCAGAAAATTCGTCGTGCAGTACGCCGCCATGAAGAGCGCGTAACAGCACCGGCACCGAAGGGTCGCCGTAAGCCAACAACTGCGACAAATAAGCCATCATCTGGTGAGCACGGCTCTCGCGCAAAAGCGGGTACAGCTGCTGGTAAAGGCCAAGCAGGTGGCAAAGGCAGAACAGGCGGAAGACCAGCGCAAAAGAATACGCCTCGTACGCGTAAGTAAACTGAATTTATCAGACTCTCTAATTTGAAAAATCCCAAGCTTAGCTTGGGATTTTTTGTATCTGAAGCCGATATCTTTTCGCTGGCTGGAGAAGAGAATAAAAAGCCCTTTAGGAAACTAAAGGGCTTTGTCTTTTATAGCGTTTGATTAAGCTGATAGTAGCGACCTTGCTGCGCTAGTAACGCTTCATGGGTACCATGTTCGACAACTTCACCTTGTTCAATCAGGCATATCGCATCCATTTGATCCAAATTAATCAGACGGTGCGTAATGAAGATGACCGTTTTACCCGAGAAATGAGACTTAAACAGATCCATGATTTGCTGTTCTGTTTGTTTATCCAAACCTTCGGTAGGTTCATCCAACAATAGGATAGGGGCGTTATTCAAAATAGCGCGTGAGATACCAATACGGCGTTTCTCACCGCCGGAAAGCTGACGTCCACCATCACCTAGCCAAGCATCTAATCCCGGAGCTTCAAGCAGCTTTTGTAATCCCACTCGCTCTAGAATTGTGCACAATTCTTCGTCCGTAGCTTGCGGTTTCGCCATTAGCAGGTTGTCGCGTAAGGTGCCATTTAAGATGTCGACACGTTGACTTACCACACTGATGGATGCACGCAGGTCACTTTCACTCCAGTTTTTCAGAGGCGTTCCGGCGATTTTAATCTCACCTTGGTTAGCATCCCAGTAACGGCAGAGCAATTGGATCAGTGTTGATTTACCAGAACCGGTTTGACCAACAATAGCAAGTTTGTGGCCAGCTGGAACCGAAACTTGGACATTGTTCAGCACTTGCTGTTCGCTGTCTGGGTATTGGAACGACACTCCGTCGAACTCAACTGAAAACTCACCTGAATGCGTTGTATTCTGTTTAGGGAATACAACGTCAGGCTCACTAAGAATGACTTCATTCAAACGACGGGCAGAAGTCAGTGTTTGGCCTAAATGTTGGAATGCTCCTGCAATCGGCATGAGTAGCTCAAAGCTTGCCATGGTTGCGAAGATCATCAGAGCGATCATAGGGTCAGGTGCCTGACCGTTGACACCGTCAGCCGCTAGCCACAGCATCAGAACCAGTGTCCAGCCGTTTGCCAATAACAGAAGGGCTTGGGCTAAACCAGTAAAGCTCGCATTGATTTTCTGATTGGTCAGCAGTTTTTCTTGCGCGGTATAAATGGCTTCGCGGTAACGAGATTCCGCACCAAAGATAGTAAGTTCGCTATAGCCTTGCAGCCAGTCCATGGTTGCAATACGCATGTCTGCTTTATTTTGGGTAAGTTCAGCACCGTTACGTTTGCCAAGCTTGTAGAACATAACTGGCCAAAGCAGTAAAAGTACAAATAAAACGGTACCCAGAACTAAGCCTAAGCTTGAGTCAAACCAGCAGAGTAGGGCCGTGATTGCCGCAATACCGAGTACACCAACGGTCACTGGGCTGATAAGACGCAGGTAAACATGGTCCATTGCATCGATATCGGCAACAAGACGGTTTAAAAGGTCTGCATCACGCAGGTTTGAGATTCGGCCTGGAATCATAGGTGCGAGTTTTTCAAAAAAGAAAATTCGCAAGTCAGTCAGCAGTTTGAACGTGGCGTTATGGCTTACGACTCGCTCGCCCCAGCGTCCCGCCGTACGCCCCATGGCAAAGCCGCGAACGAATGCGCCCGGCAACATGTAGTTGAAGGTTTCACGGGCAATCGTTAAGCCAGCTACCGCAGCGGCAGAGAGGAACCAGCCTGAAAGCGTAAGCAAACCAATAGATGCTAACAGGGTTAGAAACGCCAGCAACATCCCGAGAGACAAACCAAACCAGTGCTTTTTATACAGTTTTAAGTATGGCAGTAAATCACGCATCTAGATTCCCCTTATCAGCTTCTTGAACGGCTTGATTGGACGCTAACATTGAGGCAAACAGGCCTTGTTGTTGGCTGAGCGTATTGAAATCTCCGGATTGCTCAAGCAAGCCATCACGCATCACGAGGATTTGATGGACGGATTTCAACGGGAGTAGTTGGTGAGTGACAAGCAGCGCTGTTTTGTCTGCAATTTGAGTATTAAGCCCTTGCATGACCAACTGTTCGCTGCGTGCATCTAAACTTGCGGTTGGTTCATCCAGTAACCAGAAACGGCCTTTTTGTAACATCGCACGGGCTAAGGCTAAGCGTTGTGCCTGACCTACAGACAAGCCACCAGAGCGGTCACTGATCATATAATCCAAACCATGCTTGTTAACAAACTCTGAAGCATAAGCATTATCGAGCACTTCTTGCACGGCTTGGTCAGTAATATCGTTTTTACCTAGGGTTACGTTGTCACGAATTGTGCCGTGTACCAGTAACGGGTTTTGACCAACCCAGCTAATCGCTTTGCGCCAACTTGTATGATCGAGTTGGCTGAGCTCGATGCCATTAATCGTCAAACTGCCTTGATATGGCATAAACCCTAAAATGGCATTTATCAGGCTGGTTTTACCTGCGCCGCTTGGGCCAACTAACGCTGTTGTTTCATGGCTGTTCAATGTGAAAGAAACAGGACCAACTAAGCGTTTACCTTCAGGGCTAAGCACTTCCAAATCACGAGCAACGATCTCAACAGAATCATTGGTCGATTGATGATTCGCTGGAAGAGGTGTTGAACCTGAAGCCACTTTGCTCACGTCGGTTTGTAAGAACTCAACAATACTTTCAGCCGCACCCACCGCTTGCTGTTTCGCATGATAATAAGTGCCCAGCTCACGCAGCGGCTGATAAAACTCTGGAGCGAGAATAAGAATAAACAAACCGGAGAACAAGGTGACGCCTGCGCCGTAGTAACCAAATTCTAATTCGCCGATAAAGCTGAAACCGAAGTAAACCGCAGTAATCGCAATTGAAATCGATGTAAAGAACTCAAGTACAGCGGAAGACAAGAATGCTATGCGTAAAACATCCATAGTTCGTTTACGGAATACTTCAGATGCACCGCGCATATGCTCTGTTTCTGCTGCGGTACGGTCAAACAGACGAATTGTCGTCATTGACTGTAAGCGGTCATAGAAGTGACCAGAAAGACGTTGCAGTGCTTTAAAGTTTTTTCTGCCTGCGTCAGCGGCTTTAATACCAACCAGCGCCATAAATAGCGGAACAAGGGGCGCAGTGAGCAGGAAAATCAAACCCGCAGCCCAGTTGACTGGAAAGACGACAATCAGAATGACAAACGGGATCAATACAGAAAGCGACATCTGCGGTAAGTAACGAGCAAAGAAGTCGTGCATGTTTTCAACTTGCTCAAGTGTCAGCGTCGCCCATGCGCCAGCAGGCTTGCCTTTGATATAAGCAGGGCCTAACTCACGCAGTTTGTCGAAGATTAACTGGCGGATATAAATTCGGATTTCTTTACCGGCTTTAAAGCCTGCGATCTCTCGTCCCCAAGTACATCCAGCACGTGCAGCAACAGTTACCACTAAGCCCAAAAAGTAAGGGATTAGCGAGTATTTATCTGCATGCTCGATAATCAGCTGATGCAAAATTGTCGCGAGCAGCGCCGCTTGGGCAAGTAGAAATAGGCTCGAAAGTACCCCAAGCCCAACAGCAATCATAAGCCAGCGTTTGGCTAATTTACTTTGCTGCTTGAGCCATGCGTTCAAGCTACGTTGTTTTTTCTTATCCATTATGTAAAGGCTTAATAATATTTCTTCTTATATGTTGAGGGCACGTAGTATACAAAAGAAAACCCAGCGGATATACCGCTGGGTTTTATGAGTTAGATATTAATATTGTAAATTCTTATGCTTATTTATCATTAAGACTATCTAGGTAACGCTCTGCGTCTAACGCAGCCATACAACCAGTACCGGCAGAAGTAATCGCCTGACGGTAGTTATGGTCCATAACGTCACCAGCTGCAAAGATACCTTCGATGCTGGTTTGAGTGGCATTACCTTCCAGACCGGATTTCACGATAATATAGCCGTCTTTCATTTCAAGCTTGCCTTCAAAAATCGCTGTATTCGGCTGGTGACCAATCGCGATGAATGCACCCATGACTTCAAGCTCTTCAGTTTTGTCTGATTGAGTATCTTTCAGGCGAACACCTGTTACACCCATCTCATCACCCAGTACTTCATCAAGAGTACGATCGGTGTGCAAAACGATATTGCCGTTCTCTACTTTGTCCATCAGACGGTTTATCAAGATCTTTTCTGCACGGAAGCTATCGCGACGGTGAATCAGATGAACTTCAGATGCGATGTTTGATAGATATAGCGCTTCTTCAACCGCAGTGTTACCACCGCCGACAACCGCAACTTTCTGGTTACGATAGAAGAAACCGTCACACGTCGCGCAAGCCGATACGCCACGACCTTTAAAGGCTTCTTCAGAATCAAGACCGAGATATTTCGCTGATGCGCCAGTTGAAATAATTAATGCATCACAGGTGTATTCGCCTGAATCACCTTTTAGACGGAAAGGACGCTGGCTGAAATCCACTTCGTTGATGTGGTCGAACACGATCTCTGTTTCAAATCGCTCTGCGTGTTCTTTCATTCTTTCCATTAGTGCTGGGCCTGTTAGACCTTCAGCGTCACCTGGCCAGTTTTCGACTTCAGTTGTCGTAGTCAACTGACCGCCTTGTTGCATGCCAGTTACTAACACAGGGTTTAAATTCGCGCGCGCTGCATATACCGCTGCGGTATAGCCAGCAGGGCCCGAACCTAAGATAAGAAGTTTGCAATGTTTAACGTCGCTCATTATTGCTCCAATCGTTTAATGATCGAAAAGTTAACTCGATTGTAGGGATAAATTACTAGGAATAAAAGGAGAAACAGCCGAATAAATGGTTATAGTTTAGAATTATAAATAGGGTTGAATTCCTTGTTTTTAAAAGGGATTTGAGCCATTAACTGGAGAATGGAGCAAAAATGGCGGGAATAACAGACTTACAACAACTACTTAGTTCAATGCAGCCACATTTAGTTGAAGAGGAATTTGTATTTTGCACACTAACTGGCAAGGTAGATGAGTACCTGCACTGGCGACCTGTTACGACTTTCTGTGAACAAGAAGGCTTAAGTTTGGTGATACGTAAACAGACGGCTTTGGAGAACCACATTGAGTTTGAAAACACATACCGACAAATCACTTTAACGGTGCATTCCAGTCTCGATGCTGTGGGCTTAACGGCTGCTGTGTCCACCAAATTAGCTTCTCATGGTATTAGCGCGAATGTGATTGCCGCTTTTTATCACGACCATATTTTTGTTCAATCCTGTCATGCCGAAACGGCATTAACGCTTCTATCAAATTGGTAGCTTGAAGTGAAAGGGCCGGAATTTTTCGGTCTTATTCTCTTATCTCACCTGACACTAAATGACTTCATATTGACTTGAATCTAGGGTTTTTACACTAGGCTTTCCTCTCTTCGTTTGACCAGTTGCATAGCGAAAAATTCTTTCCCCTTTAAATCTGTGATGTTAAGCGAACTCGCCTCTGGAAATGAGAAATAATATATTTAAATGAATAAGTTAGGTGAGTTTAAGGGAAAGCGTTCAAATTTAGCCTTCCTAAAGGTTGTGATTTGAAGTAATAGACCACTATTTTGATTATTTGTAGTGTATTGTACTTTTTTGTTTCAATATGTGGATTTTATTGCCGTAAAAACTGGAATTCACCAAATTAATGCGTACTATAAATGTAAAATAATTGTTAAATATAATAATAACAAAAGTGTCTTCATTAAGGAGTCGATGATGTTGCACTCACACTTAAATACCCTACATATAACTCAATTGAGTCAAAACGCTTTATCTCAGCTTGCGCCATCCTTTGTTAACTTGCCACGTACTGATCATGCTGACGGGCAGTATCGACTACGTCGTTACTCTGTGGTTCGGTTTATCGGAGGCGAAGTGGTTCCGACGGACAAACACGACTTTATGCAATCTGACGAAATTAACCATTTCCAAGGCAATGTCGTTCGTCATTTCGAACCGATCTTATCTTCGACTTTGAAAAGTGAAGGTATGAGAGAAATGTGCGAATTGTTTGTATCGAGCAATGAACTGCCTGACGGTCAAGAAATAGAAATTCACCAGATGCGTATAGCAGCCATTTACGATGAAACCCAAGTTGCACCTGAAGGTGTTCATCAAGATGGCTTTGACCATATCGCCATTATTGGTATCGACCGACACAACATTGTGGGCGGGGAAATCATGCTTTACCAAGACTGCCATGACGCACCGTTTTTCCGCAAAGTGCTAGATAACGGTGAAGTTGCGATGCTGGCAGATAACATACTTTGGCATAACGCTCGTCCGATTCGTTCAGTTGAACATGGTGAAGAAGGGCATATGGACGTATTCGTATTAACCGCGAAAGGAGCAAAGAATGCCCTCCAATCTTAATGCATTCAGTTTAGAAGCCGTGAGAGGGCAGTTTTCTGCTCTCTCTCAAATGCATAACGACAAACCTGTCATTTTCTTTGATGGGCCGGGTGGTTCTCAGGTACCGCAATCTGTAATTGAACAGATGTCGCACTACCTTGGTCACTACAATTCCAATTTGGGTGGACACTATTTTTCCAGCCGAATTACTACCGATTTGATGCAACAGGCTCGCGAACATGCTCAGGCACTTTTAAATGCGGAGTCTTCAGGCAACATTGTGTTTGGCGCAAACATGACGTCACTGACTTTTCAGCTTAGCCGAGCCATCAGTCGAGAGTGGAATGAAGGTGATGAAATCATAGTGACGTCACTTGACCATTACTCGAATGTTTCAAGCTGGCAACAAGCAGCGCAGGACAAAGGGGTTGTTGTTCATCAGGCGCAAGTGGATATCACAGACTGCACTTTGGATACCGAACACTTACTGTCTTTAATCAACTCTAAAACTAAGCTGGTGGCGGTGACTTATGCATCGAATACCACTGGCTCAATTGTTGATGTGAAACGAATTGTCGATGAAGCGCATCGTTTTGGGGCTATCGTCTATGTTGATGCGGTTCACTATGCGCCGCATCACCTGATTGATGTTCAACAGTTGGGTTGTGATTTTCTTGCATGTTCTGCTTATAAATTCTTCGGCCCACATGTGGGCATTGCTTATGTTGCACCTCACTGGTTGCATGCATTGAAACCTTATAAGGTTGAACCCGCAACCAATATTGGTCCGGGTCGCTATGAAACGGGTACGCAAAGCTTTGAAGGTTTAGCGGGTGTGATTGCGGCGATTGAATATCTCGCCCAATGGGGGGACCCCGAGGACAGTTTGCGCCAACGGTTGGTCACGAGCTTTGAGCAGTATAATCACCATGAACAACAATTAAGTGCTTACTTTCTGGAAAAATTAAGCCAGCTTAATGGCGTGACACTTTATGGTTTACCGTGCTCTGATAGTGAAAAACGTACCCCAACATTTGCTATTCGAATGAATCACTTCCCTCCGGAATTTGTCGCAAAAACCTTAGGTGAGCACAACATCTGTGTCTGGAACGGCCACTTCTATGCTCTGGGATTGGCTCGTCAGCTAGGGTTGGAACAAAATGGTGGTGTGATTCGTATAGGCTTTATGCACTACAACACCAAAAGCGAAATTGACGAGCTGTTTAAAGTGCTCTCAAGCTTGTAGGTTCTGAAATAACAAAGTCTTAAAACGAAGGGCTCGGTACTTACACCGAGCCCTTCTTCTTTATAAATAGAGCTTATTCTGCACTTACTTCGACTTCGTAAGAGGTGAATTTACGAATGTTAATAACACCCGTATCCAAAATGAGGTATTGACCTTTTATACCTTGCAGTACTCCGCTAACTACCGGCTCTTTATCAAAGTTATGCGAGGTGATCTTGCTTGGAAACACTTCTACTGGGTATTGAATTTCGGTGATTTGAGCGTTGACCTCTTCAACGGCATCGTCACCGAATCGCTGTTTAATCTCTGCGATCTTTTCTTCAACCAGTGGACGGAGCTTAGCAAACTGTTCTTCCAAAGGTAGCGGGGCACCATTGCCTTTTAACAGCGTACGCCAGTTTGTTTTGTCGGCGATGTGCTTCGCCAGTTCAACTTCAACCAAGCCAGAGATATGACGAGTTTTCACCTTATAGATAGGCAGACCTTGAGTGGCCCCTTGATCTATCCAGCGGGTTGGAATTTGCGTATGACGCGTGATGCCCACTTTTAAACTTGAAGTGTTTGATAGGTAAACATAATGGTCAACCATGCAGTGATCTTGTGCCCAATCAGGTTCACGGCAGGTGCCTTGATCATAATGACAAGTTTCCGGCTTCATAATACACATGTCGCAGCTCGCCAGTTTAGTCATGCACACATAGCAATGGCCTTGCGAATAACTTTTCTTGGTTTTCTTGCCGCATGAACAACAGAAAATATTGCCCGTGTGCTTTAGCGTGATGGGTTTATTGATGAACGGATTCAGGTCAACAAAACCTTCGCCGACAGGCAACTGATAGTGGACATTTTCGCCCAGTTGAGCGCGCATTTTTTTTAATACGCCCGATGCGATGACTGACATGACATTACTCGTGTTTTATTAGTTTGCGCCAACTGTAACAAAAAAAAGTGGCAACAATAAATAATGACGGTAAAAAACCAAGAATTGTCAGCTAAAAGCTATTGCGAGTCGTTGAGTGTCGGTTGTTCTGTCTGTTCTTCAACCATTTGATCTTGTGGTGTTGAGTCTGTGGTCTGTTCTGAATCAGTTGTGGCTTCTAGCTCAGAGGTTGGTTCTGACTCAATAATGATCGGCTCTTTAGGACCTAAAAACTTAGGTTGAGTATTGAAAATGTAGAGATCGAAAAATGCTTTGGTGCGCGCAAAAACTTCCCGAGTGCGAGTCTTAATTCCAGAATGATTAACAGGATCTGACACCGCTAGGCAGGTGGCATTGATGTCGTGATACTTAGCAATAAACAGCGCACGCTCACAATGGAAGCGTTGCGTGATGATCAAGAAGTTATCGGTATCAAAAATGCGTTTTGCGCGAACAATCGAATCTAGGGTTCTGAACCCGGCGTAATCCAAGAAAATACTGCCATCAGGTATACCCGCTTTGAGCAAATCCCGTTTCATTGTCCAAGGTTCATTGTAGGAACGGTGCGCATTGTCGCCACTGAGTAAGAAGCGATTTACTTTACCCAAGTCATAAAGTGAGATAGCTGCATTGATGCGGTGTGAATAGTATTCGTTAAGCGTTTTGCCCAGATACTTACTGGTGCCCAAAACCACAGCTACCTGAAATTCAGGAACCTGTGTGATATCGCTGATGATATGGTCTTCACTTCTCAAGCTTACCCAGCGATCGATTCCATAAATGGAGAGTGCGCTTAAGATAATCAAGACAGAGAGCAGTCGTAGACCACGCTTAAGTAACGACATGCCTTTAAACTTACCGTTTTTACATTTACGCATGCGCATACTGAGCGAATTCGATTTTAGATGTGACGATGTTTTTGAGCCCATAATCCAATTACAACGAAACTGCCTGTGACTAAACAAAACATCATGCCCTGTTCTAAGTTTGCGAGTGTCCGAGTTAAGTAAGGGCTTGCTTTGATGATGATTAATCCGTAACCAAACGCATTGACTAAGATAAAGGCGACAGTTCTAAAAATAAAGTGCTGATTACGCATTACACGGCGTAATAAAGCATTAATCTCACCACCGAGCATCACCAGTAAGCAGGCGATTAAGGCAACGGATATGTCACTCAGATACGGGGCAATATAATGTCCGGCAGGTGCGAAGAAACTTAACATAGGTATTTACCAAACAGAAGATTATTTATTGGGTGAATGGTTGAGCTATACAAAAAGCCCCCGCATTTGGGTTTGTGGGGGCTTAGGTCTGTCGAATTAGAACGCAGTGCGTTTGTAGCGGCGGTATGTTGGTTGCCAGAAATGGTTTTCGATAGCCAGTTCTAGTGCTTCATCCGTAATTTCTAGTGCTACACCTTGCTCAATGGCTTTTTTCGCCACTGCAAAGGCAATTTTCTTCGATACAGAATGGATAGCTTCCAAAGGCGGTAGCAATGGACCATGGCCATTAATCGCTAGCGGTGAACATGTTGCTAACGCACGGCTTGATTCCATAAGCATCGCATCTGTTACACGTTTTGCGCCCACAGCAAGAACACCAAGACCAATACCTGGGAAGATGTAGCTGTTGTTACACTGCGCGATTGGGTAAGTTTTACCTTCATGAACCACAGGCTCAAATGGGCTGCCTGTTGCTACCAAAGCTTCACCATTTGTCCAACGAATAATGTCGTTTGGTGTTGCTTCTACACGGCTTGTTGGGTTCGAAAGTGGGAACACAATTGGGCGAGGGCAGTGAAGGTGCATTTCTTTAATCACTTCTTCACTGAACAGGCCTGGTGCACCAGAAACACCAATCAGAACCGTCGGTTTCGCATTGCGAACCACTTCAAGTAATGAATAACCGTTGTTTTCAGAAACCCACTCTTTCGTGTTGGATTTCTTCTGAACAAGACGCTGTTGGAAGTCCAGTAGATTCGGCATACCTTCTTCCAGTAGGCCCCAACGGTCAACCATGTAAACTTGTGAACGAGCTTGCTGATCGGTAATACCCTCAGAAACCATTTGAGCAATAATAGCTTCCGCGATACCGCAGCCGGCAGAACCTGCGCCAAGGAAAGTGATACGTTGTTCACTCAGTTGTGTGCCAGCGGCTTTACAAGCAGCCAGTAGCGAGCCAACAGTAATAGCAGCAGTGCCTTGAATATCATCATTGAAGCAGCAGATACGATCTTTATAACGCTCAAGCAGAGGCATTGCGTTTTTCTGTGCAAAATCTTCAAACTGAATAAGCGCATCTGGCCAACGGTGTTGAACCGCTTGAATGAACTCGTCTACGAACTGATCGTATTCCGCACCGGTAATACGAGGATGACGCCAGCCCATGTACATAGGGTCAGCTAAACGTTGCGGGTTGTTTGTACCTACATCAAGCACGATTGGCAAAGTGTAAGCTGGGCTGATACCGCCACAAGCTGTGTACAGAGATAACTTACCGATTGGAATACCCATACCACCGATGCCTTGGTCGCCCAGACCTAGGATACGTTCACCATCGGTAACAACGATGACTTTTACGTTATGGTTTGCAGCGTTGTTTAGCAGGTCATCAATACGATCACGGTTAGAGTATGAAATGAATAGGCCACGACCACGACGATAGATATTTGAGAAGTTTTCACATGCAGCGCCAACGGTCGGCGTGTAGATGATTGGCATCATCTCTGAAATGTGGTTTTGCACCAAACGGTAGAAGAGCGTTTCGTTTGTGTCTTGAATGTTACGTAGGTAGATGTGCTTATCCATATCGTTGACGAAGCTACAATATTGTTGGTAGGCACGAACCACTTGTTCCTGTATTGTTTCGGTTGTTTCAGGCAATAGCCCTTCTAGATTGAACTGTGCACGTTCTTCCGCTGAGAAACCGCTACCTTTATTAAGTAGAGGTGTGCTCAATAGAGCAGGCCCAGCATATGAAATATACAGAGGGCGTTTGTCGTTATTCATTTTTGGCCTATGGATTTATGTGAAAAGGTTGACACAAAAATGATAACGGCTTGGTGACTGTCTTGTAAATAGACAACCGCTAGACTTCAGAACATTATGCTGCTTTATTCTAGCGAGCCTGAAGTTAATTGTGGCTTGAGCGTCGATGTTGAGCTGCGACTAGAATCTGCATTCACTCAAACACATTCATCCATTGTTTCTTTTATCTTGTTATTTATTATGCCGTTACTTCCTATTCATCCTTTAAAACCCACCTTTTTAACTACGCTTAATCAATCCCCTGTCATCGTTGAAGCGGAAACGGGATCTGGTAAGTCAACGTGTTTGCCTGTTTGGGCTGCTGAACACGGCAGAGTTCTTGTTATCGAGCCACGCAGAATTGCGTGTACCTCTCTGGCGGAATATTTGGCGTTGCAGCGTCAAGAGCGCGTAGGGGAAAGCATTGGTTATTCCATAAAACTGGAAAATCGCTTTAGCGAAGAATCTCAGGTGGTTTTTGTTACCCCCGGTGTGGCATTGCGTTGGTTTGCAGAAGATAAGCTGGCGAGCTTTGATATTGTTATGGTGGATGAATTTCATGAAAGACGCTGGGACACAGATTTACTTGTAGCCTTACTTAAACAGCAACAAAAGATCCGCTTGATTGTTACCTCTGCAACCTTAGAAGGGGAGCGTTTAGCGGACTATTTAGGAGCTGTGCGGCTAAAAGCAGAAGGGCGTGTTTATGATGTTGCGGTCGAGTACAGAGCCACTGATTCACGACAGTTACCTGACGCTCGTTACCTTGCCGAACGTGTAAAGCAAGAGGTGACAGAGGTACTGACAAGAACCAGCGCAGATATTTTGGTTTTTCTTCCCGGGCGTAAAGAAATTCAGCAGTGCCAGCAAATGCTCAGCAGTATTGAAAATATTCTGGTCGCTCCGCTGCATGCTTCTGTTTCTGATAAAGAGCGCAACCTCGCTCTCACCCCGCAAAATCAGCAAAAAGTGGTGCTGGCGACCAACGTTGCTGAAACCTCACTGACTATCCCCAATATTGGAGCCGTAATTGATAGCGGATTAGAACGCAGAAATGTGCAGCGTAACGGTCGAACCACACTCACTCTAAAACAGATTTCACAAGCAAGCGCTAAACAGAGAAGCGGTCGTGCAGGACGAGTGATGAATGGTATCGCTATTCGTCTTTATGGGCAGCATGCAGCGTTGGAGGCAGTAACACCTCCCTCTATGCAGCGAGAAGAGCTGGTGGAACCTATGCTGGCCGCAGCGAGCTGTGGTCATCGTCTATCGGATTTACATTTTCTAGAGCCGTTACCAGAAAAAACGCGAATACAAGCAACGAATATTCTCACAGGCATGAAAGCGATCGATGAGCATGGCAACATTACTGAGCATGGTGTTCAGATAGCGCCGCTTCCGGTGGATGCCCTTTATGCCGATTTGGTTGCGCGTATTGAATCCAAGCCTTTAAAAGAGGCGATGATCGATCTCGCTGCCGCGCTTTCCGTTCCGGCTTCGGTTTATAAACTCTCATCGAACGAAGAGGCTTTAGAAAAGCTCAGTCAAGAAGAACCTCAATGCTGTGACGGTCAGTTGTTGATTCAACTGGTTCGAGGAAAAGAGTATTCGGCGGTTAACCTTGATCTTGAAGCATTGAAAGAGGCTCAAGGATTGTCTGAGCAAATGAGAGAGATCTACGGACTACCGCAACTGGAAGTGGCTTCTCGATATCAACATCATGCGTTGACTCGTGCGATTGCTACGCTTCACCCTGAGTTGGTATTTGTGCGCAGAGAGCGACGCAAAGAAGCACTGGCTAATGGACAGATGGAAGTGCTGATTGGGCGAAACAGTCGATTTTCCGCTAAAGCAGAAGCTGCATTGGTGCTTGATCAGCACAGCTTGCCAGGACGGGGAGTGAAGCAGACACTGACACTAGCGACAGTGATGATGCCTGTCTCTTTTGATTTAATAGAAGAACTGCAACTCGGGTATTGGACGCAGGTGGAAGCTAGCCTTGATAGTGGTGTGCTGATGTCTGAACAACAGCTTATTTATGCCGGTCGTGTAATCAAGTCTAAAAACGTAGAAGCCAGTGGCGAGTTTGCCATTCAATCGATCGTAAAATCCGTTATAGCTGAAGAGTGTTTTGCTGGATTTGCGAAGCAGCGTACGGCCGAGATTGAACTATGGAAAATCTATGTTGAACTGGGGTTGGATGAAAAGACGAAACACCATAATGACCTGACTTTCACTACATGGTTTGAACAGCAATTGACGGCTTTAGGTATTTGCTCACTTGAAGAGTTGGCCATGTTCAGCGGCGACGATTTCCCGTTTGAAGGTATACCATATTGGGAAAAAGAAGAGTTCGCCGAGTTATATCCGCTAGAAATAACCCTTAGTGATATCCAACTTAAGGTTGAGTATTTTGTGCAACGAAAACTGGTGTGCGTCTTCTATCAAGGTGGCTTACGCAAAGGTGACCCAAAACGCTGGGAGTTACCTCGTTGGTTCGGTTATCGGGTTCAATATCGCAAAGCCAGCAGAGTGGTCGATATCCGATAAATATGTTTCAAACTCAAAATATTAATCATTAACACATAGGTTGTTGAACTCTATAGCTACTTTTTGTTACCAGTTTGGTTTTTATATATCAGCACCTCTGGAAATAAGGGTATAAAAGAACGTTTTTTTATATCGTATTGCTATAAAGTTAGGGATGTCTAATATTGATAGCACTGTGTTGCCAATTATGTCGGGGGACAGAATGGATAAACCACAACGAATTTGCGCAGTGTTTGATTACACCTCTTTTTTAGGAACCTCAAGTTCTAAGAAATGGACCTTTTCTGAAGCGCTAAAGTCGTTTGCTCCGGTTTTTGGTACTGTCTGGAATGAATCTGTAAAAGAAAGAATGAGTCCCGAAGACCGGCTTTGGGAAATAGCTCTAAAGCGTTTATCAAGTAATCACAGCGATGAGTCCAATCTCATTGAACTGGTGAAGCTAGCAAAACGCGAAGGCATTGAAGAAATTAAGCTTGTCATGCCATATGCATTAGATGAACAACAGATTGAGTCTATTCAATCTCACTGCGAAGCTCATATTAAAGCAGGCAAGCAAGACGAGTTTATTATCACTCTGTGATGATTTATTCAGAAATAAAAAGGGCACTTAACTAAGTAGTTTCTTGTGGAAACGGGTAGTTAAGCGCCCTTTTTGCTGATCAGAGGATTAATCAATCAGACCATATTGTTCGTCAAGAATCTTGATGATCTCTTGCTTTGGATTGTCACTTAGTTCGATTTTGTGGCCGACAACTTTCTCTGCAATACCCAAGTAAGTGCGTGAAATATCCATTAGCGCTTCTAGTGGTAAAGCATTGTCACGTGCCAGTGCTTCACGCTCAGGCATACGATCTTTGTTAAGAAGGATATCTGGGTCAGGGAAGTAATTTAATAGGAACTGACGGAAGCCTTCTTTCGAGTTTTCAATAATCTTGCCTTGCAAGTACTGCGCTTCATCCCAGATGCGTGAAGAGTCTGGTGTACCCACTTCATCCATGTAGATCAGTTTTTCTGCACCGTTAGCATCGGTAACGTAACCAAATTCAAATTTGGTATCTACGAAAATCTGGCCGATTTCTTTGAGTGCTTGGCTAATCACACTGAAGCCTTCTTTAAGAAGTTTTTCGTACAGTGCAATGTCTTCTGCTTTGCTGAAGTTGAACGCCGCGAAGTTGTCTTCGATATTTTTACGAGTGATGTTCACGTCGTCTGCTTCAGGAACTCCCGGAATGCCTTTAAGGATGCCTTTGGTTGAAGGTGTCATTAGCAGTTCAGGAAGTGCTTTGTCTTTTTCTAAACCTTCAGGAAGTTCAATGCCACAGAACTCACGTTCGCCTTTTGCGTACGCACGCCACATGGAACCTGTGATGTATTGACGACAAATGGCTTCAATCTTAATTGGCTTAGCTTTTTGAACAATCCAAACAAATGGGTGTGGGATATCCAGAATATGGCTATCTGCCAGACCGTTGTCTTTGAAAAGTTTGAACCAGTGATTAGAGATAGCATTCAGTGCCGCGCCTTTGCCCGGAACGCCTGCAATACCGCCTTCAGCATGCCAGATACAATCGAAAGCAGAGATACGGTCGCTGATCACCATAATGGCAAGTGGTGCATCTTCAGCGACATCATAGCCTTTCTCTTTGATAAGGCGACGGCTGTCTTCTTCAGTTAGCCAGTACACAGAGCGAACTTTACCGCTATGAACAGGCTGATGGGTACGAATTGGGAGATCGTCATTGACGGCAAGAACTTGGTCAGCAAGGCTCATGGAGACATTCCTATCTTATTTCAAACGTCATATACCCATCCTACTTATAAACTGGCGCAGTGGCAGAACTAAGAGACTCGGGTATAGAAAGAAGATATCTAAGCACGGTGAGATATCAATTACTGCGCGCATCATACCAGAACTATTTTATGTCGCCATATAAAAAGCAAACGTTTGCTTAAATATCTTTTTGTTCACAGATATGGTGTAAAAATTGAGTCATACAAACATGCACAAAATGAAATGCTAGAGAGTGGGGATGCAAAGCATTCAGAGAAAAGTAGAAAAAGCCCTCTCATCGAGAGGGCAAAAGGCAGTGATAGAGATTAGTGGAATTGTGGTGCTGTAGGTTCTAGGAAAAACACTTCACAACGGTATTCTGCTGCCATTTGTTTGAGTAGTTTTTGGCTAACGATATCAATGTTACCAGAGGCAACTACAGCACTCGCATTACCCGATTGGATAGCTTTCATCACAATGGTGATTTCTGATTGCGATTGCGATGGCTTCATATGAATGATTCTACTGCAATGTATTTGGTGAGCTGCTAGCTCGTGATACTGAGGACGTGGACATTCACCAGTAAACAGGATCCATTGTTTGTGCTCGGAAAGACTTGAAAGGCGAACAAACATATCTGCGGCTGATGGAGCCGAAAATGAATGATGTTTACTCGTTGGATTTCCAAAGCGAGTTACGTTTGATTCAATACCGAATGATTTGTTAACTAGCAATTCACTATTTAGCATAACACTGTCCCTTTATACATGCTGTATGCGTATACAGTAGTATTAAACCAAATACTGATCAAGAAGAAATTTATGTTTTTGTGGGAAATTTGAGCAAAAAGTTATGGTTGGTTTTTTAACCTATTGATAAATAAAATAGTTCTGGTGGAGTAAGTATGTCGGCAGGTCAATAAGTTTTATAGTGGATGTTTCAGGAGGTTTGCCAAACGTACAGGCAATATCGGTGTTAAGTTATTGGTAAGTGTTTCAACGGGGATGGCTTTTGAATTCGAGAAAAACCTTCCCCTCGATGATGTGTTAAATATTGCAGACCAGTCTATGTATCACTCTAAGCACAGATTTCGTCATGCAATTAGAAGTTAGTTATTTATGAACTCACAAGGAGTGAGGCTGTTGTCGCTCCCGCATCGCTTGTTCCGCGATATTGAACTGTCTTACATCCATACGTGCAAAGTCATTGCAGCGTTCACATGAGTGATGGGCTTTACCATCTACATATTCGTGTTTTGTCAGTAGTAAACTTGGTCTTTTGCACCAGTCACACACGCCTTCAATAGTAAACATTTCTTCTCCTTACTGGTAATTAAAAGACTCATCAATCAATCTCTCACTAAGTATGATAGTGAGACGACAAGACTCTTAGCTGTTAGGCGCTAATTTCGCGCGGATTATGCCACAGTAAATTGAATAAAGTTAATGAAATGTTGTCATATTGAGAATGTTATCGATTGCAAAATCTAAGTATTTAAAAGGTCTAGAGATATTTTGACACTCTAGTTGTAACTAATTGTTAACTTTATTTAGGATGGTTTTGAGAGCGCCATTTAAGCGCTTCATCTCTTCGTCGCTACCTTTCATATCTGGATGGTAGATCTTGGATAATTGCTTATAGCGAACCTTAATGGCTTTATCATCAGGTACTTGGCTCGGGTGATAGCCAAATACTGCACAGGCGAGTTGAAACTTCTGATCTTGGTTTGAATTCGCTTGGTTTTTTTGTGACCGCTTTAACTCCTGATAAAGAACTTCAAGTTGTCTTTTTTGTTTCTTAATAACAGCTATATTGTCAGCTAGCTTTTGCTCTAGCTGTTGTTGCTCTGTTAACTGATCTAACGCATTGGTCTCTTTCTTGTGCCTTTTTTGGCGCTGATAGAGTGAAGCAATAAGCATGAGCAGAGCAATCGAAGCCAGTATCACGACATAGACCCAATTCAGTTTGTCTAAGTCTAAACGGGAAGGAACAGGACTTGTCTCTTGCTGAAAGGTGGCTTCGTTGTCGAGCTGGTCGATCGCTGATACCTGTTTTGCTCTCTGCTGATTGAACTTATCTTCTAGGATTTGAGTGTATGCTTGTTCGGCTTCAGGAAGTGACTCGGCAGCTGTACGGAACCAAATTTCTGCCATCTGCTGTGAAGTAGGAGAGTTTTTCAATGTCTGATACTGCTTGCCTAGCTCAAACTGCGCCTCAGGGTTCCCTTGTGTAGCCAGTTTGGTTAGCCAGTAAATGCCTTCTGTAGTATTTATTTCAATGCCTTGGCCCTGTAAATACATCTTTGCCAGTTGATGCATTGCCTGAGGTTGATTTCTTTCAGAGGATTGTTGAAACCAGTAGAAAGCTTCGCTTATATCTTGAGGAATGCCATCGCCAGATTGGTAGCGAAGGGCTAGTTGATACTGTGCCTCAGCATCTTTGTTGTTGGCTTTACGCAGTAATTCAGCTAGTTGTGGATCTGCGGTTGTATCTGCGTATACGGAGAAAGCCCAGCAGAGAGAAATAAGCCCTATTAGCAATCGATTCAAGATGACCTTCCGTGTTCTACTTCAGAGAATATACTCTTCCTACTTGAAGCTGCAGCTGTGTTGTCTACGTTCGTTCACCCCAATCACATAATTTATCTATGCTCATGGGATTCACTCACTTGTCGCCTACCTGCAACTCCAAGTAGTTTGAGTATAATTCCAGCCTTATAGCTGGGATTCAAACTAAGTCTATCTTAACGCTAGTCGCTGATGAGTTAAACGGAGTTATCTTTTAAAGCCAATCAAACACCGTTTTCTGCTGTATCAGCGTCTTCCTCGGCGGCTTATTTCAACGGTAGAATTTGGATCTCTACACGGCGGTTGCATGAACGACCTTGCGCAGTGCTGTTTGAACAAAGCGGGTAGCGTTCACCATTTCCGCGAGCAATTGCACGACCTGTCGCAACACCTTGTGAGATGAGGAATGAGCGAACAGATTCAGCACGACGCTCAGACAGAATTTGGTTGGTGTTGTCACTGCCAGTACTATCTGTGTGACCATCAATGACAAGGCTTGTATCAGGGTATTCAACAAGAATACGGGCAACACCGCGTAGTGTGTTGTGAATGCTTGAGTCAAGTTGGTAGGAGTTGCTAGAGAAACCAATACCGTTTTCCAGACGAAGAAGCAGTTGGTTTTCGCCCACACGCTCCACTTGTACGCCTGAATTTAAAAGTTCTTTACGAAGCGCGGCTTCTTGCTGGTCAAAGTAGTAACCAACGCCACCACCGACAGCAGCGCCGCCTGCTGCACCAATCAGTGCGTATTTACGACGCTCTTTTGCGTCATCACCTGTCGCTAAACCTGCAGCTGCACCAGCTAGAGCACCGAGCAAAGCACCTTTGGTTGCAGAGTTTGTTTCTGTTTCACCGGTTGTCGCGTTTTGGCGTTGAGTTGCCTGACAGCCAGATAATGCAATTGCCACTGCTAAGGCTAATGTAATTTTTTTCAAGGTATTTACTCCATGTCTTGTTTTTTTGCCGCATGCATCAGACGAAATTCGAAGGAGAAGATCAACTAGGAAAAGTCTGATTTGACGTAGGACTGACGAAAAACTTTCAACGAAAGGTCTACTTCAATAGTTTAGGGGCTTGTGCGCCATTTATCGGGCGATTGACAGAAACTCTGCGACCTTTCTTTAAGCCGACTTCGTAATCCGCAGTCAGGTTTTTCATTGCCTCACGCAACTGTTGCTTGAACGTTTCTCGGTCGACGTTCTTAAATTCTTTATCAATGTAATCGTTGATTTTGTTTGCAGAGTCTTCATCCGGCGAGATGACAGGAAGTTTTTCCAGCGCACCTTCAATCCATCCAGAAACAAAAGAACCGACACGTCTGTTTACTTCAAGCGTCGATGTTCCGCTTCCGGCAAAGCTGTTGCGGAATTGTCCTGTGTGCTCGTTCATTTCTCTGTAAACAATATCAAAAGCAAAAGCGGCGAAGATGGCTCTATCGGCTTCACCGATGAACTCTACGCGTTTTAAACCTTTGTGATTGATTAGCACAGCTTCTACACCAAACTTAGTATTGATACCTCGAATGATGCGTAAAATACCTGAGCTGATAGAGGCGGGTAGCAAGTGGCTCGACTGTGTTTTACCCAGTTTAATGAATTCAATATCATCTTTATCAAGACCATATTTCAGCATTAGACGGTGCGCCATTTTTATCGCATTGGCGGCTTCGTTTACGTTTGCTGAGTTTCCAAGTTCTAAACACTTGGCAATTTTTTTCAGGGCTTTCTTTTTATCAATCGACATTCAAAAACTTTAGGGTCTGTTGACCTATTACCGAGATTAGAAAAGTCCGATATTTTAACGTTTTTGCAGCATTAGGGGAAGGGAAGATGCCACCTTTGTCGGTGGCAACTAATACTATAAGCCCAGTTCGTCCAATAGGTCTGACGCAATGTCATCGTCTTGCTTAGTTTCTTTCTTCGCTGTTAAACCTTTTTGAGCGCTTTCAAGAATCGCGTCTGGACTTTCATCTTCGTCCATCTCGAAGTCTTCAAGCTGGATAAACTCGGTTTTATCCATAGCAAGTTCTAAGTAGAAAATGTTGTTCTTCTCGGTTGAGAAGGTGACACGTCTTACTTGAGGTCTGTCGAGGTTGGTATCAACCGACAAAATAACCTGTTTGTTCAAAGACAACATTTTTGGCTGGTTCTGGGTAATGTTGGTTTGTAACTCTTTGCGGATCTTGTTAGTGAAGTCACCAACTAATTGGTTCATCAGTTCGCCCAGTACGTCACCCACTTCGTCAGAGGTGTGTAGAATAGCGAGCTCTTCTTCGGGCATGCCCATGCTTCGCATATAATTGGTGTAAACCTCAAGGGCAGCTTTGGCGGTAAAGTTGATAACGACTAATCCTGAAAAGCCACCATCAAAAAGAACGAAACAACCAAAATCTGGTTTAAGAGAGGTTTTGTTGATTTTCTGCACCATCGCCGAGTAGCTGATGTTGGAATTGGTGGCGGAAGTTAATACTGAAGAGACGGATTGACACAGTTTTAGCAAGATATCTTCCGTGGTTACGATTTTGTTTTTTCTCATGGTGTATCCGTAAAGGCCAATTGGCCTTGGTAATGCATAACAACTTTTTAGTCCAGCTTTTTGGCAAACGTTTGCACAGCGTAACTTTATGTTTTCAAGCGAAGCGAATTTGAACAGTTAGAAAAATGGATTTGATTCGCTCTGTCAACGAGATTCTGATTTGATCACCTTTTCAAATGTTGTAAAGTGACCGAATTCATATAATTAACCTATAAACCCATAGCTGATTGGATCAGCGAATTACGGGCAGGAAGCAAATGTTACCAAGACTTCACTTTCAATCTGATGTCGATCCGGTTGTATTAACGTTTTTACATGAACTAGAAGCTGCTGGTTTTACTGGCGATATCGAAACTCAATATTCTAGCCGTCTGGCAGTAGCCACTGATAACAGTGTATACCAACAACTCCCACAAGCTGTGATTTTGCCTAAATCCACGGAAGATGTTGCCCTAATCGGTAAGATGAGTGCTAAACCTGAATTTGAAAGAGTGACTTTTTCCCCACGCGGTGGTGGCACGGGTACTAACGGTCAGGCACTGACTAAAGGTATCGTGGTCGATCTTTCTCGTTACATGAATCAGATTCTTGAAATCAATGCAGAAGAAGGCTGGGTTCGTGTTCAAAGCGGTGTGATTAAAGATCAGCTCAATGACGCTGTTCGACCATACGGCTTTTTCTTCTCTCCCGATCTTTCTACCAGTAACCGCGCAACGATAGGCGGTATGGTGAACACTGACGCCTCTGGTCAGGGTTCATTGAAATACGGTAAAACTTCTGATCACGTATTGTCTCTGCAAGCCGTATTCGCGGATGGTTCGATTCTTGAAACTGACATGTCACGCGGCACGCCAGATGAAGGTAATTACGCTTATCAAGCGATGCAGGTGACCGAAGCAGTATGTCGTGACAAGCGTCAGCAGATTGTTGACAAGTTTCCTCCTCTTAACCGTTTTCTCACCGGTTATGACCTGAAAAATGCCATCAACGAAGAAACGGGAGAGTTCAATATCACTCGCGTTCTTTGTGGTGCGGAAGGCTCATTGGCATTCATTACTGAAGCCAAACTTAATCTGACTCGTATTCCTAAAGCACGTACCTTAGTGAACGTGAAATACGACAGCTTTGATTCCGCCTTACGTAATGCGCCTCTTATGGTCGAAGCGGATGCGTTATCTGTTGAAACGGTCGATTCTAAAGTTCTTAACCTTGCCAAAGAAGATATCGTTTGGCACAGCGTCAGTGACCTTATCACGGACGTTCCGGGCAAAGAGATGCAAGGCATCAATATCGTTGAGTTCGCCGATCAGGATGAAGCAACGGTAGATTCTTTAGTGGCAAAGCTAACGGCAAGTCTTGATGAAGCTTTGGCTAATCAGCAAGGTGGCATTATCGGCTACCAAGTGTGCACGGATTTAGCCAGCATCAACCGTATCTACAACATGCGTAAAAAAGCGGTAGGTTTGTTGGGCGCAGCGAAAGGGCGAGCTAAACCGGTACCGTTTACTGAAGATACTTGTGTTCCGCCAGAAAACTTAGCTGACTTTATTGCTGAATTCCGTGAACTATTAGATTCGAAACAACTTGCTTACGGCATGTTTGGTCACGTCGATGCGGGTGTGTTGCACGTTCGCCCAGCTTTAGATCTTT
This sequence comes from Vibrio plantisponsor, assembly GCF_013041605.1. Taxonomy (GTDB): domain Bacteria; phylum Pseudomonadota; class Gammaproteobacteria; order Enterobacterales; family Vibrionaceae; genus Vibrio; species Vibrio plantisponsor. The sequence continues at coordinate 139,410 of NZ_JABEQC010000003.1, read as the reverse complement.
GCGATCCGAAGCAAGAGCTGATGATGCACGAAATCTCTGACGAAGTGGTCAAGCTGGTGGCCAAATATGGCGGTTTGATGTGGGGTGAACACGGCAAAGGCTACCGCTCGGAGTACGGCCCTGCATTCTTTGGTGAAGAGCTGTTTACCGAACTGCGCCGCGTGAAAGAAGCCTTCGACCCGCACAATAAGATGAACCCAGGCAAAATCTGTACGCCGCTCAACACTAATTTTGAATTGGTCAAAGTGTCAGACAGAAAACGTGGCTATTACGATCGTCAAATCGATGTTCAAGTGCGTGACAGCTTTAAACAGGCGATGGAATGTAATGGTAACGGCTTGTGTTTCAATTACGAAACCAGCTCACCTATGTGTCCGTCAATGAAGGTGACCGCGGATCGCCGTCACTCGCCGAAAGGTCGTGCGGGTCTGGTGCGTGAATGGCTGCGTCAGCTTACAGAGCAGGGTATTGATATTCTGGATCTGGAAAATCAAACACTGTCCAAGACGGCCAGCATCAAAACCATGATTGACCGTATTCGTAATCGCATCAACCAACGTCACGAATATGACTTCTCGCACGAAGTCTATGAAGCGATGAACGGCTGTTTGGCGTGTAAAGCGTGTGCAAGCCAGTGTCCAATCAAAGTTGATGTTCCTAGTTTCCGTTCACGTTTCTTAAATATCTATCACTCACGTTACCAGCGTCCGGTGAAAGACTATTTGGTGGCAAATATCGAAACTATGCTACCGCTGATGGGTAAAGCGCCGAAACTGGTCAATGGTGTGTTGGAACAAAAATGGGTTCAAAGCCTAACCGCAAAAACGGTTGGCTATGTTGATGCTCCGTTACTGACTGTTCCTACGCTTGCACAGCGTACTCGTCGTCACCCAGTGGCTACTTTTGATATGCAGTATTTGGCTGGCATCTCTAAAGATGAGCGTGAGCAACATGTCATCATCGTTCAAGACCCATTCACCAGTTATTACGATGCCGAAGTGGTAGAAGATTTCATCGCATTAGCCATTAAGCTGGGTAAGAAGCCAGTGTTGTTACCGTTCAAGCCGAACGGTAAAGCACAGCACATCAAAGGTTTCCTGAAGCAGTTTAAAGCAACGGCAGAAAGTACAGCGGCTTTCCTAGAGAAGGTGGCGGATCTTGAAATTCCTATGGTTGGCGTTGATCCGGCGTTGGTGCTTTGCTATCGCGATGAATACGCAGAAGTGCTTGGCGACAAGCGTGGCGATTTCTCTGTGTTAACGGTTCATGAATGGATGAAACCGCGTCTGTCTGAGTTTGCTACTACAGACAGCACCAACGGCGAAGCGTGGTATTTGCTTGCTCACTGTACCGAAAAAACCAAGTTACCGAACGCTGAAAAAGAGTGGGGCGAAATTTTCGCTCACTTTGGCGGACTGTTAAAAACAGTACCCGTTGGTTGTTGTGGTATGGCGGGTACGTTTGGTCATGAGCTTGATAAGCTGCAAATGTCGAAAGATATTTACGGGTTAAGCTGGAAACCAAGTTTAGAAAAACTGCCAAAAGAACGCTGCTTGATCACGGGCTACTCTTGCCGAAGTCAGGTGAAACGTTTTGAGCACATTAAGCCTAAACATCCGTTACAGGCGTTATTAGAGTTAATCTAGTCCTGAATATGAATAATTAAGCCCGACATTGTCGGGCTTAATTTTATCTATCATTATTAGACGATTAAGTTTATCAATTGAATGTGTGCTAATGGAGAAAACCAATGCATCGACTGGAACTCAAAATTCCGCCAGTAGCCGTGTTTGTGATTGCTATGGTACTGATTAATCGCTTTGCCCATATCTTCACGTTTGCTCATATTCCATTGCCTTATGTCGGCGTAGTCTGGAGCATCTGCTTTGTTCTTTCGGGTTTTATTGGCATTGCTGGTATCTATGAGTTTCGTAAAGCGAAAACAACGGTAAACCCTACAAAACCCCATCAAGCCACGAGCATAGTAGAAAGCGGTATCTTTCACTATTCACGCAATCCCATGTATTTAGGGTTGCTGCTGCTGTTGATTGGTTTCGCTTACTGGCAAGAGAATGGTTTGAGTTTGCTTACCTGTGTTGGGTTCGTTTGGTATATGAATCGCTTTCAGATAGAGCCAGAGGAGCGTACCTTAACGCAGATTTTTGGTCAGCCTTATGTTGACTATAAAACCCGTGTCCGACGCTGGATATAAAGCCAATCTGCTTGTGAGATAAATAAAAAGCCCCACTCAATGGAGTAGGGCTCAGTTATTCTTAAGAACGATTAAGCTGCAAGCTGAGCTAAAAAGGTCTCTTTGCGTTCGTTAAAGCGATTCACTAGATCGTCAATTTCACTTTGTTCGTAAGGTTTCAGACCACTTGCAACCATACGTTTCACGCCACGACCGACAACCACGCCTTCTTCTTTGAATGCGAAAGTCATTGTCACTACGCCGCGCTTACCATCCACATCGAAAGTCGCGCCAGTGTATTCCACTTCTGGGTGTGTCAGGTCTAGACGATCAAATTCTACTTCCATGCTTTCATAGATAACTAACGGACGTTGAGGGTTAATCATCATCTGTTGTTCTTCCATCAAAGGCACCATGATATGAGGGAAGTTCATACCAGAGAACTGAACGTAATTAGTAACAACGTGTTCAATGAATGCTGGATTGTGGCTAACTTCACCTTCTCGGCTCATGTGCAGATATTCTTTACCTGCTTCATCAACCACGGCGCTCTCTTTTTCGCACTTGTTTTCAATGTGCAGAGCAATACCGTCGTTCACCATGCCAGAAAACTTAAAGCGCATCTTTTTGCTGATGCCTTCTTTTTGAAGCAACACTGCGAATAGGAGATCACCCGGTACACAGAAGCGTTTGCTGTCTTCATCGTGAATAGGGTTGTAGTCACCCGCCACTTTTTTCGCGAAATGGCTAGCTTGTTCGCGAGTGAATTGGAATTGTTTATCTTGGCTTGAGAAGTATGGTGTTAGAAACATAATTTACGCTATTTCACAAAAACTGCGTGGATTATAACTGCTAAAGTTTTTTTAATGGTCCAATCAGTCAAATTAGGTGCAGAACAGTTAAAAAAAGAGCCCCGAAGGGCTCTAGTTACCGGTTTAGATTATTGAAGACTTGGTAAAATATTTGCTGGCATCAGGTGGTTGTGAACCGCCAGTTCAAGCAACGTATTCGCTTGTTCAATATCTGGTGAGAAGTAACGGTCTTTATCATAGAACGGTACTTTATCGCGCAGGATTTGCTTCGCTTCTTCAACGCGAGCTGAAGATTTATTCGGTGCGCGGAAATCCAAACCTTGAGCAGACGATAAGTATTCAACCGCCAAGATACCGCGAGTGTTTTCACTCATGTCACGGAGACGGCGACCAGCAAAGGTAGCCATAGATACGTGGTCTTCTTGGTTTGCCGATGTTGGCAGGCTGTCTACTGATGCTGGGTGAGCCAGTGTTTTGTTTTCACTTGCAAGCGCTGCTGCAGTAACCTGCGCAATCATAAAGCCTGAGTTTACACCGCCGTTATCAACTAGGAACGGTGGCAGTTTGCTTAGTGCGCTGTCGATAAGCAGAGCCATACGACGCTCTGACAAGCTACCAATTTCAGCGATAGCAAGCGCTAGGTTGTCTGCTGCCATTGCTACAGGCTCTGCGTGGAAGTTACCACCAGAGATGATGTCGCCATCTTCTGCAAATACCAGTGGGTTGTCTGAAACAGAGTTTGCTTCCGTTTGCAGAATCTCAGCTGCATTGCGAATTTGCTGTAGACACGCACCCATCACCTGAGGCTGGCAACGCAGTGAATACGGGTCCTGAACTTTTTCACATGAAGTATGTGACTGACCAATTTCACTGGTGTCATCTAATAGGTGACGATATGCCGCTGCTGCGTCAATTTGACCTTGGTGACCACGTACTTCGTGGATGCGGTAATCAAACGGACGACGGCTGCCTAGGGCTGCTTCAACCGACATCGCACCACATACGGTCGCAGAGGCAAACAAATCTTCCGCCATAAACAAGCCTTCTAGCGCAAATGCTGTAGAAGCTTGAGTGCCGTTTAGCAGAGCAAGACCTTCTTTTGGTGCAAGCGTGATTGGAGAAAGACCAGCAAGTTTCAGAGCTTCTAAGCCCGAGATGATCTCGCCATTGTGACGCGCTTGACCTTCGCCTAGAAGAACTGTGCTCATATGAGCCAGAGGCGCTAGGTCACCAGATGCACCGACAGACCCTTTTTTAGGAACACATGGGTAAACTTGGTGGTTAACCAGTGCCATCAGTGCTTCTAGAACTTCTAAACGAATACCTGAATAACCACGCGCTAGACTGTTGATCTTTAGAACCATCATCAGACGAACGGTTTCGTCTGACATGAATTTACCAATACCTGCCGCGTGCGACAGTACAATACTTCTCTGCAGAGTTTCTAAATCTTCTGGGGCAATTTTGGTGTTGGCGAGCAAACCAAAACCTGTGTTGATGCCGTAAACAGTGCGACCTTCGGCAATCACTTGCTCAACCACTTTAGTGCTGCGCTCGATAGCTGGAATAGCTTCTGGATCAAGAGAAAGAATCACAGGTGAACGGCTAACGTTACGCAGTTGGTTTAGCGTCAGAGTACCCGGTTTAATGACTAAATTTAACATTTATGATGTCCTTACTTCAGTTTAGCCAGCTCTTCATTGAGCATTGGTAGGTCAAGTTTTTGCTCTTTTGCACAGCGTTTTGCGATTTCGTAACCAGCATCCGCGTGACGCATTACACCCGTTGCTGGGTCGTTGTGAAGAACGCGAGCGATACGCTCAGAAGCATCTTGAGTGCCGTCACAACAAATCACCATACCAGAATGTTGAGAGAAGCCCATGCCTACGCCACCACCGTGGTGCAGAGAAACCCAAGTTGCGCCGCCTGCCGTGTTAAGCAGTGCGTTCAGTAATGGCCAGTCAGACACAGCATCTGAACCATCCATCATACCTTCGGTTTCACGGTTAGGGCTTGCTACTGAGCCTGAGTCTAGATGGTCACGACCAATGACGATAGGGGCTTTAAGTTCGCCATTCTTAACCATCTCGTTAAATGCCTGACCTAGACGCTCACGATCTTTCAGGCCAACCCAACAGATACGTGCTGGTAGACCTTGGAAGCTGATGCGCTCACGAGCCATATCCAGCCAGTTGTGTAGGTGAGGGTTATCTGGGATCAGCTCTTTAACTTTCTGGTCTGTTTTGTAGATATCTTCTGGGTCACCAGACAGCGCTGCCCAACGGAATGGACCAATACCTTCACAGAACAGTGGACGGATATAAGCTGGAACAAAACCCGGGAAGTCGAATGCGTTTTCTACGCCTTCTTCCAACGCCATTTGACGGATGTTGTTACCGTAATCCAGAGTGGCAGCGCCGCGAGCTTGTAGCTCAAGCATTGCACGTACTTGTACCGCCATTGATGCTTTTGCTGCTTTCACTACTTTTGCTTCGTCGCTGTTACGCATTTCAGCAGCGTATTCCATGCTCCAACCTTGTGGTAGGTAGCCGTTTAGTGGATCGTGAGCAGACGTTTGGTCTGTTACTACGTCTGGAGTGATGTTGCGATCAACAAGCTCTTGGAAAATATCGGCAGCGTTACCTAGTAGACCTACAGATACTGGCTCATCAGATTCGTTGATGATAGCGAGAGCTTCATCTAGGCTTGTTGCTTTCTTATCAACATAACGAGTACGTAGACGGTAATCGATACGTGATTCATCACATTCAACAGCGATCATAGAGAAGCCTGCCATTGTTGCAGCTAGAGGTTGAGCGCCACCCATGCCACCAAGACCGCCAGTCAGAACCCAACGACCTTTTGCTTCGCCGTTGAAGTGCTTCTTAGCAACCGCAACGAAAGTCTCGTAAGTACCTTGAACGATGCCTTGTGAACCGATGTAGATCCAAGAACCCGCAGTCATTTGTCCGTACATCATCAAGCCTTCTTTATCTAGCTTATTGAAGTGCTCCCAGTTTGCCCAGTGAGGAACAAGGTTTGAGTTTGCAATCAGTACGCGAGGGGCATTTTTGTGTGTAGGGAACACACCCACAGGTTTACCTGATTGAACAACCAGAGTTTGGTCTTCTTCTAGACGCTCTAGAACTTCAACGATTTTGTCGTAACATTCCCAGTTACGCGCAGCGCGACCGATACCACCATAAACCACAAGTGCATGTGGGTGTTCGGCTACATCAGGGTCTAAGTTGTTCATCAACATACGAAGCGGTGCTTCTGTTAACCAAGATTTTGCACGAAGTGTAGTTCCGTGTGGTGCACGAATAGTGCGGCTAGTATCAAGACGTGAACCTTGGTTTTGGTGCTGCGTCATGTGAGACTCCTTTTCATCATTAATCGATTTGGCCTTTTGAGTGCCAGACATCATTTGGTTTAAGCTCGGTTTCCGTGGAGCTTGAGTAAATCGTTTCTCTGCGTAAGCTGAGATTTAACTGCGTAGCGGTGAGGGGTTAGCCACTACGCGCAAATTTGTTTAGAGTTAGTCGTTGCAGATAGCGCCATCGACAATGCGAGCGTACAAACGCGGCACACCCACTTGGTAGCTGAGATCTGCTGGATGGTCGATGTTCCAGATAGCGATATCAGCATCAAACCCTGTAGCGATTTGACCGCGTGATTCACCGTAGCCTAACGCTTTAGCTGCATGGCAAGTCACACCACGCAAACTCTCTTCAGGTGTTAGTCCAAACAGAGTACAGCTCATATTCATCATCAGAGTTAAGTCTGCAAAGGGAGAGGTGCCCGGATTGATATCCGTAGCCAAAGCCATAGGAACCTTATGTTGGCGAAGCAGTTCAATCGGTGGCTTTTGCGTTTCGCGTAGGAAATAGAATGCGCCAGGAAGCAGCATTGCAACCGTGCCCGACTGTGTCAGTGCCTCTACACCTTGTTCATCAAGATATTCAATATGGTCTGCGGATAAGCCGTTATAGCGAGCTGTCAACTCTGTTCCGCCGAGGTTAGAAAGCTGCTCTGTGTGACCTTTAATTTTTAAGCCATGCTCGATAGCGCAGCGGAATACTTTTTCAGTCTGCTCTAGATTAAAGCCAATCGACTCACAGAACACATCCACGCTGGTGGCGAGCTCTTGCTCTGCAACCAGAGGGATAATCTCTTGGCAGATATGCTCTATGTAATCGTCTGGGCGATCTTTATATTCAGGAGGGAGTGCGTGAGCCGCCAGTAACGTTGTTGTGATTTTTATTCGACGATGCTGCTCAAGCTCTTTCGCGGCTTTCAGCATCTTAATTTCATCTTCCAGTGTCAGGCCATAACCAGATTTCACTTCAACGGAAGTGACACCGCTTTGCAGCAGTCCGTCTAATCTTGGCAGAGCCGTTTCCACCAACTGGCAAATTGAAGCTTTACGTGTGGCGTTAACGGTAGAAAGAATACCGCCACCTTGCGCTGCGATGGTCTGGTAAGGCACGCCTTGCAGACGCATTTCGAATTCATTGGCGCGATTACCTTCAAAGATAAGGTGGGTATGAGCATCAATAAGCCCCGGAGTAACCAGCTTACCTGTGCAATCAACCACAAAGCTATGTGTGGTATCGACGCTTTGAATGGTAATGGCTTCAATACGTCCATTCTTGATGACGATCGTTTTCGGCTGACTTGGTTGGTAGCCTTCGGTTCCAGCTTCCATGCTGACGATGCGAGCGTTAGTTAAAACGAGTTCCATAACATTCCTACTTCTTTAGACGATCGTTATCGAGTGGGTCGTAACGTATTGCAGTTTTATTTGTATGTTTAAATGTATATACAATTAATAGTGCAATTGAATGTTTTTATCAAGAAGAATGTTGTGAAAATGTGAGAATTTTATTTCTCGTTTAATAAAACCTTTGACGTGAGTTTATATTTTGAACCCGGATGGTAGAGTAGTGCAGAACTAACCAACTTGTCTTCGCTCCATGTGCGACGGTTAAGAAGTAAACACGGTTCGTTGCTGCCCAGTTCCAGAGAGGCTTTGATGTGGCTATCGGGAACGATAGCTTCAACGGTGTGCTCGATAGCGCTTAACGGGCAGTTCGCTGAAAGGTATTGGTTAGGGGTGATTTGCGAAAAATCCTGTTCGAGATAATTCGGCGCATAGCGGCTGTTTACCCAACGGATTTCAAGTTGCAATGGTGTGTCATTGGCGTAATGCAGAATTTCACTGTAGAACACATTACTACCGACCATAATGCCTAGCTTTATCGCGACATTTTCATCAGCAACGATGGCACGTTGTTGCAAAACCTTACTGTGGTATTGCTTACCACGGCTTAATACTTCGTCAGCAATATTGCGGATATCTAACAGGGGTGATTCAGCCTTCTCTTCTGGCACACACACAAAAGTACCTAGGCGAGGGCGGCGTTGCAATTTGCCTTCAGACACCAAATCTCGGATCGCTTTATTCACTGTCATACGGCTGACATTAAATTGCTCGGTCAGTTCAAGTTCAGTACTGATGCGGTGACCAACAGGCCAATGACCAGAATTAATCTTGTCGAGAATATAGTGTTTGATCTGTGTATAAAGTGGTGATGAAGACATGCTGCGCTCAAAGTTTAATTGAATATACAAATACTTTACGACTTAAAAGAAAATTGCAATGGCAGATTTTCTCTTTATGCAATTGAAGTAAATAAATTTTTATTTATGTGATAGGGCACAAAGTATCATCTAATTGTATACTCCTTCAATTGTTTGTTTTTGTTCCCGTCCAGCTTAGCTTTGTTCTATCGAGCTGGATGAGTCACTCCTTTTGCGCTAGAGATAAGTTATGCAATTTCCTACCACAATGACATTTTTCGCCCGTTTTGAAGCCGATATTCTCTCAGGCAAAAAAGTAATTACTATTCGTGATGAAAGTGAAAAAGACTATCAACCCGGTTCAGTGGTTGATGTAAGCACATTGGAAGAGGGGCGTTGGTTCTGCCGTTTAAAGATAAAGTCAGTTGACCCCGTACTGTTTTCTGATCTCAATGAATTTCACGCTGAGCAGGAGAACATGACTTTACCTCAGTTAAAGCAAGTGATTAATGATATTTATCCGGGCATTGAATCGTTGTACGTGATCCATTATGAGCTAGTGGAATAATGCGCTCACTGTTACAGAGATAAAGTTACAGAGATAAAAAAACGCCAACCCTAGGGCTGGCGTTTGACACTTGATGATAAGGAGATTGCGATTAATCGCGTTTCCACATCATATGACAAGCTTTATGGTCTGGATCGAGGCTGATGAGCATTCGTGCGAATACGTCATCCAGTTCATCATTGTCTTCATTGACGAGGCCAATACGGACTTCCGCGTAAGTTTCTTTATCAAATTCAAAACCTACTTGTTCTACCCAGTCGTCGCCAATTTCTACGACTTCTGCTGCACCGCGATCATCAAATTGAGCGGTGAACAGAATCACATCAACGGGTTCCAGATTGTCTGGAGCCATCTCTAAGAAAATGTCGTATGCAGCTTCGATTGCGTCGTCTAATGAGATCAATTCAGACATATTACGCTCGGCTCATGAACTTACGTTCAGTCGTGTTGATAACAACGCGCTCGCCACTAGCGATGTATTCTGGAACTTGAACAGTTAAACCAGTAGCAAAACGTGCTGGTTTAGAACGAGCTGAAGCTGAAGCACCTTTGATTGAAGGGTCAGTTTCTTCGATAACCATTTCAACAGAAGAAGGCAGTTCGATAGCAACAGGTTTGCCATCAACAAGCACAACTTGCATACCTTGAATTTCTTCAGTGATGAACAAGCACTCTTCTTCGATGTCTGCTTTCTTGAAGTTGAATTGAGAGTAATCTTCATTGTCCATGAAGATGTACTCGTCGCCATCAACGTAAGAGAAAGAGATGTTACGTTTGTTCATGTCAACGGTATCTAGGAAGTCGTCTGACTTGTAACGCTCATCAACACGAGCGCCAGTGTTTAGATCTGTACAACGTAGTTTGTAGATCTTAGAACCACCACGGCCACCCGGTGTTGTTACTTCGATATCTTTGATTAGTAATGTTTTGCCGTTTGATACGATCGCAAAACCTTTTTTAAGTTCACTTGCCTTTGGCATGGAGTCTTATCCTTCGTTTTTCGTTTCGGCGCATTATACATATAGCCAAGCTAGAAAAGGAATATCTGACTGCAACTTGAGATGAGAATAATGCATTAAATTTGTATTTCACGCTTCACAAACTGTCTAAGCTATTGATTCAAGCCCGTGCTTAAGGGAACATAAACAGCCTCTTCACTCTATGGAGCTAACACCCGTTCATGACGCTTATGGTTATTGACCCTAAACAGCCTTTTCAACCTGAGTTCCAAACCGCTGTTGACGACTTAGTTCGTTTTTTACGTGCGGGAGTGGGGGACGCATTGCACAGTATCTATCTGTACGGCAGTGTTGCGAGGAAAACAGCAGTAGCGGGTCAGTCAAATATGGACGTGGTGATTGTCACCAAACGACCTTTTGAAGATCGTAAAGTGACCCTGCTGAATACGATTCGCTGGCGATTCCAAAAGAGCTTCCCGTTTATAACCGATGTCAATATCAAGACGGCTCTGGTCGACGAGATAGCCACCTTAGACAGCATTTTTACTTGGGGCTTTATGCTCAGACATTGCTGTGTCTGTGTTTACGGCGACAACTTGGCGGAATGTTTTGGCGATTTTGAACCGAGCTGGGAAATCGCCAAGCACTGGAATATGGATATCTCTGACTGGGTTCCTGCACTTCGCGCCAAAATAGTTAAGGCCAATACACCTCAAGAGCAGTTAAAAGCGCAAAAGCAGATGGCGAAGAAACTGCTGCGAGCCAGCTACTCTCTTGTTATGTACAAAGATAAGAAGTGGTTTGACGATCCTGTCGAGTGTGGTCAGAATTTCCTCCGCTACCATCCCGAAATGAAGCTCGAAGTTGACCGTTTAGGTTTGCTATTGAAAGACCGAGTTATTCCCAAGCGATCTGTGATTGGCTTGCTGGATAGCTTTGGACCTTGGTTGGTTCAGCAGTATCAAAAAACCGAATTTCGCATCGGTTAGTGATTCGATTAAAAATAAATTCCTCAATATAACGAACTAATACGATAGTTAATTTTTTGCTGTGCTAACTTTAGAGAGTAGGGGTTGGTGGAGCAGTTGTATGCCAGTTAGTCTCAAAGAAAAGCCAAGTTATTTGTTCGGTCGTGTACTGAAGTATGGGCATTCCTCTATGCATGCCATTCGACAGGGTATGATTTGGTTAATTCCCTGTTTGATGCTCTCTTCGCTCGCTCTTTTTGTCGCTTGTATCGCTGAGTTCTACATCGGAAGTCGCCCGTCATGGGTACAAGCTTTCTATGACATGAACAGTGCGGTCGGTGATGTATTTCCCTATCTGATGACGGCAACGATATCTTACTTGCTTGCAATGCAGTGGCGAATTCCCAGACCACCGATGGCTTTGCTGAGCATCCTTTATCTGGTGATTAGCGCTTCGCTGATCAAAACCAATAGCACGCTTGAAATGCTCTATATCGTTATGGCAATCGTGACGCCGCTATATGCTATCCCTTTGATTGCTTACCTGTTTTCTCTCAAAGCATTGCATGTTACTTCATCAGAAAGTGCCGGTGCCATGGTGAAGGAATCGCTAAACCTTGTGCTGCCTGCGATCATTACCTTGGCGGCGGTGATACTGGTGAACTTTGTCATTCTCAAAGGACTGTCGCTTTTTTCTTTCGATCATCTGCTCACCTTCGATTATGCCAATAATCCTTATATCTTTGGCTCCGTGTTTGCAGTGTTAAATTCAACCTTGTGGTTTTTGGGTATTCATGGCTATTACGCCTTACTGCCCATGGTTGAGTTGTTACAACAAGCCAGCGACTTAACGTATTCCACGGTAGCGGCAGGAGGCACTGCGCCTTATGTCATGAACCTGTCGTTTATGGGCACATTTGTATTTATTGGCGGAAGTGGCTCGACCTTGTCTTTGGTGATTGCGCTACTGTTGTTTTCCAGACAAAAAACACTGCGTCTTATCGCGATAGCGAGCATCCCCATTGGTTTAATCAACGTGAATGAGATTCTGCTATTTGGTTTACCCATCATCTTTAACCCTCGTCTGTTTTTACCATTTTTATTAGCGCCTCTGGCGAATGTCATCATTGGTTTAACCGCGGTTAATCTTGGTTGGGTGCCAATTCCTTCCGTCTCTGTGCCTTTTAACGCTCCAGTTTTGGTCAATGCACTGATCGCCACTCACGGTGATTGGCACTCTGTGGCTTTACAGGCTCTTAATCTTGCGGTGGGAATTTTGATTTATCTGCCTGCGGTAAAAGCGACCAATAAGGTGTTGGGTGAACGAGAGATTCGTATTGCCTCACTCGACACCACCTATATGCGCCGTCAGGAAGAAGCCAAAACGTTAACGGATGATCCCATCGTTCTTGCACAACAAAAAGAGCACCATCAAGCGCGTGTGGAAAAACAAATCCAGAACATGAGCCAAAAAGAGTTTTGTTTGGAGTATCAACCCCAGGTTGCAAAACATAGCGGTGCGGTAGTCGGTTGTGAGGCGCTGGTAAGAGCGATGGATGACCAAGGAAATCTGTTACCTCCAAGCAGTTTTCTGCCTTGGTTAGAAAGCGCTGGACTGATGAAAGATATGGATTTGTGGGTATTCAAACGAGTGTCAAAAGACATAGTGTATTGGAACCAATTGGGAATTTATGTGCCTGTGAGCGTTAATATCACTCCCCACACATTGGTTGATGATGAGTATCTGGAGAAAATTATCTCTGCGATTGGTGAGGTCAGTGATCAGATCCACGTTGAAATTACCGAAGAGACATTGCTGGTGGAAGAACAAGCGCTGCAACGTGCATTAGAACGTCTGCACGCTATGAAAGTGAAAATCTACATTGATGATTTTGGTACGGGTTACTCGTCGCTTAGTTATCTCAATCGCTTTGATATTGATGCGATCAAAATTGACCGCTCGTTTGTGCTGGCTTTGGATACGCAAAGAGGGAGAAAGGTCTTTGCCAGTTTGCAATCTGTCGCTACAGAGCTAGATTTAGCGGTTGTGGTTGAAGGGGTAGAAACCCAGCAGCAGTTAGATGCCATTGCCGATCACCCGAACTTATCCATTCAAGGCTGGTTGTTTAGTCGTTCTTTGAAGCCAGAGGATTTTATCAACTACGTACAAGCTTCTCCTGCCATAACAAAAGCGCAGCGAGTCAGTTAGAAGAGACCTAACTGCGGCAGGCTAATGGATTCAAATTGCAAGCCTACAAAGGGTAATATCGCATCCGCGACAGGCTTTAGCTGCTTATCAATGTAGTGCTGATAATCGATACGGCTTTTTAGGTACTCTTTTGGCTCTGGGCCGTTGAGAGTCATCAGATATTCTATTCTTCCACGGTTTTGATACTGTAACGGTCTGCCTAACTGAGTGTTGATCTCATCAGCCATGCGGGCTGCACGTACTTGAGGCGGAACGTTTTTCTGATACTCATGCAGCTTTCTGCGCAGACGCTTCTGATAGACCAGTTCATCATCAAATTTACCTGCAAGGGTATCTTCAACGACTTGACGAACATAGCTATCAGGGCTTTCGCCGTGGAAAATCATTGAGTATAAGGTGTGTTGAAAGCGCTGTGCGAGTGGTGTCCAATCGGTTCTGGCACTTTCAAGTCCTTTGAATACCATTTGCTCTTGGTGACCCTCACCAATCAGGCCTGCATAGCGTTTTTTAGAGCCGGTTTCTGAGCCTCGGATCGTCGGCATCAAAAATTTGCGATAGTGAGTCTCGTATTCGATTTCTAATTTAGAGGTAAGCGCATAATTCTGTTTTAAATGCGATGTCCACCACTGGTTAATATGCGCGACCAGCTTTTTACCGATTTCGTCCGCATCAGCTTGGCTGTGCTCATGCCCAAGTGAGACAAAGGTTGAGTCCGTATCGCCATAAATCACTTGGTAACCTTGCTCCTCAACCAGAACTTTGGTCTGTTTCATGATTTCATGACCGCGCATGGTAATGCTGGAAGCAAGGCGAGTATCGAAGAAGCGGCAACCTGAAGAACCCAATACCCCATAGAAAGAGTTCATGATGATTTTAATTGCTTGAGAGAAGGCTTTGTCGTTGTTCTTCTTGGCAATATCTCTGGCAGCCCACAGGTTTTCAATCATCTGTGGTAGAAAATGTTTGCTGCGGTGGAACTGACCACCACGAAAACCCGGTACAGCTTGGTCATCGCCATTACCTATTTCCAATTTTAGACCTTCGATTAAACCTAATGGGTCAATTAGGAATGAGCGAATAATCGATGGATATAGACTTTTAAAATCCAGCACCAGCACAGAGTCATATAACCCTGGCAGGGAATCCATAACATAGCCGCCCGGACTTGCTAACCAGTTTTCTGAATGTAAGTTTGGTGCGGCGTAGCCAGCACGATGTAGCTGTGGAAGATATAAGTTGGTAAATGCGGCAACAGAACCACCGATGCGATCCAATTCAACGCCAGTCAGTTTTGAGCGCTCAATAGCGAAATCGAGTAGGTGAGTGTGCTGGAAAATCTTATTCACCAGCACGCAGTCTTGTAAGTTGTATTTTGCTAGTGAAGGCTTGTCGTGCCGATACATACGGTTAATTTCATCCATACGATCGTGAACATTGTGAATGTCTTTGCCTTCGCCAAGCAGTTCCTGAGAAACCGATTCTAGCGACCAAGAACGAAACTGATACGTGGCGGTTTTCAGCGTATCTATACCATCCAAAACCACACGTCCAGGTATGGTAATAAACCCTTGTTGAGTTTGGCTCGCGCTGCGGAAAAAGCTCGGCTGATTGCCTCTGCCGAGCATCAGCTTCATGTTGTGCCACTCCGCTCGCTTGTGCAGCAGTCGAAAGTCAAAATCGATAACACTCCAGCCGACAATAACGTCTGGATCATATTGTTCAAACCAAGCACACAATGCTTGCAGCAACTCGTATTCGCTTGATACCCACTGAATATTGGTCTCTGCATCTTGCGGTTCGCCGATCATAATAACTCGGCTATCCATTGGGCTATCTAGACCAATTGAATAGAGAATGCCTTTCTCCGAACACTCTAAATCCAAAGAAACCACTTTCAGCTTTGGCGTGTAATCTCCCGCTTTACACTTGGCGTTAAGGACTCTCTGATAGTTCGGGTAGCGTGTGAAATCACCGGTAAAGGTAATACCGCCTTGGATGAATCGTTCCATCAGAAAACGATCAGCCAGTTTGATATCTGACTCAAGAATCAGGATGTCTGCTTGTTCAAACAGTGTCTTTAAGGCATTGGCTTGTTGAATGGTGTCGCAATAGCAGGCCGCCAGTGGTTGTTGTTCAAACGACAGCATTTCAAGGTTACGAATGTTTGCGGAGAGTTTGTTTGCTGCAAGAAGTTGCTTTGCCTGCTCTACAGATGTTTGCTCAAGAAAAAACACCGGCTTTTCATCTTTGATGATTAATTGAGTCGGCCCCGAGTCCGTAGCAAGCCAAAGCTCGATGTGAGTTTTACCTTGTATGTCTCGTGATTGCCTTGTAAGCAGAAAGCCTTGCTGAATAGTCAAATGGTTGTTCCGAGCGAGAGAGTGAGCCTGCGGTTTATCTTGGTGGGCATAATAGCAAAAAGTTAACTAAATAGCAGAATCGATACGTCTTGCTTAAAACGTATGCGATAAGGTAACGATCTCTTGAACAGAACAAGAGCTCGCTCAAACTTCCTATAAAAGTCACTTTTAATGTAAGAATACCCTGATATGTTTGTCAGGTTGCTCAAAGAGTTGATATTTTTATAAATTCTCAATTTGTGGCAATGCCTATAAATAAGTGCTTGCTAAAGTTTGGGTTTGAGCACATATTCAGTGTGAGAAAAAATCCAATTTTAAGTTAGACTAGGCAGCCAAGCTGTTATCCACTACCTCGGTGGGTGCAGAGCCAAATAGATAAGTGTGGAGATACAAGAGTGATTAGTGTTTTCCTTGTAGATGATCACGAGCTGGTTCGCACAGGGATACGACGTATTATTGAAGACGTCCGTGGAATGAACATAGCAGGGGAAGCTGATAGCGGTGAAGAAGCGGTAAAATGGTGTCGTAACAACCATGCTGATGTTGTGTTGATGGATATGAACATGCCGGGCATTGGTGGGTTAGAGGCTACCAAGAAAATTTTACGCGTGAATCCAGACGTAAAAATCATCGTATTAACAGTACATACTGAAAACCCGTTCCCAACAAAAGTCATGCAGGCTGGGGCAGCGGGCTATTTAACAAAAGGTGCCGCTCCAGACGAAATGGTTAACGCTATTCGTGTTGTGAACAGTGGCCAACGTTATATCTCTCCAGAAATAGCGCAGCAAATGGCTTTAAGTCAATTTTCACCTGCTTCTGAAAACCCATTTGCCGATTTGTCTGAACGTGAACTTCAGATCATGATGATGATCACCAAAGGACAAAAAGTTACCGATATTTCTGAGCAGTTGAATCTGAGTCCTAAAACGGTCAACAGCTACCGCTATCGCTTGTTTGCCAAGCTGGATATTGGTGGTGATGTAGAGTTGACTCACTTAGCTATTCGACATGGAATGCTAGACACAGAGAAACTCTAGTGTCAGAAGTGTTCGACTCGGTCTCTTTTCTAAAGACAGTAACGGATCAGCCCGGCGTTTATCGTATGTATAACGCCGATGCTGATGTTATTTATGTCGGTAAAGCAAAAGACCTTAAAAAACGCCTTTCCAGTTATTTCCGTAAAAAAATCGACAGTGAAAAAACGCGTGCTCTGGTGAGTAACATTGCCAAGATTGACGTGACGGTTACTCATACCGAAACGGAAGCGTTGATCCTCGAACATAACTACATCAAGCAGTATTTGCCGAAATACAACGTATTACTGCGTGATGATAAGTCATACCCTTATATTTTTATTAGCGGACACAAACACCCGCGTTTGTCACTGCATCGTGGTGCTAAAAAGCGCAAAGGTGAATACTTCGGTCCTTATCCTGATGCGGGAGCAGTGCGCGAAACATTGCACCTGATTCAGAAAATTTTTCCAGTACGCCAGTGTGAAGATACGGTCTATAGCAACCGAACACGTCCATGCTTGATGTATCAGATTGGCCGTTGTGCTGGCCCGTGCGTAAAAAGCATTATTTCCGATCAAGAGTATGCAGAGCTGGTGGATTATGTCCGTTACTTCCTGCAAGGGAAGGATAAGCAGGTTCTCGAAATTCTCATTGAGAAGATGGAAAACGCCAGCCAACAGTTACGGTTTGAGCAGGCGGCAAAATATCGCGATCAGATTCAGGCTATCCGTCGTGTTCAAGAACAACAGTTTGTTTCTGAAGACAGCATGGATGATATGGATGTGCTGGGTTTTGCGCAGGAGAATGGCATCGCTTGTATTCATATTTTAATGATTCGTCAGGGCAAAATTCTCGGCAGCCGCAGTCATTTTCCTAAAATTCCAAACAATACTTCTCAAGAGGAAGTGTTTGAGAGTTTTCTCAGTCAGTACTATTTGAATCACAATGAAGCGCGGACGATACCTACTCGAATCATCCTCAATGAAGGTCTGCTAGAAGATTCCGTTCCTTTGCGCGAGGCATTACAGCAAGTCGCAGGCAGAAAGATCACTTTCCATGTGAATCCTACTGGCACACGAGCTCGTTATTTGAAATTGTCGAATACCAATGCGTTAACGGCGATTACGACCAAGATTAACCACAAGATGACGATCAACCAGCGCTTTAAAGCACTGCAAGAAGAACTCGATATGGATAACATCAGCCGTATGGAGTGTTTTGATATTTCCCATACCATGGGTGAAAGTACCATTGCGTCTTGTGTTGTGTTTAACCATGAAGGCCCTCTGAAACAGGAATATCGTCGTTACAACATCACGGGTATTACCGGTGGTGATGACTATGCCGCGATGGGGCAGGTGTTAGAGCGTCGATATTCAAAACAGCTAGACGTTGAAAAAATTCCCGACATTATCTTTATTGATGGCGGTAAAGGTCAGCTTAACCGTGCCCATGAAGTAATTGCTAAGTGTTGGGAAGATTGGCCCAAACGCCCAAGGCTGATTGGTATTGCCAAAGGTGTTACCCGTAAACCGGGGCTTGAAACGCTGATTACCGTTGATGGCGATGAATTCAATATGCCGAGTGATGCGCCTGCGCTGCATTTAATTCAACATATTCGCGACGAAAGCCATAACCACGCAATTGCTGGGCATCGAGCGAAACGAGGCAAAACTCGCCGCACCAGTGCGTTAGAAGGTATTGAAGGGGTAGGTCCAAAACGTCGCCAAGCTTTGCTCAAATATATGGGCGGGCTTCAGGAGTTGAAACGAGCGACTGTCGAAGAAATTGCCAAAGTGCCGGGAATCAGTAATTCTTTGGCAGAAAATATTTATCAGGCATTGAAACAATAACGAAAATACAGCACCATTAAGCGGCAGTCGACAAGAGCCTTATAATATGCGTTTTAATATTCCCAACATTCTGTCTTTACTACGACTTTTTCTGATCCCAGTATTTGTTGTCGTGTTCTATCTTCCGTATCAATGGGCTCCTTTTGCTGCTGCAATGGTGTTCTGGGTAGCTGGTTTTACTGACTGGCTTGATGGGATGTTGGCACGTAAACTAGGTCAAACTTCGCGTTTCGGCGCATTTATTGATCCAGTGGCCGATAAAGTACTTGTAGCAACAGCTTTAATTTTAATTACTGAGTACTACCACAATATCTGGATTACCATTCCGGCAGTGACCATGATCGCCCGTGAAATCATTATTTCCGCGTTGCGTGAATGGATGGCAGAAATAGGCAAGCGCGCAAGTGTCGCCGTTTCTTGGATTGGTAAAGTAAAGACCTTAACGCAAATGTTTGCCCTTTGGGTGCTTATCTGGCGCTACGATGACTGGATGGTTTGGCTAGGTTACGGTGCACTGTATATTGCAACTTTCTTAACTTACTGGTCGATGGCGCAATATTTGATGGCTGCCAAAGACGATCTTCTCGACGAAGAAAACCACTAGACAGATAGAAACGGGCGTAAGCCCGTTTTTTTATTCTCGGCGTTTTACCTTTCGTTGTATCAGGGGATGCAAGCGCTAGTTTCGTGGTTGTCTATTTCAGTTATCTCGTGGAAAACATAAGCTTTTTTGCTAACAAATTGACCAATTTGGTGCTTTTTGAACGCAAAATAGACAAACGATTTAAAATCAAAAAAATTGTGTTGACTCATTCCATCGAATCCGTAGAATGCATCCCGTACTCAAGAGGAACGCTAGATTAAAGCGGGTTTCTTGAAGTCTAAGGCGCGTTAGCAGAGTGGTTATGCACCGGATTGCAAATCCGTGTACATCGGTTCGATTCCGGTACGCGCCTCCATTGCGACACTAGCTCAGTTGGTAGAGCGCAACCTTGCCAAGGTTGAGGTCACGAGTTCGAACCTCGTGTGTCGCTCCAAATTAAATTGATATGGCATAACGCGGTATCAAGATGACAAAAGTCATCAAAAAGAATTGTGTGCCCTGGTGGTGAAATTGGTAGACACAAGGGATTTAAAATCCCTCGACTTTCGAGTCGTGCCGGTTCAAGTCCGGCCCGGGGCACCATAAAAATTGCGACACTAGCTCAGTTGGTAGAGCGCAACCTTGCCAAGGTTGAGGTCACGAGTTCGAACCTCGTGTGTCGCTCCAGAATAAAAAAACCTCGTTTATTTCGAGGTTTTTTTATGTCTAAAATTCAGAGTCGACAATCTCATTTGGTAGAACGCAAACCTTGCCAAGGTTGAGGTCACGCTTATTAGTTCAAAAGAACGGGAACCTCGTGTGTCGCTCCAGAATAAAAGAACCTCGATTAATTCGAGGTTTTTTTATGTCTAAAATTTATCATTCAATTTAAGTGTCAGGTTAACTGTCAGGCATTAAGCGGTATATATTGCCGCTGTCGGTAGTGAAATAGATCCAGCCGTCAGGGGAGAGTTTGATATCTCTGATTCGCTCTTGCAGATCTTCCAGCAATCTCTCTTCTTTAATCGCTGATTGGTTCTCATCCATGGTAATCACATTGATGTGAGTGAGCTTTAAGGCTCCGGTTAAGAGTTTGCCGTTGAGTTTAGGGTAGTGATCGCCTCGGTAGAGTAATAAACCACTTGGAGCGATGGACGGAATATAAACCTTGGCGGGTGATTCAATACCTTCCGCTTCTTTGCTTTCGCCCACATCTAATGGCCCCCAATACTCCTTACCATAAGAGGTTTTTGCCCAGCCGTAGTTAGCCCCTTTCTTGATGAGGTTTATTTCATCACCACCGCGAGGGCCGTGTTCAATTTCCCATAAGTGTTGAGTCTGTGGATCAAAGAACAAGCCTTGAGGATTTCGGTGTCCATAACTCCAGATCTCTGGGCGTGCATTTTTGACTCCGACAAACGGGTTATCTTGAGGAACCGTACCATCTAAATTGAGACGAAGAATACTTCCTGCGTGGGTAGAAAGATCCTGACCATTAGGTCTTTTACCTCTATCACCCACGGTGAAAAACAGATGCTTATCAATAAAACTGATCCGGCTGCCAAAGTGGCGGGAAGTGTCAGAGTTTGACGTGGTGACTAACAAATCATTCCACTGGGTCACTTTATCGACATTGAATTTTGCTATGGCTAACGTGGTATCTGCGCCAGTATTCGTTTGTTTACTGTAAGTGAAGTAAAACGTTTGGGGATCATAGGGAGAGAGGGCGATGTCAAGCAGACCGCCCTGTCCTTGTGCTGCAACATCTTCAATTTGAAGTAATTCCGTCTTTGTCCCTTTGTTCAAATCAACGAGCAAAATTTTCCCATTGCGTTCGGTAACAAAGGCTTGGCTTTCATTTAAGAAACTGACGCTCCACGGAACCAATAATCCGCCCATTACCTTTTCTGCTCGATATTGTGCCTGAGCTGTAATGGAACTTACGCAGAGTAATAGAAGCCAAAATCTTTTTTTCATCAAACGTGCTCTTATCTTTGGTTAATACCTGAAAAAGCATAGCTAGGAATGGAAAGAGATGCTTGGTGTGGCGACTTCGAATTTGTGTGTAAGTATTTCAAATCTGTCGTATCAAGCAGATAGCAGTGAACCAATCTGTGCTTCAAATACAAAATTTTAAACATTGCTTAACGTATAGTGATTAACTATAAGACGTTAACATTACATATTTTATGGATATATGAGTGTGAACATTTCGCACTGGTGAAAGGAACAGAAACACACATGAAGTCGTTTGAGTGGGATAAGCATTTTGAAACAGGTCTCAGCGAAGTGGACGAACAGCACTTGTATTTGGTCGGGTTCGTTAACCAATACGGAGGACTGCTGTCAGAGAATAACGTGTCAACAGATGATGTGCGTAAGGCTCTGTTTGAGTTAGCACGCTATGCCGAGTTTCATTTCAAAGAAGAAGAACAATTGATGCGTAATGCTGGCATCGCTGAAGAGCATCTCAGTGAACATATTCAGGTTCATCGCTCTTTTATGCTTGAGATTAATAGCATGCAGGCTTTTATTGCCGACGACGATCACCGACCAGCAGTTCTGCTACTCGAATTCCTTATTCATTGGCTGGCCTATCATATTTTGGGTATCGATCAGAGTATGGCTCGACAGGTGAAGGCGATTGAAGAAGGAGAAGATCCTTTCGAAGCCTATAAGCGAGAACAGCGCGAAAGAGATGCGGCTATTGAACCACTTCTTAATGCGTTGAATGGTTTGTTTCAGCAAGTCTCTGCTCGCAACAAAGAGCTGGTACGTTTGAACCAGTCACTTGAAGATAAAGTTGAAGAGCGCACTCGTCAGTTGCATCGCGCCAACAAACAACTGGAAAAGCTTTCTTTAACTGACAGCCTGACTTCTTTGCCCAATCGCCGACAAGCGATGCAGCAGCTCCAAGAGTTTTGGTTACGCTCGGTAGAGGAGGGCAACAACCTTACCTGTATGATGATCGACGCGGATCATTTCAAACACGTCAATGATACGTGGGGACATGATGCAGGAGACTCGGTGTTGATAGCGGTTTCCCGCTCTCTGAAACAGAGATTTCGCAACGATGATATTGTTTGCCGCTTAGGGGGGGATGAGTTCTTTGTTATCTGTCCTAATACCGATCTAGAGGGTGGGTTATATATCGCACAGCAAGTATTGGCGGAGATTAATCAACTTAAAGTGTCAGTTGGCGAAGACAGTTGGCAAGGCAGTATCAGCGTTGGTGTGGCTCAGTGTGATTCAGAAATGAAGGAATACACAGCGCTAATGAGCCTTGCAGATAAAGCTTTGTACAAAGCCAAACAGCATGGACGTAATCAAGTCTGTTTCGCAAAATTTGAAAGTATTTAAATTGGGGTCAACAGACCCTAATTTTATGGCTTAAATAGGCCTGACATTTCATGAATCGAACATTCCCTATTTTTGTCTAACTTCTATCAAATTTTCTTGTTTAATATTTAAACGAAAGTGCAGCTCAAGCGTATTTCAATTTGGCTTTGACGCCAGCTTTCGATACTATGTACAGCTATTTGAGATATCCCAAGAAACCCATTCGGTAACTCTTTGTGGCTCCCTTTTTTTGGAGTCGAAGGAACCCTTTTGGGCTCCTTATGGAAACTGCTAATCAGCAGACGAGGAAACGATGCAACATCTACAAGAGATTATTGCTAATGCGACAACAGCGATTGAAGCTGCGTCGTCGTTAGTTGCACTTGATGAAGTGCGTGTTCAGTATCTGGGTAAGAAAGGTGAACTAACGGTTCAACTTCAAAGCCTAGGTAAGCTACCACCAGAAGAACGTCGTACAGCTGGCCAAGAAATCAACGTGGCTAAAGCAGAAGTTCAAAAAGCGATCGCATTGCGTAAAGACGCTCTGCAAAGCGCAGAACTAGAAGCTAAGCTAGCGGCAGAAACTATCGATGTGACACTACCTGGCCGTCGTATCGATAATGGTGGTCTTCACCCAGTGACTCGCACTGTCGAGCGTATTGAGAAGTTCTTCGGCGAACTAGGCTTTAGCACTGAGTCTGGCCCTGAAATCGAAGATGCATTCCATAACTTTGATGCGCTTAACATTGCAGAAGATCACCCAGCTCGTACTGACCACGATACATTCTTCTTCAACCCAGATTTGATGTTGCGTACTCACACTTCAGGTGTACAAATCCGTACGATGGAAAATGGTAAGCCACCATTTCGTTTCATCGCTCCGGGCCGTGTATACCGTAATGACTACGACCAAACACATACGCCAATGTTCCACCAAGTGGAAGGTATGTTGGTTGATGAGAACGTAAACTTCGCTCAGCTAAAAGGCATCTTGAACGATTTCCTATGCAATTTCTTCGAAGAAGAAGTTGAAGTCCGTTTCCGTCCTTCATACTTCCCATTCACTGAACCTTCAGCAGAAGTTGACGTGAAAGGCAAAAACGGCAAATGGCTAGAAGTACTAGGTTGTGGCATGGTTCACCCTAACGTACTGCGCAGTGTTGGTATCGACCCTGAAAAATACTCTGGTTTCGCATTCGGTATGGGCGTAGAGCGTTTAACTATGCTTCGTTACGGCGTTAACGACCTACGAGCGTTCTTCGAAAACGATCTTCGTTTCCTTAAACAGTTCAAGTAATTCAAGGGTAAATACACAATGAAATTCAGCGAATCATGGCTTCGTGAGTGGGTAAACCCAGCGGTTACTACTGACGAACTAACGCACCAAATCACTATGGCTGGTCTAGAAGTCGATGACGTACTTCCAGTGGCTGGCGAATTCACTGGCGTAAAAGTCGGTTACGTTGTTGAGTGTGGTCAGCATCCAGATGCAGACAAACTGCGCGTGACTAAAGTTGACGTGGGTGAAGAAGAACTTTTAGACATCGTTTGTGGCGCACCAAACTGCCGTCAAGGCCTTAAAGTTGCTGTAGCAACTGTAGGTGCTGTACTTCCGGGCGATTTCAAAATCAAAAAAGCAAAACTACGTGGTCAACCTTCGCACGGCATGCTTTGTTCATTTTCTGAACTAGGTATCGACGTTGAGTCAGAAGGCATCATGGAGTTGGCAGAAGATGCGGTTATCGGCACAGATTTCCGTCAATTCCTAAGCCTAGATGACGTAACGGTTGATGTTGACCTGACTGCAAACCGCGCTGACTGTTTCAGCATTCGTGGTATGGCTCGTGAAGTCGGTGTTCTAAACCGCGCAGACGTCACTGAACCTTCAGTAGCGCCAGTTGCACCTTCAATCGACGATGTTGTATCAATCGAAGTGAAAGCACCAGCGGCATGTCCACGTTACCTTGGTCGTGTAATCAAGAACGTAAACGTTCAAGCTGAAACACCACTTTGGATGCAAGAAAAGCTACGTCGTTGTGGTATTCGTTCAATCGATCCAGTTGTAGACATCACAAACTACATTCTTCTAGAGCAAGGTCAGCCAATGCACGCATTCGACCTAGCAAAAATTGAAGGTGGTATTGTTGTTCGTCTTGCTGAGCAAGGTGAAAAGCTAACTCTGCTAGACGGCACAGAAGCAGAACTTAATGCGAATACCCTGGTTGTTGCTGACCACAAACAAGCGCTAGCTATTGCTGGTATCTTCGGTGGCGAAGGTTCTGGTGTAAATGCTGAGACTAAAGACGTTCTACTAGAATGTGCATTCTTTGCTCCAGACCATATCCGTGGTCGTGCACGTAGCTACGGTCTGCACACGGATTCTTCAATGCGTTTTGAACGTGGTGTGGATTTCGCACTGCAAGTAAACGCAATGGAACGTGCAACTCAGCTTCTTGTTGACATCTGTGGTGGTGAAGTTGCACCTGTTGTTGCTGTTGAGTCTGAAGCGGACCTACCTAAACCAAATACAGTATCACTACGTCGTACTAAGCTTGATAGCCTGCTGGGCCACCACATTGCGGATGCAGAAGTGGTTGAGATTCTAGAGCGTCTTGGTATGTCTGTTGAAGCTACAGAAGCAGGTTGGATTGCAACAGCACCAACATGGCGTTTTGATATTGCGATTGAGCAAGATTTGATTGAAGAAGTTGGCCGTATCTACGGTTACAACAAGATTCCAAACCAAGCGCCGATTGCAGCACTAAACATGAACGCTCAAAATGAAGCGAACCTTCCGCTTAAGCGTGTTCGTGATCTTCTTGTTGACCGTGGTTACCACGAAGCAATCACATACAGCTTCGTTGAACCTGAGCAACAAAAACTGATCGTTAACGATGTTGAACCTCTAATTCTGCCATTCCCAATTTCTGCGGACATGTCAGCAATGCGTTTAGGTCTGATCCAAGGTCTGCTAAACACTGTGGTTCACAACCAAAAACGTCAGCAACCACGTGTTCGTCTGTTCGAATATGGTCTACGTTTCATCCCATGTGATACAGCAGAAAACGGCATGCGCCAAGAGCCGATGCTTGCAGGTGTTATTGCGGGTACTCGCGGTGAAGAACACTGGGGTATGGAAACAGCAACGGTTGATTTCTTCGATCTGAAAGGCGATCTAGAAGCTATTCTTGAGCTTTCTGCGAACGAAAAAGCGTACAGCTTTGTTGCAACTCGTCATCCTGCTCTACACCCAGGTCAATCTGCTGCAATTATCGTAGATGGCAAACAAGTAGGTGTTATTGGTACTGTTCACCCAGAGCTTGAACGCAAGTTTGGTCTGAATGGTCGCACAGTTGTGTTCGAAATCGAGTGGAATGCAATTAACTCACGTGTGATTCCTGAAGCAGCTTCAGTATCGAAGTTCCCTTCAAACCGTCGTGACATTGCAGTCGTTGTTGACGAAAACATTGCTTCTGGCGATATCGTAGCTGCATGTTATGCCTCTGGTGGTGAACTTCTTAAAGATGCAAAACTGTTCGACGTATACGTAGGTAAAGGTGTTGAGGAAGGCAAGAAGAGCCTTGCTATCGCACTGACTCTGCAATCAGTTGAACGTACGCTAGAAGAAGCGGATATTGCAGCAGCAGTAGAAGCTATCGTTAAAGCGGTATCTGAGCAGTTTGGCGCGAGTCTACGCGACTAATAAGCGCTGAAGCAGTTCACGTATAAAAAGCAGGTTATATAACCTGCTTTTTTTTCGCCGCTATGATGAGAAACTGACGTGAAATTGTCTCCAGTTTAGGAAAAATGTAATTTATTGATAAATAGCTAAATTGTTATGGTCTGGGCGCAAAATTTTTTAAAATCACCTAATAAGATGAAAATTCTTTAAATCTAAATTATTTAAGATTTTTAGCGATGTTTTTGTTTTTCATTATCGGTTTTATAGTTTTAAATTATGCTTAGTTCGTTGTTATATGTGTCTGATTTAATGCTGTTGGAAGTTAAGCTTAAATAAAAAAGTTGGCGAAAATCATAAGCTTGGCATACACTTTTCTCGTAAAGCCGATATGTCGTTGATTGGCTAAGCAAAATTGCTCTGGCGCTGTCGTTAGACAGCAAGGTTTAACATAGCTTTGAGGGAAGTTTTATGGCGCTCACAAAGGCCGAATTGGCTGAAAACCTGTTCGAAAAACTCGGGTTTAGCAAACGGGATGCCAAGGAAACGGTTGAAGTGTTTTTTGAAGAAATTCGTAAAGCACTAGAAAGTGGCGAACAGGTAAAACTCTCCGG
The DNA here is from genome assembly GCF_013041605.1 of Vibrio plantisponsor. Classification (GTDB taxonomy): domain Bacteria; phylum Pseudomonadota; class Gammaproteobacteria; order Enterobacterales; family Vibrionaceae; genus Vibrio; species Vibrio plantisponsor. Next base: position 112,673 of record NZ_JABEQC010000003.1, on the reverse strand, counting down.
TTTTGGTAATTTTGATTTACGAGACAAGAATGAACGTCCTGGTCGAAATCCAAAAACGGGTGAAGACATTCCGATTACCGCTCGACGAGTTGTTACGTTCCGTCCGGGGCAAAAACTAAAAGCCCGCGTAGAGAACATAAAAGTCGCGAAATAGTCGCCAGTATTAGACCACGCCATATCGCGTGGTCTTTTGTTTTTATGAAGTGCTAGATGAAGTTTCAACCACCTCTGACGGTGGTTGATGTTTTTATGCTGCTTGAATATGTGTGGTGATGTAAGGCTGCCAAGCCTGTTGGTAGAGGTTCTTCGATTCACTACGCATACGTTTAATCTTGGCTGTTTCGAGTGAGGTTAGTGGACGTTGTTCGCGTTTTGCTACACGCTCAATGTGCTGGATTTGTTCATAAAGCTTATGTTCTGCACCATTTTTCACATCTGCAATTGCTTTTAAATGAAACTGCACTTCCGCAATAATACCCGTCTTAGGTAACTCGATAAGAATGTTCAAATCACGATAGCCAGAAGGGGCAGGTGATTTAAAACGATTCTTCACTTTGACAATGGTTGCTTCTTTACTCAGTGACTCATAAGCATCCATAAGGCTGGATACATCGTTCGCGACAATGGTTGCTCGCGCTAAATCAGTGATTCGGGCAGCGTTACCATCAAGTTCGGTAATCACTTTTTCTTTGGCTCTGTGGGCGGATTTTACGCCTGCAAAGTAGGCTTCGGTGGATGTTAGTAGCGCGGTACTTTTACATAAGGTTTCGAGTTCTGCCTGCGCATAGTGTGACTTGCTGTAGAGGATATCGAAGTCGTTATAGGGTTGATATACGGCTTCTTTCGAAGTAGCAATGGAATACAAGCCACTTAAGCTGTGTTTAAAGCGCTTAGAGGTGAGTTGATTTTCAAATTCACCGCCTTGTGCCTCTGCTGGCATGGTAGGGGGCACAGCCGCGAATGCCGGTGCTCGGCTCAATACTAGAAGCATTAGGGCCGCAGTACGTAGGAACTGGCTCATTCACTCTCCTTGGTTTGTGCTGAAAAATCAAAAGTGGCATTTAAAGGCGCGTTTTTCAGATAGCAAATTTCAAGAAGCTGTAATAAACAAATGGGGCTGCAAGCTTTGAATTCAATGCAGTTCGCCGACTCAATATGGTTATTGTCTATGAGTTCACATTTTTAGCTTGTGTAGTTAAGAGCATTGATGAGCACTTATAGTTCCTTATCCGGTTGTAAATGAATGTTTCTGATTATACGAAATGAGATTTGACTATCTCTGTAAATGAGAAATGGTTACCCTTATGGGCCGAATAAAACCAAACTCATTTAGAGAGCGTTGATGAAAGATCCAGAATTCTGGCATAGCAAATGGGCTTCCAATCAAATTGGTTTCCACCTTGATGACGTGAATCCGTTATTGATAGAACACTGGCACAGAACAGAGCCAAAAAGAGAAGAAAAAATCTTTGTTCCTTTATGTGGTAAAAGTGAAGACTTAGTGTGGCTAGCGACAAAGCATAATCAAGTGCATGGCGTAGAACTAAGCTCTATTGCTGTTCGTTCTTTTTTTGCTGAGCATTTCTACACTCCGTTAGTGATTCAACTGAATGCGCACCATGAGTTGTATCAGTTTGATGAGCTATCAATTTATACCGGCGACTATTTCACCGCGCCTGTAGAGACATACGATATTGTTTACGATAGAGCTGCGCTTGTTGCTCTGCCAGAAGAGATGCGTAAAGAGTATGTAGAACGACTCAAGTCGTTGTTAAATCCGGGTGGCCGCATTCTGCTTGTCACATTGGATTACGAACAACACGAAATGGCTGGGCCTCCTTTCAGTGTGCCTCAAGAGGAAATAGAGCAATTGTTTGCAGAGTTCTCTGTCGAAAGGGTGCATCAGGACGGTGCCAATGCACAGCATCCTAAAAGAGCCAAAAAAGGTTTATCGCGATTTGCAGAAGAGGTTTGGTTGATCAAAAGCTGAACCCTGAAACAAAGATAACCCAGCAATGCTGGGTTATTTTTTTTTAGCTTTTAGCCTTCACCGAGAGTGGTGTAGATGGCTTCAGGCGTTAGGATTAGTAAATAATCTTCACAGCTTTCACGCATTCTAATGCTTTGTCTACCGCTTCGGTCGTGTCTTTACCACGAGCAAGTGCAACACCTAAGCGACGACGACCATCAATGTCTGGTTTGCCAAACAGGCGAATTTGGGATTGAGGTACTGACAGCGCTTCACCAATACCATCGAAGCGAATGTTGGTTGACGTACCCTGACCAAGAATCGCAACTGAAGCCGATGGGCCATATTGGGTAATTTGACCAATAGGCATACCTGTAAATGCACGAACGTGCAGAGCAAACTCAGACACATCTTGAGACATCAAGGTCACTAAACCTGTGTCGTGCGGGCGAGGTGACACTTCGTTAAAGATAACGTGGTCACCTTTAACAAACAGTTCAACACCGAAGATACCGTATCCGCCGAGTGCATTAACAATTTGCTCTGCCACATATTCTGCTGCTTTAAGAGCGTTTTCAGACATCGCTTGTGGCTGCCATGATTCACGGTAGTCACCGTCTTCCTGACGGTGGCCTATTGGCGCACAGAAGTGAACACCGTCTGCAGCGCGTACGGTTAATAAAGTGATTTCGTAATCGAAGTCGATGAAGCCTTCAACGATAACTCGACCAGCGCCAGTGCGACCACCTTCTTGCGCATATTTCCACGCAGTCTCAATGTCTGCTTCCGTTTTAATGACGCTCTGGCCTTTGCCTGAAGAACTCATGACTGGTTTACAGACACATGGAATACCCACATGTTGAACCGCAGCGACGAAATCCTCATAGTTATCAGCAAACTTAAACGGAGAGGTCGGCAGAGAAAGTTCTTCAGCGGCAAGGCGACGAATACCTTCACGGTTCATGGTAAGGCGTGCTGCTCTCGCTGTTGGAACTACATTCAAGCCTTGTGCTTCAAGTTCTACCAACTTTTGAGTTGCGATAGCTTCAATTTCAGGAACCACGTAGTGAGGTTTCTCTAGTTCGATGATTTTCTGAAGTGCATCACCATCAAGCATATTGAGAACATGGCTGCGGTGAGCTACTTGCATTGCCGGTGCATCTGCATAGCGGTCGCATGCAATCACTTCCAGACCTAAGCGTTGACATTCAATTGCCACTTCTTTGCCAAGTTCACCAGAGCCAAGTAAAAGTACACGGGTTGCATTTTCACGTGTAGCCGTCCCAAACATAGATATTCCTTTTAATTCTGTAGTAGTCACTAAAAACTGCCGTCATCATACTGGAATATCTCGCAAAAGCAAACGATTGCGCGGTTTTCCTCTACTTGCAATATTATCGCATTACAAACCGTTCTGAATGATAGTTTTGTTTATTAAGCCCTAAGCCTAAAAGTCTATTTTTCAGTGTGTTACCAAAGTTAATCGGCCCACAAAAACTGACGCTGGCTTGAGACAAATCAACGTGTTGAGCGACTCGGTCTGCGCATAGGAACTCATTATGACTGGCGGTATAGATATGCAGCTTCACACTGGGCAGCTTGCTGACTAATTTTTCCAGCAAGTGAACAAAGTATGTCTGGTCATCATTGTCCCGACAGTAGAACAGATCGATGTGTCGGCTGGTTGAATGAGGCAGGTGAGTCAAGTAGTGTAGCCACGCTATAAAAGGTACGATACCAATACCAGCACCAATCCAAACTTGGTTTGATGATTTTGGTATTTGGAAGCGACCATAGCCACCTTCGACAGCAACGGCTCTGCCGACCAACAAAGAGTCATAGAGCGCATGAGTGTAGTCACCGAGATCTTTGATCGCGAACTCTATCTCTTGGTTGTGGGAATCGTAATTAAGTACTGAAAACGGATGTGGAGCTTCTCCATCATTGAAGTTGAGATAAGCAAACTGCCCAGCATGATACTTCATCGCCTCATTGAGCTTTATTTTTACGTGCAAAACCCGAGATTGGCTTGCTTGATCATGAATGCGTTGAATAGCAGTCACTTGACCATTGACTATGCGAGCACGACCAATTGAACCTATTAATGAAACAAACGCACAGATAGAACCTGCAATTGCGGCAAGCCAAATCACCGAGTTAAGTCCAGCCGAACTCCATTGATAATCAAGCAAAAACACACTGTGAAACGAACCTGCAAGGAAAATGGCACCACCCAGCTTGTGGGTCAGACGGAATTTTCGATAGCTGATCGCTTGGATAAGACTGATGGCAACAAACGCGAGAAAGACATAAAAAGTGTATTCGCCAACGACTTTTGCCCAGTGAGTCCAGTTTATACCTTCCACTATTTGACCTAGACGTTGTCTTTTCTGTTGGCCCTCAATAAGACCTAAACTCACAAGCCATTTCGGCGATTCAATCAGTACCCAGTGCATAACCATAGTGACTAGAGCACCAATACCCATCTGTTTATGAATGGCATAGCCTTTATCTAGCCCGTTTACATATTCTTCGACTCTTGGAATACGCATCGCCAGCAGCATCGCCACTGCCATATAAGCAAAGCCTAGTGCGCCTGTCAGCATGGTGAGTTGATGACGCCAGAAGAAGTAATTGGCATCGGGTTGCCATGTAAGCCATACAGATGGAAGCCATAACAGTATGATGAGAAGAGTGATTTTTTTCATGACAATTATTCCATGTGTTTCTTATGGTTTAATTGTAGTTCTGCGGCTTCGGCTAGGACATCGACTTTATCTAGTTTTACTTTGGTTGACCTAAGTTTACATATCGCATTCTCTACAGTGAGAAGGCAAAAATGAGCAACATAGGCAGGGTGAAAATACTGAGGAAATTACCAAACAACACCATTGAAGCGACGTTGGTTGCTTCAATCTTGTATCGCTCCGCAAACAGGTAGTTCATGACTGCTGGTGGAAGCATAGTGAATAACACCATCATTTTTAACTGCATGGGCGGTAAAGGAATGAAGTAGTAAATGCAGCTAAATGCGATCGCGCCTGTAAACAGTGATTGAGCGGTCGAGATCAGTCCCACTTTAATGCCCGCCATTTTCATATTGGTCATCTGTGCGCCTAATGACAGCAACATCACAGGCACTGCAGCCTGACCCAGCAGCTTTGTTGCTTCATATAGCGGTTCCCAGACATGAGTTCCTGATAAATTGATGCACATAGCGGCAACTGCAGCGATAAACACAGGGGCCGTAAAGATCTGCTTAAATGAACCTCCTTTACTTAATACTGCAAGCCCGATACTGATGTGTAAGCAGGCAGAAACAACAAACAGCAGTACCGCAGAAGAAAGAGCTTGCTGTCCGAATGCGTAGGTGAACAGTGGGATGGCTAAGTTACCGCTGTTTCTAAACATATGCAGTGGAGCCCAAGCTTTGAAGTTCCAACTACCTAGTTTGCATATCGGAATCATAAGTAAGCCGGGAATGAGCACAGATATTAAAGAGGCATAAATCAGGGGAAGTTCTGAGCGGCTAAGTGGCATGGTGGAGAGTGACGAGAATACCAAAGCTGGAACAAAGGCATCCATATTGATTCTGTTAATCGGACGGAAATCAGGTTTGAGCCAGCGACCAATGAAATAGCCAATAATGACCAGTGCCATTACAGGGAAAAGTATCCGAACGACTTGTTCAAACATAGGTATCCTTACGAGTGTTTGAGACGAAGAAAAGCCAAATTATCAGGCTATTACCTAATCGTCATTGGCGTAGACGTTAATCTGTGCGCTTCGTATATAAATGTGATGAAAGTAGGGAGGAAAACAGCTGAACAAGCTCAATGACCGACAAAAACGCATAGAAATTATGGTTTAAACAGCAGATTAATACTCAAAAAGAGGTATTGGTTCCAAATATTTAAGAGATTTATAATTTATTTCATTTTGTAACTAGACATATATCATTAAATTTATAGGCGATATGTGTTATTTGTATCGCAAATATTAACTTGAGAGTTGATACATTTCTTGAATAAACCTTCTCGCTTTCGCTTTGTTACGCTACATACCAAAACTGCATTTTTATTTGCAGTTGGTCTGGCTAGCATCATTTTCAGCAGCCTATTCCTTACCCGTTATTTCTTTCTATACAGTCTGAATGAACTGGAAAATATTGAGATCCACAGGGCTAGCTCACAAGCCTTCGCTGTGATTGATTCATTGAGTGTCAGACAGGAAGAAGCTTCCCATGACTGGGCATATTGGAGTGAGACTTATGATCTGCTCACTCAGTCTGATACTGGTTTTGAAGAACGCAACTTGTATATGGATAGCCTTGACTCATTAGGGCTCGACTTCATGTCATTCATTAATAGTCGGCATGAGTATGTAGCAGGCCTTGGGCGGGATATTGAAGATGCCAAAGCATTCACACAAACATTGCTACAAGATAAGGGCATTGCTCAACATCTCGATAAAATGAAACGCGTTCTCGACAGCGGGAAAAGAGGTACTTATGGATTAATCCGTGAGGGTGACGATATCTGGGTGGTTAGTATTACTCCCGTGCGTAACGGAACCAGCGAATCAGAATTTGCCGGATGGATGTTGTGGGCGCAGCATTTGTCTGACCGTTTCCCTTCTGACTTTGTTGGCATCTTAACGGCTCAGAACTCAATCATTACCGATCTTGATGAGATTAAGCATCTTGATGAACACATTCATGAAGAGGGTATAGATGATCACGATGATATAGATGTTTTTCGAACAGATTCAGAGCTTTACCACTATACATCGTTAAGCGATATCTATGGTGAAGAGATTGCTGCTTTAAAATCTCGTGAGTCGCGTACCTACTATCAAAAAGGTGAATCGGTCTTTTACTATCTCATCTTTGCTATTAGCGTGGTTACAACGCTGGTTTCTATCGTTATTTTCATTTTGTTCCGTAACAACGTAGGTAAGCGATTCAGCTACTTTGAACAGGACATAAAAGCCCTGATATCAAGCGATGAAGTGAACCTTGAAGGCCATCGGGATGAGTTTGAACGCATCACGACCTTAGTGCAGTTTTTGGCTAACAACTCCTCAAAAACAGAAGGCAAACTAAAAGATACGCTGCAAAAATTTGAAGCGCTATACCACAGCCAGACACTGGGTATGGTGCTTGTAGTCGATCAAATGATCGCAGACGTGAACCAAGCATTGTTAGATTTACTTGGCTATCAGCGCAGTGATTTGGTTGGTCAGCATGTAGAAACGCTGTGTGCTCACAGCAGTGACTCTATTTGCAGTGCTGAACAGTTATTCATCAATTTGAGTCAGGGGTTACGTCAGTTCGAAGCAGGGCTTAACAACAGTTATGGCGAAACCGTTCACTGTGTGATTGAAGCAACTCAGTTTGAGCAAGATGACAAGATGGCGGTTATGTTGTCGATAAAAGATATTAGTGAGCAGAAACAGCAAGCGGTATTAATCGACTCCCTCACTCATCGAGATTCGGCAACGGGATTATTGAATCGTCCGACAGTGATTAATCTTATTAAGGTTTTTTTCCAAAGTTCAGATCAAGAACAGAACTACTCGATCGTTTATTTCAACGCATCAAGGCTTAAAGAAATCGATGAAGTTTACGGACATCTGGTCCATGACAGTGTTTTAAAACACCTTGCTGATAACTTGCTGATTCGATTTGGTGACGAGTTCACAGGCCGTATCAGTGAAAATGAATTCTTAGTATGGTGCGTAGAAAAGGATTATCGACAGCTGCAAAGAATGGCAAACCGGTTGCTAGAAAGTTATTCATCGAAGATAAGTGTTTCTGGTTTTGAGTTCGATATTGGCTTAAAAGCGGTGTTTGTTCGTTCTTCTGCGAGTTTTGCTAACTTTGAAGATTTCAGCTATGTCGGCCTTTATGCCCTGACAGAAATGAAATTTACAGGCAAAAGGGAGCTTGTGACGGTTGATGACAATCTGATTAAAAGATCACAAGAGTCACTCGCTTTGAATCGCGACATTATGAAAGCGCTAAAAAGTGGCGAAATCGTTGCGCACTATCAACCTATTGTTAACGCGAGTACTGGGCAGGTTGTCGGTTTCGAAGCGCTGGCTAGATGGCGTCATCCAACATTAGGAATGGTCTCTCCTGGGCTGTTTGTCCCGCTGGCGGAGCAACGTCGATTAATTGTTGAGCTCGGTGAAGTGATCCTAGAGCAGGCGTGCGAGTTTATCAGGGATATGCAGCAAAAGAGCACCAGTTCTTCGCAAAACAGAATGAGTATTCATGTCAATTTGTCGACCCCTCATTTCCACCATAAGAGCTTGGTGGAAACCTTGGTCAACCTGATAGAGAAATACCAACTGTTGCCAGGGCAACTGGTACTGGAGCTAACAGAAAGTATTTTGTTGGGTGCTGAAGATGAGATCGTTGAACGTATGGAAGCGATCAAATCTTTGGGTGTTCAACTGGCGCTCGACGACTTTGGTACAGGCTACTCGTCATTCAGTTCACTGTGTAACTTCCCGCTTGATATCATCAAGCTGGATAAGTCTTATATTGATAATTTGGATGTCAACGACAAAGCAAAAACCTTAGTCAGGAACATCATTCACATGTCGCAGGAGCTCGGTATGACAACCGTGGCTGAAGGGGTTGAAACGGCTTCACAGCTTCGTAAGCTCAATGTTTGGAACGTGGATGAAATTCAGGGTTATTACTTCTTCAAACCTATGGATAAACACCAAGCGTTAGAAAAATTTGCGAAATAGGTGATTAGAAAAAGCAGGTGAGCAGAAAAAGTCGCAGACAACAAAAAAGCCAGACAAGAGTCTGGCTTTTACATGACTAAGCTACTGTTAAAGTGCGATGTAGCTTAGTGGCAAAGATGAACTCAGTGACGCAAGCGTCGCTTGAGTATCAACAAAGTGACTCACGCTGCCTTTCTCAAGCTCAGCCAGAGTGGCCGCTTCAATGTTGTCGAAAGATTCGCCAGCCATTCTCATCTGAATCAAAGCGACTTGCAGTGGCGGCAGGCTTGGGTTAAACGCTGCGTTTTCCGCATACGCGCCCAAATAAGTTTTACCGGACGACGATTTCAATGCCACACCACTTAAGTTTTCAGAGTAAGGGGCATAGCTGCTGTTGAGTGCCGCTACGGCCGATTGCATCAGCGGGTCTAATTCCTCGCATTTGTAACCGTGGTCGCTTTTGTTCATTAGCACTTGAGTGATACCTAGGTCGGCAGGACCAAAAGATTCTGGCAAGTAGTATTGCAGAGAGTTGGCATCACGTTTTGGTAACTGAATCATCAAGCTTTTCGAGGTGGTAAGCTCGTTCATGAACTGGCGACAGTGACCGCAAGGACTGTAGTTCACAGTGATATCACTGATGCCTTCTTCACCCTTCATCCAAGCATGGCTTATGGCTGCTTGTTCTGCGTGAATGGTTTGTCCCATCTGAACTTTGGAGAATTCCATGTTGCCGCCGAAATAGATGCGGCCAGACAACCCACGAGCTAGAGCTCCAACATAAAATTTCGAAATAGGTACGTAAGCATATGCTGCCGCAAGAGGCAGTAATTCAATACGAAGGTCTGCGTCACTCATTCCTGTAACGGAAAGTAGTTGCTTAAATTGGTCAGGAGATAGAGTAGCGTCAAACTCATCAGCTAATACGATTGGCGATAAAAACTCCGCCATCGGTCGTTGCATGTCTGCTAATGCCTGTTCAATACGGCCTTTCATAGATATTCCTAATTAATGCATTGAGCTTTAGTTTAGGGGAATATACTAGATTTACTGCGATCAAAATCTCATTATCGAATGCAACGTATTACATGTTTACATAATTAGAGTGATGTCACACATGTGAGGTTGATAGGTAGGAATAAGGCTCAGAATCTACAGTAAATGCAGTCTGAGCCTAAAGTTAAATAGATATGTCTATTAGTTAGTGAACAAACCAAAGAACAAAAGCAAATAAACTCGGGGCAAGAACAGAGGTAATGACACCGCAGACGACCAGAGCGAGTGAACTAAAAGCCGCGTCTTTCTGATCTTTTTCCGCACAAGTGGCTGTGCCTAGGGCGTGGGAGACATTACCCATGGTTAATCCTCGAGCAATGGGATGTGTAATATTCAGCATGTTATATATTGGGTATGCCACAATGGCGCCAAATACGCCAACCAGCAGAACCATGATGGCTGCAATTGCCGGTTCTCCACCTAAATTGTTTGCGACTTCCATCGCTATCGGTGTGGTGACAGATTTACCCATGAGTGCTGCAATTAAAGCGATATCAACATTCATTAACGCGGCAATGATCCCTGTTGTCAGCATAGAAAGCACGCTTCCCACACCACAGGCGAGCATGATGATTTTCCAATTTGCACGAATCTGAGGAAGTTGTTCATACAAAGGGTAAGCTAACGCAACGACGGCGGGTTGAAGCATGTAGTTCACCCATAGGTTGTCTAGCTCGTAAGTCTCGTAGGGGACTTTCAGCAACATCAGCGCAGGGATGATTAGACCTATGCTGATCAACAGTGGGTTGGCAAACGGAGAATTTAGCTTGCGAGCAATCCACCTAGAAACAAAGAACACCGCGATAGTGACTAGCAACCACATTATTTGCCTCCCTTTTTCAAAATGCGATCAAGAGAGAAGGCTAAGATCACAAGCACTAATGTAGTGCCACCGATGGCACTGGCTAAGATAGACCAAATGTTGTTTATCAGTATATCGAAGTGCACCATAAGGCCGACACTGGTCGGGATGAAAAGCAGAACCATGTAGCGAATGAATAAACTCGCACTTGGTTTCACCCAAGATGACGGTAAGAGTCCGCTCGACATGAGGCCAAACAGGATCAGCATGCCAATAATACTGCCAGGGATAGAAATGCCTAACCAAGATTGAAGATTATTACCTGCCAGCAAACAGAGAAATATCATTCCCATTGAGACTAGGTATTTAAGTGCGGTTTGAGCCATGAAACGTTGTTGCCATTTATATGTATAGATAAACCTAGGGACATAGCCCCTAGGAAACGAGTTTTGAGACGTATTGATAGACAGATTTTAAAATAGCGATTTTCTTTTCGTCACTCTCATGCTCATGAACTAAGTTTTCTAAATTGAGCATGTAATCTTCAATTCGCGACTCATAAAAATCACGACAGTGATTCGCCCAGCGGCGCTGTTCATTTTCATCCAGTGTCCATGGGAAGTGACGAGCACGATAACGGAATAATAAAGGCTCGATTCTTTTGTCGGCAAAAGTGATGCCCAGTGCCGCCAAATTTTCCGGTGGGGTACTGCGAATAATCTCCATCGACGCTTTGTCCGCAGGAGAGAAGAAACCATCGTATAACTGCGTATCAACATCGGTGCTCTGTTCAAATTCACGTTCAATCGAAAACAGTGCAACCAGCTTTTCTCGGATCTCAGGATGCTGGCGAATCAGTGCTAAGTTCGCTAAACACTGTTCGCGATTGATGCCTATCTTCTCAGCGTTTTCAGCGGTCAACGTCTTAGCTGGTGCAAGAATAGGGCACTTGTTGAGATGAACCAATTTGACAGGAACAGGCAGTTCGTCGGGCGCAAGTTCATCACGTTTGGTATAAAGACGCGTATGCAGTTCTTCACTGGAAAGCTCAATTAAAGGCTGAGGATCTTTGGCTAAGTCAGCCACAATCACAGCATTTTGATTAGTTGGATGCCAAGCAATAGGTACTATCCAACTGGTGTATTGGCATTCTCTGCCTAACATTCCAGAAACATGCATCAGTGGTGTCATGTTGACGATATCCACTAACTCATTGAGTTTGCGTTTATGGCGCATGGTAAAAAAGTAATCAAACAGCTTTGGTTGTGCAGCTTTGACTTTCTTAGCCAGCTCAATAGTAGCAATCACGTCAGCCATCGCATCATGCGCATTTTCGTGTTCAATACCATTGGCTTTTGACAGATGTTCCAGTTTGAAACTTGTAAACCCTTCTCCGTTTTCAGGCCAAACAATGCCTTCAGGACGAAGGGCATGGCAAGCACGCATCACATCGAGTAAGTCCCAACGTGAATTGCCGTTCTGCCAGCTCCAAGAATACGGATCGAAAAAGTTGCGATAGCAAGTGTAACGCGTGACTTCGTCATCGAAGCGAATGCTGTTGTAACCAAGGCTGGTGGTATTTGGCTGAGAAAGTTCTTGATGAATACGAGCAATGAACTCGGGCTCAGGTAGACCTTGAGCCATCGCCTTCTGCGGGGTGATACCCGTTATTAGCGCTGCCTCTGGTGCAGGTAAATAATCGCTAGGTAATTGGCAGTAGATAATTAATGGTTCGCCGATAATATTAAAATCCATATCGGTACGTACGCCAGCAAACTGACTAGGACGATCTTTCGCTGGGTTAGTGCCCCAAGTCTCATAATCGAAGAAGAAGAATGTTGGTTGTTCATCAGTTTTCATTGAATTTTGAACTTTTGTTGTAACTGTCAAAATAAGCCTTTAATAGCAATCGATTAGAGTTATTTCTTGTGATATCTTTTTCTATAGTTTTTTAAGTTTTCTCGCGTTTTACATTTGCACTTGCGTCTAAATGTGTGTCCGTTTTTTGTAAGTGCTGCGTCCAAATTTTTAAGGTATAGAATGAGCATTACAGACAAGCAACTTAAATCAATTGAGAAGCTTAGTGAATACAACGGACCATCAGAGCTAAATGATGGAGAAGGACTTGTTGCTAAGGTTTCACCCAAAGCCAATATCACGTTTCAATATCGATGCCGATTCAATGGGAAGAACAAACGCATCCGTATCGGCAAGTATCCTCGGGTCAGTCTAAAGCAAGCAAGGCAGATCCACAAACGAATGTTGGAGCTAAAAGAAGAAGGGCGAAACCCTGAAATAGCTTTAACAGGGGAAACTGATTTTGTAACGCTAAAGCAATGTCTTGATTATTGGTTTGATAACAAAGTGTCTACCTTAAAAGAAGGGACGCGAGTTCTATATGAATCTGTAGCTAAAAATTATTTCTACCCGGCGTTTCATGATGTTGATGTAGAAAAGATTACTGCCCGGGAATGGATGGTTTGGTTTGACGAGATAGCCAAGAAAAACCCTAAAACAGCCAATTCGGCATTTTCCAAAATGCGTGCATGTCTGAGCTACTGCAAATCTAAATTTTTAATTGATGGTACTCATTTTGAAAAGATTAAGCAGCAAGATGTTGGTGAAGCGCCTAAAGCCGGTGACCGGGTTCTGAGTTTGCCCGAACTTGCAAAAGTATGGATAGCGATAGAAAGAAGTAAAGCCGGGACTTCAACCAAGAACCTTCACCTGATGACAATGCTTTGGGGAAATCGAATTTCAGAGTTACGCCTGGCGCGTAAAGAGCATTTCGATATGGTTAATGATGTTTGGACTGTACCGCCAGAGATTAGCAAGATGAATAACACTATTCGTCGTCCAATTCCTAAGCATATTAAGCCTATGCTGGAACGTCTTATGAATATCTACGATGGGTTTCTATTCCCTGGTGCTTCGTTAAATGTTCCGCTTTCTATCTCAGCTGCAAACAAATATATAAGAAGAATTCGTGAAACTTTACCTTTGTCGCACTGGCGAACGCATGATTTTAGACGCAGCATTTCCACTATCTGTTCTGAACTTGGTACCGCTCCGCATGTGGTAGAGAAAATGCTGGGTCATGATTTGGGCGGGGTATTGGCCGTGTACAACAAGCATGATTGGCTAAGTGAACAAAAAGACGCTTACGAGGGCTTTGCTGAATCCCTTTTCATTCAGGTTAAGAAAGAGCTGAACAGCGGAACTTAGAATGAAATCTTTGATGAAGAGAGAAGAATATGAATGTTCAGATTTCAAATGCTCTATGCATGCTATTTGAAGAACTATGCCATGAGTACTTTAATGAACTTATGAAATACAACGAAAATTCGACTGAATACCTTAAGCATTCAGAATTTATTTTCGGAAATATCATAAATCCATCTACGGAAACTGAGTATGAGCGAATACAAAAAAGGGACAATCAAGGATTACCAGTTGTTCGTCAACTCTATAAAAACAGAAAAACGATAGACATTACTCATAAAATAGCGGAACTAATAATTAGATCTAATCGATTACTCTGCTTACCCAATGAAGTATACAACGTAGTAGATGCAATAGTATTTGCGTCGACTAGTGAAATTCTTTACTCCGAACCTCTTCCTAGCGAATCAGAGCAAAGAAATGTTTTGAAGAATATCCTTAAAGAACGGGTATCTATTTTAAAAAAACAGTTTTATAAGTATGAATTTAAGTTTCCAATACATGTTTTTGGATTGGAACGCAATTTGTCTCTGTATAAAGACATTAATTTGGTAAAAGAAGACAATCTCGAATTAGAAGGTCGGGATCTTGAGCAATATATGCATAGCAGAACATTTGAGCCAAATTATAGTATTCACATTATTTCAAGTGTTAAGTCTTCTAAAGAATACTCTAGTACCAGAGCTATAAGGGCAAGAGAAGCAACGACTAATTTACTAACTTGTTTGTATGGCGTTTATCTGGGCAACGACAATACTAATGGTCCTTTTATAAAGGACGAAGATTATAATCCACATTACCTACATTATTTTTCCTCTGGAAAGAAAGGTGAAACCTTAGAAGGCAATCGATTGTATAAATTCCATTATAATGCAGATAAGTGTAAGCAATTCTGGGATGTTTTTGAAAACGATTTTTCAGAACAAGTGGTTCTGCATAATTTATTGTTTAGTATCCCGTCTAAAATAATAAACAATGATAATTTCGATAAAACAGTTGCAAGTTTAACTGAACGTTCTTTGCGTTGGTTTGCTGATGCCATTAATGAGAAAAATTATGAAATTAAAATAGTTAAGCTTGCCATAGCAATTGAATCGCTGGTGAATTTTTATAGTGACTCAAAAAAGAGTGATGCCAATAGTGAGAAATTTAAAGAAATATTTATTAAGAGAGTATGTATCATAAATACTTATGACAAGGATGTAGAATCAAAAGCAACCAAGCTTTATAAGGCTAGAAGTTCAATAGCTCATGGTAGTACTCTGAAAATTACTTTTGACTTTGATGTTATTAGGTTTACTGCAGCCACTATACTTCTTGCCATACAACTATTCTCAATGTTTGAAAATAAAGGGTTAGATGAAACAGGGTTTGATAAGAGGCTGCCTAAATTTATTGAAGGTTATGGTTAACTGGCCTTAAATCCACCTTCATGTTCAATCCATTCCATTACTGCAGAACGGATCCAACGTAGTGGTGATTTGCTGATGGGCTCGGGGAACCCGCGTTCTTTGCGCCACATGATGATGGTGGTGCGTCCTTTTTGGAAAAAATCCAGCACTTCGTTATGACACATAATCGTGTTTGAAGATTCTGGGTACTTTTCAGCGTCATAAATAGCTTGCTCTTCTGCGCGTGCTTTTGTGTTACCAGGTAAAAAGCTTGGTGGTGTATAAGAAAAACTGAAGTTGGTATCGACGAAGTTCATTGCACTGTTCTCTATATTTGTTGTGTTTACTGCCCATTGGTCAGATGGGCATGTGTTGTTATCGCTTATCTGCACCCGCATAAGAGTTAAACGAAGAGTTTTTACTTCCGCCTTTTTGTGGCTCAGAGTTACGGAAGAAGTAAGCGGAAGCTTTTGGTGCTTCATCATTCATAATGGCGTTCATTTCTCTTTGAAACTCTAAATCGCTCATGCGTTTCATTGTTTCCGGATTTTTGTTTTCTCGGCTGAGTTTGCTTGAAGCCGGGCGTAGGGCCATTACACCTTCTACTGCTTTCATCTTTTCTTCGATAGTCATCATTGCACTGATCTCGGTTGGTTAATTGACTAGCCGCTGGTCAGGCGGCTAGGGGAATCGTTACTTTTTAAATGCTTGCCAAATTTCGCTTACATAACGGGCTTGGAACTTGGCGTCGTCGAGCGCAGAGTGGTGAACACCTTCGCGTTCTAGTGTGGTTTTCGGGTCGATGTTCAGAATGTCGCGTCCCATTTTTACTATGGTGCGGACATCACTATCATTCCAGTGCGAGAAGTTTGGTCTGATACGACAGGCATCAAAGGCATTGCGGACAATTACGTTGTCGAACTCTTTTCCGTTACCCCATAGATAAAGGTCGTTTGGATCACCCTGGGCAGAAAGCCATTCATTGAATTGGGTTAGGGCATCTTTCAACGTGGATTTAGGCGTGTCTTTGGCGTAAATAGCACGGGCTTCATTACTTTGCTGTAGCCACCAAACTACGGTTGAAGCGTCCATTTCACCGTAATAAGCGGAGCTATTCAGATTAACGACAACTTCAAATTCGTTACCCAGTTCACCAGTGCTTGGATTAAACACCACTGCACCTAAACTGGTGATTGGAGCTTTGCTACCTTTACCCATGCATTCAATATCGAGCATGATTTCTTTAGGCTTTGGAACCGCCCACCAAACGCAAGGACCATCTTCTGTATCGTGGATTGATAAAATGAATGAACTGCGTGAAGGTGGTGTTGGTTCCCACTTAATGCAGCTTTCGCCAGCTTCGAACCATTGATCAATGATGTCCTGATCGGCATTACCTTCCATGGAATAAATGACAACAGTAATGTTGTTCTCATTCTCAAAGGCTTCTAGCGTATCCTTGGATACCACTTCACCAAAGTTAGGCAGGTTAGGGTGAGTCCAAAAGCCCATTTCGTCGCGTTCTACTGGTAGTTTTTCAATGCTCATTGCACAAATTTCCTTGTTTAAGTTAATGGTTAGCCGCTGGTCAGTTCGGCATGTCTGCTATTGGGTTACGCAGCTGCTTACGGTTGAAGATTCTTCTTAGCGTGTAGCTGCGGATAATTGAAACGATGGTAAAGAACGCCCCAATTAATAAATTGTCTAAAAGTGGCAGGTTTACCCCGAACAACGGGAAGATGATCAGTTGGCTTAACAGTGCTACCAGGTAGCCAATCAGAACATTCAAAACACTTTCAATCAGGCTTTGCTTCTTACTTTGCATTGCGTTCACTCCATGAATACAGGAGGTAGAACACCACACATGCCATAGCGTAGGTTGCGATACTCATTGTTGACTCCTTAATGGAATTAATCGATTTCGGTTGATGGTGTGCCAGCAAGTGGCATCCCCCTTAAACAAACCGCCTTCGCGTAATTTGGCGCAGCCTTGTGGCAGTTGTTCACCACACTTACTGCACTTACCTAATTGCTTCTCTATGGTTGGAATCTCTGCATGTACCCGGTGAATTAGTGACTGCAAAGTTTCTACATCGGCAATTGGTTCATTGGGATAACCGAAGAACTGGCTAATTTCACTGAGCTTTTGCTGTTCCAGCTCAGAAAGCGATACGCGAATATCTTGCTCACCGCTGTTCTTACGTTTCTCTCTTAAGCGCTTTGCCCGAATAGCGGCTTGCTTGCGTTTACGTTCGTCGCTCATGCCGCTTTAGCCTTGCGCTTGTTCTTGGCGGCTTGCTTTTTGATAGGGGAGAGCAGTTGTTCTGCTTTTGCCAGACAGAAGTCGAAGCATTTGCCACCCCTGGAGCCGCCAAACGATGCTGTGTTCCGGTAGGTATCAACAGCGAAGTTTGCCGCGCGTTTTACGTCTAAAGTCTCAAAGCCTTTTTCAGTGAGTTTCAGAGAAACGTGTTTATGGATGAACGCTTCTTGTGAGTTGCGGAAAGTCATAGTACTCATTGCACAGAATCCTATTTGGTTTGGGTGAATACCCGCACTCAGCCTAAACGCTTGTTTTTGGTGGTCAGCCGCGTTTATACTGCATGCGAGGCGAAAGTCTCATTGCACAAAGAACGCCCCTGTTGGTTTGGTCACCGATGGGGGTTTTCTCTTTCTAGTGGTCAAATTCTTGATTACGCTTATCAGCTTCTACGCGAAGTCTTTCAAGATCACCGAATAGCTTTTCTGCATGTTCACAAGTGATTTCCTGCACCTGAAATTCCAAGTGTTGAAAATCTTCCGCACCTTCAATGATTGCTTCGGCACTGATTCGGAACGGATCGTCTTTCGGTAAATCTGCCAACGTTTCCTTTAGCTGGTCACAGCCAGTGTTCAGCACATGGATGTTGCTGATTAGCTTGTGTGTTTGTTGTAGCGATAGTGTTTTCATTTCAAAGTCTCATTGCATGAAGTTCTGGTTACCCGATTGGTCAAGTCGGGGAGATCGGTTGGTCAAGCCGCGGCTCATTACACACAAAACATGTTCGTTGTTTTGTTTCGGCATAAATAAAATACACATAACGTGATTGATGTGTCAAACACAAATTGTGTTTATTTTTGTTGCAGGTATAAAAAAACCGCCACGAAGGCGGTTTTATGTTTAATCTTTTGGTTATGCAGATATCTTTCTTGTTTTAATTTTTTCTTTGTTAAGCTCTGCATCATTAGAGAATGTAGGCTTTTTACCTCTAACTCTAACTTTTACACCATTTTTTTTGTATTTTTCAATGACTTCTTTAACATCAACTGGTGGAGCTTCAGCATTTGGTGAAGTCGTACAACCAGAATATCTTACTTTATCCATAAGGCCTCCTCTCTCACCTGTTTGCATAGATAAAATTAACTTTTCTACCTGCGAGTATATCTCGTCATACTCGGCATTGCCAATATCGCTTAAGTTTTCGACAGTATGATCACCGTCAAGAGTGTGATTAAACACAGACACTGGCTCAGATGAATATGGATCTATTTTACATGCCTCAATCACCGCAAGTTTTGTATTATACATACTATCAACATAGGCGTGTATTGCGTGATAAGCCCCAGTTCCGCCTGCAATTAGCCCTTGATCATGGATACATTTGGTTGGAATGGGTGTCCATTCATGTATGGTGACATCGACAAAACTTAACGAATCAAATCCTAATGATGCACAGTTCTCCGCTTGTACTTCATATTGCTCTTTGTCGAGCATTCCTAAAATTAGCGCTTGATGCAGTAATATTTGGTCATAAACACCGCTGTAGAAAATTATACGTTCAGCGCCGATTGTTTGTTGAGTCTCTTCGTCAAAAATATCCAAGTTTGGAATAAACAAATATTTGTTGAGTGGGACATCCACTTCCAGCCCATTTGTATTGGACCACATGGAATCGCAAGTACCTGAAGAATCGCTAACCAGAAACGTAGTCATTACAAACCTATAATTATCTTGTTTAAATCAGCCTTAGTCTCGCTTCAACAACTACGCCAATGATCTTGCAGTTACCATTGATAGGAACTGTTTTGTAATCTTTGTTCAGCGGCTTCAAGTAATCCTGACCACCATCAGAAACGAACTTCTTAAAGGTCGCTTCGTTCACATCCGTTAGTTTAGCGACAACAAGAGAACCATTACCGTGTTCTTTTTCGGTATCAACTAATACAAGTGTACCTTCAGGAACGCTAACGCCTGATGGACTTGTCATTGAGTCACCTTGAACTCTCAGCCAAAAGCAGCGTTCTGATGTTTTAACCGTGGCTTCGTACCATTCGTCAATCTCATCAAGTGAATAGGCTTCACAAGCTTCGGTCCATTGGCCTGCTTGAACAGAGCTTAATAGAGGGAATGAGTTTTGGAACTTTGGTTGAATATCAATTTGCCCTACGTTTGGCAGAGCTTCTATCTCTGAAGCATCAAATAGAATCTGATATGGCTTGATCTTTAATACAGACGCAATGATTTCAGCATCATCTAAATTGATACTTCTTACGCCAGCTTCGTAATTGCCAATACGAGACGCACCCCAGCCGCATTTCTCAGCTAGGGTCTTTTGGCTTATGCCTTGGGCTTCTCGGAACTGCTTTAAGCGCAATCCCACTTCTTGTTTTTTATTCATACTCATAAATTAACACGCTCCGTGTGCGGTGTAAGCACACTATTTGTGTTTACTATTAAACACGATTTGTGTATTCTCATTTTCGGAGGGCTATCAATGAACAATATTTCATTATTTCGCAGTCAAGCCGGAATCAGTCAGTCGAAGCTAGGTGAGTTGGTTGGAGTTATCCCATCAACCATTGGTAACTACGAGTCTGGAATTCGGGCAGTAAATATCAATATGGGATGGAAGATTGTGAACGCTTTTACGGCGTTGGGCATTCAGTGCCAATTCACAGAAGTCTTCCCTAATCCCTTAGTGCCTAAAGATAACAAGCTTCAGTCATGAGGGGATGAATAACAACATTCTGTACGTTTAACCAGTAAGGGAACCAAACATGAATATGAGTTTTAAAGGCGTTATGCGTAACGCAATAGAAAGTTGGCGAACGGAACTGAGCAAAGAGGTGATTAGTCACCGTGTCGCTGGCTTGTATCACAAACTCGACCTTGGGCATGAAATCGACGCACAACGTAAAGAGCTGCTCAAAGTGCCGGGCAAAGACGACAAGAACAACGCGCAAAACTTCTTCCGTTATGTAGAGCGTACCAGTGTGGAAGCGAAAGCTACCATGATGGATTTATTACCTGCGGTACTTCGTGCCATGCCAGCCAAACGCGCCTGCGACATGCTGAACCAGTTTTTAAACCCATTAGGCTTTTCTGTTACTGCCATTGGTGCCAGTGATGTGAACGCATGCCGTGACCAACTGCTGCACAACCACAACAAAGAAACATCGGAAGCTTTCCGGGCTGTTATTTCTCTGGGCGAGAACGCGAGCATTGACCAGCTTCGTGATGCTTACCGGGAAGTTCAGGAAGCGAAGAACTCGCATACTCCAATGCTCGAATACCTTGAAACGCTAATGAATAAAAAAGCCGCGTGATGATAAGCGCAGTGGCTGACCACCACATACCTGCGCCTCTAATCACCAAACCATGGAGAGCTTTGTGCAATGAGCCTTTATCGAAAAATCGTTAGGGGAGTCGATCACTGGATCGTCTTTAACGGAAAAATCACCGTGGAAGTTAGCCACGAAGAATTTAAACGCCTGTGGGCATGCTGTAGGAGAGCTCAATGAACCTTGTCGAATTGCTTGATCGCCCCATTGCGTTTCATCGACCGTTTGTTGAGTTAGGGCTTGGGATCACTGGCGCTTTGTTCCTCAGCCAAGCTTTGTATTGGAGCCGTAGAACCAACGGGTCTGGTTACTTCTACAAAACGCAAGATGAGTGGGAAGCAGAAACGGGAATGACGCGTCGTGAGCAGGAAACTGCGCGCAAAAAGTTGAAGTCACTCGGCATTCTGGAAGAGAAAAAACAGGGTGTGCCTTGTCGTGTTTTCTATCGCATTAATGACAAAAATTTGCTGTTACTTCTCAGTCAAAAAGAGTGCGAAAACCTGCCAAATCCAGAATGTACGGAAGCGCCAGACCAGTATGGCGGAATGCGCCAAACTAGAATGGCGGAAAGCGCCACGCTAGATTGCACGAAACCGCCAAGCAGTGATGGCGGAATCAGCCAAACTAAAACAGAGACTACACATAGACTACCAGAGACTACTAACAAAAAGATCTTACGCAAATCTCGAGTAGAAAATTCCAAATTGCCAAAGCAGCTCAACACGGTTGCTTGGGCTCAGTGGTTGGATTATCGCGCCAAACTCAAGAAACCATTCAAAACCGAACGTGGTGAACTTCGTGTCATGAACGAACTTGTGCAACTCAGCCATGGTGACCAAACCTTGCAGCAGCGCATTGTTGACCAGTCTATCGACTTCGAATGGGTAGGGCTGTTCGCGCTGAAAGCTCCGCAGCAAGGGCAGAGTAAGCCAGCAATCAACCAAGTCGAACCGTATTCCGAGAACATGGACACAAGCCAGTACGAAGCTCCAGCGTGGTTTCGTGAACGCAACGCACAAGGGGGCGACCAATGAATTTCATGCAGCGATTACAACAGGCCATGCCTGCCAATGTGGTTCCGTACACTCGTGAGCAAATGGCGCGGATTCATGATCAGTCTGTTCAGCAGACTAGTCAGGCGGTGTATGCGCACCACCAATCGTGTAAAGCTCAGTCAGTTCTTGGGCGTTCCGGTATTGGCAAAAAGCACCTCAAGTGCTCGTTTGATAATTACGTCACCACCAATCAGGGACAGCGTCAGGCGTTTAACGTTTCTCGTCGTTGGGTTACTGAATTCTTTGACGGCTTGCCTAAGAACTTTGTGTTCTCTGGTTCAACCGGCACAGGTAAAAACCACTTAGCTTGTGCGATGGCGAATGCACTGATGGCGCGTAAGAAAAACGTTTTGGTGATCACTGTTGCTGAGCTGATGCTGAAAATTCGCGACAAGTACAACAAGGGTTCGAACGTTACTGAGGCGCAGTTCCTGAAATACTTGGCTGAAGTTGATTTACTGGTTCTGGACGAAGTTGGCGTACAACGCATGAACGACCATGAAGCTATCATGATTAATACCATCATCGATTCACGTTATACCAACGAGAAACCAACCGGTATTCTTTCCAACCTAAACGTGAATGACTTAACGCATGTGCTTGGTGAGCGAGTGATAGAGCGTTTGTTAGAAAATGGCGAGTGGGTTGGTTTTACATGGGAAAGTTACCGCCGTCAGGCTCGTAAGGGGGAAGCGTGAACCAAGCAGAGCAAAAGAAATACTCAGTGATTTATGCTGATCCCCCTTGGGCGTTTAACTCCAAGCGTACAGGCGGCAATATGACAAGCGGAGCTGCTCAGCTCTACGATTGCATGACCATTGAAGATTTGAAGAACCTACCTGTGAATGAACTTGCTGCAGATGATTGCTTATTGGTGATGTGGTGGGTTGGGGCAATGCCACAGGAAGCGATTGATTTAGTCAAAGCGTGGGGTTTTACACTACGCAACATGAACGGCTTTGTGTGGGAAAAGCTAACCAAGAACAACCTACCGTTCTTCGGGTTGGGCTATTACACCCGTGCTGGTTCTGAATCCGCGATTATCGCCACCAAAGGCAAATTTAAACCTGCTTCGAGAAGTGTTCGTGCTGTTCGTCGTGCTCCCGTTGGCAGGCACAGCGAAAAGCCAAATGAATTCCGTGAAGATATTGTTGAGTTAGCCGGTGATGTTCCACGCCTTGAAATGTTCGCCAGAACAGCAACGGACGGTTGGGATGTGTTTGGTAACGAAGTAAGCGGTTCAATTGAATTAATGGAGAGTGCTTGATGCGACCAGAAACGTTGTTGGCGAAATTCAGTTTAAAAGGGCTTAATTACGAACAAATGCATAATGGCGGTGGAAAAGGCTTGTTCTCGTTAGAAGAGCAGCTTGCCATGGTTGGTATTACCTGGAAGGAATCACCGGTTGGTTTTCTGGTTCTGTTTGTTGAAACTCAGAATTGCAGCCATTCACGCAAGGCTTTGGAAAAGGCTGTGATGGTTGAGTGTGCAGATAAAATCAACACCTGGCGAGGTCAGAAAAGTGAAGCGGCCCTTTATGCGTTGGTGAGTGCTGCCATTGAAGAAGCAACGCACCCGTTAGGCCGTGTGTGCAGCAGCTGCAACGGTACAGGTGTTTATAAGAACCAACACAGGCACACACGTAATTGTGTTCACTGCGATGACGGCCGTGTGCCATGGAACAAAGAAACACGCTTCGCAATGATGTGCTCAACCCAGTTCGCTTGCACTTATTCCATGTTCAAACGCTATCACCCAGTTTTGGAAGATGTTGCCCGCTGGCTTTCAGATAAACGTAATGCGGCTATGTTGGCTTTGATGGAAAGGATTGAGAGGGAGGCGGCGTGATGTATTGGCAGTATACTTAGGTCTACTGCCATTTATCGGCACTGTTAATTACTTGATGGAACAATGATATGATTTTTGCAATCTGATATTAGGTCGACAGGACATTTTTTTGCCAATCTAAGAACAAAATTTGTTGTTGCAATATCTTTTGTTAATACTTTTTTAAACAGTCGCTTCATAAGTGGAAAGATATAATCTTTTCCTGATATATGAGTTAAAAAAACACAATCTGAAGTTGTGATATTTTTCTTTATTGATACTAGTTCATTTAAGTATTGTTCATTGCTGATTTTTTTTAATATTGCATTTTTACATTCTAATATCTTGCTTTCTATAAGATTTGAATCGACATTTTCTGAGTCATTTATAGTTAGTTTTGATACTTTGTGTTTTATTGTTTGAACACTATATATCTTATGCTTTTGTAAAATTGAATAATGAAGAAATAACTCAATTAAAGGTGTTTTATTATTATTGATCCAATCTTTGAATTTTATTTTTTCTTTTATGTCTTCATATAATTCAACTTCTACTTCATCATCTAAGTAATCAATGATTGAATCTTCGTCTAAAATTATATTTTCAATTGAATATCTTGGTAGTCGAAAAACTTCTTTTGGAAGAGGTTTTTCTTCGCCTTTAAGTAAAAATAAATCACCATCAACAATAAATAAGCTTGGTCTAGTTAGTTTATCTTTTTTTTCATTACATTTTTTTATCACTAATGCCCTTGGACCAATAGGATGGACATCTGATATTTTGTATTGGTCTTTAAATAGTCTAGATAATAATTGTATGTATAGTTTTTGATAACCTTTTTTTGTGTCTTCAATATAAATATCTATCTCATTAAAATCAATAGTTAGTATTGATCTTGCAAACTTTGCTTTCTCATTTCTAGTTGGTATTAGTAGTGAGTCATCCATGAAATTATCCTTGATTTTTAATTGGTCGACAAAAATCTATATTATCTCCAATAATATCAGGGGAGTGTGTCGCAAGAACTAGTTGCGCATCCTTTTTAATATTTTGTAAAACTTCGATAAATATTTCTTGCCATTTTACATGTAAAGATATTTCAGGCTCATCAATGATGACAACAAGTCCACGATTGTTATTTTTACAAAAAATCATGTTTGAGATTATTGATATTAGCTGCATTTCACCCGAAGATAATCGTTCAAGTTCTACTCTGTGTTTTCTATTCACGACAACAAACACTCGTCCGAGATTTGTTATGACGATTTTTTTTCCTGTATAACTAAAAAACTCGTTAACAGTATCCATAAATGATGTTAGCTTTTCTCTTTTAATATCCATTGTTTTTTTATTTTCATCGATTATAGATATTATGTTTGACACCCTTTCTATTTGAGAAAGATTTAAAAGAAGTTCAAATGTTATTTCTTTTTCTTTGTTTTTATCAAAAGCAAATTTTAGTCTATCTAGTTTATCAAAAAATATTCCTATTTGAGCGTTAGTGTTAGCATCATTTATGTTTAGTTTTTCTAGTTCCTCTATGATAGAATTCTTTCTATCGTAAACATTTTGTAATTTAGTTGATAAATCATCTGGAGATAAAAAATTTCCATCTAAATAATCAAATGAGGAAGTGATTATTTTATTTCTTAGTACAGATGCTTGAGCATCTTCGTATTTCTTAATTGACTCACTCTCATTCATTATCAGTTTTTTACATTGAGAGATACTATTGAACATGTGATCATTGTGAACGGGCTTCTCTTTAATCTTTGGTTCTCTTAACCATGGGTCTTTCTTTTCAATGTCAAATAGTGAAATTTCTTCTTCATTTTCAACTATACGATTGAGACCTAGCAGAAGGGGGGGTCTAATTCTAGAAAACACTAGAAAGCTTGAGGATGGATTTTGGAACAGAGAGTTTTGATAATGTAGAATAAAGTCATCCTTAAGAGTTTTTGTTCGAGCGAATAACGAGTTCTGCTTGTCTTCATAAGGTATACTTATTAGTTCATCGTTGATACTGAAATTAAATGTTTTTTGTTTTTTTTCTATTTCAATATTATAATTTTCTTGCTCATGTTCAAAATCTAAAGTAAATAAATCAAACTCTATTTCGTTTATGTAATTTATATTTAAGCGAAGTGCCGCATCAATCAATCTCAATATTTGAGTTTTTCCACTGCCATTTACGCCAGTAATGATACTTAAGTCATTATCAAATGATAACTCTGTTGAGATATATTTATGTAATTTTCTTATTGATACATTTAGTAGTTTCACACCATTTTCCCATAGAATCGAGTTTTCATCGTATTGTATTCTATTAAATTTTTTTGTGTAGAGAGAGCTTCATAATGTGTGAAACAAATAGTTATGCATTGATTTGAGTGTTGACATTCACCCCTAAATGGCGCAGTATTACCACGATGCAGAGCCTCACCTAATCGGTGGGGCTTTTGTGTTTCTGGCGTTTGCACAATGCCAACTTCATGTTTTCAGGCACCTTTCGGGGTGCTTTTTTTATGCCTTGGAGGTGAGCGAGTGAGTAAGTTGTCTACCAGAGTGATAGCGGCGATCTCAACTGCTGCACTCTCTATTGCAAGTGCCATGCTTATGGACTTAGAAGGTGTGCGCTACAAACCTTATTACGATGTGGCGGGTGTGCTTACCGTTTGTTGGGGGCATACAGGCGACGATATCATCAAAGATAAAACTTACACCGAAGCAGAGTGTAAGGTACTGCTTGATAAAGACCTCAAATATATCGCAGGACTTATTGACCCACATATTCAAGTCACAGTTTCTGTTACCCAAAGAGCCGCTTTATATTCCTTTGCTTACAACACCGGGGCAGGGGCGTTTATTCGTTCTACCTTACTCAAGAAGTTGAACTTGGGTGATCTCAATGGTGCTTGTGATGAAATGTCGCGTTGGATATTCGCAGGTGGTAAGCCTTGGAAAGGGTTGATGAATAGGCGCGAAATAGAACAAGCCGTATGCGGCTATGCGAGAACGGTATGAATACAAAGCTGATAGGTGTTGTATTAGTCGCGTTCCTGGTGGCGATGTTCTTTATTCAGAAATCTCGGATTAGTAGCTTAGAGTTGAAGCTGGATGAATCAAAGAAGCTTGCTGAGTCTCTTGCTTCCACTATTGAAACTATGAAGCTGAATAATGCAGAAGTGGCTTTGATAGATAAAACGAAAACCAAGGAATTGGAAGATGCTAAAGCGCGAATTGAACAGCTTGAGCGTGATGTCGCTGCTGGTAATAAGCGGTTGCTCGTCAATGCCCGATGTCCTGCAGTGTCCACAAAGCCCAGCACCGCCAGCGTGGATGATGAGCGAACCGCCCAACTTACAGCAAACGCTGAACGAGCTTATTTCCGTCTCCGAAACCAACACGAATTAGTCATTAAGCAGTTAACCGGCTTGCAGGAATATGTAAGAACGTTACCTGTTGAATGTGTCGCCCAACCACTCGTTACGGCGAGGTAACCAATATGAATCAGGCTTCTATGGATAAATCAGTATCAGCTTCGAGCTATGTGGCGAGTGTGTCTACCGCGATTGGTGGTTATTTGTCTCTTTCTAATATCGCTTTGGTGATTGGTATTGTTACGACTCTTATTTTGTTCTTTATGCAGCGGAAGCTCACTAATCAGAGGTTGGAGCATCACAAACGCAAGGTTCTTCAAGATGAAGAAGAGAAAAAACTAAAAGCTCTTCGTGAT
This sequence comes from Vibrio plantisponsor, assembly GCF_013041605.1. Taxonomy (GTDB): domain Bacteria; phylum Pseudomonadota; class Gammaproteobacteria; order Enterobacterales; family Vibrionaceae; genus Vibrio; species Vibrio plantisponsor. The sequence goes on along the minus strand of NZ_JABEQC010000003.1, from coordinate 85,273 downwards.
GAGGAATACCACAACGCCAGAATGAAAGCATTGAACACTCCTTCTTAACTTCCCTAATTAACACCACCAAAAGCAAAAAAGTACATGTCATTAGAAGTCGTCGAGCTTCTTCAGGCTTCGGCCATTGTGTTACGTGCTTACGGTGGTGGCCCTATTCATTAACCGTCTGGTTAGCGCGGGTGTCTCGCTGTTTTCTTTGTTAGCTATGACCATGGAGCAATCTGACCCATTGCTTACTCCTTCGTGTGAGCGCAACAGAAAAATCAAAAAGACACAAGTCAGGGTGAAGACTTCCCCTCATTAACGGCAACGTCAGCCTAAGGCGAACAAGCGGCGTGACTCTCGGAGAGACGGGATAACTAACAGAGGTCACTATGAACAATGAAAAACGACTCTGGAATTTAACAGAATTAGAGTTGTTCGATTACCACAGATCAACCATTCGGAAAAAATTGAAGGCAGCAGGTATCGAGCCTGTTGCCTACAAAGGCTCTACACCATTGTATGACGTGGTTCAGGTTGCGCCTTATCTGACTCAGGCACCTGTTAAAGAAAGTGATGCTCCTGATCTCATGGGTTTTAAAACTGCAGCTGAGTTTCGTGCTTACATTCAGGCGCAAGGCGAAAAGCTCAAGTTTATGAAAGACACCGAAGAGGTGGTTGATGTTACCGATTATGAAAGTGAGCTAGGGCGTTGTATCACCGCCATTAAGAGCTTTAAAACGACGGCGATTACTCGAGTAGAAACCGCTGTTTCTACGATTACTCCGCAACAGCTCGAAGAGTTGGAAAGGCTATTTAATTTTGATTTAGAGGCGGTGACTGATGGGCTTGAACAAGTTTGATGATTGCTTAGGCGTTAAGTTTGCAGATGCTGCAGCCATTCGTAGGAAGCTGGCCTACCTTTGTCGTCCAGAAGATAAAACCCCAGTAGAAGCAGCCGATGATGAATTGTGGATCTCTAACGGTACGGATGTCACCAAGTTCTTATCGTCTCAAGTACCTTATATGCGAGAGCCCATGAACAGCTTGCCGCGTCGAATCTACGATGTTGTTGGGTTAATGGGGCCAGCACGTAGCGGTAAAACGAAAGCACTGGTAGAAGGGTGGATCAACTACGCTCTCACCCAATCACCAGGTGATATGTTGCTGATCTACTCTACGAAGAAGAAAGCAGAAAGCATGGCGAAAAAAGACCTCGCGCGTTGCTTTTCAGCGACTAAAGGGATCGCCAAGCTTAGAACCGGCAGAAAGTCAGACGATACGCTAACGTACAAACACTTCTTGAATGGAATGAATCTCAACTTAGACTCCGCCACCGAGACCAGCCTATCGGCAGAAACTTATCGGTATGTCGCGTGCTCTGACTATGATCGTGATGATGATGGAGTCGGGCAAGAAGGTGACAAGTTCTCCCTAATGCGAAAGCGTGTTCAAAACGCAAAATCGTCAGGCATGGCTATGGCAGAAAGTTCTCCTGGTCGTTTGGTTCGAAACCCATTACCTGAAGAAAAGTTAGGTGCTCACGAAGCCCAGCCATGTGGGGGAATCGCAGAAATCTACAACCAAGGTGACAGACGTCGATTCTATTGGTTGTGTGACGATTGTGAACACTGGTTTATGCCTGTGTTTGAGGTGCTGCATTGGGATGACTCTCTCGATAACGATATTGAGATCTCTAAAACGGCTCACGTTAAGTGTCCACGTTGCACGCACATCATTGGCGAAGATCAGAAACAAGCTAAGAATTTAGAAGGTCGATGGTTCCGCGAAGGTGAAATTGATCAGTACGGTGAAGAAGTCATCGATGAAGGCCAAATAAGGCAGTCGAAATGGGCAACGTTTTGGTTTGAAGGCGTGGTGGCAACCTATCAAAGTTGGGATGAGTTAGTTCGCCTCTATTTGGCTGCTCAACGGCAGTTTGATACAACGGGTGATGAAAACAAGCTGATGTCTTTCTACAACGTTGATATCGGAAGACCCTACATTCTTCAAGCGCAAAGCAACGATATTGGCGCCCATGAACTAATGGCGAAAGCAGTGGATTATCCACGCGCGGTTATTCCTTCCGATGGTCGATTCCTGATCATGAGTATTGACGTACAAGGCGGCAGTAAAAATGCTCGTTTTGTGGTGCAGGCTCAGGTGTTTGGTGTTGGTCTGCAACGTTGGGTGATTGATCGCTTTGAGATTCTGACTAACCCGAACCGCAATAATGAACGTGTTAACCCGGCTGTCTATCCTGAAGACTGGGATTTGCTGATTGAGCAAGTGATTAAGAAAACTTACCCGTTAGCGGATGGTTCCGGACGAGTGATGAAGCCTGCTATGACTCTGTGTGACTCAGGCGGTTCCAGTGGTGAAAGGGACGGTAAGAAAACTTCGGTTACTGATTTCGCTTACCAGTTCTACAACCGATTAAAACCCAAAGGTTTAGCGCATTTATTCCGTTTGGTGAAAGGCGCAAGCCGTGACATGGATTCGCTGGTTAAAGAAAGCTATCCGGACAAGCGAAGCAAACTGGCCCATGGTGAAATTCCTCTGTTACTTCTGCATACCAACCGGTTGAAAAACCGGGTTGCGGCTAGTTATACCCGTCTTGAATTTGGTTCTCGTTATTTCCATCTGCCGAAATGGGCAAACCGCGACTGGTATGAAGAACTGACCGCAGAGTATATCGACGACAAAGGCAACTGGGTTTGTCCACCTAACACCTCTAACGAAACTTTGGATTTGTGCAGCTATGCGGAAGCAGGTATGCACCAGTTAGGCGGTGACAATATCAATTGGGACAGTCCGCCATTATGGGCGACACACTGGCAGCTCAACACCAATGTTGTGGATGCCGATGTTACGCCTGAGTTTGAGCGCAAACCTAAGCGCCGTTATAACCATTCAAAAGGCATTTTCGGATGACAGCATTACCCACCAATCGTGAACGCCTTGCATGGTATATCGAGGCAGAGCAGAAGATCTTAAAGCAACAGGAAGTGGTGACAGCGGAAGGTGAGCGTTTGACCTTAGCCAGCCTTTCTACCGTTCGTGGTGAAATTCAGCGCTTAAGTACTTTGGTTGCTCTGGAGTCGAACGGAGGGAGGCGCAGTATGATTAGGAGAAACTATCTTGAATAAACAGTTAAACCTAATCGACCGGATGGTTGCAGTATTTAGTCCTGAAAAAGGTTTAAAACGACTGTATGACCGTTCTCTTCTTAATAAATACACCGCAGCACTTCCTCAAGACCCAACCACAAAGCAAAAGCGAAACTTCTCCCGAGAGACACCGAACGAACTGAACAAAGGTGCAAAGTCGATTTATCAGCGTGCTCGTCATGGTGATGAAAACAACCCGTTTGTCACTGCGATTCTTGATGAGTTGTGTGCGAACGTTGTTGGTCCTAACGGGATTATGGTGGAGCCGCAGCCTTTAGATCATAAAGGTGAAGTACATATTGAATTTGCCCAGGCGATTGCCAAGTGGTGGGAACTGCATTCACTGGCTCAGAACATTGATAAAGAAACCTCGCGCAGTGAAACTGAGTGGTTAGCTTGCCGTACCTGGTTACGTGACGGGGAAGTTTTTGGTCGCATGTACATGGGCAAACACCCTCAGTTGCAATACCCGTCAACGACTCCGTTTGCTGTTCAGGCTTTTGAGCCTCAGTTTGTACCTCGCCATATTACTGAGCCGCAAGGCTTTGTGATGGAGGGTATTAAGCGTAATGCATTAGGGCAGGCAATTAGCTATCTGATCCAACGTGATGCAAATGGTTTTGAGTTTGCGGAAGTGGATGCGGATTTTATTTGTCACCTTAAGTTTACTCGCAGGCTACACCAGAACCGTGGTGTTTCCATTCTTCACTCAGTGCTGGATTTGATTGGCCGTTTAGAAAGTTACGATCACTCTGAAATGGTCAGTGCTGAGATTGCTTCCCGCTTTGCTTATTACATTAAGCGTGATGCCAATGTGGGTGAAAACGACTTCGAGCGCAGTGAAGATATTTTCTTGGGTATGGGTAACTCGTTTGAGCTGGCTCCCGGTGAAGATGCCGGTGTGGTGGAATCGAATCGTAAAGAATCGATGAGTAACCCGTTTCGTAGCTCTCAGCAAAAGTTGGTGAGTAGTGCTGTTGGGGTGAATAACTCGTCGGTAACCCGTAACTATGATGGTGCGTATTCTTCCAACCGTCAGGAATTGGTTGATTCCTACGCTCGTTATCGGGTGTTGCAACGTAAGTTCGTTCTTAGCTGGACTCGTCCACAGTATCGCAATGCTTTGGCAATGGCGATCATCAGCGGTGAACTAAAAATGCCGCCTGATGTGGATATGAATAGCATCTTCAACGCTATTTATCAGGCTCCGGTTATGCCCTGGATTGATCCGAAGAAAGAGATGGAAGGGATTGAAAAAGGTACCCGTTTGAGTCTGTTCTCGCTTAGTCAGGCTCAGCGTGAGCGCAACATTAACCCACTTTCTACCCGCAAAGAAATTCAAGCAGAACGTAAGCAGCTTAATGAAATGGGTATCGTCAGTACCGCTGACCCGGCTCATAACATTGCGTCTGCAGATACGATCACCACCAACAAAGAAGGCGAGGGAGTTCTCGATGCCTAAACCAATTGATAAGCGCTGGTATACGTTAACCAACGAAGCCGAAGACAAGCCAGCACAGCTCTATATTCACGGCATTATTGGCAGTTACGACATAGCCGCCCTTGATCTTGTCGCTGCACTGCAGGCTATCGGCAATAAGGACATTAAAGTTCATATCCACACCCGTGGCGGTGGGGTGTATGAAGGTATTGCGGTTCATAACGCACTGAAAGCACACAAAGGTAAAACTACGGGTGTGGTTGATGGTCTTGTAGCTTCGATTGGTACTTATGTTTTAAGTGCCTGTGATGTTCGCCAGATGCCAGCAAATACCACGATGATGATTCACAACCCGCAAATTGGTGCGTGGGGTGAAGACGAAGATTTGGAAGCGGCACTGCAGCAGTGGAATAACTCACGAGATCTGATCTCTCAGGAATACGTGGACCGCTCTGATGGTAAGAAAACGTTAGACGATTTCTTAGAAGCCATGAAGAAGGAAACCTGGTTCACCGCAGAAAAAGCACTTGAATGGGGCTTGGTTGATGAAGTGGTTGACCCTGTAGACCTGACGAACTGCTTCAGTGAAGAAGATATTCAGGAAATATCGAACTTCAAGAATGTTCCCGATGCACTTATTAACGGTTTGGATTTGAAGCCTGACAAAGGTAGCAAAGACAAGCCACAACAACAGGCGGCAGACGCCGACCCTAATCATTTACAAAACCATTTAGACGAACAGGTACGCGATATGCCGAAACCATTAACAGCTGAAGAGCTGCAAAACGCAGTAAAAGCAGAAAACAAACGTCAGCAAGAAATTCGCGCTTTGTGTGTAAAGCATAACGTAGGCGAAGAGCTGACTAACAAATTGTTAGAAGATACAGAATGTTCTGTAGAGCAGGCGTCTAGCAAGATTTTACTTAACATGGGTAACGAAAAAGAGAATCTTCGTAACCTGTGCAAAACATTAAACCTGAGTGATGAACTCACCAATCAGGTTCTGAGCAACCCGAACATTACAATTGAAACCGCCAGTGAGCAACTACTGAATGCTCTGGGTGATCAAAGCAGCTCGGGTACCAAAGCAAACTTAACGACCACTCACATGCGTATTGGTAATGGTGACCACGTTAAAGATGAACTGCAGAACGCCTTAAATGCGCGTGCAGGTGTTGGTGAGCTGGAAAAAGACAACAGCTTTGGTCATGAATCATTGCTGAATATGGCTAAAGCAGCACTCGGTGTGAATGCTGGTTCAGCCTTGAGTAAAAATGAGCTGGTCAACCGGGCATTTAACTCTGGTGATTTTGGCGACATCATCACTGAAAGTATCCGTACTGTAATGCGTGATGAAGCGAAAGTTCGCGCACCGTTGTGGAAAGAACTGGCGAACACTGAAAACCTTAGCGACTTCCGCGAAACGGAATTGGTGATGGTGAACGACTCACCTGACCTAATGTCGATTGGTGAAGATGGTGAATACAAAGCAGCTATCTTAAAAGGCAGCGGTGAACGCATTCAGTTGGCGACTTTTGGTCGTGCGATTCAGTTTACTCGTCAGGCCATCATCAATGATGAAATTGGTTTGATTGCGAAAGTGCCGCGTAAGTTCATGCAGGCAGGTTACCGCCTTTCTGACAAGCTGATGTTTAACGCGATTCTTAGCGGCAAGATGGGTGACAACAAAGATATCTTCCTGGCACCACCAAGTGCAGATAAGTGGGGTAACTTAAAAGCAGGTATCGCAGCTGGTGACTATCAGGCGCTAATTATGGCGTTGCATAAAGTCTTCGCGACCGCGACCTCTGTTCCTTTTGACGGCTCAAAAGATGGTGGCGGTGATGCACTAGACCTACGTGGTGAGTTCCTGATTGCCAGCCCTGATCACGCATCAATGCTTGAAGCTGTATTGAATACAGCTTCTAAACCAGACAGCTTCAACCCTGCATATAAGAAGTTCAATAAGGTGATTGAGACTGCGCGTGTTGCCGCGATTAACGGTGCGATTGGTTTAACTGCGAAAGACTTCGACACTGTGGTGATGGGCTTCCTTGATGGTCAGCAAGACCCTTGGTTAGAAACGGGTGACGGCTGGACAAGTGACGGTGCGAAGTTCCGCATTACTTACGACATTACGTCGAAAGTGTTGGATCGTCGTGGTATTGCGAAAGCGACATTTGCGTAATCTGGTATAGGTTACTTGGTTTACATGGGTGAGCAGACGCTCGCCCTTTTTTATGGTGAAAACTATGCGTTATAGCGATGGTAAAAAAATTGCGGTAGTGGCTCCTGCTGACGGTTTGGTGAAAGATGTTCCTGCTCTGGTTGGTGCTTTGGTGGTAGTGCCTACTCAATCGGTAGCGGTTGGTGTGACGGTGACGTGTCATATTGATGGTCACTTTAGCGGCCCTGTTAAAGAAGGTGATGAGCCAACCTTTACTTGTGAAGCGGCTTACTATGAAGCGGGTGAATTCACGAAAACTAAGCCAGTTGCAGAAGGTGCTGTTGCGCAGCCTGTTGGTGTATTTGTGGATGGTGGTGTGTTGCTGCTTGGTGATGTGATCACTGAATTAGTACCTGCTGCTTAATCATGAGCAGCTTATTTGAATCTGCCCGGGGACTTCTCCGGGCATCTATCGCGGATTGCTTTGGCTCTCCAATCACTATTATCACGTTAGAAGGCGATCAGCGAGAGATTACAGGTTATATCAAACAATCGAAGCAGGGTGAGCATGTGGTTCATCGGTTATTGACCAGTGAAGAATTACCTGAAGAGTGCAGCACCACTTACGAAGGGAATGATTACATACTGGTTTACGAGCTGCCAGTTAAAGGTAATGGCACTGATAGCCAAATCTCCCGTGAATACGTGATGATTCTTAAAGGTAATGGAGAGCGTGCTGATGGCTGGTCGGAGTATCCTGACGAATAACAATCGAATGCTACTCGATACAAACTTTATTCGTAAATTTGAAGCATTTGAGGATGAGCTGCCTAAGGTGGTTCAACGTGCAGCGGCCTTGACCAATCGTTGGTTGAGAACGGTGACAATGGCCGAACTGGGTTATGAACTTCATATTGATAACAAGGCTCTACGTTCTCGTTTTCGTACTTATAAGAATGGCCGTATATCCAAGCTGTGGATTGGTGTGAATGAAATTGGCGTTCACCGAATGGGTAAGCCGGTACAAAACAAGTTAGGCGTTCGGGTTGGCAGTGAATTCTATGACGGTGCGTTTATCTCGCCGATGCAAAGTGATCAGCCTTTAGTGTTTCGTCGAACAGGGAAAGGGCGCAGTAGCATTGAAATGGTGACGGTTGACATTTCCGAAGATACCGAAAACATCATTAATAACTACCTGCCTGACATTAACCGCAAGTTTGAGGAGTTCTTCTATCGTGAGTTCAGAAACGTACTTTCGCGCGCCGCGTGAGTGGGTTGCTAAGGTGGTTGAACACCTTGAGCAGGCGCTTAACATCGAGATTGGTTCTACTTATGTTCGTAGTCAGCACCCGTTGGACAATACGAAGATCAGCTATGTTGTTGGTGAAGTAGAGCCGGTTAATGAATATTCCAATGATGGCCGCAAGTCTCATGATATTGAGCTGCGCTTTTTGATTGAAGTTCCTATTAACCGGAACGGCTTCGATCTTGAGGCTCTGGACGCTTCAACGCGCCTTGAACGTGAGCTGCTTAAACAACGTTTCGGCTCTTATGAAGATGTGGAAGACGTTGAGATTGTTTCTAATCTTCCTAGCCGCTTTGACCCCCAAATGGGCGTGTTATCCAGAACGCTCACCATGCGACAGCGTGTTCGTATGGGACCAGTAGAAAAAACCTATTTAGAAATTGACGGGACAGAACTGGATGGAACTACTCAGGCGAATAGCAGCACTGCAGAAGCAAGTTGAATGGTTAACTGAAGAATTGGAAAGTACTAACCGACGACTGGAAAATATCATTCGGTTAGGAACGGTCGCGCAGGCCAATGCAGACACTGTGGATATTCAGGCTGGGGCGAACCTTGCGGAAGGAACGCCTTTTTTTGTTCCTGCTGCAGGACGGGTAAAACACTACCGCAGACCTACCGTTGGCGAGCAGTGTATCCTGATTAACCTTGGCAGTGGCGATAACCTCAATAATGCTGTGGCGTTGATGGGGCTTCGTTCTAACCTGTATCCGTTCCCTACGTTAAAAGAAAACGAAGTGATGACCGATTATGGTGGTGGTATGACCGAGACATATGATCTCGATGCTGGCTCTGTTAAATGTATTTATCCGGGTGGCATGTTCCTAAATGCTGATTTAACTCATGTTGGTGATCAGGAACATACAGGTAACACCAATCGAACGGGCGACAGTATTTTCACTGGCAGCTTTATTAGCACTGGCCTGTTTAATCACCAAGGCGCGTTTGCTGTTGCTGGTGGTGCTGGCGGTGGCGCTGCGACATTCGAAGGCGGCATGAATATTACTGGCGGCGATGTGGTTGTTGATGGTTACAGCGTGAAACTGCACTTCCATTACGACTACGAGAACCGCCCAACCAGTCAGGCGATGATGTCATGATAGCGATTGATCAAGATAACGGACTCACGGTAACCGGCATTAGTGCTTTGAAATGCCGAATTAAACGAGTGTTAACCACTCAAGTCACTTCACGCATTAAGCGCAGAACCTTCGGTAACCGAGCTGTTGACCGTTTGGGAAATAATCAAAACCCCGCTGAAGCGATGATCATTCAGAACCTTTCTATTGATGCACTCACCAATGAACAAAATGGCCTGACCGGGCTTACCGTTAGCCAGTGTCAGGCAGTCGCAACTGCAACAGGCTTTGCTGTAGCTGTGGTCGGAAGTTGGCAGGGTGAGCCATTAACAACGAGCGTATCCTTATGACGACTAAGCCTCAGGCATTTCAAGAGCCAGATTTTGAAACACTGCTTACTGAATATGTTGATTTTACCGTGACCTATTGCGCGGATAGCGACGAAGAGAAAGCAGAATATTTGCAGGAAGCACTCACCAATGACAGCGAACTGTTGGCGCAGGTGCTTCAGGCACTGATTCTGAAATACATTGCCGATACACGTGAGAAAAACTACTGGGCACTGCAGATGTTCCGCAAATATGTCACTGAATCTGACATGGTGGATTTGCTGGCCCTGCAGTACAGCCTGAAACGTCAAACATTAGAAGCTGCAGATACTTCGGTATTCCCGCCTAAAGCGGCGGTGATGGAGTCCGATGAAGACCTGCTAAGACGTTTTGATTTGGCGGCTTATCAGTTCCACACCACAGGAACGCGCTTAGGCTATAAGTTCCATGCTTTGACTCTGGATGAACGTCCGGTAATTACGGTTGAGTCAGAAGATGATGCGGTCGTGGTTCGTTATACCTTCCCGGAAGAAACGCAAACGGCTCTGGTTAAAGATGCTTCTGCACGCATGACCGAAGCGAATACGGGCAAGGTGAGTGTCGCTATTCTCAGCCGTGAAAGTGAAGACGGTATACCCAGTGCCGAGTTAATTGCTCGGGCTCAGAAATATTTAAACCGTGATGACATTGCTCAGGAGAGTGATGAAGTAACGGTGAAAGCGGCAACGATTAAGTCCTATGTGATTGAAGTTGACTTGTATACCGGAGCAAACCCAAACAACCATGTAACTAACGAAGTTGCTGTGGCAGCTGGTGAAGACTTTGCCGAACGTAAGCACCGGTTTGAAGAAGTGATTGACCGTGAAGAAATCGGGCATGAGTTCTTTGAACTGGGTGTTAAGCGCGTGAAGGTGTTGCAACCTGCTGAAGATGTAGTGTGCGCTTGGGATGAAGCTCCACACTGCACGGAGGTGATTGTTAATGTCCGAGCTGAATAATGACTTTGTGAGCGCTCAGCCTGAAAGTCGAACCCTTATTGAAGAAGCGTTGGAATATGCCTGGGATCAGGTTCTGGCGCAGCAAACAAATCCTTACCCTGATCTGAAAAATCCTGAATTAACCCCTGACGAATTTGTTGTGTTGCTTGCTGCAGAACGTGGCGTTGCTGACTGGCAACCTGGTGATTCAAAATCACAGCAACGTAAAACCACCGCTAATGCGTTTTCAATTCATAGTAAAGCAGGTACCCGATACGGGCTTAAAGGTGCGCTGGAAGCATTGGGTTTTACTTCTTCAGTAGTTCGTGGTGAGCAACCCTATTCGATAAATATAGAAGGGCGGTTGGATGAACAGCCGTTAACTGCTGAAATATCTCAGCGTATTAATTCGCGTGTGACGACTTATAAATCAGAGCGAGATTCTTCAACCATCACGCTATCAAGGTTACAAAGCGGAAAAAAGTATCGTGGGTTGTTACTACAAAGTTCCCGTATTGTTCGTGTGATTGCTGCTGAGCCTGTTCCTCCTCTTTATGTAATGGATAACACCCGATCTATTGCACTCTATTCCGTGAAATCAGTGAGAATTAAACATGGCTGATGAAAATACAGATTTACGCTGTTATCTAACCAATGCAGGTATTGCTGCAGAAAACAATTCAATTCAACTTAACCGAAGTTTAAATGTCACTGAAATGGTGTTTGGTAGTGGTTTGCTTCCGGATGCGTCAGACCCACGCGAACAAACTGCCATGATCAAAGAGGAGTATGCGGTTCCCTGTGCATTACTATTTGATGGAGAAACCCCTACATTACTGGTGTTTAAAGGTGATTTACCTGCAGATGTTGGCGGCTTTTATATTAATGAAGTCGGTATTCGTTTAGAAGACGGTACCATCTATGGTTATGCCCGTGGTAAAGGAGATTACAAGCCAACGTTAGAGCAGGGGGCTACAGATTCAGTGCGCTATGCGGTGGAGATGTATTCCACTAACGCGGACAATGTTGTGGCGAAAATTGACCTTTCAACGGTGTATGTGGATTGGGAAGATTTTGAAGTGCGTATTGCTGCTCACAAGGCAGAGGAAGACCCCCACACCCAATACCTAACCCGCGCCGACTTCCTAAAACACATGCTCTTCAAAGGCATGCCAATGTCAGCAGTGGGCCCAGACCCTGACCCTGATTTCTGGCTACCCGCAGGCAGGGTTGAACTACTACGGACAGATTACCCAACCGTATTTGAAATCGTCAGCGCATCCGCATTTTTCACAGACCAGGCAACCATTGATGCAACCCCACGCGCCTACGCAGGCCACTGGGGAACAGGTGACGGTGCAACAACCTTCACCACTGACGACTGGGCGCTGATGATGAACATCAAAGTGGCAGGCGGTTATGGTGCAGCGGGTTCGACGAAGGAAGACCATATTCAGAATATTACTGGTTTAATCAATACAAGTTCTGGTTCGGGTTCCAGCATGGCTTCAGCATTATTCAGCGCTGATGGTGCTTTTTATCAAGACGGTGTGCTTGATTTGCCGACTTTTGAAAAGAGTTCTGATACTACTGCTAGAGGTCGTTCACAGTATGCAAGATTTGACGCTTCGCGCGTAGCTCGAACATCTGACATCACAGATACAATGGGACTATTCCTAGACCACTACCGTGTGATCCCAAAAGGAGTATTCAGCTATGCTTAGACATTACTTTAGCGATGTTTCGGGCGCATTCAGAGCCTCTATTAAAAACCGTCCTAACAACGAAGGCTTTTCTACCACTCAGGCTTTACCTGATATTGAATTGGCTGAGAATGAATACCTCGCCATGTTGGATGAGAACGGCAAAGTAAACATGTGGCCGGACAAAGAAGAGAATGGCTGCACATGGCAGGTAAAAACATACTTTGAAAAAGTCACCGCATACAGTAAAGAAACCAAAGAGCCTAAACAGTTCGATGATAAAACACTGGTGACGGATGATTACACACTCACCCAACCACAACACCAATACGTCACCTGGAGCGCAGAGTTAGCCGACTGGCAGAATGATATCGAGAAACGTCGCATAGCTAAGAATGCTGAAATCAAAATATGGCGTGATAGTCAGGAAAACGCGAGTGATCTTGTTATTACAGTTGATGGTATTGACTGGAACGCAGACCCAGCAGCGCGTGACCGTATTCGTAACGCACTGGCATCAACATTTGTAGCGCCATTCTGGACGGATGCAAACAACGTAGACCAGGCTAATTATGACTTACAGAAAATACTTGATGCCTATGTTCAACGTGGAGCTGAGATTCACCAACGTAAACGTGAAATGAATGAAGCTGTAAATGCACTCACAACCTATGAAGAGATAGATTCATTCGTGGTTGGTTGGGCAGAATAACCCGATAGAACCCGCGGGTTCTTAAATCCCTAATTCAAACCCTCAACCTCGCTTCGGCGGGGTTTTTTATTGGAGCTGATTCATGGCTACGAAAAAACAGGCCGTAAAGCAGGATTACCCCATTCTAAAACCGCTTCGTTTGAACGGACGATGGTGGACTCCTGAGCAAGACAAAACCATTTCTCTTCTGCCAAACCAAGCTTCCATGTTGTTGCTTAACGGCAAGATTGGGAAGCCAACGACCACGGCAGCAACCACGAGTACTGCCACTAAGAAAGAGGGCTAATAATGCTCGTACCAATTGAAGATTTTGAACTCAATGGTGTAACGGTTGATACCATCGAGCCGTTGCCGAGTATGGGACCGTTAGCGTCTCACGTGATTCATTTAACCGGTACTGCAACCAACAAGAATGATGGTTTGCCATACAACGAACCGACGCGTCTGTATAAAATTTCAGATGCAATGCTGATGCTGGATACAACGGGTGACCGTGCGGGTACGCTTCCTTACGTGGTTCGCTACCTGATGGAATTCGTGAAGTGTGTGGTTTACGTCACTGTAGTGGAAGAAGGTCTTGATGCTGCGGCTACAGAAGCAAACGTGGTTGGTGGTACAGATGTAGATACAGGGGCGGTCACTGGCTTACAAACCATTAAAGCTTGCCCTGAAACACCTACGATTGTTGCGGCTCCCGGCTTTAGTTCTAAACCTGTTGGTCAATCACTTGCGTTGATTGGTCGCGATATTCGTTGTCGTCCGGTTCTGGATGGTCCAAACACTAACGATATGGCAGCGGCTGAATTTGCGGGGGAATTCGGTGCTGAAGGTACCGGAGAAGACAAGCTTGCAATCATCGACCCGTGGTTCCTGAAAACCTATGACGGTGTTCAACTGCTTATGCCTGCTTCCATTGCTTTGGTCGCGGCTATGGCTTCGGTCGAGGGTTATGAAAGCCCTCAGAATATTGGTGTTTCCTGTGATGAAACCTCGCGCAATGTTTCTTACAAGATCAACGATTCCACCACTCAGGCTAACTTCCTGAACAAGTATGGAGTGGTCACGATAGCACGAACTCGCATGGGTGGTTATTCGATCATCGGTAACCGTACAAACACAGGGCGATTCATTAGCCATGTCGGGCTTGAAGATTTAATGGCGCGTAAGCTGGAAGAAACCAGTCAGCCGTTAATGGGTAAACAGCTCACCGAAGACTTTATGAACCAAGTTATTGATCGCCTGACCAACTGGGGACAAAACCTCGTGGCTCAGGGCGTGATTCCGGTGTTCAAAGCATTCCTGCACCCAAGTAAAAACAACCTGGAGAACTACACCTCCGGGCGTTGGTATTTGTGTGTTAACTACGGTCGCTATTCTCCTAACGAACACATGGTGTACGAAATGAGCGTAGACAACGGCTTAATTGAAGCGTGGCTAGAGGAGGTCGTAAATGGCTGATCGTATTCGCTTACGAATTGCGGCATTGGTTGAAGCGGTACCGCTAATGAATGAAATCATCGATTTCACCCCGCCAGAAATTAACGGCAAGGTGGTTTCTAATGAAGGTGGTCTTGTCATCTCTGAAGATGTTGTAGGTTTTGAAGCGCTAAAGTGGACACTAAAAGTGCGTGGTAATCACTTGGCGATTCAAAACGCGCTTGGTAAGTACTTCATGGACAACGCGCAAATCAACATTACTGAGAACGGTAAAGATACGTTAACCAATGTATATGCGGAGGTTTATTCCTTGTACGGGCCGATCACCAGTATCAAGAAAGACCCGTTGAAGATGGGTGAGAAACCTTCGGTAACCATTGAAGGTACGTGTAAAGCGTACAAATTGATTGATACCGGAGTCATCGTTCACGATATCAACACCGATACGGGTAAAACCGTTGTTGGTGGTGTGGATCTCACAGGCCTGTAACACTCTAATTTAACCAAGCCCCTGACTGGAAACAGCAGGGGCTTTTCTATGGAAGTAATATGATGAATTTGACCAGTACCTTAACGTTTTTTAGCTGGGAACCTGAGAAGAGCAAAGCCCGCGAAGCGGAATTGGTTGGGCTGCGTAAAGAACTTAACGAAGTCACAGATGAAACCAGTGAAGAACAACTAGCCGCAATGCAGCGCATTCTTGCTCGTGCTGAAGAAGACGCAAAGAAACTGCGGACAGTGAATCTGAAAATAATTACCACTGCCGCGTTTAAAGCATTACCACATATCAAGCTAACCCAACTGACGGCTAAGCAAGAATATGAACAGCGCAAAGAGCTGATCTTAAAGTGTGCTGAATTACCTTTGGATAAGTTCAATACGCTGAAGTCGCCTGACTTCCTCAAACTCTATGAAGACATCTGTGATCTGATTCTTAAGGCGAGTGATGAAATTCAGGGTAATAAACTTAATGGTGAAAGCTTTGAATTTCCGCTGTTACATCCATTCGAAAATGAAGCTGGCCAGAAGTTCAACCTCATTAAGTTTCAGGTGCCTATGGTTTCCCACTCTCAAGCATTGGCTGACCTTGAAGATGAAGAAGAACGTGAAGATTTCATGTTCCGGGTGGTTACGGGCTTAACCAAAGCTGATTTTAATTTCCTCTCTCTGAATGACTATCTGGCGCTAAAACCGCAGGTGGGCGCTTTTTTTCAACAATCGGCGGGATACTTTCGCCCAGCGACATTGAATCTCTAATCGACCTAATTCCTATGCACCGAAACACTTCTGAAGCCGAGCTTATGAACTGGCGGCAGGATGTAGCGGTGCATCGTTATGAGTTGATTCTGTCAAAACTCGGAGCGCGTAATGGCGGATAAAATCAGCTTAGTTCTTGATGCTTCTGTAAGAGGTATTGAGGACATTGTTTCTACCACTTCCGCTGCAGAACGTTTAACGGCAGCAATTGTGAAGCAAAGAGGTGAGTTTGCTTCACTCAATTCGCAGCTTAAGAAAGTGGAAGGCTACCAGTCTGCTATTAAGCGAATGGAAAAGCTTCGTGAACAGTCGAAGAATGCAGAGCAGAGCGTTACCAAATTAGGGCTGCAGTTAGAAGAAAACAAGCAGCAAAGTCTCGCATTACGAACGTCATACAGTCAAACGCAATCTGAAATCAAAGGATTGAATAACCAACTGAAAAAAGCGTCCGGTGAAGGTGCGGAACAGTTAAAAGTTCAACTGCAAAGGGCGCAGTTGCGGCTTGAAACGCTGAATACTGAAATTCACGAAAGCAAGGTGCGTACTTCAGATCTTAACAGTGCGTACAAAAGGGCGAGTCAGCGTGTTTCGGACTTAACGGATAAGCAGACCAAACAACGTGATAAGTTGCGCGGTCTGGCTTCAGAACTGAAAGAATCTGGTGTTAATACTCGTCGTTTGGGTGATGAACAAAAGCGGTTAGAAAAGCAGACTGACAGAGCAACTGCTGCGATCGCTAAGCAGAACGCGCGCATGAAAGAGATGCAGACTATTCAGTCTCGCATTGATTCACGTAACGCAAAGCTGAGTGAGATTGGCGGTCAGGCGACTTCACTAGTCATTGCTTCTGCTCCCATGGCGGCTTCGGTCTGGACTGCCGTTAAGAATGAATCTTCCTTTGCTGATGTCAAAAAGGTTGTGAACATGTCGCCAGAAGAGGCGACGCAAATGCGGGAATGGTCGTTAAAGACTCAGGCTTCTAAAGCTGGCGGTGGTCTTAATGCGAATGATATTAACGCTATGTTGGCTGCAGGCGGTCAAAGCGGTATTTCAGACTTGAACGAACTGAAGCGTTTTGTTTTGGATTCTGCAGCGATGGGTGTTGCTTTCGATATGGATGCTGGCTCAGCTGGAGAAACTTTAGCAACGTTCAAAGCGGCTTTGGGGTTAGATCATGATGGTGCGGTTGGGCTTGCTGGCTTGGCTAACTACCTGTCTAACAACTCTAACGCAAAAGCGAAAGATATTGCTGGCGTTATGGCTCGTCAGGGGGCAAGTGCTCAGTTGGCTGGTTTTTCTACCAATGATGCTGCAGCGTTATCTGCAGCGATGTTGGCTGCAGGTATGGGCGAAGAACGATCTGCGACTGCGCTTAAGAACATCTCCGGACGTTTAACGCTTGGTGGTGCGGCAACTAAGGCTCAAAAATCTGCTCTGGGTTCAATTGGCTTTGATGCTGAAAGTCTTGCTTCTGATATGCAGAACAATGCTTCGGGTACATTCCTTGAAGTGTTGGAAGCGATCAAACAGGCACCATTAGAAGAGCAAAGTGCGTTAATTACTCAGATTTTCGGTGAAGAGTCGAAAGGTGCGGTTGCATCACTGACTAAAAATACTCAGCTTTTCCAAAAGACGTTGAAACTGGCGAGTGAAGATCAGGCTGTTCATACCAAATCATTAAAAGATGAGTTTGATAGCCGGGTGTCGACGACTGAAAACGGTCTGCAGTTGTTTATGAACAAGCTAAACCGTTTAAGTGTCATTGTTGGTAATGCGTTATTGCCTGCATTGAACTGGGTTTTGGAACCACTTGGTGACATGGTGACAGGCATTGCTGACTTTGCAGAAGCAAACCAAGGTTTAACTGCAGCAGTTGGTGTGGGTATCGCTGGTTTTATCGCTCTGAAAGGGGCAATTCTGGCAGGTAAAGCGGCTTCGTTGATCTTCGGTAACACCTTAGATAAGGGAAAGTTATTCCGCAAAGGCTTAAATCGTGAAACCAATGAAAGTGGTCGTGCTGCTCAGTTCGCGACTAAACAGTTTAGCCGGCTGAATGACACGCTTTGGAATTCTGGGCGTGGTGGCTCTGGTCGTGGTGGTCGAGGGGGGAGAAGTGGTGGTGGCAGAACTTCGAGTCGTCGTTCTCCAAGAGTTCGTTCCCGTAATCCGTTAGCCCGTGCTTATAACTTTGCTTCAAGAGCTTTTACGCATAAACGTGGAGCGTTGCCTCTGGCTTTAGGCGGTGGCGCTTTGGCTATGAGCCCTGCAATGGCAATGGCTCAGAATGCTTTAGATATTGGCGGTGATGTTGCCGAGGGTATTGGTAAAGGTGGTTTGAATAAACTTATTCGACCATTATCAATGGCAATCTCTGGTGTGAACATTGCACAGGCTTTATCTGACGGCAATACCAAAGGCGCGGTCACTGAAGGCGGTGGTTTACTTGGTGGTTTAGGTGGTGCCAGCCTTGGCGCTGCTTTGGGTACTGCAGTCCTGCCAGGTATTGGCACGGTGATAGGTGGTTTAGCCGGTTCACTGCTTGGCGATTTAGGCGGTGAACTGTTTGGCGGTTGGCTTGGCGATAAGTTAACGAATCCACCGGATAAGCTAATGGCCTCGAAAGAGGTTAAAGAGAAAATTGAACAGCGAGAGAGAAAAGAATCGATTGCTCGTTCACTTCCTCCCGTTCAAATCAATGTTGGTGGTATTCATGCCGCTCCCGGTATGGACGAACAACAACTCGCACAGCAAGTAAACAAAGAAGTGACCCTTGCCCTTGAACGTGCATTTGGCGGTATGACCGGACTCGCCATTAACGATTCCCTTTCTATTTCTTCCATTGACAGAGGTTAAGTATGTATCACCTGGTGATTGGTGAGTTCGTGTTTGCGGTGGGGGATAAAACCCCCATTAGCAAAATGGACCGTGTTACGCAGGGCGCGTATTCAGAAGTCGCTGTGATCAATGGCAGCAAATCTGAGTTCGTTGGTCAGCCGTTTGAAACTATCGATTTAACCATGGACTGGACCAAATACAGTGCGGCTCAGAAAGTGGATGATCTGCGCGCTTTGATTCCTGAACCCCAACAGGTGAGTGACGGACAAGGTTATAACCTGGGTAAGTGGACGGTGAAGCAGATTAAAGAGGGTAAATCGTCCCTTATTCATGATGGCCGAGCCATGGTTACTCAGGTTTCTATGCAGTTAGTGGAGTTTCGTTGATGCGTGTAAATGCGAAAGCCGGTGAACTGGTTGTCGATTTGCTGTTTAAACATGCCAGCCAAGATGACGACCAGATAGAAGCCGAATTCTACAGTTTAAACCCCCACGTACGCGGAGCCGTTTTCTCAGAAGACTGCTCCGTTCTTATTCCAGAGAGCACCGTTAACCAACAAACGCAGAACGTAGTAAGGAGTTGGAGTTAATGCAATTAAGAATTGAAGGTAAGAATTCAGAAATGATGATGGAGTTGCTTAAGAACTGGCAGCTCACAGACGGGAATGGCATCGAGAACGATAGCCTGTCTATGACGCTGTTCTCTGAAAATGTGGATGGTATTCCACCGAAAGGGGAGAAGTATCAGGTTTTCCTTGGTGATACGTATCGTGATGAGTTCCAGATTTCAAAACGTTCAATAAGTCTTCGCCCTCGTGAAGTGCGTTTGGTGTTGTGTGTTGCGCCATTTAATATTCTGGATTCAACAGGATATCGAGAGCGCAAATCATCCAGTTGGCCGCCGAATACACCTATTAGCCAAATCGTTTCTGATTGCGTTACTCCTCATGGGTTTACTGTTTATGTACATCCTGAATTACAAAATATTCAAACTGAGGGCGTGCACCGCACTGAGGAAAGCACCTCCGCCTTTATTTATCGACTAGCAAAACAGTACGATGCAGTTGCAAAGATTGTGGATGGTAAGTACGTCATAGCACCCAAAGGGAAAGCGAAGAGTGCCACTGGTAAAGAAATTGAAACCATTACACTGTCACTTAATGACAAGCAAGCCAGTGACCTTACCAATATCGAGATTGACCTTGATGGTCGTGACGATTTCCTTGGGGTGAAGGGCTATTACCTTTCCTCTGATTCGGGTGAGCGTGTTGCCGTTGTGGTTGGCACTTCTCCATGCAAAGTGATTCGCAATGAATTCAGTAGTCAGGTTGAAGTTGAGCAAGCCTGTTCAACTGAACTTAGACGAATTCAACGAGAGGGCCAGCGTGTGTCTATCTCGTCTTTGCCAAATGAAAAAGCCTTTGCTGAAGGTTTAGTAGTGATTGATAACACTTTCCCAACGGCATTTCGCGGTACTAGTTCGATTGATTCAGTTTGCTTTTCTGGCCGTGGTCGTCAGGCGACCAATATGACTATTCAGGCAACGTTAACGGGGGAGTGATGGGTATTCGTTTAAATCCTAATGCGAGAGTAACTTCAACAGTACGTTGCAAAATCTCTGATGCACAAATCAGAAAGCATATGCGTGACCCCCGTGTTCGACAGCTGAAGGATGAGCGCCATTCTCTCTACTTGCGCTTTAATGCCAACCGTACTGGTGGTACCTGGTGGTTAATGGTGTATGAAGACGGTGAACAGGTTCAACTTCGGGTTGGTCGCTGGCCCACAACCAAAGCGGATGATATTGGTGATGTGGTCAGTGCTGCGACGGTTCAGTACAAACGCTGTAATGTTGTGAGTTTTAGACGCTTTGAGACGGTTGATCAGTTGATTGATTGGCATGTGCAAAGACAGTTCAGGTTAAAAACATCCTCAAAAGAACGTTTGGCGAACATTAAGAGCATGGCAAATCGCCATTTAATGGGCGTGTTTCATGGTGAACCAGTTATGAGTTTGGATTCTCACGTGATTGATGAAGAGCTGATTCAACCGATGTTTGATGATGGGATGTCAGTCAGTTATGTGAAAGCGATGTTCAATTTACTAAAAGCTGCGTATGCAACAGCTCGGGAACTCAAACACATTACGATAAACCCAATTGCTGAGATTAAGTTTAAGCAGTTCTTTCCGGATAACTTTTCTATTACCAAGGCACAGGTTCGTGAATGTCGCTTATCGACAGATCAAGTACCTACCGTTCTGCAAAGTATCGAAACTGCTTTACCTAATGAGCGTTTGCTTGTGCTTATGATGCTTGGTCATGGTTCACGTATTGGTGAAACTCGCAAAGCTAAATGGAGTAATGTGAGTTTTCGTTCAAAGCGTTGGATTATCCCGGCTTCAGATGCAAAAAGCCGTGTTGAGATGGTTTATCCACTTTCTGAAAGCATGGTTGAGTTATTGCAATCATACCGGGAATGGCAATTGCAGTTAGGCTATGAGGGTGAGCATTTATTCCCTGTTAGTTGGCAGCAAGATGCACCTATATACGGAGCACTAGCCAGTGAATGGGTGAAAAACGTGGCGAATGGTTGGAGTGGTCACGATCTACGTAAGCGTGCTCGTTCAGTCTGGACGGATTTAGGCATTGATTACCTGGTCGGTGAAGCTCTATTAAACCACGCAAAAGGAAAGCTAGACCTTGTTTATATCCATACTCACATCGATTTGAAGAAAATTGAGGCTATTTCGCTCTATCATGAGTGGTTAAAAAAGTGCTGGCGAACCTGTTTCAGACCTGTCTCAATTGATCAACAGATCATCAAAAAGGCTATTTAGATCAATTCAATAGCTCATTTCATTTATAAATCTAAGCGGATGATAATTAGATGTCGTTTTTATGCCAAAACGAGCCTGTAAACGAGGCTCTTATAACTGCTGCGCGTTGTTTCCCTCACCAGGTAGCGCGCGTAAAACCAAGTAAAACTCAGCTAAAAGTGTTGGATTCGATCAGAGTGGCGGAACTGGTCACGGCAGTGGAAGTTGCTGATCGCTGTTGTCTATCAACCTCATTTGCTAGTACATTGCTTAAGACTCTGATGCAGAAAGGGTATTTAACAAGAAAAACTATGACGGAACGAACGGGTGGGGTAGAGTTTGGATATTCGATTTTGTGAGAAGGTCATTTTAGTTAATGGTTTATTATCATCTGTCTCGCCCTGGTTTAATAAAGTCTAAAACTCTAGATTTAGTCGTTGACCAAAAGCATATACATACTCACACATGGGATGATGGCTTTGTAAATAAATATGAGTTTGATGGTTTGTCACAGCATGGGCGATTTTATTTATCGTTAATTCGAGAAACAGGAATGATTTCTGTAGATAATAATACATATCATGAGCTACGCCTTGAAGAAATCAGAAAAAGGCACCACTCCGATAAGCCATCTCGTTTCAGTTCTGTTTTCGGCTGTGTATCTATTGGTGATATAGAACACATAGCTAGAGAATATTTTAAACTTGTTGGGATTTTCCCGATATATCAAATAAGCACATGTAATAGAGTACATGAGAGCGACATGGCGCTTACAAACCCTATGTTTGTTCATGTAGCTGATAGCCGGTTTAATGCTTATTGGAGCGGTTGTTCAGAACATAGTATGGGAAGCTTCAAAGAAGTTTTGATGGAGGCCCCTGTATCGATTATTGGGATTGCAGGGTGGTATATGAATTTTGAAGTAAACAATGAGCTTAGGTTCTTTTGAGCTCATTGAGTTAACAAACGAGGGCAACCCGCGCGAAATAAAAATTTTTCGAAACTCTAAGGCACCACCGCCAAGATGGATAATGGTGTATTTAGTGAAAAGTTTATTGAAATGCGTGATGCGTAACGCGGTATATAAGATTAAGTTTAGCCAACGCAAATTTGCTAATGGAAAGAATACTTCATTCAAAAAGGACAGCTCAAACTTGAGCACTCCTAGTTAGGGACCGATACGGGAATTCACGGATCGCTTTTCAAAGTGGGGAGGCGTAAAACACGACGCCCTATATTAAGAATGTAAGCAGCAACATAGCTTGTACTGCTTCCGGATAATTTATGTTTTCATATAATTTCAACTTTATTTGATAACCTTATGATTTTGATTAAGACTTTGTTGCGCAGTTACACGCTACGTGTCAATCTTTGAGAATGATATACGGTTTTAATCCGTATAAGAGGCTAGGGTTATATAATAAGTCGAGACATATAAGAAAATGGATTATCCAGCACTTTTAGAAGCAGGGATGCACAACATGACTTTTTCTGACCTTGAAAAAGTTTTTGTATCTCCGTTTGAACCAAACGATAGACGAAAAGCGTTGCTTAGCCGATTAGAAGCATTCGCAACTCGGCTGCAGGAGATCCCTATTGATATGGAAATCTGGATCGACGGTTCTTTTGCAACAAAGAAAGAGAACCCGGGTGATATCGATTTGGTTGTTGTGTGTGCCGCAGATGATGTAAATAAACTGCCTCAAGAAAAGAAGCTAATACTTGAAGAACTCTTCGCAAACAAAAGTCACACTAAACTTAGATATGAGTGTGATGCTTATTTTATTCTTGATAACTTCCACGATAAAAGTTATTGGCGAGGATTGTTTGGTTTTGATCGAAATGAAATACCTAAAGGCATTGCTAGGTTGAGAATGGTGGCGTAGCTATGAGCATTCAAAAATTAGAGTCGAAAATACAAGAGACCGAGCAATTAATCGAACTGAAGCGCAGCCAATCTGAGCAGGGTAATTTTGCTCTCAGCTTAAGTATCAAATCCCTTGAAAATCATTTAGATGATTTACGTCTCCAACTTATGCGTGAAAAGCAACTGCGTGAGAAAGAAGTCATTGAGTTGCGACTGATTGGCGGAGAGGTAAACAACGGCACTGTGCCATTAGAAATATTGGCAAATCTAGCTAAAACGTTTTCTGGTTTAATTTCATCAGCTTCAGCAAAAATCAAACTAGGACAAGATATATCTGGGGTTATACCCTTCGAAGTCACTCAACCTCTAAATCTAAGATTTGCGGATATTGGGCATGGCTCTTCACGACTTTTTGTCACAGGCGACAGTTCACCAGACTTATTTGGTGATAGTTTGTTGGAGAGCAGCTTACATGGTCTTTTTGAACTTTTAAATCAAGACCTAAATGAAGGGATAAGTGACCAAGTTCATTACATGGGGCTGAGAAGTACTCATAATCTTGCTGAGTTTCTTAAAGTTCTGCGTAAACGAAGTATCGAGTTGGAACTGAGTTGGGTAGCTCCGAATGCTCAAAA
Organism: Vibrio plantisponsor; assembly: GCF_013041605.1. Classification (GTDB taxonomy): domain Bacteria; phylum Pseudomonadota; class Gammaproteobacteria; order Enterobacterales; family Vibrionaceae; genus Vibrio; species Vibrio plantisponsor. Next base: position 61,560 of record NZ_JABEQC010000003.1, on the reverse strand, counting down.
ACATTCATGGTATGGTCGTTGGGACAAAATCCAAACTCTCGAAAAACTACTAGATGGCTTTAGTGCTACGGATCCAACCTCAGTAACAATTGAGGGGATCATAGAGTTGATAAGTAAATCAGGCAAGGTGGACATCCGAACCTCAAATGATGAACTAATAAAAGTAACGTATTCAAAAAAACTGTATGGTGAAGTGCGTAAACTTCGTTTAGGAGACCATGTTAGGTTTGATTGCAAAGAAGTAACGGTTTTTAATGCATCAACTCAAGAAAGCCGAAACAAGTACAGTTTAAGTAATGTGCTATGGGAAAAATTATCTTAGTAAATAGTTGAATTTTTACAAAAGAAATTTAGGAAAATTATGGAAGATTTAAATAAGTTTCAAATTGACAATGATGGTAATTTCAGCGAGAGCTTCGTTGATAATAGTGTCTCAACTATATCTGGAATAGAAGTGTATTTTCGAGATTTAGAGAGACACTTACTTTCACATATCGAGGGTGCAGATGCCGTATTTGGTGCTGTAGCTTGGTTAACCAGTTATCCAATATTGGATGCTTTAGCTAAAAAGGATAATGTGTCCATAATAGTGCAAAAAGAAGATTTTCTTCGTCCAGACGTTGGAAGTAGAACAAGCTTCAAAAGTAATTTGCGAAAAAAATATGATCAATTAACTTGCAAGGTTACAAGGTATTCTTTTGGGAATATATTGAGTTCAGTCTCGGTAGCATGTGACCCTTCACTGGATCCTGTTAGATGCGTTGGTAACCACAATCTAGATAAAGCACCAGCATTCCCTCGAATGCATAATAAATTTCTAGTCTTTGCAAAGGTAGAACCGAATCCCATGCAAAATGGTTTTGAGCTTATTGTTCCGTATGGGGTTTGGACGGGTTCTTTTAACTTAACTAAAAACGCAACGTTGTCTTTAGAAAATGCTCTTTATATAACTGATCCATTGGTGGTCAATGCCTACTTTAAGGAGTTTGGACAAATTGCCGCTATGTCTGAAGAGTTGGATTGGCGTTCTGATTGGGCTGCTCCTGAGTGGAGGATTGGTACTTAGGGTAGGTGATTGGATAATTTGTGTTCTGAATGCTCAAAACCCCAAGCCAATGCTTGGGGTTTCTCTTTCCATCCTACCTACGCAGCAACATCGCTTGCTCTGCACACATAGCTAATTGAGATAGGGCGGTATCGGCAACGTTCTTTAGTTGCTGCACCGTAAAGTAACCCGGTTCTTTTAGTAGCTTAGGAATGTCTTCAGTACGGAAAACCACACTATCTTCAGAAACTGGCTGCATTGACACAACATGACCCTTCTCCATGTACATCAAAACACGCATGCTGCTTGGTGGCATTACGGGCATTATTTCGTTGGGTGTGTTTTGCTTTGTCCAATGCTTCCATAGGACATCATCACATTCATTTTGGTATTGAATGACTTTGTCGCGAATATCTTCACGAACGCGGTTAGGTTGAAGTGTTTGGAGCCAGCCGAATAGTTTACGGAGAGGTAGGCAAGTCATAGCGTTGTTTCGATCAACTGAGGGTATCAGGATAACCTTGATACCCCATCTTTCAGGGTTAGATTTTATTTTTTCATGCTGACCTTGCCAAGACATCCCCATACCTTCAACGATAGATTTCATCGGGGTGTATGGTTCGCCATTGTGATCAACGATAAATAGATTTGAACCGTGAAAAGGGACTTTGATTTGATTAGACATAAGAATGTCCTCGTAGTAATAAAATTTTACCACCACGCTAAGGGACCAAACTTAGGGTGGTGAACTGAACCGGGTTGGTCCTACCGCTTACTACGCAACGGCCAGTTATTTAAAACTGCCCGATCCAGCCCACCATAATTCAGATGTGCGAAATCATACGTACAAAAAAACCAGCAAATAGACGCTGGTATCAGTACGTCGTAGTAATAAAACTCGAAAACGGGGGACCAATCCCGTCATTGGATTTTGCCAATGAGTCGTTAGAGTAGTTCAGGTGAGGTTGAATTGTCAATCTGGATGCAGTTTTTGCATGAAAACAAACTATTTATCCCGTTAATTCAGATAGCTAGCTGAGCAAAATTGCAACTGCGTCATTGATATATGGAACGGAAGTCTATATATGTTCATATGCAATGTGAATTCAAGGATTAACAGGGGAAAAGATGGAAGCTAAGCAAATGTACCATTTAGCAATTTGGTACAAAACAAATGTTTTGAGCAACAATATTACTGGTCAGTTATCAAATTTTAAGCAATCAATCACTCAACAAATGGCTAGTACTAGTAATGCTGCAAGTAAGCTTAACCAAGTAAGAAATGAAAGCAATAAGTATAAAGAAGTGTTAGGCCGCGTTGATAGCAAATCATTAAGTTTTGAAGATATAAATGTTTTAGAAAAGCTTGGGTTGCAATACATAATTCTTCGTCCAGCCATTCCTGAATTGAATAGAATTCTGGGCGTAGGAGACCTTCAGGAAATATCTGCTCGTATTGGTGATGCTTTGCAGACAATCCAAACAGTAGACACTTACTTCAGGCATTTTTTAGAAGCATTTGAGAAAATTTTTGGTTCTCCTGAAGAGCTTGATTCATTTGATACAAAAGGAAAAGTTCTAACCCGTATCCGGTTTCACAATGACGCATCAATTTCGAATGTAGTTGACTTGGTTGATTGGTCTGAACGATGGAACACTATTGCACGTGGTTATTCAATGGTTTTGGGTAAAGCACCAGAAGAATTTGAAATAGTTAGTGCATCAAAAGGTTCTATCATTTTCGATTTACTGTTAAATCTAGAAACAGTAAATATGCTTGGTGAAACATTCAATCATATTGCTACGTTTGTTCTAACTTGTGCAGAGATCAGGCGGACGCTCAAAAGTATGGATCATTTAGAGTCTAATCCTGAGTTGAAAAAACAAGTTGAAGCTCATTTGAACACTGAGCTTGAAAAGAAAACGGACGAGTTGGCTGAAAAAGTCGCAAATATACTGCTAGAAAAATTTGCCCAAGAAGGTAAAACCGATAATGGAGATGTAAAGGTTAAACTGAAGAAGTCAGTGAAAGAACTAGATAACTTTATTGGAAAAGGTGGAGATGTCGAGTTTAAGGCAGAAACCAATGATCTCGATGTTAATGAGCAAGTTAAGCTAGTTAACGATGCTATGAAGCAACTACAAAACCGCTCTCAGCAAAAGCAACTAGAAGATAAAACACAGAATTAAGATCGATTTAATGACACTCTCGGGAGTGTCTTTTTTTGCCTTGAAACGGACTGAAACAGCTCTTCAAAAACCACTGTATAATGACACCTTTATTACACCCTAATTACACCCGCGATTCAGTCGGGTATTCTAAGTCTTTGTAATTAGTGATTAAAATTGCTTTTTTAGGTTTTTAAAACGGTGAAACCCCGATGTTGGTAGCATCGGGGTATAAATAATGTGTGATCAGCTCTTAGTAATTGAAATTAACTATTGATAGTAATGATTCTCATTAATATCATTGGTTTTGTAAAATATCATCGTTTTTCAGTCAGTTAACTAAGAGAAGTATATGGAAATACATGAAGGTAAAATTTCTAATCTAAGAGAGTCATTGTCATTTAATGAAGGTACGAGTATTTATACTTACCACTTTAGAGTTGCTAATCAACCAGTGTCTTATACTTCTCACCAATCTTTAGTATTGGATGACGGTGATTTTGTAACAGTTGCAGGAAAAACCAAAAGCGGCATGTTTAAAGTATATGCCTATAATAATCATTCAGCTGGTGTAGTTGGAAGTAGTGCTCAGTCTACACATTGTTTTATTGGTGGTGTGGTTGGTATTGTAATGGCTTTAGTGGTACTCAGTGTGTTCTCAAGTCCATTTTTTGGCGCAATTCCTTATGCTTTTGCGGCATGCTTTTTGGGGTTGGGCGTCGTTTATCTGGTTAAAGGTATTAAGATAAAATCTGCAATTGACTCGGTTCTCAATCAGGTTGATAAAAGAGAGTCAGACATTTAAATAAGATCAGCGTATTAGCTTATGAAATTGTGTCCAAATTGCGTCTCAGTAGGTATGATTATTTGATTTAATTGTTTTTATTCAATAGGTTAAATTAGCATTCCTATAATCGAAGAAGAAGTAAGTTGGCGAGTTTTCCTGCTGCATGTGTGATTACCAAATCGCTGAAAGATTTACAGGTATTAGAACATCCCCCATACGACTAAGCAATCTCCATGGCGTGTTACAAGCGTTTGTTCAGTAACTTATCGCATTGTCTGGCTAACTATTGGGCAAGTTATGGTCTGATCTTAACGGTACTTTTCCAGCATATGTCGCATGGCGATGCTATCGAGTATGGTCACATGCTTTGCATCTGTATCGAACAAGCTGTAGAGCATACTTCTGGCCACTGCCTCCGCGCTTATTGGGACGAGATTTCTTAGTTTTCCAAACATCAGGTATTTGCCGACTTTCATAAAGTTTTGCAGTAGAACTTCATCTGGGCGAGTGATTGCGCGTTTACCCACTAGCGGTCCCGGTCTGACGAAAGTGACATGAGTAAAGCCGATTTGGCGAATGGTTTCTTCCATGCGACCTTTGCAACGTAAATAGTGAGAACGTGATCGTGCATGAGCGCCGTAACTAGAAACAACTGCTAACTTTTCAACTCCTAGCAATTTCATTTGCTGAGCGACATGACAAACAAGTTCGAAATCAACTTTTTCCAATCCTTGTTTTGAACCAGCCTGTTTTAAGGTCGTACCCAGCGCGATGATCCCCAATGTTGGGCGACTGTTTGAGTTTTCCCAATGTTTTATGTTCAGTTCTGCATTTATAAGCTGGGATAACTTACCATTTGTTGCTGCGAGAGACTCGGGCGCAAGTGGCTTTCTGCTCAAGGTAAAAACATGTCCAAGGGCATGCTCATTTAAAGCAATGTCTAAACAAGATGAACCGACTAAACCCGATGCTCCCGCGATAATGAGAATGGGTTTGTTTGTTGCTGTAAAAGGGGCGTCTTTCATCGTTGCTTCCCAGATGTTTAATGTCATGCTGTGAAATTAAGCTAATTACTCGGCAATATACAAGTATTTCATTTATTGGCGCTTTGTAGGTTTGGCGTCGGATGGATTTTGTGAGTAGACTGCGTCATCTCTTTTGAAATTTAAGCATTGTTCAAGGAATCAATAATGTTAGATCTATCGTTTAACGATGCAATTTGGCACCGTATTAATCAAAAAACCAAACCATTAGGTGCTTTAGGGCAGTTAGAGCAGGTTGCTCATCAACTGGCATTAATTCAAAGTCAGGGGCAGCAACAAGCGGTTGAACATATTGCGATTCAACAACCAACGGTACTGGTATTTGCCGGAGACCACGGCATTGCGGATGAAGGGATCAGCATTGCTCCTAGCGCTGTAACACAACAGATGGTACTGAATTTTTTGGCGGGTGGTGCTGCTATCAACTGTTTCTGCCGTGCAAACAATGTGGCGATGAAGGTCATTGATACAGGGATATTGTTGCCAGTGGACGCGCAGCATCCGGATTTTATTGTTCAACGTTTAGGTGTTCGTACCGAGAACTTTGCTAACCAACCAGCTATGTCGTTAGAGCAAGTTGAGCAAGGATTAGATTACGGCCAGTCACTGGTTGAAAGTGTGATTGATGCTGGCAGCAACTTAGTGATGTTCGGTGAGATGGGCATTGCTAATACTTCAAGTGCTGCCGCTCTGTTAGCCAGCTTGTCTGATTTACCTGTTGAAGAGTGTGTCGGTAAAGGCACGGGTATTTCTGATCAGCAGCTTGAGAAAAAGTATCAACTGGTCGCGAAAGGCGTAGAACGCACTAAAGGCAAGGGCGTGAAAGAGGTACTTGCCGAGGTTGGTGGATATGAGATTGTTCAAATGGTAGGCGCATTTTTAGGTGCTAATCGTAAGCGTACACCTGTGATAGTGGATGGGTTTATTGTCACGGTCGCCGCTTATGTTGCCACGCTTATTGAACCAGAGTGTCGAGACTATATGATATTTGCGCACTGTTCTGACGAATCGGGGCACAAAAAAGTACTGAACTTATTAGAAGCAACGCCTCTGTTGAACCTGCATTTGAGACTCGGTGAAGGTACAGGCGCGGTTTTAGCCGTTCCACTCATTAAAGCCGGAGCCGAGTTTTACAACAACATGGCGAGTTTTGCTGAGGCAGGAGTGACAGTGTAATGCTGGCTAGACTCAAATATCAGTTTGAACTGTTTCTTTTGGCGCTCAGTTTCTTTTCTCGAATTCCTGTGCCCGCCAATTTGCCTTATAGCAGTGAAAGGATGAATCAGTCTGGCCGATATTTTGCGTTGGTTGGAATACTTCTTGGGGCAATTTGCGCTGGCTTCTATGCTTTAGCTGATCTGCTTTTGACACCTGAAATCAGCATTTTTTTGACCATGGTGCTGAGCTTGATGCTGACCGGAGCCTTCCATGAAGATGGGCTTGCCGATATGGCGGATGGTGTCGGTGGCGGAATGACGGTAGAGCGTCGTTTAAGCATCATGAAAGATAGCCGGATCGGCACTTATGGTTCAACTGCGCTAATAATGGCTCTGTTGGGTAAATATGTGTTGCTGGTTGCAGCCAGCGACATCATTTCTCTCATTCCCATTTGGTTGGTGGGTTACACTTTGAGCCGCGCTGTCGCGTCGTCCTTCATCTTCAATACGCCTTATGTGTCCGACAGTGATACCAGCAAGAGTAAACCGTTAGCCCACAAACAGAGCTACAACGAATTGGCTGTGGTTGTCGTCACAGGACTAATACCTTGCATATTGTTAGATGGTTATTTGATTCTGGTTCTTATTGCTTTAGCGATTGTTTTTCGTCAGCTATTCAGACGTTGGTTGATCAGCCGACTTGGAGGATTTACTGGTGATTGTCTGGGCGCGGCACAGCAGCTAATGGAACTGATGATCTATCTTGTGGTTGTTGTTTTTGCGCAAAATGGTTTTCCCGTTTTAGGAGCCGCTTGGTGACAGTGCGGTTGATACTTGGTGGGGCAAGAAGCGGTAAGTCCAGCTTCGCTGAGCAATTAGCAAAGAGTAAAGTGCTTTTTGATAGTACAAAAGCGTTGCACTACGTAGCGACAGCGATCGCATTTGATGAGGAGATGGAGGCTCGAATACAACATCACCAACATCAGCGCGGAAAAGGCTGGATTGAACATGAAAGCCCTTACGAGTTGGCACAAACGCTTGAGCAGTTATCTAGTGATGACGTAGTACTGGTGGAATGTCTGACACTTTGGTTGAATAACGTGATTTACAATCATGGTCAAATGCGCGATTCGAAACAAATTGGCCAAGTAATCAAGCATCTTATTGATGTGTTAAAACAGAGCCGGGCTGATATTACTTTGGTATCCAACGAAGTCGGTATGGGGCTAACACCGGAAGGCGAAGTATCGCGTCTATTTATTGAACATGCAGGTTTGATGAATCAATGGATTGGAGAGATCTCTACTGAAGTTATTTTTGTCGCTGCAGGTTTAGCAAAAGTGCTGAAGGGAGCAAACTCTAAGTTGTAAAACGTAGTGATTATAAAAGAAAATCCAAAATTGAGATTTAAGACAAGCGTTTCAACGAATTGGAACTTCTAGGGTATAGAGTCTCAATAGCAGTTAGGATAGAATTCGCCTTCAACGTCATTCAGTTAATAGTCGAACAGGTTATCAAAGTACAGCAGGCATATTTCATTTTATATTGAAGTTCAGCTCAATAAGTGAGATCGCTTCAACATAAATTGTTTGCTCAATTCTTTAACATACCGCTGTGCAATAAAGGAGTAGCGCATGACGAAGTCTCTATTTCGCCAATCTTTTCTCTTCGACAGTCTAGATCTTGAACAATCCGTAAAGTGTACAGCGGTGACTACACCGGCAGGCGTCACTCTCAAATTGCTTCAACGCGGTATTTTAGAAGTTGTGCCAGCTAAACACGATGACGATACCAAAAACATCGTTATTTCTTGTGGTATTCATGGTGATGAAACGGCTCCAATGGAGCTTATCGATAAACTCGTGAATGACATTCTGAGTGGTTTCCAGACAGTAAATGAAAGATGTTTATTCATCATTGCGAATCCTGAAGCGACCAAGCTGCATGTGCGTTCATTGGATGAAGACTTGAATCATCTGTTTGACGAAAAAGCCCACGAAGAAAGCAAAGAGCTAGCCATTGCAGATAACCTTAAACTGGTAATTAAGGATTTCTATGCTGAGAGTGAGGTAAAGTCTCGCTGGCATTTAGATCTGCATTGCGCTTTTCGTGATTCAAAACATTATTCATTTGCAATCAGCCCTAAATCTCGTCATCCAGTGCGCAGTAAAGAACTCTTGGATTTTGTTGAGAATGGTCACATTGATGCAGTGATGTTCTCCAATGCGCCAGCAAGTACTTTTAGTTGGTACAGTGCGGAAAACTATGCCGCACAAGCCATGATGATTGAACTCGGTCGTGTCGCCGAAATCGGCTCTAACGATTTACAGTGCCTAACGGCATTTGATTTGTCGCTACGTGATTTGATTTCCAGAAGCCAATCTGAACATTTGCCTAGAAAGGCTACGATGTACCGCGTTAGCCGGACAATTGTTCGCATCCATGACGACTTTGATTTCTTGTTTGATGATAGTATTTCTAACTTTACGAGCTTTATGCACGGTGAAGTGTTTGGTCATGATGGCGATAAACCACTGATGGCGAAGAATGAAGAGGAAGCGATTGTGTTTCCGAATCGATATGCCGCGGTGGGCGAACGGGCTGCACTTATGGTGTGTAAAGTAAAAATTCGTTATGAAGACGGTCAAGCGGTATACGATTAACAGGTTTATTGCTGGTCTTCTATATTGAAGCTTTATATTTGAATGGCTTAACGGTAAGGTTAAGCCATTCTTTTTTGAACCGTTATTTTTTACATGAACGTCTATGGATTTTAGTCAACTCATGCTGCTTAAGCAGCGGCGCTGGATGCGAGCAGGCTATCTTTTGCTCGCATTGTTAGCATTAGCCAGCGTGGCCTATCTGATGGTTGGTGAAATCTTTATCTCGCCTTTCAGTTCGTTTGATGCTCTCGAAACTCGTTTGGTGTTTGATTTACGTTTGCCAAGGCTTTTTGCAGCCATGATGATTGGCGCTGCATTAGCGGTTTCCGGTGCAACTCTTCAAGTGTTACTTGGTAACGTTCTGGCAGAGCCGGGGATTATTGGGATCTCTGGCGGTGCAAGCGTAGCGATGGTTATCCTGCTGTTCTTCTTCCCAGCTATTTCTAGCCCTGAAGCATTTATGATTTCTGCAATTATAGGGGCTCTGATCTTTACTTTATTGCTGGTGTTTATCGCCAACGCAATGAGGCTTACAACAACCCGACTTCTTTTGGTGGGTGTTGCGCTGGGTATCTTGTCTGGTTCCGTCGTCACATGGGCATTTTATTTCAGTGATGAACTGAGCTTACGTCAACTTATGTATTGGCTTATGGGGAGTATTGGCGGTGCTAGTTGGTATCAACACACTCTAACTCTTATCGCACTGCCAGTTATGGGATGGTTGCTTTATCAGGGATCCGTATTGGATAAACTGATGCTTGGAGAAACCCATGCTAAACAGCTAGGTGTAGATGTTGCCAGCATTCGCTGGAAACTGATCATCGCCGTATCCGTTTTAGTGGGCGCTGCGGTTGCCCTAGGAGGCGTGATAGGCTTCGTTGGCTTGGTGGTACCCCATTTATTGCGTTTAGCACTAGGCTCTGAAAACCGCATGCTATTGCCTCTGAGTGCTGTCAGTGGTGCTCTTCTTATGGTATTGGCTGATATTGTTGCGCGCTTGGCTCTGGATTCTGCTGAGCTGCCATTAGGCGTTGTCACTACCACTATTGGCGCACCCATTTTTATTTGGATGCTGGTAAGAAATCATGATTCGCGTTAATAGCCTGCACGTTAAAGAGCGTTTACTGCCTTTGTCATTCCAATGCCAAGCAGGGGAAATACTTCATGTTGTTGGTCCTAATGGCAGTGGTAAAAGCACGCTTCTCTCTGCATTGGCGGGAGTGATTGACTGCGCTGGAGATGTTTTCCTCGGCGATTTTGATATCAAGAAGAACTCTTTGAGTGAGTTGGCCTTGCGCAGGGCTTACCTATCTCAAAGCGAGAAGCCCGCTTTTAATCTCGATGTCTTCCAATACCTCGCGTTATCTCTCCCCATTAATAGTTCACTGCATGACTCTAAAGTTAAAGAAGCGGTAAAGCTGTTTACTCATATATTGAAGATTGACGATAAACTTCACCGCTCTATTCATCAATTATCTGGTGGCGAATGGCAACGCGTGCGACTCGCAGGTAGCTGCTTGCAAGTTTGGCCTGCTATCAATCCTTATGCTCAACTCCTTATTCTTGATGAACCGGGTGCACCATTAGATATCGCCCAAGAAGGGATGCTTTATCAATTGATTGCGAAAATGGCACAAGAGGGATTGGCTGTTGTTATGGCGAATCACGATTTGAACCGAAGCTTACAGAACGCAAACAAAGTATTGCTGCTTGAGCAAGGTGTCGTACAGAGTATTGGTGAGCCGACAGAAGTCTTAAGTGAAGAGAACTTGCGTAATGTGTTTAACACTTCTGTGAGATGTGTCTCTCTTGATGGTAAACCATACTTGGTGTTCGATTAGTTTTGGTGCACTGAGCACAAATCTGGGTCAGTTTCAAAAGGTCTTGTGTACTAACTTATTGTTTACATTAAGAGTGAAATATTAATTTCTTTAAATATCAATGGTTTAATCTTTATTTAAAAGTTGGCACGCTATTAGCATTAATAAGAGTGATACATTCTCGTTCTTGTTAGGCTTTTTATAGTCTCATTAGCCACCTTGCTCCCAAGGTGGCCTTTTTTTATCTGCGATTCCGCGAGCCTAAAGGCAACTGGCATTGAAAAAGCAGTTAAGAACTATTGAGTTAGAGCTTCTAGGTTTGCTGGACGGTAATAAACGGACTTTAGGACTTTACCTTGGCGAATGGTTTTGCTTTCAGACAAGAAGTCTTCTGCACATTTCGCGATGAGATAATCGCCTTTTTGTACCGCCATTAGTTTAATACCTTGCTCAGCGTAGAACGCTTCCGTATCGCCATATTCTTTTTCGTTTCGACAAACCTTGCTCATGTTAGAGCTATGAACCTCATCCCAACAAGGAAGGAAATCAATACCACGATTGACCGCAACATTCAGTAGTAGGTCGATCAAGTAGCTGATAGCGATGTTGTCATTGATATTGCGATGACCAAGGTGCACTAGGCGACCCATAAGCACATACACGCTGTCTACAATCGCATCCGCTTGTTCAGTTTTGCTATCTGCTTCAGCCAGTTCGGTCAGTTCTTCGATGGCTAATGAGGTATGAAGGGTATCTGCTTTTGCATCTAAGCTTGCTGGATCCGCTACTGGTAAGTCAAAAGTGCTACGGAATTCGTTGATGTCGCGGTATAGGTGATCGTAAATTTCTTGTGTCAGCTTAGATAAATGCATGGGTTCAATCCAGTTGAAAATAAACAGGTCGTCATAGTACCAAAGCTCGTACTACAAATACAAAACAAGACGCTATTCGCGTCTTGCTTAAGTGGTCATGAATTGGCTATGCCAATTCACTTAAAGATACATTTTTGCCAGTTCTGAAGGCTCAAGTTCTTTTCCGTCTAAAGTTTGGTTCCAGTTAATGCCAACAAGAACACCATCTTCATCAAGAGTGATCAGCCAATCTTCAACGAAAATATCCAGTGGGATCTCTAGAACTTCGAAGTCTGCCCATTCTTCTACATTGTGCAGCTCAGCGTCTTCTTTTGAAGACCAGAAAGGCATAACTTCACTTTCTTCAAATTCTGTTGATTCACAAGATAACCAACCTTCTTCATTACGCAAACCCCAAACCAACTGGTTTTCTTGGGTTTCTTTGATGAAAAGTTCTAGGTTAGCTTGAACATCTGCTGTTAATTTGCTCATTTTATTTTCTCATTAAGAATGATGCACGAAGGGTAGCACTTTGAGGCATTTTTTCCCATTAAGATTTGGATATCTCACAATAAAAAGGCGGCTAATCGGCCGCCTTTCTTGATATATAGGTTTATTTAGGCAGTGCCGTAAATATGCTCCACTCTTTGACGATTGCACCTTTGTAGCCAACCACCGTCGCTGTCACTCGACGATTTAATGCATGAGCAACTTGTGTATCATCATGAGAAGCAAGTTCAGTGTCGCCGAAACCAACAATTCTCACTCTGTTGCGCTCAACACCGTAGCGTAGTAATTGAGCTTCTACTGCTTCAGAACGTCGTTTAGATAGGTTGAGGTTATGTTCTTGGCTACCGACTTTACTTGCATAACCTTTTATCTCGATAGAAGCCGAAGGGTAGGTGTTTAGAAATTCCGCCATTTGTCGAATCTGACTAACAAACACCGGAGGAATATCACTAGAATCATTAGCAAATAGGATGTGTAAACTTTGTAGCTTCGACGTTTTAACAAAGGTACCACATCCATCATTATCGATTTCCGATAGTGAAGGGGTATCTGGGCAAAGATCTCGAGCGTTGATTACACCATCGTTATCATCATCCTCAAGATCTGCGACTTGATTGATCTGCGGTAGAGCAATGTAATCATATTCATCGCTAGCTACATTTTCTTCAGCATAAGCGAACATTGTAGCGCTTAAGGTCGCTGTAAGAATAACAAATGTGCCTTTCATCTTAGTATTTCACCTTCTCTGTCCATTCCGGAGCGACATCAACTCGCAATGCATCTAGTAAATTACCTGTAGCGTTCATAACGCGATACTTTGCATATTGCTCAGCGTATTTCGCATCCAAATAGTCTTTACGGGCTTCAAACAGTTCATTTTCTGTATTGAGCAAGTCAAGAAGCGTGCGTTGACCAATCAGATACTGTTTGCGATATGAAGCAACGGTTTGGGAAGTTGAATCCACATGGTCAGCTAAAAATTCTTTTTGCTGTAACGTCAGATCGAGAGCGCTCCATGACAAACGTAAGCCTTCTTCTACGGCACGGAATGTATTTTCGCGTAAATCTTTTGCTTTATTGAGTTGATAAGCGGCGCTTTCAGATTGATCACTATCGCTACCACCATTGAAGATGTTGTAGCGTAATCTCACCATTGCACTGAGTTCATCACCACTGCCTTCATTACCTCCCGCATCGTCATACCAGCGCTGAGATGCTTCCAACGAAATAGTTGGATAGTAGGGCGCTTTTGACTGTTTATATTGAAAACGAGCCGCGTCTACATCTGTTTGTGCCACTTTAATGACTGGATGTTCTTCGAATGCTTTTTTCAGAGCGTCATCAATAGTGTAAGGAATTGCAGTACTGTCCGCTCGAGGAAAGGTTAAACCTAAAGGCTCTTGACCGACTAAACGGCGAAATTGAGTATGCGTATCGTACAAATTGTTTTGTGCCGCGAGTAAGTTACCCATTGCTTTAGCTATACGAGCTTCAACTTGAGTTACATCGGCGATAGACCCTACACCAGAATCAGCACGTTTTTTTATATCACGATAGATTTCTTTATGCGTTGCTAGGTTTTTTTCTGAAAGCACGAGAATTTCGTAAGCTTTTGTCGCTTCGAGATAAACATCCGTGACTTCCAGAGCTTTATTTGAGGCATCCGCAAGAAGCTGGTAGCGGTCTGATTCAGCTTCAGCAGCAGTACGATCCATATCATTTAGTGTGGATGAACCATCCCAAATAAGTTGATTAAGAGTTAGGGCTGCATCTTTACGGGTCATATCTGTATCAGGATTACCTGTAGAAGAGGCGGGATTGATACCTTCGTATCCAATACCAGCATCGAGATCGATTTTAGGTAAATATGCACCAGAAGAGGCACTTGAGTCAGATAAACGACTTTTATATTGGTTAAACGCACTTTTCAATTCAGGGTTTGAAGCAAGAGTGAGCGATACTGCTTGTTCAAGTGTCTGTGCAGACACGGATCCTGCGAGTACTAAAGAGCAGAAAAGTGTTTTAGTTGGGAACCCTTTCAAGATGAACTCCATCAAAAATGACATGTACAACGGACACCGAGTTTAAGGTAAAAGGTGTCTCATTGATAAGACGACTACTTAGATGTGTCAAAAATGTGACTAAAATTGTGATGTATATAGGATTTTTGCATAGTTTTGGGTGGAGATATAACAAATGCTTTATGTAACACATTAATGAATAAGTATTTTCTGCATGTGATACGGTAAGAAAAACCTTACATAAAGATTATCATGAAATGTGATGTTAATTCATGGAATTATTTGTCGTAAAAATAAGAAGTGTCAATAAAATGTTATTTTGATGCAATTTTCGCCTTTGTTAGACGGTTGAACGATGATATCTTAAGTCAGATTTTTCCCACAAAATATTCGAGGTTATCTCGAATATTAAACGGTTAAACATATAACTGTTTGTAACGTGTATTTTTGAGGCTTATATGGCAAAAGGTTCTTTATTTTCAATCACAAGTCTTGCTGTAAATCAAATGATAGTGATTGACAAAAATGGCGATATAAAAATAGCGACGATTGGCGAAAAATTGCCAGAAGGATCAGTTGTCATCCAAAGAGGAGATGAAGCTGGTTTCAATAACGAAGCTACTACTCAACTCGTTGGTCAAAACGATGAGCTTCAAGATGTTACAGATGATGTTGCGCAGTTACTTGCAGCCTTAGAAGAAGGTCAAGACCCTACACAACTTGATGATGAATTAGCTCCTGCTGCTGGTGGGAGTAATGGTTCCGCACCTACTGATAGTGCAAGTATTGACCGTGTGGGTTCAGAAATTATTGCTAGTACAAATTTCAGTACAACTGGATTTGAATCATTAGGTTTTTCTCAAACTCAAAGCCTCGCCTTAATCAACCTTACTCGTTCAAATGCAAGTGTGAATGGAGAATCCGCTGCCTCCAATTCCGATCCTGTTGCTGAAGATGATGCTATTTCAATTGATGAAGATTCATTAGCTGTAACTATCGATGTGCTGGCTAATGATACCGACTCCGATGGGAACTCTCTAACGATCATCTCTGCAAGCGTTTCTGAAGAAGAAGGAGCCGTCTCGATTGTCGACGGCAAACTCATATTTACTCCTGCTGAAAATTACAACGGCCAAGCAAACATCGAATACACCGTCAGTGACGGTCAAGGCGGTTTTGACTCGGCGACGGTGACAGTGACGGTCAATCCAGTTAACGATGTTGCTGAGATCAATGGCACTGACAGCGGCAGCGTGACCGAAGATACAGCCTTAACCACTGGTGGTAAATTAACCATCAGTGACGATGATGCGGGCGAAGAGCGATTCACTGCGCAAAATGACACTGAAGGCCAGTACGGCGAGTTCACTATTGATGAGCAAGGCCAATGGAGCTACAGGTTGGACAACGATCTGGATGCCGTGCAGCAGTTGGGCGAGGGTGACACACTGACCGAAAAGTTTGATGTGTACTCAGCCGATGGCACCAAACACACCATCGAAGTGACAATTGACGGTACCAACGACGCGCCGGTGGCGGAAGCGAAAGTGGACTCGGTGGTGGAAGACAGCACCATCACCGGTACCCTGACCGCTTC
>NZ_JABEQC010000003.1:0-45743 GCF_013041605.1 Vibrio plantisponsor | reverse complement strand
ACGGTGACTGACGAGCACGAAGCGAGCGCGCAAACCACGTTAACGATCGTCGTGACGGGGACCAATGATGCTCCGATCGCTGTAGCCGACTCTGAAACGGTAAATGAAGGATCTACAATCGTAGTAACAAAAAGTGTACTAACAAACGATACAGATGCTGAAAGTGACTCACTTTCTGTTGTTGGTTTGGCGAACGGTTCAAAAGGTGAAGGCTCTGTTACGGCTAATGCTGACGGTAGTTTTACGATTGTTACTGCTCTTGGCGGTACGGTCGTTATGCAAGCAAATGGTACTTACACCTACACCGCAAATGTTCTAAACCACAGTTCGTCTGACACTATTCAAGATAGCTTTACTTATTTAGCGGGTGATGGAACTGATAGTTCAGCATGGACAACAGTTACGATTGATGTGATTGATACAGGAATTACAGCCAAAGATGATTTTGCTGAAATAGCTAAAGATTCTAACTCTGTTAGTGGCAACGTGATTACCAATGATCTTCAAGATGATACGGACCTAGCTGTAACAGTTACGTCTGTTGCATATGGTGGGGAAACTTATCTGATGCCTGTTTCGGGTGTGCTTACCATCAATGCGGCTACGGGGATCTTGGAGATAGATA
The DNA here is from genome assembly GCF_013041605.1 of Vibrio plantisponsor. Classification (GTDB taxonomy): domain Bacteria; phylum Pseudomonadota; class Gammaproteobacteria; order Enterobacterales; family Vibrionaceae; genus Vibrio; species Vibrio plantisponsor. The sequence continues at coordinate 45,118 of NZ_JABEQC010000003.1, read as the reverse complement.
GCGAGGGTCGCTATACATTCACCGCTGTTGAAAGCTTGCCAGCCACAGTTGTCACTGATGTAACTACAAATACCAACATTTCTGTATATGCTTCTACTAATGAATCAATTATCCGTAGTGGAGCTGTTGAAAATAACGGAAGTTCGGGACTTGGCGTTTCGAGTTTTCATGACAAGGGCAATCAAATTGATGGTAATGAGTCATTAGTTATCAAATTAGACAACGCAGCCAGTGTTGTAAGTGCAACACTAAATAGCAATGGAAATGGTAATGATGATGAAGTAGAGATTGCTGTCTATGACACTTCTGGCATGAACATATCTGAACAAGCCTCGATTTCGATTGTAAACCACGTAGTTACAGTGACGTCTACAAACGGCGACATTGGCTATGTTGTGTTTGGATTATCATCAGCAGCAAATAGTAATGATAAATACTATGTTGATGAAAAAATATCGGTTACTTACAGCAATACTAATACCCCTTCGTCCGAAGTATTCACTTATAACGTTAAAGATAGTGACGGTGACACATCAAGTGCGACCCTAACAATTAATGGTATTGATACGGTTAATGAAGCTCCAGAAATTACGTTCTCTTCAGGGGCGGATAATCTAGTTGTTTCTGAAGAGGGATTGGTGGAACTTAATGCTAACCCAGATTCTGAAGGCATTCCTGACACAACTAATGATGCTATTGCTCAAGGTACATTTTCTGTAAGTGATGTTGACACAGATAGTGACGATCTGTCGGTCTCTCTCACTGCTCCAGATGTGGCTTTATACTCCAACAATGTCGCCATTGAATGGTCAACTGAAAATGGAAATCTAGTCGGTAAAGCTGGTAATGAAACCATACTGGTAATCAGCCTATCTCAGGATTCTTCGAACCTTAGTTCATACAGCTACACTGTCACTTTGTTGGGTTCATTAGATCACGCAGATAAAACAGCAGAAGATACGTTGTCTTTTGATGTTGGTGTAGAAGTCTCTGATGGCACAAATACTGTCAAAGATTCTATTACAGTGACTGTAGAAGACGATTCTCCAGAGGTTCCAATAAATATCGTCGTCGATGCTGTTGAACATAACGAAACAACAACGATTTCGTTGGGAGACTTCAACTTTACTCAACGACCAAATGATTCCGGCTGTCACAACAATAATGCGTACACCTTTATTGATACAAACTCAGGGAACTCAGTCTTTGTATATGCAGTCGGCTTGCTTGGAACTCATCATGAAGAGTTAACCTTCTCCAATAATAGTGGTATGGGCGTCAAATCGTCATCATTCTTTGGACCGGTTAACGACAGAACTGATGGTGAAATCGATTATCAGTATGGTAATTCGGAAAAGATAGTCATGGAGTTAGGTGATAAAGTCGCCTATGGAATGCAAGTGAGTTTGGCTGAGTTCTACTCCAATGAGGGTGAGAAAGGTAAGATCATCTTCTTGTTAGATGGCAAAGTTGTACAGGAAGAAGACCTGATTGCCACTCATAGTAATGGCAATTATTCGGCTAGCTTTAATGTTGCATCTGGTTTCGATGAAGTACGATTTGAAGCGGTAACAAACGGTAATGGTTGGTGTTCAGACAACAGTGATTACTCAATTAAATCTGTGTCGTTTGAAAGTGTAATTGTCGATCCTGTAATTGCGACCGATGAAGGAACTATTACCGCTGATTTTGGTGCCGATGGCGCAGGTGTAATTACGTTAACAGGTGTAGCCGATACAAATATTAAAACGGCGGATGGTTTACCTGTAACCCTAGGGTCTACTGATGTTGTGGATGGGGTAAAAACTCAAGTCTGGGTAGATATCCATGGCGATAAGGTTTTTGAAATAGAACTTAATTCGAGCACAGGTGAGTGGTCTTATAGACAGTTTGCTGAACTGGCAAAGGGTGATTCCGTTGAGATAACCTATGATGTCGTTGATGCAGATGGAGATATCGTATCGTCTACTTCACCAAATACCGGAACAGACAACGATTTCACATCTGGATTAAAAGGTGAGTTCTATAACGTAGGTTATCAACTTGGCACTATTGCTCAAGCTGTCTACGTAACCGAACATCAGAACGCTAACGCTACGTTTACTTCTTCTGAAATCAGTTACATTGGGCAGGACTGGGATGATCTTGGCGATTACGATTGGAGAAACGAGTCCACGAATCTAGAATCATGGTTGGGTGATGATGCTCAATCAGTGGAGTTTAAGAACAAGACAGATTCAAATGATGCTGTGGTTCGCCTTATTGGTGGTGTCGCGCTAGATGCGGGAACATATTCAATAAAAGTAAATGCAGATGACGGCTATCGAATCATTATTGATGGGCGTACTGTTGCCTCTTTTGATTCGAACACGTCTGTGAGGTCTGAAGAATTTACTTTTAGTGTCGATGAAAATGGTATTCACCAAATTGAAGTTATCTATTGGGACCAAGGCGGCGCGTATGTCCTGGAGGTTTCCCTAAATGATGGTTCTGGTTATGAACTACTCGGTAGTGAGGCGTATCCAACTTATTCAAGCCACAACGTAGAAGTTACCGATTACGTTAACTTAGTAGGTACAAGCAACAACAATCATCTAGTGGGTACCGCAGCTAATGATCATATTCAAGGTTTAGGTGCTCAAGACCATTTGTCTGGTGGTGATGGTGATGATTGGCTGGAAGGCGGAGAAGGTGATGATCACTTGATCGGAGGCAGTGGCAAGGACATCTTAGATGGCGGCTCAGGTCAGGATTCACTGTCAGGCGGATCTGGTGATGACAAGCTATATGGTCAGCAAGGTGATGATTTATTGTCGGGAGAGTCAGGTCGTGATTATCTAGATGGTGGGCAAGGCCAAGATTACCTCTATGGTGGTTTGGGCAAAGACATTCTTGTTGGTGGTGACGGTGATGACAAGCTCTTTGGTGATGAGGGTGCTGATGTTCTCATTGGCGGCAGCGGGCATGACCAACTAACAGGTGGATCTGGTAGCGATGTATTTGTTATAGAAGGTTCAAATAGCTCAGATACGATTATGGACTTTAACGTCCAAGAAGATATTGTTGATATTTCAGAACTTCTTAATATTGATAGCTCTAGTGATCATGATGCAATCCAAGCCTATCTAGACTCAGAAAGTTCTTCATTATCCATTACCGCTAATGGAGATGGTTCCGCGACCATCAGTGTTGCTGACCACTCAGCAGGCAGTTTCGGTGCGGACTCACACATTGTGTCGGGTGATATCGTATCTGTTCTGTTTAACAATCAAGAGTATACTCTCAAAGTGGATTAGTCCTTTAGTTAAACAAAAAGACCGGAGTTATCTCCGGTCTTTTCACATCTATCAATTAAATAATCAAAACAAATAAGGAAACAGCTTCTTTCTTTCTTCGGGGCTGAGGTTACTTACTCGCTCAATATTGATATCCGGAATATCTTCTGGATTTGGGTAGTGCTTGAGAACCTTTTCCATGCTTTCTTCACGAATAAGGTGAAAGATTGGGTATGGCGAACGGTTAGTCAGGTTCTCAGCGTCTTCAGGATCGGTTCCTGCGAAATAGTAATCAGGATGGAAAGTGGCAACTTGGAAAACACCTTCCCAATCTTGCTGCTTGATCAGTGCTTCAACCCAATCAATGAAAAAATTGTAATCAACAAAGTCACTTAGCATATTCGGAACCACAACGAGAGTGGTTTCAAGCTTGCTGGGCTCTTTGGTATCTAATTCTAGTAACTGGTCTAGGATATCTTGCAGCAAGTTCTCTTCGCTAGCCGCTTCACTGACGAAAATTTTAATTTGCTTGTTGCGTTGTGGTTTGGCGGCAAAAGGGCAGAGGTTTAGCCCTATTACCACGTCATTCAACCATTGGTTAACTTGTTGAGTGATGGCTTGATTATCAGTTGCTGAGCTCATATTTCTGTGTCGGTGCTATTATTTGCCGCAAGCATAACACAGTTTAGTGGGTTGAATTGAGCACCACTGATTGCCCCGTTATTGGGGTGCGTACTGTCTGGCTTAGTTTCCAACATAAGGCAAACATCAAAGCATAGATAACCAAGCCTGCTGCGGCAACCATAGTCCATCCACCGTGTTGCCAAAAATAGAGTAAGTAGAAGCCACCCAAACTACCACCGATATAATAATGAGAAAGATATAAAGCGGTTGCTGTCGCTTTTGCTTCGGTCGCTTTTTGACTTACCCAAGCATAAGCCAGTGTATGAGTGAAGAACGCCCCAAAGCTAATCAACATCAAGCCAATAAGCATCATAGGAATTGAATCGATAATCGCCACGATCATGCCGCTAAGACTGATAAAACCGCCAGCGACCATACCTGAAATCGGAGAGAAGCGTCTGCTCCAGTTGGACGTTAATTTCGAGCTCAAGGTACCAGCCAAGTAACAAACGAAGATCAGTGATGCTAAACCAATAGGTAGGTTATAAGGTTCACTCACCAGTCTGAAACCCATAACCGAATAAAGATTGACGAACAAAGCGAAGTTAGCACCACCAATGAGCATCGCAAACCAAAGTATTTTGTTTGAGAGGTGTTTTACCAACGCTCGATTGTGGTGGAAGAAAAGGCCGCGCTGTGGTTTGAAATTCTGCTGAACAGGCAACAGAATTAAAACCAAAACCGCTCCCAGCAAAGTAAAGATAGCTGCAATAATAAGGGCTTGTTGCCAGCCCAAAGCATCGGTCAGCAAACCACCGAATATACGTCCGCTGATCCCACCTAATGAATTCGCCGCAATATACCCTCCAATAGCTTTGCTAAATGCTTGAGGTGAAAGTTCTTCCACCATATAGGCAACTGCGACAGAGGCAAAGGCCGCCAATGCGACGCCAAGCAGTGCTCTCGCTGCAACCATCACCCAAAATTCGCCGCTGATTAACATCACTAGGCTGATAAGAGGCATTGCGAATAAACCGAGCAGCATGACTCTTCGACGTCCTATCGCTTCTGAGGTAATAGCCCAAGGCACTAAACAGACGGAAAGTGCGAACGTGGAAGCAGCAAACAGCCAGTTGATCTGCGTTTCAGATACCGCAAAGTGCTTAGCCATATAAGGAAGCATGGGTTGAAACAGATAGAGATTGCAGAATACGAGGAATGAGCCAAATGCGAGAGCAAAAGTAACTTTCTTGTACTGCGGACTTTGTAATTCGATCATAGTGCTCTCAACAAACCATTAGGTGAGTAAAACTGGAAGACGATCACAAATTATCAGTGAAAAAGAAATTAATAAAATATATTAAAACTATAATCGCGATATAAATAATTTATAGATAACTACTCACTGATATTATGGAAACTCGTCACCTTAAATATTTCGTCGAAGTCGCACAGCATCAAAGCTTCACGCATGCTGCAAGTGCTTTGCACATTGCTCAACCGGCCTTAAGTATTGCGATTAAGAAGTTTGAACAACAATTGGGCGTCACTTTATTTAGGCGTGATGAAAGAAAGGTCAGCCTTACTCATGAAGGTGAAGTGCTGCTTGAACACGCGTTACGGATATTACGACAATTGGAAGACGCGCAACTGGCGGTAGATGAGCTAAAAGGTTTAGTGAAAGGTGAAGTTCGGCTTGGCACACCCAGTATGATGGGCTCGTACTTCTTTCCTGAAATCATCATGGCGTTTAAGAGTTACTTTCCCAACTTAAAGATGACTATGGTGGAAGCGGGTACTCAGTCGATTCGCAAAATGCTGCTCAATGGTGAACTCGACATTGGCGTTATCCTCAATCACGATCTTCCGCCAGATCTTGAAGTTGACCCTCTTTTGTCTTCTCAAATGGTTGCTGTGGTGGGTAAAGAACACGAGCTTGCCGAGAAGAAAGAAATTGAATTTAAAGAATTTTTTGACCATGAACTGGTGATGTTTAAGCCGGGCTATTTCCACCGTGACTTCATCGACAACACATGTAAAGAACACAAGTTAACAGCCAATATATCGTTTGAAACCAACTTATTGCCCATGATTCTTAGCATTGTGAAACATGAGTACGCGATTACCGCATTACTAGAGTTGGTGACTGACCACGAATCAGAAATTCGGGCGATACCTTTTAATCCGCCCGTCTATTTAGATTTGGCACTGGCTTGGAGAAAAGAAGGTTACTTGTCGAATGCGGACAGAACCTTTATAGAGTTCGTGAAAAAATACGTTTAGGCCATTAGGTGTGGTAGTTGTTAGCCTTTTCCATACATGCGGTCGAAATTACTCGGGTTCCAGCCAATCATTACCCGATCGCCAATTTTCAGCACAGGCACACTACGAGCTCCCATAGCGTCGAGTTCTTTGCGCCCACGTTCCATTTTTGCGTTACATAAGCGGTATTTTATCCCTTTAGAATCAAGGTATCGTTGTGCGTCTTTGCAATGTGGGCACTTGTCTTTAACGTATAAAACAACTCGCTTCATGGTATTCGCTCTGCTCGTAATGTGGCTAAGTTAAGGTGGCGTAGAAAAGCGGCAAAGTTTACCGATACACAGATAATGATGCAAACCTATCTCTGCATTTGCCAAAGCCTAATACGTGAATCATTATCGACTTTCCGCTACACTGTGCGGCTTCATTTTAAGGCTTTCAAAAATACGTATGAATTCAGTACTCAGATACATTCAAGGCTATCCTGCTCATATTGTCGAGTCAGTCCAAAAGTTGGTTGATAACGATAAACTCATTCCTTGGTTCGAGCAGCGTTACCCTGAACGTCATTCTATTCAAAGTGAGAAAGCACTGTTTGAATATACGATGGCGATTAAGAACCAGTATATGAAGAAAACTGCGCCGCTGAGCAAGGTGGTTTACGACAGCAAAATACACCTAATCAATAATGCTCTGGGCCTTCACACATACGTATCAAAAGTCCATGGCAATAAGATCAAATCAAAAAATGAAATACGTATTGCCAGTATGTTTAAAAACGCGCCTGAACCTTTATTAAGAATGCTGGTTGTTCACGAGCTTGCGCATCTGAGAGAAAAAGATCACAACAAATCCTTCTATCAACTTTGTTGTCATATGGAACCGAATTATCACCAATATGAACTGGATGCACGCATTTACATGATGGTTTTAGAATTAAGCCGAGGTAACGGATGAACAGTCGAGCTCCTGCGGGCAAGACCCGCGGAAAAACACGCAGTAAAAATACAGTGAAAGAGAAAGCTGCTAACGAAAAAAAGGTGAGCAGTAAGAAACCGTATTCTGCATCTAAGGCTTCAAAGTCCAAACCACTAGCACAACCGAAATCTAGTGGAGCGGCAAAACCAGCAGTTAAATCAAACCCAGCGACTAAGGGTAAAGAGGGGTTACACAGCAGAAATCGCCACAAAGGCAATTATGATTTTATGGCGTTGTGCAAAGTGTTACCGGAATTAAAACCCCACCTGATTAAAAACCCTAAAGGGGATTGGAGTATTTCCTTTTCAGACCCAACAGCCGTTAAGTTACTCAACAAAGCGTTGCTTGCATTACATTACGGTGTCACGTTCTGGGATATTCCGCAGGGTTACTTGTGTCCGCCAATTCCGGGACGTGCAGACTATATCCACCGCGTTGCTGATTTGCTGCAATCAGAGAATTCGTCGCTAAAACAAAGTGGCGTTCGTGCACTTGATATAGGAGTCGGTGCAAACTGCATTTATCCGATCATTGGTGTCACAGAATACGGTTGGAGCTATGTAGGTAGTGATGTTGACCCTGTGTCAGTGAAGCAAGCTAATAACATTGCTCAGTACAACGATAACCTGAAAGGTCGAATAGAGTGTCGTTTACAGACTGACAGTAAATCGATATTTGCTGGCATTATTCAGCCAAATGAAAAATACCATGTGACGACCTGTAATCCGCCGTTTCATGCATCTCTTGCCGAAGCAGAACAGGGGACTCAGCGAAAGCTGAAAAACCTTCAGGCGAACAAAAAGAAGAAAGGTTTAACAAGTCAGCCGCTGCTTGCAAAGCAAGATGAAAAGCCGACTCTCAACTTTGGTGGACAGAAAGCAGAGCTTTGGTGCCCCGGAGGCGAAGCTGAATTTATCAAGAACATGGCGTTTGAAAGCCAGCAGTTCGGTCAGCAGGTCTTGTGGTTCACAACCTTGATTTCAAAAAGTGATAATGTTCGTTGGATGAAAAAACAACTTCAGAAAGTTGGCGCCGAGTCGATAAAAGTAGTAGAGATGCAACAAGGGCAAAAGATAAGTCGTTTTATTGCATGGACTTTTCAAAATGCTGAACAGCGCAAGCTGTGGATTAAAGGTAGTTGCTAATATAACAGTAGTGGAATAACTCTATAGAGAAGGAGGTAAGTATGGACTTTGTGTTCTTTCAACCTTGCCAACCGGATTGGTTATGTAAGCCTTTCTTGAGTGTATTTTCACTATTGTTACTTGTTGGATTGGTTTTATTTATCCGCATTCTTTATCGCGAATATCAAAAAATCCAGAGAGCGAAAAAAGTACGCCGTATGCGCCGAGTGCATTATCGCGATAGAAAAGGCGGCAATAATGGCCGCCCGAAAAACGCTAAATGACAATGAGTCTACAGTTGTTTGAGCAACGATAAATACTTCTGTTCCAACCTCTTGTTTCCGGCTCGCCGTTCCAAATTTGCCAACAAGTGCAGTGATGCTTTTTGATAACCATGGTTTTGATGAAACTGCATAAGCCTCACTCGCGCTTGAGAAAACTCTCCTGAATCTATTTCTAACTTTGAAAGTTGTAAGATTGAGCGAAATCGTTGCGGGTCATGATCTATGGCGCGGCTAAAGTACTTTTTTGCTTTGCTCAAGTTGCCATATTTCGTTGCACACAAACCGGCATTCTCATAGCTTTCCGCCACTAAGTAATAGTTGGGTTGTTTTACGGCTTGATTGAAATAGTAATCAGCTTGTCGGTAATCGCCAATTTTGCACAGGAAAGCGCCATAGTTGTTGAGTACTTGGCCGTTGTCGTCATGCTCGCTCAGCGCATCATCGTAGGCTTCAAGTGCTTTATCTTTTTCGCCGACGACATCGTAATAATGGGCAATCGCAAGCATGGCTCTGTAGTATTTCGGCGCGTGTTCTAACGCCTTTTCAAGGTTTTCTCGTGCTTTGGGCATGTTGCCATTTTCCAGATATCCCAAACCTAATGTGATTCTAGATTCTGCTTTTTCAATCGGGTCACTGTGGTGCTGGAGGCTGTCTTGTTGTTCGACCATCATGCAGCCCCATAGGACAAATGGCAGTAGAATGCTGAGTATTGATTTCATTGACTTACTCCTTAAATGTTGCAGGTATGATAATGAAATCAATGAATTATCGAAGTTGTGGTGAAAAGTTATGCGACAGGTTCTGCATATTCAATGGAGTGAATAAAAAAGCCCGCTAGTGATAGCGGGCTTAGAAGTGGGTGTCGAAATACAGCTTTGCTCTTCGACTAGTCGTCTTTTGTGAACTTGTCTTCGCTAAAGTGTTCCAGATCAAACGGTGTTTGTTGGTAAACACAATAGTTAAGCCAATTCGCGAACAGCAGGTGTCCATGACTTCGCCAACTTGCTCTCGGCTGATTATCCGGATTGTCATTCGGGTAGTAGTTCACAGGAATCATTGGCTCCATACCTTCACCCAAATCGCGAATATACTCATTGTGCAGTGTATTGGCATCATACTCAGGGTGACCGGTAACGAACACGTTACGCTTGTCTTTCGTTGATGCTAAGTACACGCCCGCAACGTCAGAAGTCGCGAGAATATCTAAGTCGGTATGTTGATCTAAAAAGTCGGCTTCAAAATCTGCATAACGAGAATGAGGAGCCAAAAAGGTATCATCAAAACCACGCAAGATTGGGTGGAATGGCTGATGAATGTCGTGATGGTAAACTCCAGAGAGTTTTTCCTTACGTGTTCTCTTTGGCAAGTTATACAGCAGCTTCAAGCCAGCTTGAGCAGCCCAACATACATAAAGTGTTGAAGTAACATGGCTTTTTGCCCAAGTCATAATGGTCTGTAAATGATCCCAGTAAGCCACGTCTTCAAACTGAACTAAGCCCAGTGGGGCTCCGGTGATGATCAGGCCATCAAAGTTACGATCCTTAATTTTGTCAAACTGACGATAGAAAGCATTAAGGTGTTCTTCCGGTGTGTTTTTGCTTGGGCGATCATCAATGCGTAACAGTTCAATATCCAATTGCAAAGGTGAATTGGAGAGTAGACGTAAAAATTGAGTCTCGGTCTCAATCTTTTTCGGCATCAGATTCAAGATCAAAATTTTAAGTGGGCGTATTTCCTGCGTTGACGCACGAGATTCTGGCATTACGAAGATGTTCTCTTTACGTAATACATCACTTGCAGGCAGTTGATCGGGGATCCTAATTGGCACAGCTTTCTCCCTTAGCTAACATTTTGGACGTCTAAACATCTAGACTTATAGCCTAACTATTTACAGATGTCGATAGCAAAATGCAGACAACCTTAAATTAAGTTAATATTCACGCCCAACGCGGTTATTTCATAATTTTATATCTTATTAACGGGTTCAACATGCTGACTCTCACTCTTATCCGAGGTTTACCTGGTTCTGGTAAATCAACGCTGGCAAAAACAATACCAGCCGTTCATTTAGAAGCGGATATGTACTTTGTGAACGAGCAGGGAGAGTATCAATATCGTGCTGAAGAAATAGGGGATGCCCATCAATGGTGTCAACAACAGACAGACTACTGGCTTCAACAGGGCAAAAGCGTGGTGGTATCAAACACCTTTGTTAAGCAGTGGGAGATGTCCGTGTATAAAAAGTTAGCCAGAAAACATAAAGCTAAGCTGAATATCATTGTGTGCCGAGAGCGCTACGGCAATATCCACGGTGTTGATGATGAAGTCATCGAGCGGATGCGAAAAGACTGGCAAGAATAACTTGTTTGCCAGCCGTTTTTTCTACTTTTCTATTTTGGAGCAGATGCGTGGCGTTGAGCTTTGTTAAGTTGCCACCAAGCCAGTAAGAACCAAGCAACTGCTTGTCCCCACAGTAAGGTCCATTGAGATGCTATTTGACGCCATTCAGCACTCATCTGATTGAGAGCTAAGAAGCCTTGTATAGCCGGAGTGCTTGGAAACAGTTTCGATGCCCATACTATTGGTTGTGGAATCGCCTCGACAGGCCATATAAAACCTGCTGAAAAAATCAATGGCATTGAGCTAAGCAAAACCACCAAAGTTACCAGTTCCCGTCTTGGCGTAATAGAACCCAGCCAGATGCCGATAAAACACGAAGACAGCAAAAATGGCAGCAACAGTGTCAGCAGCTCGGATGCGTGTGCCAGTGTGTTGACACCGTGCAGACTAAAACTTGCGCCGAAATAATACATACTCAGCAGGTAGTAAATCGGGATGAGCACAACACTTCTTAAAGCGATGAGCTTGAAACTGGATATGTGGCTCCAATAACCAATACCGTGTTTCTGTGTGCCGACCATCATGCCTGAAGCAATCAGCATTGTTTGCTGCAAAATAAGAACAAACACGGCTGGTACTACGTAGTCTACATATCCCATACGTGCATTAAACGTGGGTTTCAGGTTTTGTCCGGTCGGCGAGTAGTGTTTAGCGGCAAGTGTAAGTGGCTCTCCGTCTACGACAAGACGAGCGACTTTGGTTTTCGCTGCTAATGTTCCGCCTGCCTGAGCCAGACCTTCAACCAATGTGCCGTAAACCAAAAAGTAAGAAGCATCACCTGCATAAGCAAGAGTGGTGCTTTTCCCTAGCATTAAGTCTTTGTAGAAATGTTCCGGAATGACCAAAATTCCGCTCACATGTTTATCAAGAAACGCCTGCTTTGCTTCTTCAATGGTCGCATTTCGTTGAACGACTTTGACCTGTGGCGTGGCATCAACCATGCGTTCGAGCTGATAGCTGGCTTGGCTCTTATCTAAATTTACAACGGTAAGTGTTTGTTCTCTTGGTGTTTGCTGACTGTAGGGAAGCGGGTAAAGAAACGAATAGAAAAAAACGCCACCAAACACGGTCAATACCACCACTGGGTTGGTAAACAGTGCTTTAATTTCCGCTTTCAGTAAGTTAAACCAGCTCATGGCCACTCCTCACTTTTTTTTCAGCTCGCAGGTGTTTTTTAATCAACAGAAGGGTTAATCCAAGTGGTAGAAGGTAGCCAAGCATAGGCCACAAAGATGCAAGAGCAGAATAAGCATCGAGTCCATAGCTGACTTGGCTTACCTGTACATCAATATAATGACTGACAGGTAGCAAGCTGCGCCATATCTGAGCCAAAGCACCCATATCCGTTGTCGGGAATGTTATTCCCATAAAAGCGAAGCTTGGTGCGGTATATGCAGCGGCGAAGCTCATCGCTCGTGCTGGGTCTAATGTAATAAAGAAAAAGAACGAGCCCATAACCATACAGGCCACAATCGTAAAGCACTGAGCAATGACCATGGTCGAGATAGAACCGTGCATAGGCCAATCCAGCCCGTGATAAAACCAGCTAAGAAAGCCGGCACCTTGCAAGACGAAGACAAGTGAATAGGGGGCAAGTGTTGCTATTAAACGAGAGAGCGTATTGGGTTGCGCCCAAATGCTTAAACCGTACGTTCGGTGATTGGCGGCCAGTATCATAATGGTGGTCACCACTATGGCAATTTGCCAAATGGCAGGAACAACCGCCGAAACCAAAAATTGCGCGTAGTTTGTGTTTTTATTAAATAGTGGTGTGATTTGAGTACGTATCGGTAACACGTGACTCATTGCACCCAGCGTGGTTTGCTGACCCTTGGCGAGCGTTTTTACCACTTCAACCTGCGCATTAAATGTGGATTGCGCTTGCACGACGGCAGAATTGATTAGCCTCCCAACCAGAATCATTTGGCTGTTATAGAAGGTGGTAACCTGTGGTTGCTCTCCACGATAAATAGCCTTATCGAACTGGTTCGGAATGACCACATAAGCGTAAATGTCAGTGCTCTTTAGAGCCTCTGTCGCTTCTACCACATTGGCGTAACTACGAATAACCGAAAGGGTAGAGGTTGCATCCAGTTCGCGGCTAAGCTGTCGTGAAAGGCGACTATTGGATAGATCTACGACGCCAATAGGTAAGTCGCGGACAATGGCTTGTGAGAATATCCACCAGATTATGACAACCAATACGATCGGAACCCATGTCAGACAGGAGAGCAACCAACGATCTCTCCTTAATATCTGCCATTGTGTCGCTAAAAAAGGTGAAGCCACAGCGTGATCCATTTAAAGTTCAACCACCACGCTCATGCCCATGCGCAAACCTTCAACCGGTTCAACGGGGCGAGCTTCAACTTCAAAAGTGCGCAAGTCGAAACCTTGTGTTGCATCGGTAGAGCGCCATGTTGCGAAGTCGCCCATTACTGCGATGTGAGTGACTTTAAACGCTAACGTTTTATCCAATGCGGGAACAAAAGCATTGAATTGTGAATCCTTAGCAAAATGGCTGAGTAGGTCTTCTCGAACATTGAGAACAGCCCAAGAATCTTGCGTATCGACTACCGTCACAACAGGGAACCCTTGAGGGGCGAGCTCGCCACTTTGCAATAATACTTGTGCGACTTCTCCGTCAAACCAGCTCGAAATTTCAGTGTCTGCGGCGTACGCTTCCACTTCAGCAACCGCACCTTCAGCCATGCGAACTTTTTCCGCAGCGGCCTGTTTGGTTTCTTCACGAGCCCCTTCTTGAGCCATGTTGTACATCTGTAGCGCTGAGCTTTCCGTGTACTTCGCTGCTTGCCATTGCGTTAAAGCTTCATCTTTTTTCTGCTCAGCAACGACACCATCTTTATATAGATTATTGACGCGCAGATAAGTCTTCTCAGCTAACTGAGAAGCGGCGCGGGCTTTTAACCATTGATCTTTTGCGGCTTGAATCTGTTGCTCACGAGCACCGTTTTCCGCTTCCTGAGCCAAGGCTCCAGCGGCTTTTTTCCCAGCAATCGCTTGTTCAAGCTTGGCTTCAATTTCTGGGCTGTGAATAGTGAAGATCAGCTGTCCTTTTTCGACCATATCACCTTTGCGAACATACACTTGGTCTATACGCCCCGGTACTTTTGAGGAGATGCTGTATTGCTGTGATTCTATCTGACCTTGCAAATGAATAGGCTTTGGCTGATAAGCTTGATAAAAGCCATAACCGATCCATGAAACCAAAGCTAGGGTGGATACAGCAACTAGTGTCGTTTTTACAGCCTTCATGATGGATCCTTTTCATTCACAAGTGTTTGAGTTTCAGCGCTTGTCAGAGGAATTGCTGACTTTTTGTAGTTATCAAATGTGTCCATTTCACTGGTCAGTGCGAGCAATTTATTAAGTGAAATTAGGTAATTAAAGCTGGCAACGTATTGCTGAGTTTTAACGCTCGCTAAATACAGTTCGGCATCTACCACATCAAGAGAGGTAGATAAGCCTTGGGTGAATGCTTTCTGACGCAGTTTAAGGTTTTCTTGAGCAAGATTGAGGCTGGAGTTTAGCCCTGTCACTTCTTCAAGTGCTTGCTCTGCCTCGAGATAGGTTTTCTTCACTAAGACTTGCAGATCTTGCCTTGCTTGTGCCTTCAAGTATTTGACTTGTGAGACTGCACTATGCGCTGCCTTAATCTGATCACTACGCCCTGTATTTTCAAGCAAAGGGACGTTGACACCAATACCAACCAGCCAATCAGGCTTCATCTGACTCGCTAATGAATCATCTTCATAGAGACTGTAGTCGCCGTATAGGTAAACCTCTGGGTAATATTTGCCTTTCTCCGCATTGATTAAGCTGCTGGCTTGTTTTTCTTTGGCGTCGAGCAGATCCAAACCCGGATAAGTATTGAGTGTCTGTTCGACAAAGGCACTCATTGAAGGAAGACTTTGGTTTACAAACAACTCACCATCAGGTTCTACGAGGGTGGTTTGTCCTAGAATTTCCGTTAAGGCATTTTGAGCAATATCGAGGTCTTTTTGTGCTTTCTTACGTTCAACCGCCGCTTTATCTAATGAAGCTTCCGCCTGAAGTCTCTCAACGTGGGCAATTTGCCCTTGTTGCTCCAGTTTTAGAGCGTTATCTCTGTGTTTAGTTAATCCTGCCTCAACAGAAGAGCGAGTTTCTAAAACTTGCTGAGCCAAAACTACACTGTAATAGTACTTTGCTAAGTCTTCGTAGCGAGCTTGAGTTTCCATCGCAAGCTGGCTTTGCGCTTCTTCTTTCTTTCCTATCGCGGCATCTTGGGCTGCTGAAATTCGGCCGCCAGTAAAAATAGGCCAGACAGCGCGAATTGAAGAGCTGAAGATATCTCTTTCAGTGACTGTTGAAGTAATTGAACCAATGGAACTTAGTAGCGCAGCAGGGAGAGGGACGGTTTGACCTGTGCTCTCCATAATTTGTTGGCCGGAGAGCGTCACGTCGTTATCTAAGCGAGTGAAGTTCGCTCCCACGCTAATGGAAGGTAAGTTGAGGTTACCTTTAGAATTTTTAAGATGTTCGTAACGCTCTACATTGGCACGTTCTGCAGCGAGGGAATTATTGTTCTGTTTCAGCAGTTCCCAAGCTTGTTGAAACGAAATTGGCGCAGAATAAGCAGTTTGAATACCAAGCAGAGAGCATACAAAAAGAGCGATAGTTTTTGTCTTCATGTTCAGCTCAGCAATAAAAAATAATTAGAGCATATGCTCTAATTATTTATGTGTTAAGTCAACGAGTTTTAAAAAAGCATACACTTTTAAAAAGAATAGTGCTTGTAAAAAGCACAGTGTAGTAAAAAGTATCGTTGCTTATGAGCAAATTGCTGTCTGTGACAATACAAACCGTGTTTGTTAGAAGTGATGATCCGCAGGGCAAAAATAATCTGCTCGCCAAACCAATTTTTTGCTGCTTTGCATTGTGCTCAGCAGTTCTCTTCCAGACATCTGAGGAAAAGAGAGAAGTACTAACATTTCGTCTGAGCAGCTATCTTTCGGATCATATGCTCTTACGTGGGTGAATGTAGAGCATAGTTGTCTCGATAACATGTCTTTGGAAAGACAAATCCCTAAGTCATCCCGTTTCATATAACTACTCCCTCATATAGTTGAGTTTTACTTCCTAAAAAACTCATTTCCGACAAACGATTCTCATTGAATCTCGCTAGCTGTAATGCTTCTGTTTGCTCATTAATTATACTGCTCAATTTTTAACTCTGTCGAAGTAAAGCACCACCGCACTCTGTGATTCCTGCCAAATTTAGGGGATGTAATAAAACTTTGTTACTAGCTCTTTAGAAGTAGTTGTCATTCGTATTTTCAGGTACAAAATTTTTGTCATTCTCGGGTGCATTTTTCAGAGCGTTTTATTGCGATAAGTTGTTCACACTATTCGATACCTATTTAGCGCTAATGTTAATTAAGTGTTACTTTCAGCGCGGAGGTAACACATGACTTGGAACAGCATCAGCTTTCGTAAACGCCTGCTCATTATTATGACCTTATCAGGCTTGATCGAACTGTTACTTTTGGTGGCAGCGGGTTTCGCTTATGTGAAACATAGCCAAGAGGAAGAGGTTGGGCTGAAAGCACTAGGGGTCGCTTCTTTTTTAGCGCAGTCACCGAGTGTGATTAATATGCTGCAACGAGGTGAGGCCACCGCTGAGCAACAAGAGCAGTTTCGAGATCTGACCCAATTGATTGGCGCCGCGTTTATCTCTATTGGTGATAAACAGGGTATCCGGCTGGTTCATCCGCTGGATGAGCGTATTGGTAAACCTATGGTTGGTGGCGACAACTATCGAGCTCTGATTTCCGGTGAGTCTTACGTTTCCTATGCCAAAGGTTCTCTTGGTAAATCGGTTCGAGGAAAGTCTGCAATACGCGATGCCAATGACCAAATTATCGGTGTGGTCTCTGTCGGTTATCTGATTGAGCGTTTACAAAATCGAATTGAACCGTTTCTTATCTATCTGACTGGCATGGCACTGCTTGTCGTTGCCGCGAACGTAGTCGTTTCCAGTTATGCCTCTCGTCGATTCCAAAGAGCAATTCTGGGCTTTGAGCCAGAAGAAATCGGGCGTCTTTATGTCGAACTTGATGTGACCATGAGTACCATAAAAGAAGGTATTTTGAGCATCGATTCAAAAGGTTATCTAAGGTCAATCAACAAAAGTGCCTGTGAAATTTTAGGTTTAGACAAAAAGAAAGCACTGAATCGATTATTAACCGATTCTCTGCCTGATAGTGACTTGTATACCGTACTGGAAACTGGCGAAACAGATAAAGATATTGAGCTGTTTTTGAATAACCAAAGGCTGATTGCAAACCGCAGCGCAATCATCGTCGACGGTGAAGTGGTCGGCGCCGTATCGAGTTTCCGTCTGAGGGATGAAATTAACGATCTTACTGAGCAGTTGTCGCAAACCAAAGAGTACGCAGAGATGCTCAGATCCCAGACTCATGAACACCGAAATAAACTCAATACGATAAGCGGATTGGTTCAGATGGGTGAACTTGAAGCGGTACAACAGATGATAGGCCAGGAAACGGCTCTATATCAAAACTTGATCGAGTTTCTTCGCGAGACAGTGAAAGACCCATTGATTGCCGGATTGCTTTTAGGCAAAACCGAAAGAGCTCGTGAGCTTGGACTTGAACTGTTTGTTGAACAAGGTTCGAAGCTAGAAAACTTGCCCGAGAAAATCAAAGCAGAAGACATTGTCACCATTCTGGGTAATTTGATTGATAACGCTTTTGATGCCTGTCTTTCATCTATCCGAACAGGGGCATACATCTCGCCAGAGCGTCGTACCATTCAAGTGTCCATTAGTGATTATGGGCATGAAGTGATTTTGGAAGTGGAAGACCAAGGCTGTGGTCTGCCAAAAGGGCTAAGCCAAGAACAATTGCTACAGAAAGGTGTTTCAAGCAAAGCTAAGCATAACAGGGGCGTTGGATTGTATTTAGTTAAGCAGCTTACCGATCGTTATTTAGGACATTTGGAAATGGTAGCGAATACCCCATTCGGTACCCGTATAACGGTTTATCTACCAAAGGAACAACAATGAATACTCGGGTTTTGATCGTAGAAGACGATGTAGCCATTGCTCAGCTTCATAATAAGTACTTAGATAAAATCGAAGGCTTTGAAGTGGTGGGAATCGCCACTAGCCAATCGGAAGCAGAGATGCAGCTTGATGTCCTTAAGCCGAATCTGGTTATTTTGGATGTCTACTTACCGGATGGCACAGGATTAGACCTTATTCAGCGTATGAGAGGGAAGAACGACAGTTGCGACGTTATCTTGATTACTGCGGCGAGAGAAGTCGAAACACTGCAACAAGCGATGAGGGGAGGTGTGGTGGATTATCTGTTGAAGCCAGTGATCTTCCCGCGTTTAGAAGCCGCTTTGAATAAATACCGTTTGAGACAGGCAGAGCTAGGACGCATGGCTGACTTAGACCAGAATCTTGTCGATAAAATGATGACGGCTAATCTGGGTGACGAACCTAAACTCTACCGGCTTCCTAAAGGGATAGATTCGGTCACTTTGGATAAAATTCGTTACTTATTTCAAACACCAGTCAGCTTAACGGCAGATGAAGCCGGAGAGAAAATTGGTGCAAGCCGAACGACCGCCCGAAGATATCTTGAGTACTTGATTAGCACAGGTGAATTACTGGCAGATCTTAAGTACGGAACGGTCGGAAGACCAGAACGTAGTTATAAAAAGCTAGTGCGATAATCAGCAAATGCGCTGCATTCTCGTCATAACCATCTAAAGTATAAGAAACCATTAGGCGAAATTTGCTTTGAGGGAGAGTCAAATGTTTCGAAACTTTTTGATGTCTTTGTGTCTAATGTTGGCAGCGAATGTCGCGGTAGTCGAAGCCCATCCTCTTGAGTCTTTGGTTTATTACACTGAAGACTATCCTCCTTTTAATTTTCGTGAAAATGGGGTAATCAAAGGTATTTCGGTCGATTTACTGCACGAAATGACTTCAGCTTCAGGAGTCGAGATCCCCGAAAACCACATCATATTGCTGCCATGGTCACGTTCATATCGATCTGCCCTGATTCAAAAAAATAGCGGGCTGTTTTCCACGACGAAAACAGAGCACAGAGAAGATCTCTTTCAATGGGTTGGGCCAATTGATGTTGCCAAGGTCACTGTCATGGCACGTAAAGGAAGCAACATAGTTATTAACTCTCCGATAGATATGGCGAAGTATCGTATAGGAGTGATGAGGGACGATGTTGGTGAGCAGATGTTGTTTTCATTGGGTGTTCCGAGAGAATCCATGCAAGAGGCCACGCATATTAGCCGCTTGATCGAACAACTTTATAAGAATCGAATAGACTTGATGGTGTACGATGAACGCTCGGCAGGGTGGCTGATTGAAAAAGCAGGTTATGGAGTGGACAGCTTCGAGAGCGTATACACGCTTGAACAAAGTGAAATCTATTACGCCTTCAACAAAGGCGTGGATAAAGCGGTGATTAAAGAGCTACAAAAGAATCTCGATAACATCAAAAATACGGTGGATTCTGAGGGCATTACTCGTTATCAGTCCATCGTCAAAAAATATCAGTAGCCTTTATTTTGCAAGTTCAAACCTCAAACGATAAACAACGGGTGTAACATAGCGGTATCAACATCTCTCAAAAGTAACCATCAGTGCTGGTTTTTCCACATAACTTCGGTTATGAATTAACGTGTTAGCGTCGTTTTAGCTTAGGAGTCGCCTTTTTATCATGACCAACATATTCATTGTTGTTGCCATTTTGGTTTTGTTTTTTTATGTCATTCAGAAAACCGTTACTCGTCGTGACGAAACAAAAGATTTTGCATATAAGTCAAAGGGTGCAGCCCTGAATATGACAGAAAGCGCGTTCTATAACGCGCTGAAGACGGCGGTAGGTGATCATGGTGTAGTGCTGGCAAAAGTGAATATGGCTAATCTTGTTGCTCCTACCAAAACCAACAATAAGAAAGAGTGGTTTATCGCTTACAACCGAATTGCGAAAAGTTATTTTGACTTTGTTGTTTGTGATGCTCGTACATTAGAGCCAAGAGTAATCATTGAGCTTGATGACGGTAAGGAACTGAAAAAAGGAAAAGTTGAACGTGAAAAGTTACTCATTCACGTATGTAAGTCCGCCAACATTCCGCTGATTGGCTCCAATGTGAAACTGAGTTACCAGGTAAGCAAACTGAGACGCCTGCTTGCAGCACATATCGACCTTATTGAATCAGATAAAGAAGTAAGATTCTGCAAACGCTGTGGCAGCCCTATGGTGATAAAAACCGCTAGCCAAGGTGATTTTAAAGGGCGTCGATTCTTTACTTGCAGCCGTCAGCCCCACTGTACATACACGGAAAATTACAACGTAGTGTTTGAGCTGGACAACTTCGATGAAGACCCGAGTATAGATCGTTTGAACTAAGTTAAACGGTTAACAGGTACTGATATCTTCTGTAAGATCTTTTGAAGTGCGACTTAAACGGACTTGGTTACGTCCGTTTTCTTTTGCTTTATAAAGCTGAAGATCTGCGAGCTTCAATAGATCACTGAGTTTGTCCCCATCACTATATTCGCAGATGCCGACACTGAGCGTAATGTGTATTCTTTTATCACCAAAAGCGAACAAGTGCTGGCTCATCATTGAGCGCACTCGTTCTCCAACTTGTTCTGCTTGTTCAATAGGGTGATCAAAAAGGGTAACGCAGAACTCTTCTCCGCCAATGCGATAAAGATTATCGTCACCGACCACTTGGCTAAGCAGGCGAGTGGTTTCCATCAATACTTTGTCGCCAGCATCATGACCATATTGGTCATTCACTTTCTTGAAATAATCTAAATCAATAAAAAGCAGACAAAGTGTCGTTTCATCGTCTTTATGAGTTTCAAAGTGCTTAAACGTCGAAGTTAGAGATAAGCGGTTGTGTGCGCCGGTTAATGAGTCACGAGATGCTAAATAGGTGAGTGAATTTTCTATGTTTCTGCGGTTGAACTCGTAGATGTGAGCTATGATCCAAATGCACACATAGCAAGCAACAAGGTTGATAAAAGTCGGTAGCGATTCAAAAGCATCGTTTGCGTCTACTTTGTGGTAAATGCTGGCAAGGTGGACAAGAAGTACTGCGAAGCAGTAAGTGCGACCTTGTTTTATTCCTAAAAGAGAATAAAAGAAAATAGGGAACAGCATTGTCCAGACATAAGTACCATGCTCAATCGGTTGGATATAAATAGAGGTAGATGCGGCGAGTGTAAACAAGTAGACGAATATTTGAATATGATGCTTTTTATGCTTGTTTTTCTTAGCTAATTGATAGGAATAGAAAGAGTATCCACTCAAAATAAGATCTAATACAGCGTTAAAATATTTACCAGCCACATGGAAGTGAAAAACCGCAAAACAAAGTGCAATAACTGACATGAAAAGGCTGACTCCCGTTAAGACGGAAGCTCGTAGAGTGTGTGAGTTATCGAAAATATGAACGTCCATTCACTACTTTGATATCGGTTGTTGTGGGTTAATTTTAGGTAAATTCAATATTACGGTTTTAGAGTAATCAATCAATCAATATTTTGGCTCAGCGTCACAAAACTAAAGAGAAGTGGTTTACGGGCGTCTTATTAATAAGAAGGTATTTAAAGAGTATTAAGAACGGTTTTATTAGCTCGGATAAAAAAACACCAAACTGTCTATAGAAGAGCCAATTAGTTCAAAAACATAGAAATTGCACTTGCATGCCTCAGGTTCAGTCGCTAATATCGCTTTCGTTCTAAAGCAGTGCGTCCGTAGCTCAGTTGGTTAGAGTATCGCCTTGACATGGCGGGGGTCGGTGGTTCGAGTCCACTCGGACGCACCATTCTTAAATCATTAAGAAAAATAGAACACAGAATTTGGGTCTATAGCTCAGTTGGTTAGAGTACTACCTTGACATGGTAGGGGTCGGCAGTTCGAGTCTGCCTAGACCCACCAAATTTTCGATGAAGCCCGCATCTCTGCGGGCTTTGTTGTATCTAGGGTATATCTAGCTTCTCACAAGTTTCCTCATTTTAATTTTTCATATTTATGCGTTCAAATTTCATTGAACTATACCTGATTGGTCACCAGATGGTCACAATGGTGACCATGCGATGTGCGGTTCTATATATTTTCTAGTTATATTTGGCGCCATCTACTTAGCCAATAGATTTTCATTTTCTTTTTAAAATCAGGTCGATTATTAAACCATCCTCTGTCCTAAATAATTTATTAAATAAGTTGTATTTGTAAATGATTTAGGGAGTGGAGGAACTGACCTGCTCACCATAATCTAGTCCAGTCTACACATTAGTAATGTTCATCCAACCAAGGAGATGATGAACATGAAAAAGCAATTCAATGAACAGCAAATCATTACTATTTTAAGGGAAGTGGATGCGGGTATTCCCGCCCGAGAGCTTTGCCGCAAATATGGGATCTCAGATACAACGTTCTACACATGGCGCAAAAAAAAACGTAGGGGTGGATGTCTCTGAAGTCCGTCGGCTAAAAGCGCTGGAAGACGAAAATGCTCGATTCAAAACGTTGTTGGCTGAAACGCTACTGGATGCATCAGCCCAGAAAATTGCTCTCAGCCAAAGCTAATGACCGTCTAGGACAAGCGCAAGGCTATTAAAGTGATTCAGGAAGGCACACAGTTTTCAGAACGGAGAGCCTGTTTACTCGTTGATGTTCAACGCGCATCGATTCGATATCAACCTCTGATTAACCGTGAAGATAATAAGCTTCAGCCTCGGATAAAGGAGTTGGCACTGGAGCGGCGTCGATTTTGTTATCGTCGTATTCATCGTCTTTTGAGACGAGAAGGATTTGATGTTAACCATAAGCGAGTTTATCGCTTGTACTGTGAGTTGGGCTTAATGGTCAGCAAGCAGAGACGCAGAAAATCACGGTGGGCGGAGCGCGAACCTCTCTTGCTTGCTTCCTTTCGTACCGAATCACAAGTGGTCTATGGACTTTGTGATAGATGCTCTGAATAACGACCGACGGATTAAATGCCTGACGATTGTGGATGATTACACAAAAGAGTGCCTGGATATTACTGTTGTTACGGGGATCTAGGGTGATGAAGTCGTGATCTCGCTAGAGTCTATCGCTGAGTTTCGAGGTTATCCTTCTGCGATACGAATGGATCAACGGCCAGAATTTACAGGAAAAACCCTAGACCAATGGGTTTATCAGCAAGGTGTGATTTAAAATTAATCCAAGCAGGGAGACCGAAGCCGAATGTTTGTATCGACATTTTTAACGGAAAATTCCGCGATGAATGCTTAAACGAACATTGGTTTAGCGAGCTAAATCATGCCCGTGACTTATCAGTGGCTGGCGAATGGATTGCAATGAAAACCGCTCCCACTCAGCATTGGGTTGCTTGACCCCACTTGAGTTTGCAGAAACCACAATAACAGTAACCAATACTTCATTAGTAATTTAATCAGAATTACTAATGAAGTATTGGATTAGTTACTGGGAGCAAGTCAAGTGAGTCATTTGCGACGTAATGCAAATGCGTCCGGATGGTAGGGCAAAAATGGATTAACTAAGCTTATGATTTTTTCATTACATTTCACATTGGTATAAAACATATGTTTATACTTACATAACTCATCGTTATTCTTTAGGTTTTCACATTCTTTTTTAAACGTTGTGTAAATGTCGTATCTTTTAGGGTTTATATAGTATACGACTGGTAGGTCGTAATAAATTGCTGTTGATTCTACTATATGAAAATTATTTATTTTAAGTTCATTTTCAGATATCAACTCAGAAATCTCAAATTTTCCTAGAGGTATATAATCTATTTCTCTTGTTTTAAGCAAGGTGACACAATGCTCAATGCTTTCACATTCTTTAACGTTATATCCATTAAATTTAAAAATTTCTTTATCCAACCAACATGAGGGTAAGCCTGCTCTAAGCTGTTGTAGTTTCTTTTCCTCAATAAAATGGAACGCTGAAGAATCATTTTCATTTATCAGCAAATTTCTAAACCCTAGATAATCACCGCATAGCGATATAGGTATTTCTAAGAAAGAGTTTGGTGTGAACTTAGTATTTCCAGAAATTGTGGTTGTTATATCAAATCCAAATTTGAAAATTTGTCCTTCAGAACTTTTAGTAGAGTAATTACTTTTGTTCTCAATGAGTTCATTGCCCGGAAATGCATTTTCTATGATCTTTTCGGTGATAAATAGCTCATGCTTTTGCCTAATAAGTGATTTATTTCCGTTCCAGTACTTTATCATTACCAACTCTCCTTTGGATTCATCCCCAGTTAATGAATGTTAGCCAATTCATATTTGTAAAGAAAGCGATTTCTCAGTGATCGAGGCTGAAAAATTACTTCTAATAGCAGACTCTAGTTTATAAAATATTAAGCTATGGTTTTAAGTGGTTGATATATATGGATAAAATTGTTGTTTTATCATTTTTGTGTGATCGTTAGTTTGTTTTGGGGATAAATTGATTGCAGTATCTTATCAAGATGACAAAATCTCAGAAAGAAAGCGCTTTCTTGTTTTGAAGTGACAATAATTCAAGGACAATATATGAAACAGAAGATGACAATGCTAACGGCTTTACTAGCTTCTTCTCTAGTAGCTGCGGGCTCTGCTAATGCCAACGAAATAAAGCATGGAGGAACACTTACAGTACCTATTATAAACACAGGTTTTGTAGAGAACTTCAATCCTTACACCACCAAAGATCTTTTGCACGGAGTGATGTATGAACCTCTTTTAGTATTTAACAATATGACGGGTAAAACCGATTTCCGTTTGGCTCAATCGTTCTCTTATTCTGATGATCTAAAGACTCTAACTCTAAAGCTGCGAGATGGTCTGAAGTGGTCAGATGGCACTTCTCTTACTGCAGATGACGTAGTGTACAGTTTTATGTTAACCAAAGACTTCCCTGCGTTCGACCAGAAAGGAATTTGGACCGGAAACAACTTACAAACCATTTCTGCGAAAGACAATACAACGGTTGTGTTTACGCTGAATGATGCAGACTCCACGTTTGTGTGGAACTTGGAGCGCTACCACATAGTACCTAAGCATGTTTGGTCAACAGTGAAAGATTTGACTACTTTTACAAACCCAAACCCTGTCGGCAGCGGCCCGATGACTGTTGTTAAATACCTAAAACCACAACAAATGGAACTATGTCGTAACCCTAACTATTACCTAGAAGGGCGCCCATATCTGGATTGTATCAATTTCCGTTCCTACAACGATAACTCGCAAATTCAACCTGCGTTGATTAAGGGGGAAATTGACTGGGGTTCAAACTTCATTGCTGATGTTGAATCAACGTTCGTTGAGCAAGATAAAGCCAATAACCATTTCTGGTACCCGGCGAACGATGCAATTCACCTTTATGTAAATACTAAGAAGGCGCCGTTTGACGATCTGCGTGTACGCCAAGCTCTTTCTATGGCGCTTGATCGCCAAGAGATTGTTGACATTGGTGCTTATGGTTATCCAACACCTAATTACAACGTGGGCGGTATTGGTGAGTTGTACAAAACATATATTGATCCAAAAATTGAGCAAAAATATAGTTATGTAACACAATACAACGTCGAAAAAGCAAAACAGCTGCTTGAAAAGGCAGGTATCGTCGACCGCAATGGTGATGGTTTCCGCGATAATCAAGATGGTTCAACCCTAGAATTTGACATCGAAGTGGTCAATGGCTGGACAGATTGGATTCAAGTGGTACAGATGGTCACTGAATACTTTGAAGATGTTGGCATCAAAGCCAACGTAAAAACAGTTGACTGGGCCGTGTATGACGCCAACTTGAAAGAAAGCAAGTACACAATGTCGATTAACTGGTCGATGGTAGCTACGAACCCAATTCTAGCTTACCAAGAATATTTCTTAACATCACGTATCGGCAAGACCTGGCATGCGGGACACGGTATTCACTCTCCGGAGATCGACAAACTGATTGAAAGCTTCGGTAAGACTGGTGATGCGCAGGAACAACAAGCGATTATTTCGAAGTTGCAGGAGTACACTGCAGAAAACCTACCATTTATTCCACTGTTTTCCAACCCAACCTGGTTCCAATACAGCACCAAAAAAATTGTTGGTTGGCCGAACGCAGAAAACCCATATGTTCAGCCA
This sequence comes from Vibrio plantisponsor, assembly GCF_013041605.1. Lineage (GTDB taxonomy): Bacteria > Pseudomonadota > Gammaproteobacteria > Enterobacterales > Vibrionaceae > Vibrio > Vibrio plantisponsor. The sequence continues at coordinate 18,960 of NZ_JABEQC010000003.1, read as the reverse complement.
GTGTGGTACGACGGTGGTAAACGTGTGATTATTATCAACAATTTACACCTGAAATAAGTAGTTTGTTTTTTTGTTTTCAGGAGCTATCACTACGTTGATAGCTCCTAAGTTAAAGGTGTGTTATGTCGTTTTTAGTTCGCCGTTTTGGCTTTTATTTTACTGCTTTCCTGATTGCGATTTCATTCAACTTTATGTTGCCACGTTTAATGCCAGGGGATCCGGTGGATGCTTTGTTTGCTGCAGCACAAGGTCGTATGGATCCGGCTCAGATGGATGCCGTTCGTGAGATGTATGGCTTTGTCGATGGAAACCTGTTTGAACAGTATCTGGCTTACATGAAGAGTGTGTTTACAATGGAGTTAGGCCCGTCGGTGCTTATGTTTCCTGTTAGTGTATTGGATGTGATTGCTATGGCTTTGCCTTGGACCATGTTCCTCGCTCTGGGATCTTTAATTGTAGCGCTAATCATCGGGGTGAGTATTGGGACTTACTCATCGTATCATCGTCAGGGTTTGTTTGGTCAAGTGGTACCACCAGTGTTGGCTTTCATCAGTAACTTTCCTTATGTCGTTACTGCACTGTTACTGTTCTACTTCTTTGGTTTGAAGCTGGAGCTGCTGCCACTGGCGTACACCTACGATCCCTCGCTAGAGCCAGGTTTCAACCTAGAGTTTATTGGTAGTGTTGCCAAGCACGCCATATTGCCAGTGGGTTCAATGGTTGTCGTCGGAATTTCGACGTGGGTGTTTAACATGCGAAACGCGATGATAAACGTGTTGGGTGAAGATTACGTCACCATGGCAGAAGCGAAAGGACTCAGCAGTTTCCGTGTGATGTATCGCTATGCAGGCCGCAACGCCATTCTTCCTGTGGCTACCGCAATAGCGATGGCGATTGGTTTCTCATTCGCAGGCTCGATCATGACGGAAGTGGTTTTCAACTATCAAGGTTTGGGCAACATCTTACTTAAAGGCATTGTTGCACGTGATTACCCGTTAATCCAAGCCATCCTGTTGATTCTCGTCACAGCAGTACTGACGGCGAACTTCATTGCTGATTTGCTCTACGTCTGGCTTGACCCCCGCATTTCAAACTAAGGTGTACCATGGACAAGACAATCAATACTAATAATGCGTCCGAACCCAGTGAAATGATCGCTCGTGAGCCTCGTTTCTCTTGGAAAAAGACCAAAAAAACACTGGGTAAAATTTACGCATTTTTCTATGGCAACCCGCCAGCCATTATCGGTGGCTTGTTGCTGAGCGTCATTCTCTGCGGTGCGTTGTTTGCGCCAGTATTGGCGACGCACAACCCAGAAAAGCGCGTTGCTCGCCCGCACGTTGCGCCAAATGCAGAATACGTACTTGGTACCACGCGCAGTGGCCGTGATGTTTACAGCCAAGTGCTGCATGGTGCGCGCAAATCACTGACAGTGGCCATTGCCGCAGGTGTAATTGCCATGAGCCTCGCCGTGATCATCGGTGTTTCGTCCGGCTACTTTGGCGGCAAAATCGATGAGCGCCTTAACTTTCTGACTAACGTTTTTCTGGTATTCCCACAACTGCCCTTGCTGATTGTTCTCGCGGCTTTTCTCGGCCAGGTCGGATCCTTAGTCATTACGGTTCTGCTCGGCATTACCTCCTGGCCTTGGGGGGCGCGCGTAATACGTTCGCAAACCATGGCGATTCGAAACAAAGAATTCATCATCTCGGCAGAAGTGATGGGCGAGTCAAAAATTCGCATCATCTTGGTCGAAATTCTGCCGAACCTCGTTTCCATCGTATTCGGTGGCTTCTTAGGCACCGTGATTTACGCCATGGGCGCGGAAGCAGGCCTAGGCATTCTTGGTTTAGGTGATGCAACCGAAGTGAGCTGGGGCTCCATGCTTTACTGGGCGCAAACTTCCTCGTCGCTCTACACGGGGGCATGGTGGGAGATGCTGGTTCCGGCGTCGGCACTGGCGATTACTGGTGGCGCGTTGGCACTGATCAACATGTCGATTGACCAAGTGAGTAACCCGAAACTGCGCACCGGTCCACACATCAAACTGTGGCATCAATTGAAAAAGCAAGCCGATAAACGTCGAGGTCTACTATGAGTCATTTACTTGAAATCAATAACTTGTGTGTAGATTACGTCTCACCAAACGGCGTTGCGCGTGCAGTGAACAACGTTAGCCTAACCATTTCACCGGGTGAAACCGTGGGTTTAGCGGGCGAGTCGGGTTGCGGCAAAAGTACCTTGGCTTTCGCGATTTCGCGTCTGCATAAAGCGCCAGCGCTGATCTCGGAGGGGGAGATCCTCTACAAAGGGCAAGATGTGCTGAAGATGAACGATCGCCAATTACGCGATTTCCGCTGGAACGATGTTTCGGTGGTGTTCCAAAGTGCGATGAACTCACTCAACCCAGTCATTACAATTGGTGAGCAACTGACGGATGTGATTTTGGCGCACCGTAAAGTGCAGTACAAACAAGCCCATGAGCGAGCGGTTGAGTTACTGAAAATTGTCGGGATTCATGGCGATCGTATGAGCAGCTTTCCGCATCAACTTAGTGGCGGCATGAGGCAGCGTGTGGTGATTGCGGTTGCATTGGCACTTGAGCCAAAACTGATCATCATGGACGAACCAACCACGGCGCTCGATGTGGTGGTTGAGCGAGAGATTCTCAACGAGCTGTATGAACTCAAGAACAAGTTTGGTTTTTCAATCTTGTTCATCAGCCACGATTTGAGCTTGATGGGTGAAATCGCCGACCGCATCGGCGTGATGTACGCCGGCAACCTGATTGAGTTGGGCGAAGCGAAGCAAGTGTTTGGCAATCCGCAACATCCTTATACCAAAGGGCTTATCTCATCGTTCCCTACCATTCACGGGCCGAAAGAGCGCCTTTACGGTATTCCGGGCAACCCGGTGAACCTGCTCAATATCCCAACAGGGTGTAATTTCCAAGAGCGTTGCGGTGTTTGCACATCGGTTTGTAAGCAGCAAGACCCCCATTTAATGCGTGCCGATAACGGCAGCCTTGTCTCGTGTCATTTGGTGTAGGGAGCGGAAACATGCAACAAGTAAACACACCTGAAGTAATTCTTTCGATTAAGAATTTGGTGAAAGATTTCCCGCTTGGCCAGTCGGTCAAAAGCAATCTCATGCGCGCGGTGAACGACGTATCGTTTGATCTGCGCAAAGGCGAAGCGCTGGCGATTGTGGGCGAATCCGGCTCGGGCAAAAGCACGGGGGCGCGTATTTTAACCCGCATCTACGATAAAACCGCTGGGGAAGTGACCTTTAAAGGCCAGCCGCTGGCTGATTACATTAAAGAAAATGGCGAGTTGGAATACGCGCGTCAGGTGCAGATGATTTTCCAAGATCCTTTTGGCTCACTCAACCCGGTTCACACCATTTACCACCACATTGCGCGCCCATTGCAGATTCATAAGCGTGCCGATAACGCCGCGATTCCTAAGTTGGTGTACGAGCTGTTGGAACTGGTGGGTTTGTCGCCAGCGAAAGAGACGGCGGAAAAATACCCGCACGAACTCAGTGGTGGCCAGCGTCAGCGCGTTGCGATTGCCCGTGCTATCGCAGTTGACCCTGAAGTGATTTTGGCCGATGAGCCTATCTCTATGCTGGATGTGTCTGTACGCCTAGGTATTTTGAACCTGATGGCGGATCTAAAAGATAAGCACGGCATCTCATTTATGTACATCACTCACGACATTGCAACGGCACGTTACTTCGCTGAAAAAACCGCAGTGATGTATGTTGGTCACATGGTGGAGTGGGGTGACAGCGACAGCGTGACGCAAAACCCGCAGCACCCGTATTCGCAACTGCTGCTCTCTGCCGTGCCAGAAGTCGGCAACTCTGGTAAACGCGAACTGCAGGCGAAAAAAGGTGAAATCCCACTGTGGAAGCCAAGCAGTGTGGGTTGCCCCTTTGCCGCCCGTTGTCTTAAAGCCACCGAGTTGTGCACGCGTTCTCTGCCTGAGCCGACACAAATTGCGGAAAACCACTTTGCGCGCTGCCATCACCTTGCTGGGTGATGGCCAGTTAACTTTTTAAAAAAGCGATAAAGAAAGCGCTTTCTTTTGTTGGAATGAAATTATGAAGCTAGAACATCAAAAAAATCAGAACGTTGAAGGTTCATTTGTCGATTTGCTCGGTGAGCGTTACTACAAAATTGCCCATGTTGACAAAATGGCCCCATTTTTCATTAGCGTGGTGTCCTCCAGCGACCATTGGCTGTTTATCTCATCAACAGGCAGTTTATCGGCGGGCCGCATTCGCCCTGAAAATGCTCTTTTCCCGTACAAGTCGGTGGATCATATTCATGAAAGCGCGGAAAACACCGGCTCGAAAACCATTGTTCGTATGCAGCAAGATGGCCGATGGGTACTGTGGGAACCGTTCAACCGTTTCCACGATGGCTTGTACCAAGTAGAGCGCAATCTCTACAAAAACAGCATCGGTGACAAAATCGTTTTTGAAGAGATTAACCACACGTTAAAACTGAAGTTCCAATACGCTTGGGCCAGCAGCGACGATTTTGGCTTTGTTCGCCGTGCGCAAATCAGTGATCTCTCTGACCAAGACCGTGAGCTGGATATTCTCGACGGATTGCAAAACCTGTTGCCATCGGGCGCGCCATTGGCAGCGTTACAAACGCGCAGTGCCTTAGTGGATGCATATAAGTGGAATGAACAAGTGGAAGGCACGTCACTGGCGCTCTACACCATGTACGCTAAGTTGAGTGATCGCGCAGAGCCTGCCGAATCACTGTTGGCGACCACGGTGTTTAGCATTGACAATGACAACGGTCAAATTCTTCTCAGCAGTGAACAGCTAGGTGCGTTCCGCAGTGGTGAGCCGATTGCCAACGAGCCACTGACACGTGGTGTGCGCGGTAGTTACTTGATCAACAAAACAATCAAGCTCCCTGCGGGGCAGAGTAAGCACTGGTTGATCGTTGCCGATATCGACAAAAACCATTGTGATGTGCATGCCTTAGAGCAGCAGTTGGCGACGCCGGTCAAAGTGGAACAGCAGATCGAGGCGAGTATCGCGCGAAATCAGCAAGAGCTGATTGTTCTGATGTCGGGCGGGGATGCTTGGCAAGTGACCGCAGAGGAAACCACGTTTGTGCACCACTACGCTAACGTGCTGTTCAACAGCATGCGTGGCGGCGTGATTGAAAACAACTACCAACTTGACAAGCAAGACGTGCTGAAAACCATGCGCAAAACCAACCAACAAGTGGTGGCGCGTCAGCAAACCTTCTTTGCCGATCTTCCGGCGAGCTTTACCCATGCTGAACTGGTTCGCCTGGCGAAGCTCACGGGTGACGCGCAGTTGGTACGTTTAAGCTATGAGTACTTGCCACTAACGTTTGGTCGTCGACATGGCGATCCAAGCCGCCCTTGGAACCACTACGAAATCAAACTGAAAGATGAAAAAGGTGATCGTTTACTCTCTTACCAAGGTAACTGGCGCGACATTTTCCAAAACTGGGAAGCGCTGGCGTTGAGCTATCCGGGTTTCATCTCTTCATTCATGGCGAAGTTTGTTAACGCCTCGACCATGGATGGTTACAACCCATATCGTATCACCAAAGAGGGCATCGATTGGGAACTGCTGGAAGCGGATGATCCATGGAGCAACATCGGTTACTGGGGCGATCACCAGATCATCTACTTGTTGAAGTTCCTTGAGTTGTCGAAGAAATATCAACGTGAAGAGTTTAGCGAGTTGCTCACCAGTGATCTATATAGCTACGCCAATGTGCCTTATGAGCTGTGTGGCGTGGACAATTTGTTCGCCAATCCAAAAGACACGGTGTCGTTTAACCACGAACTGCAAAAGCGTATCGAAGAAAGAGTGGCGAAGCTGGGCAGTGATGGCCGTTTGATCCTCGAAGGCGAAGACAGCGTTTACATGGTGAACTTGTGCGAAAAAGTGCTGGTGCCTTTGTTGTCGAAACTGAGCAATTTGGTGCTGGATGGCGGTATTTGGCTCAACACTCAACGTCCGGAATGGAACGATGCCAACAACGCGATTGTCGGTAATGGTCTCTCTATGGTTACTTTGTACTACATGCGTCGTTATGTGGCCTTCTTGCAGGGATTGATGAGCGAACTGCCATCATCTGTCTCGATGTCGAAAGAAGTGTTTGATTGGATGCTCTCCATCACCCGCATTCTGCAAGACGCGACCAAAGAGATCCGCCAAGGCACGGTGAATCGTCAAACACGCAAAGCGATGTTGACGCTGCTTGAAAAATCCGCCGACGAGTTCAGACAACGTGTTTACCGCATGAACGGTTTCTCTGGTAAAACCAAAGTGGAGAAAAGTGCGCTCGAGAAACTACTGGAAGCCAGCCTTGTGGTGCTCGATTCCAGCATCGAAAACAACTTGCGTGAAGATGGTTTGTACAACGCCTACAACATCCTGACTTACTCGGGTGAAAGCTTAAATATCGAAAATCTCTACCCAATGCTAGAAGGGCAAGTGGCGGTATTGAGCGCGGGTGTGCTCACACCAAAACAAGCCGTTAAGTTGTTGGATAAGCTGTTTAACAGCGATATGTACCGTGACGATCAGCAAAGCTTCATGCTCTACCCAGATCGCGAATTGCCAGCGTTTGTTGCGCGCAACCGCATTGCGCCTGCACAAGTGGAAACCAACCGTGTGATCAGTGAAATGCTGGCCAAGGGCGATCAACGCATTGTGCAACGTGACATTCAAGGCGACTGCCATTTCCACGCGACGTTTGAAAACGTCGATGGACTGCGCAAAGCGGTCGCGCAAGTGAAAATGGACTACCCAGAGCTTAGCAAAGAACAATGGGACGAGCTCGATGCTCTTTATGAGCAGGTGTTTAACCACCGTGCGTTTACTGGCCGTTCTGGCACCATGTTTGGTTACGAAGGTTTGGGTTGTATCTACTGGCACATGGTCTCCAAACTGCTGCTGGCAGTACAAGAAAACTACCAGTTTGCGTTGGAACAAGATGCAAACAGCGAAGAAACCAAGCAGTTGGCACACTACTACTACCGCGTTCGTCAGGGCATTGGCTTTAACAAGACGCCGCAAAATTACGGTGCGTTTCCAACCGACCCGTACTCGCATACGCCAAAACACGCTGGCGCGCAGCAGCCAGGCATGACAGGCCAAGTCAAAGAAGAAGTGCTGACGCGTTTTGCCGAGCTGGGTATCAAAGTGAACGCGCAGCGCATTCGTATTGAGCCAACGCTATTGAGAAAGCAAGAGTTCCTCACTCAAGCAACCACCTTTAGCTGCTTAGATGTGTCTGGTGAGAAATGCATCTACGTAGTGGATGCCGGTGAGTTAGCTTTCACTTACTGTCAAGTTCCGTTTATCTATGAGCTCAGCGAGCAAGCACAAGGCCACATTGAAGTGATGATGCGTGACGACAGCGTGCAGTTGTTTGAGCAACTTGAGCTCGATGAACGCATCAGCCAAGCGATTTTCGCTCGCACAGGCGAGGTGGAGAAAGTGGTGGTGAGCTTGCCGGAATCGATGCTGTATAGCGGTTAATCACTAAGTACTAATGGCTAATCGTAAGCTTTAAGCGCTTAACCAACTAGCCACTCAAACAGAAACATGGCCTCGTGGTTGAGGCCATATGAGAGAAATAAAGAACCCCACCTTTTGGTGGGGTTCTTTATTTCCGTGTGTTAGCCACGAAAGTCAGCGCAAAAAACAGCGAGCAGAGTCAAGGCTTGGGGAGCTCACTACGGACTTCGCTGACAGAAAGGAAGGCGAGCTTGCTCTACTTGGCCTTCGACTGGTGTGGTTTTACCGAATCTCGTATAACCAGCTCTGGCGTTAGCTTGTGCTTTAATGGGTAACACTGCTTGTTGACCAAGGCCAATACCCCTTTGGCAGCTTCGCAGCCCATTTCCATCACAGGGAAGTTCACCGTGGTTAAGCGTGGGCGAATGTGCTGGCTGTGGGTATCATTATCAAAACCGACCACAGAAAGATCGTCGCCAATCGCCAATCCGCGTTCTGCGGCCACATCGTAAACCGCCAGAGCAATGTTGTCGTTTTGGCAGAAAATAGCGCTGATTTGTGGATCGCGATCGAGCAGACGACGCGCCGCCTCGTGGTTGCCTTGATGGTCAAAACGTCCTTCGACGATCAAACTCGCGTCATACGCAATACCAAATTCAGCCAAAGCGTTGCGATAACCTTGTAAGCGATCGCGGCTATCGACTTTGCTCAGTTGACCGGTGATGCACGCCACTTTCTTGTGGCCATGTTCCAACAGGTGCTTGGTGGCTAGATACCCACCAAGTTCGTTATCGATAAAAATGCAGTGATCGGCAATTTCTGGAATGTAGCGGTTCAACACAATCGTGGCATTTTGACGCTTAACCACGTCAATCAGTTCATCGTCAGAAAGGGTATCGGAATGGACAATCAAACCGTCAACCAGCTTTGAGCGCAGGAAGTTGATCGAATCTTGCTCTTTGGTGTGAGATTCCTGACCACTGGTGACGATCAAGTGAATGTTGTTTTGTCTTACTGTGTTTTCGGCATGGTGCATCAGTGGGCCATAAAACGGGCCGTCTAGCGAGCCTACCAACATGCCAATGCTGTTAGAACGACTGGATGCCAGCGCCTGTGCAAAAGCGTTCGGTTTGTAGCCTAGCTTTTCGATCGCTTCTAAGACTTTCTTTCGATTGGCTTCTTTCACCGTTGGGTGGCCGTTCAGGGCACGTGATACGGTGGATTGAGAGACATTCGCCAACTCGGATACTTCTTTAATGGTGATCAATGGAACTCTCCTTATATTGCCTTTTGAGTTCAATAGGACAGTGTACCTGTGTTCTGTTCCCTCACCTAGAACTCTGATGGCGAAGATAACAAAACTCTGAACTACATAGCGTCCTGTGAAAAGGGATGTTCACGCTTTGAGCAATTTAACCGTGTTGGAGGGGATTATAATGTGATCCACGCACAAAGAAAGCGCTTGCATGTTGGTGGTGCTCACGTTTTTCATCCTTATTTGTTTCTAGAATGGTTTCATCGACTGAGAACATTGCAAGCTATGGGGTTGTCAACTTTCTTGCCGTCGTTTAGCGAGAGCGCTCTGTCTTCTTGACCCGTTTTCTCGCTCTATTTTTAAAACAAAAGAAAGCGCTATCTTTTACTTTTGTTCTAAGGACACTAAGAGTGAATCTGATCAAAACATCATCAAGTACGCGTTACTGCTCGGTTTCTCTGGCTTGTTGGTCGCGTGTGGAAGTAACAGCAAAACAGAAGCATCCAGTGATAGTGGAACGCCAAATGAGGTGATGCTTGCGCCTCAGCCAGTGCGTGAGGGCAACTACCCAACGGAGCACCATGCTGATTATTGGGTAACGCCAATTGTCTAGCCATTTCTTATGGCGCATTCGACGGCATCACTCGTGCTTGCTTAAACATTGTGAAAAGCCACGGAGGTGTGGAACAAAACGTATTGGACAACTCGCTCGCACCCAAAGCCAAACCATTGGTTGATCAACAGTTTGACGCCTATCAATTCATTGTGCTTGACAGTACCTTTTTTCTTGGTGGCGAAGCGATTGCATGGGAAGGCACGGCCTGCCTTGCTGAGAAGTCGTGTGTGCTGACGCTTACTACGCCACAAACGGTGGGTACCGAGAAAGATAGGGCTGGGTTGCAGGCGTTGTGCTGGTAGGTCAAGCAGGTGTGAACCTAAAAGGCTTTGAAAACGGTAGCCTATCGTTTGAGCTCAAAGGCACGACAGGTCCGGCTCTTAACATCGGTTTTCAAACGGGTTTATGGGGTAACAACGATTGCCCTCAAACCATTAACTTTGTACCGTTTGGTCCAATATGCAGCGCCATTAGCACCGAATGGACGGCTTACACCATCCCAATGAGCGAGATGATCAAGTGTAACCCCGATTTTAGCGACGTTACCTCACTGTGCTACTTCAGTGGCACTGCCGACATTCATGGCGGTGTTGCGGAAATGCGCAATGTGGCCTTCAACAAATAATCGTTAATCCGCGACAAAAATGGCATAGCTTGTTTATCGTTCAGCGGATTTCACACTGACAACGCAGTCACGGGGTACCCCGTGCGGAGGAATCATGACATCGAACAACCGTAATAGTATTAACCAGCTTGCTTTGGCCGTTTCTCTTGGCTTATTAGCGGGTTGTAGCCAAACGGGTGACAGCTCATCCGGAACCGACTCAGTTCAAACCAAAAAGCCAGTGATGCTGCTAGATCAACCTACACCACGGAGTGCACAGTGGCAATTGGTGTGGGCCGATGAGTTTGATGGCGACAAAATCAACAAACGTAACTGGAGCCTAGAAGAAAACTGTTGGGGCGGTGGCAATAACGAGCAGCAGTGCTACACCAAACGGGCGCGTAATGCCTATGTAAAAGATGGCTATTTGCACATTGTGGCGCACAATGAGAGCTACAGTGGGCCAGATAATCCAGAAGGCAAAGTTGGCGCCGGGGCGAATAAAACCCTGCCATTTACTTCGGCACGTCTGCGCTCTAAAGACAAGCGTGACCACAAATATGGCCGCTTTGAAATCCGCGCCAAATTACCATCTGGGCAGGGAACGTGGCCAGCAATTTGGATGCTACCGACCGATAACAAATATGGCACTTGGGCGGCCTCTGGTGAAATCGACATCATGGAAGCGGTCAACCTGAAAGCGCAATCTGATGCGCCAGGAGCACAAGCTGGCGATGGTGAAAACCGCATATACGGCAGTCTGCACTATGGCAAAGCATGGCCAGATAACGTCTACAGTGGTCAAGGTGCTTCGCTGCCCAACAACATCAACCCAGCGGATGACTTCCACACCTATGCGATTGAGTGGGAAGAAGGGGAAATTCGTTGGTATGTCGACAACATTCACTACGCGACACAAACGCAAGATGAGTGGTACAGCCAATATAAAGTCGATGGCGCTTTGGTCAACGCCAAAGGCGCAGCACCGTTTGACGAACGTTTCCACCTGCTGCTCAACCTTGCTGTGGGCGGCTCTTGGTCGGCCAATGCCAACCAAAAAGGAATCGATAAATCGGACTTTCCAAAAACCATGCTGGTGGATTACGTGAAAGTGTATCGCTGCTCGGCGGATCGCTGGAAAGGCAAAGGCTGTGCGACTATCGGTGAGCAAGCGGTGAAGGTCAAAGGGCATCAAGCGCCTGCGATTTTGCCGCAAGATGACCGCTACGCCGATGGCCCAAACTTAGATATTTTCTCTGAAAGCCTCAACAGTAACTTGGCGTACGGCAGTTACGATCCAATGGACATCGTCTCGCACCAAGAAGTGGCCGATGGTGATCACGGCCAAGTGCTGAAAATCAGCAAGAAAAACGGCGCGGGTAACCTTTATTTCCGTTCACCCACGACTGACGTGAGCCATTGGTTAGAGAGTGGCGAGCTGATCTTTGATATCAAAGTGGAGTCGATGACTGACGGCAGTGAACTGATGGTGAAAATCGATAGTGGTTGGCCAAAAACCAGTGACATGACTGTGGCGTTGCCAGCGATGGGGCAATGGGGCGAAGTGCGCATCAAGCTGGCGGATTTACTCGCTCAGTCAAACCGCTTTGTTGCTGGCAATCAAGCGGATCCAACCATGATCAACAACTTATTGGTGTTTGAACCTACGGCTGCGATGACATTCAGTTTGGATAACATTCGTTTCGAAAAACGCTGATCAGTACGCACTCGATCGAGCTCGTGGTGAACATCACGGGCTTTTTCGTTTTTAGGCACTTTTCGTTTTTAAGGTACAAAACGGCTTGAAAGTGTTTCTTCCATTCATTGATCAGTGAAATATCAAATTGTGATGAATATCCGAGAAAGCGCTTTCTTTAATGAGGGTGATCACGGTTTTATCTTAGAAGATCCTTTTATACTTCTCTTGCACTGAACAAGGCAGTTGAGGCTGATATTTTATTAGCTTCATCGCATAGTTGAACGTGAATTATTGGTTTGCGTTCGCCATTGATGTTCAGTTTTTTATAAATAACAAAGAAAGCGCTTTCTTTTAAGGGCTAATGATGGAACATGGAGTTAATATGAAACTTTCTAAGCTTACCCTCGCTTGTCTAGTTGCGACTGCGGGTTTATCCGCCACGCCAGTTGTTCATGCTGAAAAATCTGATGGTTTTGAGTTCCACGGTTACTTCCGTGCGGGGGCTCTCTACAGCAAAAACGACGATTTCAAACGTTCAAAATTCCCAGCATCTAAAGAGCGCCTAGGTCGCTTGGGTATTGAATCGGACAACCATTTTGAGCTTGCGCTGCAAAAAAACTTTGAGAATGATGACGGTCAAAAAATCCGTATCAAGACGCGTGCCGGAGCAGACAACGCACAGTCTGAAGGTAAAAACCAGCTCAGTACGAGCGCAGATGCAGCAAACGGTAGTATTGGTATGGTGGAAACCTTTGTTGAGTTTGATGGTGTTAGCGATACGGGTACTATTTGGGGAGGGAAACGTTTTTACGGTAAAGACAACTATATCTTTATGACAGACTTCTTCTATACCGATATGTCCGGCACTGGTGTGGGTATTGAAGGTATTGAACTTGGCGGAAACAAATGGGATTTTGCGTATATCGCCAGTGATAACGCAGAAGATTCATTCTGGGCAACCAACTCGAACAACCCAATGCACTCGGTACACGTAGGCGTTGATTTTGATGGTGTTGAACTGCACGCCATGGGTAAATATCTGCCAGACAACTTCGTCGATGGTACAGAGTACGCTAGCAACGGTGTTGAGATGACCGCGATTGTTCATTCAGACAAAGTGTTTGGTCTATCTGACAAAGGTTTTACCAAGTACATCGCTCAGGCAGGTAAAGGCCTTGGCTCCGGTCAACTACTTGGCGGCACGCTGACTACTTACAACGCATGGAAACCTGGCAATGGTTCGTTGGAAGGCCCTGCAAAAATGAAGAAAGTCGAAAGCGGTGATGTCTCTGCGCGTGCGTTGGTATGGGGGGGATACTTCTTTGAAAATGGCGTGAGCATCTTCCACTCTATCCAAGGTCAATACAACGATCTCGATAACGGTGGCAAAGACAGCTGGGCATCGGCGATGATCCGTCCATCTTTCCCAGTAACACAAAACTTCGTTATCGCGACAGAAGCGGGCTTCCAGTACAACAAATGGGAAGATTCAAACGGTGTGGGTGACGATGCAACCAACTACAAACTGACGGTTGCGCCAACCATTATAGTCCCAACTGGTTTTGGCCCAGCACCTGAAATTCGTTTCCTAGCGACTTACCTAGATGGATCAATGCGTGACAAAGCAGACGTCCTTGTGGGTATCCAAGCAGACATGTGGTGGTAATCCACCTGTAGGGAGTGGTTCTTTAGGGGGATCGCCACTCCTGATTTTGCAACTGGCAAGTCGGGCTACACGGGAGAACTTGTTTTTGTTGCATGAATGCACACCACTGCCATTCATTATGCCGCTGACAACAGCGGCTTTTTTTATTTTTGTTGAGTCATGTATTGGCGTGGGCTTTGGCCAAATTTCTGCTTAAAGCACTTTGAAAAATAGTTGCTGTCATTGAATCCGCACCGTTCCGCTATTTGCTGAATCGAAACACTAGGGTCATTACTTAATAGATCACGTCCATAGTTGAGCTGCATTTCACGCAAGTAAAGATTCGGTGAGGTGTTGAGAAACTGCTTAAACAGCCGCTCGAGTTGTCGCTGGCTGACAAACGCCGCTTGGGCAATTTCTCCGCTGTGAAGGCAGGCATCGGTAAAGTGCTGTTCAATAAAAATTAACGCTCGGCTAAGTGCCAGTGTGGTTTTCGGCAGATCGTGCGTTTGTTGCTGGTACATGCGTGCTAGGGTAATGACCAATTGCTGCATCAAACTGGTGAGCATGGTTTCAAAGCCGTTTTCCCCTTGTTGGTATTCAATCCGAATCGCGTCAATCAACCGCACTATTTGCGGCAGTTGCCCGCTATCAAGCGTGAGCTTAGCCCGATATTCACCGGTTTGGCGGGCAATCGGCTCGACCTTAAACATCGCCTGATAGCCCGACAACATCCTCAATGAGGGCGTTTCGAAAAAGGGCGTGCCTGCTTCAAACATCAAGTTAATGATTTCCAACTGCTCAACATCTTGAAAGGCGTGCTCAATGTCACCGTTAATCACAAACACATCCCCCGTGCTGAGGGGATAAACGTGCGATGCCACGACATGATTGCCTTTGCCACTGACGACCAAAAACAGCTCAGAAAAGTCGTGTTTGTGCAGGCCAAAATCACTGTGATGGTGGCCATCAACATAAGCAAATTTTAAATGCGGATATCGCAGATGCTCCTGCAGTTGATAGGTGACGTTCATGTCGTTATTTTCCCTTTATTGGTCGGTATGTTGGTAGAAATGCGCACTTGGCAAGCATACACTGAAGCTCATTCAATGAGAATGCCAAAAGCAAAATAAAGCGATAGAGCGATGAGAAATCCAGCGATAGACAAAGCGCAGCAAGAACTGTTGTCGGTGAGCCGTAAAGCGGCGACAGAAGGCATCGTCTTGCTAAAAAATGACGACCAAGCCCTTCCTATTCAACCATCAGAGGTGGTTTCTCTGTTTGGCCGCTGTCAAGTGGATACCTATCGCAGTGGCACAGGGTCTGGCGGGGCGGTCAATGTGCCGTATGCCGTTAATGCACTGCAAGGGCTGCAATCCAATGCATCATTTACGCTGAATCAGGCGCTGATCGCGACCTATCAAGCTTGGCTGGCGCATCATCCATTTGATGACGGCGGCGGTGGTTGGGCGGCTGAGCCGTGGTTTCAACATGAAATGCCATTGACCGATGAGGTGGTGGCACAGGCTGCGTTTCAGTCTGACAAAGCGATCGTGTTTATTGGTCGCACTGCCGGTGAAGATAAAGATTACGCCGATGAAGCAGGCAGCTACCGCTTAACCGAGCTGGAATCGGACATGCTAACCAAAGTGTGCCGTCACTTTACGGCGGTGATCGTGGTGATGAACGTGACCAATATTATCGATATGTCGTGGTTAACTGACCTTGAAAACCATCAAGCGATCAAAGCAGTGCTCTACAGCTGGGCGGCGGGGATGGAAGGGGGCCACGCGCTGGCCGATGTGCTCTCTGGCGCTGTTTCTCCCAGTGGTCGTTTGACCGACACCATCGCCTATCGTTTGCAAGATTACCCTTCATCTGCCCATTTTGGCCGCAAAGACTTCAACCCCTATGCTGAAGATATATACGTCGGCTATCGATACTTTGAAACCTTTGCCCCAGAGGAGGTGCAGTTTGAGTTTGGTGCCGGGTTATCTTATACCCAATTTGAACGCCGTTTGGTTCAGTGCTCTGTTGACGTGGCAGATGCTGGCGGCGATCTCACCAATGCCAACGCGCTGACGTTTGATATTGAGGTTCGTAATGTAGGCCAACAATTTAGCAGCAAAGAAGTAGTGCAAGTCTATGTGGAAGCGCCGCAAGGAAAACTCGGTAAACCCGCACGTGTGCTGTGTGGTTTTGATAAAAGCGGTGAAATTGCACCGAATGGCCGTGAAAGAGTGCAAATTACCGTGCCTTTATGGGCTTTGGCTTCCTTTGACGACAGCGGTGTGACAGGGCACAAAAACAGTTATGTGTTGGAAGCGGGTGAATACCGTTTCTACCTTGGGGGGAGCGTACGCCAAGCCGAGCTGGTTGATGCCGTGTGGCAACTCGACCAACTGCGGGTGCTAGAAACCCTTTCAGAAGCCTGTGCCCCAACGCGTGAGTTTGAACGCCTAGTGCCAGCAGAGCGCCAAGCCAATGGCGTCTATCAAACTAGGTATCAGCCTGTGCCACTGCGTACGGTGGAACTGGCGCAACGAATTGAAGCCAACTTGCCGCCAACCTATGCTTTTACGGGCGATCAAGGGATTAAGTTGGTCGATGTTGCAAAAGGACACGCTGATTTAGAAGCCTTCATTGCCCAACTGACGCCAGCGCAATTGGCGACTCTTGTTCGTGGAGAAGGTATGTGCAGCCCGAAAGTGACACCGGGCACTGCGGCTGCATTTGGCGGGGTGTGTGATTCGCTATTTGAGCTGGGCATTCCGGTGGCCGCGGCGGCCGATGGTCCGTCGGGGATTCGCATGGACAGCGGTCATCAAGCGACGCAAGTACCGATTGGAACGCTGCTTGCCTGCACGTGGAACTCGGCGCTCAATCAGCTATTGTATTATCTGGTTGGCCAAGAATTGCAAGCGTACCAAATCGATACGTTACTTGGCCCAGGTATCAATATTCATCGCCATCCACTCAATGGCCGTAATTTCGAATATTTCTCCGAAGATCCGTTATTAACGGGTTGGATCGCGGCTGCGCAAACCACAGGTTTAAAACAAGCGGGCGTTTCTGGCACCATCAAACACTTCGCAGCGAACGATCAAGAAACCGCGCGAATGGATGTAGATAGCGTGATGTCACAGCGCGCGCTGCGTGAAATCCACATCAAACCGTTTGAAATGGCGGTGAAGTATGGTCAGGCGTCTACCATCATGACCGCTTACAATCCGGTCAACGGTCATTGGGCGGCTTCCAACTATGATCTGAATACCACCATCTTGCGTGGTGAATGGGGTTACACTGGCATTGTGATGACCGACTGGTGGGCCAAAATGAATCACCCCGTTGACGGAGGTGAAGAGAGTAAGCGCTTCACTGGCTACATGCTACGAGCGCAAAATGATCTCTACATGGTAGTGGAAAACGAAGCCGCCGAGCGTAACCCAATGGAAGACGACTCCTTGCAGGCGCTCGCGCAAGGTGAGTTAACGTTGGGCGAATTGCAGCGCAGTGCGATGAACATCTGCCGTTTTATTTTGAATGCACCAGTTATGCAAAGACCGTTGCAGGCGTATCAAGCGGTGAAAGCTTTTGCGCCACTTTCGGCTCAGGCGCTCCACGCAGTGCCTGAAACGGCACCAATCTGCTTTGCGGATCAAACCATTGAACTCAACAGCCAAGAATCCAGCCAATGTTTGTTGCAGGTAGAAAACAGCGGTACTTACCTTTGTTTTGCTCAGATGGCCTATGATCGAGAAGCTCTGGCGCAATCTTCTTGCAGTTTGAGCATCAATGGTGAATTTGCTATGTCACTGCCCATCAACGGTAACAACGGCAAGACTACCATGGTTCAAGGGCGAGCTATCTATCTGCCATCTGGTGTTTATTGGTTAGAATGCCAGTTCGTGAAAAAAGGCGCAGAGTTACAAACCTTATGTTTTGAGAAACAAGTGGAATAGGTGCGAACAATTTTCATCAAATTTAGCTATGAATTTTGTGTGTCCTTTTTGGGGTATAAGTATGTATGGAGCATTAGTAGTATGTACCCTTAGTGAATTCGGTTAAGTATTAGTTCATTTAAAATTAATAATTAAAGACTCGCGTCACGTTAAGAGAAAGCGCTTTCTTGTATGGTTTTGGGTAATAGATTCTGAGGAAAACAATATGAAGTTGTTAACTATTATATTACTTGCAGTTCTGAGTGTAGCTTGTTCGAATTCAACATTGGTTGAAAATAAGCTGTATAAGGAAATCCCTGACAGGCTAGCACTAAAAGAGCATCGTTATGTGACTCTAAATGAAATTCGATATAAACAGCTGCCTGAGGTCGGTGATATAGAACTTAATGTTTCTAGTTCCAATGACATTATTAGACTCGACTCCAATTATTCTTATGTAGAAGGTATTAAACTTCCTGTAAGCTCAAGTGATATTGGAGTTAGTGTTTATTCACCAATTGATGACAACGGTGTATTTTTGCCTTCTGTCTTGGTACTAGATGAAAACTTCAAACTTTTAGATTTTCTTGGAACTAGTAATAATTTTTATACACCAAAGAGTTTATTTAAAGCAGAAGGATATTATAGCGAATATAGACTTCCTCAAGTTTATCCTAATGGCAAAAATCCTAGCTACTTAGTATTTTTTACGGATGTGGAAAAACTGAATTTAGATTCTCCTAAACCGTTAAGAGTGATCAATGATATGGCGATCCGTGCTGGTGATATTGAAGCAAATATACTGGATGCTTCAAATAGTAATATCCAATATAGAAAAACTGGTAGGATATACCTAGAAATAGAATTAGAACACTTTAGTAATCCTTATGAGAGAGTAAAAGATCAGAAGGTTATTAGTAATATTCCTTCATCTTTTAAGTGGAGTGAATCCAAAGATGATGAATCTAAATACTACTATGAGATGATTAAAAATTTCGTTCGTAAAGGGTATTTTTCAAAAGCTGCTACGTATATGGAAGAAGCAGAGAACAAGGGAGTTGAAGGTGTTAGAGAGTTATTTGTTCTTGAGGTAAATAATTACTGATATGTAATAGTTCCGACACTTTGATTTGAAATCAAGAGAGTTACCCACTTTGATTTAAGGTGCTTAATCCGAAATCGAAGAAAATAAGAGGTAACTCTGATTCTTCATGTTAGCAATGGGGAAATGAACTTGTTTTGCTTGATTCAAGCAAAGGATTATTGAAAACAGATTCGGAAGGTAATGTAATCGGCAATAGGTTTTTTTTCCTAATTTGCGTTCAGTTAAAAACGCCCTAACATGGCTAATTGTTAGGCGATCACCATCGTTTCAGGCATACCTAGCCCTGTGAGCTTGTTTAACGCTTTTATCATGGCGTAAGTCTCACCAACCTGAGCATTGTAATTTCTCAAGCTTAATGTCCCACTGAGCAGTTTCTTCACACGGAACATCGCCGTCTCCGAGAGCGAACGTTTCTGGCACCCGACAGCTAGATTACGAGGATAGCCCTGCTCCCAGAAGGCTGCGCCTTCCATCGGCGGAATGAGCGCAATAGCTTGCTTGAGGTGAATCGCTTCGTAGCACAACCTTGTGTCATAAGCTCCATCGCCAGATATCTCAA
>NZ_JABEQC010000029.1 GCF_013041605.1 Vibrio plantisponsor | reverse complement strand
ACACCCAATGAATCTGAACTACTGTATTGGAAAAACTCTAAAACCGTGGCCAAATTTAGTTGACCACTACAGGATTGCAACGTTTACCATCGGCTATTTTCTTCTTATAGCGTTAGTTAAAAACTACTTACGTGCTCAAAACTTATCATTACATGATGAGCTTACTCAATTACCTAATCGCCGTTACTTATTTCAAGAAATGACGAAAATAATGTCGAGAGAGGGTTCAATCGTTGAGTTTACTGTTCTTAATATCGATTTAAATAAGTTCAAACAGATTAATGATTCCCTAGGGCATGAGGCTGGTGATGAAGTTTTGAAGCATACAGCCTCATCCTTAAATCGCTGCTTGCGTTCATCTGATTTCATTTCAAGAATTGGAGGCGACGAATTCGTAGTTATCTTACACCGAGTATCAAATAAAGAGGATGTGTATAATGTAATCCATAAGATGCATCTTTGCCTTGAGGCCAGCCCTTTACACTGGAATAGTCAAAAAATATGGATTTCATTAAGTATCGGAAGTTACACCTTTAAAAATAAGGCAAATCCAAAGCTTATCAATGAAGTATTGTCCAATGCAGATAAAAGTATGTACTTCAATAAATCATCTGCAAAGAACAAAGACACAGAGTTTTTCATTTAAAAAGAGATATCGCACATCAATTATACATAGGTTGGAATTTGGGCTGAGGGATTATATAAACTGATTGATTTAATCATTGAGCGAAAATTATTGAGTAACAACGCTAGCAAACTTAGGGGCAAAAGCATGTAAAACCTGATGTTGTAAAAGGCTTATGTCGGGTTAAGAAGCCCTATATTGGCTTCTTGAACGTTTAGAACTGATATGACTTGAATGGCAGCATCTTCAATCCATATTCTTATTTACATAAGCAATCGTATCGATAAATCGTTTTGACATTGAAGGCGAAATTTTGTTGTGATTCAACTGAAACTTGTCTACATAGCTCCAATTACCTTCTTCTAAGGATTTAACCAATAACAACAATTCACCGAGATCACCTTTGTACTCCAAAATAGCGTCAGTGATGTCTCGGTCCAAGTTTAAACTGGAGAGAATCACGGGCATGTGCACGTCCATTAACGCATCGAAAAGTGACAACATACCTGTGATATATGCTTTTCCTGCAACAGCTCCTCCATGGAATTCCAACGCTAACGTTTGAAGCAGATGTGCACGATATAATGAACTAAGAAACAATGCGTTAGGCTTGTTCTTCGGGCACATAGAGAGAATCAGATGCGATGAAAATCGCTTGAGCCTTTCTTTACCTAGATAGCTAACCGCTTGATTGATTGAACTGATTTCTGCACGTATAGATACTTGACTATTGACATAGTTGAACAATCGAATTGTTAGGGATGGACTTTTAGCGATGATTTTTTCAATGGTGTTGACAGAAAACTCTGTCTTACTTATTTCTTGAAGAAGTTCTATGTTTGCTTTGAACACTTCATCAAGTTTATTGTGTTTGATTAATTGTGGTTTAGAGAAAAAATAACCTTGAAAGAAATCAAAGCCTAACCTCTTGGCTTCTTCGTATTCTTCATACGTTTCAACTTTTTCAGCTAATAACTTTTTATTGCGCTGTTTCAACTCAATGGCAAAGTGTTTAATTTGGTTTAACGGGCAGGCTCGTATATCGAACTTTATGATATCTGCAACGTCAATAAACGGACTCCAACGTTTATCACTAAAACAGAAATCATCGAGTGCAACAATGTAATCATTCGCTTTAAGAGATTGTAAAGCATGCAAAAGATCTGCGTCAGGCTGACAGGTTTCCAATACCTCAACGATATACTGGTCGTTTGGGAACTCTAACGGCAATTCGTTAATCAGATCATCGTAATCAAAGTTCACAAACCCCAATTTTTGGTCAAGTAATATCCCTTGATAAGTCAAATGCTGTTCAACAAATAGGCGTTCGGTGATGCCATAGGTCATCCCATTCGGAAATGCATTACTTGGTCCATCACGATAAAGTAATTCATAGCCATAAATGTCTAAATTTCTGTCAAAAATGGGCTGTCTTGCTACATAACTAAACATAGTTCGCTACACCTTACACTCGCTGATGCTGATCACTTATGAGATGTAACTCGAAGAAAACACAAAAACCAACTAGAAGTTTTGAATACCATGATGAAAAGCTATTTCACATAACTTTAACGTGATAGATATCAATTAAAGACTGTAAACATTTCATTTTTTACAATATACCATTCAACATGTCTTACTCCCCGTCGTTATAGTGCCAAAAACAGCAACCATACCAAGGCATCACAGACTGTCACTAAGGATTGTTTGCAGAGAACTCTGTATCCCAATCATATCCAGATTCGCATTATCATAAGTAGGTCAATTGATGACGAAAGAAAGATTCCTTCATTCCTTGGCTGAGAAACTTTGGGGCATTTTTGATTTTGGTGATCACATGATTAATTCCGTAACACAAACATGCTGGTTCACAGGTCATCAATATCAACGTCAATTTCTGGGGAATTTTCTCTTTGCTTAACTAGCTCTCGGTCTTGTTCATCTTCCTCAAATTCAATTCGGGAAGAGTCAAAAACATCACGTCGTTCAACTAGAAAATCGCTATCCGCCATATTCGCATCTTCCGAATAAGACCCCCAATCTTTTTCACTTGTAGTCGCGAGTTCATCAGAGTGTGCAGTATGACTTGTTAATCCTTCTAAAAGGTCTTTTTCTGACAATCGTTTTTTACTCATAACTGACTTCTCGATTCAAAAATGACATTAGATAATTTATAGCATAGTGAGCAGCTAGATATTAGCCCTGAAAAAAGAAGGGAAAACGTTGACTTAAGCAGTTTAAATCAATTAGAAGTATATAGATTAAATAGCTACAGACGTCTGGCAAGACAGTATGTAATCATCTAGTATTATTCAATAATATAGGTTTTTTATACAGGTAAAATCATGGATGCACGAAAAACCATAGTTACAAATCACCGCAAGGTTGAATCAATGCGTAAATTGACGCAAGCCTGTAAATTGGCAATTAAAGCGGGTAAGTACAAGGTTGTTTTTTTGAACAGTACTAAAAAACCACTTTAGCAACATTATAAAAGTGAGACATGTGTTATCTTTGAAGTAGATACTACAGTTTTTTAAGCAAATCGTTCTTTATTGCTGAATATTATTTCTCTCCATATAGCAATCAAGTTTTAGAAATCGATATCGTTCTAGTTTGACATGGAATTCACGGATAAAAGTGTTCTATACCCATGCAACAAGCCCAGTCAGTAGTTCTTTTCCACTTTGCTCCGATATAGCAAGAAATTCACGGATGGAAATGTTCTATATGAAATTACAACAAACACCATAATTAATTGATTTTATTAAGATAAATTCAACTTTATAAATTACATGTGAATGATATATTCTTCCTAACGCGTAGACCTCATGTAAAACATTGAATTCTCATCAACATTCATACGATATTATATAGTCTTAAGTGTCTGATTTGTATATATTTAAAATAAAATCCGTGAATCACTTGTGAATGTTGTATTATTTCCAACGCGTAGACTTCATGTAAAACGTTAGTTGGTCATTAATGCTCCGCTTATAATAAAAAACATAACCAATTGATTTTAAGCATTAAATTAAGACTCTAACGGAAGGGGGGATTATCAGGTGAAAATTAGTAAGTATAAGGAAGCAATATCAGTCGTGTTTGACATGAAATTTACGCGTAAAAGTGTTCTATACAAGTACTCTTGAATTACGGCTCCCTGTGTAAGTTAAATTTTTCATTTATTAATCAATCAATTAAAAAACAACATTTACAATTCCTGCCTTAACAAAGCTAACTTCGATCTATTATAACAAGGAATTCACGGATAAAAGTGTTCTATACAAAACTGCCAAATATTATATAACCAATTGAATTAATTAAAAAACCTGTAAATAGCGTGTGAATGTTATATTCTTCCTGTATCGTAAACCTCATGTAAAACACTGGACAATCATCAACATGCACACGATATTAAACAACTCTAACCGATTGATTAGTATAAGTTTAAAATCAAATCCGTGAATCACTTGTGAATACTATATTCTTTCTAAACGCGTAGACCACATGTAAAACGTTAGTTGTCATTAATACTTTGAATAAAACAAAAACTAAATAACTGATATTAAAGGAAAAATAATATTCTAACGGAGGGGGATAATCAGGTGAAGTTTAGTAAGTGTAGAGAAGCCATATCATATCAGTCGTGTTTGACATGAAATTTACGTGATTTCGTGGTCTATATTTTAATACAACTTGATCACTGCATATAGCAAATCTATGTAATCAGTACAATTAGAGTTACTTCAGCGACACAAGCCATAGAACTTACCTAATATTTTTCTATTTGTTATTTCGATTTTTATCATATCTTACAGCAAACGTAGCCACCGCGATCGAACCAGCTAAAAGTATCCCCATAGATATTACAAATTCAATACTCATACGTAACCTATTCTGATTTTCTGTCTTGATAATATAAAGTGTAGCAAATCTTAATGCTCGTATCTGTAACAGAAAGTGTTAGAGAATTCCATATAACGTTATTGGAGTATTAATTGATAGCTGATACCTTGATTCGTCACATAATGAGTAGCTAGTCATCATGAAAGTCAGCGCTGAACAAGGAACGGGACACAAACGATTCAGCTCAGATCATGCTGAATCGAAGATGGACAAAACGTGTTAGGACGTTGGCTTTATCAGGTAAATTTCGGATAAAAATATCTATGGGTTAACGCCAAATTAAGTAGCGAGTAACGCTACCACTAACCTAAACCATTGTGCCGTAAACACTGAAGCTGATTCAAAGCAAAAATGCTGAGCGTTACGAATCTGCTTAAATTTATTGTTATATGCGTATTCAAATATGAAAACACAACTTCTTTAAATA
>NZ_JABEQC010000028.1 GCF_013041605.1 Vibrio plantisponsor | reverse complement strand
TTTCACCTGTCATTCTATGAAGTGTATCTTAACACCTCTAATCAGGTGGCCAAATTCACTATGCCACTACAAATGGTCTCTCTTGATCACCACTCCAGTTCAAGCGGAAGAGCAAGTTCACAGACTTCGAGGATGGCTAGTGTGAGCCATCCTTTAGTTTTGACAATTCAATGCAGCCTTAAGTGAAGGTGTTTCTCCTATAGCAAATACATTTGAAAACACAGTGGTCATACTTTGTTCGTTTTCACCGATGCTGCTTGCGACATCAGCCATATGAGATAGGTTTCCACCAATGAATAACTGTACTGTATAACCTGTTTGAGGTTTCTTATTGCTGACGATGGGACTCGAACCAATGACGGTTGCGTTCTTCCATTGTTCAGAAATACACATGGCTATTTGTTCTGATGTTTGGCTGCTTTTAACAATAAAAGCAGGTGCTGTTGTGCGAAGTTTTTGTGGAGTCATGGCCCCCCTCGATACCCAGTATTGCGCTTGAAAGTATCCACTTTTTCATAGGACTACCTTGTGAACAATAACAGTGTCTTTTAACTAAATTCAGGCTAGAAGCGTTGAATGATAATATTGGGCAATGTTTATATCACATTGTTTTTTACAATAAAAAAATAAAAACAACAACATATAAACATTGCCCATATAAACGGCTTAGAAAAACTTAATACGTAGTCTGCTATTACGAAAAATAAGGCAATTTATGGCAAAAGAAACGTGTCCTGAATCCTAGACTGAGAAGGAATGGGGCATAAGTGTGCCAATCGCTAGTTAGCAGAAACGTCTTAAATGTGTGTTCTCACATAGCTTGCAATGAGCGTTGCTCTAGAAGTTAAACGCCAGTTTGTAACTGGCGTTTAATTCTATGTTAAGAACCGCTTAATAGACGGGTTTTAAGAACTCAATATCGTCGATGTATACTGAACCATCTAATGGATATTTATCACCAACTATACATAAGAACATGTCCGGTAATTTTTTCGATACATCTCCCAAGTCAATTTCTACAACTTGTTTATAGTAGGTTTGTCCGTTAAGAGTAACTTTCTCTAGATCTTTGACTTGTTTTCTATGTTTATCTGCATCGAGTTTTACCCAACCATCACCTAATGCTGCATATGGACGTACGCCACCTTTATCTTCTGAATTGGCTGGTACGTATAATGTGTAGCGCATTTTTGTATGTTGGGCGAACCCTTCAACTGCAAGATTGCGAACTTTAAGCTCTTCCCAATCATTCTTTCCTGACCAAACGAGGTTTAGTTTTAACATCGGTGAGCCAAGGTCATTCGTTGGTTCGACTGCTGGTGACTTCCAACTTGCTTGCCATGTACCTTCTTTCTGCCAACCTTGTGTTGTACCATCTTCAAAGTCATATTTGGTGCCAACCTCATATCCTTTGATTGGGCGGTCAATTTCTACTTTGATTTTGTCTGTTTGTCGCTCTCCTTGCTCGAATGTAGCGACTGTTATGAGTGTTCGAGAACCATAGCCAATATCACTAGAATTAAGTTTGGCTTCGTAGTATCCATCTCCGTCAGTATCAGTCATATCTAAAGAGATGTTCTTCTCTGGAATACGGAGCTGAACTTGTTGCGTCTTGTTGCCAGGCTTAGGCATAGGATAGCTACGAACAGTGAAGCTTTGCTCAGAGACCTTCATTCCATCAACTGGATATGCCAAATAAACGGTATCTTCTTGGCTATATGTTAACCCTCGCATCTGCTTCGAGTGATTGACAAGAATACTTGTTGTTCGACTATCGTCATTTAGAATTCTAAAGCCATCATAGTCAGGGTATAGTTTATTTGGTTGGTCTGGATCGGAACTGGTTAAGATCCAGAACATGCTTCCGGCTAAGCCATTTTCATAAGCTGTTTGAGTCCACTTATGGTAGATGAAATCGCGATTTTGCGGTTCGTCTTTACCAATACCGTATTCTTCAAGTACTGCTGGTTTGTTCGCCTTCTTAGCGGCTGAAGCATGATCTTTGATCCATTGTGTTCCCCATTCTTCAGCGTTGTGTTTGCCCCAATGTTCAGGGTATAAGTGGAAAGTACCGTAGTTGATGTTTGGAAGGGTAATGATTCTGTCCCAATCTACACCTTCACCGCCATTGTATGTCCAATCTTCATTATTATTTCTTTTGAAGAAACCTTCAGAGCCAAGGGCTATAAGCTGGTTGGGAGCTAATTCTCGAATGTAATTACTAGTGTCTTTTGCCCAGTTATATAGTAGCTCTCCACTTTTGTCTGACTGCGCCCTTGGTTCATTTGCAAGTTCCCAAGTCATGATTGCTGGTTCGTCTTTATTGGCTATGCCTGTATAGCGGTTTTTATGCTCAATAATATGTTTCACATAGTTTTTGTAAGCGTTAACTATCTCAGCTTGCTTATAAAAGTCATCATGATGTGCGCCATTAAACCAATCTACGTATTGTTGCATGCCACCAAAATCGCCCCAGTTATTAGTCAGAGCAATGACTACACGAATCCCACGTTGTTTGGCTTGAGCTACGGTATAGTCGAGTTTTTCTAGTGCACTCTTAACTCCTGGTGGTGGGGTATAAACTCCAGGTTCAGCCTGCATAGTATGTTCATGACTAACACCCTCCATAAATCCCCATACTCGAATCGTATTAAGCCCCATTTCTTTGGCATCATCTAATACAGCATCGATCATCTCATGTGAGCGATAATGCATGTAATAGTTGTTCGTACCAGCAAATCTAAATGGCTTATTGTTGAGTAGCAGTTGATCACCTGACTGAATAACAAAACTCTCCATAGAATCTAAAGGAAAGTTGTTGTCAGCCATATTCGTGTTTACGCCACTACTACATGCGGCTAGCAAGGTGAACAGTGGCAATGGATAGTAGATGTTCTTCATCTTTCGTCCTTAATTGTTATTTAGTTATGCGGCTTATATTTTGGACAGAATCACGCTGTAGAATAAATGGTAACGTTTCGATTGTGTGTTTTAGTTCACCATAATCAGGAAAATGTGACTTTGTGCATTATATTTTAGGTTTTGAGTTTATTTGTTTAAAGTATTGATAATTAATAATTTAAATGATTTTGTCGTGTTTTTTTGAAAAAGTTCTGGTGATGATGCTCACGTATCGGTGTATTCTATGTGGATTAAATTAATCGTAACGTTATTATTTTGTTCAAGAAGAGCAATCAAGCATCTAGCCAAAGATGTGCATGGAGATAGAGAATGAAACTAACTGTACCTACAATTACAAAAACAATCGTCGCAAGCGCTCTTGCTTTCGGCATCAGTAGCACAGCAAGTGCAGGTGTTACTGACGGAATAAATAAATCTCTGGTAAAAGGGGAGATTACTTTTTACACCAACCGCACCGATTTAGTGGAAGCTGGTGTATATAAACGTTACGAAAAGGAGTTTAAGGAAATTTATCCTCAAGTAACGGAAGTAAAAGTAGTTGGCTTTGCGGATTACCAAGGTGGTCTGCGTCCACGTATGAATACTGGCGACTATGGCGACTTAGTTTTAATCCTTCCATCTGTACCTTCTGAACAATATGGCAACTTTTACGAACCGCTGAATGACTTATATGGTCCGGAAGATGTCTATTTTTACGACGCATGGGCTGATTCAGGAAATGCGTATGGTATTTCAATGGGTAACTCGGTTGAGGGACTTGTATACAACAAAGAAGTTTTGAAGAAAGCTGGTGTTGAAGTGCCGATCAAAACACTATCTGGCTTCTTTGATGCTGCAGCGAAGATCAAAGCAAACGGGCAAATTCCACTTTACATCAACTTCGGTGCCCAGTGGCCTCTTCAACAGTGGGATAAATTTCCACTTGTAGTTGAAGGAAGTAATGATGTTTATGAAAAAATGCTAACTCAAGATAAGCCTTTCTCTGGCGATACGTCATATAACAAGTCTCTTAGTGTACTCAAGAAGCTAATTGATGATGGCTTTACCGAGAAAGATTTGATGACTAACTCTTGGGAAGATTCGAAGAATGCGATTGCCAAAGGCGATGCAGGTATGTATTACCTAGGTAACTGGGTTATTCCTCAAGTTATTGAACGTGGTGCAGAACCAAGTAATGTAGGCTTCATGCCAATGCCTTCAAATGATAAGGGCGAACTTAATGCACAAATGAACCACGACTGGGGTTATGCGGTAAGCAAGCATTCAAAGAACAAAGAAACAGCAAAAGCGTATTTGAAGTTCATTATTGAAGCATCGGATTTCGAGGAAATTGCAGGTTTCATCCCAACTCTAAAATCTAAAAAACCTTCGTTACAACAGTTAGACGAATTCATGAGCTATGAACCAAATGTTATTCAGACTCCTGTTAACTCTTCAACGTTCATTGAAGTAACTAACCGTTCGAAAATCGATTTCTACTCAGGTGGCTATATCCAAGATGTAATTACATCGAAAGACTTTGCCGAAGCGTTAGAAAAACTTGATTCTCGCTGGGATAGAGCTAAGAAACGAGTTGTAAAATAAACACCGCTGCAAACAACTTCTGCTGGCTTATTGCCAAGGTCGCTCGGGGGAGCGACCTTTTTTTGTATAGAGAAAACCCCTGCTAGACTGGGGAGCCCAATCGGGGACGAAAAGAGCTTAGTACACACGCGCTGGAACTGTAAATACCATGTAGTCTTCGCACCGAAATATAGACGGCAAGTGTTCTTTGGAGAAAAACGTAGATTAATAGGCGAAATATTGAGGAAACTCTGTGAATGGAAAAATGTGAATATTCTTGAAGCGGAGTGTTGTTCAGACCATATTCATATGCTTTTAGAGATACCGCCGAAAATGAGTGTTTCGTCTTTTATGGGGTATTTGAAAGGTAAAAGTAGCCTCATGCTTTATGAACGATTCGGGGATTTAAAGTTTAAATATCGGAATCGAGAGTTTTGGTGCAGAGGGTATTATGTAGACACGGTTGGTAAGAATACGACCAAGATACAAAATTACATAAAGCACCAGTTGGAGCAGGATAAAATGGGAGAGCAACTGTCTATCCCATATACAGTAAGCCCGTTTAGGGGCGGTAAGTAATCGTCATCACGATGCGCCTGTTAGGGCGCTGCTGGTAAGAAAGCCTTATAGGCGCATATGAAAAACCACCGGCTATGCTGGTGGATACTTTTTTAATACATTGTTTACAAGTTAATGTGAACTGCTGTAGCTAAGCCCTATCAAATTTGTGTTAAAGCGAAACAAGATGAAATCAGATGTAATACTTTTACTTCATGAACTTATGTATAAGCCG
>NZ_JABEQC010000027.1 GCF_013041605.1 Vibrio plantisponsor | reverse complement strand
ACCGTGGTCAACGTGGCCGATAGTACCAACGTTTACGTGCGGTTTCGTACGTTCAAATTTTTCTTTAGACATGAGTTGTCCCTCTAGGTACGGATTTAAGTGGCTTTATAAATGACCACGCAACCAAAAATTTGGTAGTAAAAAGTATATATCAAAAGGAAAAGTTTGCTTAGAGCTGGTGCTGATAGGCAGAATCGAACTGCCGACCTCATCCTTACCAAGGATGCGCTCTACCATCTGAGCTATATCAGCACTCTTAAATGGAGTGGAGCGGGCAGCGGGAATCGAACCCGCATCATCAGCTTGGAAGGCTGAGGTAATAGCCATTATACGATGCCCGCAACACGTAACTCTGAGAGCTATTTCCTAATAATATGGTGGAGGGGGACGGATTCGAACCATCGAAGGCGGAGCCGGCAGATTTACAGTCTGCTCCCTTTGGCCACTCGGGAACCCCTCCAAATTTTTACGCCATCTCTCTCATAAAGGAGAAAATGGTGCCGACTACCGGAATCGAACTGGTGACCTACTGATTACAAGTCAGTTGCTCTACCTACTGAGCTAAGTCGGCATAAGTGGTGCGCATTCTAGTGAATGATTTATTGGCTTGCAATACTTATGAGAAAAAAAATGCGAAATTTCGCGTTCTTTTGTTTATTCGATGATTTTTCAAGCGAATTCACGCCTAAACACTAAATATTCCATCTTTCTCGTTTGAATTGTGGCTACCATATTGTATGTTCGCTGGTCTTACTCTAATTTCGACAATTGAGCATGTTATGACCCCATATTTGTCTTTTGATCGCCAACAATGGTCTGAACTTCGCAATTCAGTACCAATGATGCTGTCAGAAAGTGATCTGCAAGAGTTGCAAGGTATCAATGAGAATTTGACGGTAAAAGAGACAGTAGAAATCTATCTCCCCCTCGCTCGACTTCTTAACTTATATATTGCAGCAAGGCAAAGTCGTAACAGTGTACTCAATCAGTTCCTTGGCAACAAAGAAAGTGCACCTCCGTTTGTTATTGGTATTGCAGGTAGTGTCGCTGTAGGGAAAAGTACCACTGCACGTTTATTACGTGCGTTACTTGCTCGTTTCGAAAACCACTCAAAAGTTGAACTCGTCACAACTGACGGTTTTCTTCATCCAAACAGGGTGTTGGAAGAAAGAGGCATCATGCATAAGAAAGGTTTTCCTGAATCTTATGATATGCGTAGCCTTGTACAATTTGTTTCTGATGTAAAAGCAGGAAAGCCGAATGTCGAAGCCCCAGTGTATTCACATCTGACTTATGACATTACAGAACAGAAGAAAGTTGTCGACCGCCCTGATGTGTTGATCATTGAAGGACTGAATGTTCTACAAAGTGGCATGGATTACCCACACGATCCCCATCGAGTGTTTATTTCTGATTTTCTTGATTTCTCTATCTATGTCGATGCGGATAGCCAAATGATCGAAAAATGGTATGTTGAACGCTTTATGAAATTCAGAGACAGTGCATTCAAAGAGCCGGGGTCTTATTTCAGCCATTACACATCTTTAAGCACTGAAGAAGCCATCGCAAAAGCGAAGCAAATTTGGCATTCCATTAATGGTAAGAACCTTCAAGGAAACATCCTTCCAACGAAAGAACGGGCTCAGCTGATTTTGCGGAAAGGCCTCAACCATACCGTAGAAGAAATACTTCTTCGTAAGTAACGATTAAGCATAAAAAAAGAGGCATAAGCCTCTTTTTTATTCGTTATTTCTTAAGGAAATCTCACCACCGATAAAGCTCTTAATGCCTTGTTCAGTTTCCAACAAAACACCACCTTGCTCATCGATACCACGCTCTATTCCCGTGACTTCATTTGCTCCCATAATGAGCTTAACTTTACGCCCGATGAAGTTATCTAAACGGTTCCAACGTTCTACAAAGTTTTGCATACCGTAGATTTCGTAATTCTTTAACGCGGTATCTAGAGTGTTGATGAACTCAGCAGCCAAAACATTGCGATCAATATGATCAGTACCGATCACCTCAGACAAACTTGCCCACGGCTGATCGATAGCGGAGTCACGATCTTGCATCGCTAGGTTCATCCCCATACCAATAACCAAGTGTGCTGCACCACCGGCTTGACCAGACATCTCGACTAATATGCCTGCCAGTTTTCGGTCTTGATAATAAAGGTCGTTTGGCCATTTCAGTTTCACACCTTCCAAGCCCATGTTTTCTAGAGCTTCTACCATAGCAACACCAACAACGAGACTTAGCCCCATAGCAGCAGCCATTCCCGCATCAAGTCGCCAGTACATTGATAGATAAAGGTTGGCACCAAATGGTGATACCCAGTGGCGTCCGCGTCTGCCTCGACCGCTCTCTTGATACTCGGCAATACAAACCGTACCGGATTGTAGGTTGGCTGTATTATCGATCAAGTATTGGTTAGTCGAGCCAATTACAGGGTGAAGCTCAACCGGATTTTTAACCTTTGATTGGATTAACGTTTGATCCAACATGATCAGCGGTTGAGACAATTGATATCCTTTTCCTTGAACGCGGAAGATATCAACTCCCCACTCCTGAATACCTTTGATATGTTTACTGATCGCCGCACGAGACATTCCAAGCTCTTCGCCTAATGATTCCCCAGAGTGAAAAGAACCATCAGATAGCTTGCTCAGTAACTTTAACTTTACGTCTGGATTTTTCACTCACGACTCTCCAATCAAACGACTCAAATACGTCTCTCTATCTCGCCCCATGAAACGTACTTCATGTTCCAGCAATACACCATAGGTCTCTAAGACTTTACTTCGCACTATACCAGCCAACTCAACGATGTCTTGGGCTGTGGCTTTATCTTTATTAATCAATACTAGTGACTGGTTAGGATGAATCTGAGCGCCACCATGTACGATGCCTTTAAGCCCTGCATGTTCAATCAGCCATCCTGCGGCAAGCTTCACACCTTCAGCGACGGGATAGGCGACAATATCCGGAAATGAAGACTTCAGCATCTCAAAATGCTGCTCGATAACAACGGGGTTTTTGAAGAAACTACCAGCATTTCCGGTGACAGCAGGATTGGGTAACTTTTCACTGCGTACCTGACAAACACGCTCAAATACTTGTCTAGCAGTGCAGTCTTCGCCAAGCTCTTTTAAAGGACCATAGTTAATGTTCGGTTGCCAATGCTTAGTGAGTTTTAGACCCACTGCGACAACAATAGCCTTGTTATAAAGCGTTTTCTTAAAAATAGAATCTCGGTAACCAAAAGCACATTCATCTTTCGTGAGACGTTTAACTTGCAGTGAATCAAGGCAAAGGTAGTCGACATAGTCGCACACATCTTGAAACTCTAGCCCATAAGCACCAATGTTTTGAATCGGTGCCGAACCGGCGCATCCGGGAATCAATGCCAAGTTTTCCAGCCCAGGTATATTCTCTTTAATGCTCCATTCCACGAGTTCCGGCCAATCTTCCCCGCCTTCGACATGCAAGTAGTGAAAGTCTTCATCTTGAGTGTGACTAATACCAAGCATACGGTTAATCATGACTAGACCTTGATAAGTCTCAGTGAAAAGCATGTTGCTCCCCTTACCTAACATCAACTTAGGTAAATCTTGAAGCTGTGGAGAACGATACACTTCTTTCAGATCATCGACTGTTTCGATGAATACCAATGTATGGCATAGCTGCTCAATGCCAAACGTATGATAAGGGGCTAAATTCACATCGTGATGTAATTGCAGCGGGCTATGTAATTGCATGAGACTCTTCAGATAAACTAAACTTCGGACATTCTACAACAGATGCCATGATAAGACACAAATGCCTGAGCTTAAGTTTGAACACTTAGATCCAATAAAGTTGCCCCTCCTTAAACGCTTCTACAAACAGCATTATCCGAGCACTAAGCCTAAAAGTGACGAGTTATCGATTGTTGCGTATAGCGGTTTATCTATGGTCGCAGTAGTAAGATTTCGCTCAATTGCGGAATATAGATTACTGACTGGGATGGCGGTCGATGACTCAAAAAGAGGAGAAGGTATAGGCTCTCAACTACTCAACTATTGCGTAAACGAAATTCTGGCAGCCAATGATTTTTGTTTTTCTTACTCGCATCTACAACACTTCTATGAACAGGCTAACTTCAAAAAAATAGACATTGAAGAATTACCAAATGACCTTAGAACCTTATTTCTAAGATACAGTCAAAACGGTAAAGATCTCATTCCAATGCAGTTTTTTACCGAGCACAGTGAAGTTTAAACAGCTTTTCTAGCCTTTTGTTTCACTAGTTTGGTATTATCCATTGTTCGCACATTTGCACATTTGCACATAAGTAAGGTAAAGCATTCAAAATGATCGCTCGTAGAAACCCATTCGACCAGCTGCCGACTATTGCGCAAGATCCGAATAAGTTTGCCATTCTCTTCTCTGCTAAAGAGTTTCGTACTCATCTGATTGAGTCAATTCGTCAGGCTAGTAAGCGTATTTACCTTGTTGCCTTATATTTAGAAGACGATGAAGCTGGCCGTGAAATTCTTACTGAGCTGTTCGAAGCTAAACAACGAAACCCTGGGTTAGACATCAACATATGTGTCGACTGGCACAGAGCACAACGCGGCCTAATTGGTAAAGCAGCCTCTGAAGGCAATGCTGCGGTATATAAAAAGTTTAACCAAGAGTACCAACATAGCATTCCAACTTATGGAATCCCTGTTCGCGGACGTGAAGTGTTTGGTGTATTACACCTGAAAGGTTTTGTTATTGATGACACTGTTATATATAGCGGTGCTAGCTTAAATAACGTTTATCTCCACTACAAAGAGCGATATCGCTTTGACCGATATCATTCAATTGAAAATGCGGCCTTGGCTGACAGTATGGTCAAGTTTGTTCAAGAGGAAATGTTGGCTCATCCAGCAGTTAATGATCTTAGTGCTCAAGACAAGCCTGATACAAAAGAGATAAAAACCGACATCCGACAATTCAGAGCCTCACTAGCTCAGGCAAGTTATAAATTTGAACCGGATGTTGTTGCTCAGGACAAAGTTGCTATTACTCCCATTGTTGGTTTAGGTAAGCGTCGTAACAGACTTAACCAATACATCGTACAACTTATCGCTCAAGCGAAAGATGAAGTATTCATCTGTACACCTTATTTTAATTTCCCAAGAAGTATCGCAAAGGAAGTAAAAAAGGCGCTCAAACGCGGCGTAAAAGTACATATCATCATTGGCGATAAGACAGCAAACGACTTCTACATTTCACCGGAAGAAGAATTCAAGACGATTGGCGGGCTACCTTATCTGTATGAGATAAACCTGCGTCGCTTCGCTAAAGCGAATGAAGCTAACATTGCCAGCCGTAAACTGTCCATTCATCTATGGAAGCACGAAGATAATAGCTTCCACCTAAAAGGTATTTGGGTAGATAAACGCTACATGCTGTTGACAGGTAATAACCTAAATCCTAGAGCTTGGAAACTCGATTTAGAGAACGCGCTACTGGTAAAAGATGACTACCACTTGTTAACAGAGCAGTTTGAGAAAGAGATCCAGAACATTCTTCAGCATACTCACTTAGTTTGTACATACAGACAATTAGAGAAGCTTGAAGACTACCCAGAAGCGGTACAACGTTTAGTTCGGAAGATCACTCGAGTGAAAGCGGATAGAGTATTAAAACAGATACTGTAAAAGCACATAATCAAGAAACCGACACAACTGTGTCGGTTTTTTTATATCTGAAAAATACCATCCAAATATTCAATGGTTACATGGGATTTTTATATAGAAACGAAGGATGTGACTGTCTGAGCTTTAGGAGTAAATAGCTGGACTAATGCCCTGTTTAGGGATACCTAGAGTCGGCTGGGCTAAACCAAGAGCAACCAATGAGCTACCGCTTTGTATTGGTCACTTTTCTCCAGACGTAAAAAAGCCCCGTCATTTCTGACGAGGCTTTTCAATAAGTGGCGGAGCGGACGGGACTCGAACCCGCGACCCCCGGCGTGACAGGCCGGTATTCTAACCAAC
>NZ_JABEQC010000026.1 GCF_013041605.1 Vibrio plantisponsor | reverse complement strand
ACACCCAATGAATCTGAACTACTGTATTGGAAAAACTCTAAAACCGTGGCCAAATTTAGTTGACCACTACACTTCCACTTTAAAACTACAAAGGTCTCTTAGTCCTTGTTCTATGGTATCAATACGCAAATAAAATGAACGAGTTTTAGCTGCTAGCAACTTCGCAAGTGTTGACTTTCCAGAAGCAGGAAGACCTGAAAATATATAAAACTGGACTATTCAATTGACCTCCATATATTGCATATAACGCCCAATTAAGGTGTGAAGCACGTAACCACAACACCCAATTTGAACTCCTTAATCACTAAAATTGACCTAAACCAAAAATGCCAAGCGTACTGAATCACTCTTAAATTGTTTGTTAGCCCAGTTTTTAACCGCCAGCTATACCAGATGAAGACTTGCACAAAGTTAAATCTTTTGCATAAACCCTCCAGCTATTTTTAGAAGAAGTTCGTGATTCATTGATACACTTTACATAACCAGATTTAGTTACTTGGTAGCCGAGATAACCTCTTGAGACTAAAGCAAGTAAACCTATCGCTAGTGATATATAAGCAACTTTGAGCCATACCTTACTATAAGAGCTCACTTCTCTTTGTGGATGACATAACTGATGCGTCATTATGCCAATGCCTCCTAGGAGTAAAGGAGGAAGAATTGCTAATGCAATGTAGGATGGGTATCCAAGCAACCTGACTCTTAGATCTAATGGCAGAAAGGGAAGCGCCAATTCTTCTGGCGTTCCAATTACCAAATAACCAACAAGAAAAAGTGCAAAAAAAACAATCCCTGAGATTTGTATTTTTTTCATTATTTACCCTTTTTCAACAAATCAACTAACGAATCAGACACCCCAAATTCATTGTCAGCCCAATCTAGAGCAATACCGACTCCGACGGACATACCAGCAAAAATTAACCCACTAACTAACAAGGGAGCGCCAGCAGTTGCGACTATAACTGCGGCTAGAGTTCCTGCCCCCGTAGCAACAACACCTTTCACAATATCAGCACCCGAACTACCCACTAGGTCTTCCATTGTTTTTTCATCGTGCACATAAACATCAACGGCATTTATCGAAATAGCGAAGGTTATGTCGACAACCAACCCTACTTTGAGCATGTTGCGCGCCATATTTTTTGTGCCCAAACCAAGCTGAACAACCTGAGGATTATTTGCACGCCAACGGTTACCTTTAACGAGAGTTTTTAGGTGTTTTTTGTAACCTTTAATTATTACATAGTCTTGACCGTTGGCAGGTTTTACATAAGCTACAACACCCATGCCACCTAACCCTTTAGCGAGTTGGTAGGCATCCTTAGCATTTGATGCACCATCCCAGATTTTTTTGGCGTTATCTAACGTATCTTTGCCGCTGTATTCCAACCATAAGTTATTAGCAAACTCTTCAGCTTCCTCTAACGACATAACCGCTAGGTCAACAACCTTTTGGGTATACTCAACATCAAGTTGTTCACTTTTAGTAAAATCATACGGTGGCCAATAACCTGAACCTTGTGGGATTTGAGCGGCTTTCGCAGTAGCAACTTCGGTTACATTCGCTGAGGAATGCGCACTTTGAGCTTTAGTTTGAATAGCAACTTGAGATTCTGTTGAGGACGATGAAGATGATAACGCAAACATTTCCGCAGGCTGATATACATCACCGATGTACACTGTACCACTACCAATCGTTACCCCTCCGCAACTAATTGCACCACCAGTAATGGCTGCTGGTTTACCATTTATTTTGACGGTTGATGAACCGGACGCAATGGTACGTCCATGAGGGGGATGCTTGGGTTTATCGTGTGGAGCTAACGGATCTCCAACCCTTGCTGCGGGTTGGCCATCAAATTTCACATCAGGAGAGCCTGCCGTAACAGGAGTGGGTGGAAAACCATCATGGTCAGTACCTATATCGCCAACTTTAACGCCTTTAGACATAACGTTCGTCCTATCTTTATTTTGTCCGAAGATTATATCAATATGCACCACCACGAATAACAATCAACTATTCTAGTTTGTGAACTTACTCCAAACTTTGCGATAGTGGGCTAACGCTCTGTTAAGGTGTGAGCAACGCAATACCGATGCCGCCGCATACCACCTGAAACACTAAGCGCAACGCATAGTGAAAATGCCACGCGTTGCGAATCACTCTTAAACAGTTTGTTATGTTCGTACTCAAAATTGTTCAGTTCGCACGAACATAAACTAAATGAATACCAGTGGGAGTTATTTTAGTAAGATTTTGGCTATAAACATATCCATATCGTTCTAACAAATCAATGGAGTGATAGGTCCAACCGGCAGCAAATGCCACACCAGCCAATGCAAAATAAATACTGATCTTCTTTACTAATCTCATTGTTTTACTAGAGTAAATTTCATTAACCTTACGCCCATAAAACAATGACTTAGGAGATATTACCAACAAGCATAATACCACTCCCAAGAAGCCAATAGGAAGCCACAATGTAATAACAGATACCCTTACAATCGGCTCCTGATTGAGTAATGCAAGATAATCTTGAAATACCTGAAAACTTATCCAAGCCCAAGATGGAATAAATAATAATATTAAAAATAACCCAGCCAATCGCACTTTACTTTTAGGTGACATTTTCTAACACTTCTACAATTCTATTGGAAATATCAAAATGACCCCATACAAACTCAACAATGATATAAGCAGCAACACACGCTAAAGCACCCAAAATAAGAGGCTGACCAAATGTGGCCATTGCTAATAATGCGGCCTCTCCCGCGCCAAACTGCACTTAAGCTTTAAACATGTCCGAGCCGACATTACCAAACCAATCAGTTAAGTGGTAGTCATCTTTGAACACCAGATCCGTCGTTGCGATGCTTGCCGACACCACAAATGTTAATGCCGCTGCGCCCTTAAAATTGGCCGCTTTTGATTTGGGACTAAATCCTGCTTGCATTGATTTGAAAGAGTTCAGTGGGTACTTTTTGCCATCCATCTTAATTCGAGTACCGTTTACAAAGGCATGTTTTAAAACTTTGCCGTTTTTATCTGTACCAGAAAATGCAACAAAGGTTTTGCCTTTGCTCTCCACTAAATCAGCCTTAACACCCATATCACCAAACTGCTTCGCAATAGAGCGGGCGTTAAACATCGGTTCGGTATGGTTGAACCAACTTTTAGATGTATTGATACTTGTAGCTATTGCAGCCACATCACGGCCTGACGCCAACCAAACGTTGTGTAAAATTTTATGCGCATCCTCTAAGTCGGCAATAAGTACATGCTGGTGATTTTTCGCCATTTCCTCTTCTAACGAACACTGTGAACTAAGTGTATCGCTGAGAGATTCATCGAGTATTTGTGAAGCATTCCGACGTGCAAACACTTCTGCCCGATGTGCAGCATACCGCTCCTCGTTCGCTTTAACATACGCCCAGCTTTCTTCAGATTGTCGATGATTTTCTTGAAGTTGTTTTAGATATTTTTCTTTTGGAGAAAGTCTGGGCTTAGGAGCTTCTGGAAGAGTATCCCCTTCAATCCATCGCATGTTGTACGTACTAAAATCTCTTGTCATGTTTGTGCCGTCTTTATTTATCTTGTTGGAACTGCATGATAACTTCAAAATTGACAGGGCAAAAACTTGCTCACAGGTAACAAATTGCCTGCAAATATCAACAAAGAACATAACGCCCGGTTAAGGGGCTAACAACGCTTGACACTAAACCTAAAAATAACAACCCTACCCACTAAAGCGGATTTGAACCAAAGCAGCCAAGCGTTGGTAGTCCCTCTTCAACCGTTTGTTAAGTGCCTGTTAATCCAACCTACAGTCTTCAATATTTTTTACATAATCAATCAGTAAGTTTTTATTGTAACCAGCTCTAGCGCTACACTCAGTCAACCCAAGGGGTGATATTACCTTACTATAGAGCAATATATTTAAAACTAGAGCCGACATCCCAAAAAATATAGAGATGATAGCCAATGTCTTTATCTTAAGCTCTTTTCCACGCAGATGCTTAGATAATATGTTTACAGGAGCCATCATAAAAAAACCTGCACTTACTCCTAATATTAAAGACACAAAATAGTATGGATCCGCAGACACTATTTCTGGAGATACATTAAAAAACGGCCATATAAATAAGTGACTAAAAAAACCAAAACCACCAATAAAGAATGTGATTGCTAATATATATACAAATGTCAACCTAAGCATCATTCACCTAGTTTTATTGTTTGTTCGATGATTTTTTTCTCAAAGTCAGTCCATTTATCAACACCCCAGACAAATGCATTAGACAGAACCAGAATAACTAATTTACCTGTGACGGTTGCTGCAGCTCCGGTAAATACAGCACCCGCACCCAAAGCAACACCTGCAACAGCTAATACGTGAACAAGAAGTTTAGCCTGATCCACACCTAATTTGGCTAACGTATATTCGTCGTTAACAATGAATTGAAGCACATTTATCGCAGACCCAACTAAAATCTCCATAGGTGCGCTTACTTTAACGTAACGAACCATTCCCTTTGCAGAATCTAAAGCCCCTAAACCTAGCTTGACTACTCGTGGATTGTCGGCTTTAAACACACCACCATGTAACAAAGTTTGAGTCCAATATTTATAATTTTCTAGGATAACGTAATCAACGCCATCAACCGTTCTGACAAACGCAGTAACACCGACACCACCTAAGGCTTTTGCTGTCTCTCTTGCGTCGTATAACCCTGTTACTGTGTCTTTTAAATTCTTTACCGCATCAAATGTATCAAAGAATGCCTTCCATTCTTTTGGAGCTAAAACCGCAAATTTCACAATATCTTGCGCATATTCCAATTGGATTTCTTTTTCACCCTCTGGAGCTAACGAGTTATAAGGTGGCCAATACATGTTTTTAGGATTAATTTGAGGAGCTGAACTATCTGCCAATGAACTAGCATTAGATGTTGCACCGAAAGAGGAAGTTGCCGAATTCATGTTCGACAGTGACTGCTGAGCGGAAACTGCAACTGAAGAGCTGCCAATTTTAACGCTGCTAGAACCAAGCAACACGTTTGAACCTGGAGGGCAACCACAATCTACATAATCACCGACTCTTGCTGATGGACCTGCTGGTAAATTTACGTCCCTCGGACCCACAGCAACAATTGGTCCTATGCCTCGACACTCTTTACGTCCTGACTTACATGTAGCTTTATGACCTACTGAACTAGCAACGAGACCATTCATCATGATCCCATTGTTTCCTTCCACAACTTCCCCACCTGTGGAAGTTTTTGAACCGATACCAATACTGAACATTGTTAATGACTCTTATCGTTATTTGTAAATAACTGGAGTTTCACATAACACCACTAGAAACATTTCGTAGAAGTTCACATTTTATCTATTTTTCACGTACATATGACAGACGGTAGGTGGCACTTAACGCCAAGCTAAGGGGCTGGAAACGCATTACGCTAAACTCAAACTGACCACCTTAACCACAAAACTCAATTTATACTAAAACCGCCATGCGTTTACAGTCCCTCTTTAGCGTCTTGTTATATGCAATTTCATACACCCAGCTTTTCAATGAGTTCTGCAAATGACATTTCGATACTTTTACCTGCGGTATCGATTTTAATTACATCTGTTTGCCACGTTTCATAATGGCGATTATGCACTTGTTGCCAAGTAGGATGTTTTAAATTTTCAACTTCATTGTGACGAGAATTAGCCCTTAGCTCATGCTCACAACTATCTGAGCAACTCACTTCTATATTTATAAACTTAGCTCCCGCACTCGCTGCTACCTTTTGCCATTCACGTCGAGTAAGCTCAATAGGATTGCATGAGTCAGAGATGCAGTGGATTCCAAGCTCCAAATTATCCCTGATAATTCGGTAGCTTAAACGGTAACCCTCACCTTCCACTTTAAAACTACAAAGGTCTCTTAGTCCTTGTTCTATGGTATCAATACGCAAATAAAATGAACGAGTTTTAGCTGCTAGCAACTTCGCAAGTGTTGACTTTCCAGAAGCAGGAAGACCTGAAAATATATATAAAACTGGACTATTCAATTGACCTCCATATATTGCATATAACGCTAAGCTAAGTGGCTACAAACACAACCAAACTCAAAACAACCACCGTAAACACCCTACTCGATTGAACCAAAACCGCCACAGGTTTGCAGTCCGACTTAAGCGCCTTGTTATGTTTGTTTCTCTGTTGCTAAAGACATAATGGCTTTTTCGATAGATGGAAACTGTATTTTTGTAAGACACATCTCTGCCTTTGAAAATTCATGTTCTCGAATTAACTGAGTAACTGCATCCAAAGAGAGCACGTTTCCCTCGACATCAAATCGATAGTTTCCGTCTGAAAAACTGACTAAATAACATTGTCCGCGGCTATCGATCAGACGGTCTGAACTATCCCAGATTAGAGCATCAAATTCGTTAGCCAATTGAGTCTCTGAAGACAAAAACATTAGCTCCGCATCACCATCTAGCTTGAAAACACATGGCCAATTAATCATTTTGCCTCCATAAACATAACGCCCGCTTAAGTGGTGAACAACGCCACCACCTAACTTAACTTATTGTGCCGTAAACACTAAAATTGATTCAAACTAGAAATGCCAAGCGTTGAGAATCCGTCTTAAACGCCTTGTTATGCTCCCGACGCTAAAACCAAAACAATAAAACAAGATTAACTTCTTGCATGAAACTTCAGGTCTTCTGATGAATTTATGTACTTCTCAAAACCTTTAGCATCTTTTGCTGGAAATGGGTTAAGGGCTAGTCCTTTCTTAGTGTTTAGACAACGTCAGTTACTGGTTAGAAAATATCACATTCTCTTTGCGACGAACTTATCATATGTTTCACTCCCTCATCATCTACCCACTCTGTTGTACTGATTTCCGTGACACAGTCACTGGCTATATTTACATAAGTGTAAACACATACAAACCCGACCAAAAAAATGATTAAGTAAACAATGTTTGTTTTTGAAAAATACACTCTAGTTAATCCTTTATGATCAATTCAAATTTTTGACACACGCTTTTTAGCCAACATGAGAAACCGTGATTCTATGAGGTTTCTGGAGCATAACGCCCAATTAAGGGGTGAGCAACGCTACCCCCCAAACCTAAAGCATTGTACCGTAACCACTAATGTTGAAGTAGAAGCAAAAGTGCCAAGCGTTGGGAATCCCTCTTAAATTGTTTGTTATACGAATTTCTTGCACAAGACTTTAATTTTCTCGTTCATTCTAGTGCAATGTTCTTGTTCGCACGCCGGTGCGCTAAAGTACTCAAGTACATCAATTGATGATGATAGTGCGATATTGATAGTCGAAGATAGTATAAATAGTAAATCAGCGTTGCTTATTTTACGGCTAATTACAACTTTGTCATTTTCGAAGTTCTTTGAAGCAAGCGCACTAATATTGCCGTGAGTATATCTACAAAGGTTGTTATACACTGTGCGATACAAGTCTCCACACTCTGCTTTTTTAAATCGTTCGTAGATGTTTAACCCTTTTGATTTCTCAATTTTAAGTTCTTCCAACTTACTAGACGAAACTGGCTGAGTACCTTGGTAATAAGGATTTTCGGATGAGTAGTGAGAAAGGTTTTTATGCTCAGCTTCAGCTTCAGCAGCAAAAATACAATTAACGTAATTCTCATCTTTTATTAAACATCGCAGATCAACGTATGACTCTAAGGTACTCCTCATCAAGATCTGCGGCGAAACATAGCAGCCATTTGAAACTAAAGTGAGGGTTTCTTCACATAAAGAATTGATGCGCGCATACAAAGCTAAAATAAACTTTGAACGCTGATCATAGAAGTGTAAACCTTCGAGTTTAGAGTTTCTAAAAGCAACATACTCATCCCAAACACTCATAAATTCATCGTTCATAGTTTCCCCATTCGTATAACGCCACGTTAAGGCGTGAGTAACGCAATACAGAAGTTTCCGCATTGCGCCGTAAACACTTTACTCAACGCAAAGCAAAATTGCCACGCGTTACGAATCGCTCTTGAACGTTTGTTATGTCTCAGCCTCTTAGTTGACTATTGCGCTGCTCTCCACAGTGCTTTCTTGGTTAGTAGCTGTTCCAATGTCAGCAACAACCACAAGAAAATACAACAAAATACCCATCGCTAAAATTTCACTAATTTTAGCTAATGCCCTCATTGTTTTTGATGTGTGTTTCTCAACAGCTAATCGATATTCCATGAATAAAGGAGCAATTATGATTATGTAGAAAAGCAGATTGAAACTTTGTGTTTTGTCCGAGTCAAAGAATAAACTAAGTAGCCAAGTAATTAACCCTAACGCCGAAAACGCTAAAAATTGTGATTCTTTA
Source organism: Vibrio plantisponsor (assembly GCF_013041605.1). GTDB lineage: Bacteria > Pseudomonadota > Gammaproteobacteria > Enterobacterales > Vibrionaceae > Vibrio > Vibrio plantisponsor. The sequence continues at coordinate 789 of NZ_JABEQC010000026.1, read as the reverse complement.
AACTTATCAATTACAGTTGATAAAAGCGACTCAAATAACCTTAGTTGCTTATCATTAGGTATGGACATAGTTAACTCTATTTAAATTGCGAACCCCATATTAATACAAACAGAGACGGAGAACAAAAGTTGTGTTAGTTCAGAGACATAACGCTAAGCTAAGTGGCTGCAAACATCACTAAACCCAAAATAAACACCGTAAACACACTAGCCAATTGAACCAAAACCGCCATAGGTTTGCAGTCCGACTTAAGCGCCTTGTTAGCTGGTTACGTTGAAGCTTGATGTTTGCACCCAAATGCATAATTTGAAATACATTATGACTATACGAACACAATGTAAAAGGGACAGCTATAAAACTGAAGCCTAGCCCACGAAACATGACTGACTGAGAAAAATTACGATGAAGCCAACCATAACAAGCGAAGAACTTTATTAGTCACGAACCTCTTTCAAAGTCAAAGAAGCCACACCAAAGAACTCGACAGACACACCATTAAAAGTAAACGGCTCGGTTAGATTCGACTATTTAATTGAAGTGCCACTGGCGAGATAGTTGAAATACGGGGGGCTTTCAGGTGTAAAGCTTGAACCACAAAAACGGAATAAAACTGCTCTTTTAATTTTCCAGCTAACGCCAAATTAAGTAGTGAGTAACGCTACCACTAACCTAAACCATTGTGCCGTAAACACTGAAGCTGATTCAAAGCAAAAATGCCGAGCGTTACGAATCTGCTTAAATTTATTGTTATATGCGTATTCAAATATGAAAACACAACTTCTTTAAATA
>NZ_JABEQC010000025.1 GCF_013041605.1 Vibrio plantisponsor | reverse complement strand
GATGAAGGTCTACGTTTCGCGATCCGCGAAGGTGGCCGTACAGTTGGTGCTGGTGTTGTAGCTAAAATCTTCGCTTAATCGCGAAATTTTACTGCGAACCTCGCAACTAAAAAGGGAAGCTTTGGCTTCCCTTTTGCTTTTTCATTGCATACCTGTTTTAACTCAATAATCTGCTTTAGTTATAAAGATTTTATCTATATCTATTCACACATCTATCCATAACCTTCATAAAAACAGTCGCTTAATTTCTAAATTCTTTATGGTGGTTGACCTAAGTGTTTTTCAGTCCGAATTCTCTGCTTTTTTATAACTAATCGATCTGAATAACGGATAAAACTTACTGGTAATAATAACGATTCTTTTTTATATTTCGAACAAAGGTCGTTAATAAGGTTGCAGTATGTACGTTTGTTTGTGTCACGGTATTTCTGATAAGAAAATAAAGAAGCTTGCTATTGAGCAAGGTATTACTGATATCCGTGGGATCAGACAATGCACACCACTGGGCTCTCAGTGTGGTAAGTGTGTACGTCAGGCAAAAGAAATATTAAGTGAAGTAGAGGTTATTCAGCTGCAACAAGCGAGTTAGCGACGATCAATTTAGTCGATATAAAGAACGACTAAATTGTGCGACTTTTTTGACACTCCCTTAATTGGTTCTAAAGTTAAAAGAGCCAAAGAGGAGGGCTTTGTCATGAAAGGCGATCCAATAATAATCCAACATCTCAATCAAATTCTTGGTAACGAGCTGGTTGCTATCAACCAATACTTTTTGCATGCGCGTATGTACAAAGATTGGGGCTTAAAGCATCTTGCTGACAAGGAGTACCATGAATCTATTGATGAAATGAAACACGCAGATCACCTAATCGAACGGATTTTGTTTTTGGAAGGTTTACCAAACCTACAAGACCTCGGTAAGTTGATGATAGGTGAAGATACCAAAGAAATGCTCGAATGCGATCTCAAGCTAGAGATGGCTGCGATTCCAGATTTGAAGGACGCAATAGCGTATGCTGAAGACATTCGTGATTATGTGTCTCGCGATCTTTTTCTAGATATTCTGGAAGATGAAGAAGAACATGTTGACTGGCTCGAAACCCAGCTCGGTTTGATTGAAAAAACAGGTATTGAAAACTATCTTCAAGCTCAATTTGTCGACGAAGATTAACCTTTCTAAAGCTGGTGATCATTTAAGTTCACCAGCTCTTATTTCCCCCAATAATTTCCCTTGCTAACACTGCTGACATTCTGTACTATTCGTGCTCCTTTATTCTCGGTCAATTATCATTAGTTCCTTGCTTCCTGTGGATGACCGGGCCAACTTTGGAAGCTAATAATCCGTAAGGAGCAATAAATGCGTCATTACGAAATCGTATTCATGGTGCACCCTGATCAAAGCGAGCAAGTTGCTGGCATGATCGAGCGTTACACTGGTTCTATCACTGAAACTGGCGGTAAAATCCACCGTCTAGAAGATTGGGGTCGTCGTCAAATGGCTTACCCAATCAACAAGCTACACAAAGCTCACTACGTTCTAATGAACGTTGAAGCTGACCAAGCTGTGATTGATGAGCTAGAAACTGCTTTCCGTTTCAACGATGCAGTTCTACGTAACATGATTATGCGTACTAAATCAGCGATCACTGAACCTTCAATCATGCTAAAAGCGAAAGAAGAGCGTGCTCCTCGTCGCGAACAGTTTGAAGACCGTTCAGAAGAAGCTGCTGAGTAATTGAATTTATGACCAATCGAATGGAGTTAAGTGGCTCAGTCGCTAAACCTCCGATTCGAAGCCAAAGTCCATCGGGTGTTGAACACTGTCATTTTTGGCTAGAGCATCGCTCTACGGTGGTTGAAGCTGACTTCCCGCGACAAGTTTATTGTCGAATTCCGGTGGTAGTGAGTGGGCAGAGGTCAAAAATCTTAACTCAAGACTTAGTACAAGGCAGTAGTATTCAGGTAAGTGGCTTTGTCGCTTATCAAACCGGCCGAAATGGCTTGGGGAAATTAGTACTACACGCCGACAACATTATTCAAATTTAGATCAGGAGATAGCCCATGGCTCGTTTCTTCCGTCGTCGTAAATTCTGCCGTTTTACTGCAGAAGGCGTACAAGAGATTGACTACAAAGATGTAGCAACTCTTAAAAACTACATCACTGAAGCTGGCAAAATCGTACCTAGCCGTATCACTGGTACTAGCGCTAAATACCAGCGTCAGCTAGCTCGCGCAATCAAACGTGCTCGCTACCTAGCTATTCTGCCATACACTGACAAACATCAGTAATCGGCACCGTTTATTAGAAAGAGGATTAAGCAATGCAAGTTATTCTACTTGATAAAATCGGTAACCTAGGTGGTCTTGGCGATACTGTAAACGTTAAATCTGGTTACGCTCGTAACTTCCTTATCCCTCAAGGTAAGGCTGTTATGGCAACTAAAGCTAACGTTGAAATGTTTGAAGGCCGTCGTGCTGAGCTAGAAGCTAAAGTTGCTGAGCAACTAGCTGCTGCTCAAGCTCGTGCTGACCAAGTTAACGCACTAGAAGCTGTTGTTATCGCTTCTAAAGCTGGTGACGAAGGTAAACTATTCGGTTCTATCGGTACTCGCGATATCGCTGACGCTATTACAGCGGCTGGCGTTGCAGTAACTAAGAGCGAAGTTCGTCTACCTGAAGGCGCTCTACGTAACACTGGTGAGTTCGAAATCAGCGTTCAACTTCACTCTGAAGTTTTTGCTGAAGTTAAACTACAAGTTGTTGCTGAGTAATTCAGTTTACGCAAGTTTAAAAACACCAGCCTCGGCTGGTGTTTTTTTATGCCTGAAATTTACGATGTTTTACTAAAAGATAAACAGCAAGTTGATCGAAAAAATACTGTCCGCTTTGCTTAAGCCTTCTGGCACTTTATCGTGATACTGACGAGACTGGCTAAGCTTTAATGCGATGTCTTCAGTGATATTGTTGGTGATGCTGATATCACTGTCCCACATGGTGTTACTTTTACCTGTGATATGAGTGATGTCGATACCGAACTTCAGGTTATCCAACACTTGCCAGTTACCACGAACGTTGGTGCGGAAGATCGGTTCCTGAACCACATCAGGAAACACAATGTCATCATCATCGATCTCATCTAAGTTTGGTTCCTGATATCGATAACCCGGCCCTAGCTCGACTTCAAGCAGCAAGGCTTCACTGTTTGCAACCTGATAACCCAAACCTCCGGACACTGTGAAGTCTTTGAAATAGGCAGTGTACTGAGAGTCCATGCCTTTGAAGCTACTGTAAAGATAAGTATCTGAACCCAGCTTATAGTCACTTTGTAGTGAATAAGTGGATTGTCGCTTCGTCTCTTTGCCATTTTTTTCAAGGCGATAGAATTTCCAGTCGCCGGTAGTTCGGTAGCGACCCGATGTGTATTCCGATTTTAAGCGCGAGTTCAGAGCTTCAGATGTGGTGTTGCCTGAGTGAGCTTGATAGCCAAACTCAACTTGGGTATCCCATGGGGAGGGTACTTCAATGTCCTTATCTTTGTTCGCATCTTCCGTTGCACAAGCTGCATTGAACGCTAGCAAGCTAATACTGAGAAGCCACAGTTTGGACACAGAGTACCTCGGTGAATCATAATAGGCCGCAAATCATAAATGCAGCTGATGGCTCTTTAGTCAGATTAACGTTAATTCTGCACCAAAGCATATTGAAAGTAGAGGTTTGGCTGTGAGATTAGGAAAAATCCTCCAATAGAAGATGGAATGTACCCAAGTGCTAATGGGAAGTGACTGCTTTTATTGCATATGACAGCAATACAAATGCTGTCACTGTCTCTGTTTTTATGCGCATTTGTCCACGCTCTCGCATATTGAAGGGACTTGGGTATAATAAACGGCAATTTAGGGTATAGCTCTAAGGCAATTCACCTCTTAAGGCCAAATCCGGCCCCAGAATTATTGAGTAAGATAATGGCAGAACCCCGTACAGAGAATCGATATCGTAAAACTGCAGATGCACAAGTTGATGCTATCAAAGTTCCACCTCATTCATTGGAAGCTGAACAGTCGGTTATCGGTGGTCTGCTTCTGGATAATGAACGTTGGGATACCGTTTCTGAGCGTGTTGTGTCGTCTGACTTTTACAGCCGCCCGCACCGACATATTTTCGAAGCAGTAAAATCCATTCTTGAGGCTGGTAAGCCTCTCGATCTGATTACGCTTTCAGAATACTTAGAGCAGCGTGAGCAACTTGAAGATGTTGGTGGTTTTGCTTATTTAGCCGATCTCGCTAAGAACACACCGAGTGCGGCGAACATTAATGCCTACGCTGAAATCGTGGCAGAACGCGCTCTGGTTCGTAATCTGATTGGTGTTGCGAATGAGATTGCAGATGCAGGTTATGATCCTCAAGGCCGAAGTTCAGAAGATTTATTGGACTTAGCTGAAAGTAAAGTTTTCGCGATTGCAGAAGCTCGTACCAACGAAAATGAGGGTCCTCAGAACGTCGATAACATTCTTGAGAAGACTCTAGAGCGAATCGAACTGCTTTATAAGAGCCCACAAGACGGTGTTACAGGTGTAAACACTGGTTTTACCGACCTAAACAAGAAAACAGCGGGTCTTCAAGGTTCAGACTTGGTTATTGTTGCGGCTCGTCCATCTATGGGTAAAACGACCTTTGCGATGAACTTATGTGAAAACGCAGCGATGGAGCAAGACAAGCCTGTTTTGATCTTCTCTCTAGAGATGCCTGCCGAACAGATCATGATGCGTATGCTCGCGTCTCTTTCTCGCGTTGACCAAACCAAAATCCGTACAGGTCAATTGGATGATGAGGATTGGGCGCGTATTTCTTCTACCATGGGTATTTTGATGGAGAAGAAAAACATGTACATCGACGACAGCTCAGGTCTGACGCCGACTGAAGTGCGTTCGCGAGCAAGACGTATTGCCCGTGAACGTGGTGGTCTGTCACTTATCATGGTCGACTACCTGCAGTTAATGCGTGTACCTGCTTTGTCTGATAACCGTACTTTAGAAATCGCGGAAATTTCGCGCTCACTGAAAGCATTGGCAAAAGAACTAAATGTCCCTGTGGTGGCACTTTCTCAGCTTAACCGCTCTCTCGAACAACGTGCTGATAAGCGTCCGGTTAACTCGGACTTGCGTGAATCGGGCTCCATCGAGCAGGATGCGGACTTAATCATGTTCATTTATCGTGATGAGGTTTACCACCCAGATAGTGCTTTGAAAGGCACCGCTGAAATCATTATCGGTAAACAGCGTAACGGCCCTATCGGTTCGGTACGTCTGACATTCCAAGGCCAGTATTCGCGATTTGATAACTATGCGGGACCTGCATTCGATTTCGACAACGAATAATCATCATCTTGCCTGTTTGAAACTCTAGGGGTGTTGGTTTCACTCATTCGCCCCGATTAATTAGTTATCACTTATTGGCAATAGAAAACAGCAGGTTAATCAACCTGCTGTTTTTGTTTATTCGCCCTGAATGGTAGCTATCACTCTTCTTTTGCCACCGTGGTTACGATGTTCTCCAAGATAGATTCCCTGCCAAGTTCCTAATGTCAGCCGCCCATTTGAAACTGGGATTGTGATACTTGACCCCAGTAGCGATGCTTTAATATGTGCTGGCATATCATCATCACCCTCGTATGTGTGCACGTAGTATGGTGCTCTTTCTGGAACAAAATGATTAAAGTGCTGCTCCATATCGGAACGTACGGTCGGATCCGCATTTTCGTTGATGGTTAAACTTGCAGAGGTGTGCTGAATGAATAGATGCACAATGCCAACTGAAACTTTCTTCAAATCTGGTAACTGACGTTCAACCTCGTCGGTTATTAAATGAAAACCTCTAGGGTATGAAGGCAAATGAATATGAGTTTGTGTCCACATTTCCGAGTTCCATAATCTAATTGGCAAACAGATAGTTTAGCGTTATGGTGAGCGCCTTACGATAATAATTATGGCGTTAGTGGCGGCCCTTTACTGACTTAACTCAAAGCGAGTGATTAAAGGTTGAGTCATAATTATGTACTGAAAATTAATTACATTTTTTGCTACTCTTGTTGGTAGCATTTTTACTTTTTATTTTTATTAATCGGGGGTCGAACAATCACCTGTGCTTCATCGATGAAGAGGGGCTAAGATTGTTTGAACAAAACCTACAGTCATATCGGGATAGATACCATGTTGAAAAACATCAATCCAACGCAAACTCAAGCTTGGAAAGCTCTGACTGCGCATTTTGAGTCAGTGCAAGGCATGAACCTTAAATCTTTGTTCGCAGAAGATAGTGAGCGCTTCGCGAAGTATTCAGCAAAATTTGGTAGCGACATTCTTGTCGACTATTCAAAGAACCTTGTAAACGAAGAAACGATGAAGCACCTGTTTGCATTAGCTGAAGAAACTGACGTAAAAGGCGCGATTCAAGCGATGTTCAGTGGCGAAGCTATTAACCAAACTGAAGGCCGTGCAGTACTTCACACTGCTTTACGTAACCGTAGCAACAAGCCAGTTTTGGCTTACGGTAAAGATGTAATGCCAGAAGTAAATGCTGTACTTGAAAAGATGAAAGCTTTCTCTGAACGCGTTATTGGTGGTGAATGGAAAGGTTACACAGGTAAGGCAATTACTGATGTTGTTAACATCGGTATCGGTGGTTCAGACTTAGGTCCATACATGGTGACTGAAGCTCTAACGCCATACAAAAATCATCTGACTATGCATTTTGTTTCTAACGTTGACGGTACTCATATCGCTGAAACGTTGAAAAAAGTGAACCCAGAAACAACACTATTCCTAGTTGCATCTAAGACTTTCACTACTCAAGAGACAATGACTAACGCGCACTCTGCTCGTGACTGGTTCTTGAAATCGGCTGGTGATGAAGCTCATGTAGCTAAGCACTTTGCGGCTCTTTCTACTAACGCTGGTGCTGTTTCAGAGTTTGGTATTGATACTGACAACATGTTTGGTTTCTGGGATTGGGTTGGTGGCCGTTACTCACTATGGTCTGCTATCGGTCTGTCTATTATTCTTTCAATCGGTTACGAGAACTTCGTTGAGCTTCTAACAGGTGCTCACGAAATGGATAACCACTTCGTTGAAACCTCATTTGAAAGCAACATTCCAGTGATCTTGGCGTTGATTGGTATTTGGTACAACAACTTCCACGGCGCGGAATCAGAAGCGATTCTTCCATACGATCAATACATGCACCGTTTTGCTGCTTACTTCCAACAAGGCAACATGGAATCAAACGGTAAATATACAGATCGTGACGGTAACCCAGTCACATACCAAACTGGCCCAATTATTTGGGGTGAGCCTGGTACTAACGGTCAACACGCTTTCTATCAGTTGATCCACCAAGGTACTAAGATGATCCCTTGTGACTTCATTGCTCCAGCAGTGACTCACAACCCAACCAGCGATCATCACCAAAAACTGATGTCTAACTTCTTCGCTCAAACTGAAGCGTTAGCGTTTGGTAAATCGGCTGAAACTGTAAAAGCTGAGCTTGAAAAATCAGGTATGAATGCAGAAGAAGTAGCGAAGCTTGTTCCTTTCAAAGTATTCGAAGGTAACCGCCCAACCAACTCTATTCTGGTTAAGCAAATTACGCCTCGTTCACTAGGTAACCTGATTGCAATGTACGAACATAAAATTTTCGTTCAAGGCATCATCTGGAACATCTTTACATTTGACCAATGGGGTGTAGAACTTGGTAAGCAACTAGCAAACCAAATTCTGCCTGAGTTGGCTGATGCATCTGAAATCACTTCACATGACAGCTCAACTAACGGTCTGATTAACGCATTCAAAGCACTGCGTAGCTAAGTCTGGACAGAGCCCGTATTTTACATGGGCTTTAGAATGCAAAAAGGCTGATGTATTTTACATCAGCCTTTTTTCGTTCAATGGAACGGGATGTTGAGTGCTCGCTACTCGAAACAGATTTCGATGAAAGCATTACCCCATTGTGAAGAGAACGGCATGATAATGATCGAGCCTTCACATTTGTGACGAATCGTATGCCCTTTACCAGAAACAACCACTGGTGTTGCCATATCGAAATCGAAGCCGCTTTCAGCCAGAATTCGTTTAGCGCCACCTGTGACCATGTTGGTAATTTCACCAACCATATCGGTAACTTCTTCATTTAGGCCATTTGGCCTCTCACCCAACATATTCTGCATGATTTCTAATGCTAGGTTTTCATCAAATGTAATAGACATTGAGCCACGCGTTTGACTGCCGACCATGCCAATTAGCCCCGAGACATCTCCACGGGCAATCTCATCTTTCTTTAGACGAGGCTTTTGAGGCTTCAACTCTAATGAAGCCATCGTTTTTAAAACGTTCATTAAGGACGCTAGAAACGGGTTTACAAATTCAGCGCGCATAACCTTCTTCTATCTGAATCAAAAAATTATTTCGAGGAACAGGTCTTACACACACCATGTGATTCGATCACTTGGTTGCTAATGGTAAAACCGTGTTGCTCAGCATTCTTCGCCAGCTGGGCAATCAGATTATCATCTTGTAGCTCTACGACATTACCACACTGGTCACAAATTAATAGTTGTGAAAAATGCTTATGTGCATTGCAAGAGCAGCAAGAAATAAAACTGTTTGTGGATTCCACTCTATGGATAAAGCCTTGCTCCATTAAGAAGTCTAACGCTCGATAGACCGTTGGTGGCTTAGCCTGAGGTTCACTCTTTTTTAAGTCGTCCAGCAATTCATAAGCACTTGACGCTTTTTCACTTGCACAAATAAGCTCAAACACACGCTTACGTTGAGAGGTCAGTCTGACTCCTCGTGCTGCACAAATTTCTTCTACTTGCTTAGTTAGCTTTGTGTCCAATTCTATCACCATAATCTTTGGACTTTAGTAATGATATACCATTTCTTAGTGAATAAAGCGCATTCTTAAAATAATGACGCTCGAAGAACATGGCGTATCGATAAAAACGAATTAGCGGTAACTTACCTTATATCGCCAAAAAACGATACTATATAACAACTGTTCGTTGAGCTCGTTGACATAATTTGCACTTTTCAGACGCTACATCGAGAGCGTTAGCTAGCTTTTTTATGAATTTCTCAGCTCTGTGTGTATAATCGCCGCTCTCTGAGATGTAAAGCGAAGGAACCGTTTTGCACGCTATCTTCGGTCATTAATGTAAGCGTATAAATTCGTTCTATTTTTGACTGTGCTGGCAACTAACTTCTGCTAGCGAAGTATTTCATCACGGTATCTGAACTCGATATAAATCATGACTATTGCTAAAGACACTTCAACATATAAAGCTAACCGCCTTTCAGTCGCTCCTATGCTCGATTGGACGGATCGCCATTGTCGTTACTTCCACCGACTCATGACATCGCAAACTCTGTTGTATACCGAAATGGTGACTACCGGTGCGATTATTCACGGGAAAGGTGATTTTCTTGCGTATAACCAAGAAGAACATCCAGTAGCGCTGCAACTCGGTGGTTCAAACCCAGTTGATCTTGCCCATTGTGCAAAGCTGGCTCAAGAGCGCGGCTATGATGAAATTAACCTCAATGTAGGCTGCCCGTCAGACCGTGTTCAGAATGGTCGCTTCGGTGCGTGCTTAATGGCTGAACCTCAGTTGGTTGCAGATTGTGTTGCTGCGATGAAAGAGGTCGTTGATGTACCTGTGACGGTAAAAACACGCATTGGCATAGATGATCAAGATTCGTATGAGTTCCTGACAGATTTCATCTCTATAGTGTCAGAGAAAGGTGGCTGTGAGCAGTTTACGATTCATGCTCGTAAAGCTTGGCTGAGTGGATTGAGTCCGAAAGAGAACCGCGAAATTCCACCGTTGGATTACAACCGCGCATATCAAATCAAGAAAGATTTCTCTCACTTAAACATCGCTATCAATGGCGGTGTGAAAAGTCTGGAAGAAGCGAAACTGCATCTAGCTCATTTAGACGGCGTAATGATTGGGCGCGAAGCGTACCAAAGTCCTTATATTCTGGCTGAAGTTGATCAACAGATATTCGGTTTAGATGCACCAGTTAAGAAACGTTCTGAAGTGATTTTTGAAATGTTCCCATACATTGAGCAGCAATTATCACAAGGCGCTTATCTTGGTCACATTACTCGCCACATGCTTGGTATGTTCCAAAATATGCCGGGTGCGCGTCAATGGCGCCGTCACATCAGTGAAAATGCACACAAGGCAGGGGCGGGTATTGAAGTTGTTGAAGCCGCTTTAGCCAAAATCCCATACCAAGATTTGGGTGTGTAAATCTCACCACTAGTTAGTGATTTTTACCTCTAAATTTTATTGAGAGCCAACAATCTTTGATGTGTTGGCTTTTTTATTGTTTAAATTCAGTTGATTAGAACCATTATAAACTTGGAATGAATACTGCTAATACTTCTGCAGCATGATGAAAAAAGCATAGCTAACAGGAGAGTGAATGATGTTCGAGATTATCTTTATATTGGTTTTTGTGGCGACATTGCTGGTGACAGGGCTAACTCTTATGAGTGTGTTTGCCGCGATTGGCCTGTCTTTATTAGTGATGCTGGTGCTCGGTATGTTTGGCATGGCGATTAAACTCCTGCCTTGGATATTGGCGATTGCAGTGATTGTGTGGATTTTTCGTCAGGGAGATAAAGCACCACGCTAATTCTTATGAATATGCGTTTTCCCGCATAGGGAATATGCTAGTATCACGTTTATTCGTTAGTGAAAATTTTTGGAGCAAACATAGGATGAACAAACCTATCGTAGCCGTATTTACTTCTCTACTCATGATAGGCTCGGCTCCTGTTTGGTGTGCCAACTCGCCTGTTGGGGTGAACGTTGCCGCTGATATGTGGTTACCAAGTACTAAAATTGATAATACACGTCGTGATGACGCGAACTCTCCTGTCTTGAATTTAGCATTCGAGCATCAGTTACCGTATTTACCTAATGTTAGTGTTCGGTATACCAATCTGGATGCCGATTATGCTTCTTACGATAAATTCGACTACACCTTCTATTACAATATTTTAGAGCGTGATTTGATGACGTTCGATGCGGGTATTTCGATGACCCAGTATGCGAACAGTGAATATAAAGCAACTGATGGCCAGAAGTACTCGTTCGATGATCTGACGTTTAACTGGTACGCAAGTGCTGAAATTTCCGTTCCGGAAACCAATTTCGACATCATTGGTCAATTTGAGTTTGGCAATAGTGACGGAATAAAGAGTTCGGATGTGATTGCTGGTGTTCAGTATGTTGTGCCTTTAGCTGAGGGCGATCTCTCTTTCCGAGGTGGCTATCGAGTGATTGACCTTGAATTCACCGATTTAGCGACCGCTTCCCCGAACAACAAAATGTCTTATGTGTTCGCAGACGGTTGGTTTCTTGGCGCTCAGTTTACGTTTTAACCCTGATTCAAAATAAAAAGCCACTCACGACGTGGCTTTTTTACATCTTGCCGTTAGAAATTATTTCTCATCGTTATTTAGTACTTCATCATAATTGAGCCATGCTTAAGAAGTGGACTTAGCTAGGTGAGAGTATAGGGAATGACAATCGCGGAACTGAGAAACTTGTATCGTGAGAAGATGCTGGTGGAGGCGATCATAGAGCCCTCCGCTCACGAAGGCTCGTGGATAGTAGAATTTCGCCATCAAGCGGGTGGTTTTGTTCTGCTAACAAATGCCAGCGGTGAAGAATGCCACTATGCAGATTTAGACCTGGCATCGAAATCGGCGATGGCGGTAGGTTTTAAACAAGTCAGGGTGGAATCAACCAGAGATTGAGTTTTTAACCTTCTTACTTCCAAAAAGTTATAAAACATTCTCTTCTATTCTTTCTTGTTATTAAGGAGAGTGGTTAATCTATCGTCACGCAATGAATAAGGAAGTCGTGACAATGTCTTCAGGAAATACCATACCAAAAGAGCTGGTTAGTTTAACTGGCCCGCTAAACGACTCGCAGTTAAATCAGCTGCAACAAACGGTTTCACAACTTTCACCTCAGCAATTAGCGTGGGTGAGCGGTTATTTTTGGGGTTTAAGTCAATCTCAATCAGTGACAACGAACTCACCTCTTAATCAGGCTTCAGCATTTGCTGTTGCTAAACCAGATAGCCAGTTAACCATCATCTATGCTTCGCAAACGGGTAATGCAAAAGGTGTTGCAGAAGCGCTTGAGCATGAGGCGCAAGCTGCTGGTGTTGCAGTTCGTCTGTTTGACGCCAGTGATTACAAAGGCAAAGACTTAGCCAAAGAGACGCACGTTATTTTTGTTGCTTCAACCAACGGTGAAGGTGAAGCGCCAGATAATGCTCTCGAGTTGCATGAATTTCTACAATCAAAGAAAGCACCAAAGCTGCCGAATTTGGAATATGGCGTGATTGGTTTGGGGGACTCCAGCTATGAGTTTTTCTGCCAGACGGGTAAAGACTTCGATGCATTCCTAGAAAAGTTAGGCGCGAAACGTTTTATTGATCGAGTTGACTGTGACGTTGATTACGATCAGCCTGCAGCAGAGTGGCGAGCTAAAGTCATTGAAATTGTCAAAGAATCGTTGGCAAGTACTCAAGCTGAAGTAGTGCAACTGCCAGTAGGTCAAACGTCAGTCTCTCACTCTCAATACACAAAACAAAATCCGTATACAGCAACCTTACTGACTAGCCAAAAAATCACAGGTCGCGATTCAGGAAAAGACGTTCGTCATATCGAAATTGATCTAGAAGGCTCAGGTTTGACTTATCAACCGGGTGATGCCCTAGGCGTTTGGTATGAGAACAGTTCTGAACTGGCAAGCGCTGTGGCAGGAGTGGTAGGCTTATCAGGCGTTGAAAGTGTGGATGTTGATGGAGAAAGTCTTTCTATTCATAGCGCTCTGGTCAGTAAATATGAAATCACTGCAGCAAATCCTCAGTTCATCACTAAGTTTGCTGAGCTATCGGGCAGTGAAAAGCTACAAGCTCTGGTCGCAGACAAAGATAAACTTCGTGAGTATTCATCAAACACTCAAATTCTTGACGTATTAAAAGAGAAGCAAACCAAGCTCTCAGCTGAAGAGTTAATCTCTTTGTTACGCCGTTTAACACCTCGTCTTTATTCTATTGCATCCAGTCAGTCCGAAGTGGATGAAGAAGTTCATTTAACTGTTGGTATCGTTGAATACGAACAAGATGAAGAAGTTCGCCAAGGCGGTGCTTCTAGCTTCTTAGGTCGCAGATTGGAAGAGGGCGATGAAGTCAAAATTTTCATCGAACACAATAACAACTTCAAACTGCCACAAGATGACTCTACACCGATCATCATGGTTGGTCCGGGTACTGGCATTGCTCCATTCCGCAGTTTTATTCAAGAGCGTGAAAACCGTGGAGCAGAAGGTAAGAACTGGTTGTTCTTCGGCGATCGGACTTTCACTCAAGATTTCTTGTATCAAGTAGAGTGGCAGAAATATCTGAAGTCAGGCGCTTTGAGTCGCTTGGATGTGGCGTTTAGCCGAGACCAACATGAAAAAGTGTATGTTCAACACCGCATTCTTGAGCAAGCAGAACAGGTTTGGCAGTGGCTTCAAGAAGGCGCGTATATCTATATCTGTGGCGATGCAACTCGTATGGCGAAAGATGTCCATGAAGCACTAGTTATTGTTGCAGAGCAGCAAGGTGGCCTGACTCGAGAAAAGGCTGAAGAGTATTTGAATGAACTTCGTAAAGTGAAACGTTACCAAAGGGATGTTTATTAATGAGCACTAAAATCGAAAACAACAGCCAAGAAGTATTGGGCGAAGTGCTTGGCCCTCTGTCGGATAACGAGCGTTTAAAAAGAGAAAGTAATTTCCTACGTGGAACGATCGAGCAAGATCTGCAAGATCGTATCACTGGCGGATTCACAGCAGATAACTTCCAGCTCATCCGTTTCCACGGTATGTATCAGCAAGACGACCGTGATATTCGCAACGAACGAACTAAGCAAAAGCTGGAACCATTACATAATGTGATGCTTCGAGCTCGTATGCCTGGCGGCATTATCCAGCCTAAGCAATGGCTAGCTATAGACAAGTTTGCCACTGAACACACTATGTATGGAAGTATTCGTTTGACGACTCGCCAGACTTTCCAGTTCCATGGTGTATTAAAACCAAATATTAAGCTGATGCACCAAACACTCAATAGCATTGGTATTGATTCTATTGCTACCGCGGGCGACGTAAACCGAAACGTATTATGTACGTCTAACCCTGTTGAATCTGAGTTACATCAAGAAGCTTACGAGTGGGCGGCGAAGATCAGTGAACATTTACTACCAAAAACTCGTGCTTATGCGGAAATTTGGTTAGATGGTGAGAAAGTAGAAACAACGGACGAAGAACCTATTCTCGGAAGCACTTATCTTCCTCGTAAGTTCAAAACAACGGTTGTTATTCCACCTCATAATGACATCGACGTACATGCTAACGATCTTAGTTTTGTCGCTATTGCTGATAATGGAAAGCTGGTGGGCTTCAATGTGCTGGTGGGCGGCGGTCTAGCCATGACTCATGGTGATACGTCTACTTACCCTCGTCGTGCGGATGACTTAGGTTATATTCCAACAGAAAAAACATTAGACGTAGCAGCGGCAGTGGTGACAACTCAACGTGATTGGGGTAACCGTTCGAACCGTAAGAATGCGAAAACCAAATACACATTAGATCGTGTGGGTGTTGATGTATTTAAAGCTGAAGTCGAAAAGCGCGCTGGAATTCAGTTTGAAGCAAGTCGTCCTTATGAGTTCACTGAGCGTGGCGATCGTATTGGTTGGGTAGAAGGCATCGATGGTAAGTTCCACCTTTCTCTATTTATAGAGAACGGTCGTCTATTGGATTATCCAGGTAAACCTCTAAAAACGGGTGTTGCTGAAATTGCCAAGATCCACCAAGGTGACTTCCGCATGACTGCAAACCAGAACTTAATTGTTGCGGGTGTACCTGCAGACCAAAAAGATCTGATTGAGAAGATTGCGCGTGAGCATGGTTTGATGGATGACTCTGTCAGCGAGCAGCGTAAGAATTCAATGGCGTGTGTTGCGTTCCCAACTTGCCCATTAGCTATGGCAGAAGCAGAACGTTTTCTTCCTTCTTTTGTTACTGATGTTGAAGGTATTCTCGAAAAACACAATCTACCAAAAGAAGACAACATTATATTGCGAGTCACAGGCTGTCCAAATGGCTGTGGTAGAGCAATGTTGGCTGAGCTTGGTTTGGTCGGTAAAGCTCCTGGTCGTTACAACTTACATTTAGGCGGTAACAAAGCGGGTACGCGAATTCCAAAGATGTACAAAGAAAACATCACTGAGCAACAGATCTTAGAAGAGATCGATCAGCTAGTGGAGCGCTGGTCGAAAGAGCGTGAAGCGGGTGAAGGCTTTGGCGATTTCACTATCCGAGCTGGAATCATTCAAGAGGTCGTTGTATCTAAGAGGGACTTTTATGCTTGATACTGTCTCTGTGCCTGATTTGTCAGAACTGCTCACTCTGACAAAAGTGGAACAAACACTTCGTCTTGCAGAAGTTAATGCTTATCTCGAAAGCTTAACCGCTCAAGAACGTGTGGAATGGGCATTCGAAAACTTACCGGGCACTCATGCAGTATCTTCAAGTTTCGGTATTCAAGCAGCTTTAATGCTACATCTTGTATCGAGTATTAAAGCTGATGTGCCTGTTGTCTTGACGGATACAGGCTACTTGTTCCCAGAAACCTATCAGTTTATTGATGAGTTAACTCAGCGTTTGAATCTGAATTTGCAAATCTATAAGTCTGAACTGACGCCAGCATGGCAAGAAGCGCGTTTTGGTAAACTTTGGGAGCAGGGTGTAGAAGGGATCGAACAATACAACCGTATTAATAAAGTAGAGCCAATGCGCAAAGCTTTAGAAGAACTGTCTGTCGGAGTTTGGTTTTCAGGTTTGCGCCGAGAGCAATCTCAATCTAGAGCAACGTTGCCTATATTAGCGGTTCAAAATGGCGTGTTTAAGTTTCTACCTGTTATCGATTGGACGAATAAAGATGTCCACTATTACCTAAAAGATAATGACCTTCCATATCATCCTCTTTGGGAACAGGGTTACCTGTCGGTTGGTGATACACACACAACTCGTAAATGGGAGCCTGGAATGGCAGAAGAGGAAACTCGTTTCTTCGGCTTGAAGCGAGAATGTGGCCTTCATGAAGATAATAAAAGTGGAGTAGATGGCGAAGGAATTTAACATTAGTAATAAAAGCTGCGTTAGCGGCTTTTATTATGTCGGTAACAGGAACACACGCACCCCAAAAGGATAACTCTGTGGATAACTTGTATTCAACTTTTGGGTAAAGTTGGATAAATAAGGCTTTGGCGATGTTTTCTCCGGTTAAGCATTATTTTTGTATTTTTTGCAAAATAATACTTGCCAGTGTGATTTGGATCCCTATAATGCCTCCTCGTTGACGCAGCAAGGGCTAGAAAGCCACTAAGCCGCTTCAACAGGCCAAAAAAGAAAATTAAAAAAGTGTTTGACACGAATTAATTTCCAGCTAGAATGGCCGCCTCTTCCGAAGTGACCTAAGTCACTAAGAACGGTAGAAAGCTCTTTAACAATTTAAACCTATCAATCTGTGTGGGCACTCGTTGATGAAAATCAAAGTTAAGTCTTTGTTCTCGTAACAAAGCAACTTAGGTTTCAATGAACTGAGTGACCAATTGAATCGTAAGATTCAGCACAGTCAATTCAACATTACTATGTAATGTATTCAGTATTCATTGAGCCGACAAAATCTTAAATTGAAGAGTTTGATCATGGCTCAGATTGAACGCTGGCGGCAGGCCTAACA
>NZ_JABEQC010000024.1 GCF_013041605.1 Vibrio plantisponsor | reverse complement strand
ATTGATTACGTTAACGTTAGTGAGCCTCATTGAAGCGAGCTAACAGTTTATATAATTTAAGCAACTACGGTAACGCTGGCATCCTAAGCCAAGTTAAAGCGGCAGTAGCGAAAGACAGCATTGTAGAATGCTTTACATTCTATCGACCAAGAACTAGTGAAAACTGCAGTTGGCGGCGCTCGATTCCAAGAGTGCTTCTTCAATAACTGCCAAGATGCAGAAATTGAAGCTTACGTTAAGTCTCTTATTGCTTAATCGAATGCAAATCGTTTATCGGGAATAGATGATTTGAAGCCAACCGGCTCTGGTTGGCTTTTTTCCGTTAAATATGGTCGAAATATTGTGATTTTTTATAATGAGCTGTGCTCTTGCTATCTAATATAGATTCAACAAGCGAAAACCACCGCTTAGGGCGGTGGTTTTCAGCACACAAATATTCACAATTATGCTTTGAATGATTCAGGTAGGTCTGCGATGTATACCGCTGGAACACCTTCGAAATCACTGGTAAACAGAACGCCATCATCGCCAGGAGTGAATGATGGGTGTGGGTGCGTAATCTGACGGTCACCGTCTAGTACATCCCATGATGTGCTGTGTTTACAAAGTTTAGTCGCAGTTTTTGCTTTAGTGTTTAGGACATATAAGAACGGGTCGTTTTCAATGTCGTAGCTTTCTGCATCTGCAACGTCTACTGGAGCATCACAACCATCACCCACCATTAGAGAACCGTCAAAGTTACTCATTAGGTGTGAACATGGTGGCATTACCATGACTTCTTCGTTTTCTAAAGTCTCAGGGTTCGCTTTGTAGATAACGCGATCTGATTGGCCTTTGAAGTAAGATACGTATGCCATTGCACTACCATCTGGGATCCAGAATTCGTGCGTGCAAGACTCGCCAGGAGCATGTTCTTTGATCTTACGAACGTTGCTACCGTCTTCGTTTACTAGCCACATACGAGCGTCAACTAAGTCGTGTGGACCTTCGTGGCAGAAACCAACAGTTGAGTCGTCGAATGGACGGTAGATAGGGTGGCCTAACCATGCTTTATCTTGGTGAACAACTTCTAGCTCGCCAGTCGCGATGTCTACTTTGATTAGACGACACGTTGGGTTTGTATGGTAAAACTCAGCGAATTTTTCCCAAGAAGTCAGTGGTGCCCAATCTGCTCGTAGGATTTCGATACCTACTAATTTAGTGCAATCTGAGTTTGCAACCCAAGTGCCGTAGCCTTTCCATTCTGGATCAACCGTGTAAACCACGCGCTCTTCAAGGGTCTCAAGATCAACCTGCATTAGGTTGAGTTCGCTTTTCACATAGAAGAATGACTTGTCATCGGTAGAAATGAAACCACCAAATGTGTTGTCGCCTTTACCTTCAGTAAGCTGAGTTGCTTTTTGAGTTTTAAGGTCAACAAGGTAATAGTTACGGTTACCGTCAAAATCACCAGCAAGAAGCAGCTTTTCACCGTTGTTAGTGAAACACTTTTGGTAGAAGTAGTTACGATGACAGATTACGTCTTTAGGGGTAATACGCGTTACTTTTACGTTAGTGTCACTATCAGTAAAAGTTTCGAATTCAAGGTTTAGGATGTCACCTTTAGCCACGATAAATCTCCTAATATAAATGAAGTAGGCAGCCTCATGCTGCCTACTTTAGATTGATTAACGAACAGAAATTGTGTTGTTCAAATCGTCAATTTTTGCACTCTTCTTCAGACCGTAGCCAACAGCGAATACTGATGCTGCACATGCCAAGAACAGTAGGCGTCCCCATAGTGGGTTTGGAATCAGAACCATGGTTGTTAGACCTGCCGCCATGTAGATAACTAGAGTACCTAGTTTAGCGCGTTGCATACGGTCAACCACGTCTTGTCCTTCTTCTTCAACACATTCAGTGTCAACGTCCTTGAAGAATTCAACCGCCACTTCTTTATGAGTGTCTTTCTCTTCTTTGTAAAATAGAGTTGTTAGACAGAAGAAACCAGCAGTTAGGAATAGGTGAGCTGCGATTGTGATCATGGTCTTCATTTCGCCAGTCTCACGACGAGTCAGTTCTTCAATACCGAACCAGCTTGCCACGTAGCTAGGAGTAAATACGTTTACTACTAACCAAGATACAAACATACCGAAGATAACAGTTACCCAAGGAGCCCATTTTGGCGTCTTACGGATAAGGATACCTAGGAATAGTGGTACTAGGATTGGCGATTGAAGTAGCGTCGCAACTTGCATCATTAGATCGAATAGGCTTAGGTGTTTCAGTGAGCTGAAGAACTGAGCCATTAGAATTACTAAGATACCGTTGATAGTACAAGCGATTTGGCCTGCACGTAGAAGTTCTTTGTCGTTTGCTTTGCCTTTACGAACGATAGTTGCGTAGAAGCTACGTACGAAGATACCTGAGTTACGGTTCAGTGCTGAGTCCATAGAAGACATGGTTGCAGCGAACAGACCAGCCATTAGAAGACCAACTGTACCAAGAGGCATTGTTTCACGAGCAAACACTAGGTATACCGCATCGCTAGCTTTAGCGCCTAGGTTAGGGTATGCCGCAGCAGCATCAGGATACATGATTGCAGAAGCCCATGGTGGGATGAACCAAATGATTGCACCAAACACCATCATTACTAGAGCCATAAGAGCCGCTTTGCTTGCGTTCTTAGAGTCTTTAGCATTTAGGAAACGGTAAGATTCCTGCATGTTGTTGATACTTTGTAGCTGTTTCACGATGAAGAATATGAAAGAACCAACAAGCAGTAATGGGTAGTTCATGTCTGGACCCATTACAAAACCACCAGGGAAGTTATTGATGATTTCAGAAGGACCGCCAACGAAGTATAGAGCAACAGCCGCACACGCAATTGAAATAACAGCAACGATCAGGGTTTGAATGAAGTCTGATGCTACAACACCCCAAGCACCACTCAGAAGAGAGATGATTAGAACCGCTGCACCTGTTACATAAATTGTTGTTGTGATGTCTGCATTAAATACTGCTGAAGCAAATACACCTAGACCGTTCAACCAAACACCTGCGTTGATTACGCTAAGTGGAATGATAACCCAAGTGAAGAATTGCTCGTTCGTATCACCGAAACGACGTTTAACAGCTTCAGTAGGAGTGTCAACGCGCATTTGACGGAAACGACGTGCAAAGTAGAAGTATGCAAATACATATGCAACCATGTTACCAACGAACACGGCTAGAATTGCAAAGCCATCACTGAAGGCTTTACCTGCTGCGCCTGTAAAGGTCCAAGCAGAGAATTGAGTCATGAATGCTGTTGCACCAACCATCCACCAGAGCATTTTACCGCCCCCACGGAAGTAGTCACTGGTACTATTGCTAGCCATTTTTTTGAATAGCAGACTGATCGCAACCATCAGTGCGAAGTAGCCAGCTATTACAATGTAATCATATTGCATAGTGATATCTCATAAGTTTTACATCAAAAATTCTCCAATCATTTTCCACTATAAAAATGGAAAAGTATGTGATTAAAATCAAAACGGCGGTTTATTTTTATTATCAGGTCGTTCTTAAAGTCGGTTTTACAACGAGAGATATTCACAAGCAGGAGAAGTAATTGTAGAAAAATTCACCACAGCTATATTAGTAGCAGTGGTAGTGACCAATTGGGATACAGCGCATTAGTCGTTGTTTCAAACAGGTTAGATCAAACTGAAGATAGTTGACTCAAGGCTTCAATTAAATGAAGTTGTGTAGAAGGTTCTCTCATGGTTAGCTCAGTCTAACCATGTGAGTTTAGTTTAAAGGAAGGCATTTTTGGCGAACCGGAATTTGCAAAAGCACTAAGAATAGAATTTCAAAGAATAGGTTTGTGCATTAAGTTAGGTTGCCAATCGTCAAAAATTCTTTCTAATGTATAGATGCTAACTTGATCTGTGCTCATTTCGAAGTCGCTATACTCATTTGATATTGTTGAGGTCTGGTTTTGAAATGTATGAAATCTCGAATCTTCAGCATAGAACCATATTTGCTCCCCGCCTTTAGCTTTACCATGCATCTTATCCCAGCCATAAATATGGTTCTCAAAGTCGCATCGTATGTAGGCACAATGACCAACAGCATTCGGATTAGCATACGAGCCATCAGAAAACTCAGTGGTTGGATGCCATGGGCGTCCCAATCGATAGCTTTTCTCTGGGACTCTTTCACTTTCCCTCTTCAATTCACAGCGAAAGAAAACTAAGCCGTATTCCGCTTCAATATCTGTGCATGGTGCACTCACAAAGCCTAAAGGTTCACCTTCAATGGTATCTTCTCGCCAGCGGCAAACCAACTCACAATAATTAAAGACCGCAGTGCCACCACCAAAAATAAAATCAACAGTACCCCAGATATCTGTTGATTCGAAATAGCTCTTACCGGCACTGACATAGAGAGTGTCTTGAAAGCTTTTCAATGTGCAATCGATGCACTGAACTCGATCCCCTTCATGGCCTATAAGTAACGCTACAGCCTGAGTCGCACTAATTCGGGAAGGATCATTTTCTTCTAAACGTTGGTTGCCTATAAAATCAAAAGTGTTTTCGATCGCTAATGATTGAAAAGTGATATCACTAGCATCGACATTCACTACATAGCTGTTATAAGTACCCCATATTTTTCCATCTTTAGTCAGTAGTCCATTTGCAGATGTGTAGCTGATGGTCGTGTTATATTTTGATGTCCCAATAAAGTGAGTGTTCGGACGTACAATGTGCAATTTTTCTTCGTAACGCCCAGGTTTGATAAATATTGTTAAAGGAATATCACTCTGAGGAGCTAAATCTAATGCTTCTTGAATAGTGGTAACATCTCCATTCCCGAGCTGATCCACAACTATGTAGTGTTCAATGTTCATTACCAAGCCTGTTTTATTGAATATTTAATTTATGAACAATAACTAACCACTAACGTTTGTTTTAGTTTAGTTTTGCCGTCATTTTTCTTTTGGGACACACCCCAATACCCTTGACCGTTTTCAACGTTTCTAAAAAACATTCTTGTAATCATGCTGTTAGTTGTCAATAGCTCTATGGTTCGAGCAAAAGCGAAAACGAGTATGGTTAACAGGTTTTATTTCTAAAACCGCCGTTTATCGGGTGAAGCAGCTACTCATAGCTCGCTGACTATCCGTTACTGCAGCGTACAAATTGTTGAGAGTTAAATCTTTTTACCGTCTTAGCACTGACGTAACGGTGCATGCTCCCACGTGGCTTAGTTAAGTTTCGAACAGAAGTAACAAATGCACTTTCAAGTGCAACTAGGGTGGGAGTATAAAGGGAAGGTAGAACAGACATAATATTGCCTCTTCACGATTTTGCCGTAGACTTACACGAGTCTAGACCATGAGAGGCAATATCAATTTATGGTTGCTTCAACATCTTTCGAAGGATTAGAAAATTATTCTTTCCCAAAAACGTTGTTCTCTTGCTCTTGTACACGGATGAACGTTGTGCGTTTAGTTAGCTCTTTAAGCGAGGCTGCACCTACGTATGTACACGTTGAACGCACGCCACCAAGAACATCTTGAATGGTATTTTCAACAGGACCACGGAATGGAATTAATACGGTTTTTCCTTCAGCTGCACGGTAACCAGCAACACCACCAGAGTGCTTGTCCATCGCGCTCTTAGAAGACATTCCGTAGAACTTAACACAAAAACATATTATCTTTATATTTCAACATTTTAATTATTTTTAACTGTATATAAAAACAGTAAAATCAGCGATATTTCACGTTATTTGTCGCCATAATCTGGCGGCTGTCGCCATTTTTGTCGCCACTTTTTCAGGCGCGTATTGAGAGGTTTTCATCAAACTCATGGCTTAGAAGTTGGTGAGCGTCGTGCCCTGTTCCGCTTATCCACGTCACGATGGCATCGCTAGGAATTAACAACGGCATACGGTGGTGATACTCACTACATTGTTGGTTGGGTTTGGTGGTTAACGTCACTAGCTTTGAGCCACCTTCAAGTGCGATGCCTGCCATATAGAGAACGTTTTTCTCGCCTTGGCTGAACAAATACTTCACTTTCTTGCCCTGCTCTTCTCGCCATTCATACCAACCTGAACATGGAACAATCACTCGGTTGTATTCAAATGCCTGCACGAACGTAGGTTTCACTGAAACGGTTTCAGCTTGTGCGTTAATGATGATGCGTTTTGCCCAATCGGGTTTTATGCCCCAAGGTAAATCGAGTTGTTTTAGCTCACCATGTAGCACGCCAATGGTGGCAACGTCTTGCGTGGGACGAAGGTCGGTATTGGTTGAGGTTTTGAAATTGATGCCAAGCTTCTCGCAGACTACTCTACAGAGCGGATCATCAATTACATTCAGCCTGCCACACATTTCCCAACCTCCATTCTTTTATCTTTTTAATAGTTTAGGAGAGTTTTTATAAGGCGTAGTCTTAGTCCGTCCTTTCATTATTCCTTGAAACGATGTTTTGGTCGGACTAAACGACATATTTAGTCCGACCCTTTTTCAGAATGGGCTTTTCGCTCTGTACTTAGTTAATACCGTTCGGATGTTTTCCCACAGTTCTTCCAAATCTCGATACTCGAAGTAAAATCCACTATCAACAAACTCAGAACCACTTGAAGAAAACCACGGCTCACCTTCGCCCTTTCCACCGATGCCCAATTCAAACTTGGCGGTGAACTTGCTGCCTTTAGGACGAACTTGGAATTTGATGTGATATGTCCAATGGCTTACGGCATCACATCGTTTGTAGAGTGCTGGCAACCAGCCCGAATCGTAGAAGTTGGGTAAACAGTTTGAAGGTAATTGATATTGAGAAGGTGGAAGTGTTGGCAGTGAACTGCGAAGTTTGTTTGCCATTTGGTTAAAGGCATCGATGTAGGCTTCTTTTATCTGTGCCGCTTTCTTGCCTGTAAAGCCCATGACTAAGAATATAAAGCCGTCTTTGGTCATTTCAAATGCGTTACGTAACTCGCCTTTTTTGTCTCGATATTCAACGTGCGCAAAATTGCGCGCGTTAAATTCATCAGAACATTCAAGGGTTCTAAGCTTACGAACCACATCACGATGCTGCTTGTTAAATGCTTCTGCGACTTTTAATGAATTAGTGAGGATTTCTTCGCCTTGGTTAAAGACGAGATCAGATACCGTCAGGGTAAGTGAAGTTGTCGGCATGATTGCCTCCTTGAGTATGATTTTTAAATCACCACTCAAAGGTACTAATCAATGGGTGGTGAACTGAACAAGGTTAGTACTACCGCACTCAAGGAAACGGCGCGCCGAAGCGCCCTCGCCCAGCCCACCATAATGCTTACTTTATCAGTCTCACTGTGAGACTCGATATGTACAGGTGTGCCGAAGCCGCACATAAAAAAACCAGCAACGAGCTGGCACTTATGTGCCTTGAGTTAGATGCGGGGTACTAATCCCGACACTGGATTTTGCCAGTGCCGTTAAATGGTAGCTACGTCAAAGATCGGTGTCAAACGGTTTATATCGTGTTGATTTTATGGGATGAAAGACGTTAACTAATTGAGTTGTAATACTCAGAATCGTAAAGGGGGAAATTTTGACAGAGGAAGAATTCGATAGGCTACATCCATGGCCTGATGCAAATGGAGTTAGCTCTCTGTTTAGGTTTATGTCCATCAACAAAAAAAGACCAGAAATTTTGAACACTCTGTTTCTTGAAAAGAAGTTATACCATTCGCTAGCTACAGATTTTAATGACCCTTTTGAATGCCGCCCACACTTTGTTCTCGATGGAAAAATCAATAATGCCAAAAACATTAGAGATTATTTAAATCGTATGGTTCGAAAAGAGTATAAATTTACTTTTAAGCAAGCTCAGCAATTTGCGAATGAGACTATGACTAAACCAGGTTGTCTTAATGACGTTATGAAAAAAGCAAATGACGGCATGCTTGGTAAACTAAGAATATGTTGCTATACAACAAACAAGGAAAACCTATTGTTTTGGGCTCATTACGCCAATTCACATAAAGGGTTTTGTATTGAACTAGATGCAACAACACTCCCCGTTTCGTACGCATATAAAGTTCAATATAGCGAAGAGTATCCTCTAGCAGTATACCCTTTACCACGAGACAGACGAGCATTTAGGTTTTCGTTAATTAAATCTAAAGCTTGGGAATACGAAGACGAATATAGAACTGTTTTTCTTCCGACGGCTCCTGCACAAGTGAAACTTCCACATGATGGTACATCATTGCATATGCCTGCTAGCACTATTACAAACGTTTATTTGGGTGCTCTAATAAGCGATGAAGATAAAGAAATTTTATTAGAAGTAATCGATAAAAGTGAATTTAACCCAGTAATCTGGCAAGCATCGCTATCCGAGAGTTCTTACAACTTGAATTTTACCAAGCTTAGATAACAGTTTTAGTTCACTGGGAAAGATGAGCAACGAGCGATGATCATCTTTCCTTCTTAATTTAACTTGAAGTACCAGTGTTCCCTTCCAATATCCCTCGCAAAATCCAAGCCCCAACCTCCCCACCAAGCAAATAGTAAGGCCAACACAGTGAACATGATTAAACAAGCTTTCATATAGATCTCCTTTGTTTGTAGAAGCTCATATATATAAGCGTGAGTTTTTTATAAATGTGTGGAAACTTTTGCCCAAAATGCGGATTACTTGTTTTAAGTAGATTGTTCAGCAGACTGCTTCTTCAAAATGTATATCTTGGAATGTCTTATTCGTCATAAAACAATATGAAACGAGCCTGAACGTTGAGCAATGTTGCATATCGGTTACTACAGTTAATGTGGCATATAAAGAATGCCATTCCTTAATTTGGATTAACTAAAATTGAACGGAGTCAAAATGACACAAGCAGTACAAGTACAATGTATAAACAAAACAAACAGATCCAGTGCTCATGAGAGGATTTCTAATATCGGTGGTTTAAACGCTGACGGTACTCGATGGAAACTCACTCTTGATAGAGCTATTGAAGGGATAGAGAGCGGAAAATGGAAATTCTATGTTAGCGTTAATGGTCAAACTGTTTGGGTGAGCGTGTCGACAAGCGCAAGCGGACACAAGTACCTAAAAACACAAAATGACGGCGAACACCCAAATAATTTACTCAGCTTACCTGAATGTCCATAGGTGAATTAACTAACTGATAAAATAAAAGCGCCACTTAGGCGCTTTTATCTGTGAAATCTTATTGATTAGGCAACTTTGTTATTATGGCAATCGCTGCCCTGCTTGCATGTTAGCTGTGGGTTCTTTTCTTCCAAATCGGAAAGCATTTCCCAGCTCATTCCAAATCGCTCACCTGGTGTTTTACCATTAGCATACACTTTTGCCGCAAACTGCTTTAGTTCGCTGGTAGTAACTTGAACGTTTTTCATGATGACCTCTTATAGATGCTTAAAGTGCATCACTCTTTTGAATGTCCACCTCTTAATGGGTGCAGTATTATACGTATTATAACAAATTATATCAAACTTTACCGTCTTCTAAGTTCATGTACATGGCATCGACACCTGAACCTAGGTAGTTTTCTACATATTGAAAACCAGACTCTCTATAATAAGGAACTACCGATTCTATCGGTCCTACAATGACGAATTTCGAGATATTCGCTAACCCGTTGTTGTTTAGGTATAACCCATATAAGGAGAAAGCGTCAACAATTATCGGCAAAAGCTTTGACTTAAGATCAACTCCCGAGTCACGACGTTTTTCAATGAGGTTTAACTCTATAGCCGTTCCATCGTTGTTAATGCAACCTAACCCAAAGCCAATACAACTACGACCATTTTCTGCGTTACCGTAATAAGCAACACACTGAAGTATATGGTCAGCGTTTGATACGGGAGTCATACAAGAATTCGCTTTCATTGCAAGATCCCAAGCGATTAATCCTTTATCCCTTAGTTCTGCAAGGTCGTTATATGCCAGTGAGTTATCGCTAACAGCATCTAACGCAATTTTTAAGGGTAACTTTTCGCTACTTCTAACCGCTGAAGCTGAGAATAGCGTTTGTTGTACTTGTTTGAGCGATAATTCCTGAGCCATAAGTTCCCCCAATTCCTTTGTTTGTACTATATGGGGGAACCATTTGGAAAAACAAGCTGTTCAATTCAATTTGTTGACCTTCGATATCAGTAACTAAACCCCATATCCCCCACATCCAGATTCAAGTCCGTCCCCTTCTCACTTTTGGCTTTATCCACCGTTACAGGTTTCTCTGATTTGATAGTCAACGACACTTCCGATTTGCTGTTTAGCGTTTGGCTTTTTAGTGGTTGATATTGACCGTAGGTACTTGGCGTTTTCAGGCTACTGTTTTGGTAGTCGGTATAGGTTTTCCTGCGCTCGGTTTGGTTGCTGGTTTCATTGGTGGTGATACCTAAAGTGGCGTTCTTGTCTTTGATGCTTTCGAGTTTATTCGCTAGGTTATCAACTTCGTTCCCTGCTTCGCTAAGGTCTGTTTTCCAGCCATCGGGAATAAGCGCATCTGGCAGCATATTGATGAGCTTTTTAATGCCGTTCCATAAGCTATTGAATTGCTCTTTCACCCAGCTAATCACTTTATCCAGCCCCACGAACTTATCCACCAAGTAGGTGATAGCGATAATCGCGGCACCAATAGCGGCGACCATCATGCCGATAGGGTTTGCCATGATCACGGCGTTAATACCAATCAACGCAACTTTGAAAATTGCCAGCGTGGTGATAATGCCTTTGAAGTTTTGCGAAACAAACACAAGCCCTTTGCCTAAAAACTCCAGCGCTTTGTATAAGCCGTTAACGGTTTGAATGACTTTATCCATAAACTCGGTGCGCCACTGGGTATTCTTGAACTTGTTGGAAAACTCGGTAAACAGTTTGGTGGCTTTTTCCATCACAGGTGCAAGCGCAGCAAATTTAATGGAGCGAATGCTTTCCTGAATTCTTTGCATGGCATCGTTATAGGCTTCGGCTTTGGCAGCATCTTCTGCTGTTGCTCCCCCACCTAATGCGTTCAGTTCTTCACGGGCAGCGGTTAAGCCCTGCGTACCTTCACGCAGCATGATGAGCATTTCACGCCCACTGTCACCAAAGGCAGCATCGGCAAACGCCATTTGCTCTTGGGCTGTTTTCAGTTTAGAGAAAGATTCGAGCAGCATTTCATAAGCTTGTTGATTGTTTTCCGCACCTTTTAAATCTTTAAACAGTCCGTTCTTACTCTGCTTAAGGTAGCTGCCCAGTGCGCCTTTACCTGTTTGTTGCAACACACCCAAGCGACGAGTGAAACGCGTCATCGATGCGGAAAGGCTATCAGCACTTACACCGGCGTGTTCCGCTTGTGATTGCATGGCTTGCAGTTCGCTAATAGGCAGTTGCAAGTTTGCTGATTTCTTAGCGAGCTTATCCATTTCCGCGGCAGTGCTGTTAATGGTGCTGGCAAAACCTGCCAAACTTAAACCACCGACTAAGGCGGTACCTTTACCAATGGCAGAAGTAGCGAGGTTCGGCAGGCGAATTGCACCATTGAGTTTTTGCAGTGGTGACATTGCGCTTTTTAAGATCGCGTACTTCTTACTGAGCTTGGTGACTTCAGCTCCGTGCTTTTTGTAGCTTTTCTCAAGACGTTTGTTTTCGCCATCTAGGTCGTGAACTTTGACGCCCGTTTTCTTCAGCTCACCGCCTAGTTTGATTAAGTGGTTTTTATAGGTGTCTTGCTCATTGGTGAGCTTGTTAACCTTTTCTTGCTGTTTGGCAATTTTCTCTGTTAGCGCTGCAGTCGGTTTACCCGCTGCGGTCGCTTTGGCTTGCAGTTCTTTAAGCTTTTCACTGGCGGCGGCAATGGCAATGGTGTTTTGGTTCATTGCCTTTTTGGTGTTCTGGAATGAGCCAATCATACCCATTGCGGCAGAGTCATCTGCTTGGGCTTTCTGAATTTTCTTAATGGCTTTGGCGTAGTGGTCTGACTCACTCGCCATGCCTTTCAGTGGAGCGGATACCTTATCTTTCATCCCCATCACCACAGACAGGTTCATTTTCATATCAGTGTCCTTAATGCAAAAAAGAGAGCTAGTCGCTCTCTTCTTGTTGGGTTCTCTGCCGTGCGAGTTCGCGGAACAGTAATAAGTCGTCGTAGCTGAGTGCGTCTATTTCGCTAGGAGGCCAGTGAAAGGCAACGGCGATATCGGCGTAAAAATCTTCTACTCGTTCTATCAGTGTTCCGTGTTCACGAAAAAAGAGGCGATAGTTGTGAGCAATGGCGCCCAGTTCTCTGGTGCTAGGTTCAGCACATCACGCTCGTTAAGGGATGAAATGCGAGGCAGCAAAACTTCACCCGCCTCAAACTTCATTTCGCACACATCAATCAAACTTAAACCACGAAGGTTGCCAGAGTTCGGCTTCTGGATTTCAATAGTTTTTATTTCCACATCGTCTTTAATGATGGGCGTTGCCAGTGTTGCTGTGCGTGTTTCCGCTTGGTTTTTAATTGCTGTCGCCATAACCCATTTCTTCCTTCAGTTCGTTAAGTCTGCCTTTGCGTCCACCTTTACTTGGGTCAAGCTTCATTACTAATTCATACATGGCATAGGCTTGCTCTTTTTCGCCGTTCACGTAGTGCCAATCACCAACTAGTTTGAACATTTTTACTTTTAGTGGTGCATTAGTTGCCAGCTTACCTTGTTGCAAATCACTCACAGCTTGAATCAGATAGTCACGATTGAACTCCTGTTTCTGGTCGTGAGCTGTAGAAGAGTACTTGAACACAATATCGCAGTAGCCCGTTTGACCGTTCACTTTCCAGTTTTGCGGGGTTTCTAAACCTTTGTCGATCGCTTCACGCAATTGGTCATGCACTTCAGGCAGTTTCCCAAGGTCGATTTGCCAACGATAGAACCACCAGATCACATCGAGGTTTTCGAGATTGCTATGTGAATCTAATAACTTTTCAACAACAGGTCGGTACTTGTTCACCAGCTCTTCTTTGTACGGGTCTTTCTCTTGAGAGCCGGCTAAGGTTCTTACGTACTCCAAATCTTTCTTGAGCATGAGTTGGGTTTCTTCCCAAGGTTTATCCGCAATGATTGAACTTGCTGTTAAACCCTGCGCTACGCTTTCGGCCACGTCCACAACTTGCGGCTTTTGCGCCTCTTGTTGTCGTTGTTGAGCCTGACGTTTTTTCAAAATAGATAACATGCCAAGCTCCTTATTGAGGGATCATTTCATAGCCGTTAAACAACACTTCTAACTGACCGTCTTTGACGTTCAGTGTCAGTGGGTCTACCGTCCACGCATCTGTCAGGGTGTAGTTTTTGCCACTGTTGGTTTCGATTGTGATGCTTTCATCCACAAAGGCTTTGATGGCATCTTCATCGGTGGTTTTAGCGTGAACAATGGTGCATTTGATATACGGCGCACCTTCGTAAACTTCCGTGTGCCCAAGCACACCGTTATCACCCATAACGGCTTCACGCTTGAGGTTACCAAAACCAATTTCCGCGCCTTCTTTGATAGGGAGGCGACCGAGTGAGCCTGCGTTTAGTACCGCTCGGCTAGTAATTACTGTTCCCATGGCTTACTTCCTAAATTGAATTTTGCCTGCAACGATAATCAAGCCGTTCAGGAACTGCGGTGAGTCTTGATAGTTGATGCGTTGTTTATTGGAATCGTCCAGCTCAACGATGAGCGACTTTTTGTAGCCGTCAAAGTCCTGCACAATGCCTGCGTATTCGAGTTCTTTGTACAGCGCCAACAGTTCCGTTTTGAACATGCTTGGCGTGACAATCACTTGACCAGGAGCAAAGCGAGTTCCGTCTTTCGCTACTTTGTGACGAGCGTATTTGCTCAAAATGCGAGAGCGCTGTTTCTGACGAAAATACATCGCTGTCGCTGGCGTCATGATGTCGAGATAGCTGTTATCAGCAATGCCGGCTGCGTTTTCGGTGTAGGCCGTGACCGCACGTTCTACCAACACTTCTTTGGCAGTGTTGACGGTGTATGTCCCCATGCCTTCGTGGAGCATTAAATTACGCTCTGCCCAGTCGAACTCGGTTTCAGCAATCGAGTAAACACCGTCCATTTTTAGCGTTTGCAGTGGGCGACACGGGTCATTGGCCAATGATGGCGCAATTTGGCCAGCCCAAGCGCCAATCGCAGCTGCATCGGATAGCGCTACGTTCGCTGAATTCCCTAAGGCGTTAATCGGCATAAAGCTAATCAGTGGGCAGTTGCTTTTGTTAGCAAAGGTGATGAGCTCCGCGTTGGTACCTTGTTTTGGCACGTAAGCGACACCGGGAATTTGCTGCAGAGCTTCATAACGCTTTTCCAAGAACTCACCCAAATCACGAATGGTGGTTTCGTCATTGAGCGAGCAGATGATGTGGTGGTACTGCACATCACCGAGGGCAGCTAATGCCGACATGGTATCTGCTGCATCCACACTCACCGCATAGATAGGCATGGATTCATCTTGCTTACGGAAGTAAGTGATCATCTCTACGATGTCAGATGCGCCAAACTGCTCTTGGGCTTTGGTTTCATCCATACACAATACAACAGTGTTTGGGTTAACTGGTGCGCCTGCGACCGCATTACCGATCACCAAACAGAGCTGTTGGTCTTCTGCGCTGTTTGCCAGGCTGTTGTCGATTTCGACATACATGCCCGGAACATAAGCACTGTTAGGTACTTCGCTAAAGCTAATCATTGTTCAGCCTCCTTGGTGGCTACGGTTTTTTTAGCTGTTTTGGTCGCATTAGAGCTGACCAACTCAACCGATTTATCTTTGATGCGACGCAGCCAGTAAGGGTTACGCGGTTTTTCTTCACCCTCTTTTTTGAGAGGTTCACGGGTTACTGGATCGCGAACGATAAGCCCGTTAAGTGGTTTGATTTTGATGGTTGCCATTTAACTTTCCACGTCTGTTGTAAAGTGTTCTGCTGCCATGGCCAGAAGCTCGCGCTCTAACGCTGGCGTCCAACCGATGAAGGTACGTTGTGGCATGGTGTAGTTTTGTTTTACCCGACGACCGCCTTGCCAACGTCCGGTTTTGCTATCAAAAAAGCCGTTTACCCGAGTCGTGAATGACAACTGGCTACCTTGGTTATGCTCTTGACCAATCCGTCCAGCCACACCAGCAAGGCCGACTTCAAAGCTTTTGTCGTCTGCTTTGGTTCGCAGGGCTTTGGATATCCCCATCAACATGTTCCTGTTGTTCACGGTGTTCTTAGCCGTTGTACCGTCTTTCAGCGCCACACGCTTACGCCTTGTGCGGCTTTGATACGGGTTGTTGTCGATGTCTCGTTGTGCCCGAATTTGAGCGCGGAAGAACTGCCGTGCGTGATTCGCCATGCGGCGATTCAAATCCAGCTTTTCAGTCGCGGTTAACACCAAACGCTCAACCACTTGGGTTAACTGGTCAGGCGTTCTTATGGTTAACTCGCTCATGGCAAGTCATCCAAATGCCCCACGAATAAGATCAGTTCGCCAAGGTCGTCTTCATTTGCTCTGGCTTGGAACTCACTGACGCATTCGTATCGCTCTCCGTCTTGCTTCCAGTCACCTTGTGGACTTTCTTCCAGTGAGAAGCTTTCCCGAAGGTCGATTTTGATTTTGATATCACAGTGACCTTTATCGAGTAGCTCTGTCGCGAAGCTTGGGAACGCCAGACCTTTTTCCTGACGATACGGGTCGTAGGTGTTGAGCCAAGAAACAAGGTGCATCATTAGAATGTGCGGCTGCACTTTAACGTCCTGCATGTACACGATGGCGGTGTATTCAATTTCAAACCCATCGACGAATTCATCTTGGCCACAAAACAGAGCGCCATCTTCCGCCCACACTGCGAAGTTCTTTGCATCCACAATGTGCTTTTTGAACAAGTCCGTCAGGCTTTGCAGTGCTTTCATTACACCACCTCAAAGCAGTAGGTTTCTTTACCATGAATGAGCATGTCGACCGCTTGGCGGTACTGCACTTCGCAGTGGTATTTCTTACTGTTCAGTGCCTCTTGCCTGTCTGCCGCTTCGGCTGTTGAATCTGTACTTAGCTTGATGCCAATCAGCTCACTCGCGGTTAGTGCAAATACCGCTTGGGTATAAAGCGTGGTACCTGCTTCTTCGTCACCGAACTTATCGACTGACAGTGCGGTTAAATCGTCGTACTGGGCAATGGAGTCTACGAGTTCACGATGCACTTTGATGCGCGATACTTTCGCTTGTTGCAGAATGCCTGCCTCTGTTTCATTGCTAAGGAAATTAAACAGAGACTGAAACTCTGAAATTTTGAGTTCAGGGAAGTTGTCCGTTGCTGCCAGCACGGAGGTGTACGTTTCGTTTTTATTACCTACGTATTCCATAAATCACCTTGAGGGAATGCAGGCATGCATTGCACGTATAACAACCTAAGCCTGAGCTTGATTGACAACGTGAAAGCGCCTGCATTGGTGGGGTGTTAGTTAAGGGTGATTAAACCCAAGCGCCATTGATCAGAATCTTCACGTTGTCGAATTCCACTGCCGCCACTTTTTCTAGCTGCTCGATAACGTAAGCCATGTTCATTGACTCGAAGTTTTCCATCTGGTCTTTCTTGTCATTCTTCTGACCAACCGTGCGACGAACTGAATCTTCCTGAATGTAGATAGATAGGTTGTCGTAGCTTGTGACCATGATGCCCGTTGAAGGGAAGCCCGGAACGGATACCGCAGGCAAACCACCGTAAGTACCAATCACTTGGCGCTCTTGGATTTTGCTTTTCTCGCTTGGTGTGTTGCCGTGCGAGTCATAGAACTTCGCTTTCTCGTAAGCCAGCAAGTCTGAGCCTACAATCGCAATCAGATCGGAGTCGTTTTCACATGCTGGGTGCAGCAGGTTTTTCAGGTTCAGAACCGCAAGGTCGAGGTTGTTGAAATCACCGCCTTCACCGATTTTGATAACACCAGAGGCTTCAACACCTTCGGTGATCAAACGCTCAGGGTTATGCTCGCGCATGGCTTGGAACCAGCCTTTGTTAACGTCTTCACCGTTCGGGTTTTCGGCTGCATTCGTAGTCGGCGCCGCCGATTTCCCGTACCAACCGACCGTGATTTTGTTGGCGTCAATCTGCTCACGAGTGTGCTTCGACACGATGGTGTTGAAGTTTTTCATGTGTGCCCAGGCATCAAGCTTGGCGTAGCGAATAGCAGTGTCAAAGTTGGTTTGCACACAGGCATACGGCATGGCTTTCATGCCGTGGTAATCTTTTGGTTTACGCTCACCATCGCCGGATGTGTCCGTGCGACTGGCAATCATGCCACTGACGCCTAAACCAATCGCTTCACCAATCTGGTTCTTCACCGTGACGATGTTGATACGGCTAAGGAACCAGTTACTTTCACGAATGGCCGCGATGATGCGCTGCGTACCCGTTGGCGAGACGTTAAACATCTCTGTGGCGTCTTCCACGCCGTTTTGTTTCGCTACCGCTTGAACGTAAGCGCTTAGCTTTTGCTTCGTATGTAGTTGCATGACTTTACCTATACAAATTGAATGAGTGAGAAACCTAAGCGCTTATAGGTAGTCTTCAGTTTCACTATTTTGCCCCGCCAGTTTGCGCTCCTGCTCGTCAGTAATGGTGCAGAGCTTGGTGGTTAGCTCTTCCATTTGTGACGACAGCTTTTTCACTTCATCTTCAAGCGGGTTCGCTTCTGGCTGTTTTGGCGGTTCAGTAACAACAGGCTCTTGCGGTGTCTCTTTACTGTTCAGCTTTTCGACCAATTGACCGAGCTGTTCACTTAGCTTGTTCGTTTGCTCGATGCTTTGCTTCAACAGGTCTTCAGTTTCTTTACTCATTTCGTCTTCTTCCTCTTGTTGGGAAAGCTGCTCAGTCGGCTTTTCACCGTTGAGCCAGTTTTTGAATTTCTGGAATAACGAGACGTCTGTCTCGTCACTTTCTACCGAGAACTGCTCAGGCTTTAAGGTGAAGTTAGAAATCACATGCACCTTGCCATCGTCTTTGCTCGATAGATGAATTTGGGTTGTGCCGAGTGAGGCGGGTTTATCGGTTAAAGCCAATCCGGTTAAGTAGGCTTTACCTGTATCCGAGAACTTTTCGATGAACTCACAAGATGTATGCAACAGCTGCCCTTTCTCTACTTGTTCCAATAAATTGGAGTTTGGTTTCACCACCGCAAAGAGTTTGTCTTCACGCTTTTCTACTGACAAAACCGAACCGAATTTAACGCTATTGCTTAAGTGATCTTGGTTGATTCGAGCTGTGTATGTTTCAGGGTTATAGCTCTGCGCAATTTCATCAATGATGTGTTGCTCAATCACACGTCCGTCGACGGTCGTGCCTGCCTGCAAAATACAAATGGGTTGTGATTGAAACATGCCTAAACGCTCCTAAGTTCGATGATTCCAATCTAACCAATGACCTTAACTTTTTGTATTTATGAAGATTCTAGATAGGTGATTTAGAAACCTTGCTAGCTGAGGAATGGCGGGCGCTGTTGCACTATGCAAGCATGAAAACGAATCTCGCTATCGAGCAAAATGCACCGATGTACACCGCAGACCAATCCAAAGCGCTTGGGCTGTTTCTACGTCAGTTCAAACCTGCTGAAATTTCCGAAGCCGTGGGTGTGGCAAGTCGCACTATTCAATTGTGGATTAACAAGTTCAACTGGAAAGAGTTGCGCGACGATGCGCCCGTAGAGCTGATGATGCGCCAGCGTATCGCGTACTTGCTGTGGCTTGACCAAAAGCATGATGAGCAGTTGAAAGAGTTGGAGTTTCTGCTTGAGCAAAAACGTAAACGCGATGAAGCGGACGAAAAGCGCCACCGTCCAAGTGGACGCAGTGATGGAGAGCGAAAGCGCGGTCGTAAGCCAAACAAGGTGAAGAACGATGTTTCGCACATCACCAAGGAAGTGCTGGACGAGTTCCGTGAGAAAACCTTCTTCGAATACCAAAAAGAGATCCACCGGCATAAGTGCAACAGCGAACTCAATGAATTCCGCTTCTACCTCAAATCGCGCCAGATTGGTTTAACGTATTACTTCGCTTATGAAGCGTTTGAAGATGCGGTGCTTAATGGCGACAACCAGGTGTTTTTATCCGCGTCGCGTAAGCAGTCGGAAATTTTCAAAAACTACATTCGCCGTTTTGCGTTAGAGATTGGTGATGTTGACCTAAAAGGCAAAGATGAACTGCAATTGTCCAACGGCGCGACTTTCTATTTTCTCTCGACTAATGCTCGAACCTCGCAAGGCTTTAACGGCCACGTTTACTTTGATGAAGTGTTCTGGATACCTAAGTTCGGGGAACTGGACGACTACGCAGGCGGTATGTCGATTCACGACAAATACCGCACCACTTACTTGTCGACGCCTTCGACCGTTGCCCACGAAGCCTATCCAAAATGGCAGGGTAAAAAAGAGCTGGGTATCGATGTCAGCCATGCGGCACTGAAGAACGGCTCATTGGGTGAAGATGGTATTTTCCGTCAAATCATCACTATTGATGATGCAATTGCCAAAGGCGCCACCTTTTTCAACATGGATAAATTGCGCCGCAAGTATCCCGACAAAACCGTCTTCGATAACTTGCTGCGTTGCGTGTTCCTTGATGACTCTGCATCGATATTCTCTCTTAAAGCACTGCTGGCGTGTAAAACGGATTCGTCATTGTGGAAGGATGTCGATCACAACAAGGCGCGGCCTGTTGGCAGCGCAGAGGTGTTGGTCGGCTATGACCCACGAGGCGGTGGTCAGGGTGAAGGCTCTGACGATGCAGGCTTAGTGGTTGCCCTGAAACCCAAACGCAAAGGTGGCGTGTTCCGTTTGATTGAGCGAGTGCGACTTAAAGGCTCTAGCTATGAGCAACA
Organism: Vibrio plantisponsor; assembly: GCF_013041605.1. Taxonomy (GTDB): domain Bacteria; phylum Pseudomonadota; class Gammaproteobacteria; order Enterobacterales; family Vibrionaceae; genus Vibrio; species Vibrio plantisponsor. Next base: position 2,297 of record NZ_JABEQC010000024.1, on the reverse strand, counting down.
AGCGCAAGCCATTAAAGGCATCACCGAAAAGTACAACGTGGTCCATTTGGCAATTGATGTGAGTGGTGTTGGTTCTGCCGTGGCGGAGCTGGTTCGCAAGTTCTACCCAAGTTTGATTGAGCTGGATTACTCGCCCGAAGTGAAACGGATGATGGTCTACAAGGCGCGAGAGATCATCAATGATGGTCGCCTGCAATTCGATGGTGAGTGGGATGATTTGGTTCACTCATTCCTGATGATTCGCCAGCAAACCACCAAGGCGAGCAACCAAGTTACCTTTATTTCTAACCGCAGCAAGGTTGGCTCTCATGCTGACCTTGCTTGGGCTTCTATGCATGTGATGCATTGGGAGCCAATTGATATTCATTGCGAAGACGATACGACCGTGTCGTTCTTCTAGGAGATGCAAAGTGATTGAGATTGAATTTTCTAACCCTGTCAGCGTAATGAATAGCGATATTCTGAATTACCTTGAAGTTGCTTTGATGGATGGTTTGTACGAACCGCCAATTGCACTCGATACGTTGGCCAAAGCTTTGCGAGTGAACCCGATGCATTCCAGCGCAATTGAGTTTAAGCGCAATACTCTCACCTATGCTGTGACCGTAGATAGTGTGTTGTCACGCCGTGACCTAAAGCGTTTCATTCAGGATTACCTGACCTTCGGTAATGGCTACTTTCAGGTTGTGCGTAATGTGTTGGGTCAAGTGCTTCGCATCAAGCATATTCCTGCACTCTACATGCGCAGGCGCGAAGACTTAGGCTACACCTACAAACCACGCGCATACGATGACGAAGGTCGGGTGAATTTCCGTAATGGTCAGATTTTTCATTTGGCTGAATACGATGTGGCGCAGGAGCTTTATGGTCTTCCTCAGCATGTGAGTGGACTAACTTCAATCTGGCTTAACGATGATGCCACCCTATTCCGTCGCCAGTACTATCGCAACGGTTCACACGCAGGTTACTTGCTGTATATGAACGAGCCCAGCATGACCAAAGAAACGGAAAATGACATCCGCAATAAACTTCAAGCCAAAGAAGGCATGGCGTTCAAAAACCTGTTTGTGAATGCCAAGGGCAAAGATACCAAAGCACCAGAGTTGAAACCGATCGGACAAGTGGAAGCCAAAGACTCTTTCAAGGATGTGATGAACCAAACGACCAACGATGTGCTTTCCCTCCACCGCGTTCCTTTGGAGCTAATGAGTGTTAAACGCGAAGGAATTACATCAAGCAGCGACCTAAACAAAATCGACCACATTTTCTTTAAGAATGAGCTGTTACCGTTGATTGATTCGCTCAGTGAATTGAATGAGTTTGTGGGAATGGATGTGATCACCGCAAATAAGTATGAGAGTTTGGAGTGATAATAATTAACCAACTGTAACTGAAAGTTTTGGACGAACTTTAATAACGCAGCGCGTACCACCAGATGACAAACTTTCTTCACCTAGAATAAACAAAGGTGTTTCTATCAAAAAAGATTTCAATGACCGATTTCCTATCGACGCCTTTAGTTCTAAATAGTCTTGGGGGAAGCGCTGCTTAAGAATATTCGCTGATGTACTAAGCAACGTCCAACCATCTTCTCTGGAATACTTATTGGTTATATCTACTAGATGAATAAGAATTGGGTACTGAATAACAATAAGCATATCAACCGATTGAGAAATAGCTCTATAACTTAGACGAAAATCTTCAATTTCATGGCGAACTTCTTCAGCTTGCTGATCTAAAATTTTGGCTAGAGCTTTGCATCCTTCAACAGTTTTTAGGTCATGCTCAAGTAAGAGGTGATGTATTAAAGAATTTCGATTTTTTACTAATTTAGATAACTCATTCTTTTTTCTTGTTATGTACTCTGCAGAAGCAACTCTTTCAAATTTAAATGAAATATATGCCTCGTCTTTATCGTCTGGAGTTGAAGTTTCTACTTCATGTTCAGTCTCGAGTCTTAATGGATAATCTTTAATTAGACCCCCTAATGTTTTTGTTCTAGATATACCATCGAGTCCGTATTTTTTATTAGTTAACTCACTTAGATAGCCACAAACATTTTTGGAGCTTAGATCCTTTAAGAGAAGCTCCAATTTTTGGTATAGAACAACGTTACGACCTATTTTTGTATATATGTCTTTTATCAAATTATTGAGAACGTCTTCTCTCATTACATTTTCTTCGCAAGTTGTTCTCTAGCCAGGTAGCCATATTGAGATCTTGGGTTGTAGTGGCATAGTGAATTTGGCCACCTGATTAGAGGTGTTAAGATACACTTCATAGAATGACAGGTGAAA
>NZ_JABEQC010000023.1 GCF_013041605.1 Vibrio plantisponsor | reverse complement strand
TTAGGGTCTATAAACGTTTTGACGTATCCATCCTTATAAAAAATGAAAAAGCCAGCAGTGTAGTGCTGGCCTAATTCAAGTTATCCAAATGACAGTCTGCATATCTACTTTAGAAGTCTTGGCATTTCCCGCTAAAGAGGATTGCTGGTAATCACGGTGCAATCTAATCGGCTGAAATAGTCTTTTGCGACGGTATTGTTTGGAGAGCAGATCAGGTAATCAACGTCTTCAGATGTCATAAACGGGTATGGACCCAATGCTTCTATTTTGTCCTCAGTACACAGCGCAACTATAGCTCCGGCTTTAGACGCAGCATGGCGTTTAAATTCTCCGTCTTGATAATGAATAGCGCTGAACCCTGCTTCAGATGACCATCCACAAATTCCCATAAAACAAAGATCAAATCGAAATTTGCTTAAGGCTTCTACGGCTGTAATGTCTATGGCACCGCCTACTGCATAATTAAGTTCACCACCAATAAGAATGGTGCGAATGTGCTGTCTTTCTAGTAATCGGGTAGCTATAGCAGGGCTATTAGTCACGACGGTTAAACCGATATCGTTAGGTAACAGGCTTGCAAGCAACATATGGGTGCTGCTGGCATCTAAGAAAATGACTTGCTCTGCTTTGATAATGGTTAATGCCGCGAGGGCCAGTGCTTGTTTTTCGCTATTTCTGTTTTCCAGACGTTGTTCTTGTGTCCCTGTTGGAGGTACGAGAGAGAGTACACCGCCATGAATTCGTTTACATAACCCTTCATTGGCAAGAAAACGTAGATCTCGACGAATTGTCGCTTCAGTCGTTCCAAGTTGAACGGCTAAATCGTTCGCCATGACCTTGTTATGAGATTTCAGTAAATTCAGGATTAACTGATGACGTTCTTCTGGTGAAAATTTTTCCATTATCGTTTTCTATTCATAAGCGATGACAATTATTATAAACAAATAGGCTTTATGTTCATATCTGTTCGTTTATGCTTGTCGAATTAGAGTTTTTAAGTGGTTACGCCTTTCGTCACGCCCACTTAAAAAGCCGATTATGATTTTCTTTGAAGTGCTAAGAGCTGTAAAATCGTGTGCATTACACCATCTTCATCATTCGAACGGGTAATATAGTTTGCCGCCGCTTTTGTTTCTTCAAACGCATTACGCATAGCAAAGCTGAAATGGGCACGTTCCATTAGTTCTATATCATTGAACCCATCTCCAAATACCATGGTTTCAGCTTCTGTCGCTCCAACGATGGATTGTAGCTTTTCAACGGTGGTTCCTTTGTGTACACCTGTGTTTGCAATATCGATCCATGCATCTTCCGATACAACGATATAGGCCAGAGTATCAAAGTTGGATAGTTGGGGACGGATTGCCGGACATTGTTTCGTCTCATCGTAGACAGTAATTTTTACGAAATCATCGCCTATGTCGTCATAAGACTCGACAAGTTTAACTTCAGTATATGAGCGTCTGACCAGTCTACGTAAATGCTCGGGGGTATCTCGTTTGATGGCTGCATATTCGGGGGTACATGCAATGACAATATGCGAACCTTCGATAGATTCTAATTGTTGAATAATATTAAGCCCTAAAGTATTGCTGAGAAGAGATTGATAAATAAATTCTCCCTGGTGTTTGATACGAGTAGCGCTATCTCCAAGTATCCAAAAATCCTTGCTTTGCTCACCGAATAGTTCTTCAACACGTTCAACTTGCTTGCCAGTACAAGGGGCGAATTTCACATTATTCTCACGCATTGTTTCCACTACAGTTCGGAATAGCTCGCGATTGTAATCCCCGTGGCTGTTAAGAAACGTTCCGTCCATGTCCGTAACAATTAGTTTAATCATAAGTAAGCTCTTCGCTATCAGTAGTAACGTCGTTTATTGTTACACGCAAACATAAATGAACACAATAAAATATTTATGAACATTGATGTTGATCATTTTGGTTCGTTTGATATATGCTCCAGTTTGATACTGTTGGTACATCAAGAAGTATTGGTGATGAAAGTTTTATTAACCCTATGGTTATGGATGAAAATCCTGATCGTGATCAGAAGCCAACTTAATTGCCTGTATAGAAAGTAATAAATCCTTATTTTCAACATAACATTCAATATTAAAAGGTTAATACAATGAGTATGAGAGCGAGAATTTCTGAAGGGAAATTATTTACTGACCACTGTGAGGGGTTACCAGAAGACAGAAATAACGCTAAGAGAAGAATGAAAGCATTCAACCTGACTGGCCCTGATGAGCTGGAAGAGCGCTCTCGCTTGATGACGGAAATATTTGGAAAACAGACGAGTTCTTGGATAGAGCCGCCGATATATTTTTGCTATGGAAATAACATTGAACTCGGTGAGGACTGTTATATCAACTTCAATTGTAATTTTGTCGATGATGGGAAAATCATTATTGGTAACAGAGTTATGTTTGGCCCTGCTGTGACAATTGCAACCGTTGGTCACCCTATTAATCCAGATTATCGGGAATATATGTTTGCCGATTCTGTCGTCATCAAAGATAACTGCTGGATAGGTGCTGGTACAACGATATTACCGGGCGTGACGATAGGAGAAAATACCGTTATTGGAGCTGGCAGTGTGGTTACCGAAGATATTCCACCTAACTGCATTGCGGTAGGTAACCCTTGTAGAGTTTTGCGTGAGATTAATGAACGTGACATGAGCCATTATTACAAAGGCCGTGAAATCTCTCTAGACGATCTAAATGAGGAAGCACGCTTGAGACAGTGAGTTTCTAGAACCCAGTGTTGGCCGTGCTATAAACGGCGGGTAGAGCCATTGCGTAGTTCTTGAGAGCCATCATGTCAGCGCTATCTTTCACTCAGTAATAAACCCAAAAGTGTACCAAATGTGCATTAATCATTATTCAGATTTATCTATTCCTGTTCGTTATTACAAATTGCGAAAGGCTCGATGATCTAAAGCTTATTTTAAATTGTACAAGGAGTAGCCATCTGATGAGTTCAGCTATACTGATGTTCAAACAAAATGAGCAGATAGCCACACGGGAAGTATTTTTTTGTACTGGTTTTATAACTTCGTCTTGGGCTGCTCTAATTCCGTATATTAAGTTCAATATAAGTATCAGTGACAGCACATTGGGCTTCTTATTGTTGTCTTTAGGGATTGGTGCTTTAGTTGGAATGCCAACATCGGGATTTTGCTGCAATAAATACGGTTGTAAACGTGTGCTTCTAACGTCAGTTACGGGTTACTCTCTGTTATTTCCTCTATTAACACATGTACAAACGCCAATAACACTGTTTGTATTGTTATTAATGTTCGGCTTGCTACTAGGAATTACTGATTGTGCGGTTAGTATTCAAGCTGTTGCCGTTGAAAAGGATACTGGAAAGCCTCTGATGTCTGGGTTTCACGGTTTTTACAGCCTTGGTGGTATGGCGGGAGCAACAACTTTAACGCTGCTACTTTCCTCTGGAATGCTACCTTCCTATGCATGTTCAGTGATCTCTTTCTGTACCTTGTTTCTTTTGTCTCACAGTAGAACAGCTCTTCGCTCTGACATAACACGTAAACACTCACCTTACTTTGCTTTCCCGAAAGGAGCGGTAATCTTAATTGGATTAATATGTTGTATTTTTTTCTTGGCTGAAGGGGCTGTTATTAATTGGAGTGGCGTTTTTTTGTCAGAGTATCGTTCAGTTTCCCCCAAATCCGCAGGAATGAGTGTAGTTTGTTTCTCTATTTTTATGACAATAGGCCGATTGTTCGGTGATCGTGTTGTAAGTAAATTGGGATCTCGTCAGTTAGTTATACTGGGTACAGTCGTTGCACTTTCAGGTTTTACAATAAGTTTGTCGGTCAACCAATGGCAAAGTGCGTTAATAGGTTTCGCATTAATTGGGATTGGCTGCTCCAATATTGTCCCAATCATGTTTTCGTCAATTGGGAAGCAAAATACGATGCCAGACGGTGTCGCAGTGACAGCGGTAACGACCTTAGCATATACGGGTGTTTTAGCTGGTCCAGCACTGATAGGTTTTTTTGGTGAACTATATGGTTTGGTTACAGCCTTTACAGTTGTCATGGGTTTAATGTTAATTGCTGTGCTTCTGAGTTTTAAAATTCGTATGTAATTTTTACTAAATTCAGCAGACCATCAGAGTCGCTTTTTTTTTAAACAATGTAATTAAGTTAGAGATATGTCATATGATGATAGAGTTAGAAAAAATGTTGGCTGGCGAAATGTACGATCCTAGTGATTCGACGTTATCTTTTATGCGTGAAAAAGCTAGAACGTTGGCGACACAATATAATGTATCGCTACGTAGTCAAATCAACGAACGCAAACAGATACTAAAGGAGCTGTTCGGTCAGGAGTTTGATGGAGTAAGTATCGAGCCGCCATTCAATTGTGATTATGGAACGAACATAGAGGTAGGAAGAAACTTTTACGTTAATTTTGGTTGTGTAATTTTAGACGTTGCGAAAGTCACTATCGGGGACAACTGTCTGATTGGGCCGCAAGTTGGAATATATACAGCGTGTCATCCTCTAGACCCAATTGAACGTAACAGTGGCAAAGAGTTCGCTCAACCAATCACTATTGGGGATAATTGTTGGATTGGAGGACATGCCACTATCAATCCTGGTGTTACTCTGGGAGACAACGTTGTTGTTGCATCAGGGGCGGTGGTCACGAAAAGCTTTGGAGATAACGTGGTTATTGGCGGAAATCCAGCCCGTATATTGAAGGAGATTTAATAAGTTTGGGAGTGGTCACTCATCAGTTCAAAACGAAGATTATCACCTGATCTAGTGCAACTCACGGACTACTAATCTAGCTACTCCTATTTGGCCTAGATGAGATTATTCTAAGTTAGTCTCATCTAGTAGGTGTTGTACTGCAAAGCGAAAATAGGAATACATTATGAAATCACAACGTATTGGAGCAGTAGTCTTGAGTGAGCAACAAATTCAAGATGGTGTTGAAATTGTTGCTGAAAAGCTAAGTAATAAGTTTGTTGATGCAGTGTTAATTACAGTCGTTCCTGGTGGTATTTTGTTTACTGCTGATTTGGTTCGTAAGCTAAAGTTCGATATCAAAATGGACTACATTTCTTGTCCACATACTCCTGGAGATAGTAATAACCAATCACCGATTGTGTTTCATGAAAATATTTCCTTACTTGGCAAAGACGTTATTTTGATAGACGATGCAATTGAGTCAGGTGGAACTATGAACAGGTTAGTTGCTCATATCCAAGAGCACTATGAGGTCAAGTCGCTTTCAATCGCTACGTTGTTTGTCAAGCCAAGTCGTGTAGATATACCTGTACCGCAATACTACGCCTACGAAATGGCAAATGACGATTTACTTGTTGGGTATGGTCTTCCTTGGCAAGACAAGTTAAGAAATGTTCCTTACCTTGCAAAACTGGTTAAATAGTCAACCAGTAGCGTAATCCCTAACAATATAAGTGCCTCAGACCTCAACATACTTTTCCTAATCTGACAGAAGCGCTATAGAGCATCAGTTCTAAAACGTTATTAAGATGGTACGCCCCACACCTGCACTACACTCAGCTATGTCGCTGAATATTGGGAGGTGCCATCATGTCGGCAATCAAAGTTATTGGAACCGATTTAGGTAAATCTACTTTTCATCTAGTTGGCCACGATTATAGTGGTCGTGAACAATATCGGTACAAATTATCTAGAAGTAAATTACTACAGTTTATCTCTGTGCATGAACCAACATTGATAGCAATGTAGGCTTGCTGTGGTGCTCACTGGCTTGCAAGAAAATGCCAAGAATACGGGCATCAAGTTAAACTTATCCCACCTCAATATGTGAAACCTTACGTTAAAGCTCATAAGAATGACTTTATCGATGCGGCTGCTATTGCTGTAATGGTATCTAGATTCATTATCTAAATGTGAGCACTAACAGTCAGATCTCTTAGCCATAGATGTTTGTTGTATCGACGCCAACACAGAGTCAATTTAATTACTTCTTCCAATAGCATCATTGCGTAAACCTGTCCGAAACTTAAGTGAAGTATAAAGGCTGCAATTGCTGTAAACGGAAGACCAAACATCCACATGGCTATAAAATCCATCTGCAAACAGAACTTGTTTTCTCCTCCCGCACGTAATATCCCATTGATGATTATCATATTAAGCATTTTGAGGCTCACAGCGATGCTGAGTAGTGTCATTGCTGGCTTGGATAGTGACGCGTACTCAGAATTGTCCAAACCTAAAGCTGATAAAAACCAAGGTTGAAACACTAGCAAGATTACCGTGGTCGCTATACCTAATATTGCAAAAGTTCGAGTAAACAGTTTCGATACGGCTTTAGCATTTGTGAATTCTGCGCATCCAAGATGCTGCCCAATTATCACTGAACACGCCACAGATAGACCAAAAAACAGGGAGAAACATAGTGATTCAAATGGTCCAATAGTACTAAAGACAGCAAGTTCTAGTGTACCCATACGCCCAAAGATAACTTGATACAACATGGTTCCAATCGCCCATAGAACGGCTCCAGAAACTGCTGGAATTGCTAGGGAGATATATTTCTTATGTAGCCCTTTAACATCCAGAGCATTTATATTGGTACTCTTAAGCCAATGTTGCTTGAATCCTAAGTAACTGAAAAATATTATTATCTGGGTAGCTCTCGATATGGTTGTAGCTAATGCCGCACCCGCGACTCCCATTGGTTCTATTACATAGATGCCATTAATTAAGCAGTAGTTTAGAGCTATGTTTACGATTATCGTGATTGTTGCGATGACTAAAGGGCTAAAACTATCACCAGTAGAGCGTAGAGTTGACTCTAGAACTATCACTAAATGAGTAAGTATCAAAACGGGTGATGCATAGAGTAGATAATCACTGCCTAAAGCGATAACTTCTATGTCTCTGGTTTGAAGGCTCAATATGTTGTCTGAAAACACAATGAAGATAGTTGTGACTGGAATTAAAATCCATATACCGGCTTTTGCAGCCAACAATGTGATAGCTTTAGTGGTACTACGTTCTCCCTTCCCCCAATACTGAGCTACCAGTATGCTGCTAGCGGTAGAGAGTCCAGCCATAATCATAATAGCGACAAAATGCCATTTAGAAGCAAGCCCTACAGCGGCTGTTGCTTCCTTGCCAAAGTTTCCAACCATTAAAACATCAGCTAATGCGAGTATGGCTACCAATGCACTTTGAATAGCTACAGGAACTCCGATTCTAATTGTTTTCGACAAAACTGCTGATGTTTCAGGTGTTAAGTAGATTCTTTTCATGGCAAATTTGTAACCTGGGTACGAAAATGAGATTGTTGAACTTTAAGCATTTAAGGCACTAAACGAAATGTTCCAAAGAAATGAAAATCTGTGCAAATCTGTCATCGATGTAAAAACACAGCCATCAAGAAAATGGAAAGATGATGTATTCCTTGCTCCAGAATGTCGGGAGCGATTTCTTGTGCTCTCTGATGTTCCAGAGATGAAGCAATTTGACATTTTTATGGCAGGTTTAGCGCAGTTAAAAAATGGCTATGTTGTAGAAAGGACTAGTCCTGATGTGCACACGGTGCTTGTGACACTAGAGGGTGCTGGAGTATTAACAACGCCAGAGTGCACTCTAGAGATAGGGATAAACACCGTTACATTTTTGCCCGCAGGCAAGCCCTTTCGATTTGAGCTAAATGATCAATCGAAACCATGGAATATGGTCTGGTTGCTTCTTAATAACGTGGAAAGATGGAATAGCGTTGCCAAGTCATATCGTCCAGTTATTAATTTTGATTCAGCCGAGTCTGTTTGGTCTCTGACTTCTTTAATTCATAAAGAAATAGATGGTAGATCTGCGTTTAGAACAATGATGTTAAGTGAGCTAGTAAAACTTCTTTCTAACGTTGAGATAGACCTGTCTGATACACAAATGCGTGTATTAAGCATGTTGAACACAATGGAATCACAGCTCCATCTTGATTGGAGCGTTACAGACATTGCGGCATCTGTGTTCTTAAGTACTGAGCAACTCAATAGAGTTGTAAAGCAGATTGTTGGGATGACACCTAGAGAATACTTGATTAGTTTACGGATGAAGAAGGCTGCGGACTTATTAGGAAATAAAGACTGGTCGATAAAAATGATCGCGCTTAGATTGGGATATCAAGATCCTAATAACTTCACACATCGATTTCGCAAATTCTATGGAATATCTCCTCGTAGATATCGTGATAGTTTAAATCTCAATTCGTAACGTTTCGATTTGTTTGTTTTGATACATTTTTGAGCGTATCATCACATTTAACAACTGCTTCATATATGGGCTTTGATCACAAACAAACCCGATATAGAGGTTTGTTTATTGATCGGTTTCACATTAAACCTATATGACAGTATTGAGTGATTGCTATGACAAAATCGTAACGTTAAGATTTGCGTGAAAATGAGATGAATCAGTTCAACCAAAATCTATAATTTAAGGATGGCTGGTTGGATATTTTTTGGGAGCTTATATGTTTAACTTGACGTTAAAGCAACAGCAAAGGCTAATCATCGTTATGTTCTTAACGATTCCGTTGACGTTGCTGTTTACTTTCTCTTATTACCCAGCAAGCCAACTCTTCTATATGAGTGCGACAGATTGGGATGGCTATGCACCAGTTAAGAACTTTATTGGACTCGACAACTACACGTATTTGTGGGAAGAACCAGATCAACTAAACCCGTTATTAGTGACTCTTTACTATTTTGCTGGTGCAGTTATTCAGTTAGTACTCTCGCTTTGGTTTGCTGTACTTGTAAACTCCAAACTCGCAGGTCGAAACCTATTTAAAACACTACTTTTTATCCCATTTGTTCTAAATGCTGTAGCGGCATCTATGGTGTTTCAGATTTTTTATCAGGTAGATGGTGCATTAGATAGTTTCTTGATACTGATTGGTTTAGAGAATCTTATTCAACCATGGTTAATGGATCGTGATGTCGTCAATTGGGCGCTAGTTGCAGCATCAATCTGGCGTTATCTAGGTTTCAACTTGATTCTGTTTTACGGTGTATTACAGTCAATTCCACAAGACCAATATGAAGCCGCTAGAATTGAAGGCGCATCAGGTTGGCAACAATTTCGTCTAATCACATTACCGTCAATTAAACTCGTTATTGGCTTACAAGTGCTTTTGGCATTTGTTGGTTCACTCTCGGTTTTCGAAATACCAATGATCATTACAAAAGGTGCAAACGGCACTAAAACATTTGTAATGGCTACTCTGGAAACAGCATTTAATTTCAATGATTTCGGTCTAGCGTCAGCAATGGCTGTGCTACTTCTAATGATTGTTGTGTTGTTTATGATTCTTCAAAAAGTGTTGTTTAAAGAGGAAAAGTAGTATGTCAGATCAAACGTCAACTATGACCTATGAAGAGCAGCTTGTAGTAAAAAAAGTAGAGCGCTCAAAACGTTTAATTCGAAAAGCACGATTTAAAAAGAATTTGTCTAATCCGTCATGGGTATTCTGGGCACTATTTAAGTATATGACATTGATCCTAGCGTCATTTGCTGTGTTAGTACCTCCATATTCCGTATTGATGGCTTCATTTAAGACATTAGATGAGTACTACAACACGAGTAAGGTAGGTATTCCCGAAACCTTCTTGAACTTTAGCAATTACATCAAAGTATTCGCTGATGGTGATCTTGGGCTAGCATTCCTAAATACAGGTACTATTTTGCTAGTGTCGCTGTTCTTCACTATCGTGTTCGGTACTCAAGTTGCATATGTATTGTCTCGATTTGAATTCAGAGGAAAAAAATTAGTCTTGTTGGCTTACGTTGTGGCTATGGTAATTCCAGCGGTTACAACTCAAGTTGCAACTTTTGAAGTGATTAAGAGTTTAGGGCTAATTAATAACAAAGCGTCGGTTGTTCTCTTATACATTGGTGCTGATGTTGTAATGATTTATGTATTCCTCCAATTCATGAAAGGTATTCCTGAGGAATTAGATGAAGCCGCGAAGATGGAAGGTGCCTCTTATTTCCTCATCTACAGAACCATAATCTTGCCTTTGCTGAAGCCAGCAATTGCGACAATTATTATTTTAAGAACGATCTTTATCTACAACGATTTCTACTTTCCTTTACTTTACTTGCCAGAATCATCGCAAGTGACAGTGTCAACTGCACTCTATAAGTTCACTTCTGTGTTTGGTACTGAGTGGACAACGATATCAGCAGGGATTGTAATTATCTTAGTCCCATCAATCGTTATATTTCTTACACTTCAGAAGCAAATCTATTCTGGTGTAACTAATGGCGCAGTGAAGGGGTAACTAGACTATGAATTCGTCCTCACTTATTAATGCTTGTCATTGGATCACTCGTTTAGCATGGTTAAACGTAATCTGGTTCTTTTTGTCTTTAATCGGTGGGGTAGTGTTTGGTGTTCTGCCTGCAACAGTCACAGTGTGTTACCTAATACGAAAATATTTAAACGGTGCTGCGAAAGTTACGCTAAAAGACGCGTGGAATACGTACCGAGCTGAGTTCTTTCGTAGCAATAAAGTAGGGTTAGTATTGTTGTTACCAACGATATCCTTTCTTTGGTACATACATTGGGCAATTTTAAACCTTGAAGGGATCTCAACAGTTATCATGTTATGTGGCTTGCCAATAACAGTACTGATGATTGTTTTGACTTATTGCACATTAGTCCAAATGAGCATTTATGAAGCTGATAGCTTGAAAGATGAATTAAAAAATGCCGTCGTATTACTCGTAGAAGAAAAGCGAGTAGTGCTGTTTACGTCAGTGGTTTTTCTAATCTGCATCATTTTGCTTCTGGTAAATCCGATAGTTGGAATGTTCTTTAGTGTCTCTCCTGCGTTATTTTGCACAATAGGATTGTTGTGGATGAATAAGAATGAACTTAAAAATTCCTATGCTGAATTATAAAAATATTTGTGAGAAAACAATATGTTAGATTTATTTAAGTTAAAAAACAGCATAACTGAAGAAGCTACAAGCATTCTTGATTTTTGGTTGAGTATGCAAGACAAGAATCTGGGTGGCTTTTATTGTTACGCAGACTACACGGGTAACATAGATACTGAACATGAAAAATCAGTATTGCTACATTCTAGAATTCTTTGGACATTTTCTTCTGCATATCGAGTGCTTGGAGACAAACGTTATTTAGCCGCAGCAGAGCATTGTTACAAATTCATGGTTGATAAAGCTCTAGATTCTTTGCACGGCGGTGTATATTGGCTTTTAGATAAAAATGGTAACGTTACGGATTCTCAAAAGCACGTGTATAACCAAGGTTTTGCTATTTACGCTCTTAGTGAATATTACCTGGCTAGTGGTGCGGAAGATGCATTAGACGTTGCAATGAACTTGTTCTCTTTAGTAGAAGAGCATGCTTATGATGTTACTTACGGTGGCTATCGTGAAGCGTTTGATAAGAATTGGAATCCGATTGAGAACCAATTGGTATGTGATACAGCAGAAGGAATTCTCGCTGAAAAATCAATGAATACACACCTACATGTACTTGAAGCGTATACAGTATTGCATCAGGCTACTCAAAATGAGTTAGTTGAACGTAAATTGAGTGAGCTGTGTAAACTGATGTCAGAAAAAGTCGTTGATGGCACTCTACATTATGGGCTGTTCTTTACTAGAGACTGGCGCTGTGTTTCTGGAGACGTTTCATACGGTCATGATATTGAGGGCACTTGGTTAATGGATGAAGCAGCCAAGCAGATTCATGATAAAGAACTAGCAAATAAAGTGTTCGAGCAAAGTTACGATATGGCTTGCATAACTAGTGTTGAAGGTGTGGATCGTGATGGAGCTGTTTTCAACGAACTTAGAGAAGGACATTTGCTAGACTCAGACCGCATTTGGTGGGTTCAAGCAGAGGCAATGGTTGGTTTTTTTAATGCTTACCAAAAGAAAAATGCGGTAATGCTGTTGGATAACGCTGTTGGTTGCTGGAACATCATTCAGCAGCAGCTAAAAGATAAGTTAAATGGTGAATGGTATTGGAAAGTTAAGCGCAATGGACAGCCTTATAAAGGCTTACCTAAGGTCGAGCCTTGGAAATGTCCTTATCACAATGGACGCGCGTGCTTAGAGATGATCAAGCGTATTGACCTATCCAAAAGCCAAACAACAACTGAATTTAAGAATGTATAAACGAGGATGGCAAAATGCATGCTGTAGAAGTAAAACAATTAAATAAATCTTTTGGTAAAACCGTCATCCTTAATGACATTGATTTAGAAATGGAAGCAGGTGGCTTTACTGTATTGCTTGGTCCTTCAGGTTGCGGTAAGTCGACATTATTGCGCTTGATTGCAGGTTTGGAAGATGTAACTTCAGGGCAAGTTATCATTGGCGGCAAAGATGTTACTTTGGCAGACCCGAAAGACCGCGATATCGCTATGGTGTTCCAGTCCTATGCCCTTTTCCCTCATATGACAGTTGCAGAGAACATCGGTTTCGGTATGAAAATTAATAAGAAGCCAGCCGATCTAATAGCGAGACGAGTTAAAGAAGTATCTGAAATGCTTCAAATTGAACATTTGCTTGATCGTACTCCAGCGCAATTATCAGGGGGACAGAGACAGCGTGTTGCAATCGGTCGAGCACTAATGCGCCAGCCTAAAGTGTTCTTATTTGATGAACCTTTATCAAACTTAGATGCAAAGTTGCGTGGAGAGATGAGACTAGAACTGAAGAAGCTACATGCAAACCTAGACTCAACTATCATCTATGTTACACACGATCAAATTGAGGCAATGACACTTGCTACAAAAATCGTGTTATTAAACAAAGGGATACCTCAACAAATAGGTACGCCTTATGAAATCTATAACCAGCCAGCGAATATTTTCGTAGCGAAGTTTGTGGGTGCTCCTCAAATCAACCTTCTAAAAGGTACATTACACAAGAAAGATGACTCATGGGGCGTACTCGTTAACAACACATGGATTCCGGTTAAAGACTACAACTTCACTTCAAAACCAGTTGAAGATAGAAAGGTTATTTTTGGTATCCGACCTGAACATGTCACACAATCACCGCTAAATAGTCACTTTGAACTAAATCTACCTATTAGTGCCTTTGAGATGACTGGGTCAGAGACTCTTGCTGAGTTCGATATGTTCGGAATGCCTTTGAGAGCGAAGTTAGATGCGAATATTCAGATTCGAAATGGAGACAGATTAGACCTTCATTTGAATTTACAGAACGTTTCGATTTTCTGTGCAGCAACCGAAGAGAGAATATAGTTGTTGAATAAATTAAAAAAAACAGGCTACAACAGCCTGTTTTTTTTGACTTACTTAAAATTTATGTGTCTTGCACTTGAGTAAGACATATATCAGTGAGACACTTTCTTAACGTTACGAATTTAGAAATCATGGAACCCTATGTCTAAAGCTACCTTAAAAACAATAGCTGAATATACAGGATTGTCTGTTACAACTGTTTCTCGTGCACTGAAAGATGGTGACGATGTAAAGCAACCGACAAAAGATAAAGTAAAAGCGGCTGCGACTAAGTTGGGCTATAGACCAAATCTATCCGGAGTAGGGTTAAGAACTGGTATCAACTACAACATTTGTGCGATATTGCCAGTGACAAAAGCTGGAGATATTGTTGGTGATGTTGGCACGTTATCACTGATCGCTGGTTTAACTGCGGGACTAGACGGCACACCATTTCACCTTACTGTTTTACCATTAGAACCAGATCAAGACCCACTAGAACCGGTTAAATACGCAGTTGAAAACAATTTGGCTGGCGGGATCATTTTCAACTTAACACTGACACAAGATGAGCGAGTCACTTATCTTCATGAGCAAGGCATCCCTTTTGTTACCTTTGGTCAAACAGAGATGAGCATAGAGCATGCTTATGTTGATATAGATAACTACGATATTGGCTATAGGGCTGCAAGTTATCTATACGATAAAGGTTGCAAGAAAATCCGCTTACTTAGTTCTTCTCAGATTTATACTTATGCTTGGCATAAGTATTACGGAGTGAAGAGAGCATCAATGGAACATGGTATCCAGTTCTCAAAAGATAGAGACATTATCTTTGACACAAATGTGGATAATTACCGAGAATATGCTCGAAAGATGATGGAGTCGGACGATGCCCCTGATGGTGTTATTTGCGGGTCAGAAATTAGCGCATGTGGCATGATTGCTGGTATCCAAGACGCAGGTAAGAAAATTGGTGACGACGTACAAGTTATTGCTGTTGAAACTTGTGATTTACCGAGTTTCTTCACTCCTCCTGTACCTGGCTTAAGACAAGATTTTCATAGTGTAGGAAAGATGCTATCTCGTTATATCGTCCAGTGTGTTGAAGGGGCTGATCCAAAAGAGCTTCAGTACGTAGAGAAGACAACTCTCTACCCTAGATAACATTCTTTAATTTAGAAATCGTAACCATTTCATTTAAAGCCAGTGATTTGACACTGGCTTTTTTATGTCTCCCAATATTAGAAAATCAAAACTCAATATACATCACACTTATAGCCAAAAATCTCAAGATATCCTTGAAAGGATCTGTGAAAAAAATAAAATGGTAACGTTACGATTTTGAGGGTTGGAAATGAAAAAGTTAGTTCAAGCTTTTAAAGCTTACGACATCAGAGGAAAGTTACCTGACGAGCTTAATGAGGATATCGCTTATAGGATTGGCAGAGCTTATTCCGAGTTTCTTTCTGCTAAGAAAGTAGCTGTCGGTTTTGATATTCGCCTGAGTAGTCAATCATTAGCTCAATCTTTACGCGAAGGGCTAATTGACGGTGGTTCTGAGGTTTTAGACTTGGGATTAGTAGGTACTGAAGAAGTTTATTTCGCAACAAGTCACCTTAAACTTGATGGCGGTATTATGGTTACAGCAAGCCATAATCCTAAAGAATACAATGGGATGAAGCTAGTTCGTGAGCAGTCGAAACCAATCAGCGGTGATTCTGGCTTAAATGAAATTAAGGACTTAGTTGAGTCTAGAGACTATGTTAAGTCAAATAATGCGTCTTTATACACAGAAAAATCGCAACGTTACGATATTTCTGGCGAGTACACGGAACATTTGCTGAGTTACTTGAATCGAGAGTCGTTGCGTCCGCTACGAATTGTAGTAAATGCTGGTAACGGTGCAGCAGGTCATATGATTGATAATATTGAAGCAAACCTGCCGTTTGAGTTCATTAAAGTAAATCATAACCCAGATGGTAACTTCCCTAATGGAATTCCTAACCCTTTACTGCCAGAAAATCGTCAAGCGACAATAGACGCTGTCATTGAGCACAACGCTGATTTTGGTGTCGCATGGGATGGTGATGTAGACCGATGCTTCTTATTTGATGAGAACGGTCAGTTTATCGAAGGCTACTACATTGTTGGTATGTTGGCAGAAGCGTTTTTAAACAAAGAGCCAAAGGCTAAGATTATTCATGATCCTCGATTGACATGGAATACTATCGATATTGTTTCGCAAGCAGGTGGTGTTGCAGTTCAATCAAAAACAGGTCATGCGTTTATCAAAGAACGTATGCGCCAAGAAGATGCAGTTTATGGCGGTGAAATGTCCGCGCATCATTACTTCAGAGATTTCGCTTATTGTGATTCTGGAATGCTACCTTGGCTATTAATTGCAGAACTTGTTTCTACCAAAGGGCTAAGCCTTTCACAATTTGTAGCTAAAGCTCAGTCGCGTTACCCAATTTCGGGTGAAATTAATCGCCATGTACTTGATGCAAAGAGTGCAGTACAGCGTGTATGGGATGAGTTTATTGATACCGCAGTTGTAACTGATATTACTGATGGCATAAGCATGGAATTTAACGAATGGCGGTTTAACTTACGTTCATCAAATACAGAGCCTGTAGTTCGCTTAAACGTCGAATCGCGTGGTAACCCAGATTTAGTTGAAACGAAAACAAAACAAATTTTGGCATTGCTTGAAGCGTAGTGCTGATAAAAATTTAATTTTAGATATTAACCGGAGTACAAAATGTCTGTGAAAATTATTGGTGACGCTATTCCTAACATGCCTTGGCAAGAGCGTCCAGCAACTGAAAAAGGCGTAATGTGGCGTCATAGTGAAAACCCGATTATCGATTGGAACCCTTTCCCTGCGGCAGCTCGTGTTTATAACTCTGCGGTTGTTCCATTTGAAGGTTCATTTATTGGTGTCTTCCGCTGTGATTACAAAAATGGTCGACCACATCTACATGTAGGTCGTTCAAATGATGCATTAAACTGGGAATTTGAACATAACCCTATCGAGTGGAAAGACAAAGATGGTAAGCCATTTCAACCAACTTATGCTTATGACCCTCGCGTAGTTAAGATCGAAGACATCTACTATGTAACTTGGTGTACTGATGACCATGGAGCGACTCTTGGTGTTGGCATGACTACAGACTTTAAGACATTTACACGTCTTGAAAATGCTTGTGTACCGTTTAACCGCAATGGTGTTCTGTTCCCTCGTAAAATTAATGGTCAGTTTGTTCTTCTAAATCGCCCTTCAGATTCAGGTCATACTCCATTTGGTGATGTTTTCCTGAGCCACTCTAATGATATGGAATACTGGGGTAAGCATAGACACGTAATGGGTAAAGGTGGCAACGGTTGGTGGCAAGGTACTAAGATTGGTGCTGGTCCGATTCCAATTGAAACTTCAGAAGGTTGGTTGATGATTTACCACGGCGTATCCGGTACGTGTAATGGTTTTGTATATAGTTTTGGTGCTGCACTACTTGATATCAATGAACCATGGAAAGTTAAGTACCGCACTCGTGACTACATTTTAACGCCAGAAAAATCATATGAAACAACAGGTTTTGTACCAAACGTTGCTTTCCCATGTGCAGCGCTAGCCGATGCAGATACAGGTCGTATTGCTGTTTACTACGGTGCTGCTGATACCTATTCGGCAGTAGCTTATACAACTGTAGATGACTTGATCAATGAGCTGAAAAGCAACTCAGAAGTATTCTAATACTGTACTAATTAATTTGGGTGATTATCGTAACGTTTCGTTTATCACCTAAATGATTGTATAAAACAAAATATATTCTATTTATTAGAATTTAATTTCAATATTAAAGGTTTTATATGTCAATTTTCAATGAAAGACTCTCATTATTGAAGTCTGAGTTTAAAAACAATACTGAATATAAAAACGCTCCAGTTAAGCCTGGTAATGGTTTATTTTATCGATATGAAAAACCAGTTTTGACGGCTCAACATGCTCCTTTAGCATGGCGTTATGATTTAAATTCTGAAACAAATCCATTTTTAATGGAGCGTTTAGGAATTAACGCAGTTCTTAATCCTGGTGCGATTGAACTGAATGGAAAGTTCTATTTGGTAGCACGTGTTGAAGGCTATGACCGCAAGTCGTTTTTTGCTGTAGCTGAGTCAGCTAATGGTATTGATGGATTTGAATTTTGGGAAAAGCCATGTGTGATCCCTGAAACTGATAATCCAGATACAAATGTCTACGACATGCGCTTGGTGAAACATGAAGATGGCTACATTTATGGTTTGTTCTGTACAGAGAGAAAAGACCCAAATGCAGCTCCTGGTGATGAATCTGCTGCCGTTGCACAGTGTGGTATTGTACGAACTAAAGACTTAGTGACATGGGAACGCCTACCTGATCTAAAAACACGTTCTGCACAGCAGCGAAACGTAGTCTTACATCCTGAATTTATCGATGGTAAGTATGCATTATACACTCGCCCTCAAGACAGCTTCATTGAAGCAGGTACTGGCGGTGGCATCGGTATGGGCTTTGCAAAGTCAATGGATAATGCCGTTGTAGAAGAAGAATACGTTATTGATCCAAAAACTTACCACACAATTAAAGAATCAAAGAATGGTCAAGGTCCCGCGCCAATAAAAACGGATAAAGGCTGGCTGCATATTGCTCACGGAGTACGTAACACTGCGGCAGGTTTAAGATATGTTCTGTATAGCTTCATGACTTCACTTGAAGATCCTAAGAAAGTTACACACAGACCTAGTGGTTATTTCTTAGCACCAGAAGGAAATGAGCGTGTAGGTGATGTATCAAACGTTGTCTTTTCGAATGGTTTGATTGCTCGTGAGAATGGCGAAGTCTTTATTTATTATGCGTCTTCCGATACTCGTTGCCACGTTTTAACTACTACCGTAGACCAGCTCGTCGACTATGTTGTAAATACTCCTAGTGATCCGCTGACATCTGCTGAGTGTGTAAAACAACGCATAGCATTGATTGAGTCGAACAATAAGTATAAATAGTCAATTTAATAATAAGAGCACCGCCAAGTGCTCTTATTATATTGTGATCTTTGTAATATTTTTAAATCCAATAGTAACGTTAATCGCTAAATATTCACTTGGAAATAATCAAATATAGAATTGGATCTCAAATATGATCTTAATTTTTATAAACTAGGTAAATTAGTGATCAAAATCGTAACGTTACCATTTTTTGATTTGATATAGTTCCTTTGCCATCAGTGGTTCCTTTGTACATAAGGTTTTACTAAGGATGGTTGTTATAAAAACACCTACAGTAACGATAAGAAGAAACACTATGAAATTAAATAAATTAACGAAAGGCATTATCTTAGGATTGGTTGTAACCTCTGCTCCTGCACTTGCAGTCGAAACTGCGACTGAGTTCCATGGTTACTTAAAATCAGGGTTATTGTTGAACGGAGACGGCACGCGTTCAAACTCATTAGGTTTATTTACTAATTACGGTAAGTTCCGTCTTGGTAACGAACAGAATACTAAGATCGAATTGCTACCAACTTTCAAATTTACGACTGATGAAGGTACATGGGCGAAAGTACGCACCAACCTAACCCATGAAACGACTTGTACTGCAGACTGGAACTGTCAAGACGGTGACAAACATGATATTCAGTTCCGTGAAGGTTTTGTTGAAATGGGCGGTTTTTCGTTTTCTCCTGAAAGCGTTTTTTGGGCGGGTAAGCGCTACAGTTCATCAAATACTTCTAACCATCAGTATGACTGGGAATACATTCAATACAACGGCACTGGTGGTGGTGTAGATAAAGTCGATGTTGGCTTCGCCAAAATGGACGTAGGTATCTACGCATTTATGCCAAGTGACCGAAATAATGAAAACCCTACAGACACTACCATTCAAGGTTACTCAGACGATCTATCGCTAAATGTTTGGTTTAAGAAAATCGCTGATACCGGTTTAGACGTTCAATTTGTTGCTCATTCTATGGAAGAGCACTCGTGGCATCAAGGTGCAGCTACAGACGGTTTCGGTGCTACAGGTGTTTACAATTTTGATGGCTTCTATGGTGTAGCAAACGGTTATTCACGCATTGCGGTCCAATATGGTCAGGGCTTAGCTTCTGGTGACTCATTGGGCAAAAACGGTTGGGGTTTTGCTAACTCTGAAGACACTAAATCTACACGTGTTGTATTCGATGGCCTAGCAAATCTAAGTGAATCTTGGGAGTTGTCTACTTTTGCTTTCTACCAATCAGATTCTGATTACTCTCCGTGGAGTAACTGGAGCGATCCTTCAACTGTAGGTTATGACCGTGATAGTTTTGCTATCGGTGTACGTCCGCACAACCAGATTACAACCAATTTTGCAATGCAATACGAGTTGGGTTACGAGCACATCAAAGAAGACAAAGTTGATGGTGCAGATGGTGGCTTCTACAAAGTGACGATTGCTCCAACTCTAATGTTAGAAACGGGCTTCTGGGCACGTCCTCAAATCCGAGCGTTTGTGACTTACGCGAAGTGGGATGATGAAGCAGCATCGAAAATCGATAGTGGCTATACGCGTAATGGCGATACAGACACTCTAAATTTCGGTGT
This sequence comes from Vibrio plantisponsor, assembly GCF_013041605.1. Classification (GTDB taxonomy): domain Bacteria; phylum Pseudomonadota; class Gammaproteobacteria; order Enterobacterales; family Vibrionaceae; genus Vibrio; species Vibrio plantisponsor. The sequence continues at coordinate 5,898 of NZ_JABEQC010000023.1, read as the reverse complement.
TCAAGCGGAAGTTTGGTTCTAACTTGCCTTACCTAGAAACCATATACATGTCTTAGGTTTTGGAGAGGGCTTTGCTCTCTCCTTTTCTCGTAATTTGGAAGTGCTATGAAAGTTGTAACTCAAGTCATTATTGCGTTCGTAAGTGTAATTGTAATGTTCTCTGTAACTAATGCATTTACGGTTTACCGCTCTACATCAGCAAAAGCGAACTTAGCAGAAATCATCCAAAGTTCTCTATCACTGAATGAGATGGCAAACAACTTACAACATCAAAGCCAATCTATAGATTTACAACTTAACGACATACTGGTTCTTGATAAAATAGACACTGTAGACATAGCAACGGTTGATTTACAAAACAGCTATGAACACTTAGTGCAAAGTGTAAGCTCAGCACATTTCTTTGAAGATTATACTCAAAAGCAACTTATTGAACTCATTGGCTCTTGGCGTCAGATATCTAATCAGCTTGTTGAGTCCAAGAAAGAAATAATCTCTCTAGACCAAAAAATCATTCGTGATCGCAAAGAATTAGAAAATATTGCTGCTTCATCAGACATCATTTTCAAAAGGGTGGTTGATAAGAGAACGGATATTGATGAGTTTTTGCGAAAGGATATTGAAGCTTATCTTGAAAAGCGGAATGCAGCTATTGCACTGTCGAATAGGATACTATTTTCAAGAGATCTTGAAGACGCTATCAGTACTCAGAAGCAGATTAAATATCTAGAGTCGATTATTGCAGAGGAAGAAGACTATCTCCTAGATGAATTAGTTGATCTAAATAATGATCGTGACTATCAAAAAATTAGTGAGCAGTTAAAAGAATACCTATTTTCTACATCTGGTGTTAGCGCTACTCAGATCAACTTATTAAATAAAATCAAGTATGTACAAGACCTTAAAGAGCAGTATTCTAACTATAAATCGGGATTCTCTGACCATCTAAAGCAAATTGTATCTGTTGTTCGTGATAACAATCAGAAATTGAAATCCAATGTAACAACAGTATTAGATACGATTGTGTCATTTCAATTGGTGACACTGGTCGTTTGCGTAGTCTTTGTTCTCTTCGCTGGTTCCATTTTAACCCACAAGATTAAGAAACCCATTGGTTATGTTTTAAGTGTTTTAGAACGAATGGTGAATGGAGATTACACTCAACGAGTAAATACAGCGGGGTGGAGCGAAGAATTTACTTATTTAACGAAGCAACTGGAAAAGGTAATAAAAACTAATAGTTCGCTGATAAATCAGGTAAAAAATAACAATTCGGAATTGAAAGAACAGAGCCAAGACAATTCACAAGCTATCGGGAATGTCTGTGAAACTGGCAACGACCAGATGCTGTCTATGCATTCAATTTCCGCAGCCGCCGAGCAACTAGAAAACATTAGTAAAGATACTCAAAGCGCCGTAACAAAGGTGATGGGACACACGCACCTTATTCAGGAGTTCGTTGAGACAACTCTTATTTCTGTCGATGCAATGGTAACAGGCAATGAAGAGTTAAATCAGCGGATTGCTGAGAGTTCCAAAACTATATCTGATGTAGAAAACCGTACATCAGATATCAGCCAAATTATTACTGTAATTGACGAAATTGCGAATCAAACAAATTTATTAGCTTTAAATGCGGCGATTGAAGCGGCAAGAGCTGGTGAGCATGGTCGCGGTTTTTCTGTCGTTTCAGATGAGGTGAGTAACCTTGCTAAACAAACAACTCACTCAACACACAAAATTCAAAAAATGATTGATAACTTGAATCGAGCTAGTGCTACTGCTGTTCAGGGCATGTCTTCATGTTCAACTCAAATGGAACAGAATACCCTTCATCTACAACAGGTTAAGACAGTTATTAATCAAATAAATGAACATATCTCAGATTTAGTAGTGGAAACAGATGTTATTACTCGTTCTTCAACCGAGCAATTTCAATCGTGTTCTCATATCGCTACCGCTGTCGCTGATGTTGTATCAGGCTTGGAAGTTAGCATAAGTGCATTAGAAAACGTAAATGAACGCAGTTCTCACCTCTTATCTCTATCTAAGCAGCAACACCGTGAACTAGACAAATTTAATACTTAGTTTTGTAGGGACTTTGCTATCGCTTTCATGTGTAGCAAAGGAACTAATTTGAGGAGAGAAAGATGATCGAAATAAAAGGTTCAATAAAACAATATGCCTGGGGTGGTTATCACTATTTGCCAATGATGCTGGGCACAAATTTAGGAAATGAGCCAGCAGCGGAGTTATGGCTAGGTGACCACAAGTCTGGTTCTGCGACTTTAATTGATGGTTCCCCACTGTGTAAATGGATCGAGGCGGCACCAGAATACCGTCTAGGTAAAGGCTTAGTCTTGCGTTATGGATGTCGTTTACCCTTTCTTTTCAAAATATTAGATGTAAGAGAGCCTTTATCTATACAAGTGCATCCAACCATTGAACAGGCGAAGAAAGGTTATAAACGAGAGATTTCTAAAGGTATCGCTCAAGATCAACGTAGCTATCATGATGACAACCATAAACCGGAGTTGATGCTAGCTCTATCCGATTTTTATTTGTTGCATGGTTTTCGTAACGTTACGGAAGCTTTGGCTGAACTAAATAAGTACAAGTCATTGAATGAAATCATAAAATTGTATTCAGAGATCGGTATCAAGGGCTTTGTTTCTTTGATTTTTAACCTACCGAAATCAAATCTTGGTCGACTGTTAACCCCAATTATAGAAGCGAACCGTTCTGCTTACGCGCAGAATGAAATATCAAAATCTGAGTCTTTGTTCTGGTTTATGCGAGCGGTGGAAAGAATTGAGCGCGATAACATGGATCTTGACGCTGGGCTTTTGATGATATTTATCATGAATCTAATGTATGTGCGGAAAGGGGATGTGGTTTACCAAGACGCAGGTGTACCTCACGCATATCTAGAGGGACAGAATATTGAGTTAATGGCTAACTCTGACAATGTTGTTCGATGTGGTTTGACCCCTAAGCATGTTGACACTAGAGAGCTACTGGAAATTACAGATTTTTCACCTATCACGCCAGCTACCGTAAAAGGCAGAGCAAATACCGATGGAAGTACGGACTACATTGTCCCTGTGGATGATTTCGCACTGAGAGAATACAAACTTGAAAAAGGACAATCACTAGCAACGCCTGAGGATAAAGGTGCATGTATCTGGTTTGTACTTAGTGGAGAGGTAAAGTTAGACAATCAACAACATTATTCAAATTCAGGTAGTGCGTTTTATCAGAGACCTGGCGAAGTAAACGTATTTCGCGCTATTTCTGATGCTGTTATTTACCGTGCATCGGCTTCAACTAATTGATTTTGCTTTTGTAGTTGGTCAGGTAACTGACCAACTACGTATTGGGTAGTTATTATGCATTTTTTATCACTTGTATCTATTAAGAATCGGATACTTCTCATTATCTTACTTCCGATATTGGCTATCAGTGCTTATTCCTACAAATGGGGAAGTGTAGCGATTGAAAAAAAACAGATGATGGTGACTTTGTCTGTAGCTACCGAATATATAGAGCTAATAACGCCTTTGATAGCTCATTTAGCTAAGGAACAAGTGGTTACACGCTCGTACATTTATAGTTCAAATGAACAGATTGATTTGCAAGCTATGCTGAATCAACGGAAGGAAACTAATAAATCAAAAGAGCAATTTCTGCGATTTTTGAAAACCAATAGTAAACAAATAGGTAGCATATTCTCAGGCCATAACAGCATTGCTGATATAGAAAGAAAGATTACACAACTCGACTATATTCGAAAGGTATCTGACAAAAAATTAGATCATTCAGACCAGTATAAAAGTGAATTTGATGGCAACACTATCTGGACTGCTGTAGATATAGATAGGTTATCCGACTATTTAATAAATTCATTAGCTAATATTGCAACATTCTCTAGAAGAGACCATGAACTTGATGGGATAACGAACGCGTATTTTTTCCTGTTTAAAGCTGCTAGCGCTAGTAGGACATTAAGCCAACTGATCACTGACTCTATCCAGGGTAACTTCAGTGCATACCAATTCGGTCAGTTAATGCATTACCGTGCTTTGGAATCAATGCATAGGGAAACATTTGTCGAAATAGCTCCACTTAATATAAAAAAAATCTATGAGGAGAACATGTTATCTAATGGTGTTTTGGATGATGTTAATTCTACTTATTGGGCTGTATTTAACTCTTACAGTGGCGTGGAAAAAAATCAATTTGATTGGAATGAAAATAAGTGGTCGAAAGAGCGAGAGAGAACTTCTAACGCCTATGAACACATGATGGCATCAGTGCTTGATATGTTGATTGCTGTAAGAGAAGCAAAGACTGAAGAATCTCAACGAGAAGTTATACTTAGTTTGACTGAAGCCGCTGGGCTGATTTGTGCCATTTTATTGCTCTCTTACATCATCATGAACAGTATAACAATGCCTCTTGATAGATCGGTAAAAGCTATTAACGAGCTTTCGACAACGAAGAATATGGCAATTGTGCTTAGTGAAGAAGGTAATGATGAATTAAGTAAGTTATCAAAAGCTTTTAATTCATTAGTTCAAAATTTCAATGAAATTATTAAGTCGGTGAAAGAGCAAGTACATCGTTCTACGACTCTAGTTACTGAATGCACTCAAAAGATGGATTTAGCTAACGAACTTTCGAGTAACCAGCTTCATATGACGGATAGTATTTCGGTTGCAATGACTGAGATGAGAGTAACTGTCGAGGAAGTATCCCACGTAGCTCAGCGGACAGCGACAAGTGTTCAAAATGTACATGACATATCGAATAAAGCTGAAAATGAATGGGAGTTCAGTCGAGATGGATTGAACAAGCTTCTCGATGAAATGGAAGCTGCTAGTAATAAAGTAAACAGTTTAAATACAGAAGCATCTGAAATCACGTCGATATTGGATGTTATTCAGAGTATCGCTGAACAGACGAACCTATTGGCTCTTAATGCTGCGATTGAAGCAGCAAGAGCGGGAGAATCTGGTCGAGGTTTCTCTGTGGTCGCTGATGAAGTACGTAAGTTAGCTAAAAGAACACATGAGGCTACCTCCGAGATCCGAAGCCAGATATCCCGACTTGTCGAAGGCTCTACATCCGCTAGTAACACAATGAAACTGCTCAAAGAAGAAGGTGAAAGTAGTGTTGCTTCTGCCATTAATGCGGCAGCGGCATTTTCTAAGTTAAAAGTTGAGATGGATGCGATTCTAGAAATGTCTACAACAGTCGCGACTGCAACTGAAGAACAAGCAACGGTTTCTATGGATATAGGTGAAAGAATTGTCAGAATAAAGGATGACTCTTCACAATTATTAGTCCAATCGAACTCCACTAATGATGATATGAAACAGCTATCTCTAGAGAATGAAACTCTAATCAAGCATATCGAGCAATTTAAGGTTACAGAGTAAAAGTAAAGCCCCATATAGGGGCTTTGGAGCACATAGTCTGGGGGGAGACTATTTATTTCTCTCTATATTAATGTGTATTTATTGTTTAAATAATAGCAATAAATACACATTAACTGGACGAATGTAGCACCACTTAAATTTTGTGAAGACAAGCAAGTATAAATTGTTGGTAGATGATATTTACATGCTATAAACATAAAAAAGAGTGTGAAAATGAAAATTGTAGCTGTAACAGCTTGTCCTACGGGAATTGCACATACTTATATGGCAGCCGACGCGCTTGTAAAGACTGCTAATAAGTATCATGTACAAATAAAAGTTGAAACACAAGGCGCTATGGGGATAGAGAACCTATTATCTGCACAAGATATATCAAATGCAGATAGTGTAGTGGTCAACTAAATTTGGCCACGGTTTTAGAGTTTTTCCAATACAGTAGTTCAGATTCATTGGGTGT
>NZ_JABEQC010000022.1 GCF_013041605.1 Vibrio plantisponsor | reverse complement strand
GGCCATTAGTCTAAGTATTTGGATGAACTTAGCTGATCAGATCGTAGATTGATGATTTAGTTCCATGATTTGTGTCGTCCTAAAAAGCGTTACTTTTCAAATTTCTTAGATAGTCATTAAATTGTATGTATATTGGCGTTTACTAAAAACTCTGCCGTGCCCTCGTCTATAATTAAGTCAGACACATACCCACCTAGAATCGCACCTAAGGTTGCATCGTAGTTTCTTTGACCGCCCGCGAGGAAGATACGACGTTCTACTTGTCGAAGTTGAGCCAGGCTGATGCCTAAAATACGAAAATCAATATCAGCAACGACAGGGCGACCTAGGCGGTCGTAAAATCGGCCGCAGATGACGCCCACTGCGCCAAGTTCACGGTAGTTTTGCATTTCTTTCTTAGATAAAACGCCCACTCTAATTAATGGGTTTTCATCTAATGCGTTACCGACAACGAACAACGCTTTATTGCAGTGAGTTAGCGCATCAAAGTTTGCTCTGATGATCGGTTCTGCTTGCAGTTCTACGGCAAGTCGAGAGCTTGATACGACGGCAGGAACGTGCAGAGAAACCACGCTACCCGACAACTTATGTGCAAGCTGGGATGAAGCTTCAATAGTGGTAAAGTCTGGTTGTGCTGGCATAGAACCAAGCATTTGCATGACAGTGACATTTTTACATGTCTTGGGCGTCATCACTTCACTCATCTGGTGGATGGTTCGTCCCCATGCGACACCCAGAACATCTCCGCTCTCTACAACCTGATTTAAATACATGCCGCCAGCACGAGCTAGACGTTCACGCATGAGTTTAGAATCTTCTCGTTGATTCACGTGTTCCCCATCAGGGACGATGACCACTCGCTCAAGCGAAAATTTTTCTTTAATTGCTAATGCACGGTCAATAGAAGAAAAGGTGTTTAAATCCAAGTTGATTTGAACCAGTCCTTTTTCCCTCGCTGTTTGCAGGTACTTCACTACCGTTACGCGAGAGACACCCATTAACTTGGCGACTTCGGTTTGACTCAGCCCTTCCTGATAATAGAGCCAAGTCGCGTGAAGAATCGGGTCATTATTAAATGAACTGACATTTTTTAATACAGCATCGGTCATTGACTGCTATTCCTTGCTTATATCGCGATCGTAAATTTACATCTTCGGATAATTATAAAAGGTTTATTCAGTAGCATAAACAGTTTGAACTTAATATACTTTTGTATTGTTGTAAATACAAAAGGAAACATAGTTATGCTTAAACATATCGATCCTCTCTTGAGTGCGGAACTGCTTTTTGCATTGGATAAAATGGGCCACGGTGACCGACTGGCTATCGTTGATGCAAACTTCCCTTCTTACTCTCATAGCAGCAATACCCATATATCTCTTATTGGCGTTGACGCTTCTACTGTGTTGACGAGTGTTGTGAAACACTTTCCTCTTGATGCATTTACTGAAACACCATTTTTGATAATGGCTCAAGATGGAAGTCAGGAACTGACTGAATCAGCGCAAGATTTCATTAATGTTCAACGATCTTCAGAAGAGGCTTCACATAAGTATGCGCTGGTGGATAGGCAGGATTTTTACGAAATAGCCAAGTCGTGTCAATTAGTGATTAGAACCAATGATCGCCGAGCATACGCGTGTATGGTTTTACAAAAAGGTGTGATCTTTGACTAGCGTCTAATTTTTTACAACCGTGAGTACCCACTGGGTGCTCATTTTTTAATCTGCTATCTCCATCACAGAAAGATTTACAATTGTTCTTTTAATATTACGTTTGTAAATTTTGACGGCAGATGGAGTGGGTCATGTCAAAAACATCCAACACAATAGAGATACGTGCCATTAAAAAAGCATTTGGCCAAAATACTGTATTGCATGATGTGAGCTTAACAATTCAGGGTGGTAGTGTGCTCGCATTGATGGGAGCGAATGGTGCGGGCAAGTCTACGTTAGTAAAAATACTCAGTGGCGTTTACAGCGCAGACGATGGTGAAATACTGATCAATGGTAAAAAGGCGGACGTGTCTACACCGCAATCTGCTCGTGATGCTGGCATTATTACCGTTCACCAAATTATCAACGACGGGGTTGTGCAAGATCTCAATGTGGCCGAAAACCTTTTGCTCGACAAACTTTGTGATGGCCGCTTTGGAACTTACATCTCTAAGAAAGCACTGGAAGCTCAGGCAAAGCCATTGGCTGAAAAAATAGGGCTTACTCTACCGTTAGATACTCAGGTGTCAGAGTTGTCGCAAGCGGATAAACAGTTAGTGGCTATCGCCCGCGCTATTTCAGACAAACCAAAGTTGCTTATTCTGGATGAGCCGACTTCGTCGCTGTCTGACACCGAATCGGTCAAGCTGTTTGAAGCGGTAAAAACTATGCGCAGCCAAGGTGTGGCTGTTGTTTATATTTCTCATCGAATGTCAGATATTCGTACGTTGGCAGATAACATAGCCGCTCTGCGTGAAGGACGGATAGTTGGCTATTTTGAGCCACCACTGGATTACGATGCTGCGGTTGACTCAATGCTGGGCCATGCGGTTGGTGCTGTGAGCCATCAATATCAGCCTGGAGAGAAAAAGGTTCTTGAACTGCTTGATGTAAAACTCAAGCCTGAAACAGAGCCATTCAACTTGTCTTTCCACACCGGAGAGGTGGTCGTACTGACAGGGCTGTTATCTTCGGGATGTACTTCGGTCGTCGAAGGTATATTTGGTATGAGCCCATTCGCTTCAGGGCAAATTATGCTGGATGGTAAACATTGGGCACCCAGTCACCCTACCCATGCAATAGAGAGCGGTGTGTTTATGGTTCAAGAGGACCGAGGCAACAACGCACTGATTCCCGATTTTTCGATAGAGAAGAATGTCAGCCTGCCGTTTTTGAAACGATTCTCTACGTTTGGTTTTATTGATACCAAAAAGGAAAAACAGGTGGTTGAAGAAGCCATTCAAACCACCAAAGTCAAATATTCAGATCAAACCGAGTTAATGACTACCTTGTCAGGTGGTAATCAACAAAAGGCTATGGTTGCAAGGTGGATGATCGATGACTGTCGAGTCCTTCTGCTCAATGAACCCTTTCAGGGGGTTGATATTTCGTCTCGCCGGCAGATAGGCCAACTGCTAAGAAATACGGCGACCGACCGAGCGACGATAGCCGTCTGTACCGATATTGAAGAGGCACTTGAAATTGCTGATCGGATTATTGTTTTTAACCATAACCGGTTGATAGGAATACATCAGATTGATCAGGTACATATGCCGACACTGATTAAGCAAATCGCTGCCGCCCCAACCCCAAATAATAACAACACAACAATAGAGGAAGTGACTGATGAAAAATACGCGTGAATTTGCCATTAAGTATGGATTGCTGATTCTGCTAGCACTGATGTTAGTGCTTTTTTCCGTCGCTGAACCCGCGTTCTTAAGCACGATCAATATGATGATTATTCTTCAATCAGTATCCATTGTTGCGATTTTGGCGTTAGGGGTTACAGCGACCTTGGCGGTGGATGGTTTTGATCTTTCCATCGGTTCTACCGCAGCATTTTCAATGATGACGGCCAGTTATGTCATGGTGGTATTTGATGGCGGTACAACGATGGCGATTCTCGCTGCCATTACCGTCGGTGTCATCGTTGGCTTAGTTAATGGCTTTATGACAGTGCAAATGAAGGTTCCCGATCTGCTAACCACACTGGGCATGATGTTCTTATTATTGGGTCTTCAATTAATACCGACTCAGGGACGCTCAATTTCAACGGGCATGAGCCTTGCCAATGGTGAAACTGCCAGCGGGACGTTTTCTGAAAGCTTTCTGTTTTTAGGTCGTGCTCGGATTTTTGACATCATTCCTGTCCCGGTGGTGATCATGCTGGTACTGGCTGTGATTACTTACCTATTTTTGGAGAGAACACGCCATGGGCGCGTTATGTACGCGATTGGCTCTAATGAGCAAGCGGCCAAACTGGCGGGTGCTCGCGTTAAGTTCTATCGCTATGTCGCTTATGTGATGTCAGGCGTTTACGCCTCAATTGGTGGAATACTTTTGGCTGCGCGAATTGGTCGTGGCGATGTGAGTTCTGGTAACTCTCTATTAATGGATGGCGTGGCTGGTGCTTTGATCGGTTTCGCCGTGCTTGGGGCGGCTAGGCCCAATGCACAAGGTTCGGCTATCGGTGCGCTTTTCGTCGGGGTACTGCTAAACGGACTGACCATGATGAACACCCCTTACTACACGCAAGACTTTATCAAAGGCATGGTACTAGTCGCGGCGTTAATGTTTACATTTGGCTTATCCAACAAACGTGCATAACAATAAGGAAATTATAATGAAAACCTTCAACAAAATAACACTATGCGCTTCTATCGCAGGTGCAATGGTTTCTGGGTTCGCAACGGCAAACACAGAAAACCCATTCGAAGGAAAAGAGATTCGTATCGCTCATGTTAGGTACTTGTCACAAGGTGATTTTCCCGAGTTGTATCTAAAAGGTGTAAAACGTCAGGCAGAGGCATTGGGTTTTAAACTGGATGTCTACGATGCTCGTCAAGATGCTTCGTTACAACGTAACCAGCTAGAGCAGGCGATCATGAAAGGTTATGACGGTATTGTTCTACAGCATGGCTTTACCGACTCAATTAAAGATTTGGCGGATCTGGCAGTACAGAACAACATTAAAGTGGTTGCCTTTGATGTCAATGCTGATAACCCTAGTATTCCTCAAATTAACCAAGATGATCACCTAATTGCACGTATGTCTTTGGAGCAAGCGGTAAAAGACAATGGCGATTCATGGAAAGCCGCTTATGTGTACGTGCCAGGTATCCCACCATTAGACCGACGTGACGAAGTCTTTACCGAGTTCAAGGAGAAGTATCCAAACATCAATGAGATTTCTCGTTTCGGTACCATGAACAACCCAATACCAAACCAAGTTGCTGACCAAGCGGCTGCGGTATTCCGTGCCAACCCAGACATTTCTGTTGCGTTTTCACCTTATGACGAGTTTGCCAAAGGTATCAAGATCGCGGTTGATGAAGCGGGTCTATCAAGCAATGTGAAGATTTACAGTGCGGATATTTCTAACTCAGATATTCAGGCCATGCGTGAACCAAACAGTGCATGGGTAGCCACGGTTGCCACCAACCCATCGATTATGGGTGAAGTTAGTGTTCGTGCTTTGGCGACTTTACTGAAAGGTGAAGCTGTTGCTAGCCAAGTTACCGTTCCTCCTGTGCTGATCACGCAAGAGATGTTGAACAAGCAAAACATCAAAAACATGGATGACTTAGTGAAGAAAATTCCTTCGTTCTCATCATCAGATGTACTGGTATCTGACTGGATGCCAATGCCAAAAATGAACTGATCGTTTGTCAAAAGGGAGAAGATTTTCTCCCTAATCACAATTTAATCATATTTAGGATGGTCGTTATGTCGAATACCGTTCCAGCTGGCTACACGCCGTTAAATAGTGAATCGTTACCTCAATACTTGCATGGCAAGCTGCCTAGTGATTTGGAACTGGGCGGAGAACCCAATCAGTGGACAGTGAGTGAAGTTGGTGATGGCAACTTGAACTTAGTTTTTATTGTCCAAGGTTTAGCTAAGACTATTGTTGTCAAACAAGCATTGCCATACGTTAGAGCCGCTGGCGAAAGCTGGCAGTTGTCACTGACACGCGCTTTTTTTGAGTACAACGTGTTAAACATAGAAGCCGAAGTCGCAGGACACGATTTAGTCCCTCAAGTGTATTTTTACGACCAAGATATGGCGATATTTGCCATGGAATATTTGGCGGACCATATCATTCTGCGTAAAGAATTGATTGCCGGACAAACCTTCTCTGGTCTTGGTGAAGATGTGGGATTGTTTCTTGCCAAAACACTCTTTAATACGTCAGATTTGGGAATGGATGCGGCAGAGAAAAAAGCCCTGGTGTCTAAATTTGCCGTCAACCACGAACTGTGCAAAATCACAGAAGATCTCATCTTTACAGAGCCTTATTACGATGCAGAGCGCAATAACTGGAACTCTCCAGAGCTAGATGAGGATGTTCGTAAGGTATGGAATGACGAGGAAATGATCCAAGTCGCCATGCGTTACAAATACAAGTTCATGACCGAAGCACAAGCCTTACTGCATGGTGATTTACACTCCGGATCTATTATGGTGACGGATACCGATACTAAAGTCATCGATCCTGAATTTGGCTTTATGGGGCCAATGGCATTCGATATTGGTAACTACATCGGCAATTTACTGATGGCTTACTTCTCACGTCCAGGTTGGGAAACAGATGAGGCAGCATGTCGTGAATCACAAGAGTACTTGTTACAGCAAGTTTCCGTGACGTGGGAGGTGTTTGTTTCACACTTTACTGAACTATGGAATGAGAAACAGCAAGGCGAAGCCTACCCAACAGAAATCTACCAAAATGGATTGGGTGAACGTGCGCTAAAAGCCGCCCAGCATGAATTCTTTACCACTCTATTTGAAGACACGTTAGTCAACGCAGGTTTAGAAATGAACCGACGCATTATTGGTTTTGCGGGTGTTGCTGATTTTAAACAAATTGAAAGCCCAGAGCTTCGTGGCGAATGCCAACGTCGAGCATTGAAATTGGCACGAGAGCTGATCGTGAACGCTAAAAATTATCGAGATGTCGCCACTGTGGCTCAACTCGCGCAAAGTTGTTAAGAGGTCACTATGAAAATTAATGGAATACACCAACGTACTGTATGGCTGGGTCAAGATGGTTGGTCGGTAGAAATTCTCGATCAAACCAAGCTGCCATTTGATGTTCAAGTCATCTCTCTTACATCTATGGAACAAGCAGCTAAGGCGATTAAAGATATGTGGGTGAGGGGAGCTCCGCTTATTGGTGCGGTTGCTGCTTATGGAATGGCATTGGGAATGAAAGAAGATGCCAGCGATGAGCATTTGCAAAAATGCTATGACGTGTTGATTGATACACGCCCGACAGCCATCAATCTCAAATGGGCGTTGGATCGAGTGTTTGCAGAGCTAAAACATAAGTCCGTTGAAGATCGCCAAACCATTGCTTATCAACTGGCGGCTCATATCGCTGATGAAGATGTTCAGTTATGTGAGAGCATTGGTGAAAATGGTTTAGAAATCATCAAACAAATCGCCAGTAACAAGCCAGAAGGTAGCACCGTCAATATTCTTACCCATTGCAATGCGGGTTGGTTAGCAACGGTAGACTGGGGTACAGCGATTTCTCCGATCTACAAAGCGCATGAAGCGGGTATTAAAGTCCATGTTTGGGTAGATGAAACTCGACCTCGTAATCAAGGATTGCTAACGGCGTTCGAGCTTGGCTCTCATGGCGTTCCTCATACCTTGATCGCGGATAACGTCGGTGGGCACTTAATGCAACATGGCGAAGTGGATCTGTGTATTGTCGGTACGGATAGAACCACTGCGAAAGGCGATGTGTGTAATAAAATCGGCACCTATTTGAAAGCGTTAGCTGCTCATGACAACAAGGTTCCATTTTATGTGGCTCTGCCATCACCAACGATAGACTGGACTGTTTATGATGGCGTTAAAGAAATTCCTATCGAGCAACGCTCCGGCGAAGAGCAATCTCATGTGTATGGTATCGACCCGTCTGGCAAGTTGAGCTGGGTCAATACGGCTCCTAAGGGAACGGAATGTGGAAACTATGCGTTTGACGTTACCCCAGCCAAATATGTGACGGGTTTTATTACCGAACGCGGTGTTTGTGAAGCAACAGAGAGTGCACTGTCCGCCATGTTTGCTGACCTCAAAGCCCCAGAAATTGCTTAGTCTGCTTTAATATGGAGCCGACAGGCTCCTTTTCTTTAAGGACGCTGTGATGAACAGAGAACAACTTGCACAACAAATTATCGATACCTGCTTGGAAATGAATGCGCTTGGACTAAATCAGGGAACGTCTGGTAACGTCAGTGCGCGCTATCAAGAAGGGATGCTGATTACGCCAAGTGGTATTCCCTACAGCAAATTAACGCCTGACATGATTGTTTACGTTGATGAAAATGGCGTCTACGAAGCGGGTAAAGTCCCTTCGAGTGAATGGCATTTTCACCTTGCTTGCTACTTGGCCCGACCGGAGCTTAATGCAGTGGTTCACAACCATGCGGTAAACTCAACCGCGGTTTCTATCCTCAATGTAGCCATTCCTGCGCTGCATTATATGGTGGCGGTGACAGGGACGGATCATGTGCCGTGCATTCCTTACGCGACATTCGGTACTCAAGATCTTGCCGATTATGTCACAGAGGGTATGCGTCAAAGCAAAGCTATTTTGATGCAGCATCACGGCATGATAGCGATGGAAGTGAACTTGGAAAAAGCGCTGTGGTTGGCGAACGAAGTCGAAGTGCTGGCGAGCCTTTATTTGAAAGTTTCGTCAGTGAGTGAAAAGGTGCCGGTTTTATATGATCAGGAGATGAGAACAGTACTGGATAAGTTTAAAACCTATGGTTTAAAGTCAGACTAATGAGTTTTAACAACAAAGCACGCTTTTTAGCGGGCTTTGTTGTTTCTACTGTCCTGATACTATCTCAAAGTTAAAGTTATCGTGAAAACAAACCTGTTTATCAGGGTGGCGTCAACAGGGGGGGGCTTCAAAGCGATGGCTGTTCGGTATTATCTCTTAGCAGTTAACGTCTAATTGTACTTGTATTACACTCTTTGCCTGTATTCGGATGCTTCCGACAAAAAGAGTAGAACATTCACCTCTACATCCTACACTTTAATCTATATGGTGTAGCGCCCATTTAAACCAGCAACTAAAGTTTATTCAGTGCAGAGTGAAAACTTCGCAGTTAATTTTAATAGCCAAATCTAGAGTAACGCCGTGTCAGTCACATCCTTTACCAACCGACGAAAGTCTTCCCGTATTGAACTTGAAAAAACGGTTCCCGCCTCTTGTTTGTTTAATCGTTGGTTTAAGCCTGTCATCCAAGTTCAAGTTATCGATGTTTCTAATCACGGTATGAAGCTGTTCACTAAGGATTATCTAAAACTTTCGAATGCGACTATTCGCATTGACGCATTACAGGAAGGCGTCAAAGGCAAAGTGGTATGGCGGCACGAAAGGGATGGCGGTTATATGTGCGGATTTATGGTGCAAGAAGGGAATGAAATTTCTGACGAAGACATAGCGTACTTAACTAATTTATAAATCAATCAGATTTGGTTCGATATTTAGTTACCCTAGTCAGAAAAATCGCAAAGCTGGTGTCTTAAAAATGATACTCTATGCAAATTTATTCAATTAGCGAAAGCTAAATGCTGAACAATTTCAGCGTGCTATAACCCTTTGTCAGAAAGACTTTAGTTCATTTTTTATCTAATTCCTTAGTTTAAAATAAGGAATTTCTGATTATTGACGACGGTGTTTCGGCATTGAAGATGACTTTCTAATGTGAGTATTATTTAACAGTTTTAACGAATGGCCCAATGTGTAACATTAAACTATGAACGTTTTAATCTGTGATGACTCTGCATTAGCTCGAAAATCCTTAAGTCGGACTCTTGTTAATTTTTACGATATTGAGATTTTTTTTGCGGAAAATGGCAGAGAAGCACTAAGTGTACTCGCTCATAATCGAATTGATGTTCTGTTCCTCGATCTGACTATGCCAGTGATGGACGGTTATGACGTGTTGGGAATGCTACCTGTTAATTCATATCCGACCAAAGTCGTTATTATCTCTGGTGATGTGCAGAAAGCGGCCAAAGAACGTTGTTTTGCATTGGGCGCGTCTGATTTCATCGAAAAGCCTTTTAAAATCGAGCAGCTAGAGGCTGTTTTCAAAGGTTGTCATGTTAAAAACTCCATTCATAAAAGCATAACTTCAGAACCCTATATTGACTCTGATTCGAAATTTAGAGAGCTGACCAATATCGCGCTAGGTCGTTGTGTTGCTTTGATTTCAGAGAGCGTTGGAGATTTTATTAACATGCCTTTGCCTACGGTAGGTGTATTGGTTCCATCAGAGCTGGAGATGGCCGTTCACGATGTTTTATATCGAGACAATGTGAATGCTGTTACACAGCGGTTCACAGGCGCAGGCATTCACGGTGAGTCTCTGGTGACTATCAGAGGAAAAGAATTCGCCAAAGTGGGTGAGCGTCTCGGTTATCCGCTGCAAGATGCAAACAGCAACGAATCATTACTTAACATCTCCAACCTAGCGGTATCGACGTTTCTGCGTGTATTGGCGGAACTTATCATGGTCAGCTTTACTCTTCGTCAGCCAGTTTTAATTAATAGCTACGAAAAGGAGCTGCTTTCACAGCAAAAGGTCACCAAGTCTGCATTTACGGTCGAGTTTTCTTATTCTGCTGAAAATCTCGATTTCCAGTGCGACATCTTGCTGCTGATAGACATGGAATCCGTAAAAGTAATCGATAAACTGATGGAATCTTTTTAATGCCGAAATTGACTGTAAATGTGCGGGATTTCCATTGGGGAATCCAAGCGTTAGACACTATTGACGTTGGATTGGTGGTGCTGGATGTCAATTACGAAGTGTGCCTCTGGAATAGTTTCATGCAGAACTACTCTGGAGTCATATCGACAAAAATTATGGCTAAGAACCTGTTTGAAGTCGTACCTGATCTCCCTGAAGAGTGGCTCAAAGCTAAAATAGATGCGGCAGTCAAACTAGACACAAGAACCTTCTCCAGATGGGAAGACAGACCTTACGTCTTTCAGTTTAAAAACTACTCACCTTACACCAACAAAAGTACCATCATGTATCAGAACATGGTGGTCACTCCGTTGAAATCGCTCAATGGTGATGTCTCTCATGTGTGTATCATGATTCAGGATGTCTCTGATATTGCGAAGAATAAGCTGCATTTAGAGCAATCAAATCAGCATTTATCAAACATGAGTCGCACCGATGGTCTGACGCAATTACTCAACCGCTCTTATTGGGAGTCTCTACTGATGAAAAAGTACGAGAAAATCATTGCGACTGAAGCTCCTGCGTCATTGGTTATTTTTGATATCGACCATTTCAAGAAGGTCAATGATACTTTTGGCCATGCTGCTGGTGATGATGTTATTCGCAAAACCGCGGAGGTGTTGCGTAAGACAGCGAGAGCTTCCGATCATTGTGGCCGCTATGGTGGTGAGGAATTCACTGTGCTGTTGCCAAACACCACTGTTGACCAAGCGAGGTATTTTGCTGAAAGGTTGCGTAAGCGAATCGAAGCCGAGGTTGTCAGTACCGAGCAAGGTGAAATCCGATACACCATCAGTCTTGGCGTTTGCGCGTTTAATAAGAAGTTTCGTACACATTCGGAATGGCTAGAACATGCAGATAAAGCGCTGTACGAATCAAAAGGGCAAGGACGAAATCAAACCACAGTGTTCGCATAGGGTCTTATTCAAAAGCTAAATCAAAAGCCAAACCGGATCTACAGGTGATGTAAGAGGCGGTTTGGTTTTTTCAATTCGTGTTATCTGGACATTAAACTGAGTCGTTTTGATTTCTTCTGGGATAGAAGTAGTCCAATAAATATCAATGTTAGTGCAGTATAGGTGGAAGAGTTTATTGGCTCTCCCAGCAAAATTACACTGATGATCATGCCAAATACAGGCACAAGATAGTTATTGAACGAAGTGAAAGTCGCTCCTACTTGCGCCAGCAAGTTGTAGAGTAAGAAGTAGGCAAAACAGGTACAGGCCAGCGCCAAAACCAATAGTGCGGAAAGAGAGCGAACGTTAAAAGTGAAGGTGCTGACGTCATCAACCAGTAGCGCAATCGGCAAAGAGAACACCGCAGAGCAAATTAAAATACCAGCCGCATTTGCGAGAGGGTGATATTGGGTAATTTTACTTCTGCGAGCGTAAACAGCCGATAAACCATAACAGCAAGCCGCAAAGATAACCGCCAGTTGTGCCAAAATATGCGCGCCAAAACCTTGCAGAGCATCGACACCGATCAGCACCACCACACCGCCGCCGCCGAGCACTACACCCAGTAGTTTATTCAACGACATTTTCTCATCATCCGTTAGGTAATGAGCAAAGATTAAGGTCGCGAGAGGAATTAACCCCATGAGCACAGAAGCCAACGCGGCATCTATGTATTGCTCTCCCCAGGTAATCAAAAAGAATGGAACAATATTGCCGATAACCGCCACGACAGCATAGTGCTTCCAGACCTTTAACTTAGCCGGAATACGCAATTTAAAAGCCCAGATAAACAGGGACATAGCGATGGCAGATAGAGTTAAACGCATAGCAACCGTCAATATGGGAGAGTAGCTTTCTAGAGCTATCTTAAGGAAAGGGAACGAACTTCCCCAAATCGCCGCTAGAAATAGAAGCATCAGATAGTGCTTTGCATGAACCTGCATCTTATTAATCCGTTAATTCACTTATAAAGAGCGTACTGCTCGTGAGGCTTGTCACGCCAAAGACTCTGTGTCTTCGTGTTCACAATAACCATATCTAAACAAATTGACAACATGTTAAAAGTCATTACGATTTTGAAGACATACAGCGCGTAAAGAACGAATCTGACGAGTTTTTGAGATAGGGAAAATCTGTAATGAAGTTGGAACTGACAAGAGTAAATGACCAATGAAGGTAGAGGTTTGTCGGGTTTCCGAAACAAGTGTAATTATCTATTTTGGTCATTCGATTGATTTGCAGTTGATAGAGCGAATTGCTGCGTTTAGTCAAATGGTGCAGGAAAGATATCAAGGCAAAATCTATGAAGTGGTTCCTTCATACACCACGCTGTTGATCGAATACCATCCTCTGAAAGTCGATGTTCAAGAGTTGACCAAGTGGTGTCAAAGGCAAGCGGACAAAATCGCCAACAGCGATATCTTGTCATCGAAGTCCAAAATAGTGACTTTTCCCGTTTACTATCACCCCGAAGTTGCGCCGGATTTGCAGGATTTAGCTGAGGAAAAGCAGTTAAGTGTTGAGCAAGTCATACAACTTCACAGTCAGAGAGAATATACCGTCTGCGCAATAGGTTTCGCGCCGGGCTTTGCTTTTCTGGGAAAGGTTGACGCGCAAATTGCCACGCCACGCCATGCAAAACCGCGTTTGAAAGTAGCGAAAGGCAGTGTAGGAATTGCAGATCAACAAACGGCCATTTACCCTCAAGAAACACCGGGTGGCTGGAAGATTATTGGTAATTGTCCAGTTGAGTTGTTCAATATCAACAGCGAACCAATGATGCCATTTGAAGTGGGGGATAAAGTGCGTTTCGAACCTATTTCAAGGGAGAAGTTTTTGGATCTTGGAGGTGTTGTATGAGCGGTTTGCAAGTTATGTCGTCAGGCATGTTAAGTCTTATTCAGGATTTAGGCCGATACGGTGTGGCTCGTCATGGGTTAAGCGCTGGTGGGCCGGCAGATCTTCATTCGCACTGTTGGGCTAATCAATTGCTGGATAACCCAAGCAATGCTTCTGTGTTAGAAATCACCATGGGCAACGTCTCATTTTTAGCGCTCGATGACATTCTCATGTCACTCACAGGAGCTGACACCAATCCGCACGTCGATGGGGAGCCTATGGCTACTTGGCGAAGCTTTTTGCTGCGTAAAGGACAGACACTCAAGCTTGGTTATGCAAAAACGGGTTTTCGTTGTTATTTAGCGGTTGCTGGCGGCTTTGATACGCCGAAGGTTTTTGGAAGTAGTGCAACTGTAGTGCGTAATCAATTGGGTGGAGTAGGTGACGAGCCGGGTAGAGCACTACAAAAAGGCGACCTATTACCCGCTTCTCGCTCGTATACAAATGGTGACAAGCCATTTAACTGGGTACCAAGGCTTTTTATTCCCAAATACTCCGATGAAGTGAGTTTGTCCGTGATTGAATCTTATCAGTCACACCTTTTTAGTCGCCAAGCTAAGCGGACGTTTTACGCCAATCGCTATCAGATAAGCGATAAATCGGACCGAATGGGTATTCGGTTACAAGGCGAGCCCGTTCAAATGGATTTAAGCGGCGTAATATCAGAAGGTATAACCTACGGTTCCATCCAGTTTCCTTCTAACGGTCAGCCGATCATTTTGCTCAATGACCGCCAGACTCTTGGGGGATATCCAAAGATTGGTTGCGTGTCGAGAATGAGCTTAATGAAACTCGCTCAGGCGCGACCGGGCAGTACGATTCATTTCTATCGCGGTGATATTGAGCTTGAAACAAAGGCATATGGCGAGTTTATGCGTTTCTTTTCTCTGTAGCCTAAAAGTATTACCTGCATCCTCTATTCTACATTGGTGGCTTTGACATCAAAGCCATTCAGCTATGCTATATTTTCCCTTGTTTATCAGCGATATTGTGCTTTGGATAGACTCAATAAATTAATCAAGTGTTAAATAAATGTTACAGCTGGCATATGACTGCTGATACATATTTAGTCGTAATTACTTGCAGCCTTAAAAAATTAGAACTAGACGTTTATAGGTACAGAATTAAGAAACCGCACACCGGTTCATAAACTAAAGGCTTTAAAATCATGTCAGATGGTCGCTTCGTCTTTGCAGATGACTCAAGTAGTTCTTTATCTATAAATGCTATTGAGTACGACATTCAACCTAGTTGGAAAGTACTCACGGTTGATGATGATCATGGTTATCAACAGTCACTTATCTATAGTTTGAATGACTTAGAGGTCAACGGTCGCCCCGTTGAAGTCCTTTCCGCTAGTTCAGCAACTGAAGCCGCGTACGTATTAAGCCAGCACAATGACATTGCTCTTGTGCTGCTTGACGTGGTGATGGAACAAGATGACGCAGGGCTTCGTCTCGTCGAGACGATTCGTAATGTTCAGGGCAACTCACTCATACGTATTATTCTGCTCACTGGGCAGCCGGGCTTTGCTCCGCGCAAAGATGTTATGTTGCAGTACGATATCAATGAGTACTGGAATAAATCTGAAGTTGACCATGAGACGTTAAAGTCGATTGCGGCTGCCAATTTTCGCTCTTGGCAGTCTATGCATGAACTGGATAAGGCGAGAATGGGGCTTCAACTGGTGGTTGATGCATCTCGCAATATTGCCAGTAAATACGATACCAACACCTTCATTCAGGTCGTTATCAAAGAGATTGTCGGGTTATTTGGTGGTTTCGGTGACCCCATTCTTTGTGTGTTACGGATGGATAAGGATAACACTATCGATAATGCACCGATCGTTGCTTCATATGGAATACCTGATGTTGAACAAGGCGATATACTGCCAGATAAACTAAAGATAGAGTTTGAAGAGCTTATCCGAGAGTCTATCGCCCATCAAAATCATAAATTTAGAAGTAATCTATCCGTTCTGTATTTCTCTGGTGACAACCACGGCAGCTATAACTATCTCGTATTAGCTGAAAGTAAAAAGTGCTTAAGTGACTATCATATTCGCTTACTACAAGTATTCAGTGAAAATATCAGTTCTGGCTTTATGCAAATTGCGTTGGTGAATCAACTCTCTAAATTGGCGTATCAAGATGTTGACTTAGACGTGAAGAACCGTAACTGGTTATTGCGCGAACTCGAAATGATGAACCGAGATGATATGGCTCAGTTGGAGATGCTGGTTGTAGAGTTGGATGACTATGACACCCATGCTATCTCGTTTAATCAACAAGCGCTCCTGGAGCTCGTGAGCTCTGTTTGCCAGTGTTTGAATGAAACGTTCCATGAGTCGGCTGTCGTTACTCGTGTGGGGTCCGATCGTTTTGCGATTTTGTATAACAAGAGTTTCGCTTTGTCAGACGATGAACTGGTCACTCTTTCGAGTGTTTCGCACAGCGTAGGCGATTATCAGGTTCGTTGTACGCTGACTTTTGCAAGAGTCGAGCTGAGTCAACTGTCAGACTATCCCGCTCAACAAATTCTTCATATGGCGAGAAGCTTATTGTGCTGTGCAAGAGAAAATAAAATTAAAATCATGGTTTACGAGCCTTCATACCGTGAAAGTCTGATGCGCGATTATCAGATACTCGGGGACTTAAAAGCAGCAATCGAAAGCGATGAGTTTTATGTCGTTCTACAACCGAAGTGTGACCTCAAAACTGGGCGTGCGGTGGGTTTGGAAGCACTGCTGCGCTGGAAGAAACAAGAAACTACTATTCCTCCAAATATTTTTATTCCTGTTGCTGAAAGAAGCGGTCTGATCAATAAGTTGGATGCGATTGCAGCTAAGCTAACGTTTCAAGCACTTCATCAGCTAGAAGATGCCGGTATTAATCTGCCGACCTCAATTAACGCGACGGTGAAAGATCTGACCGATCCAGAATATATCGGCTTACTGCTGGATTTAGTGCGTGGAGAAAATCTGAATCCCGATTTAATTGAAGTGGAAATTACGGAAAGTCAGGCTATGGAGTCATATCTTGAAATTAAACCAGTGCTAGAACATTTACATCATGCAGGTATAAAAATCAGCATTGATGATTTTGGTACTGGGTACTCGTCACTTTCTCATATTTCTCAGCTTGCAGTAGATACTATAAAAATAGATATCTCATTTGTTCGACATTTGCATGAAGATATGGCGAGTCAGCAAGTGGTTGATTTGGTGATGAGTCTGGCCAGTTTGTTTGATTTCTCTGTGGTAGCGGAGGGAGTAGAGACAGATGTTCAGCGCGATGCCTTGATAGAAAGAGGCTGCACGCTTGGGCAAGGGTATTTGTATGCTCGACCTATGGTCGTTGATGAGTTGTTGGATTGGCTTAAACAAAACGAATCTGATTGTAGCGAATGAAAGTAAAAAAATTAGAGCAGTCAGCGCGACGAAATATCTTAGTGTTGTTGTTGTTTGGCTTAGTAATTTGTGGGCTGCTAGGTGGTTTACTGTATCGCAACGACATCAATAATCGTTTGGATTCGGTGGCAATTGAACAGCAACGAAAAATTGCACAGGCGGAAGTTCTGTGGGGGCAAAATATAGGTGACATAAGAAATACCATTCGGATTCTATTTCGTTCACCAGCTTTTACTTATGCTCTTGCCTCGAAAACGCCACCAAACAGTGACCTGATCAAACGTATTTTCACCTCTTTCGTAGAAAGTGTTGACCCACTTATGCAGGTTCGTTGGCTCGATGAAAATGGAATCGAAAAGGTTAGGGTGGATATCAAAAATGGCAAAGTGATTGTCGCTGAGGAGAATGTACTGCAGGACAAAAGCCGCCGTTACTATGTCGAGCAAGGAATGAAGGCAGGCGACGGGAAGATATATCTCTCAAATGTTGACCTAAACGTCGAAAACGGAAAGATCGAAGTACCTTTCCGACCTACGATCAGGGCAACCATTAAAACTGGACCAACTCACGGTCTTCACACGGGTCTATTAGTTCTTAATTATGATGTCGGTGGCTTGCTTGAAGTTATTCGTTCTTTTGACTCGGACAGAGTGAACCTGCAACTCATCGATACTGACGGCTACTGGTTGAAGAACGTTGACCCTAAACTGGAATGGGGGCGTGATCTCAAAGAAACGACTCACAGTATTGCAGCCCATAATCCAGACATTTGGTCTCAAATAAACAGACAAAAGTCCTTCAGTCGTTTCAATCACTCTTTGGGCTTTGCCAGTTACGAATGTAGTAATTTAACGGGTAACCTTTTATCCGAAGACATCGTTCGCAGCCCATCATTATGTTTTGTCGCCACTACATCGGTTTCTGTATTGAACAAGTTGAAGATTGATGCACTGATACCCTCGCTTGCACTCTGCGCAACCATTGTTTTGTTTGGGATTTTTATACTCAAACGAGAATGGAACCTAAAAATGGAGCTGATTAGGCTTTATCGAGTGCAGGAAAGAGACAAGAAGCAAATCGAAGAGTCTGCTTCATACAATCGAAACTTACTAAATCAGCAACAGCTATTGCAAAATGACCTAGTGGAGTCTCGCAAACTTTCGGCGTTAGGCATGATGGTTGCTGGTGTTGCCCATGAACTTAATACGCCGATTGGTACTGCAATATTAGCGGCATCACGGCTTAGGGCTGAACATAAGCGATTAACACAAGCGGTCGAGGAAGGGTTGAGCAGAAGTGCTTTAGACCAATATTTAATCTCGACGGAAACTGGCTTGGAGCTCGTGGAAAACAGCCAGAAAAAAGCCGCAACACTCATTCGGAGCTTTAAACGTTTGGCGATAGATAGAGTAAGCGAAGATGTGATTTCATATCGTTTGGATGTGGTTGTTGGCGATTTGCTAGCCACTTTGTCACCGCGCTTCAAAGAGAGCCAAATTGAATATGACATTCAGGTTGATCCGATTGAGATGGTTGGGCGACCGGGGAGTGTCTCTCATGTTCTGCAAAACTTGCTGGTAAATGCTATGCAGCATGCTTTCAAAAAGGAAATTGGCGGTAAGATTTCGGTAAGCGCAAAGTTATGCAGTAACGAGCGTGAAGTTGAAATTTGCGTCTCGGACAACGGTAAAGGCATCGCTCCAGACGTATTGTCCAATCTTTTTGACCCATTTGTTACCACTAATCGAGCGGAAGGTAATACCGGCTTGGGTATGCATTTCGTCCATCAATGGGTAACGAGTTCTCTCAATGGTTCAATTAAAGTGGAATCTGAGCTGCAAAAAGGTACAACGTTTATTATCAAGCTACCGAAACACTACAAAGAAGAACAAGAGGCGAATCCGGCAAGCAGTTAAAAGCAGATAAAAAAGCAGAACTCGCCTTCGCTTGTACTGCTCTTTTACGCCTAATACTTAACCCTTTTTCTTACAGAGTTGAAGTTGAGATTGATTACTGCAAACTTGGTTTTTGACTCTTTGTCACTAAATAGATGCCGCTACATACCAGTATGAGTGCGACCATGTTTTTCCATTCTAAAATTGTTTCGCCCAGAAATAGGGAAGACAAACTGCTACCAAAAACAGGGATCAGGAAGTTAAAAATGGTCACCATGCTCACAGGGTTATGCTTTAGCAATACGCTCCACAGCGCAAACGCCGCAGAAGACAAACAAGCTAGATAGATCAGTAGTGACAGGCTGGCAAAATCAAAGTCGCCAGAGTGACCACCGAATAGATAGCCCACACACAATAACGCCAATCCACCGATAGCCAATTGCCATGCCGTCATAACCATAGCATCAATGCCTTGAGAGATTTTCTTACCGTAAATTGAAGCCGCGGCGAGAATGAACGCTGCAAAAATCACAGAACCTTCTCCCAATAAGCTGAACTGAAAATCGAGCAGTGATTGGTTGAAGTTGACAATGAACACACCTAAGAAGCCGACTGTACAGCCAATCGCTTTTCTTTGTGTTAAGCGGTCATTGTGATAGATGAAGTGCGCCAGTAATACGCTAAAGAACGTGCCTGTCGCGTTCAAAATGGACGCTTTTACACCGGTAGCAAACGCCACTCCCAAATAGAAGAAGATGTACTGCAAGCTGGTCTGAGTCAGACCTAGTACAACAATCTGACGGACTTTGGTTGTGGTGATGGTTCCAGTGTGACGTCTAAACAATACCGACAGAATAATCAGGAAAATCCCCGCCAACAGAAAGCGTTGCCCCGCAAACACCATTTGTGATGCAACATCGTGTGCTTCGATGTTCAGCAGAGCATAGCCAGTTTTAATGGCTGGATAAGCGCTACCCCATAACACAGTACAGAGTATAGCTATGGCATATACGACCATTGGTCGCGAGAAAAAATGGGTTGATTGCGATGGCATATGGCAGGTTACCTAAAGGCTATAAAAATCAAAAGTTTGTTTTTGAAACGATAGTTTGTATTTTTTGAATAATGGATTCTATACCATATTGTGTACTTATTTAACCACTGTTGCATAAAAGATGCTCTTTTCATTTGTTAGTGGTTAATTGAGTGTCTCTTTGCATATCAATCAATGATTCCTGAGTGGGGGAATCATTTGTCTTATTTACTACTAATCAGATTTCTCCCTTATTTGCCCTCATCTATCTGCATTTTG
Source organism: Vibrio plantisponsor (assembly GCF_013041605.1). Classification (GTDB taxonomy): domain Bacteria; phylum Pseudomonadota; class Gammaproteobacteria; order Enterobacterales; family Vibrionaceae; genus Vibrio; species Vibrio plantisponsor. The sequence goes on along the minus strand of NZ_JABEQC010000022.1, from coordinate 8,155 downwards.
TTTGCGTTAGCTCAAAAAATAACAGGAACAGTGTTTCAAAAGTACCTAAAGGATCACAAATCAAATATGAATGAATTTATTCAAATATAAACGAGTGTTAAATTTGCCCCATCTTAAAGGAGGGTGCTATGCACATTAATTACAACAACAATCCAAAAGACGCGAAGTCGTACGATACGGATCGTTTAAGAGAAGAATTCCTAACTGAAGAATTGTTTAAGCAAGGTGAAATCACACTTGTGTACAGCCACATCGACCGTGTAGTGGCTATGGGTATCAGCCCAAGCAATGCAGTTCTTAAACTTGAAGACTTTGTTGATAACAAAGCTTTTGGTACTGACTATTTCTTGCAACGCCGCGAATTGGGCATTGTGAACTTAGGCGAGAAAGCGGAAGTTCGTACTCAAAACGGTGTTTACGTGTTAGAACACTTGGATGCGGTATACCTAAGTAAAGGCGAGCAAGATATTGAATTCCGTGCATTGGAAGGTGATTTCGCAAAACTTTACTGTTTAAGCGCTCCTGCTCATCACACATATCCATCGCGCACTATTTTGCGTAGTGAAGCTCGCGTTGTTGAGTTGGGTTCATTAGAAACTGCTAACGATCGTGTGATTAACCAATACCTACACCCAGATGTACTGCCAACTTGCCAACTTTGCATGGGCGTTACTCATCTGAAACCAGGTAGCGTTTGGAACACTATGCCAGCTCATACTCATGAGCGTCGTATGGAAGCTTACCTATATTTCAACGTTCAACCATCTCAAGTGGTATTCCACTTTATGGGTGAACCAACAGAAACGCGTCACATCGTAGTGAGAAACCACCAACTTGTTCTATCTCCAAGCTGGTCAATTCACTCTGGTTGTGGCACTCAAAACTACAGTTTTGTGTGGGGAATGTTGGGTGAGAACCAAACATTCGACGATATGGATTTCGTTGATATGAACGAAATTCGATAACAAAAAACCTATTTGTATCCTACGGAGAAACATGATGTTTAAGAAATCTGCCCTAAAATTAGCAGCTATCGCAACAGTTGTTGGTAGCGCACTGAGCTACTCTTCAATTGCATCTGCTGCAACTGAAATCAAAGCTGCTTTCAACCAATCTGACAAGCACCCACAATACCTAGCTCTTAAAGAGTTCGGTGAGAAGCTAAACAAAGAAACTGATGGTCGTTACAAACTAAACATTTTCCCTAACGAACTATTAGGCGACCAACGTGCAGCACTTGAGCTAGTACAAAACGGCGCGATTCAAATGGCTGTTGTAGCTAACCCATTGGTTGAAAACTACGACAAAACATTTGCTGTAATCGGTATGCCTTACGTGTACACAGGTTCAGCACACCAAGAGAAAGTATTTACTTCTGGCGTACTAGATAACCTATTTGCATCTACTCAAAAATTCGGTTTTGAAGTACTAACAGCTTACACAGCTGGTGCACGTAGCATGTACACAAAAGGTAACTCTGTAGCAAACGTTGCAGACATGAAAGGTAAGAAAATCCGTGTAATGCAATCTGACACTATGATCAAGATGCTTTCTTGCATGGGTGGTACTGGTGTTCCAATGAGCCAAGGTGAAGTTTACACTGCAGTACAACAAGGCGTTCTTGATGGTGCAGAAAACAACGAAATCACTTACGCTGACCTTAAGCAATACGAAGTGGCTCCATACTTCTCTGCGACACGTCACCTAATGGTTCCAGACCTAGTTGTAGCAAGCAGCTACTTCCTATCAACTATGTCTAAAGAAGACCAAGCTACATTCAAAAAGCTAGCGAAAGAGAGCACAGTAAGCGAATTCGCACTATGGAATGCTCAAATCGAAACAGCTAAGAAAACAGCTATGGATAAAGGTGCAACTTTCGTAGAAGTTGATATCAAACCTTTCCAAGAGTCTTGCAGCGCTCTACAAAAAGACCTAATCAAGACTCCAGAGCAAAAAGATCTATTCGAAAAAGTTGCAGCACTGCAATAATTTTCACCGGTAATATGGCCGAGCGTTTGCTCGGCCTCATTAGCCTTCGGCTTTAGCCATAACAAGGTAAGATGTTATGTTAGACCATACTCCAAGTGGCTTATTTAAACTTTTTTCTGTCGTTAAACATTGGTTAGACAAGATCGTTTCTTGGTTCTGTATTTCCATTGTTACTCTAATGACTGTTCTTGTGACTTATCAAGTAGTTGTTCGTTACGTTTTCAATAGTCCAAGCGCGGTAAGTGAAGTGCTTTCTCGCTACCTGTTTATCTGGTTAGTGTTGTTTGGTAGTGCGCTTGTTTTCGGTTCAAAAGAACACATGGCTATCTCTTTTATCAAAGAGAAGTTCTCTAAAAAAACACAAATCATCGTTGAAGCGTTTATCGAACTGGCGATTGTCACTTTCGCTCTATCAATCATGATTTTCGGCGGTTACAGCAGTGCAACACGCCAAATGTGGCAGTTAGATTCTGCACTACAAATTCCAATGGGAACGATTTACGCAGCGATTCCAATCAGCGGCGCGTTAATGGTTTTCTATTTTATTTACAATGAATTGCAGCTAGTCGAGCGCTGGAAGCAATTACGTTCTTCGGCAGAGTAGGAGTTAGTCATGGACTTAGCATTAACAGCTGCCTTAATTATGTTCGCCGGTGTGGTCTTCTTCCTCGTGATAGGCGCACCGATTGCTATCGCTGTAGGTATCTCATCTTTCGGCGCAATGATGGTTATCCTGCCTGCACAAGGTGCAATGGTTACGTCAGCACAACGTATGTTCGTAGGCTTAGACTCCTTTGCTCTGCTCGCCATTCCGTTCTTTATTCTTGCTGGTAACATCATGAATAACGGCGGCATAGCGATACGGTTGATTAACTTCTCAAAGATTGTCAGTGGTTTCTTCCCTGGTTCTCTTGCTCAAACTAACGTTGTATCGAACATGCTGTTCGGTTCAATCAGTGGTTCTGGTGTTGCATCTGCGGCGGCTATCGGCGGCATCATGTCACCAATCCAAGAGAAAGAAGGTTACGACAAGCGTTTTAGTACTGCGGTAAACATCGCGTCAGCACCAACAGGTATGTTGATTCCACCAAGCAACACGTTGATCGTGTACGCAACAGTAGCAGGTAGTGTATCTATATCTGCACTGTTCATGGGTGGTTACATCCCAGGTATCCTTTGGGGTCTAGGTGTAATGCTTGTTGCTGGTGTAATGGCAAAACGTCGTGGTTACATCGCTAAACACCGTATGACGTTTAAAGAGTGTGTTCAAGTAACAGTGGATGCAATCCCAAGCTTGTCTCTGATCATCGTTGTAATTGGCGGTATCTTAGGGGGTGTGTTTACAGCAACAGAAGCCTCAGCAATCGCGGTTGTCTACTCGCTACTATTGAGCGCAATGTACCGTTCGCTAGATTTCAGAAGACTGCCAGAAATCTTCCTACAATCAGCAAAAATGACGGCAATTGTTATCTTCATGCTGGCAACTTCGTCAATCATGTCTTGGGTAATGGCGTTCACGCAAATCCCGGGAATGATTGCAGATATGCTATTAGGTTTGACGGATAACCCTATCATCATCCTATTGATCATTAACGTGATCTTGCTGTTTGTGGGTACCTTTATGGACCCAACGCCAGCAGTACTGATTTTTACACCTATCTTCCTGCCAATTTGTATGGGTTTAGGTATGGATCCAGTGCAGTTCGGTATCCTATTAGTATTCAACCTTTCACTAGGTACGATTACACCGCCAGTAGGACCGATTCTGTTTACCGGCTGTAAGGTGAGTGGTATTAGCATTGATTCAGTAATCAAAACATTGCTACCTTTCTTCTTCGTGATTTTTGCGGTACTGATGTTAGTAACTTATATTCCAGCCATCTCAATGACGCTTCCAGAAGCGATGGGTTTGATTAAGTAACTAGTATGATTTATCAAAACAACCTCAGCTTAGTCTGGGGTTGTTTTCTTTTGGCTCTGAGCGAGTGCGCTTGTTAACAAAGTGAAATTATACCCATGTCAGTTTCAAAATAGCGGGCATCGGTATGAGACAAACAAACTTCATTTCGAGTATTATCGGCTCGTTTTCACGCACATGTATTGAGTAAAAAGTAATGGAATCAGTTAAGAAAACTGAATATAGAGCGCCTGCGCTTGAAAAAGGCTTAGATATTCTGGAGCTGCTTGCTCAGCAAGATGAGCCACTCACAAAAAAGCAGATAGCGGAAAGCTTAGATAGAAGCATCAACGAAATATTTCGTATGTTATCTGTGTTAGTTGAAAAACAGTTCATTGAATATGACAGCTACACATCAACCTATGCGCTAACACTTAAGATGTTTGCGTTGTCGAACCAACATCCGCCGATAGCACAGCTTCTAAAGCGAGCAACGCCTTTGATGGAAGACATCTGTAATAAGGTGAACCAGTCTTGCCATATGTCGGCATACAGTAACGGTGAAATGGCGGTTATCGCGCGTCATGAGAGCCCGTATAAAATGGGTTTCAGCCTGAGATTGGGTTCTATCATTGATATATGTTCATCGGGTTCGGGTATCGTATTCTTGAGTTTTCTCAGTGAAGAAAAACGCCAATCGGTATTAGACAGATTGGATGCAACTCCAGAAGAAAAAGCGCATGCATTAAGCCATGTTGAAGCGACAAGAGAGCGTGGCTACTACGTGGGTGAGAGTCCTCAGATCAAAGGTGTCACCAACATCAGTGTGCCGATTTTTGGTGTGCTGGGCGATGTGTTAGCGACCATTACAATCCCATACATGACTCTGAATTCCAACACTGTTCATCACCATATTGAAGATTTAGAAAATACCAAACGCGAATTAATTGAGCTTGCTGGCAAATTGAATCAGAACTTGTCGTAAATGGTACGTTTTTATTCATTTCAAATATATGCTCGCCCTTTTTACAGTTTTGATAAAGAGGGCGACTTAGTTTTTGCGCACTTTACTGGCTGCATTTAGGGAATATCAATCAAGGAGATTTAACATATGAAAAAGCTAGCAATACTGACGTTGTTTTCTTTAGCTGTCTTTTCGACGAACTCTTTTGCTAGAGATGATATCGGATCTTATTCAATTGAAACGGCGTTGAATTCAGAAGTCGCTAAAGCGAAATTGGGTACGGACATTAAGTTTTATTTTGGTGAGCAGAAACACCCGAAAGTCCTTTCAGATTTTGGTGAATTCAAAACCAATAAAAAAACCAACGCTTTCAATAAAACCGATGAAGAAGCGTGCGACTGGGTATTTTTATCAGCCATGATTGCATTGAAGGACAGAGCGGTAAAAGAGGGTGGGAATGCCGTGATTGATATCAAATCAAACTATAAAAACAACCTAACCTCAAGCGAAGAAACTTTCCAATGTGGCGCTGGTACTATGGTTGCGGGCGTTGCTCTAACAGGTAAAGTTGTGAAGTTAAAGTAAGCACAATAAGTGGCTAAGAGCGCCTAAGTTTTCTCATTGCCTAAGGTTACAAGGCACGACATATTCGGCTTATACGCGGCTTACCGTTTGGATAATCGAAACATATGTTAGCTATTCTGAAAGTTAAATGTCGTTCGGATAAGTATCTATTCATACCCGAACGACATTGATTTCAAAGAACGGACTCTTTGAATGCTTTTAATAGGGAAGGTCGCAGTTTACTTTGCAATAACGTTCGCTACGTCTTTAACTAGTGCTGCTAATTCATCCCATTTTTCGCCATCGATGAGATCGTTTGGCACCATCCAAGTACCACCACAAGCTAAAACGGCTGGTATAGCTAGGTAGTCGTTAACGTTTTTAGGGCTTACGCCACCAGTCGGCATGAATTTAACTGGGTAAACAGCTGTTAGTGCTTTAAGCATGTTAACGCCGCCTGAAGGTTCAGCTGGGAAGAATTTAAGAGTACGTAGGCCCATTTCCATTGCTTGTTCAACAAGACTAGGGTTGTTTACGCCAGGTACAATTGTCGCACCACGTTGTTGGCAGTATTTAACCGTAGTTGGGTTGAAACCTGGGCTTACAATGAAATCAACGCCAGCGTCGATAGCTTCGTCAACTTGCGCAGTTGTTAGAACTGTACCTGCACCGATCAGCATTTCTGGGAAAGCTTCACGCATGTTTTTGATTGCTTGAACCGCAGCTTCTGTACGGAAAGTAACTTCTGCACATGGTAGGCCGTTTTCAATTAGAACTTCAGCAAGTTTTACTGCTTTGTCTGCATCTTTGATTGCGATTACAGGAACAACTTTGATTTCAGATAGTTGTTGGTTTAAATCTTTCATCTTCTCTTCCTTAAACTGTTGGCATTGCGCTATTTGGAATGATAGCACCACGGTATTGAATAACGGTTCCAGCCACTAGGTGACCAGCAGAAGCAGACTGTTCTTCGCTGCCTCCAAGAATTCGTTTCGCTAGGTACCCAGCACTGAATGAGTCACCCGCTGCTGTTGTATCAACGACGTTAGAGATCTTGTTCGCTGCGACAGTGTATTGCTCACCGCCAGTAATAACGAAACAAGCGTCGGCACCACGTTTAACCACGATCTCTTCAACGCCGAAGCCTTGAGTGCGTTCGATGGCTTGCTTCTCTTCGCTGTCGCCCCAAAGTAGCACTTCATCGTCGAACGTGAGGAAAGCAATGTCCGTGATTTTTAGGATCTCAGTGTACACTTTCTTCGCATCTTCAATAGAAGACCACAGAGCAGGGCGGAAGTTGTTATCAAAGGCAATCTTGATGCCTTTTGCTCGGCATTTAGTGAGAACTTCGATCAGCGACTTCAGGCAATCTTCAGGAAGAATCGCAACACTGATACCGCTTAGGTAAATCATTTGATGTTCGCAAAGCTGAGCTTCTAAATCTTCAAGCTGCACATCACGTAGCCAGTATTTTGCTGCCGCATCATTGCGCCAATAAAAGAAACTTCTTTCGCCATCTGCACGAGTCTGGATGGTATAGATACCCGGTAATTTCTTCTCAGACAGGAAGACCATATCGGTATTCAAGCCTTCTTGTTCCCAAGCAGATAGCATTTCAGCACTGAAAGGATCTTTACCAAGGCCTGTGACGTAAGATGTCGTTACGCCAGCAGACTGAGTAAGACGAGAAAGGTAAACAGCAGTATTTAAAGTATCACCACCAAATCCTTGTTCAACTGCACCTTCGTTTTTTCTAAGCTCGACCATGCATTCGCCAATGATCGCCACTTTCTTGATTTGGTTCATAGGAAAACTCCGTATGTATTACATGCATGGCTTTTAAGAGGGCATCGCACGTAATGAAACAAGGCGTAAAAATAAAACAACTATTCGTATGGTTATATAAAACAGCTGCTTTATAAAAAATTATAATATTTCGACCATATTTAACTGAAAAAAGCCAACCAGAGCTGGTTGGCTTCAAATCATTTATTCCCGATAAACGATTTGCATTCGATTAAGCAATAAGAGACTTAACGTAAGCTTCAATTTCTGCGTCTTGGCAGTTATTGAAGAAGCACTCTTGGAATCGAGCACCGCCAACCGCAGTTTTCACTAGCTCTTGGTCGATTGAACGTAGAGCTTCAACGATGCTGTCTTTCGCTACTGCAGATTTAACTTGGCTTAGGATGCCAGCGTTACGTTGTTGTGGTTCAGCACGCTCTTTAGGGTAGCCTTCGCCACGTGGGCCAGTGAAAGCTTTTTCGAACATGTAACGTACGTTAAGTTCGCCAGCCCAACCAAAGCCTTTCGCGAATGCTAGAGCAATAGCGTTACCGTTGTTGATTTGGTTGAATAGGAAAGCATCAGACGGCTCTAGGCAGTAACCACAAACAACACCTGGGTGTAGGTTTAGCGACATCATTGCGCCTTGACCAGTACCACAACCTGCAACTACGAAGTCAACTGCTTTAGAGTTAAGAAGGATGCTAGCCATGATACCTAGGTGGATGTAAGTCAGGTGGTGATCCGCTTCATCGCTCATACCCACGTTGAAAACATCGTGACCAAGAGGGCCCGCAACCGTGTTCAGTTCATTAAGAACCATTGCGTTTTTGCCTGCCTGGCTGTTTTCCATCATCAATGCAATTTTCATCAGAATCTCCTGCAACCGTAGTTGCTTAAATTATATAAACTGTTAGCTCGCTTCAATGAGGCTCACTAACGTTAACGTAATCAAT
>NZ_JABEQC010000021.1 GCF_013041605.1 Vibrio plantisponsor | reverse complement strand
TTTCACCTGTCATTCTATGAAGTGTATCTTAACACCTCTAATCAGGTGGCCAAATTCACTATGCCACTACAGGTATAGCGGGGATGAGTTTGTGGTTTGCACCTCTATCCAAGACAAGCGTGACCTAGAGAGCTATGTCAACAGCTTATTGGATGCGATTAAAGTCCCAATATTGCTCGATAACTACACATTCCGTATAACCGCAAAGTCTGGAGTAGTAGTCTCTAGCAATGAGGGCGATACATTAGATGAACTAAAACGCCGTGCTGATTTCGCACTTTATGAAGCCAAGGGAATGAGGAGTTCGGTTGTTTTTTACGAAAAATCGATCGATGAAAAATATCAACGATTAGGTCAAATAGAATATGAGCTCAAAAGTGCTTTGACAAATAATGAGCTTTATATTGCTTATCAGCCTCAGTGTGACTTCAGCGGGCAAGTCAAAGGTATAGAGGCATTGGCAAGATGGACCAACCCCACATTAGGTTCTGTTAGACCAGACCATTTTATTTCGGTGGCCGAATCATCTGGAGATATCCTTTCAATCGGAAACTTTTTGCTTCAGAAAGCAATGAAAGAGGTTAACGAGATCTTAATGCCCAATACGCTGCCAATATCTCTATCGATCAATATTTCGGTCATTCAGCTATTAAGTGAAGGTTTTAGAGAGCAACTTATTTCATCGTTCCAAGAATATAATGACAATCCAAATGTTACAGTACAATTAGAAGTAACAGAGAGCGTATTTATCGAAAATAAAACTTATGTTATCGAGCTATTAAGTAAATTAAAAAATGATGGTTTTTTGATTTCGCTTGATGACTTTGGTACGGGATACTCCTCGTTAAGCTTATTCGAGAAACTGCCACTAAATGAGCTTAAATTAGACAAGGCATTTATCGATCGTGTTACGGAGAGCTATCGCAGTGAACAAATGGTTCATAACATTATTATGCTAGCTAAGAGTATGGGCGTAAAAGTCGTAGCAGAAGGTGTGGAAACAAAGGAACAGAAACTACTGCTCGAAAAATATGGCTGCGACTTGTTTCAGGGCTATCTCTTCAGTAAGCCGTTAGATAAAGAGTCACTCAAACAGTACATTGAATGCCATTCAAAGTAGCAGCCATTTGTAAACATCAGCTAGATAAAATACGCTGAGACCGCTAGTCCTGTCACTCCAAACAAGGAGTGACAGGACGGAAAGCGCCTACCATTACTACCTTCTGAGAGGATTCTCAGAATTACCAACGAATGACGCCGTGACCAAATTGGCGCTGAGAGCGTCACCAAATTTGAATACTTAACCCTCATCGCACACAATGAAATGGAATTAAATACGCAGCCATTGCTGCATAGCCTACTTGTAAAAGAAACCAATTAACTACCAGCGCATTCTTATCTCACCAGCCCTACGGGCTTCTGGGGATTAAGCAATTGCACATGGCTTACAGTCATTCAATTGTTCGGAATTTCTGACCGCACAGTAGTCTCACTCCATTACCTTATTGCTTCATAGAAGTGATAGGCGTTCTGTCGAAATGAACGGGAGTAACAACACTAATCTAAAATCGCATTGTACCTAACTACTGTACCCGTGAAATAAGAACCTTCGAATGACAAGAGAAAGAGCCGACAACATACGGCTCTTTATTTTTCATTGAACAAGAAGAGGGTTAGCGCATGGCTACTAATTTCTATTTCCAAATTACCCGTTTACTACACCGAAACCCAGACGGCTCGAAAGCAACTCAAGCAGAGAGAAAGAAAGTGTTCAAGCTGGTGGACAGTCAACTGAAAGAGCTAAATGTACGAAACTTAGAGTTAAAGAACTTTGGCCGTAGAGACGCCGTAAAGCTATTAACTCATTGGCAATCGCAAGGCTTATCGGCAGGAACTATCAAAAACCGAATGTCTCACCTAAGATGGCTATCAGAAAAAATTGGTAAGCCTGGCCTTATCCCCGCTAACAATGCTTCTCTCGGTATAGAAAAGCGCCACTACGTTACAAATATCAATCGGTCCCGCCACATATCAAATGAGCAGTTATCTAGGCTCAATAATCGCTACTTAGAAGCAAGTTTCAGATTACAGGTCGCCTTTGGTCTTCGCAGAGAAGTGTAGTGGCATAGTGAATTTGGCCACCCCATTTGGGGTTTTGTGATACCTTTGCTAATTCGTTAACTGCTAATTAAGCGAAAGCTGTAACTCATTTATGTCCATAAATGAGTTGCAGATGATTGTGATGTTTAAAGCGAATAGAGTTAGAGTGAATCGCCGAGGATGTATGATTTATTTCGAGCTTAACATGTAGGAAAGTTTCTTACGCTGCATTTGGGTTAAAGTAGAAACTTGCTAACTTATGCTGCAATTTTATGCTGTTATATATTGCAATTTTGACTATAACTTATTGATCATAAGTTCGCGATTATGCTGACTTATGCTGCACGTATCACCATCTGCCTTATCAGTTTTCCCCAATCAAACACAATTCTCTCTTCAGAAATGACTTCTTTTGTTATCTATTAGTAGTTTTGCTTTTTGAACAGCTTTTTGATTCGAAAATAAAAAGATCGAATGTGTAAAAGCCATTTTCGAATCCAAAGCTTTTTCCTATTCGATCTTTAAATATATTTGTATTGTAGAGTGCCGTTACTTAATAGAGATTGCCATCCACCAGTACTGCTTGGCTTTGGTATTGGGTATTAAGGACTGTGGCAGCAGCTCTATAATTCGGTTTAAGGAAGCCAAGGTCTTCACACTTCATAGCAATGGATGGATAGGTAGAAGCCATTTTCAATGCTTCTTGTTCGCAAATTCCCCACTTAATTACGTTCGCTACAGATTCATCCATGCCGATGTGAGCCCCAGCCAGACTTCCTCGGCTGTTGACCAGTTTGTTGTCCACCACACGAATGGTTTCACCATCAAGTTCGAACTGGTTGGTCACACTGCCAAGACTTGCCATAGCATCGGTAACGATAAGTAGTTTTCCTTCTGGTTTAACTTTGTGAGCCAGCAAGAAACTCTTAGGATGAACATGAATGCCATCGGTGATGATGGAACACCATGTGTGGTCACTCAGCATTGCCGTTCCTACTGCACCGGGTTCACGACCTTCGAATGCTGACATAGCATTATAAAGATGTGTGAAGCCATCCACTAATTGCATCTTTTCATCGGTCAACTCATCTGCTTTAGCATTACTATGACCACAGGCTACGACAATCCCTTTATGTTTTAGCCATTTTAAAGAGTCTGTAGAAATGTTTTCCACTGCCGCAGTAACGAGTGTTTTACCTTTTGTTAGCCAGTTAAAATTTGCTAGCTGCTCGGGTGTAGGAGAGTAAAAAAGCTCTGAATTATGTGCGCCTTTCTTTTCTTGGTTTAGCCAAGGGCCTTCAAGATGAATACCTAAAACACCCACAATCCGTTCTTCTATAGCTTTATCGATAGCTGAGAGCGCTTTTTGAATGTCGCTAGGTGTGGTGCTAATTAGAGTTGGCAATAAGTAAGCAGTGCCGTGGGAGCGATGCGCACGACAAATGGTATCAACCGCAGAAGGGGATAGGTCATTGTTAAACATAACATCACCGCCACCATTCACCTGAATGTCGATAAAGCCCGGAGCGATGATGGCATCTTCAAAATGCTGATGTTCGATATCCGTAGGGAGTTGAGTAATAGGAACAACGGCTTTTATTGATGTGCCTTCCCATAGTAAAGCCGAATTATCATGATATTTAACGCCATCAAAAAGACGTTGTGCAGAAATCGCTTTTAACGTCATCTGCTACTCCTTAAATTGAAATGCAGCACCGAGCAAACATGCATCGTAATTGCCTTTTGCTGCAACAACAGGCAGTTGGAAAACTTTTGGGCGGCTTTGGATTGCGTTATTCACCCTTTCCAAGTATCCGTCCGCAAAGCCAATTCCGCCGCCAAGTACAACAACATCCAGATCCAAACAGGCTTTTAAATTGCAACACAGGGTGGCAATAGCTTGCGCACTAATAGTAATAATCTGATCAGCAGCAGGATTCGTTTTTGCCTGTTCAAACAATTCGATGTTCGTTAGTGACTTATTAAACCGTTCATCACTGGCTTTTTTAATTGCAGTGCCTGAAGCAATTGACTCGACACATCCAACTTGACCACATCCGCATTCTTTTCCGTTGATATCAATGGACATGTGCCCAATATGTCCGGCGAGTCCGCTATGACCTTGATGAAGTTTTCCGTCAATAATGATTCCACCACCGACACCTGTAGAAACGGTAATGAAGGCCATATTGAGTGAAGCATCATTTAACTGCACAAACTCATACCAAGCAGCTGCCTGAGCATCGTTTAACATCGAAACTGTTTTACCGGTTTGCCTCTCCAACTCTTGAGCGAACGGAAATGGTGTCGGGAAGCTGAGCGTATCTGGGTTGATGGCTGTAATGCCGCTTTCGGTTACAAAGCCAGTCGTTGAGACACCAATAATGTCGATATCGTCAATCCAGTTTTGGATGTCCTTGAGTATCGATTCGGTAAAAAGCACAACATTCTGTGATTCAGGCGTTTCTATTTGATGCCTCTTAATTAGAACGCCACCTTCGACGACACCCAATGCGACTTTTGTTCCGCCGATATCGATTGCTAGAGTGCGCATTTCCTTTCTCCTGCAGCTTGAGTTGCTTTGTTAAACCATTGAGTCACAATTTCTAAGCGAGTAATTGCCGAACCAACAGTAACAGCGACAGCACCCGCTTTAATAGCTTTCGCTGCGAGTTCTGGCGTATTAAAGCGTCCTTCAGCCATAGTGAAATAGCCGGCGTCTGAGAAAGCTTGTACTAATTGGAAATCAGGCTCAGTGGGTTCAGCATCTCCTACGTATCCTGACAATGTTGTGCCAATAATTTCAACGCCTTGAGTGTGTGCCCACTCGCCATCTTCAAAACATGAGCTATCTGCCATTGCAAAGCAGCCAGTATTTTTTATTGCCTGAGCAATATGTTCACGGCTTTCAGGGCGAGGGCGGTTAGTTGCATCAAATGCAATGATAGTAGCACCAGCATTTGCAAGGGCGTCAACGTCTGAAGCAAACGGCGTGATCCTTATTGGGCTGTCTATTAAATCACGTTTTACGATACCAATGATTGGTATAGACACTGCTGCGGAAACAGCCTCGACGTTAATAGCCCCTTCTATACGAAGTGCTTTTGCGCCCGCTTGCTCAGCGGCTAATGCCATTGCCACAATAAATTCTGTTTTGTCTAAAGGACTACCGGTCACTGGCTGTATAGAAACAACAGTTTGACCTTGTAAAGATTTTTTAAGTTCTTCGATCGTTAATTTTTTTGTTCTCACAACAGGCCTCGTATGTCTTTGACTGCGGGCGAACAACCTATCTGAATAGATAGACTTGATTCTTTGCTTTATTCGCAAAAGGGCAGAAATAATCAATTTTTGTCCGCGATCACATTTTGAAAAAAGGTGGTTTGAAAATAATCTTCACGGCAATGATAATTCATAACGAAGATTTTTTTCAAACAAAATAAAATTTTTTTTTGAAAATGGTGAAGTAAGGTGTAACACGAAAAATAAAGGGAATAACATGAAAGCCATTAATAAGATTACTATCGCAATGCTAACTATAGGGTGTGCTGTTTCGGCACAAGCCGCTACTACATTAAAAATGGGAATGCAGGCTTCCGTAGGTTCTGTGGAATACACTTCTGCAAAAATGCTAGCAGACACCCTAGAAGAAATGAGTAAGGGTGAAATTAAACTGGCTCTGTATCCAAGTGCTCAACTTGGTGATGACCGTGCAATGCTTCAACAACTGAGTATGGGTGATCTTGATATCACTTATGCTGAGTTTGGACGTATGGGATTATGGATCCCAAGAGCAGAAGCCGTAACTCTACCGTATGTTGCTCGCGATTTTGATCATCTACGTCGTATGTTTGACTCTGAATTCGGATTAGGTATTCGTGAAGAGATGTTGACGAAGTTTAATTGGCGAGCGCTGGATACTTGGTACAACGGTACGCGTGAAACTACTTCTAACCGCCCACTTAATTCAATTGAAGACTTTAAAGGTCTGAAATTGCGTGTACCTAATGCTAAACCTAACCTCAATTATGCAAAGCTTTCTGGTGCATCACCAACGCCTATGGCTTTCTCAGAAGTCTACTTAGCACTTCAAACTAACGCTGTAGATGGACAAGAAAACCCACTACCAACGATCAAAACAATGAAGTTCTACGAAGTGCAAAAGAACTTGGCGATGACAAACCATATTGTGAACGACCAGATGGTAATTATCGCCGATGCAACTTGGCAGAAACTGACTGACGAAGAGAAAGAACTGGTTCAAAAAGCAGTTAAGAAAGCGGGTGATGCACACACTGCATCTGTGAAAAAGCAAGAAGAAGAACTGGTTTCATTCTTCCAAAGCGAAGGTGTAAATGTGACTTACCCAGACCTTGCTCCGTTCCGTGAAGCGATGCAACCCCTTTACAAAGAGTTTGAAAGCAAAATTGGTCAACCTATCGTTGAGAAGCTTGCTGCAATGTAAATGGATTGATTCGTCGATCTCTCAATGTTTTAGCTGGCCATTTTTGGCCAGCTATGGAGTTCAAGATGTTACGTAAGATTGTCAATAATATAGAAGAAATCATCACAGTACCTTTGATGGCTGCGCTGCTAGTTGTATTAACTTGGCAGATCGGTACTCGCTGGTTGCTGAATGATCCTTCCTTATGGAGTGAAGAGCTCGCTAGAGTTCTCTTTATGTATATGTCGTTAGTCGGGTGCGCAATCGCCATCAAGCGAAGTTCACACGTAAACATTACTTTCTTTTCAGACAAACTACCGGAGAAAGTGCGGTTGTGTCTGGTTTTATCATTGGAACTTGCCGTTCTAGTTTCTATTGTTGCCATCATTTACCTTGGGTATCAGCATGTTCAAAGAAATGCTTTCTTTGAACTGATTACTCTTGGAGTTTCAAGTAGTTGGATGAACTACAGTCTGCCATTAGGTGGTGTGTTTATGGTGTTCAGACAACTGGAAAAAATGTTCCATATTTTTAAAGAGTTGTGTGGTTGTGCAAAACCTGCATCGATGAATGACTCGCAAATCGCTGAGAGGTAGTGACTATGGTTGGTTCAATTTTTGGCTGGCTAGCTCTGCTATTTGCAGGTATGCCCGTTGGTTTCTCGTTAATTTTTGTCGCTCTTGTATTTTTAGTATTAACCAATAGCACAGGTATTAACTTTGCTGCTCAGCAGATGATAGGTGGTATCGATAACTTCACTTTATTAGCGGTTCCTTTTTTTGTGTTAACCGGACACCTAATGAACAGTGCAGGTATTACGGAACGTATTTTTAATTTCGCTAAGTCTCTTGTTGGTCATATTACGGGTAGTTTGGGCCACGTAAATATCATGGCAAGCTTGTTATTTTCAGGTATGTCCGGCTCAGCATTAGCTGATGCTGGTGGTTTAGGACAACTTGAGATTAAGTCAATGCGTGATGCTAAGTATGACGACGATTTTGCCGGTGGTTTGACGGCTGCATCTTGTATTATTGGTCCTTTAGTTCCCCCTTCAGTTCCTTTGGTCATTTACGGTGTTGTGTCAAATACATCCATCGGCGCTTTATTTTTAGCGGGTGCCATTCCGGGTCTTTTGTGTTGTGTCGCTTTGATGGTAATGAGTTACTTCATCTGTAAAAAGCGTGGGTACATGACGCTGCCAAAAGCGACTCGTCGTGAACAGCTAAAATCTTTTAAAGAAGCATTCTTGTCACTCTTAACGCCTGTGATAATCATCGGTGGCATTTTCTCTGGCAAGTTTACTCCAACAGAAGCTGCGGTAGTGTCATCTCTATATGCTTTGTTCTTGGGTCTAGTGGTATACAAACAACTTACACTAAGCAGCTTGGTCGACATTTTAAAAGAGACAGTAAACACTACGGCAGTTGTCGCGTTAATGGTTATGGGTGTAACCGTATTTGGTTGGATCGTAGCTCGTGAGCAGTTGCCGCAAATGCTTGCAGACTATTTCTTAACAATCAGCGATAACCCGTTGGTATTGTTGCTACTAATCAACTTACTGTTGTTGTTCTTAGGTACCTTTATTGAGTCATTAGCCTTACTTCTACTCTTGGTTCCGTTCTTGGTTCCAGTGGCAGCAGCTGTAGGTATCGACCCAGTTCACTTTGGCGTTATGGCAATTCTTAACCTAATGATTGGCATTCTAACACCGCCTATGGGCATGGCTCTCTATGTTGTTTCTCGTGTTGGTGACATTCCATTCCATACATTGACTAGAGGTGTAATGCCGTTGCTAGTGCCTTTGTTTATTGTTTTGGCTCTTGTTGCAATTTTCCCACAATTCACCCTACTACTACCTCAAATGTTCTTAGGTTATGGACAGTAGTTTGGCGACTGCAAATTAAATTATTAAGGTAAATGAAATGAAAAAATTAACTGGCCTGATTGCTGCTCCGCACACTCCATTTACAGTGGACAACAAGGTTAACTTTGGTGCGATTGATCAAATTGCTGAGTTGCTAATTTCTCAAGGTGTTAAAGGAGCTTACATATGTGGTACCACGGGAGAAGGAATTCACTGTTCTGTTGAAGAGCGAAAAGCGATTGCTGAACGTTGGGTAAAAGCTGCGGACGGTAAACTGGATTTGGTTTTACACACTGGTGCTTTAAGCATTGTAGACTCAATAAACTTAACTGAACACGCCGAAACTCTCGATATTTTGGCAACATCTGCGATTGGCCCTTGTTTCTTTAGACCAGGAAGTGTTGACGATTTGGTAGAATATTGCGCGCAAATTGCTGCGGCAGCGCCTTCAAAAGGCTTCTACTACTATCATTCTGGAATGTCAGGTGTAAATCTGGACCTAGAGCAGTTCTTAATCAAAGGTGAGCAACGTATTCCGAATTTGTCGGGTGCGAAGTTCAACAATTCTGATCTGTACGAGTACCAACGTTGTGTTCGTGTTTCTAACGGAAAGTTTGATGTGCCATTTGGTGTTGATGAATTTCTACCTGCAGGCTTAGCTGTTGGTGCTGTGGGTGCAGTAGGCAGTACTTACAATTACGCTGCGCCTTTATATCTCAAAATTATTGAAGCCTTTAATCAGGGTAAACATGATGAAGTCGCTTCTCTAATGGATAAAGTGATTGCTATCATTCGTGTCCTTGTTGAGTATGGTGGCGTTGCGGCGGGTAAAGTTGCTATGCAACTGCATGGTATTGATGCGGGTAATCCTCGTCAGCCAATCCGCTCTTTAACGGATAAACAGAAAGCAGATGTTATTGCGAAAATGAAAGATGCGGGATTTATGTCGTTATCTTGATTCTCATCAATGAGGGGAGCGATGCTCCCTTCATATTTAAGAATCTAGAAACAAATCATTGAGATAGTGTATTAATAGATTCAGGTCTTTGATACTTTATCACTAGCCAAAATATTGTTAAGGATGCCCCGTGAATTTGCCTAAAAACTTACTGGTTCGGTTGCGATCAAATATTGAGCCGTTAAGTAAAAAACTAAGATTGGTTGCCGACTATGTGATGGAAAACGCACATGATGTACAGTACCAAACCATTACTGATTTAGCGCGAAATACAAAAACGAGTGAAGCGACGGTTCTGCGTCTCTGTCGAGATATGGGGTACAAAGGCTATTCAGATTTTAGAATGGCTTTGGCGGTTGATTTAAGTCAGTCTTCACACAACTCACAACCTAAAATTGATGGTGATATATGTGATGTATCAGCACAAAGCGCGGTAGAAAGCCTCCTTGATACTGCTAAGCTGATCGATAGAAACTCACTGAAACGTATTTGTGAACTTATCCATAAAGCTCAGTTTATCGGCTGCGTAGGTGTTGGGGCATCTAGCATCGTTGGGCGTTATCTTGCTTACCGTCTCGTTCGTATCGGCAAAAAAGCGATTATGTATGAGGATACTCATCTTGCTGCAATGAGTGCCCGTAGAAGCACTACAGGTGACATTTGGTTTTCGGTATCGAGTTCCGGCACCACCAAAGAAGTGATTCATGCTGCCTCCCAAGCTCATAAACGAGGTGTTCCTGTCATTTCTTTAACCAATATAAGCCACAGTCCATTATCGTCTATTTCAGATGAAATGCTGGTTGCTGCGCGACCGGAAGGGCCATTAACTGGGGGCGCTTTCTCCTCTAAAGTTGGAGCGTTATTACTTGTTGATGCTTTGATTAACACACTTTTAGATATTTACCCTGAATACTCAGAATCTGTTTTTGAAACGGCAGAGGTCGTTCTTCCTCTCATGGATTGATTCTTATCTTTTTGATTTCACTATATTAATTAAAAATGGCTCATTACGTATGGGTCTTTTTTATATAAATAAATAAAAATAATTTTTATTGTTATATTGATCAAAGAAATATTTTTTCATTGATCAATAATGAGTCTGAAATTTAACAAAAAACATATGGTTAATGACCATCAGGCTAGTGGTAGATATCACGCAGTACGGCTCATAAATTAACAAGGAAAAATCAATGAATAAAAAGACTCGCTTAATTTGTACACCATTGCTTGCTTTATCTACTGCTTTTAGCGTCAGTTCATACGCTGAGAATCACTGGCCAGATTTACCAGAAGGATTCAAAGAGGGGATCAGCGCGCAAGTGGGTGACAAATTGTTTGTCGGCTTGGGGTCTGCTGGTAAGCAATTCTATATGCTCGATTTGAACAATCTGTCAGCCGGCTGGCAACAAAAGGCACTTTTCTCAGGTCAACCTAGAAGTGGTGCCACAGCCTCAGTGGTTGGTCAGGAAATTTATGTATTCGGAGGCTCGGGAAAGGACAAAGAGTCGGATGCGTCTCCAATCTTATTTGACACCGTTTATCGCTACGACGCTAAAGATGACTCTTGGGAACAAGTTAATACTTCTGCTCCCGTCGGGTTGTTAGGTTCTTCCTCATATTCACCGGATAACAAAAACATCATCTTCTTTGGTGGTTACAACAAAGAGTACTTCGATAGCTACTTGCATGACGTGATGACGACCGATAAGAACGAAAACCCAGAAGCTTGGCAAAAAATTGTTAATGATTACATGGGAATGAAACCAGCAGCTTATCAGTGGAATCAAAAAGTATTTAGCTATCAGCCAGAGACTCAAACTTGGAGTGTTCTTGGTATTTCTCCTTACTTCGCCAATTGTGGAAGCGCCTTAGTTACTGATGGCATTACAGCAACCTTAATCAGCGGTGAAATTAAGCCGGGTCTAAGAACGACGGAAGTTAAACAATACCACTATGGGAAAGGGCAGCCATGGAACAGCATGCATTCATTACCATCGCCCAAATCCGGCGTTGTACAAGAAGGCGTTGCGGGAGCTTTTGCAGGCAAAAGCAATGGCGTGACCATTGTTGCTGGAGGCGCAAACTTCCATGGAGCTAAAGCAGCGTTTGAAAGTGGGAAAATGTTTGCTCACGATGGTCTTGCGAAAGCATTTAACTCTGAAATGTATATTGAAAAAGACGGACTGTGGTCGACCGTTAGTAACCTTCCTGAAGGCTTAGCTTATGGCGCGTCATTTACGACTAAAGACGGCGTTTTAATCGTTGGTGGGGAGAAGAGCGACCGTAGTCTTAGCAAAAAAGTTTATATGTTGGCTTGGAATGGCTCAACAGTTGTCGTGAAAGATTAATACAAGAGGATTCTATGTCGTTAGTGATCGACTCTATTGCCGACCTTCCGGTCGGCATTAAACACGGTGTTGGAGGTTTAATTGACAATAAAATATACGCGGGGCTGGGGAGTGCTGGTAAGCAATTTTTCCTTTTGGATTTAAACCATCCAGAGTTGAGTTGGCAGTGTGCCCCCGAATTTCCGGGCGTTGCTCGTGACGATGCGGCATATGCGGTATGTAACGACAAGTTATATGTGTTTTCTGGAGCGGGTATAGAGCCTAATAAAACGCACCCGACGGTTCTCCTGGATAGTTGGGTGTTCGACAGTTCAAAAAACAGTTGGAATCAACTAGAGGAGACTCTACCAATAGGATTGTTAGGTGCTTCTTGCGCGTCTTTAAGTTCGGGAGAAATTGTCTGTTTTGGTGGATATCGAAAAGAAACGTTTGATGATTTTGTTGAGCAGCTATCACATATCAACATTGAATTAGAACCAGAGAAACACAAGCAGCTTTTGACACAGTTTATGTCACAAGAGATTGCTGACTACGGATGGAATCAGAATATTCTGAAGTTCACTCCATCCGATAACCTCTGGTCTGTTATCGGAGAAAATCCCTTCCCTGCCAACTGTGGTGCGGGAATAGCCCAGTCTGGAAACGTGATTACGCTTGTTGAAGGAGAGATAAAACCTGGGCTAAGAAGTTTACAAACTAAGCAATATGATTGCTCCGGTGCGACTTCTGTTAAAGGCATAGAATGTTCCTCAATTGTATCCGTAGACTATGAGCACGAGGGACTAGCTGGTCATTTTGTTGGTACAGTAGGACAAAATATCTATGTTTATGGTGGAGCCTACTTTATTGGCAGTTGGAATAATTTAAAGACCGGAAAACTATACACCCATCAGGGACTGCAAAAGCACTTTACTAACAAGGTATGGAAGTTCGATGGTGAAAGTTGGTGTTTTGCAGGAGAATTTGGGGAGGGTTTGGCCTATGGAATTTCTTTGTGTTCCGATCAGTGTATGTACATCATCGGTGGTGAAAACAACTTAGGTGAAGCGCAAAAGCGCTGTTACACCCTTTCCTGATGTTTAACTTCATTTTAATAACCTCAAACAAACGGTTTGTTTGAGGTTATTTTTTCACTGAATTTATATTCCAAAAATACACGTTAGGTGTTATTTGTATGAAAAACATATCTTTTAAAAAGAAAATAATATCCTTAATTGTAGTTATAATTACATTCACAATTATTGTTTCTTTCTTCAGTGTCAATTTTGTTATTAATGAATATATTTACCAATCTGACACGAAAAATATTAGACATAATATCGAGCTAGTTAAGGATAAATTAACTAGTGAGATTGATTCTAAAATTTCAATGGCTGAAAATCTAAAAATTGGCGTAATTGATATAAAGAATGTCCAAGAAAATTCAGGGTTTGAAAAAATCACAAAAATAGTTGAGGGTTTTGCCTTTGATAACAATGGTTCCTTAACAGATGTTCAAGCTATCCCTTTTATTGAAGCTGCCGAGAATCAAGTGGAGCCTCTTATCATCACTCCTGTGGTTTTGAATGATGGTAAGTCATTGATGACAATCATTGCAAAACATCGCGATGGCTCGACAACATTTTTTGATTTGAACTTAAGTGAGTTTACTCAGATTCTAGAAAAATTTGAACTTGAAGGGAGTTACTTAGAGTTAACTTCTCAAAGTGGTATCACTATATTTACAAATAAAGCTGATGGGAATTTGATTCCAATAAAAAGAGAGATTAATTTTTTAGATAAGAAATGGGGCCTAACCGGATATATCGATCTGGACAATATCCAAGCAAACACTCATCGCTTGAATAAAATGATTACAATAGCTTTAGTTATTAGTGCTATAGGTATTATTTTAGTATCCATAATCGTGTTGAATTATGCTTTCAAACCACTGTTGCGTTTACAGATGGTAGTTTCGGACTTATCTCATGGCAGTGGAGATTTGACACAAAGGTTAGAGGTTAAATCTCAAGATGAAATAGGGAAGATATCCAGTTCCATCAATCAGTTTATTGAACAGTTAAGAGTCCTGTTTATTGATATTTCGGATTCATCTCAATATATAAAGGGCGCCGTCATTAAGATGATGGAACAGTCGCATAGGCACAACAAGGTTCTTAAGGCGCATGTCACAGAAACAGAACATGTTATATCTGCAATAGAAGAACTTAGAATCACCGCCAGTTCAATTGCTAAAAGTACTGCCAATGCTGCGAACCTTACAGATCAAACTAATAGTCAGGCAAATTTTTCTAAAGAAGTCGTTATTGAAGCGGAAAATAGCGTCGTAAAACTCGAATCCGATATAACTCGTATGTGGGAAACGATAAACAATATGAGCAATGAAACAAAGGAAATTGGCGTTGTTTTACAGATCATCGGAGATATTGCTGAGCAAACAAATTTACTCGCACTTAACGCGGCAATTGAAGCGGCGAGGGCTGGAAATCAAGGGCGAGGGTTTGCGGTAGTCGCGGATGAAGTGCGTTCTTTAGCGGCTCGCACGCAACACAGCACGGGGCAGATAAACGTCATGTTAAGTAAACTGCAACAGGCAAGTGAAAATGCAGTTAATCAAATGGATTCGACCAGACAAAGCTGTAAAGCGACATCAGAGAACACCCACAGAGTGATGGAATCACTTCATATCGTGACCTCGTCGGTTAGCGAAATTAATGACTTAAACACTCATATGGCAACTTCTGCAGAAGAACAAAACCAAGTAACGCACGAAATTAGTAAAAACTTAGAAACGATCCAAAACCTTATAAAGCAGCTCAGCGAGGACGCAGCAGAGTCTGAAATACTCAGTCAACAATTGGACAGCACATCGTCCGACCTAGCGAAGGTTGTTGAAAAGTTTAAGACGAATTAGATGCGGTATTTTTACTATTGTAGTGTGTCAGAGAATTTGGCCAGCCACATGTAGACTGGTTGTACTAGAAGCAATCCGAAAAGTCAGAATGCTTTAAAGGTTGTAAATCACAATTATCTAGTGTCTTTTCTACTGGTATCGATTAACTCTAGAAAAGAGTACATGAATTGATTCAGCGCCTTGCACCATGAAGGTCATCCGGTTGAATACGACAAATACGGTTTGTTGACTACCGGTGTCGTTGAGAAGGTGGTTGAATCTTCAATTTTGTTATTTATAAATCAATCAGTTAGTGCTGAACGTGATTCACCAAACATTAACAGGCTAAAAAGTGACCAGTCTGAGGAACTGAATCACATCTATTTGTTCAGCACTTTGATCCGAAAACTTTTGTCTGCAATTTTGATAGCTGAAACGATTCAGCTTAAATGTCAGAAAAAATATTTAAAGGATCAAACTATGAAAATAAAACCACTCATTGCAGCTCTTACTTTGGTTGCACCGCTTTATGCTACAGCAGCAGAATTTACCCTAACCGATACCGCAACGAATACTTATGTTGAAAATTGGGAAATTACGAACCAAAAGCTTGGTTTTGGAAATATCCCTTTTAGCATAGAAAAAGTGCGCTTACATGGCGGTAAGCAAGAAGGCGTTGACATTATTGTCATAAAGAATGGTGAGCTGGAAGTGACCTTAGTACCAACCAGAGGTATGGGGATTTTTGACGTTAAGAAAGATGGCAAACGAGTGTTAGGCTGGGACTCGCCAGTAAAAGAAATTGTGAACCCAGCCTACATTGATTTGGAAAGTCGTAACGGGCTTGGTTGGATGGCTTCAACGAAATGATGGTGCGTTGTGGTTATGAATGGACTGGGCATCCTGGTGTGGACGACAATGGTCAACTACTTAGTTTACATGGTCGAGTTCAAAATACGCCAAGTTCGACAATTAAAGTCATTATTAGCGACGAGGCTCCACACACTATTACTGTTGAAGGTGAAGTGTCGGAAAGAACGTTTAAAAAAGCAGAGCTAGTAACAAAAACATCGTTTTCTATTACACCGGGAGAAAACAGCTTCTCGCTCAATGATACTTTGACCAACAAATCTGATTACGACGATGAATACCAAATTATTTATCACTCTAACTTTGGCAGCCCAATATTAGAAAAAGGTGCAAAAGTGTATGCCGCTGCCAGTGAAATTTCTCCCTTTAATAGCTATGCAGATAAAGGCTTGAAAGATTGGCAAACTTACCTAGGCCCAACTAAAGGGTATGATGAGATGGTTTACAATCTAAAACCTGTCGCAGATAAGAGCGGAAACACATTAGCGGTGTTACATAACAAGGCGGGTAACCTAGGTGTATCAATGCAATACAATACCAGCCAGTTGCCAGTTCTGACGATTTGGAAAAACACAGATACTTTACAACAAGGTTATGTTACGGGAATTGAACCGGGTACCAGTTACGCCTACAACACCAAGTTCCAACGTCCTTTAGGCCTAGTCCCGACGATTCATGCAGGAGAAAGCAAACATTTTGATCTAACGTATACGGTATTGTCTTCTTCAGCAGAAGTGGATAGTGCGGTTAAAGATGTGAATAAACTTCTGAATGGTAAAAAAGTGCAGCAAGTGCATGAGCCAATCGTCGATCTAAGTAAAGTTCAGTAAGCCATAGTGCTTCCATTGATGCAGAGGGGGAATCGTATCCCCTCTGCTATTTTAGCTAATTAGAAATTCATAATTCCCCGTGTTACTCACTCAGAACTAGACAAGCTCATTCTTGTTGCCGCATCAGCCTTCTGCGTAGAACAAATACCTTAATGGCTGTGCTTCTTTCCCTTTCTTACCTAGGTTCTTATTGCTTTATATCCAAAAATAAAACTTGCAAGATACTTGAGTGATCAACTATCTTGCAATAATTAAATAAGCGAGAGGAACAGAAGTGGACAACATATCAATTATCACGCAACAGGCATTTATAGGTTCACTGCTAAGTAAAAAATTGGACTTATCCCTTAGTGTTCATGGGGTTAGCTTTACTGAATTTACCATCATGTATCATCTGCATTCAGCCTATGAAAGCAAACTGAGTCGTGTGCATTTGGCTGAAAAAATAGGACTTACTGCATCTGGTGTAACAAGGGTATTGCTACCTATGGAAAAAAATCATCTAGTTTTCAAAGAGAGTAATCCCAGAGATGCGCGCCAAAGTTTGGTGGTTTTGACGGATGTTGGTCATGAAGTGCTAACAGATGCTTTAGTTACTGTTAAACACACTGCCGACTCAATATTTTCTCTATTGGATCAAGAAGAACTGTCTACGCTGCAAATCATCATCAATAAGCTGAAGCTCTAGTATTTCTGAATATTTTAAATAGGAGCATGTGATGAAAAAGATTAATCACAGACAAAAACTGATTGAAAAAATAGGTCGGCCAGTAGTTCAAAAGGTGTTGACCTGTGATTCGATCAGGACGACCTATTTAACTACTGGAGACGGTTTTCCCGTTGTATTACTGCATGGAGCAGGCGCAGGAGCGGTCACTTGGTATCCCTCAATGGATGCCATTGCTAGAAATTTTCGTGTCCTAGCGCCAGATATTGTCGGTTATGGAGATTCGGATAAGCCAGACGCACTTTATGACCGAGCCTATTTTTCGGGTTGGTTGAAAGCCTTTTTATTGGCGTTAGGGGAGGAAAAAGTACATCTTGTCGGATTAAGTCAAGGAGGTGCTATTGCTATTCAGTTTGCATTAGACAATCCAGACATGGTGGATAAGTTAGTACTTGTTAACTCTGGAGGGTTGGGCGCACGGCCTTCGTTTTGGCCAATGCTGGGAATGATTTGGATGAACAGTTTTCCATCTTTGATTGCAAGTCGTTTTAATTCTCAATATTTATTGTCTCGTCCAGAGAGCAGAGACCTGAGTCATATTCACTATTCTATTGAAGTACTTAAGAAGTCCGGTGGTAAAAAGGCTTTTACTCAAGGTAGAGGGGCCGCTGTATCAGCAATACCTATGGATTTACTTGCTCACATAACTCATCAGACCCTCGTAATAGTGGGTGAAAACGACAGGCTGTTTTCTAGCGAATATGGAGAAAGAGCGAGCCAGATAATACCTAATGCGGAGCTTATTCGGATTCAAGACGCTGGGCATTTACCTTTAATGGATCAGCCGGAGGTTTTTAATCAAGCCTTATGTGCATTTCTAGAGCGTTAGTCTTTGGATACTGAGGATGTTGATTCTTCTCATTCAAAAGTGCTAGATAACCAATTTCAGGCCATACAATTTTTCTAAACTACACTTTTAACATATGGCATGTTGAGTGATGCGGCTTTGATTTTACGCGTGTCTAGCAGAAGGAGAGAGCATGTTGTCAAAGGGTAAGTATTTTCCTCAGGCATTACTGGATCATAATTCAGTAAAACAACGGCTCTTGTGCTTACGTGATGGTGAAGTCAATTTTAGCACCCAGCCATTTCAAATGTCGGTTAAAAGCCTTTGGTGCGATTCCACGTCTGCGAGATCATTTTCTCGATCTTTATTGGCCGATGAATTTGAATTGGACTGTGCCTTATGAAATTTACCCTGACCAAAACGTTCAATGTTTTATCCGCTTGGCTTCCTCTGTGTGCTGGCACATTACTTACAGCCTTAATTGCGATACTGCTTCACTATCAAAACCAAGAAGATGATAAAGCCCATATAAAAACGCTTATGACGCAAGCTGAGTCACTTATTCAGGAGCGATTTGCGTTCTATGAATATGGACTGCGTGCCACTCGTGGAGCTGTGGTTACAGCGGGGCCAGATCAAATCACTCGCAAGCAGTTTGAAAACTATATTGGGACGCGTGATATCTCTCAAGAGTTTCCCGGCGCACTTGGGTTTGGCTTTATTAGACGAGTGCCTGTCGAGCAAGAACAGCGTTTTGTTGAAATGGCTCGCCAAGACGGTATGCCGGATTTCTCTGTCCGTTCATTGAATCCCCATGATGGTGACCGTTTTATCATCCAATATATCTATCCTATCGCTCCTAACAAACAGGCTATAGGGCTAGATATTGGCTCTGAAATAAATCGCCGAAATGCGGCATTAGCATCAGCAAGAGAAGATGGTGCGTATTTGAGTGAACCCATTACGTTGGTTCAGGCGGATAAAAAAGCCCGACGTGGCGTGTTAATTATGCTGCCTATTTTCCCTAGCGATGCCACCCTTCAGACTCCAGAAGCTAGAGAGCAGAACGTCGTCGGTTGGTCATATGCTCCTTTGATCATTGACGATGTATTGTCCGGATTGTCTTTAGTCATAGACCATGCGCAAATCCAGCTGAGCAATCAAAGAGAATCAACCCCGTTTTATGTCAGTGATAGCCATGCCTCCAAACTGCATTTGGAAGACAAAATGGTCGGTGTAATTAACGTAATGGGGCAGGAATGGAAGCTGGAAATTATCCCTAACGATGGGGCTTATATGTCCAATCGCTGGGATATTCAATGGGTTATCATCATCGGTATGGGGTTAACCTTCCTTTTAGTTCTGGGCGTCAATTTTTTACGCACAAATACAGGTACCGATTTTGATGAAACCTTTGAAGTTCATAGGGGAGTACAAAGTGTTTTGCATTTTATGCGCAGTTCAAGTGTAAGAAAAACTTGGCCTGCAGCTATCGTTAGCATGTTAGGGGTGTTTTTGTTAATCAGTTGGCTGATGCTGGAGAAGCAAAAAGTCGACTTAGAGAGTCAGCTTTCTCGCCAAAATTATGAAGTGAAGTCAAACCTAGAGGAAATAGCCGCGCAATACAGTCGTGACACGCTCTTTCTCGCCAATACGCCACCAGTCAAAGCGATATTGGAAATGGCAAGTCAGGATATGCCTTTGATCGATGGTTCTTCAAAACAACAGTGGCGCGAACGTATCGTCGAGATTTTCAAAGCTTATATGCAGACATCTCATGAAGTATTTCAAGTGAGACTTATCACCAAAGAAGATAATTGGAGAGAACAGGTAAAAGTACAAAGAGAGGGCAGTGATCTTATTGTTTTTGATGACGTTGCTCTTCAGGATAAAAGTTCAGAACCCTATATTTCACAAACGTTGAGTGTAGGAGCCAGTAAGGTTTTTCTATCCGATATTAATCTCAATAGAGAGTTCGGGGCGATAGAGAATCCTCATCGCCCTGTATGGCGTTTCTCAACTCCTCTATATTTTGTTGATGGGACGCCATTTGGAATCATCATTATCAACTTAAACGCGACTGCAATATTAAGTGATATCACTTTAGGGAATAGTACTGATACTCAAACTTACATAACGAACAGTGACGGTTTTTTCATTGCGCACCCTGAGCCAAGTAAATCCTTCGCGTTTGAGAGAGGGGAGGCACTGAAATGGAGTACAGAATTTCGCCCTGTAGAGCCGACCATATTGGCTATCTCTACCTCTGCGGTTAATGAATATGCAAGTGATGGCGGTGATATTTGGGCCGTTGATTCTATGTTCAATTTAGAGAGTTCCACTTCACCCAGACATCTGACTATCTACACTACAAGCACAAAATTACCATTTATCATCCACATATCTTGGCAAATTATCGTGTTCTTTTTTGCCATTCTATTTTTGGTCATTGCAAGTGTTGTGATCCAATATTGGATTTGGAGAAATGCTTTGGTATCGCAGCGAGAGAAATGGAACTACAAGTTACAAACCCAGCAGGCCAAAGAATTATCAAGATTTAAGGCATTACTGGAATCCTCTCCTGAAGCAACTCTGATTGTGGATCAAAGCGGCATAGTTAAAATGGTGAATGCGGAAGCTGAGAAAGTTTTTGGTTTACCGAGGAGTCGACTTGAAAACAATTCGATTGACCAGCTTATCCCACTAGAAATTAGGGGCGCACACAGTATGTATTTAAAAGCGTACATGAGTAGTCCTCAAAATCGTCGCATGGCCCCCTCCAGACAGTTATTTGCTTTGAAAGGCAGTGGTGAAGAGTTTCCAGTGGAAATTAGTTTAAGTGCGGTTCCTATGGAAGAGGAATTGCTTGTTTCCGTTTCGCTGCGAGATATCACTGAACGACTAAAAATAGAGAAAGAACTGAAGGAGGCATTACTGGAAGCAGAGAACGCCACTCTTGCTAAAAGCGCTTTTCTGGCCAACACCAGTCATGAGATCAGGACACCACTTAACGCGATCATTGGGTTAACCCACTTACTGTCCAATGAGTCACTGACAGAATCGCAACGTCTGCTAATCGACAAAATCAGCCTTTCGGGGAAATCGTTGCTAGGCATAGTCAATGACGTGTTGGATCTGTCCAAAATTGAAGCCGATGAGATGGCTTTGGAGTCGTTGCCAGTTAACCTCCGCGATTTTTCCGATGAAATCAGCGGCGTGTTTGCTATTCAAGCCGAACAGAAAAAACTTGAATTTGCTTTAGTTCTATCGCGCGATCTACCAGATTGGGTCGAAGCTGACCCTTTACGGTTGAAGCAAATAGTGAGTAATTTACTAAGTAATGCGCTTAAGTTTACTGACATTGGAAAGATCAGTTTTAAGGTCGAACTAAGAGGTACGGCAACTGTTGATGATAAGCCTCAAGCGACAGTGCGTTTTTCTGTAACCGATACTGGCGTGGGAATATCACAAGAAAACTTATCACGACTTTTCAAACCTTTTTCGCAAGCGGATGCCAGTACCACCAGACGATACGGCGGTACTGGATTAGGGTTATCTATCGTCAGTCAGCTTGTAGCACTTATGGGCGGGGAAATCGCGGTAAAAAGTGCGGAGGGGGAAGGCTCAACATTCTGGGCTGATATTCCTTTCCCCGTTATTTCTGTGGACGAAATGAAGTTGGCCGGATTACAAAAGCAGCAAATGTTGTATCTCATTGTGGCTGAAGATGACGAACAGCAAGCCAAACAGATTATGGCGCTTACTCGCTCTCTAGGATGGCGAGCAGATCTCGTGAATGACGGAAACGCGCTAGTCGAACTCTTTATTGAAAGGCAAGAGCAAGGTTTGCGTCTACCAGATGCTTTGATTGTTGATTGGACCATGCCCAAACTTGATGGCGTTCAAGCGCTAGAGAAACTCGCGCACCATATCGGAAAAGATAAATTACCAGCCGTGTTAATGTTTGCAGACAGCGAAAAGCAACAATTGGCTCAGTTGGAGTCTAATCCGTTGATTGCCCATCTAATGCAAAAGCCCGTTTGTGCATCAACGCTATTTGATGCCGTGAATGATACGGTGTGTCGTTTCACTGGCGATGTAGAGCGTGTTTTAAGCGCAACGATGACTGGTCAAATAAAAGCACAATGGTTGAGTAATACGCGAATTTTGGTGGTTGATGATAGTGAAACAAACTTGGAAGTGGCGAAATATCTTCTGACCCAAGCTGGCGCTGACGTAGAAACCGCGAATAGTGGCGAGGCAGCGATTAATAAACTGAAAGATGGTTCATCAAACTACGATGCTGTTTTAATGGATGTTCAAATGCCTGTGATGGATGGTTTAGCTGCAACGAAACATATCCGTCAATCTCTAGGTATGACGGAACTTCCTGTCATCGCCTTAACGGCAGGTGCATTGGTTGAAGAACGTAAACGTGCTTTAGAGGCCGGAATGAACGATTTTCTAACCAAACCTATCAGTCCGGCGCAATTAATCAGTGTTTTAAGAAGTCACATATCGAAACCGTTGGGAACGAACATTGAAGCCGATTTTATTGATATGCCTTCGCAACCAGAAGACGGTTGGCCTTCGATTAAAGGATTAAATTTAACAGAAGCTAAAGAGCTGTTAATGAACAATAAAGAGCTGTTTTTTAATACGCTGCAGCATTTGTTAGAAGATAATGAAAACTTATTGTCGGATAAAGCTATCGGTGCCGATAGTTTAGATAATCCCGAGATTCGCGAGAGCTTGGCTGCACAAGCGCACAAGTTACGTAGTTCCGCGGGAATGGTTGGTGCACAACGCCTCCATGAGCTTGCGTCATCCGCAGAAAACATCTTAAGAGAGCCAGAGACAAACGCAGAAAATATCATGCAGGAACTGGCATCAGAACTTAGCGATCTCAACACTGCGTCTGAAGCTGCAATCATGCAATGGAAGCAAAGCCAGGAAATATCAACCGTTCCTACAACGATAGACAGTGAAGCGTCACTCGATGCCGCTATTGAGTTGTTGAAAATGTTTAACCAACAAGACTTAAATGCATTAACATGGGTTGAACAAGAAAAAGAACATTTATTCAATTTATTAGGACGCGATAAATTTAATTTATTGTTGGATTCAACAAAACGATTGAATTTCAAAGAAGCTAAAGAGGTGTTAGAGCCTTTTGTACTCATTTCAAGGAATGATAATGGATAAGCTGTTGGAAGAAAAATTTCCTGAGATCCTTATTGTGGATGACGACAGTTCCGTTGTTATCGCGTTACATAAAGTGTTGCAAGATATTGGTCGAATTCGTTTTGCCTCCACCGCTTCTCAAGCTTTGGAGATGATCAATGGCACTCGTCCCGACTTAATTTTGTTGGATGTGGAGCTTCCAGATATCAATGGTCTTAAGCTCTGTATCATGCTGAAACAAGATGTAGAGACGGCGAGTATCCCTGTACTTTTCATTACCAGTAAGATTGAAACAGGTTTCGAAGAGAAAGTATTTGATGCTGGTGCTTCCGACTTTATCACTAAGCCCTTAAAACCGCGTGTCGTCGCTGCTAGAGTGCAAACCCATCTCGCTTACCATAAAGCTCTTGTGCAACTGAACAAGCTGGCACATACAGACAGTTTGTCTGGGCTAGCTAACCGGTTGTCGTTTGATGAACAGTTAGACATCGAGTTTAGGCGTGCGCGCAGGCAACAAGAACCTTTATCTATCGTGATGATTGATATCGACGAGTTTAAGAAGTACAACGACTATTTTGGTCATGTGGCGGGTGATGACTGTATAAAAGCGATTGGAAGGGGATTGAACAAAATTACCAAACGTCCTGCGGATTTTGCTGCTCGTTTTGGAGGGGAAGAGTTTTCCTTAATCTTGCCAAATACGGATAAGAGAGGGGCTGACGTTCTCATCGGTAGCTTAATGTCTACAATTTCTGATTTAGCGATTAAGCATGCACCGGAAGCTATCTACCCAATCGTGACGGTTTCTGTGGGTTTCTCTACTTTAGAACCCATGCAATGTGACTTTAGCACTATCGCTCCTCTTGATGTTGTCAGTGCCGCAGACAAAGCTTTATATCAATCCAAACACGATGGACGTAATCGATATTCCTACCAAGCGTTGGAAGTGTGAACGCTGCACTTTGGCACACCTGAAGCTTGAAACTTATAAATAGTGAGCGTTTTATATCAGCAAAAAGAATCTGCCGACAATGCAGGTTCTTTTTATTTAACACTACAGCGATAAAGGGGCAGGTTGTTATTAAGAATATCCATCGCTAGCGAGTGTTCGATGTACTTAAATATTATTTCCCCGTAGCAGGATCTAATGGCTCACTACGATAATTTTCGCCAGCCAAAATATCGTAATGAATTACGGTATTGTCATTAAATTGCGAGAAATCGTAATGAACTCGCTCAGCATTATATTCTGGATCTTTAGATATTTTCTTGTCGTCAAAATAGAAGTAGCAACCCAAGCCACCAAACCATATTTTATTAACTACACCTTGTTTTATATATGCATCACAGTCTTTTGATTCAATTTTTGAACTTAACGCAATTGGTTTATTGTAATACTCTGTTCCAGCCTGATAAATACGTAACTGAGCAAATCCAACGGTATCAAATTCGTTATACGCTTCAACGGTTATATCGCGTAATTCAATAATACAATTCTGGCTATCTATATAGGTTTGGTAAGGTATTCTCAACTCATAACGATTCGACTCATCAGCGTAATTCTGCGTAAAACGCTCTGTTCTTTTACCTCCTCGGTAAGCTTTACGGCCAAACATATCATAAGAGTATGCTTGGCAGTCGTCACCTGTTACCCAGTAATTCGCCCACGCCTTTATATTTGCATCGATCGGTTTCATACCGGCGATACGAATAGAGCTTTTAGGTGGGGCGGTATAGTCGTAACTTACTATCCAGTATGCGCAGCTAATTAACACAGCATTACCAAAAAAACGCCATATTTTCAGGTTATCATTCAATACTCTCTGATTATCACTCCATTCTTTCATTGAATTTATTTCCACCGAAAAATATTAATTACCCGTTTGTGGGTCTAATGGCTCACTGCGATAATTTTCGCCAGCCAAAATATCGTAATGAATTACGGTGTCGTCATTAAACTGAGAGAAATCGAAATAAACACTTTCAGCATTTGTTTCAGATTGTTTTGATATTTCGTTGTCATTGATAATGTAGATACAACCAATAATTCCTTTCCAAATATCCTTAGACCATTTATATAATTTTCCATCACAATCTTTGGCTTCAATTATGGTGTTTACATCCAACGGCTTGTGGTAATACTCCTTTCCTGCTTTATTAATGCGTAAATTCGCAAAACCCACCGTATCAAATGCGTTAGTAAGTTCAACCTCCATATCTGATAAGGTCGTAATGCAGTTTTTTTCTGGCTCTCTGGGCTTATAAGGAACCCTTAATTCGTAACTTGTTTCATCGTCTGAAAAATTGTGATCAAACTTAAAGCTCTGGTTATAAATCCCTTTCCTCACCTCACCACTGCCCGCGTTCCATGACCAACCAGAGCAGGATTCCCCACGGCCAAAATAGTTCACTCGAACACTAATACTCGCATCAGCTGGTTTCTTCCCTGCAATAACCATGTAAGGCTCACCATTTGCACCCCAGGTTTTCTCTGATGGTGGGCTAAAATAGTAAACTAACATCCCACCCACAATTGCAATCAGTGCAAAAGGTGTTCTCATTGTACTTGCTTCCGAAGCACCATGTTATTTTCCTGTTTGTGGATCTAATGGCTCACTACGATAATTTTCGCCAGCCAAAATATCGTAATGAATCACGGTGTCGTCATTGAATTGAGAGAAATCGAAATAAACACTTACAGCATTTGTTTCAGACTGTTTTGATATTTCGTTGTCATTGACAACGTAGATACAACCAATAATCCCTTTCCAGATATCTTTAGACCATTGATATAACCTCCCATTACAATCTTTTGCTTCAACTATTGAAGTTAAAACAATTGGTTTATTGTCATAATCATCACCCGACTGATAAATACGTAACTGAGCAAATCCAAACTTATCAAATTCGTTATTTGCTTCAATCGTTATATCTCGTAGTTCAACAACACAATTCTGGCTATCTATATAGGTTTGGTAGGGTATTCTCAACTCATAACGATTCGACTCATCAGCGTGATTCTGCGCAAAATGCTCTGTTCTTTTCCCTCCTCGGTAAGCTTTACGACCAAACATATCGTAAGAGTATGCTTGGCAGTCATCGCCTGTTACCCAGTAATTCGCCCACGCCTTTATATTTGCATCGATCGGTTTCACACCGGCGATACGAATAGAGCTTTTAGGTGGGACGGTATAGTCGTAACTTACTATCCAGTATGCGCAGCTAATTAACACG
Organism: Vibrio plantisponsor; assembly: GCF_013041605.1. Lineage (GTDB taxonomy): Bacteria > Pseudomonadota > Gammaproteobacteria > Enterobacterales > Vibrionaceae > Vibrio > Vibrio plantisponsor. The sequence goes on along the minus strand of NZ_JABEQC010000021.1, from coordinate 5,562 downwards.
AGAACACCAATAAGCCTCCATATTTTCAGGTTACCATTCCACGCCTTCTGATTATCACTCCAATCTTTCATTTAATTTGCTACCACGAACTTTTTTATTTTCCCGTTTGTGGGTCTAATGGCTCACTACGATAATTTTCGCCAGCCAAAATATCATAATGAATTACGGTGTCGTCATTAAACTGAGAGAAATCGAAATAAGCCTGTCCGGCATTATATTCTGGTTTTTCAGATATTTTCTGCCCATCAAAATAGAAATAACAACCCAAGCCACCAAACCATATTTTGTTAACGACACCTTGTTTTATATATGCATCACAGTCTTTTGCTTCAATTTTCACATTAACATCCAGAGCTTTGTTGTAGTAATCTTCTCCTGCTTTATTAATGCGTATATTCGCAAATCCCACGGTATCAAAGGCGTTAGTGAGCTCAACCTCCATATCTGATAAGGTCGTAATGCAGTTTTTTTCTGGCTCTCTGGGCTTATAAGGCACCCTTAATTCGTAACGCGTTTCATCTTCTGAAAAATTGTGCTCAAACCTAAAGCTCTGGTTATAAATCCCTTTCCTCACCTCACCACTGCCCGCATTCCATGACCAACCAGAGCAGGATTCCCCACGGCCAAAATAGTTCACTCGAACACTAATACTCGCATCAGCGGGTTTCTTCCCTGCAATAACCATGTAAGGCTCACCATTTGCACCCCAAGTTTTCTCTAATGGTGGGCTAAAATAGTAAACTAACATCCCACCCACAATTGCAATCAGTGCAAAAGGTGTTATACGTTTGAGTGTTCTCATTGTATTTGCTCTCTCACTAGTTCGATTTCTGCAGTTTGATCACCAAATAACAAAGTCTCACTGGATAATAGTTCCGGCATTTGTATTAGAGTTTCAAGCTCCTTTCTTACCCGCTGTACATTTAAGGTGATTTTTTCGGTTAACTTTTTCTCTTGGCGTATTGCAAACAATGCCTGTGAACGAGAATTCTCTCTCTGAATATGAGCCGCAGGATCTTTTCTAGTAATGTACTGCATCGCTAAGGCATTCAATTCATCTTTTTCCAGTTCGCTATGAACGTCGATTAACAATTGCTCAGTATTAAGTACAGTTTGTAAGGCTGTTTGATAATTTAGTGTCGATTTATCTTCTAGCAACAAGGCTAATTGCTGTTTGAAATTAGGGATATACTCACCTAAGGCATGGTCTGCCCCCGATTCTTTAATCGTGGTCTTATATCCGTTGATATCTATATGGTCATGACTCAGCGTCTCTGCCAAAAGGTAGGCATCATTAGACTTGTTTGAAGCCAATGTTAAGCTTGATATGTGTGTTTGTCGGTGTGTGAGCAACACTTGTTTCACCGCCTCAGGATAGTGTTTGGCCTGACTAAAAGTTAATAGCTGAATCAAACTACCATGATGCTGGTAGTTGTCATCATCACTGTCTACCACTCTCTCTTTGAGCGAGTCCCAAAGATATAGGATTGCAAACGTTGAAGCGAATGTGCTAGGTGTTGAGACCTTAGCTGACTGAGACAACGCCGTTTTAAATGACGATTGTCCGCTTTTCTCATCGGGGTTGGTGTTCATCCATCTCATCGGCACCTGAGGTACTACATCGTGATTATTCACATGACGGTAATGCACTATTGAATGATAGCGCTGCACAAAACTATATGTACCCGCTCGCGGCATTCCATATGTATATAAGCGCAGAGACGAAGTAACATACGTATCTTGAATTAATGAACCAAGCAACAAAGCACCTGCACCACCTAAACTATGACCACATATATATATTTTCTTGCTTTCAAGTAATTGAGATTTCAACCTAACGATATCCCAAAGCCCCATAGCATATTGATAAAAACCACGATGCACATACGCTCCCCCAAACTCCGGTGGAGCTTCCTGAGACGCATCAATGTCGGTCATAACATCCTGATAGCCCGGTGACCCTACAGCTGCGATCACACCGTCTACAACTTCAGTGATTTTCATAAAGGGGAATGCTTTATTCATTACTGTAGGCGTTACCTTTAAATCCCCAATCTGAAACACATCATCTTTAGTGAAGTAAGTCTCCGTCCCCCTTACACCAATAATGGCTATCTTATCATTGCTGAAAATGTACCCTTCTGATCCAATCGTATCATCATGATAAAACTCTCCTTTTAGAGCTTGAGAGTATGGCACTTCATCAAGTAGCCAAGTCACCTCTCTATCTGCCGCATGACTTGGACGCTGTCGAGATTGCAACGTCTTTAAAAGATTCGTATGACTGCCTTGTGGATACGTCTTATTTCTGGAGTCGCCAAAATCATTGTTACCGTAAGCCTGCTGAGACAACAGAGCAAAGGTGTAACTATTCACCAGACTGAACTCGTCTGTGTCGACTATCATGGGCATATAGCTGCGTAGAGCTTTGATCTCAAGTACCGATGAGCGGTTATGGCTCGTTCGAAACCCCTTAGATTCGTCCCGATAGTTTTTCTTCGAGGGACCATGATTTTCAACAAGGAAACTGTCCTTCGGTGGGCTTTCCCAGAGATCGCCTACCGTCACGTGATAATAAGCTTTGGGATTTCCGCAACAATCTTTCTGTTCCTTAGTCCACGTTCGCACAGGGGAATCTTCATTGTCCTTACGGCTGGCGTACTGCTCTACTTTGGATAACAGAGTGTCGGTATCAACATTAACTACCCATTCCGCCGCCACAATGTTTTCAAACCGCACTCTTCCTTGTGGCGCGCTTTTTTTCAGTGTCTGGCCACTAGATGGGTTGGTAATTCTCACCGTCAATCCAGTAATTGGTTCGTTTCTTTCGCTGCGAAGTTCCACCTCTAACCAATTCACTTCTGGATTACAGAGTAGGCAGTGGTTAAACATTTCAGTAGGCATTACGCATATCCTTGAATTTGGTTAAATGTTTTTCTCAGAGCGAAAAGTAGCTCTTCATCTTTTAAGGAGTCGATGATGTGATGAACTTCGGGGTGCTGTGTGACGGCGTTGCTGAAAAGCGTCTTTAGAGCCGCTGTAACCACTTTTTCAGCTAGTGGCGTAGGTTTGCTAGTTGTATAAAAATGGTTGCTAAACACTTCAGAAAAACTTGCTGGGCTGTCTTCTAGCAGCTTAATCATTAAGTTTGGTTGATACTGCCAAAGCCAACTTTCAACGTTGTGAGCAAGTAGGGGAACGTTCGGATTATTATCTAAGTGATGCTCTTTGATGCGCCACCATGGAGTGTTCTTCTCTTGCTGTAGAGTTAAAGTATTAGATATATAGCCATGCCAACATTCATTAGAACGCAGTAAGACGGAGTTCCCTGACAATAAAGTATCCCGTTCATCTGGATGGAGCTTGAGTAGCAGAGAGAACAAATATTCTGGACGATAAAAGGGTAAAAAGACCAATTCTCCCAGCAGTATTGCTTGATACAGACTTGCGAAGTGACGGCGGAAAGTCTGAACTGGCTGATCTGTAGAGATCAAAATACCGCAGTGAGAATGTGTATTTTGCTCCCACCAAAGTAAGAATTGTTCATTAGTAGGCAGCAGCCAAGGTCCATCTTCTGGATTGGTTAATTGTTCTAGCGTTAGTAAAGGAGCAGCGTCTAATCCATCACAGTCATAAAAGGCGTTGAGCGGGCATTCTTCAGAATATGGGTCGACTATAGCGTAAATGGTTCTATGCTCTTGCTGTTTTATCCATTGATGGAAATGAAGTGTTTCTTCCATCTTATACTTCCTTCTTACAAGGTTTTGCTAAACCACCTGTCTTACTAATTTGAGTTGGTGTAAATACCGGCAGGGTTGCAACTTCAGGAGCTGGTACAGGTTCAACATTGTTAGGCAGTGTCGCTATTGCTTCTCTAAACCCACTTCCGTTGCTAGCACTACCGCCGGAATTTAAATTAATCGCAGGCCCAACAACACTTACTCCGGAAGCGTCTATTTTTATAAAGCTTCCAGCTGCTTTTAGTGTGATTCCGGCTCCAGCTTCAATAACGACTTTGGCTCCACTCTTGAAATGTATTTCATTGCCAGTGCTCACGGCGTAGAGGTTATTGACCTTATGATGATGGCTGCCTTCAATTATTTGCGTCGAATCCTGCGAGATTTTTATCCTGCCTTCACCATCAATAGTGGTGTGTTGATTGTTTTTTATTTGGATAAATTGGTCGTTATCTACCGTTAAGTGCTTGTCGTGTTTTATGTGGGTTGAATGATCATTGAGAACATCGGCTTCATAATCTTTTTGAGCATGAAGATAGATTTTTTCCTGGTTGGCTTGGTCTTCAAAACTGAGCTCGTTGAATCCTGTCCCTTTATGGGTTTCAGTGCGGATAACGGTTTTGGTTTTGTTCTCCGGCAGCAAGTAGGGTGGAGTGTTTGTTGCGTGATAGGTACACCCTGTCACGATAGGTTGGTCAGGGTCGCCATTTAAGAATGAAACAATCACTTCATGCCCTATGCGTGGAACCGCTATGACACCGTATTGGCTTCCAGCCCAGCTTTGCGATACACGAACCCAACAAGAACTGTATTCGTCTCCTTTGGAGTATCTGTCCCATGGGAAGTGAAGTTTTACTCGTCCGTGTTCATCACAGAAAATTTCTTCGCCTTCAGGCCCGACGATGGTGGCAATACAGGGGCCGTCAACTTGAGGTTTCGCCATTGGCGTAGCTTGCCAGTGTATGTGTGCAGGAATCAGTTTGAGTTGGTTTGAGTATGTGGTCGCGCCATGTCCACCAGCTTCTTCTAGTGCTTGTGGCTGGGTTGCGGAATGTTGAGCATAAACCACCAGCCAATCTCGATTATTGGTATCGTCCAGATGTTCTTCCAAATCAAATTTATATCCCGCTTGAAGTGCTGGCTCATTGCTTTTCGCAATTGCTGTTTTCGCTTCTCTGCGCAAAAAGCTTAAGCGGGCTTGGCTGTAAGCTTTGCCGTTTTCGTTGTCTTTGAATCGTCCTGGAAAATCAAAGTGTTCGTATCTTTGTTGGTCATCCAACTCAGTGCCAGTGCTAGTTTGGCGGAACAGATAATCGGGCTTTTTGAAGCTATAGTCTGAAAGCTGAACCTCAGAAACATCGGATTGAGTACTCTTGATGAGAGAAAAAACGAAGGAGGAATCCGCCGTTCCACCAGCGGCAGCATTGTAAGGAATTGGCGTATTGAGCTTTGGCTGAGTATTGCTGTCATCGTTAAAAAATAACGTGTGTTTACCATCTTTATGGGCTAAGTGGTAAACGATGCCTTCTTCTGCTGCGAGTCTTTGCACGAAAGCCAAGTCACTTTCACGGTATTGAACACAAAACTCACGCTTCTTTTTGGGTTGTTTTAAGGTAAATACAACATCGTTGATGCCCATTTCATTCAATAACAGGGTGATGATTTCAGGAACTGTTTTTAACTGAAAGATCCTGCAATTCTGGCGCAGCGACAAACGCTCTAATGAGGGAACTAGCGTGACGGAATAGTAAGAATGCGAGTGCCCAGTGTCACCTTGGCTGAAACTTCGAACGATGCCGTTGACCTGCTGAACCTCCTCTCCGTT
>NZ_JABEQC010000020.1 GCF_013041605.1 Vibrio plantisponsor | reverse complement strand
ACCGTGGTCAACGTGGCCGATAGTACCAACGTTTACGTGCGGTTTCGTACGTTCAAATTTTTCTTTAGACACGATCGTGTTCCTTCCTAGTTATGATTCACCTTAAGTCACGTACACTCAAGGCGCGCCAGAAATTGCTATTTTATGCGCCAACGCTCGTCAGCGCAATAGATTCGTTATTAATCAAATAACGTTAACCGCGTTCCGCAATAATTGCTTCTGCAATATTTTTAGGAACCTCAGAGTACTCAGCAAACTCCATAGAGTAAGAAGCACGTCCTTGGGTCGCAGAACGTAGGTCCGTTGCGTAACCAAACATCTCAGAGAGTGGTACTTTAGCATGGATAATTTTTAGACCAGCAAGGCCATCATCCATACCTTCGATCATGCCGCGACGACGGTTTAAGTCACCAACAACATCACCCATCCAATCTTCAGGAGTAGTTACTTCAACTTTCATTAGCGGTTCAAGAATAACTGGGTTTGCTTCAAGCGCACCTTTCTTGAATGCCATTGATCCAGCGATTTTAAACGCCATCTCACTTGAGTCGACATCGTGGAATGAACCATCAAATAGTGTAGCTTTAACATCCAATACTGGGTAGCCAGCTAACACACCGTTGTTCATTTGCTCCTCGATACCTTTCGCTACCGGGCTAATGAATTCCTTCGGAATTGCACCACCAACGATCTCATCAACGAAGACAAAGCCCTGACCCACTTCAGCAGGTTCAATCTTCAGCCAAACGTGACCGTATTGACCACGACCGCCAGACTGACGAACAAATTTGCCTTCTACTTCCGATTTACCACGAATGGTTTCACGGTAAGCAACCTGAGGTTTACCCACGTTGCAGTCAACGTTGAATTCGCGTTTCATACGATCAACGATGATGTCTAGGTGAAGTTCGCCCATACCAGAGATCAGCGTTTGACCAGTTTCTTGGTCTGTTTCAACGCGGAAAGATGGATCTTCTGCAGCTAGTTTACCTAGTGCAATTGCCATTTTCTCTTGGTCAGCTTGAGAGCGAGGCTCTACTGCGATCTGAATAACTGGCTCAGGGAATTCCATACGTTCCAGAATCACTTTATGGTTCTGGTCACACAGAGTATCACCTGTAGTCACATCTTTCAGACCGATCGCTGCAGCGATATCGCCGGCACGAACTTCTTTAATTTCTTCACGCTTGTTAGCATGCATTTGCACGATACGACCGAAACGCTCTTTCTTCTGTTTCACTGAGTTGTAAACAGCATCACCTGAATTTACCACACCAGAATAAACGCGCATGAAGGTTAGAGAACCTACAAATGGGTCCGTCGCAATCTTAAATGCTAATGCTGAAAACGGTTCGTTGTCGTCAGCATGACGCTCAACTTCACGATCGTTTTCATCAACACCTTTGATTGAAGGTACGTCAATCGGCGCTGGTAGGTATTCAATCACCGCATCCAGAACCGCTTGTACACCTTTGTTTTTGAACGCACTACCACAAGTAGCCAGTACGATTTCGTTGTTCAGTGTACGTTGACGCAACGCTTGCTTGATTTCAGCTTCAGTCAGCTCGCCATCATCAAGGTATTTTTCCATCAATTCTTCGCTTGCTTCAGCGGCAGTCTCAACCAAGTGGCTGCGCCATTCCTCAGCAAGTTCTTGCATATCAGCTGGAATGTCTTCGTATGTAAACGTCATGCCTTGGTCGGCTTCATTCCAGTTGATTGCTTTCATCTTGATAAGGTCGATAACACCTTTAAACTCTTCTTCCGCACCAATGTTTAGTTGGATAGGAACCGGAGTTGCACCAAGACGATGTTTAATTTGGTCTACAACGCGTAAGAAGTCTGCGCCTGCACGGTCCATTTTGTTTACAAATACAATACGTGGTACGTGGTATTTGTTAGCTTGACGCCATACAGTTTCAGACTGAGGTTCAACGCCTGATGCTCCACAGAACACAACCACTGCACCATCAAGTACACGAAGTGAACGCTCTACTTCGATAGTAAAGTCTACGTGTCCTGGGGTATCAATGATGTTGATGCGATGATCTTGGAACTGTGCTTCCATACCACGCCAGAAAGTCGTAGTCGCAGCTGAAGTGATTGTGATACCACGTTCCTGCTCCTGCTCCATCCAGTCCATGGTTGCGGCACCATCGTGAACTTCGCCGATTTTGTGAGAAAGGCCAGTGTAGAACAGAATACGCTCAGTAGTGGTAGTTTTACCTGCATCTACGTGAGCACAGATACCGATGTTACGGTAGCGCTCAATAGGAGTTTTGCGAGCCACGATTGAATCCTCTTATTAGAGATAGGGACTATTGCTATAGCTAAAAACGTTCTCAGCTAAAAACTATCTTCGAGAAAAAATACTGTCCTCTAGATATAGCAATAGTTCCTAGCATAAGCATAGGAACTAAAGAAGTGCTGCAAGGAACCTTGCAGCACTGAAAAGGTATTACCAACGGTAATGAGCAAACGCTTTGTTCGCTTCAGCCATACGGTGAACGTCTTCACGTTTCTTAACAGCTGTACCTTTGTTTTCTGACGCGTCTAGCATTTCAGCAGCTAGGCGAGCAGCCATAGATTTTTCACCACGCTTGCGCGCAGCTTCAACTAACCAACGCATAGCAAGTGCGTTACGGCGAACCGGACGTACTTCTACTGGTACTTGGTAAGTTGAACCACCAACACGGCGAGACTTAACTTCTACCGCTGGGCGTACATTTTCAAGAGCTTCTTCAAATACAGCTAAGTGATCTTTACCAGATTTCTCAGCCATAGTGTCTAGTGCAGTGTAAACAATTTTCTCTGCAGTAGATTTTTTACCGTCAACCATAAGAATGTTAACGAATTTTGCCAGCAGTTCAGATTTGAACTTTGGATCTGGAAGGATCTTACGCTGACCAATAACGCGACGACGTGGCATGGATTTTCTCCGTTGTCTTTTTCAGGTTATCCAAAACTTTTCAGTTTCTTCAAAAATTAAAAATAATTTAGTGTTTGGCCTTACTTAACGGGGATCCATTAAGACTTAGGACGCTTCACACCGTACTTAGAACGAGCCTGTTTACGGTCGTTCACGCCAGCACAGTCAAGTGCACCGCGAACAGTGTGGTAACGCACACCTGGAAGGTCTTTAACACGACCACCACGGATTAGAACAACTGAGTGCTCTTGAAGGTTGTGGCCTTCACCGCCGATGTACGAAGTCACTTCGAAGCCGTTTGTTAGACGTACACGACAAACTTTACGAAGTGCTGAGTTAGGTTTTTTAGGTGTAGTAGTGTAAACACGAGTACATACACCACGTTTTTGTGGGCACGCTTCTAGTGCAGGCACGTTGCTTTTAACAACTTGCTTTACACGAGGCTTACGTACCAACTGGTTAATAGTTGCCATTAACTAGCTCCTGATTTGCTGAAATTAGCTTTGTGAAAAATCTATCCCTACTCACAATGCGTAAATAGGGACGCAAAATTCTATGCAGCAGTGGGATGTGTGTCAAGAAATATACAGATCTTTTTTTAGCCCATTGCTGAGGATAAAAATGAGAGAAAATTGATAAAGAGATGAATAGCTACCAAGATATTGATTTTGCTTGACTTACCGTCAGCTCAACAAACTCGAATTTATTGACAATTTGAATGTTTTCCGCCGTCTTTTTCGACCACCCTCTCGCCAGAAGATCCTCTTCCAAAACAAATACCAGATTTGCCTGTGCAATTTGCTTGAAATACTCACAATGCTCACTGGTTGCGTAAACGGCATTTTCCACCAGCAATAAAGCATCTTCTTGTTGCAGATAACGAGACACAAGCTTCAGTTTTTCCAAAGATTTTACGATGTGTAGCACGTGAGCCCCTCAGAAAGTTAAAAGTTGGTCGAACTCATTCCAATGAGCTGCGATTTGCTGTGGGGAAAGAACTTCTCCCTCGATAACTAAGTCGCTCGGTTCAAGCTCCCAGTCTTGCAGGCTTTGAGAGCAAATATAACGCTGCTCAATATCATATAAATCAAGCAGTTTATAAGCGCTAATGTAATCGCGACTCAATACTTGAGACGGTTCCTGAGCCTTGAGGAGTTGCAGTACCCCTTCTCCGACGAAAAAAATGGCCAGATCTTCTGAATAGGCTGACGCAGCTAAAATAGCGTCTAACCCTTCACGTGCGGAAGATGTAGCATGAGGAGGAGTATGGAAAATAAAGGCGATTTTTTTCAAAACTGAATCACTCTATCCTGACTAAGCAACGCTTCGGCTAGACTACCCAGCCCAGATTGCTCAAAGTGCTCTGCGAGGTTATCTGAAGGTAATTGATGCTGACTCGCTTCATCTTTGCCAATCACACCACGACGCAACGCTGCAGCCACACACGTTTCCAAACGAACCTGATGTTTAGTCGCCAGCGATTGCCAAGCTTTCACCAGGTCAAACTCATCGTTGGCGGGAACCGTCAGTGATGACGCATTAAATACACCGTCTTGATAGAAAAAGACACTTTTTAGCTGGTGCCCTTTTTCTATCAATGCCTCGGCAAACAAATAAGCGTTACGCGCCGATTGAGTTCCGTATACAGACCCATTTACCACTAAGGTATAAGTTAACGAAGTGTGGTTCGAACTCACGCTTCATCATCCTCTGTTTTACGCTGACGGATATACAGATAAACAGTGTGCTTAGAAATATTCAGACGGTCCGCAACGCGGTTAATCGCATCTTTAATATCGAAGATACCTTTGTCGAACAGCGCCATAACGATCTGACGGTTCTTAGTGTTATTCGACACGGTTTTATCCGTGTTGATTTCTTCAATTGTGCGTTCAACCGTTTGGTCCACCAGCTCTTCGACATCGCTCGCGAAGTTAACTGAAGATGCAGCATCTTGCGCTTCTTGAGTTGGCATAAACGATTGAAGAACTTGAGAGAATGGAGCATCAAGGTTGACGTTAATACACAGCAAACCAATAACACGATTCTCACCATTACGAATCGCAACCGTAATGGATTTCATCAATACGCCACCCTTAGCGCGGGTGAAGTAAGAACGAGAAAAGTTGCGTTCTGAACCTTCGATATCTCTTAACATCTTAAGCGCAAGGTCGGTGATCGGTGAGCCGACTTGTCGACCTGTGTTTTCACCATTGGCGATTTTAATTGCAGAGGTATTTAAATCTTCTAATGAGTGCAAAACAATCTCACAAAAAGGACCAATCAAGCTGGCGATACCATCTACAACAGCTTCATAAGAGCGCAAAATCACCTTGTCGTGCTCAGTGAATGGTTTCACGTGCACGGATTCCATTTCGAGCAGCATGTCTGCATTATTAAATGTTTCTGTTGTTGTCACTGTACTTTGACCTTAAAACGCAAAATCAACAAATTGTTGTAAGTCTATCAGAAAATTTTATTTGAATGCTTAGCTATATCACTAACAAGTGATTTGAGACAAATTATGTGCTCAAACTCACTGAAAGAAAAAAGACCTGAACAAGTCAGGCCTTTATCAACGATTAAAGATAACTTATTGAGCCGCAGCGTCGCCGTTATCAATTTTCAGTAACTCAACTTCAAATACCAGTGTTGAGTTCGCTGGAATTGTTGGCGTGTCTTGTTCGCCATATGCCAGCTCAGGCGGAATAACGAACTTGAATTTAGAACCAACAGGCATCAACTGAACGCCTTCAGTCCAACCTGGGATAACACGGTTTAGAGGGAAAGTAGCAGGTTCACCACGATCGTATGAACTGTCGAACTGAGTGCCATCTGTCAAAGTACCTTTGTAGTGTACTTGAACAGTATCGGTTTCTTTTGGCTGTTCACCTTCTGCTGGCGTGATCACTTGGTAAAGTAGGCCAGATTCAGTTTTCTTCACACCTTCTTGCGCTTCAAAATCAGAGCGGAACTTATCACCCGCTTCTTTACTTGCTGCTGCTTTCTCAGCCGCTTTCGCTTGCATGGTTTCAGCCACACGTTTGTCCAACGCTTCTAGAGCCGCACGAGTATCTTCTTCAGTAAGTTCTGCTTTGCCAGCGAAAACGTGTTCAATACCCTGAAGTACAAGATCTTTGTTTAGTTCGATACCAATTTCACGAGGCTTATCTAAGCTGGTGTTTAGGTAGTTCGCGAAAGAAACACCAATAGCGTATGCCGCTTTATCATCGTCCGTTTTAAAAGTGACTGCTTGTTGCTCTTGTGCTGCCGGAGTCGCTTCCGCTTTCGGTGCTTCATCTTTCTGGCAGCCGACTGCAAGAATGACAGTTGCAGCTAGCAGTGACACTTTAAATAGTGATTTCATTGAATTCTCCAAATTGTTGGCAAAGCTTATTTTATTGGTAAAGCTTCAGTATCATGCACAAAATCAGTTATCTAACTGGTGCATAACAAAAAGTTGTACCAATATAGCGGTATGTTTTGAGATTGTCTCTACGGATAATTAGACCTAATGCGGATAATTTACCATCTCACACTCTGTTTTACTGTCATCGTTGCGTTAAACGGCTGCTTTTTCTCTGGAAAAGAGCTAGAGCGCTGGGATTTAGAACCCAATGGTTCTGCCAGTTTCGGCTTAAGTCGTGACGGCCGATTTGCTCTTATCTATTCCCAAGAACACCAATTGGTTCTCTGGGATTTAAACTCCCGAGAGAAACTTGCGGAGCTCGGTGCTCAAGATCCACAACAAAATACCGTATCACGTATTCGAATTTCGGATAACGGACAATTTGCCGTGACGGCTAGCCAGATTAACTTTGCCGTTTGGAATCTCGCTTGGTCACAAGCAAAAGGTCTATGGTCCATATCCGATGGATTAATCCGTGATATTGATATCAGCAGCGATGGTCAACAAGTCCTACTCGGTCTGTCTAATGGCAAAGCCATTTACGTCGATTTAGTCAGCGGAAGACGGATGGAGTTCCTCGCTCACCAAGAAAAAGTCAATTCTGTCGCTCTTTCTCCAAACGGACGCTATGCCCTCACAGGTGGTAATGACTATAAAGCTTACTTTTGGGACACTAAAACCGGACAAATTATCCACACCTTTGAACACCAGCAAAGAGTGAATCGCGTCGCACTGCAACGCGATGGTAAATTCGCTTTTACTTCTGACGGTGGTGATGAATCTTATATTTGGCAACTACCAAGCGGAGCTCAGCAAGCACAGTTGCACAGTTTTTCTCGTCAATTAATATTTTCCACCGCCCGCTTTTCTGATGACGGAGCTTTTTTAGTCACAGGAACGCCTTCAAGCCGAATAGAAGTTTGGGACAGTAAAACCGGCGATAAACTGGATAGCTTTGAAGCTGAGCCGAGAAAAGATGCGCGCCCTCCGCGAGCAGTAGTGTATGATGCCGCTTTCGATTCAAAGCAGCGAATCGTATCAGGTACTTCCGCAGGCATAGCACAGGCTTGGCAGATGAGTAATTAAACCTGTAGAACGAACGACTGTAGACCATGACGATATGGGTATTACGATGACAGAACAACACACAGTACAGTTACAGCAACGTATTGATGATTTGGAATGCAAAGTCGCGTTTCAAGAACAGACGATTGATGAGCTAAACGAAGCTCTCGCTCAGCAACAGTTGTTGATCAACAAAATGAAAGATCAAATGAAGTATGTTGTTGGGAAAATGAAAAATATGGAAACGTCAAATATGGCGGATCCAAGCAAAGAACCACCACCACCACATTACTAACACTTTCTGGTAAACATGGGCTTTAAGCAAAGTAATAAGCAATAACAGCGCCAGCTACCACTAAGCATCCACCAAGGCGGCGAAGTTGATTATCCGGTTGTTCGCTGAGTTGAGCGACCATTTGTCGCCAGCCATTTGGGGCAATTAAAGGACCAAGTCCTTCTACCACCAACACAAGTCCCAATGCCACCCAAAGTGAATTCGACATTATTTGTCCCCATAAAGAAAGGCTCCCAAAGGAGCCTTTTTAGTCAAACTTAAATGCGTTACTTAGTAACCGCGCCTTTTGCGTTATTCATGTACTGGAAGAAGTCACTCTTCGGATCCAACACTAAAATGTCGCCTTTCTGGCTGAACGATTTCTCATAAGCTTTTAACGAACGTACGAAACCGAAGAACTCAGGATCTTTGTTATACGCTTCAGAATAAATTTTCGCAGCTTTTGCGTCTGCTTCACCGCGAGTAACTCGCGCTGTTTTGTCTGCTTCAGCTAGGATAGTCGCCACTTCAAGTTCAGCTTGAGCACGGATAACTTCCGCTTTCTCACGACCTTGAGAACGGTGTTTACGAGCAACCGATTCACGTTCTGCACGCATACGACGATAGATAGATTCACTGATTTCATCAGGTAAGTTGATTTTCTTCATACGGAAGTCAACCACTTCAACACCTAAGTCTTTCATCGCACTTTGACGAGTATCGTTAAGCACGTTTTCCATGATCTGATCACGCTGACCATCAATTTCTAACGCCTGCTTCGCCGCTTCGGTTGTCACAACTTCTGCATCAGCACTGTCTGGCAACACATCTTTGTTGCGTGGACCAGATACAATCTGCTTGATTTCACGCGAACCGATTTCTGAACGTAATACGTCAGTCACTTTACGCTCAAGTAGCGCTTCAGCCGTAAGAGCATTACCACCACCTGTTGCTAAGTAGTATTGACCGAAGTCTTTGATACGCCACTTAACATAAGTATCGATAATTACGTCTTTTTTCTCTGACGTTACAAAACGGTCAGAACGGCCATCCATCGTTTGAATACGTGCATCTAAAGATTTCACACGGTCAAACAGAGGCATTTTAAAGTGCAAGCCCGGCTCATAGATTTTCGCTGCGTCGTTATTGTCTTTCATTACTCGACCGAATCGAATAACAAAGCCTTTCTCCCCTTCAGGGATAACGAACATAGACATCAACAACAAAGCAAGAACAACAACCACAACAGGGATCATTAACTTACGCATAATTAGTATCTCCCTTGACGTGAAGTAGTTGAACGATTTTGAGCATCAGTTTCAGTATCAGTCGCTGAACGCTGAGACTCTAACTCAATGTTGTCATAAGTCGCTGACGACTTATCTGCACGTTTAGTCGGAGCTGTCTGTTGACCTGCTAACTTATCGATTGGCAAGTAAAGCAAGTTACCGCTCGATTCAGAATCGATCAGCACTTTAGACGTATTGCTGTATACCTCTTCCATCGTATCTAGGTACATACGGTTACGTGTAACTTCAGGTGCCGCTTTGTACTCTGGTAATAGTTTCTCAAACTGAGCAACTTGACCCAAAGATTCGTTAACTACACGTTCACTGTAACCCAATGCTTCTTTTTTCAGACGTTCTGCACGACCAGTCGCTTTAGGAAGAATCTCGTTTTTGTAAGCTTCTGCTTCACGAATGAAACGCTCTTCATCCTCACGAGCCGCGATCGCATCGTCAAAGGCATCTTTAACTTGCTCTGGCGGACGCGCAGACTGGAAGTTTACGTCAACAATCATTAAGCCCATATCGTAGCTATCAATGACTTGATTTAGCGTCTCTTGGGTACTTTGACGAATTTGTTGGCGGCCACTTGTCAGGATGCTATCCATCAGTGAGTCACCAATCACCGCACGCAGCGCTGAATCTGTCGCTTGGCGTAAGCTGTCGTCAGCATTGGTCACTCGGTATAAATACTTGAACGGATCAGCAACACGGTATTGAACATCCATTGCTACCGTCACAACGTTCTCATCTTTAGTCAACATAAGACCAGATGCACGCATTGAACGGATTGCCTGAATATTTACTGGTGTAACTTCATCAATAAAGCGAGGACGCCAGTTCAGACCTGGGTCAACAATACGGTCGTATTTACCTAGTCGTAAAACCACGCCGCGCTCAGCTTCGCTGATGGTATAGAAACCAGCAAAGAACCAGATAGCAATAGCGATAACTGCGATAACACCAAAACCAATGGCACCACCACCAGAGAAAGAAGGCCCTTTACCGCTTCCACCTTTGTTACCAAATTTTCCGCCCAGTTTTTGACTCAGCTTGTTAAACACTTCGTCTAAATCTGGCGGACCTTGCTCACGGCCGCCTTTGTCACCGCGATTATTGTTATTACCCCAAGGGTCATTATCGCGGCCATTGTTGCCGTTGTTATTTCCGGGCTCATTCCACGCCATTAGAAAGCTCCATCATTTGATATGACGTTATACTTTAGCAGTCCTTTAAGTAACTATAAAGTCACGTAAAACTGCCTCTTCTCTTTTTTCTAGTCTAGACCAATCTACTTGCTGCATACGAATTGATATCAGCAAATTGCCATCAGAATCATACTCTTCGTCCTGAATGCACTTCATTTGGAAGAAAGTACTGCGGATTCTGCCTTGATGTTGTGGCGGAACTCGCAACCTGTATTCAACTATTTGGCTAGCCAGACGCTCAGTCAGAGCTTGGAATAGCAGATCAATGCCTAAACCATCCATTGCCGAAATCCATACGGTTCTCGGCACACCTTCATCATCTCTTTCAATGCGAGGCTCTTGAACGTCTAGATTGTCAATCTTGTTCATGACTAACAGGGTTGGCACTTCGTTAGCGTCAATCTCCTGTAACACATCATTTACAGCTTGAATATTCTCACGAAAACGGTCATCGCTGGCATCAACAACATGTAACAAAATGTCAGCTTCTTGCGTTTCTTGTAACGTTGCCTTAAATGCCGCTACTAAATCGTGCGGTAGATGACGAATAAACCCTACGGTATCAGCCAAGATAGCAGGACCAACATCCTTGAGTTCAATTTTTCTTAGCGTAGGGTCCAGCGTTGCAAACAATTGGTCTGCCGCGTATACCCCAGCTTCAGTAATTCGGTTAAATAGGGTCGATTTACCCGCGTTGGTATAACCAACCAATGACACCGTAGGTATCTCTGCACGGGTTCTAGCACGCCTACCTTGCTCACGCTGCTTAGCTACTCGATCTAAACGGCGCAAAATCGCTTTAATACGTTCACGCAGTAAACGTCTGTCGGTCTCTAACTGAGTTTCACCCGGTCCACGTAGACCGATACCACCTTTCTGACGCTCCAAGTGAGTCCAACCACGAATCAAACGAGTCGAGATGTGACGTAACTGAGCTAACTCAACTTGCAACTTACCTTCGTGAGTACGAGCACGCTGAGCAAAGATATCGAGGATCAAACCAGTTCTGTCTACGACACGACACTGACAAAGATGTTCGAGGTTACGTTCTTGGGCAGGAGAAAGAGAATGGTTAAAGATCACGACATCTGCTTCTGTCGCTTGAACCGCTTGTGCGATCTCTTGGGCTTTACCTTCACCAACATAATATTTAGGGTGAGGAGATTGACGACTTCCTGTTACGACCTGAAGTGTCTCTACTCCTGCAGAAGATACCAGCATTTGGCACTCGCTGAGATCTTCCCATTCACCCTGTTGCGTGAAGTTGATATGAACAAGTACGGCTCGCTCACCGGCTTCATAACGGTCAAACAAGCTATCAACTCCTTAATAAATATAGCTTTATATTACTATTATTAATCTTCTGATTTCTCTGAAGGACGATCTGAAGGAGAACGCTCTGCAGTGTGGTGACTTACTGGACGAGCAGGTACCACAGTAGAAATTGCGTGCTTGTAAACCATTTGGTTAACAGTGTTCTTCAGTAGGATCACAAATTGATCGAAAGACTCAATTTGGCCTTGTAGCTTAATGCCGTTAACCAGATAGATAGACACTGGAATACGCTCGCGACGTAATGCATTTAAGAATGGGTCTTGTAGAGATTGCCCCTTAGCCATTTTATTTTCCTTATTTGTATTTTGTTGTAGTTATTTAGCTAGCGGTGCACTAAAAGTCTGTGCAGACCATGCCTATGAGCTAAATGAATAAAACCCCGTTGTTACTAAATATGGTGATAAAAGCACCAAAAACAAGTAACGATCCCTGACAGGGTAAATTACGCAAAAGCGATCACATTATACACAGCGAAATCAATCTAACGCTATGGCATTTGAAACTGTTTCGAATGCAAGATCAATGTTTTCACTATCTAACCAAGTTAGATCATCCCAGCTGCGCAACCAAGTGATCTGGCGCTTGGCCAATTGACGGGTTGCACAGACTCCACGAAAGATCGCTTCATCTAAAGTACAGTTCCCATCTAAATAGTCCCACATCTGTCTGTAACCAACACATCGAATCGACGGCAGATCAGGATGAAGATCTTTTCGAGCATAGAGTGCTTTCATTTCATCTTCAAATCCATTCTCAACCATTTTTTCGAATCTTAGCTCAATTCGACGATGGAGCTCTGCCCTTTCCTTGGGTGCTATTGCAAACTGCTTAACTCGAAATGGAAGTGGTTCTCCTTTCGTTTTAGTCAGCTCAGTAAGAGTTTTACCTGAAATTCGATAAACTTCCAATGCCCGTGACAATCTTTGTGGATCATTTGGGTGGATTCTCTCAGCAGAAACCGGATCGATCGCTTTTAACTGGTCATGCAAAGCACCCCAACCCAGTTCGATCGCTTCTTTTTCAATCTGTTGACGAATTTCTGGATCCGCCGCAGGAAGTGGCGATAATCCCTCCAACAGCGCTTTGTAGTAAAGCATTGTGCCGCCCACCAGCAGTGGGATCTTGCCCTCAACAACGATGTCGTTCATTTCTTTTAGTGCATCGCGTCTAAAATCCGCAGCAGAATAAGATTCACTCGGATCCAAAATATCAATTAAGCGATGCGGAGCAAGTTCTTGCTCGCGAGCGTCAGGCTTCGCTGTACCAATATCCATACCTTTATAAATCAAAGCCGAATCGACACTGATGATTTCAATCGGGTACTTTTGGCGCAAGCGTATTGCCAGCTCTGTTTTGCCCGATGCGGTTGGCCCCATAAGAAACAGAGCTAAAGGTAATTGTT
Organism: Vibrio plantisponsor; assembly: GCF_013041605.1. GTDB lineage: Bacteria > Pseudomonadota > Gammaproteobacteria > Enterobacterales > Vibrionaceae > Vibrio > Vibrio plantisponsor. Next base: position 34,170 of record NZ_JABEQC010000020.1, on the reverse strand, counting down.
TGGTCATGAGTTTTGCTTAAATGTTTAATGCTTGGATAGTCGCTGTAAAATCGACAGGCTTAACAAAATGTGCATCATGCAAAGGCAACTTGCCTTGCCATAACTGCTCTAATTCAGCAATCAACTGAATCGCTTCAGACAAAGTGTAGCTGGATTTGTTCACTGTCACATGATCACTTAACCACTGAGCGAGCACTTGAGTATCAAGCTCACCTTCACCCTGCGCTAAGTTTGAAGCGGCGTAAGATAACAGATCTTGAACTAAATTTTGTAAGTTTTGCTGGCGCAATGGTTGGGGCACTCCCATCAACATGACGCTTTGTGCTGAGCGACGCTGAAACTCAATACCAAACCTAGCAAATACCGCCTGATAATGCTCTAAGGCTGAAACTTCTTGTGACGATATTTTCAGTGATAACGGTACGAGCAGCGGCTGACTTTTTAACGCCCCTTGCTCAACATTCAGTTGCCCAAGCACTTTGAACCATTCCGCTTTGTGCAGTGAGACCAGAACACAACCACTAGGGGAGTTCATCAGCAAATATCGTTCTTGAACAATAGAGATCGCTTTGCCCAGTTGCTCAATAAGCACAGGTTCGAGAGAAGATTGTGAAGAACCTGTTTTTTCAAGCTCGTGTTTATCAACGTTGTTTACCGGTGCAGTTGCTGACTTTTCAGTATGCTCAGGTGTTTTCATTAATTCCTGATAGGCATAGACTTCAGCTTTGCTCGGCGATTTAGAAACCACTCTCTCCTGAGGCGATTTACTCTTCGCTCTGTCGGATACCATCCACTCACTACGTTGCGCATTTTCTCGCACCTGATAGGAATCATTTTGTGGTGAATAACTTCGCTCTGAACTCGCCTTTCTTGGATAGGCAGGTGAATTTTCGACAGCTTGCCTAGCTCTTTCCTCAGCCTCTTCAGACCGCTTGACGGGTTCGTGAGTATCTTGCGTATGATTCAGTTCGTCAGGAGAGTGGAACGCTCCCTCATTAATGCTTGGAGCATCAATATGCTGGCTCTCAGCCAACGCGCTGCTTAACGCTTGATAAATAAAATCATGCACTAAACGAGCTTGATGGAATCGCACTTCGTGTTTGGCTGGATGGACATTGACATCCACCTGATGAGGATCGATTTCGATATAAAGCACATAAGTAGCGAATTGATCCGCACGCAGACTACTTTCATAGCTTTGACGAATGGCATGATTGATCAACTTATCGCGCATCATGCGTCCATTGACGTAGCAATACTGAATATCGCTTTGCTGACGGGCTCCTTCAGGTGTCGTAATCCAGCCATGCAAACGCAAGCCCTGATGCTCAAGCTCAATTTTCAACATTGAACGAACAAAGGCGCTACCACACACTGCGGCGATGCGTTTTTCCGCCTGAATTTCCGTTTTAGCGGCTCGGTACTGACGCACCATTTTCCCGTTGTGTCGCAGGTTGAATGTCACATCAAAACGACTTAATGCAATACGCTTCAGAAGTTCATCAATGTGAGTAAATTCGGTTTTCTCGGTACGCAGAAATTTGCGGCGAGCAGGAGTGTTGAAGAACAAATCCAGAACTTCAACCGTGGAACCAATCGGATGCGCTGCTGGTTGAAGTTTAACTTCCATCTCGCGCCCTTCGCTATAAGCGGACCAGGCTTCTTCTTGGGTTGCCGGACGCGAAGTTAGCGTTAAACGAGAAACAGAGCTGATACTCGCCAGTGCTTCGCCTCGGAACCCGAGGCTAATAATCGCTTCAAGATCATCCAAAGTATGGATTTTTGACGTCGCATGGCGACTCAGCGCCAAACCAAGTTCCTCTTTTGCTATTCCACAACCGTTATCGCGGATACGAATAAGCTTAGCGCCACCCTTCTCGATATCGATATCGATTCGTGTAGCGCCAGAGTCTAAACTGTTTTCCACCAGCTCTTTCACTACTGATGCAGGTCTTTCCACTACCTCACCCGCAGCGATTTGGTTTGCTAAACGGGCGGGTAATATTTGGATGGTCATAATCTTGATTACTTGTTTGGAATAATGAGCACTTGTCCGACGGCGAGCTGATCGGAGCGTAAATTGTTCGCTTTTCTGACACTATCAACATCGACGCCATACTGGCTAGATATCTTGCCTAAGTATTCGCCTCTTTTCACTGTATGTTTGCGTAAAGGCTTATCTTTCAGGCTCACCGTAATTCTCAATTTCTGCCCTAGTTTAAGAGTGTCAGATTTTAAACTGTTCTCACGCTTAATCTCAGCCACAGAAACTTTATAAGTGCTGGCGATCTTACCTAAATAATCACCTTTCGCGACCGTATGGGTAATCGTTTCGGTTTCTACCGGATTACTCACGACAGGAACCGGAATCGGGCTTGAAATACCACCCGGAATAGTGATGACTTGGCCAACTGATAAACTGTTACTGGTTAATTTATTGGTTCGTTTAATCGCTTCAATGCTCGTGCCGTACTTGTGAGCAATAGCAGAGAGTGAATCGCCTCGCTGCACTTTGTATTTCTGAGTCTTATTACGATTCGCGAAAAGTGTCCCTTCTGGCGGGTTCTCTTCAAAATATTGGGTTATCGCCTTTGCAAGCGCACGAGCCAGTTTGTCTTGATGGCTACGTTGGAAGAGTAACTGCTCTTCAGTAGGGTTAGAGATAAACCCAGTTTCCACAAGAACTGAAGGAATATCCGGTGATTTCAGAACAGCAAGACTGGCATTGACCGGATCAGCTTTGTGCAGGTGTGCCACTTTACCCATTTCGCTCAGGATGTTGGTAGCCACCTTGTAGCCTTCCTTTTGCGAATGGCTAAACTGTAAATCCAATAAGGTTTGGCTTACGTTTCGGTCACTGTTGTTCTTAGCTAATACCTGCCCGGCACCACCAAGCAACTCGGATTGCTGCTCATGATTCTCAACCCAACGGGCAATTTCTGTATTCGCACGACGTGTATTGAGAACGAACACAGAAGCTCCCCTCGGTTTCGGCGAGCTAAATGCGTCAGCATGAATCGAAACCAACAAATGGGCTTTATTCTTACGAGCAATTTCTGAACGTTTATTGAGGTTAACGAAGTAATCTCCGCGACGGGTGAGCACACCTTTAATACCCGGAACTGCATCCAACTGGTCAACTAACTTCTTTGAGATACTCAGCGTGGCATTCTTTTCGTATTTGCGAGTTGGGCCAATTGAACCTGGGTCTTCGCCACCATGTCCAGCGTCAATAGCAACGACAATATTGGCATTGCCATAAAATTGAGAGGCGTCTCTGCTCACCTGAGTTTGAGAGCCAGAGCTCGAACCGCCTTGCGATGAAGCATCATCATGAGGTAGGTCAACGACCAGACGATGTCCATATTGTCCGCCGGGAGTCGGCGCTAATGTGAATAATTTGGCTGGGGATTTTTTCTTTAACTCAAACACCAGACGATAAGTACCCTTATCTGGAGGAGAACTGGCACGAATCTTCGTCAATACATCACTATCCGTTACCTTCATCGGTAACTTCGATTTTGATGAGGTATTTTTAAGATCAATCACTAGCCTTTCGGGGCTAGTCAGAGTGAAATAGGTAAAACTAACTTCCGATTGAACATCTATCACCACTCGAGTTTCGTCTGGAGAGGGCCAAACACGAACCCCCTCTAGAACATTGGCACTCGCATTAGAAGTGATGAATGCTATCGCTAAAGTGAAAAAAACTACAAAAAGGCGCAGGCGCGATCCTATCAACATAACTCCAACTGACTCAGTAACGTACGTCCATAATCATTATTGGCTGTCAGCAACGCTTGGCGTTGTTCACCATCGTAACGAATTTCAATATCTATATCCGATGTCGGCAATAGCCCTTGGCCTTTCTCTGGCCACTCCACCAAACAAATAGCGTCGGCAGTAAAATAGTCGCGGATCCCCATGAATTCTAATTCTTCAGGATCAGCTAAACGGTAAAGATCAAAGTGATAAACCTGCCAGTCAGCCAATTGGTATGGCTCAACCAGTGTATAGGTTGGGCTTTTGACATTACCTTGATGGCCTAAAGCACGAATAAAACCACGGCTAAAAGTTGTTTTGCCAGCACCAAGATCTCCGTGCAAATAGAGGGTCGTTTGCTGAGAACACAACTTTGATAGCGCTGTGCCAAGTTTTACCGTCTCTTGCTCATCTTTTAAAATAAACGTCTTAGTGCTCATTCAATACTTTCTCAAATTCATCTCAGGATCGTTTGATCCCAATGACTATATAAAAACCAATAGAAACCGAATAGTAAACTGGTATCGAATTGAGAGACAAGATCTCTTGTGTAAGCAAACAGAAAAATGTCTGTATGAACTCGCTAAATAACGTGAAGATCCTATCTTTTTACCTTGAGTGGTTCGAGTTTGAGCTAGATCCACTTGGTGAGATCCGTTAAGATCCGCTCCCTTTTAGGCTAACAATCCTAGTACATACTTCGCCATGAACTATCAAGCACTCGCTGATCAAATAAAACAATGGGCTACTGAACTCGGTTTCGAGAAAGTAGGCATCTGCGATATTGATCTTCATGAACATGAAATGGCTCTGCAAAAATGGTTAGATGCCGGATATCATGGCGAGATGGATTGGATGGCAAGGCACGGGATGATGCGTGCTCGTCCAGCAGAACTTTTGCCCGGCACAATCCGAGTCATCAGTGCACGGATGAACTACCTTCCTCCGAAAGCCCAATTCGCGTCGAACTTATCCGATCCGACTCAAGCCTATATAAGCCGATATGCTCTTGGACGTGACTATCACAAATTAGTTCGCAACCAATTGAAAAAACTCGGTGAAAAGATAGAAAAGGAAGTCGAAAAGTTAAGTTATCGTCCTTTTGTCGACTCAGCGCCAATCCTGGAGCGCCCGCTTGCCCAAAAAGCAGGATTGGGTTGGACAGGTAAGCATTCGCTTATTCTCGATAAAGAAGCGGGGTCTTGGTTTTTCCTTGGTGAACTATTGGTAGATATTCCTCTGCCGGTGGATACACCTTCGGAAAATGAATGTGGCAAATGCAAAGCTTGCATTACCTCTTGCCCAACGGGTGCGATTGTCGCTGATGGTATTGTCGACGCAAGGAAGTGCATCTCCTATCTCACCATAGAGTTCGATGGCATCATTCCTGAAGAATTTCGTACAGCGATGGGAAATCGTATTTATGGGTGTGACGACTGTCAGCTCGTTTGTCCTTGGAATCGCTTTTCCGATCTCACACAGCAAAAGGACTTTCATCGTAGGGAGTCTTTTGAATCACCAGACTTATTGAGTTTGTTCGCATGGGATGAAAAAACCTTTCTGCAAAAAATGGAAGGCTCTGCCATTCGAAGAATTGGCCATCTGCAATGGCAGAGAAATATCGCCATTGCACTAGGCAATGCACCCTATTCGGAACAAATTGTTTCTGCTTTAGAAAAGGCTAAAGGCCAATCAGAGACTTTGGATGTGCACTTAAATTGGGCTATAGAAAAACAATTGGCGAATCTGCCAAGCTCCGTCACGAGCCATCAAAGGCTCATTCGTATAGTGCAGAAAGGGCTTCCGAGAGACGCGTAGTGAACCAATATAACGACTGATTACGCACAATTAATAAGCATATTCTTTGATACGCTTCTCAAAATGCACCAATGTGGAAAAAATTTCAAAGACGCGTCTATTTTTATATTTGAGAAAAGTTAGTCACATTAGCAGGAAATGATTAGGATCAATGAAAATACAGTTAATGATCGTTTTTTGACTATCCACATTAACATTAAGAACATTGCATTTTCATTAAAATCATATAGTTAAATAAAGATTCAACTATTCACTCAATCTCTATTACCGCAAAAGATCCTACTGACTCAAGCATTTTTTATTGTAAAAAACAAATTATTCACTGAGTTATCCACATGCAAAATTTGTGGATAAGTCTGTTAATGAACAGTACAAAGAATGCCTGAACACACAGTATCAAAGGGATAAAGAGGCAAGTTTATGATTTGCGTTTATCTGGGGGTATTCTGCCTATGGGAATAGGAGAATTTCTTATTAGGGGGCTTATGCTTCACAGCATTATAGAAAGAGCATTGGCAGATTGCCAAATAATTGCAGTATTAAAAGAAAAAAAATCTGCGAACGAGCGCAGTTTACTTTTAATATTTTGAAATTGGTTGCGGGGGCCGGATTTGAACCGACGACCTTCGGGTTATGAGCCCGACGAGCTACCAAGCTGCTCCACCCCGCGTCCGTATTGTATCACCGTTAAGCACGATGAAGGCTTTTACTTTCTAATGAAAGAAACTGGAGCGACACACGAGGTTCGAACTCGTGACCTCAACCTTGGCAAGGTTGCGCTCTACCAACTGAGCTAGTGTCGCATGATTAACCGCATTTTGCGTTTAATCTAAATTTGGTTGCGGGAGCTGGATTTGAACCAACGACCTTCGGGTTATGAGCCCGACGAGCTACCAAGCTGCTCCATCCCGCGTCCGTATCATTGTTAAGCACAATGAGAGCTTTACTTTCTACTTAAAGAAAGGAATTTGGAGCGACACACGAGGTTCGAACTCGTGACCTCAACCTTGGCAAGGTTGCGCTCTACCAACTGAGCTAGTGTCGCAATGTCATTGTTCAGCACAATGAAAGCTTTTACTTTCTATTTAAAGAAAGTTTTGGAGCGACACACGAGGTTCGAACTCGTGACCTCAACCTTGGCAAGGTTGCGCTCTACCAACTGAGCTAGTGTCGCATTGTCATTGTTCAGCACAATGAGAGCTTTCGCTTTCTAACTAAAGAAAGTGGAGCGACACACGAGGTTCGAACTCGTGACCTCAACCTTGGCAAGGTTGCGCTCTACCAACTGAGCTAGTGTCGCATGATTAACCGCATTTTGCGTTTAATCTAAATTTGGTTGCGGGAGCTGGATTTGAACCAACGACCTTCGGGTTATGAGCCCGACGAGCTACCAAGCTGCTCCATCCCGCGTCCGTAATCATTGTTAAGCACAATGAGAGCCTTCGCTTTCTAACTTGAGAAAGTGGAGCGACACACGAGGTTCGAACTCGTGACCTCAACCTTGGCAAGGTTGCGCTCTACCAACTGAGCTAGTGTCGCATCAACAACGTTTCCGTTGTTCAGGGCTGCGAATTATAAGAGCATTTTTGTGTGATGCAAGCCCTTATCGAAAAAAAAATTCTTTTTTTTATCGCTTGACTAAAAAGCATCCGCAAACAACGCTTTTTGCTTAAAAGACCACCAGCTTCGGTTAGTCATTTAAGATTTCACTTAAATTCGAGCCCACGCATTATGCGAGATAAACCGTTATTCTGACAGAATTATTTGCAACTTATTTTGCGACCGACGTATTTTTAACCGTACAGCACTAATATCCGCGTAAACTGACATTCGTAAAAGCTTCCGACTTTGAAAGCTTCTGACAAGGAAAGTAAAAAGGAAAATGGATTGAGCAAACTAGTCCCTCAGCCACTCAAGCGTAAAATTTCACTACTGCTGGTGCTGATCACCACTTTTTTCTTCCTATCTGGTTGTGGCTCAATGCCAAAGCCTATGCGCAACTTAGGAAAAAGTGATGTTGATTTTGTTATGGATGTTCATGCCAAACAGCAAAAACAGATGCTGATGGAATTAACTCGTAAACTTTACGTTCGCAACCCTTGGCAACTCAGAAAAAGTTCCGGCATGAGTGTGGATGCTCGTATGGCGCAGATATTCGGCACCTACAATACAATTGAAATTCCCTCTTTGATTTTTGACGAACTGAACGGAGTCACTGGCGTTGATGCGATTCTTCTTAGCTTCGATGAAAACTTTCAGGGAGACAGGGTTTTCGCCGCTATGGTTGGATTAACAGAGATGCTCAGACGCTCTTACAACCACCAGCAGGAATTTTTCATTATCGATTCATTAAATGAGCAATCCCTTTATAACAGTGCTCGTAACATTGAAATTTTTGTCTGGCGTCTCTATCAACGCAGAGACAGTAAAGGTGAATTGTTTCTGCTATCAAACCGCATGGGAGAATCGGATTACGACATCAGCTTTGATCGGTTGTTTTCCAAAATGGTGATGGTTCAGGACATGATGGCCTTGATCGTGGCCGATAAAACCAATCGCGGTATTACCAAAGTGGTTCAAAGTGTTGCTCAACTGGCCTTTCTACCCGTTCCATAAAAAACCGCAGCGATTGCTGCGGTTTGATTCACGTATATTCGCTTAAATCGACATGATGGTTTGACGATAATATTTAAGCTCGGCGATTGATTCACGAATATCATCTAACGCTAGGTGACTTCCCTTCTTAGAGAAACCGTCCAACACTTCAGGTTTCCAACGGCGAGTCAGCTCTTTCAAAGTACTTACGTCGATATAGCGATAATGGAAATACTCTTCTAATTCTGGCATGTGTTTATAGAGGAAACGGCGATCTTGTCCAATACTGTTACCGCAAATCGGTGATTTTCCGCGAGGAACCCATTTTTCTAGAAACTCGATAGTTTGTGCAACGGCTTGTGCTTCTGTCACTGTGCTTTGGCGAATACGCTCAACCAGCCCGCTACCAGTATGTGTGTTGGTACACCAATCATCCATTTTGTCTAACTCTGACTCTGGTTGGTGAATCGCCAACACAGGGCCTTCCGCCAGAATATTTAACTCACTATCGGTGACAATAGTGGCTATTTCGATGATTTTGTGAGCTTCAGGGTCTAAGCCAGTCATCTCTAAATCGATCCAAATAAGATTTTGATCGCTATAAGACATAAGTGAGTGCCTATATGGGTTTGTCGATAAAAGAGGTACTATACCCAAATTCAGATAGCCAAGAAACCTAGCTCACCGCATTTACTCAAATGTGTATAGCTTCAAATTTGGCACAAACTCAATCAAATTCATCAGTACCATCGAATTCATAAAAGTAGATTATAGTGGCAAAGAAAAAAAAGCTGACTAAAGGCCAAGTGAGGCGAGTAAGAAACAACCAACACCGCAAACTTAAGCAAGACGACTCCGTACAATGGGAAGAGTCAATGCTTGAAAGCGCAAAATTAGGCTTGGTTATTACGCGTTTTGGTCAACATGCTGACATCGAAGATCCTGAAACAGGAGCGATTCATCGCTGCAACTTACGACGTGGCATTGAAAGCCTCGTCTCTGGTGACAAAGTGATTTGGCGGCCGGGTAATGAAATTCTGGCGGGAATATCTGGTGTCGTTGAGGCTGTAGAACCTCGCACCTCAGTGCTGACCCGTCCTGATTATTATGACGGTTTGAAGCCAGTTGCTGCCAACGTTAATCAGATGATCATCGTCTCTTCTGTATTGCCAGAGTTATCGCTCAACATCATTGACCGCTACCTCATCGCTTCAGAAACACTGGAAATTGCGCCACTGATTGTCCTCAATAAGATTGATTTATTAACTGACGAGCAGCGTTTGCAATATCAAGAGTCTCTGGCTGAGTATGAGCGCATCGGTTATGAAGTGCTTTACGTCAGTAAGCAAACCCGCGAAGGCATTAAGGCTTTGGAAGAAAAACTGCGCGATAAGATCAATATCTTCGTCGGTCAGTCAGGCGTGGGTAAATCCAGCTTAGTCAATGCACTGATGCCCGAATTAGCCGAGTCGGTAGAAGAAGGCGCTATCTCTGAAACTTCAGGTTTAGGTCAACACACAACGACTGCGGCTCGTCTCTACCACATTCCATCTGGCGGTGATTTGATAGACTCTCCGGGAGTTCGTGAGTTTGGCTTGTGGCATTTAGAAGCCGATGACATCACCAAAGCTTATGTTGAATTTCGTATTTACTTAGGTGGTTGTAAATTCAGAGACTGTAAGCACGGCGATGATCCCGGCTGTATATTACGAGAAGCCGTTGAGAAAGGTGAAGTGAGCCGAACTCGATACGAGAACTATCACAGAATCATCGAAAGCATGGATGAAAACAAAGCTAATCGTCAGTATTCGCGTAATAAGAAAGCGGATCTGTAGCGAGATTTTGTTGCCATTTATAACCAAATTGCTGACACCTGTGGCGATTTTCAGTAACATCTCGCGCCCAAAGCTCAAGGTTTGCTGACCTTTTGAGTAGAACAGACAATTTGGCCCATTGTTCTAAACACATTGGACCTAAACACATTGGAATGAAACACAATGGATAAAATTAAAGTTGGACTGCAGTATTGGATTCCACAACACGGTTTAACTCGCTTAGTCGGTAAGTTAGCCTCAGCTAAAGCGGGTGGTCTAACTACAGCCGTTATCCGCTGGTTTATCAAACAATATAACGTGAACATGGATGAAGCTCTGCATTCAGATCCAAAGCACTTTAAAACATTCAACGAATTCTTTGTGCGTGAACTAAAGCCTGGTGCTCGTACTATTGTTGAAGATGAGTTAGTGATTACTCACCCAGCTGATGCTTGCGTGAGTCAATTTGGCCCTATCAACAATGGACAGTTGATTCAGGCAAAAGGCCATGATTTCTCAGCACAAGAGCTGTTAGGTGGCGATGCGAAATTAGCTGAAGAGTTCCGTGATGGCGAATTCGCAACACTGTACTTATCCCCTCGCGACTACCACCGAGTGCACATGCCGTGTGATGGTACTTTACGTCAGATGATTTACGTACCGGGTGATTTGTTTTCAGTTAACCCACTAACGGCTGAAAACGTACCAAACTTGTTTGCTCGCAACGAACGCGTGGTTTGTATCTTTGATACTGAATTCGGTCCAATGGCTCAGGTATTAGTAGGTGCAACCATCGTTGGTAGTATTGAGCTAACTTGGGCAGGAACTGTAACGCCTCCTCGTGGTAACACGGTTTACCGTTGGGACTATCCGGCCACGGGTAACAAAGCAGTTTCATTCAAGAAAGGCGAAGAAATGGGTCGCTTTAAACTTGGCTCAACAGTCATCAACCTGTTTGCTAAAGACGCAATCCGCTTTGATGAGAGCATGAAAAATAATGTCCCAACTCAACTAGGTACACCATACGCTCACATCAACAAATAAGCGTGTCTTCATCTTTTAAAATGCCCAGCTAAGTCTGGGCATTTTGTTTTGACCTAACCCACACATCCGCCTTTTATCTCGGCAAAAAACCAAAACTTTAACCCCGCTCTAAGACCCTATTAATTCAACGGTTTAAGATTGAGCATTCTTCTTGGAGTGAGGATGTTCCCATGCCGACTTTGCAACCCATGTTGCTCATAAAACTGTTAGTGTGCCTTTTGATTCCTCTTGGTGTCCTGATGATGCCAATTGATGCGATTCCCATTGATAACCTCACTCTGATACAACATCGATTACTGGCGATCTTCTTGCTGGCAGCACTCTTATGGGTACTGGAACCTGTACCTGTGTTTGCAACTTCGATATTCATCATCACCCTTGAGCTCATCATGATCTCAAATAAAGGGTTACATTGGTTTCGAGCACCTTCAGAAGGTCATGAGTTAGGCGTACTCATTCCTTACACTGAAATATTCAGTGCGTTCTCCTCACCTATCATCATTTTATTTATGGGTGGCTTTGCACTGGCCATCGCAGCATCAAAATATGAGTTGGACAACAACTTAGCCCGAGTGCTGCTCAAGCCTTTTGGAACTCAACCAAAATTCATCATGCTTGGTTTGATGCTGATTACTTCTGTGTTTTCAATGTTTATGTCCAATACCGCAACCACGGTAATGATGCTGGCATTATTAGGACCTATTGTGGCATCGGCACCCAAGGGCGATTTAGGTATTAAAGCTTTAGTGTTGTGTATCCCTATTGCGGCAAACACGGGTGGTATTGCGACGCCAATAGGCACACCTCCCAACGCTATCGCACTGCAGTATCTAACGGGTGAGCACAGTATTAGTTTCTTATCTTGGATGACCATGGGTCTGCCCTTTGTCTTTATCCAGCTCACCTTCGCATGGTTCTTATTACAAAAGTTGTTTCCCTCTTCTCAACCATCCATGACGCTTAAACTTGAAGGAACGTTTATGCGCAGCTGGCGAGCTATCGTGGTGTACATCACTTTTGCTGCAACCATAATTCTATGGATGACAACCTCGCTGCACGGTATGAACACCTATGTGGTAGCAGTAATCCCGCTAGCGATATTTACCTTAACTGGCATTATGGGCAAAGAAGAGCTCAAACAAATCAACTGGGACGTACTCTGGCTGGTTGCCGGTGGTATTGCGATTGGTATTGGTTTAGAACAAACCGGTTTAGCAAAAGCTCTCGCGCACGCGATTGATTACGAGTCTCTGTCACCAATGTCCGTTGTTATTACGCTCTCAATCATCTGCTGGCTAATGGCAAACTTTATGTCAAATACCGCAACCGCGAACTTATTGATGCCAATCGCAGCCGCAATTGGCACATCAATGCAAAGCTTATCCGAAGTTGGCGGTATTCAGGGACTGCTGGTTGTTGTCGCGTTTTCAGCTTCTTTAGGGATGATTTTGCCCGTTTCTACACCGCCGAACTCACTGGCGTATTCAACAGGATTAATCGAAAGCCGAGACATGGCAAAAGCAGGGGTCATCATTGGTGTGGTTGGCTTGTTGATTGTGTATATCGCTACTTGGATACTCACCTAGCCGACTTTCCTTCACTCAAAATCTCCCTTCTATAAGGGAGATTTTTGTTATCAGCTACACAGCATTTCCGGTCACAGCATGACCCATAAGAAGCATTAATAATGCTGCCATTGCTTTCATCGTAAATGATATGAATTTACTTTGTTTTCCCAAACCTTGATGGCATATTGAGTACCCTTTTCTCTCCCTCTCAAGGATCAATCATGGGCTATGAATGGCTGGCGCTTGCTGCGGCATTTCTTTGGGCTATTGCCAGTTTACTTTCTGTTACTCCAGCCAGACATCTCGGAACCTTTGCCTATAGCCGATGGAGAATGGGCTCGACGTTTACTATTTTAGCCACAATGGCACTAATTACCGGTGGCTGGTCAACGGTAGAAGCATCAGCCGTTCCTCCAATGATGTTATCGGGACTTATCGGCATATTCATCGGTGATACCGCACTCTTTGCCTGCTTGAACCGTATGGGACCTCGCCAGTCTGGCTTGCTTTTCTCTTGTCATGCTGTTTTTTCAACTGTATTGGGCTATTTTCTCTTTAGCGAAAGCATGACGCCTCTTGAACTCTTAGGTTCAACGCTGGTCTTCTCTGGTGTATTAACTGCCATCTTTTTCGGCAGAAGAGGACAAGCCAGTAACCATTTAGAAATGGTGCATGGCAACGTTTGGATAGGGTTAGGCTTAGGGTTAACCGCAGCGCTATGCCAAGCTTTAGGTGGTGTAATTGCAAAGCCAATTATGCAGACGGATATTGATCCTGTAGCCGCATCCTCAATCCGAATGCTGACGGCGTTTGTCGCCCACTGCTTACTGCGAGCGACCGGAACTCGCGTTGCACGCCCGACTCAGAAAATGAACTGGCAAATTTTTGGTATTACTACCGTCAACGGGTTTATCGGTATGGCGCTGGGCATGACGCTAATTTTATATGCCCTGCGAGAGGGTAATGTAGGTATGGTTGCTCTGCTTTCTTCCACTACACCTATCATGCTATTGCCTATACTTTGGATCTATACCAAACAAAGACCGAACCGTTTTGCTTGGCTAGGCGCGATTGTCGCCGTCGCTGGAACAAGCATTTTGGTCTACTAGCAATCTATTTTTAGTTTACTAACTATAAGAATAAACAAGCAATTTGAGACAATTTTTTTGATCAATTGGCTACATTTTATTGCAACGATAGGGAGAATCATTGATCTTGCCCTACAGTAACGGCTATAAAGTGTAGTAAAATTACGCTAATTTCAGTTTTTAGTTACTTTGAATTTGACGAGGTTATAAGTATGTCAGCTAAGAAGCCAATGGCTCTAGTGATTCTTGACGGTTGGGGTTACCGTGAAGACAGCAGCAACAATGCTATCAACAATGCGAACACTCCTGTGATGGATGCATTGATGGCAAACAACCCAAACACTCTGATTTCGGCTTCTGGTATGGATGTAGGTCTGCCTGACGGTCAAATGGGTAACTCTGAAGTAGGTCATACTAACATCGGCGCTGGTCGTATTGTTTATCAAGACCTAACTCGCATCACTAAATCTATTGCTGACGGTGATTTCCAAACAAACGAAGCACTAGTAACAGCGATTGATAACGCGGTTGCTGCTGGTAAAGCGGTTCACCTAATGGGTCTTATGTCTCCAGGTGGCGTTCACTCTCACGAAGATCACATCTATGCAGCTATCGAATTAGCAGCAGCTCGTGGTGCAGAGAAAATTTACCTACACTGCTTCCTAGACGGTCGTGATACACCGCCACGCAGCGCTGAAGGCTCTCTACAACGTTTTGATGAGCTGTTCGCAAAACTAGGCAAAGGCCGTATCGCATCTTTAGTTGGTCGTTACTACGCTATGGACCGCGACAACAACTGGGAACGTGTAGAAAAAGCTTACGACCTATTGACTGCAGCTCAAGGTGATTTCACTTTCGACTCTGCTCTAGCAGGTCTAGAAGCGGCATACGCTCGTGACGAAAACGATGAGTTCGTTAAAGCAACAGAAATCCGCGCAGAAGGCCAAGAGTCTGCTGCAATGCAAGACGGTGACGCGGTTCTATTCATGAACTACCGTGCTGACCGTGCGCGTCAAATCACTCGCACTTTCGTTACTGATTTTGCTGGTTTCGAGCGTAAAGTATTCCCTGCTCTTAACTTTGTGATGCTGACTCAATACGCAGCAGACATTCCACTACCAGCGGCTTTCCCACCAGCATCACTAGAAAACACTTACGGTGAATGGTTATCGAAAGCAGGTAAAACTCAGCTACGTATCTCTGAAACAGAGAAATACGCACACGTAACTTTCTTCTTCAACGGTGGTGTTGAGAACGAATTTGCTGGTGAAGAGCGTCAACTTGTTGCTTCACCAAAAGTGGCGACTTACGACCTTCAACCAGAAATGAGCTCTGCTGAACTAACCGATAAACTTGTAGCTGCTATCAAATCTGGCAAATACGACGCTATCATCTGTAACTACCCGAACGGCGACATGGTTGGCCACACAGGTGTGTACGAAGCGGCAGTTAAAGCTTGTGAAGCGGTTGACGAATGTATCGGTCGTGTTGTTGAAGCAATCAAAGAAGTGGATGGTCAACTACTTATCACTGCTGACCACGGTAACGCAGAAATGATGATCAACCCAGAAACCGGTGGCGTACACACAGCTCACACAAGCCTTCCAGTACCACTAGTGTATGTGGGTAGCAAAGACATCGAGTTTATCGAAGGCGGCAAACTGTCAGACCTAGCACCAACGATGCTTGCTCTGACTGATACTGAAATCCCAGCAGAAATGTCTGGCCAAGTTATCTACAAATAAGTAGAACTTGCGAAGTGATTGTGAAAGCCCTAACCCAGTTAGGGCTTTTTTATCGCCAAATTTCGCTATAAGGCAAATACTATGACAAAGTTTTTGCATCCGGCACTCGCCTCATTCCACTCTTTGAGTATACTGGTTACTCATTGAATCTATTGGCGAACATATTCCCCACATGACAATCACGTTACGACACTACCTAAAGCACAACCTCGTCCACATGACAGTGACTTTGTTTTTCTGTTTTTCTGTTTTGTCTGTATCCAATGTTTTTGCCGCTTCACAGCAAGAACTCAAAGGCGTAACGGGGGAAATATCTCGCCAGAAGCAAGAGCTAACCAAACAACAGAGCCAGCTTGATCAATTACAACAATCTCTCAAACAACAAGAGATCAATATTTCGAATCTTGAAAAGCAGATCAAAGACACCAAAAGAAACCTAACGTCAGCAAATCAAAACATCAGTAAACTTCAAGCGAAAATAAAAGAACTCGAAGCAAAGCGCACACAGCAAGCTGATAAGTTAGAACAACTGCTTCAGACTTATTACATCACTAAAAACTCCACCGCAAACGGCAACTTACTCAACAACAACGTGGAAGAAGACCGTATCAGTCAATACTTCCAACATTTAGCCAAAGCACGTAGTGAGACCATTCAAGCGCTGAAACAGACCAGAGAACAGCTCGAAGAAAGCCAGAAACAGATACAGCTAGAACGGGACCAAATAGCCTCGTTGTTAGAAGAACAAACCCAAAAACGTGATCAGCTAGCAAAGACCCAATCTCAGCGTAAAGGCACAGTCAGTAAGATTCAGAAGAGCATTTCAGGCGACAAAGTATATCTTGCTGAGTTGCAACGTAATGAAACTCGTCTGAAAGCAGAAATTGCTAAAGCAGCGAAACGCAACGCCATCCCTATGGATGGGATAAGCCAGCAACGAGGCAAACTAGCTTGGCCAATTAAAGGTTCCGTTTTGCATAATTTTGGCGAACGTCAAACCGGTCAGGTCGATTGGAAAGGTATTGTGATATCCGCCAATTATGGTCAAGCCGTCACGGCTGTCTATCCGGGTACGGTTGTATTTGCGGAATATCTTCGAGGTTATGGTTTAGTCGTCCTGTTAGATCACGGTAAAGGCGATATGACTTTATATGGTTTCAATCAGTCCTTGATGAAAAAAGAGGGCGATAAGGTTACCGCAGGTGAAACCATTGCGCTGGCTGGCGATACCGGTGGTCAATCACGACCTAGCCTCTATTTTGAAGTTCGACGCAACAGCCGAGCTGAAAACCCTCGCACTTGGCTCACCCGCTAACATATTACTCAAACTGGCCACTCTGTAACGTCAGTATCCATTGATATCTCGACGTTGATTTAGCCTCGACTTATAAGCCATACCTATTGGTTATCGTTACTAATTAACCTCATCCTTACTTGTGCCATTTTTCGAATAGGTACAAAGCTAAAGCATTGTCAGATACTGCTTATCTATGACTTTGGATAACTTGTACATTTACATAAAGAAGCTAACGAGTTTAGTTTGCCGCAAATTCACCAGTTACATGCCATTAACTACGCCGCTTAAGCGTTTGATCAATAGATTATTGAACAAGTAACTATCAAACAGGAAAGCGATATCGCTTTCCTGTTTTACTTTCCGTAATAGCTTTCTAGCGTATCAATTAACCTTGATAGCTCCTGCTTGGCTAAACGGTTGATACCACCAGCCGCTTCCCGACCTCCGCCAGTCTCAAACTGCGAGCACAACTGCCCCGCACCTTGCTTATTGTTTAATGGCGCGCGAAGAGAAACCGCGAAGCTGTTATCGTCAATTTTAGTTAATACTAGGTGAGCTTGAGAAGGCGATTGATTGGCAATTAAGTTGCCATACACACCACTAACACGATGAGAGAAATCCTCATCTGGCAGTTCAAATACTCGTAAAGTTTGGCTCTCATAAAAACTTGGGACAGAGATAGCTTGAGCAACATCTGCTTCATATGCCGCCTTTAGTTGATAAAAAGGGGATGATTTATCTTTTATCACCTCAAACGGGGATGGATAAGCCAGCAGTATTTGATAGAGCTTTTCAGGGTAAAAATGCAGCTGAGCAGTACTCTTTCCATAACCGTTGTAATTGATAAGAGTGCCGAGCTCTTTAAGTTGCTCTGACTCTTGTTGTGTTAGCCCCAGCTCTTTACACAATTCATCAGCTACTCTATTCAAGTTATCGCCGTAAGCGGCAGTAATCGCCCATTCACGGAATCGGCCTTCTAACAACCTGTCGATAATCAAAGCTGTGCACATATCTGGTTCTAAATGAATGTGAGCAGATAATTGACTGTGAGAAGGGATTTCACCGGCCTGATGATGATCCGCATAAAACACATCAGCACCGGCTTCCAGAGCCGCAAGCAACCCAGCATTGTTTTTCTGCATAGAGATATCAAGAACAGTGAGAGAATCGCCCGCTTTGACATTCAGTTTATCGAGCAACTGAATATCTCTTTTAACACCCGTAACAAGCTGAGCTTCTTTAGGCTGAGCAAGCCTGAGCTGAAGAAGAGAGATGATGCCATCGGCATCACCATTGAAAACATCGTAGTGCATGGCTGATAATTCATTAAAAGTGGGGTTAATCAATAAACTATCAGCGTTCGTTGTTCATAAACAAGATTGAAAGGTTATAACTCATCACCTTTCAACCCTACGCTTTGAACTCACTCTTCTAAACATGAAGTGCGAGAATGCCATCTTCCAACAGTTGCAACTGTTCGTAACCTTGCGGAGTGGTACGAGGTTTAACAAGTGAGATCATTTGCAACATGCCTTTATAAATCACTTGCTCGGTAATTTCGGTTTTCAATGACATTGCGGATTGATACGCCAGCCAACCTGAATAGACCATATGCAATGAGGTAACTAAGGTTTCCAAATCGTCTTTTTCAACATCAAGAAGCTCCATATCGACGAAGTTTTGCATGATATTGATTAAGTTCACATGCAACTTCTCTTGAGAAGCGATGTATTCAACGTGCAGTTCCTCATCACGCTGTAAGATTTCAGGCAAGTTTGAATAGAAGAAACGATATTTCCACATCAAGTTGAACATGGAATCGAGATAGTGCTTTAACAACGTTAAGCTTTCATATTGCCCTTGCAGCGGTGTAAATCTTTCAATCAGCTCTTTCGAATAAAGAGCGAAGATCTCTCGTACAATCTCTTGTTTATTACGGAAGTGGTAATAGAGATTACCCGGACTGATCTCCAGATGGGCAGCAATATGGTTGGTGGTCATAGCGCGCTCACCGTTTTCATTAAACAGCTCCAAAGCTGCGTGAACGATTCTGTCTCTTGTCTTCATTGGCTCGCCAGATTGTAATTGACTCTATCGCAGTATAAATCAGTGATAGCTAAAGTAAAAAAAAAGCGCTCGATTATGAGCGCTTCGTATGTCATTCAATTATTTGTTATAAGACTGATTGTGGTAAGGCTTGGATAGCTCATGTACCGCTTCAACAAACACTCCGGCGTTCTCTGGCGGAACGTCCAGGTGAATTCCATGACCAAGGTTAAAGACATGACCTGTGCCTTCATGGCCAAAGCCTTCTAGAATAGAGGCAACTTCTTGGCGAATGCGTTCTGGCTGAGCGTATAAAATCGATGGGTCCATGTTGCCTTGCAGCGCAACTTTATCACCAATACGAGCTTTGGCATCAGCAATGTTAATTGTCCAGTCAAGACCAACAGCATCACAACCAGTTGCCGCAATGCTTTCCAACCACATACCACCGTTCTTAGTGAACAGAGTAACAGGAACTCGGCGACCTTCGTTTTCACGAATCAGACCATCAACAATCTTATGCATGTATTGCAGTGAGAACAGATTGTAGTCACGAGGAGTCAATACGCCACCCCAAGTGTCAAATACCATTACAGATTGCGCACCCGCTTTAATCTGTGCATTTAGGTACTCAATAACACTGTCTGCAAGCTTGTCCAACAAGGCATGTAGCGTCGCTGGTTCTGCGTACATCATCTGCTTAATCTTAGTGAAAGCTTTTGAGCTGCCGCCTTCTACCATGTAAGTCGCTAATGTCCATGGGCTACCAGAGAAGCCAATCAAAGGTACTTCACCTTTAAGGTCTTTGCGGATTTGGCGCACCGCATTCATCACATACTGAAGTTCACCTTCTGGATCAGGCAGACCGATTTTATCCACATCAGCTTTACAAGTAATAGGACGGTCGAATACCGGACCTTCACCAGCTGCAAAACGTAACCCTAGACCCATAGCATCTGGAATAGTCAGAATGTCTGAAAACAGAATCGCAGCATCTAGAGGAAAACGACGTAGTGGCTGTAATGTCACTTCAGAAGCTAGCTCTGCGTTTTTGCACAGGGACATAAAGTCTCCCGCTTGCGCGCGTGTCGCACGATACTCTGGCAAATAACGCCCTGCTTGGCGCATCATCCACACTGGAGTACAGTCAACGGGCTGCTTCAACAAAGCACGAAGATAACGGTCGTTCTTTAATTCTGTCATTCTGGCTTCCAACTTCTAGGCTTATTTCTTTAGTTTCTTTATTAATTAGGCGCGTATTCTATCACTTATTTCCCTGCAACTGACCATAGATTTACGGTTTGTAGAACAGAGCTTTGCAACCTAGATCATGTTATTAACTTTTAAATCAATGGTTAATTTGCGTGCAAACTGAAACAGTGTTTAAAATCTCGGTGCTAGCGAAAACTACAATAATATACGGGTACTCAGTACTCGACATCTCATAACGACATCTTACTTACCCCCTCCCTCACCGGAGGGTTTTTTTTGCCTGTTTTCTCTCGCTTTTTAATTATATCGACGTTGAATATTCATCTTTGATGGCGTTAACCGTGTGTTCTATCAGCGCTCTGGCAATCGTACCTTTTGGTGCGACCGGCGGCATTTCACTTGGGGTAAACCACTGGGCATCACTCAACTCTGAATAATCAGGGCGAATATCACCACCAGCGAAATCAGCCAAAAATGCCATCATCATACTGGAAGGAAACGCCCAAGGCTGACTACCAAAGTATCGGATGTTCTTAACGCTAATACCCGTTTCTTCCAATACTTCGCGAGCCACACACTGTTCTAGGGTTTCCCCGACTTCCAAGAACCCAGCAATCACCGTATACATACCCGTTTGATGTCGTGGATGCTGTGCCAGAAGAATCTGATTCTCTTTTCTCACCGCAACGATGATGCATGGGAAAATGCGTGGATAATGAAGAGTTCGGCAGTCCTGACATTGCATCGCCAGATCACGATGGTTGAGATGGTTACGTCCACCACACTGTGGGCAAAAACGTAACGTTTGGCTCATGTGTCCATACTGAACTGCTCGGCTAGCGGCGAGAAATAACGCTTCATCGACAACCAATAATTCACGCAAGGAGGTCATTTCAAGATCTTTATCGAGATCGCCGTGATTCAGCCAATAAACCGGATGTCCCTTGTATTGTTCAACTTCGATTGCGGTTTCGATCGGCAGTTCAAGATCCTTTGCCGTGCCGAATGGTACGGTTCCGTCAATGGTCCAAAGTTCACTTCCTGAAACAACACACCAATAAGCTGATTTGAGGTCACTATTTTTTAACATACAAACTCCTGTTGCTTGCAGTTCGTTCATTTTACTGGCAATCTAATTTCATACCAGAGTTTGTCTCTATTTGTTTACCACACATAAACTCTCGTGAAAACAACAGGCTGTATCCTACTCATACAGCGGAATGTGCAAAGGACAGTCTATCCTACGATAGCTCTATCTTGAGGGCGTGACCATGCTAAAAAAATTCAAACAAACACAAGAGCAATGGGGCGGAGCCAGTGACGTTATCGATCATTGGTTAGAGAAGAGACAGCATGTAGTTGTTGAATATTGCAAAATTGCTGCACTTCAACCTTGTGCTTCTAAAGCCTCGGTTTCGGAACTCCCTTCACCTCAAGAACTTCAGTATTTCTGTCAGGAAATCGTCGACTATATTTCCGAAGGGCATTTCAAGGTCTACGACATGGTGATGAGCAAATGGCAATCGACTGGTTTTAAAGCTACAGACGAAATCAATCGAGCTTATGCGGAGATCATCTTAACCACCGATCCTCTACTGAACTTTACCGATAAGTATGCTGCTGTAAGCGAAGAAGATGAGTTAGAGACTTTCGATGAAGATCTTTCTAAAGTTGGGCAAATTTTAGAATCACGATTTGAGTTGGAAGATCACCTGATACAGCTCATCATTGATAGCCTTTCGATTCCACCAGGCGCATAAATTAACTTAGATTCAGTAACTTATACTCTCTTTGATTACAAATTTACTCCAATAAAAAAGGCACCTTTCGGTGCCTTTTTTCATATCGATAGTTCGATTACTCTTCTGAAGAGAAACCTGCGTTCAGTAGCGCAGCTAGGTTATCTGTAGCTTGCTCTGCTGAAGGACCTTCTTTCTGAGCTTCACGCTTAGATTGACGATCTTGGTGGTACGCAAAACCAGTACCAGCAGGGATCAAGCGACCAACGATAACGTTCTCTTTCAGACCACGTAGATCATCACGCTTACCAGATACCGCAGCTTCAGTCAGTACGCGCGTCGTTTCTTGGAACGATGCCGCAGAGATGAACGATTCTGTCGCTAGAGACGCTTTCGTAATACCTAGAAGTTCACGTTCGAAACGTGCAGGCTCTTTGCCTTCTGCTTCTAGTGCACGGTTAGCAATCTTAACTTGTGAGTATTCAACTTGCTCACCAGGTAGGAACTCAGAGTCACCTGCGTGAGTAATTGTACACTTACGTAGCATCTGACGAACGATGGTTTCGATGTGCTTATCGTTAATCTTAACGCCTTGCAGACGGTAAACTTCCTGAACTTCGTTAGCGATGTAAGAAGTCACAGCGTGAATACCACGTAGACGTAGGATGTCATGTGGAGACTCTGGACCATCTGCGATCACATCACCACGTTCGATACGCTCACCTTCAAACACGTTCAACTGACGATGCTTAGGAATCATCTCTTCGTAAACTTCACCGCTGTCGCGAGTGATAACTAGACGACGTTTACCTTTAGTCTCTTTACCGAACGACACAGTACCTGTGTACTCAGCAAGGATTGCAGGCTCTTTCGGCTTACGAGCTTCAAATAGGTCTGCTACGCGAGGTAGACCACCCGTGATATCTCGGTTACCGCCAGATTTCTGAGGAATACGAGCAAGAGTATCACCCACATTCACTTCAGCGCCATCTTCGATGTTCACGATAGCTTTACCAGGTAGGAAGTACTGAGCTGGCATATCTGTACCAGGGATCACTACATCGTTACCTTTCTCATCCACAAGTTTGATAGCTGGACGCATATCTTTACCTGCTGCTGGACGAGCTGCTGCATCCGTTACTTCGCTTGAAGATAGACCAGTTAGGTCATCTGTTTGACGAGAAACGGTTACGCCATCGATCATGTCTACGAACTGGATGCGACCTGCCACTTCAGTGATGATTGGCAATGTGTGCGCTTCCCAGTTTGCTACTGTTTCACCAGCTTCAACTGCGTCGTTATCTGCTTTGCTTAGCAATGAACCGTAAGGAAGTTTGTGCTTCTCTTTGGTACGACCAAATTCGTCAATGATAGTTAGCTCAGATGCACGAGATGTGATTACTAGCTTGCCATCTTTGTTAATTACGAACTTAGCATTGTGTAGCTTAACAGAACCAGTGTTCTTAGCTTGGATGCTGTTCTCTGCTGCTGCCGTAGATGCTGCACCACCGATGTGGAACGTACGCATCGTTAACTGTGTACCCGGTTCACCGATAGACTGAGCAGCGATAACACCTACTGCTTCACCTTGGTTCACTAGGTGACCACGAGCTAGGTCACGACCGTAACATAGTGCACAACAACCGAAGTCTGCGTCACAGGTTACTACTGAACGTACTTTAATACGGTCAACAGAGTTGTCGTTTAGAACCTGACACCATTTCTCATCAAGAAGCGTGTTACGAGGAACTAGAACTTCTTCTGTACCTGGTTTCAGAATGTCTTCTGCAACCACACGACCAAGCGCAAGTTCAGTTAGCGGAACTTTAACGTCACCACCCTCGATGTGAGGCATCATGTCTACACCCTCGTGGGTGCCACAGTCGTGCTCATAAACTACTACGTCTTGAGCAACGTCTACTAGACGACGTGTTAGGTAACCAGAGTTCGCTGTCTTCAATGCTGTATCCGCAAGACCCTTACGAGCACCGTGCGTTGAGATAAAGTACTGAAGTACGTTTAGACCTTCTTTAAAGTTCGCAGTGATTGGCGTCTCGATGATTGAACCATCTGGACGAGCCATCAGACCACGCATACCTGCTAGCTGACGAATCTGAGCTGCAGAACCACGAGCACCTGAGTCAGCCATCATATAGATGCTGTTGAATGACTCTTGCTTCTCTTCTTCACCGTCACGGTTAATAACCATTTCAGATGAAAGGTTCTCCATCATCGCTTTTGCTACGCGATCGTTGGTCGATGCCCAAATATCGATCACTTTGTTGTAGCGTTCGCCCGCAGTTACAAGACCAGACTGGAACTGTTCTTGAATTTCGCGTACTTCTTCTTCCGCTTCAGCGATTTCAGTGTATTTCGCAGGTGGTACAACCATATCGTCGATACCAACAGATACACCTGAAAGTGCTGCGTAAGCGAAACCAGCGTACATAATTTGGTCAGCGAAGATTACAGTATCTTTCAGACCTAACTTACGGTATGCCTCGTTAAGTAGGTTAGAAATTTGTTTCTTACCTAGCTTTTGGTTAACGATGCTGTAAGGAAGACCTGCAGGTACGATTTGCCACAACATTGCACGACCGACAGTAGTGTCTACCATCTTAGTTTCTGTTGTGCTGTTACCATCTTCGTCAACAACGGTTTCTGTAATACGTACTTTAACGCGTGCGTGTAGCTCAGCGCTCTTAGTGCGGTAAGCCTTCTCAGCCTCTTCTGGGCCAGCAAGGTACATGCCTTCACCTTTCGCGTTGATCTTCTCACGAGTCATGTAGTACAGACCCAATACAACGTCCTGAGAAGGTACGATGATCGGATCACCTGACGCTGGCGACAGAATGTTGTTTGTCGACATCATCAGAGTACGAGCTTCTAGCTGTGCTTCTAAAGTTAGAGGCACGTGCACCGCCATTTGGTCACCATCGAAGTCCGCGTTATACGCCGCACACACTAGTGGGTGTAGCTGAATCGCTTTACCTTCGATAAGTACAGGTTCAAATGCCTGGATACCTAGACGGTGAAGTGTTGGTGCACGGTTAAGTAGCACTGGGTGTTCACGGATAACTTCATCCAAGATATCCCATACAACAGCTTCTTCACGCTCTACCATTTTCTTAGCTGCTTTGATTGTAGTCGCAAGACCACGAGTCTCTAGCTTGCTGTAGATAAATGGTTTGAATAGCTCAAGTGCCATCTTCTTAGGAAGACCACACTGGTGCAGACGAAGGTATGGACCTACTGTGATTACAGAACGGCCAGAGTAGTCTACACGTTTACCTAGAAGGTTCTGACGGAAACGACCTTGTTTACCCTTGATCATATCAGCAAGAGATTTCAGAGGACGCTTGTTCGAACCTGTGATCGCGCGACCGCGACGACCGTTGTCTAGAAGCGCATCAACAGACTCTTGTAGCATACGTTTTTCGTTGCGTACGATGATGTCTGGAGCCGCAAGCTCAAGAAGACGTTTCAAACGGTTGTTACGGTTAATAACACGACGGTATAGATCGTTCAGATCAGAAGTCGCAAAACGACCGCCATCTAGTGGTACTAGAGGACGTAGATCTGGCGGAAGCACTGGAAGTACAGTCAGAATCATCCACTCAGGTTTGTTACCTGAACTTACGAATGCTTCAACTAGCTTCAAACGCTTCGTTACTTTCTTACGCTTAGTTTCTGAGTTAGTCGTATCTAGCTCTTCACGCATCTGTTCGATTTCTGCATGAAGGTCCATTGAGCTTAATAGATCTTTGATCGCCTCAGCACCCATCTTAGCGGAGAATTCATCACCCCACTCTTCTAGGCGGTCTAGGTACTCTTCCTCAGTCAGCATTTGACCTTTTTCAAGATCAGTCATGCCTGGTTCTGTTACTACGTACATTTCGAAGTAAAGAACGCGCTCGATATCACGTAGCGGCATATCCATTAATAGACCGATACGAGATGGTAGAGATTTTAGGAACCAGATGTGAGCAACTGGAGATGCAAGCTCGATGTGGCCCATACGGTCACGACGAACTTTAGTCTGTGTAACTTCAACGCCACACTTCTCACAGATAACACCACGGTGTTTTAGTCGCTTATATTTACCACAAAGACATTCGTAGTCTTTTACTGGGCCAAAAATACGCGCACAAAACAGACCATCACGCTCAGGTTTGAACGTACGATAGTTAATCGTCTCAGGTTTTTTAACTTCACCAAAAGACCATGAACGAATCATGTCTGGTGAAGACAGACCGATTTTGATTGCATCAAATTCTTCGGTCTTATGCTGTGCTTTTAGAAAGTTTAATAAGTCTTTCACAATCAGCTCCTGTAAGGAGTTAAAAGCAGCCAGCCAAACGCCAGCTGCTTTCTACCAGATAATCACATTTCTCTGTCGAGAAACGAATTACTCTTCGTCTTCTAGCTCGATGTTGATACCTAGCGAGCGAATCTCTTTCAACAATACGTTGAACGATTCTGGCATGCCAGGTTCCATGCTGTGGTTGCCATCTACGATGTTCTTATACATCTTAGTACGGCCGTTAACGTCATCCGACTTAACTGTTAGCATTTCTTGTAGCGTGTAAGCAGCACCGTATGCTTCAAGTGCCCATACTTCCATCTCACCGAAACGCTGACCACCGAACTGAGCTTTACCACCAAGTGGTTGCTGAGTAACAAGGCTGTAAGAACCCGTAGAACGAGCGTGCATCTTGTCATCAACAAGGTGGTTCAGTTTCAGCATGTACATGTAACCAACAGTTACAGGACGCTCAAACGCATCACCTGTACGACCATCGAACAGTGTCAGCTGACCAGACGTTGGAAGGTCTGCTAGTGACAATAGTTCTTTGATTGAAGCTTCGTTCGCGCCATCAAATACTGGTGTCGCAATCGGTAGACCGTTGCGTAAGTTACCAGCCAGTACGCGTACTTCTTCATCGCTCATAGAAGCAATGTCGACGCTCTGACGAGTTTCACCAAGATCGTAAACCTTCTGTAGGAATTCGCGCAGCTTAGCAAGCTCTTGCTGTTCCTTAATCATTTGGTTGATCTTGTCACCAATACCTTTAGCCGCCAGACCTAAGTGAACTTCTAGGATCTGACCGATGTTCATACGCGAAGGTACACCCAGTGGGTTAAGTACGATATCTACTGGCTGACCAGTTTCATCGTAAGGCATGTCTTCAACAGGGTTGATCTTAGAGATTACACCCTTGTTACCGTGACGACCCGCCATCTTATCACCCGGTTGGATGCGACGTTTCACCGCTAGGTAAACTTTAACGATCTTCAGTACGCCTGGTGCTAGATCATCACCTTGAGTGATCTTGCGACGCTTAGCTTCGAATTTCTTGTCGAAGTCAGCTTTCAGTTCGTCGTACTGTTCAGCCATTTGCTCTAGCTGAGTTTGTAGTTCGTCGTCTTCTAGCGTTTGTTCTAGCAATTGCTTACGGTCGATAGATTCAACTTTAGCTTGGCTGTAACCTGCTGTAAGTAGCAGAGAACGAACACGTGCAAACAGACCACCTTCAAGAATTTGGAACTCTTCAGTAAGGTCTTTCTTCGCTTCTTTCAGCTGCATTTGTTCGATTTCAAGTGCACGTTTGTCTTTCTCTACGCCATCGCGAGTGAAGACTTGTACATCGATAACCGTACCAGCAACAGAGTTAGGCACACGTAGTGAAGTATCTTTAACGTCAGAAGCTTTTTCACCGAAGATCGCACGTAGTAGCTTCTCTTCAGGAGTTAGCTGAGTTTCACCTTTAGGTGTTACTTTACCAACTAGGATGTCGCCACCCTTAACTTCTGCACCAATGTAAACGATACCTGACTCATCCAATTTAGATAGAGCAGCTTCACCTACGTTTGGAATATCCGCAGTGATCTCTTCAGCACCAAGCTTAGTATCACGAGCCACACAAGATAGTTCTTGAATGTGGATAGTGGTAAAGCGGTCTTCTTGAACAACACGCTCAGAAACTAAGATCGAGTCTTCGAAGTTGTAACCGTTCCAAGGCATGAATGCGATACGCATGTTCTGGCCAAGAGCAAGTTCACCAAGGTCAGTTGATGGACCATCAGCGATTACGTCACCGCGAGCTACTAGTTCACCCGGCATCACACATGGACGCTGGTTGATACATGTATTTTGGTTCGAACGTGTGTACTTAGTTAGGTTGTAGATATCGATACCCGCTTCGCCTGGTACCAACTCTTCTTCATTAACCTTAACAACGATACGAGATGCGTCCACAGACTGAACAACACCACCACGTTTAGCAACCGCAGTTACACCTGAGTCAACCGCTACGTTACGTTCAATACCAGTACCAACTAGAGGCTTGTCTGCTCTTAGCGTTGGAACTGCCTGACGTTGCATGTTCGCACCCATCAATGCACGGTTCGCGTCATCGTGTTCTAGGAACGGGATAAGCGAAGCAGCGATAGATACTACTTGGTTTGTAGCAACGTCCATGTAGTCAACGTGTTCACGAGGGTGAAGACCTGATTCACCTTTTTGACGAGCTGTGATCAGTTCGTCAGCAAAAGTGCTCTCTTCAGTCAGTTTCGCGTTCGCCTGAGCGATAACGAATTGACCTTCCTCGATAGCTGATAGGTAATCAACTTCGTCAGTTACAACGCCATCTACTACACGACGGTATGGAGTTTCTAGGAAACCGTACTCGTTACAACGTGCAAACGCAGATAGAGAGTTGATAAGACCGATGTTTGGACCTTCAGGCGTTTCGATAGGACATAGACGACCGTAGTGAGTTACGTGTACGTCACGTACTTCGAAGCCAGCACGTTCACGAGTCAAACCACCAGGGCCCAATGCAGAAATACGACGCTTGTGCGTTACTTCTGAAAGCGGGTTGTTCTGGTCCATGAATTGTGAAAGCTGTGAAGAACCAAAGAATTCTTTAACAGCAGCAGAAATTGGTTTCGCATTGATCAGATCTTGTGGCATCACGTTGTCTAGATCGCCTAGGCTTAGACGTTCTTTAACTGCGCGTTCAACACGTACAAGACCAACACGGAATTGGTTTTCTGCCATTTCGCCTACGCTACGGATACGACGGTTGCCAAGGTGGTCGATATCGTCCACTTCGCCAATACCGTTACGGATCGCGATAAGCTTCTTCATCACTTCGATGATATCTGTTTCATCAAGAGTGCCTTGCTCACCAGCGTCTTCACGACCGATTGAGCTGTTGAACTTCATACGACCTACAGTAGATAGATCGTAGCGTTCTTCAGAGAAGAATAGGCTATTAAATAGCGTTTCAGCCGCTTCTTTCGTTGGCGGCTCGCCAGGGCGCATCATGCGGTAGATTTCTACAAGCGCAGAAATACGGTCAGTTGTACTGTCAACACGGATAGTGTCAGACATGAATGGACCGTGGTCTAGATCGTTCGTAAATAGAACTTCTAGTTTTTTGTATCCCGCTTGAGATAGGTTCGCAAGAGCTTCTAGGCTAATTTCTTGGTTCGCAGCGATGATGATCTCGCCAGTCGCTTCATTGATGTAGTCTTTAGAAGATACTTTACCAACTGTGTATTCAACTGGTACTTCAATGAAATCAACGCCATCTTTTTCAAGTTGACGGATGTGACGAGCCGTAACGCGACGACCTTTCTCTACATAGACCTTGCCATTAGCTTCAATGTCAAACGTAGCAGTTTCACCACGTAGACGCTCAGGCACCAACTCCATCATAAGAGTTTGGTCTTTCACTTCGAAGTTTACTTTTTCGAAGAAGATATCAAGGATCTCTTCAGTCGTCTTACCTAGAGCACGGAGAATGATCGATGCTGGCAGTTTACGACGACGGTCAATACGTACGTATAAGTTATCCTTTGGATCGAACTCGAAATCCAACCATGAACCACGGTAAGGGATAATACGTGCGTTATATAGAACTTTACCTGAAGAGTGGGTCTTACCCTTATCGCTGTCGAAGAATACGCCTGGGCTTCTGTGCAGCTGGGATACGATAACCCTCTCGGTACCATTAATTACAAAGGTACCATTATCTGTCATGAGTGGAATTTCACCCATGTAGACTTCTTGTTCTTTAATATCTTTGACAGTACCTGCTGGCGCGTCTTTATCAAAAATCACAAGGCGTAGTTTTACGCGTAGTGGTTTTGAATAAGTTACACCACGGATTTGACATTCTTTAACGTCAAAAACTGGCTCACCAAGACGGTAGCTAACGTATTGCAGCTCTGAATTGCCGTTGTAGCTCTGAATTGGAAATACAGAACGAAAAGCAGCTTCAAGACCGTATTGTCCCTCAGGATCCTGTTCGATAAATTTATCGAATGAATCGAGCTGGATCGATAGCAGGTATGGAATGTCCAGTACTTGTGGACGAGTACCAAAGTCCTTACGGATGCGCTTTTTCTCGGTATAAGAGTAAACCATGGGGTTCCTCAGCTCGCTGATAAGTGACCCAAACTGTCCACCTTAAAGGTTTAGGACAGTGACTAAATCGCTGTTTACTGTAGTGACGGTTTGTCAGTTCGACTTCCGCTTTTTGCATGAATATGGGACGCTTAAACAGCGGGAAAATTCGCCCATACCCTACAGCGCAAAAAGGCCGGTGGTTATTAAACCACCAGCCATTAGCCTTGCGGCTAAGAAATTAAGTAATAATTACTTAACTTCAACAGTTGCACCAGCTTCTTCAAGCTCTTTCTTCAGTGCTTCAGCTTCTTCTTTAGAAACAGCTTCTTTCAGAGGAGCTGGAGCGCCGTCAACTAGAGCTTTAGCTTCTTTAAGACCTAGGCCAGTTGCGCCACGTACTGCTTTGATAACAGCAACTTTGTTCGCACCAGCAGCAGCTAGGATTACGTTGAATTCAGTTTGCTCTTCAACAGCTGCACCAGCAGCAGCGCCACCAGCTACAACTGCAGCAGCAGCAGAAACACCGAATTTCTCTTCCATTGCAGTGATTAGTTCAACAACTTGCATTACAGACATTTCTGCAACTGCGTCTAGGATTTGCTCGTTAGTAATAGACATAACAATTCTCTTTTAAGTCAACAATAAGTTTATTTTGCAACCAGTAAAAAGCAAGGCAATTAAGCAGCTTCTTTTTGATCACGGATAGCAGCGATAGTACGTACCAATTTGCCAGCAGAAGCTTCTTTCATGCACATCATTAGGCGTGCGATTGCTTCGTCGTAAGTTGGTAGTGTCGCTAGTACTTCAACGTCAGTGATAGAACCTTCGTATGCAGCAGCTTTGATCTCGAATGCTTTGTTCTCTTTAGCGAAGTCTTTAAAAAGACGCGCTGCAGCACCTGGGTGCTCGTTAGAGAAGCCGATCAAAGTTGGACCTACGAATACGTCTTGTAGACATTCGTAAGCTGTGCCTTCTACAGCGCGACGCGCAAGTGTGTTACGAACAACTTTTAGGTAAACACCAGCTTCACGAGCTTGTTTACGTAGAGTTGTCATCGCAGCAACTTGTACACCACGAGAGTCAGCTACAACTGCAGAAAGTGCACCACTGGCCGCTTCGTTGACTTCAGCAACAATTGCTTGTTTGTCTTGAAGGTTTAAAGCCATCTTGGATTACTCCTGGTTGATATTACACCACTCACTATTGTCACAACAGTGAGAGATTATTAGGTGCAGTTCCAGAAGAAAGGTAACCCATTCTTTAAAATAAAAAATGAAATCTTTCTGTCAGGTTCGGGCACCATCTACGTAGGTTGTATTAAGTTATCAAGTGATAACGCCTACGGTCTTGGACGGAGACTGAGTACTGATTCAGAGAATCGGGCTTCAGCCCCAACCACAAATATTAGGCGCAAAATTATACACAAATTTTGCGCCTAAGCAAATGCATTATGCTTGAGTGTTCAGAGTATTCTGATCAACAGCAACACCAGCACCCATAGTAGTAGAGATGCTTACCTTCTTCACGAAAACGCCTTTCGCTGAAGATGGTTTTGCTTTCTTAAGCGCAACTAGTAGAGCTTCTAAGTTCTCTTGTAGTTGGTTAGCTTCGAAAGACACCTTACCGATAGTAGTGTGGATGATACCGTTCTTGTCGTTACGGTAACGAACCTGACCAGCTTTAGCGTTCTTAACCGCTTCAGCAACGTTAGGTGTTACAGTACCAACTTTAGGGTTTGGCATTAGACCACGTGGACCAAGGATGGTACCAAGTTGACCTACAACGCGCATTGCATCTGGAGATGCGATAACTACGTCGAAATCCATAACACCTTTCTTAACTTGCTCAGCTAAGTCATCCATACCCACTAGGTCAGCGCCCGCAGCTTTAGCAGCTTCAGCGTTAGCACCTTGAGTGAATACAGCAACACGGATATCACGACCAGTACCGTGTGGTAGTACAGTTGCACCACGTACGTTTTGGTCAGATTTACGAGCGTCGATACCTAGGTTAACAGCAACGTCAACAGATTCTACGAATTTTGCAGTTGCTAGTTCTTTAAGAAGAGCAACAGCTTCGTTGATTTCGTACTCTTTAGTTACATCCACTTTCTCGCGGATTGTACGCATACGCTTAGTTAGTTTTGCCATTATATTAACCCTCTACCACTAGGCCCATTGAACGAGCAGTACCAGCGATAGAACGCTTCATCGCTTCGATGTCAGCACCAGTCATATCAGCAGCTTTAGTTTCTGCGATTTCTTGGATTTGAGCGTCAGTGATAGTACCCACTTTTTCAGTGTTTGGACGACCAGAACCAGACTTGATACCAGCTGCTTTCTTAAGAAGAACTGCTGCAGGTGGAGTCTTAGTTTCGAACGTGAAAGAACGGTCGCTGTATACAGTGATAACAACTGGAGTAGGTAGACCTTTCTCGATAGATTCTGTACGTGCGTTGAACGCTTTACAGAATTCCATGATGTTCACACCACGTTGACCTAGAGCAGGACCAACTGGTGGACTTGGGTTAGCCATACCCGCTGCAACTTGCAGCTTGATATAAGCTTCAACTTTCTTAGCCATGATATTTCCTAAATTTTGGGTTCAAACGCTAATTAACAATCAGCTCCCCGAAGTAACAAAACCATTAGAGGTTTATTTAACCTAATTTCTAAATTACGAGAACCTAGAAAAGGTATAAAGACCTGTAAAAAGGCGCGAAATTATAGCTAGCATTCGCGCCTTAAACAAGCCTAAAAGGTGTTTTTTTAGTCAATCTTTTCAACTTGACCAAATTCAAGCTCAACTGGTGTAGCACGACCAAAGATCGATACAGACACTTTCAGGCGGCTCTTCTCGTAATCCACTTCTTCAACAGTACCGTTAAAGTCAGCAAATGGACCTTCGTTAACACGAACCACTTCACCCGCTTCAAACATAGTCTTAGGACGTGGAGCTTCGCTCGCTTTCTCAAGACGATTCAGAATCGCGTCTGCTTCTTTATCAGTAATTGGCGCTGGACGATCAGATGTACCACCAATGAAGCCCATTACACGAGGGACGCTACGTACTAAGTGCCAAGATTCATCATTCATGATCATTTGCACAAGCACGTAACCAGGGAAGAATTTACGTTCACTCTTACGGCGTTGACCCGCGCGCATCTCAACAACTTCTTCAGTTGGGACAAGCACTTCACCGAATAGATCTTCCATGCTGTGCATCTTGATATGTTCACGTAGAGATTGTGCTACGCGACCTTCAAAGCCAGAGAAGGCTTGAACTACATACCAGCGTTTTTTTGGAGCTTCACTCATGTATTAAACCCTCTATACCCCAGTAGCAAAGGCCACTAGACGAACCATAATTCCGTCAATGCCCCAAAGTACTAGAGCCATTACAATACTTACCGCTAACACAATTAGTGTTGTTTGCATCGTTTCTTGGCGTGTAGGCCAAACAACTTTACGAACTTCCATTCGTGATTCACGTGCAAAACTAATTGCGGCTTTGCCTTTTGATGTTGTTGCAGCGACGCCTAGCGCAGCGGCAATTAACACGATTACACCTGCAGCGCGAATCACTACAGACAATTCACCATACAGGTAATTACCCACAACAGCGGCAGCTAGCAGAGCAAAAGTGACAATCCACTTAAATGTATCTGCTGCGTTTGAGCTATCAGGAGCTTCAGCATTTGCTTTCATAAACCAACCTGTCACACAAGTCTTACTATAGACGACAACAACCCCGCTGCTGCAGGGCAAATCCATAACATCAAGGAAAATACCTCAATGCACTCTCTTTTTTATTTGTTAAAGAGCTAAATTCTTTAACAAATAGTCCTGTTTTCACACTCGCTTGTATAAAAAACTAGCTAATGCTTAATACAGCGCATAAAAAGGGCATCAAATGATGCCCTTTTTACTAGTGTCACGTCAAATCTTATTCAAAGATTTTAGCTACAACACCAGCACCAACTGTACGGCCACCTTCGCGGATCGCGAAACGTAGACCTTCATC